>JAXLUF010000003.1:0-373215 GCA_046329685.1 Ferruginibacter sp.
CCTTGCTGCTAACGGCGGAGCATTGGCGCAGTTGGGGTATTTGGAGCTAGGTCCGACCACCCACGGATGCCCTGCCTGATTGTGAAACTAAAAGTAAGACAAATTTTGATGCGGAGTTGTCAGCCCAGGATGAAGAAGATTAGCGCACAACTACCCAGAATTGGTTGTCAGGCCCCAATTGGCGCTCAATGCACTGTTGTGCGTTCGCCAAAAAATCAATCGTACATGTTATCAAATAGCCTCTCATTAGGAGGCTTTATACCTAATGTTCGAATATAAATTGTTGTTTGACCTCTATGGTGAGCTTGATGTTCAAATGCTTTAAAAATCCATGCTAGCCTGGTTTCATTAAATTTTCCTCGCTTTACATATTCAAAGCTTTTTGAAAAATCAAAGTTAGCTATAGCTGTAATTGCATAATTATAACTTAAAGTTACAAAGTAGGTAACTGAATCTTTTGATAATGCGGAAAGTTCAGTTTCTAAGTTTTGACGATTTATTTCAGGCGGGATCTGAGAATTTGTCCCTGCATTTACTAAACTTACTGTTGCTTGTGATAAATGAATCATTTGTTGAGCAAAAGTTCTAATGCTATCCTGAGGCCGAAAAGAATAATTCATACTGGGCATTACTTTCAAGTAATCAAGTGTGTATAGCTTTGAGCGCTCCCAATCCTTTATTAATTGTTTTCTTAGTGAATCAGAATATTGTGCTTGTGCTATTATTGCTGAATACAGAAGGAGAAAAAGAAAAAAAAAATTTTTTGTCATAAAGCGCTATTTATTGGTGACGCACAACACTAAATTAGCCGACATCAATGCAAAAACCAAAAAATATTTTAGCACTGAAAATCAATGATAAGTGTTTCGGAAAATGTGGATTGTCGGTGGCGACAATGCAAACGACAATTGGAGGGTAGAAGAGGCTGGTAAATATGGCTGCCCAGTCGAATGGGTGAGAAGGTGAATCAGAAATTCGGTTGCACGGATGAAGGCTGTAGGGAATATCTGATGTGAGAGGGCAGTTTGAATTAGCTTACCGGAAATTTTTAGCCAGCTCCCTTTTGCAGGTTGCTAAATCTCAAGATCCCCTTTATTCCAGATATCATCGAGCGGACTGAGAATATTTACCAGGTTTTCCCGCTTCACATGGAGATAACGGGTGGTGGTTTTGATACTGAAATGCCCCAGCAAATCCTTGATGAAACGGATATCAATACCCTTTTCCACCAGGTGCGTGGCAAAACTATGCCGCAAACTATGAAAACTCACCTCTTTTTTAATACCTGCCTTCACCCGCGCCAGCTGAAAGATCCGCTGGGCACTTCTGTCACTGTAGGGCTCACCGGGATTGGCGCTTTCAAAAATATATTCCTTCGGACGGGGCCGGCAATCCCGGATATAGGCCCTCAAAACATCCAATAAAACAGGGCTCAGCATTACATAACGATCTTTTTTCCCCTTGGCATTTTGTATCAGTATCTGCATTCTGTCGGTGTCAATATCACGCTGTTTCAGGTTTACCACTTCACTCACCCGCAGCCCCGCACTGTAGGCCGCAAACAGAATCGCTTTGTGCTTTTTATTTTCAATGGCATTGAATAAGCGGGCTATCTCCCGCTCTCCCAGCACCTTCGGTAACTGCAACTGTTTTTTCGGACGGGGGATGTCAAAGAAAAATTTCTCCTGGCCCAGCACCTGCTCGTAATAAAATTTGAGCGCATTCAGCCGGCTGTGCATGGTATTCTCACTCAGTTTCAATTGCACAACGCAATAGAGGAAATATCTTTTCAATTCCTCGCGGTTCAGGGTGGCGGCAGAGCGTTGTTTCAGGGTTTGTAAAAAGGCCCCGAATTCATTTTTATAGGTTTTTATGGTGTTCATACTGTAAGCCTTCAGCTGCAACTGTGTCTGGTAAGCTATAAAGGCCTGCTGATTCTCCCGGCTGATAAGATCCGGGCGAAAAAAGTTTCTTACCGGCTCTTCTGAAGGCAAGAAGTTCGATACTATAATTGGTTTTGCCCCTGCCGGCAATGCAGTTATGCGGGTGGGCTGATCTTGCCGGGATAATTGTTCTTTGAGCAGACTTGTATCCAGTTCTGCATAATGAAGTGTGTGAGTGGCCAGCTCCGTAAGTGCCTCACGGGTACAGGGGATATGCCAGGCATTGAGCGTCTTACTCCAATAGGCTTCCCGCATCCGCCGAATCCGGTTATTGAGGGGGATATTGAAATCACAAGCGAGCAGGATACGGCGCTGTTCCCTGTGGAATACCACCGATAACTTGATTATTTGCATGGGCAGGAATTAATGCAAATAAGGATGATTAGCTGAAATGGGGGGAGGAATTTTCTTTCGACAAGAAGTTTTTTTTCGGAGGAAAGGGAAGTCCTGGGTTTTATGATTTTCCTTTCTCTTTTTTGATGGCAGCCTGGTAGATTTTGCGGATCGCATTGTCTTCTTCACGGGCCAGGATGGATTCCAGGGCCGGTAGCAGGTCCTTTTTATGGGGCGTATGCAGGGAGAGCATCGCTGCCAGTGCCTTTGCAGCACTCCAACGCACCACCGTGCCGCTGTGCTCCGAATTAATAAGCAATTCTTTGATGGCCGTATCCAGTTCGGATGGGAAAAGCCGGGCCGTATTGGCAATTACGCTGGCCGATTCCCATTTCACCCGGGGAGCGTTGGCCCTGAGCTGTTCCGTTACAAACAGAAAGGCCCTCTTTTTTAGCAGGGCCGGCTCCTGCGCTGTGGCAATTTCCAGCGCTTCGATGCAGCTGGCTTTAACAGGGTCTTTTGCGAGGGCTGCAAAGGCAACCAGTTCATCAACAGAGAGCCTTTTTTGGAGCAGTTGGTTGCCCAGCTGAAGTACTTTCTGTTTGGGTTTCAGGGTTTTATCGGCAAAGATTTCCGTTAGCATTATACGCGGATTGAGGTTACTTGTTATAAGAGGCGGCTTCATAGTCAAGATACGAAATTTTGCCGCCCGGATAGTGAACCCGGAAGGGGAAGGGGGCATTTGAAAGCCAGACCGGTCAACGTCCGGGTGTTCTGCCCTAAAGGGGAATTTGTTTCGTGCTACGCAGGCTGAAACCGCGTAGGCCAGCAAAAGCACATACCTGCACAACAACGAATCGCAATCGGAAAAGGGGGCCAAATTGTCATATAGTGGTGATGCTCACCTGATTAGAGAAAAAAAACCGGCCTTATTTCAAATTAAATAGCAGATTCCCCGTTCAAATAATGAGTATTGGTAACCTGGATGAAAAATATTAACTTTAAGTGGATAACACTTTAGGCTATTAGCTAATATTTAGAAATTTTAATTATTTTTAATGTGAAAAACGGAAAAACAACTAACAAAATGGTACCATAATCAGTTGATGCCATCCTGAGATGGGCTAGCTGCATGATAAGAAGAAATTTACTGATACTGCCTTTGGCTGCAACCCTGCTGGCCATATTAATGGGCGTACTCGTCCTGCTGGGGTGGGTGCTGCACATCCCTTTGCTGGTTAGTTTTCTACCGGGTACCGTTCCCGCCAGGTTTAACTCGGGACTGGGTATTGTTATCGCGGGTACGGCCCTGTTACTCCAACAGTTACCATTAAGTGCCCGTGTTCAGTTTCTTTCCCGTAAAATAGCAGGTGCTGCCCTGATTCTGCTGGCCCTGATGAGTTTGAAGGAGTACTTTTTCCCTGGCGAACCGGATCTCGATCATTTCTTCATTGGTCTTTTGGGTTTAAATAATCACCCGGGTTCGGAGTTTCCGGAGCGCATGTCGACCATTGCGGCCATCAATTTTATACTTTTTGGTACGGGTTTACTGGCCTTTAATAACCGGAAACTTCTTGATTTCCAGCATATCAGCCTGCCGGCCATCTCTTTCCTTTCTTTCTGTGTGATCATCGGTTTCAACCTCATCGCTGATGTACCGGGCCACGTGCGGATGTCGGTTCCCGCCGGGCTGGCTTTCATCCTGCTTTGCTTTGCTTCGTACTACCTGCAGCCGATGCTGAAGGAAACAGTAAGCTTTGAGCGCAATCTCTATACAGCCCTTACCGCCGCCACCCTGCTGATTGCGATGATCAGCGGTCTTTCGATGTATTACAGTAATAAACGTATCGGCAGTAATCAGCGCATTGCACAGGCCAATCATATTTTGCGGCATGTGGAGGAAGCATTCACCCTGGCAAAGGATATTGAAGATAACAGCCAGGGGTACCTGCTTACCGGCGACAGTGTTTACCGGATGAACTACGACAGCATGCGGCAGCAATCACTGTCCTATGTACGGGATTTAAAACAGATCCCCGGGCAAAGTCGGCAGCAGCAGGCCCGCCTGGATTCCCTGGAAGTGCTTATCGGCAAACACTGCAGCCTGGTGCTGGCAGAAGCCATAATGCGCCGGCAGCAGGGCCCTGGCAGCTCAAACCTGGTAAACAGTACCCGCAGTGATAAAATTTACATGGATCAGATTGCTGCGCTGGTGCGGGCTGTGGAATCCGAAGAACGGGAAGTGCTCTACAACGGGCAGCGGGAGAATGAAAGCAGTATCCGTTCCTTCAACCATACTTTCCTTTTTTTCCTGGGTGCCGTGTTCCTGTTGCTCACCATTATTTTCTTTGCCATCCGCCACAATATCCGGATCCGGCAACGTGCCGAAGCGGAGAGCCTGGAAAACCGGAAAATATTTGCCACCCTGTTTTATAAAAGCCCCGTGATGAAACTGATCGGCGACCTGGATACCGGTGAATACCTGGATGTGAATGATGCGTTTGCCGGCTTTATCGGTTACAGCCGCCATGAGATTATCGGCAAAAGCACCCGGGAACTTAAACTGCTGCCCGATTCGGTAAGAAGGGATGAGATCATGAGCCAGCTGCGCAGAGACAAGCAACTGCGCAATATGGAAATGAAGATGATTCACCACAGCCGGGAAGAGCGCTGGATATCCTGCAATACCGATGTGCTGAATATCAACGGCCGCAACTGTTATATCAGCGCTTTTACCGATATCACCCAACAGAAAGCAACGGAAGAGGCCCTTACTGCCTTTAACCAGGAGCTGGAAAACCGGGTGGCCCAGCGTACCGAAGATATCCGGCGGAGTGAAGAACGCTACCGGTATCTCTTTGCCAATAACCCGATGCCCATGTGGATCATTGATGCCACTGACTATGCTTTCCTGGATGTAAATGACAGGGCCCTGGAAGTATACGGATACAGCCGGGAAGAGTTTTTGAAAATGACGGCAACGGATATACGTCCGGAGGCAGACAGGGCCGCCTTCCTGTCCATGCACCGCCACGCAGATGGTGAACACTGGAATTTTAACCGCGGCGTCTGGACGCATCTGCGGAAAGACGGCACCCCGATACAGGTGCAGGTATTTGCACACGAAGTGTTTTTTGGAAGCAACAGGGCCCGGCTGATCCTCTGCAATGATGTTACCGAACAGAAAGAAGCAGAAGAAAAACTGATTGCCAGTGAAGAACGCTTCCGCTCCCTCATCGAAAACAGTGCCGAAGGCATTGCCCTGCTGGATGAACATATGAATATCATCTACCGCAGTCCCTCCTCCGAGCGTATCACCGGCTATGCCCCCGAAGTGAACCTGGCAGATCTTATGCACCCCGAAGATTTTAAGGGGATAGAAAAAAGTGTGGCCGAATCTTTCCGGCAACCGGGTATTCCTGTTCATTTTGAAGGACGCTACAAACATCAGCGGGGTGATTATTTCTGGCTGGAGGGTACCCTTACCAACCTGCTGCAGGTAAAAGGGGTGAATGCCATCGTATCCAATTACCGGGATGTTACAGCCCGGAAGGAATCGGAAGAAAAAATCCGGCAGAGTGAGCAGCGGCTCCGCAGTACATTGGATAATATGCTCGAAGGGGTGCAGATTGTAGATTTCGACTGGCGCTATATATACGTAAATGAAGCCTGTGCCCGGCAGGCCAAATCCACGCGGGAAGAACTCCTGGGTCATACCCTGATGGAAAAATTTCCCGGCGTTGAACAAACGGAATTATACAATGTTTTCCGGCGTTGTTTTACCGAACGCATACCCATACACCTGGAAAATGAATTTCCCTTCCCGGATGGCACCACCGGCTGGTTTGAACTGAGTTTACAGCCCGTACCGGAAGGAATATTTATTCTTTCAATTGATATTACGGAAAGAAAAAGGGCGCAGGAAGTGCTCCAGCGGATGAATGCCGAACTGGAAGAAAGAGTGGCCAGCCGTACGGCGGAATTAAAACGCTCCAATGAAGAACTGGAAGCCTTTTCCTATTCTGTATCGCATGATCTGCGGGCGCCGTTGCGGGGCATTACCGGATTTGCCAGCATCCTGCAGGATGAATACGGTCCTGAAATGGACGAAGAAGGAAAGCGGGTGGTGAATGTAATAAAAAACAATACCATCCGCATGGGGCAGCTGATTGATGATCTCCTGCTGTTCTCCCGGATGGGGCGCAGTGAACTGCTGAAAAATAAGATCAACAGCGGGCAACTGGTGATGGAAGTGGTAAACGAGCTGCAAAGCCGCCACGAAGGCAACCCCATCAACTGGCAGATAGCGGAATTGCCGCCTGTAAAAGGGGATATCAATATGATCAGGCAGGTGTGGATCAACCTGCTTTCCAATGCCGTGAAATACTCCCGTAAAACAGCCGCTCCGCTCATAGAAGTGGGCGCTTACCGGGAAGGCGGCTCCGTGGTGTTTTATGTAAAAGACAACGGCGTGGGATTTGATGAAAAATACAAGGATAAGCTGTTTAAAGTTTTCCAGCGCCTGCACAGTCAGCATGAATTTGAAGGAACCGGGGTGGGACTGGCCATCGTGGATAAGATCATTTCCAAACACGGCGGCAGGGTATGGACGACTGCCAAACAGGGAGCCGGCGCCACTTTTTATTTTTCGTTACCGGATGAGAAATGAGAAAGAGCCGGCCCGGCCACGCTGCCGGATATAACCCAAAATGTAACACTTAACCTATTCGACTTAGCAACTATAACCTGCACCTAAAACAAACCTTAACGTATGAATCCTAATTCTATCGACCTCTTGCTTGTTGAGGATAACCCGGATGATGCGGAACTGACCATACGGGAATTAAAAAAGCACAACCTGGCCAATAATCTCTACCATGTTGCCGATGGAGAGGAGGCACTGGAATTTATTTTTGCCACCGGGCGGTATAACGGGTCAAGGGATATTGCCTGCTCGCCCAAACTGGTATTACTTGATATCCAGATGCCCAAAGTAAACGGAATTGAAGTGCTGCAACAGGTCAAGTGCGATGAGCGTACAAAGACCCTGCCTGTTGTGATGCTCACCTCCTCCAAAGAAGACCCCGATATCCGCCGCTGTTACGAGCTCGGGGCCAACAGTTATATAGTGAAACCCGTAAACTTTGAAACCTTTGCCCAGGCCATCCAGCATCTGGGATTTTACTGGCTGTTGCTGAACCAGCCGCCCTTAAAATGATATGCTATGAACACTTCAATCAAAATTTTGCTGCTGGAAGATGATGAGAATGATGCTGAAATAGCGCGGCACATTCTGCAAAAAGCCAATCCGGCCTATGAATTTAAACATGTGGTAACCCGGGAAGACTATGAAACGGCAATAAAGAGCTACCAGCCCGCTATCGTGATTTCGGATAATAATCTTCCCCAGTTTGATGGTACTGAAGCCCTGCGCATCCTGCGTCATACAGCCCCGCTTACACCGTTTATTCTTGTTACCGGGGCCGTATCGGAAGAATTTGCCGCCGGCATTATCAAACTGGGAGCAGATGATTACCTGCTGAAAGACCGGCTGACACGTTTGCCCGCCGCCGTTGAAGCCGCCATCAAACAACGGCAAACCGAACGAGAAAACCAGGATGCCCTCGAAAAAATCAAGCAGGCCAATGAGCGCTACGAAGTGATTGGCAAAGCCACTGGTGTGGCCCTGTGGGACTGGAACCAGGAAACCGGGGAGATCTGGGGCAATGAGGTGCACCAGGAGTTTTACGGTCTTACCATTCGCGACCGCGTGCCCACACATGAAGACTGGCTGAAACGGGTGCATCCCGACGACAGGGAGCATATTATAAGCGGGCTGGCAGCAGCAATGGCTTCCAACCGGCGCATCCATATTGATGAATACCGCTTTTATACCGAACATACCGGCTGGATTTATGTTTACGGCCGCACCCTGATTGAACGGAATGAAATGGGTAAACCCATCAGGCTGGCCGGGAGTATGACCGATGTAACCGATCTTAAAAAAGCAGAGGATTCCATTCGGGAGAGCGAGGAAAAATACCGCTTGCTTTTTGAAAGAAACCTGGCCGGTATTTTTGAAATCGATACCGGGGGGCGCATCATCAGCTGTAACAATGCTTTTGCCCTTATGCTGGGCTATGCCCATGCGGGAGAACTGGCCGGCGAACATATTGACCTGTTTTATTTTACCGGCGCCGAAAAAGAGCAATTCCTGCGGGCCGTAATCCGCGAAAAACAGCTTTCCAATTACCGGGCCCGCCTGCGGCACCGCGACGGGCATCAGCTGGATATTATCGAAAACGTATCACTGCTGTTTCACAGCCGTACCGGGCAGGAAGTGATCGAAGGCATTATCATCGATATCAGCGATCTGAAAAAGGCCGAAGAAGATCTGCGCAACCTGCAGCAGAAAATGCTGGATCAGCGGGTGCAGGAACAAAAGAAAATAACCCGGGCGATCATCAAAGCACAGGAAAAAGAGCGGAATCATATCGGTCTCGAACTGCATGATAATGTTTGCCAGATACTGGTGGGCACCAAACTGCACCTGGGCATGGCCGTGGTGCACAACCCGGATGTAAAGCAATCGCTGAGTTACCCGCTGGAACTGCTGGATAATTCCATCAATGAAATCCGTATGCTGAGCCACCGGCTGGTAACACCGGTAAAGGATGTGGACCTGGAAGCCCTGATGAATAAGCTGCTGGAGGATACCAGCACCAACAGCGGTATTAATACGGAATTTGTATATCAGTTAAAAAAAGCCCTGCCCGATGACCTGAAACTGAATATTTACCGGATTGTACAGGAACAGATCAACAATATCCTCAAGCATGCCGAAGCCAGAAATATCTTTGTTTCGGTAATACAGGAAAAAGCAGCGATCGACATCGTGGTGAGCGACGACGGAAAGGGATTCAGGCTTACCAAAAAAAGAAATGGTATCGGCCTTTCCAATATGCTCAACCGCATCGAATCCTACAATGGCAGGATGGAGGTGAAAAGTATGCCGGGAAAGGGCTGCCGGGTGAACCTGACGATTCCGCTCGGATCGGTCTGATCAACGTGCCTGGCCGGCCCGGGCGCTTTCTAGAAAAGATCAAGGAATTTTCCCTTCTTACGGATGGAAACCATTACGGTGCTTCCGTCTTCCATTTCCACATACCCGTTCTTGCCGCGAAAATATTTTTTCAGGTATTTCAGGTTGATGATCCAGGAATGATGCACCCGCCAGAAAACGGATTCGGGCAGGCTGGATTCAATATCCTTGAGCGGCCGGGCTACGGTTATTTTTTGTTTATTCTGCAGATAGACAGCACTGTAACTGCCCAGGGCTTCAATCCGGATGATTTCCCTGCTGTTAACAAACAGTACACCGTCGTTTGTGGGGAAGGCAATTTTTGAACTGGTTAACTGCAGGTTCAGTTGCCGCAGGGTTTCCATCAGCCGGGCGCTGTTGAGGCTGCTCTCTATGCGTTGGATAGCCCGCTGCGTGGCTTCACGTAATTCCTCAATGCTGATGGGTTTCAGCAGATAATCCAGTGCATGATACCGGAATGCCTTCACCGCATATTCGTTAAAGGCCGTGATGAAAATTACCTGGAACTGCGAAATACCGGCTTCCCCGAGTTTCTCCAGTAACTCAAAAGCATTCCCGTTATTCAGTTCGATATCAAGATAGATGAGCTGGGGCTGCAGTTCCTTTATCAGCACCAGGGCTTCATCCACCGTGGAGGCATGGCCCGTCATCTTAACCTGCTCGTAACAATAGGTTTGCAGGAGACTGGCGAGTAATTCCACATTACGGGGTTCATCTTCGATATGTACGGCTCTTATCATTTTCGGTTTTTTTTGAAAGGCAAATAAAGGGTGCAGCAGGTGCCGGTTGTATCCCCGGCATCCGGGTTCCTGTCGGTAATGGTGAACAGGCCCGGCTCGTAAAGCGGGCCTGCCAGTATTTCGAGGCGTTTTTGAATAATATCAATACCATAACTTTTATGCTGGCTGTAAGGGTTATACTGGTGTAAGCGGCGGGCATAGTCACGGCCGGTTCCGTTATCCGTTACCCGGCAAACAATAAAATTCTCTTCCTGTATCAGTTCCAGCGTGATGACGCCTTTACGGTTCTGCAGGTGTTTGATCCCATGCCGGATACTGTTTTCAATAAGCGGCTGAATCATCATACTGGGAATTTCGGTGGCGGCTGCATTGATGGCGGGGTCGGCCGTTACGGTAAAACTAAAGGCGCCGGGCATCCGTAACTGTTCCAGCACAATGTACTCTTTCAGGTAATTGATTTCCTCTTCCACACTGATAAAGGAGTGGGTGGAAAACTCCATTGTTTTACGGATCAGCCGGGCAAATTTCACCAGGTATTCATTGGCTTCGGCTTTGTTGCCTGTTAATACCAGTTGCTGAATGGAGGTGAGGCAGTTGAAAATAAAATGCGGATTCATCTGCGAACGCAATGCGGTTTGCTCCAGCTCCATCATTTTTCTGTTGAGGGCGGTAGCCTGCCGGGCCCTCCGGGTGATGGTTTTGATTCGGTACCGCAGAAATAAAATGATGATCAGCGCAAGCAGCAGGCCGGCCAGTACGAGGAGCCAGGTATGCTGCCACCAGTATTTCTCGATGGTGAGGGTAAATACTTTTACAGCAGAGAAACGGTTAAGTCCCGGTATGGCGGCCCGCATTTCAATTACATATTTTCCCGGGCTCATGTTTTCGAGCAACAGATCCGGCGAAGCCGTAGTGTTCCAGCTGGTATCTTTATTGGAAAAACGATAGTAGTACCTGAGTTCACCGGGCAGGTTGTAGCAAATGGCACTGAGCCGGATCAGGATCCGGTTTTTATTGGCCGGCAGGCTGATACTGCTGATATTGCTGGTATCGCCTTTATAGAAATTAACGGAGTTGATATAGAAGGGGATGGGCTGCGGATCCCTTGCCAGCAGTTCTTCGGGGTGACTGATTTCGAACAAACCATTGCTGGAAGCCACCAGCATGCTGCCTTTGTAGGGCAGCAGCTGTGAAATGATCATATTGTACAGTCCGAGATTTTTACCAATGTTGACAATAGTATAACGAACCGGGGAAAAGGATTGAAAACGGATCACCGAAACACCATTGGTGGTGGCCGCCCAGAGATCGTTGCCCATGGGCAGCAGGTATTTTACCGCATTACTGAGCAGGCCATTTTTTTCAGAAATGGTGGTCAGGAGGGTGCTGTCTTTCATCAGCACAATACCGTTGAAACGGATTCCGAAACAATAAATACCGTTTGAAAACTGACGGATACACGAAATGCCATTCTGAAAAATGCTTCCCGGCATGAATACCTTACCGGCTTTCCGGGGGTCGTCGAAATAATAAAGATTACGGATGGTGCCGAGCCAGATACGGTGCCGCTGATCCATATAGAACGGACCGGGCTCCCGTATCATTTTGTTGAAATACACAGGAAAGAAATCTTTTTTGCCGTTCACTGTTCGGGTATTATAATACGCAATGGCCTCGTAATTAACCACCAGAAACTGGGTATCGTTGAAGGGGATGATCTCATTTGGTACCGGCAGGCAGTACACATATTTGCAGGGATCGTTTTTGATGGGTATGATATCGCCTAAATTAAACTGAGTTCTTTCGGGAGAGGCTGCCAGCATGATGTTACCGGATGGTGTTACCAGCATATCATGCAATTGCAGAAAATTTTTTCTGTATACAGGTCTGATCCCGTTGCCGGATAACCGGAAGATGCCTTTTTTGGCGCCGAGGAGCAGGTTACTGTCAAGGTCGTAACAAAGCCGGAAAACGTTGGTGCCGGCAAGGGTGTCGGTGAAGATATGGGTTACCTGCTGGGTTTTGAGATAATAAATACCATTTTCGAGTGTCGAAAACCAGCAGCCACCCTCATTGTCATAACAAATGGAAGTGACACTCTTGTCGCTGAGCAGGGGTTGCGGCAACAGGCGGTTAAAAGCGGTGTCGAGCTGTTCGGCGCCGGCCTTCATGAAACCCACCCAGAGGGTCTGGTTGGGGCCCTTGCTGATGGAGTTGATCAGGCTGTTGTAATTTTTAATCTGGTAGCTGCCATCCGGCGAAAGTTTCAAAAGAGATTTTCCAATAAAGGCATAAACGGTATGCCCGTCAAAACTAACCGCCCCGTGACCGAAAATCTGTTTCGTGATACCGCTGATGGCATACGTGAAGGGCTTGCCGTTTTTATCCAGGGAAATGAAAATACTGTCGGAAGGGGTCATCGAAAGAAAAAGAAGCACGCTGAATAACTTATTATCCCCGGATTCGATTATCCGCATGCGGTTGGCGGCCGGCCTGAGCGGGTGTTCAGTGTTAATCCAGGGAGCATAGAGTTGTTTTATTACCCTGCCGTCCGACTGGATTAAGTAATTGTAGAAACGAAGTGAGTTGATATGAATGTTATCCTGGTCATCCACATAGGCATCACCGATCAGGAGGGGCAGACAGTATTTCTGGATACTGTCATTATAAGCGTAGGGATGAATCTTTTCATTTTGAAAATAGGAGAGTCTGCCGGTACGGGTGAAAAACCATATCCGGCCTTTATGATCTTCCCTGATTTTAAAAACCACATTGTCCGGCAGGGTAAACCGGTCCATCCGGCTGCCATTAAAACGCACCACACCGTTATCCGTGGCAAACCAGAGGAAGTGGCGGCTGTCGCGGTAAACAAAATAACTTTCATTACTGGGAAGACCATCCTCCTGTGTAAAGTTCTGCAGATTGTATTCCTTATGCTGGGCTGTGGCGGCCAGCGGAAAGAATAAAAGCCAGAACAATAACAAGTGGTTTTTTATCTTCATCGGTATAAAGATAATTTTCAAAATCGTTTCAGAAAACTATGCCCCGGCCCGGAGAGGGGGCCATTGCAGACATTGGCTGCAGTTATGTATCCGGCGGGTACATTTATCCGTTTTTTCCTGCACTTAAAAAATCAGGATTTTTATTTAAAATTACCCGGCTGGGGCACTGCTGATCCGGCAGCTTGTTTACCCGGACCCCCGGGTATTCTTCTATCAAACCCGGTAATCCGCCTGCCGGCGCCGGGGCTGTTCCGGGAGGCACCCCTGCAGGAGCCCTTGCTGCAGGGGTGTGAATAACAGTGACTTACGGGAACCCCTACACTGCTGAAGGCCCGTTTTGAAGGGCCGGTATATCATATGCAAACAATCGGCAAATTATCAAGAACAGGCATGACCAAAATCAGGAACTGCGGGGACATAAAATCTGTAAATTGCCAGCAGATAGCCCGGAAGGGAGTGGGGAGATTGTTGTTTAAACAGTAAAAAATACTAACTTCACCCGCCACGCTAACGATTGTGATCAGCAACATCCATATCAACAGCCTGCTTGAGGAAATTGCACTGCATAACTGTGAAAAATCCTACAAAATACTTTTCATGGAAATGCATGAAAGCCTGCACAGCTTTGCTTTCAGCATCCTGCATTCACACGAAGATGCCGAAGAAGTGGTTTCCGATTTTTTCATCAGCATCTGGCAGCGCCGGCATACCCTGCTCAATATTGAAAATCCGCGGTTATATTTTTTTACCGGGGTTAAAAATACGGCGCTCAACAAGCTGGCGGTTAAACGCCGGCGGCAGGCCCCGCCTCCCGAGGAATGGCATACCACCCTGGAGAGTGTTTTTTTCAATCCCGAAGAACTGATGCTTTCAGCCGAGATCGTAAAAAAGATCATGACGGCCATCAATGAACTGCCTCCGAAATGCCGTACCATCTTTAAACTGATCAAGGAAGAAGGGCTGCGCTACAACGAAGTGGCCGGTTTGCTTGAAATCTCCGTTAAAACCGTCGAGGCCCAGATGGCCATCGCCATCCGCCGTATTAAAACCCACAGCGAGTTCAAAAACGAGTTCCCCGAACTGCATTCCCTGCTTACCCAAAAAAAATAATTACAGGCTTTAGGGGTAAATCCATGTTACCATTGTCTTATTAGTGGGTTAATCTATTGTTACATTGCTAATTGCTACATGAAAGAAGAAAAGTACTGGATATTACTCGCTAAGCTGATTACCGGCGAAGCCACTCCTGAGGAGCGGGAAATGCTGGAGGAACTGATGCGGGATAACCAGGCCTGGAAGACCACTCTTGAAAACCTCCAGGACCTCTGGAATTCAGTACCGGTGCGCCCCGGCGCCGATACCCCCCGGAACGAAGACGCCTATCTCATGCACATCAGCCGGCTCAAGGAAGTTGTACCGGATTTTGAAGAATCTGTAACCGGCACCCCATCTGATATTGATTATTTTGAATATACAAGAAAGCGCTCACGTACCCGTAAGCTCGTAGCCTACCTGGCTATGGCAGCCATACTGGTTGCGGGAATCTTTGTTTACCCCCTGTTCTCTTCCAAATCCACCGCTTCTGAAACAGCCAGCCCGGTTACCGTAAATGAGATCAAGGTGAATCCCGGCAGCCGTACCAAGGTGCAATTGCCCGACGGCTCCCAGGTATGGGTGAACTCCGGCAGTAAGCTCACCTACTCCGGTAATTTTAAGGGAAGCTTCCGGGAAGTGGAACTCGATGGAGAAGCATATTTTGATGTGGTGAGGGATCCGGCCCATCCGTTTATTGTGCATACCTCCGGTATTGATATCAGGGTATTGGGCACGGCATTTGATGTGAAAGCCTATAAGGCTGATCCTACGATTGAAGCCACTTTGATCCATGGTTCCATCGAAGTGATCAACAAGAGCCAGCCCGGCACCCCCAAAATATTACTGAAACCCCACGAGAAGCTGGTATATAATAAATATGAGGTGGCCCTGGAAAAAGATTCCAAAGACAGCCACGACCTCCGGGCGGATGTAAAAGCCGCTTCCGACGCCTACCAGTTTGTCATCAAACCCCTTAAACAAAACCTTCCCGACAGCAATATTGTTGAAACCGCCTGGGTTTATAACAAACTCAGTTTTGAAGAAGAACGTTTTGGCGACCTGGTGAAAAAAATGGAAAGGTGGTACAATGTTAAAATCTCGATCGAAAGCGATAAACTCGAAAACGACCGCCTCAGCGGTTCATTTGTGAATGAAACCGTGGAAGAAGCGCTGAAGGAACTCCAGTTCCTGGTGGCATTCCGCTTTACCATTTCGAATAACGAGATACGGATCATGAAGAAATAAAAAAGGGGATGTGAGCGCATCCCCCGAAAAATAGTGCCGAACAGCCCCGGGTAAAACCGGAAGTTGCTTGGATTTTTCTAACACCAAAACCAAAATTATGCAAAAAAGTGTACTTAAAGACCATAGTATTTGGTCAAGGACGCTTCTAAAAACACTGCTTGTTATGAAGCTTGCCATTATTATTGTACTAGCGGCTACGCTACAGGTGCAGGCATTCCCCGGCATGGGACAAAATGTTAACCTCAGCCTGAAACAAACTGAAATCAAAAAAGTACTTAAACTGATCGAAAGTGACGGGTACTACCGCTTTTTGTACAACTCCGACCTGAAAGGGCTGAAAACAAAAGTGGATTTTTCAGTATCCGACCTGCCGCTGAAAGAGTCGCTTGACAAACTTTTTTCCGGTACCAACCTGGTTTACCGCCAGTTGGAAAACAACCTCGTGATCGTAAAATCTTCTGATGAGGAAGAAAATGCGAAAATTAAGGTTACGGGGCATATCACGGGCGACAGGGGCGAGTCGATCGCCGGCGCCTCTGTGGTGGAAAAAGGTACCGGGGTGGGCACATTTGCCGATAATAACGGCAACTTCACCATTACGGTAGACCAGAACGCCACCCTGGTGATCAGCAGCATCGGCTATGAAACCCAGGAAGTGAAAGTGAACGGCCGTTCTGTGGTGGACGTGAAACTGGTTCCCTCCAATAAAAAATCTGAAGAAGTGGTGGTAATCGGTTATGGTACGGCCAGCCGCCGCGACCTCACCGGTGCCAGCACCAAAGTAAAAGGGGATGAACTGGCCGTTCAGCCCAACAGCAACCCGCTGGCTTCCTTACAGAATAAAGTGGCCGGTTTATCGGTGGTGAACACTGCCGTTCCCGGCGCCGCCCCGGATATCCGCTTACGCGGTACCATCAGTATCAATACGATCCGTCCGGTATACATCGTGGATGGTATTTTCACGGATAATATTGATTACCTGAACTCCAGTGAAATTGAAAGCATGGACGTACTGAAAGACGCCTCTTCCCTGGCGATCTTCGGTATCAAGGGCGCTTCCGGTGCGATTGTTATTACCACCAAAAAGGCAAAAGCCGGTCAAACCACTATCAATTTCAGCACCAGTTATGGTATGAAACAACTGGTGGATAAGATCAAACTGGCCAGCGGTGATCAGTACCGTAACCTGGCTAAATTTGAGGCCGGCAACCGTTTGTTTGATGATCCCAGCGATTCCGGTTACCTGAAATTCACCAATAATATCGGGGCTCCCGGCATGGGCGCTTTCACCGGTAATACCGACTGGATTGATGCGGTTACCCGTACGGCCCAGTTCTCCAATACCAGCCTCAGTGTAGACGGAAGTTCTGAAAGAAACCGTTTCCATTTTGGTATCGGTTATACCTATGATGAAGGCCTGGTAAAACACGTTCGGTACGAGCGTATGAACGCCAACATCAACGACGAATTCAAACTGAATAAAAAAGTGAAGATCGGTTTCGGCCTGATTGCTTCAAGGGAAATGCTGCCCTATAACAGCGGCGCCCTGGAACAGGCCCGGATCGCTCTGCCGATCCTTTCTGCCACCCCCAAACAGATCTATACGAAGAATCCGTATGGGGTGGATTCCGGTTACTTTAATGTGTATTCCACCACGCCGATCATCCAGAACTCTGAAACCAACCCGATGGCAACGCTCGAAAATTACTGGGATAAGAAAATCGATGAGCGTTTCCGTTTCGTGGGCAATGCTTATATCGACTGGAATATCATCAAGGACCTGAATTTCCGGGCTACCTGGTATGCTGATATGGCTTTCCGCAACAACCGCGAATACACGCCGTTGTATGATCTCTACGATCCTACCGCCACCGGTAACCAGATCGTGAACAAGAACAGTCTTACCGCGGTATTGCAACAGCATATCAACACCCGCGATTTCCAGCAGGATTATATTGCTACGTATAAGAAAAGGTTCCGGGAGCATGCAATCACCCTCACCGGTGGTTTCACTACCTACTACCACCGGTATGATTATATCGGCGGTACCGTTTCACAAAAAACACCCGGTATCAATATCATCCCCAATAACAAACGTTTCTGGTACCTGAATACCGGTTTTGGTGATATCAAATCACTGCTGCCGGGTGCACAGGATGAATATACCACAGTATCCGGCCTGGCCCGTTTGCTGTATAATTTCAAAAACAAGTATTACCTGAATGCCAGTTACCGCCGGGATGCTTCCAGCCAGATCAACCCGGATTACAGCAAGAAATTCCAGGGCTTCTGGGCCGTGGGTGCTGCCTGGGAAATTTCGAAAGAAAAATTCATGGAGCATATCAAACCCGTGGATTACCTGAAACTGAAATTCTCTACCGGTTTGCTGGGTAACTTCGGTTCCAGCAGGGCTTATCCGGCTTATCCCACCCTGTCTACCAGCGCCTCTGCCGTATTTGGCGAAAATGTGGTGCCGGCTTATGTACCCGATTATCAAAGGGATCCCAACCTGCACTGGGAAACGGTTAAATCAACCGATATTGGTTTTGAAGGAGATTTCCTGAACAGGAGACTGCATTTTGAAGCCGGTTATTACAGTAAGAAAACACAGGACCTGCTGATCGTTATCAATAATGGTACCACCAGCTTACCTACCATGACCAACAGTGGTAGTATCCGCAACAGTGGTTTTGAATTTGTGGCCAGCTGGAACCAGAAACTGATGAAAGACCTGAACCTGACCGTAGGCGGTAACCTCACTACTTTCAAAAACAAGGTAACCTACCTGCCCGGTCCGGTTCGCCCTGTCATCTCATCCAGTGAGTCTACCCCCAACCAGGTAGAAACAGGAATGCCCGCCGGTTATTTCTATGGTCTCGTAGTAGAAGGTATTTACCAGTCATATAATGATATCCTTTCTTCTCCCATCAGCACCATCAATGGTGGTGGCGCCAAACCCGGTGATCTGAAATACAAGGATCTGAACGGCGATGGTGTGATCACAGATGCCGACAGGACCATGATTGGTAACCCCACTCCGGATTTCACTTATGGTATCAATATCGCCCTTAAATACAAGGCTATGGATCTCAGCATTGATATGGGTGGTTGCTATGGTAACGAAATCTACCGTGTATGGGGTACCTCTGAGCAGAAAAACTCTGTTTACAATTACCCCGCTTATTATACAGAAGGATGGACCAGCGCCGGCAGTTCAAACTGGGTGCCCATCGTAAATGCCAAGCACCTGATCAACCGGGCGCCCTCTACGTATGGTATTGAAGATGGCAGCTATTTCAGGATCCGTAACCTGAGCCTGGGTTATACTTTCACCAAAATGCCGAAAATCACAGGTGTTAAAAACCTTCGTGCAGGTTTTTCTGTTCAGAACCTGAAAACCTGGAAGAAAAACATGGGTTATTCACCTGAGTTCGCCGGTGATGGTACTTCATTCGGTATGGACTTTGGTAATGCCGGCAGTGCATTACCCCGCATCATGACCTTTAGTTTAAATGCAACTTTCTAATTTATTATAAAACAGATAATTTATGAAACTACTTACATTGAATAAAAGTCTGGCCGGGGCGGTGCTGCTTGTTTTGGCAATGCCCCTCTTTACAGGCTGTAAGAAATTCCTCGACCGGCAGCCCCTGCAGGTTACGGAAGATGATATCACGGCCGGTGCGCTGGAAGGGAAAGCCATCGGTTTGTATGGTGCCATCCGCAATTCAAAGGATGAACCCTATATCGGTGATGGATTTGAAAATATTCCCTGGGTAGCCATGAACGGTTTCCGTTCGGATGATGCCGAGATCGTTTCGGATCCGGGCGCCTCTCAGTGGCATCAGACCTACGACTTCTTCCAGTATACCAAAGACGACTGGGGAGCCGGTTTGTATTACCAGAAACACTATGCCATGATCAGCTTGTGTAACGACCTGCTGGATCAGGCTAAAACGGGCGGATTTACAGATGCCACTTCCATTATCAACCAGGCAGAAGCCAAATTCTTCCGGGCCCTCTCTTATTTCGACCTGGTAAGAACCTTTGGTGAAGTACCGAAGATCGATTTCAAGATTGTAAACTCTACGGATGGTAATATTGCCAAGTCAACCGTTCCCGAAATTTATGCCCTGATCGATGCCGATCTTACCTATGCAGAACAACACCTGCCGCTGATCTGGGAGCCTAAGTTTGTGGGTCGTTTAACCAACAATGCCGCCAAAACCCTGCACGCCAAAACCCTGCTTTACAGGCAGCAATGGGCAGCCGCCCTTACGCTTTGCAGAGACGTAATCAATTCCGGTCAGTATAGTTTATTTACTCCTTACTGGAAAATATTTAAGAAAGAAGGTGAGCTCTGCTCTGAATCCATCTTTGAGATCCAGGCTAAAAAAGATGCCGGTGACGGCGATACCTACTGGAGCCGTCTCGGACAGTGCCAGGGCGTGCGTGGTGCCGGAGGAAGCAGCTGGGATCTGGGATGGGGATGGAATACACCGACTTCTTCACTGGTTAGTTTCTACGAAGCCGGTGATCAGCGGAAAGATGCCACCATTCTTTATTCTAACCAGTCTGACGGCGGTGCCAACTCAGGCGGTTATGGCCTGGTAGTACCCAATCTTACCAATGCATTATACTGGAATAAAAAAGTATACAATCCTTACAGCGACTACCTGGCAGCCGGTTTGGGAACACCCAACAACGAAGCGCAGAATACCTGGGTGAACCACCGTGTACTGCGTTATGCCGATGTGTTGCTGATGGCAGCTGAAGCCGCCAACGAATCAGGTGGCAGCCAGTCTGATATCCTTACCTGGGTGAACGCTGTTCGCAACAGGGCCGGACTGGCCAATGTTTCTTACGTAGACCAGGCCACCATGCGGAATGTGATCAAGAAGGAGCGGAGGGCTGAATTTGCGATGGAATACGAACGCTTCTTCGATCTCGTACGCTGGGGCGATGCCGTTAGTGTACTGGGCGGGTTGGGCTATACCAACAAGTGCCGTTTCTACCCGCTGCCGAATGCAGCTATGAATGCAAATCCCAAACTGGTGCAAAATCCGGAATGGCCTTAAACCGATTGATAAACTATTAAAATAAAAAAAATGCAAAAGAGATTCCAACAATTCCTCTCAGCTGCAGTGATTCTTCTGTTCGCTGCCAGCTGCCAGAAAATGGATCGTCCGGCATTGGGCTCGTATCCGACAGATGCTAACTCGCCCACTGGACCGCTGAGTTTTTATGCAGCATTCGATGGCAGTTCATCCAACTCGCTGATGAATGCGGTAGACAGCATCCGGGCGCTTTTCCCTGCAGATAACCCCTTTACCAGCGGTACGGGTATCAGCGGTAAATGCCTCTCCGGTGTTAACCAGAAGTATGTAAAATATTCTTCTTTCAACACCTGGGCTTCTTCCAGCAGCTTCTCCATTTCCCTTTGGTTTAAGCAAAACGGGCAGACAAAAAATAACGCCGGAACAAACGGCCCCAATCACCTGATCAGCATCAAAGCTAAAGATGGTTACCATTGGAGCGGCGGTATTTTCCTTTGTTTCCTGGAAGGAGATAATACCGGCTGTGCGGTTAAGGTAATGACCGTTAACCCCTCCAATCTGAATGATCCGGCAAATTCTGCCCCCATTGATAACTGGTTTACCTGGGAAGGTGGCCAGGTGATCCCCGGCATCTGCGATAATAACTGGCATCATATGGTACTTACCTATGATGAAACCACCAGTAACATGAAACTGTATATCGATGGCGTACAAAATCCCAATGTAAAAAGCTGGGGTGGCCATGGTAAAATGCGTTTCACTACTGAAAATGCCACGGAATACAGGGTTGGCGCCGGTCCTTCCACCAGCTACAGCTCTGATGACTGGCTGGCCGGAACCATGAAAGGCAGCCTGGATCAGCTGCGCCTGTACAGCAAAGTTCTCAGCACTGCTGAGATCTCTGCCCTGTACACCACTAAGAAATAATACCCCCCGGTATCTATTTCCAACGATGTGAACAAAGCAAGCAGTATAGCAATTCTTGGTGCAAAAAAAGGGGCTGACAAATTCTTTTGTTCAGCCCTTTTTTAACTTTATTAATGGCTTATTTCCTGCTTAATGATAATATGAAGTATTTCCGGAAAAACAATGCCTTGCTGATAACACTGCTGATCCTGACGGGATCGGTTGTCATCTTTGTAAGATGTGTTTCCGGGGAGGAAGGCACCCGTAAAAATGAAGCCCGGCTGAGCTACTCCGATTTTGCCGGCGCAGCCTCCTGTGCCGGATGCCATAAAGACGCTTACAATAAACACCTGCATTCGGCCCATTATCTTACTTCTGCACCGGCGAATGACAGCAATATCCTCGGAAGCTTTGCCGACGGACAGAATACATACACTTATTCCAATGGCGGAACCCTGCATATGGAAAAAAGAGCCGATGGTTTTTACCAGGTAATGTATGTACAGAACCGGGAGGCTGTTAGCCAGCGCTTTGATATTGTTACGGGCTCGGGTAAAAAAGGACAAACCTACCTGCACTGGAAAAAAGATACCCTGGTGCAACTCCCTGTTTCTTATTTCACGATGGTGCATCAATGGGCCAACAGTCCGGCCAACCCCGACCGGATTGCCTTCAACCGGCCCATTACATCCAGGTGCCTCGAATGCCATACCACTTTTGCCCGGAAAACCTCTGAAGGCGAAACTGAACCTGAAACCTATGACCAGACAAAATTTGTTTACGGGGTGGATTGTGAAAAATGCCATGGTCCCGCTGCCCGGCATGTGGCTTATCAAACCAGTCACCCCGATGATAAAAAAGCACAGTTCATACTCAATCCTTCCAATTTCACCCGCAACCAGAGCCTGGATCTCTGTGCCTTATGCCATGGCGGCCGTTTGCAGAAATCCAAACCTTCCTTTTCTTTTATGGCCGGTGACCGGCTATCCGATTATTTTGTACTGAGCCCCATGATGGTGGATGGCAATGCCCTGGATGTGCATGGTAACCAGTTTGGGTTGCTGGCTTCCAGCAAGTGTTTTGTAAACAGTAAAACCATGACCTGTCTTACCTGTCATGATGCTCATGCCAATGAATCCGGCCAAACCGCCTTGTTTGCCAGCCGCTGCCGGAACTGCCATAATAAGGATGCCGGCCATACCGGCACACCCGTTTGCAAATTATCCGCTACCGAAGGAAAACGAATTGATACATCCTGTACCGATTGTCATATGCCGGCATTACGCTCCCATGCAATTGCCTTACTTTTGCAGGGACAATTAGCCCCTACGCCTGCCGTGATGCATACCCACCTGATCAGGAATTATCCTGATGAAACCCAAAAAGTACTGGCCTTATTAAAAAAGAAAGGATAGATGTTTTTCACAACCTTATATACGAAACCCCGGCTCAAAAGGAACCCCTTATTTTCAATGCGCTTATTCAAAACATTTCTCCCCGCCCTTTTAACCGGAAGCCTGATGCTGACTTCCTGCAGCAAATCCGGGAAGCCGGCCCTCTTTAAGGCGCTCCCCGCTTCCACCACCCATATCAGCTTTGAAAACAAACCGGAGTCGCATCCGCTCTTCAATATTTTATATTATCTCTATTACTATAACGGCGGTGGGGTGGCCGTTGGCGATATCAACAATGATGGCCTGCCCGATCTTTACTTCACTGCCAACCGCAGGGGCGGCAACAAGCTTTACCTCAACAAAGGGAAATTTAATTTCGAGGATATCACCGATAAGGCCGGTGTGGCCGGCACTTCCGACTGGTGTACCGGTGTTACCATGGCGGATGTAAATGCCGATGGCTACCTGGATATTTATGTGTCCACCATCAGTAATAAATACGGGCTGCAGGGTCATAACGAACTTTACATCAATAAACAGGATGGTACTTTTTCGGAAGAATCGGCGAAATACGGATTGAATACTTCCTGCCTCACCACCCAGTCTGTTTTCTTTGATTACGATCATGATGGCGACCTGGATTGTTTTATCCTCAACCAGTCGCACCACCCCCATGCCAATATCATTGATACATCCGGCCGGCGCAATTATGATTCTTTGTCCGGCGACCGGCTTTACCGCAATGATATCAAAACCACCGGGCGGTTCACCGATGTATCGGCCCAGGCCCATATTTACCAGAGCAACCTGGGCTATGGATTAGGACTGGCCGTTGCTGATTTTAACAACGATGGCTGGGATGATATTTATATCGGCAATGATTTTCATGAAAATGATTATTACTACCTGAATAATCACGACGGTACTTTCACCGAATCGGGCGCCGCTCATTTTAAACATTACAGCCGCTTCAGCATGGGCAATGATGCTGCTGATTACAATAACGACGGGCAGATGGATATGATCACCGTAGATATGCTGCCCCCCGATGAAAAAACACTCAAAACCTATGGCAGTGATGAAAATGCCGATATCTATAAACTGAAACTGGAGATGCACGGCTACCAGCAGCAGTACTCCAAAAACTGTCTGCAGCGGAATAATGGCAACGGCAGCAGTTTCAGCGAAACGTCGTTGCTTTCCGGAGTATCGGCTACCGACTGGAGCTGGTCGCCGCTCTTTGCAGATTTTGATAATGATGGCAAGAAAGATCTCTTCATTTCAAGTGGTATCGTTAAGCGGCCCGTAGACCTGGATTATATCCGTTTTGTATCCGACCTGGATATGAAAAAGGGACGCCAGATGACGGATAAATATGATGATGAAACCATCGCCAGTATGCCTGATGGCAGCTCGCATCCATATTTCTTCCGTAATGAAGGCGGTTTGGAGTTTAAGGATATGTCGGTTGACTGGGGTACGGCTGATATGAAAGGCTATTTTACCGGCGCGGCCTATGCCGACCTGGATAATGACGGTAACCTGGATGTGATCATCAACCCGGTGTATTCTCCGGCCGTGATTCTGCAAAACAATGCGCCCTTCATGTACACCATGAATATCACGCTGAAGGGTAACCCGGATAATACATCCGGTATCGGCACCAAAGTATGGATGTTTACCGGTGGCCGGATACAATACCAGGAACTGATGGCCACCCGCGGCTTCCAGTCGTCCTCCGATCTGCGGCTTCACTTTGGGCTCGACAGCACCCGGTATATTGACAGCATCCTGATTGTTTGGCCCGATCAGAAATATAAATGGTACAGGAACACACCTTCGATCGGTACCATCTCCTTTGCACAGAATGAAGCAGGCGGCCAATTTGATTATAATAAAATCTTCCCGCCGCAACCCGCAGCTTATGAAGATATCAGCACCCAGGTGGCCTGCAACTGGCGCCATAGTGAAAATGATTTCCTGGATTATAACCGCCAGTACCTGATTCCGCACCAGGAATCCACCCGCGGACCTAAAATTGCGGTGGCCGATGTTAACCACGACGGGCTCGAAGACTTCTTCGTTTGCGGCGCTTCCGGGCAACCCGGCCAGCTGATGATACAGCAGGCGGGCGGTCGTTTTATCAGCACCGATACAGCCGTATTTGGCGCCAACCGCGCCTGCGAAGGCGTGGACGCCCTGTTTGCAGATGTAAATCATGACGGCTATGCGGATTTGTATGTGGTTAGCGGTGGTAACGAAGAGCCGGATGGCAGCACCGTACTGGCCGATCATCTTTATATAAATGATGGAAGGGGGCATTTCAAAGAAGCCGCCACTGCCATTCCGCAGCCCCTGAAAAATAAATCCTGTGTGGCGGCTGCCGATATTGATAAAGACGGTGATATGGATTTGTTTGTGGGTGGCCTGGCCGATGCCAAACAATATGGCATCCCACAACCCTCGTACCTGCTGATAAATGATGGTAAGGGAAATTTCATCAGGGCCAACCCGGCTGTTTTTAAGGGCGACAGCCTGGGTATCGTAACCAGTGCTGCTTTTACAGATCTGAATAATGATGGCTGGAGCGACCTGGTGATAACAGGAGAGTGGATGCCGGTGAAAATATACATGAACCATAATGGCACCCTGGTATCCTCCGATATACCTGCTTCCACCGGGCTTTGGCAAACCTTGTACACCGCCGATGTAAATGGCGACGGATTTACGGATATCCTGGCCGGAAACTGGGGGCACAACTCAAAACTGTATGCGGGTAAGAACGGACCGCTCAAATTATACGTGAAGGATTTTGATAAGAACGGATCCGTGGAACAGGTGATGGCCTATACGATCAATGGAGAAGAATATTCTTTCCTGGCCAAAGACGAACTGGAGCGCTCACTGCCGGTGCTGAAAAAATCCTATCTCACCTACAGTGAAGTAGCCGGTAAATCAGTACAATATCTTTTTTATAACCTGTTTACCGGTTACCTCGAACTGAAAGCCGAAACCCTGAGCTCCTGCTGCTTCCTCAATGACGGCAAGGGAGGTTTTACAAAACTGGAACTGCCCGATGAAGCACAACTGGCGCCCCTGTTCTCCTTTGCGCCCGTAACACTGAATGGGAAACCTGCCTTCGTGGCCGGCGGCAATTTTTATGGAGTGATCCCTTATGAAGGACGCTATGATGCGATGCTGCCGGTAACCATCGGCTATGATGCCGCTAATGGACGCTTCACATCATCCGCTGAGGCTCCTGCCGCAAAAGGTGAAATCAGGGATATGAAATGGATTAAAACAAGCGCTGATAAAAAGATACTGGTAGTAGCTGCCAATAACAGTCCGTTACAATTTTTTAAGCCCGCCCGGTAGGCAGGCGATTAGACAGATCGGAAAGATTTTAAAAGCACAACAATGAAAAGAACGATGATGATACTGCTGACGGTGATGACATTGGCAGCCTGCCAGCAGCAAAAAGCTTACAAAGACCCCTTTGCCGATCCGCTGGTTTATTCCAAAACAGTAAAAGCCCTGAATGAAGTGGTGATGCAGAATAATTTTCCGCCCATCATTGCCAGCCGCAACTATACCTATGCCTGTATCGCCGGCTACGAAGTAATGGTACTGGGCGACAACCGCTTTCAGTCGCTCGCCGGCCAGATCAAACATTTACCCGCCTTGCCGTCGCCGGATCTGACGGATGTCAACTTTCATTATGCCTCGCTGCTGGCTTTCTGCAAAGTGGGCCAGGCCGTTACTTTTCCCGAGGGCAGTATGAAGGAATACGTGGAGGGGCTGGACCAGATGGCCGAAGCATCCGGTATGCCCGAATCCGTTCGCAAAGCCAGTTACCGCCTGGCCGATACGGTGGCCAATCATATCCTGCGCTGGAGTAAAAAAGACAACTATGCTCAAACGCGTACGGCTGAAAAATATCATATCACCACCGAAGAAGGCCGCTGGGTGCCCACTCCGCCGGCTTATGCCCAGGCACTGGAACCGCACTGGCGGGAAATCCGGACAATGGTGATGGACAGCGCCAGCGAATTTATGCCCGTTCGTCCGCCGGCATTTGAAATGAAAGACAAGAACAGCAAATATTACCAGGAAGTGATGGCGGTTAAGAATACAGGTGACAGTCTGACCGATGAACAAAAGCATATTGCCGAATTCTGGGACGACCTTGGTAACCGCACCATCGTGGAAGGCCACGTCATGTTTACAGCTAAAAAATTCTCACCCCCGGGTCACTGGATGAATATTGTGGGCATTGCGGCACAAAAAGCAAAGGCCGATTTTTCGACGACGGTTTATGCGTATGCCAAAACTGCCATTGCTTCTTTTGATGCTTTTATCCAGTGCTGGGATGAAAAATACCGCAGTAATACGGTTAGGCCCGAAACGGTGATCAATAAATACATGGATCCCAACTGGCGGCCTTACCTCCAAACGCCGCCTTTCCCCGAATACACCTGTGGTCATAGTACGGTTTCGGCGGCGGCGGCCGAAGCGCTCACCGATGTGTTTGGAGATAATTTCAGTTATACAGATTCATCCGAACTCGAATTTGGAATCAAAAACAGATCCTTCACTTCGTTCCGGGCGGCAGCTATTGAAAATAACTGGGCCCGCTTTTATGGAGGGATCCATTTCCATAATTCCTGCCTTGTGAGTACGGAATGTGGTAAACAGGTAGGAACCCTGGTGAACCAGCGATTAAAAATGAAAAAGTAAGTAGTCATGCATAAATTCAGAAAAAGCCTGATCGTTCTCCCTTTAGCGAGTCTATTTATGTTTGGAGAATGTTCTAAAAAATCAGACACCGGCGGTACCACTAATACAGGTGGGGGCACCGGTGGTGGCGGAGGCAGTACGCCCCCCACTGTAACCAATGATGTGGATATGTGGCTGACCAGGGCCGACCAGTCGGCCCTCCTGCAGAAACAATCCATTACACTTGGATTTTCGGCAACCGCCAATGCCAGCTATCCCGTCATCAGTGTCGATTCTGCCCAAACCTATCAAAGCATCGACGGATTTGGTTACACCCTTACCGGTGGCAGCGCCTACCTCATCAACCATATGGATGCCGCTTCACGGGCCTCCCTGCTGAATGAAATGTTCGGCAGCTCCTCCGGATCAGTGGGCGTGAGTTACCTGCGTATCAGTATGGGCGCTTCTGATCTCAGCAGTTCGGTGTTCAGTTATGATGATATGCCCGCAGGCATGACAGATGTGAACCTGACTAATTTCAGTCTATCACTGGATACAACAGACCTGATCCCGGTGCTGAAAGAAATACTGGCGATCAATCCTTCTGTGAAACTGCTCGCTTCGCCCTGGAGTGCTCCCGTGTGGATGAAGGATAACGGCAGCAGCACCGGCGGCAGTTTACAACCCGCTTATTACAGCAGCTATGGCAACTACTTTGTAAAATACATACAGCAGATGCAGGCAAAAGGTATTCCCATCTATGCGGTTACAGTTCAGAACGAACCGCAGCATGGTGGTAATAATCCCAGCATGGTATGGTCGGCCGCACAGGAAGCCGATTTTGTGAAGAACCACCTCGGGCCTAAATTCCAGGCGGCCGGTATCAGCACAAAAATCATCGTCTGGGATCATAACTGCGATAACCCGGGATTCCCGATGGCCATATTAAGTGATGCTGCCGCGAAAGCCTATGTAGACGGATCGGCCTTTCACCTCTACGCCGGCGATGTGAGCGCACTCTCCACCGTGCATGATGCCTATCCGGATAAGAATGTGTATTTCACAGAGCAGTGGACCGGCGCCAGCGGATCCTTTGAAGGTGATTTCAAATGGCATATCCGTAACGTGATCATCGGTACCATGACCAACTGGAGCAAAACGGCGCTCGAATGGAACCTGGCCAGTGATCCCGCTTACAGTATCCACACCCCCGGAGGCTGCACCGAATGCAAGGGCGCCGTTACCATCAGTGGTTCTTCATTTGTAAAAAATGTGGGCTATTATATCATTGCCCAGGTGGCCCGTTTTGTACCTGCCGGCTCAGTGCGTATCGCCAGCAGTGTAGTGGGCGGATTACCCAATGTGGCATTTAAAACACCCTCCGGTAAAAAAGTGCTGCTGGTGATGAACGAAGGAACAGGCACCCTTGGCTTTAATATTGGGTACAAAGGAAGATATGTAAACACTACGTTGCCGGTAGGCGGCGTAGCCACTTTTATCTGGTAAAAATAAAACCGAATACAGGAAATGAAATATTCACCGATTGCAATTATGGCCGCCTGCTCATTGGGCCTGTTAGCCAGCCTCCATACGGCAGCGCAGCAAAAGGCAGTAAAAAAGCCCGGTAAGGTGTATGTATACACCACAGCCGACAGCACCGATTTTCGTCTTACCCTTACCGATTCGGCCGACTTCAAACCGAAGGGGCAGCCTTTTGAAAATGAAGTGATCGTTTTTGTGGATCCCGCCAAAACATTCCAGACCTTTATCGGGATGGGAGGGGCCATCACAGATGCGGCTGCTGAAACCTTCGCCAAATTGCCGGCAGCCAGTCAGCAGGAACTGCTCGATGCCTACTACAGCCCGGTGAAAGGAATTGGTTATACCATTGCCCGTACCAATATCAACAGCTGTGATTTCAGCAGTGATATGTACACTTATGTGGCGGAGGGCGATAAGGAACTGAAAACCTTTGATATCAGCCATGATAAAAAATATAAAATCCCCCTCATCAAAGCAGCCATGGCTGCCACCGGCAATAAGCTGAATTTGTTTGCCAGCCCCTGGAGCCCCCCGGCCTGGATGAAGGATAATAAGGATATGCTGCACGGGGGCAAACTGCTGCCGGAGTTTTATGCCAGCTGGGCCAGCTATTATACCCAATTCATTAAAGCCTATGCAAAAGAAGGTGTGCCGGTATGGGGTATATCGGTTCAGAATGAACCGATGGCCAACCAGCGCTGGGAAAGTTGCATCTACACAGCGGAAGAAGAAACAAATTTTTTGAAAAACTATCTGGGCCCCACCATGAAAAAAGAAGGACTGGGCACTAAAAAAATTATTGTCTGGGATCATAACCGCGACCTGATCTACCAGCGGGCGCTTACTTATTTCAGTGATCCGGAGGCATCTAAATATGCCTGGGGCATCGGCTTCCACTGGTACGAAGACTGGAGCGGCGGCACCCCCATGTTTGATAACCTGCGGAGGGTATATGAAGCCTTCCCCGATAAGAAACTCTTCTTCACCGAAGGCTGCGCCGAAAGCTTTGATGCCACCAGATACCATGCCTGGTTCCTGGGCGAGAAATATGCCCGTAATATGATCAATGATTTCAATAACGGAATGGTAGGCTTTACCGACTGGAATGTATTACTGGATGAAACCGGTGGCCCCAACCATGTACAGAATTTTTGTTTTGCCCCTGTTCATGGGGATACCAAAACCGGGAAGCTGGTTTATACCAATGCCTATTACTATATCGGGCATTTTTCAAAGTTCATCCGGCCGGGTGCCAAACGGATCACCAGCAGCGCCAGTCGCAGCCAGTTTCTTACCACTGCCTTCAAAAATACGGATGGAAAAACCGTGGTGGTGGTGATGAACCAGGGTGATAGCAAAACCCCTTATTTTATCTGGGTGAATGGCCAGGCGGCTTCTGTAACAGCGCTGCCGCATTCTATTGCCACATTAATATTCTGATTATGAAAGAAAGAATAGCTCAGCAACGGCGCTGCCTCCTGGCCCTCGTGCCTTTCCTGTTTTTCCTTCAGTGCAAGAAAAGCAGTCAGGGTGATACAATAACACCGCCGGTGATTCTGCCCCTTTACAGCAGCGGGGCCACACTGGATAATACGGCGGCACTGACAAGCGTTCCCAATTATAATATCAGCAATACGGTGGCGATTCGCCTTTTGTTTGATAAGGCAGTAGACCGCAGTACGGTGAACGCTGCCGTATCGCTTACCGAAACGTCTGCCGGTAATGTGGCAGTAAATATCAGTTATGAAAATTCGGATAAAACCATCCTGCTCACGCCGGCCGCTTCGCTGAAGTATCTCTCCCGGTATACTGTTTCGGCTTCCACAGCACTTAAATCCTCGCAGGGCGGAGCGCTGGGCAGCACTTTTTCTTTTTCATTTATTACCAGGATCGATTCATCGGATAAGTTTCCGGTGATCAGCGACAATGCCCTGCTCGACCTGGTGCAGCAACAAACCTTTAAATATTTCTGGGACTTTGGTCATCCCGTGAGCGGACTGGCGCGGGAACGCAGTAATGCCACTCCCGAAACCGTAACAACAGGCGGATCGGGTTTTGGTATCATGGCCATTCCGGTGGCTGTCAGCCGCGGCTTTATCACCAGGGCCCAGGGCCTCACCCGCATGCAAACCATTGTGAGCTTCCTGAAAAACACGGCACAAAAATTTCACGGTGCTTTTCCGCACTGGCTCAATGGCACCACCGGGGTGGTGATTCCCTTTGGTACCAAGGATGACGGAGCCGACCTGGTGGAAACCTCATACCTGATGGCCGGCCTGCTCACGGCCCGCCAGTATTTCAACGGCGCTGATGCCGCTGAAACCAGCCTCCGTGCCGATATCAATACGCTCTGGAATGCAGTGGAGTGGAGCTGGTTCCGGCAGGGCGGGCAGAACGTGCTGTACTGGCACTGGAGCCCCAACTATAACTGGGATATGAATTTCAGGATACAGGGCTGGAATGAATGCCTTATCACCTATATCCTGGCAGCATCTTCCACCACGTATGCAATACCCCAGGCTGTTTATCAGCAGGGCTTTGCCCGTAATGGCGCCATGGTCAACAACGGCACCTATTACGGCTACCAGTTACCGTTAGGGGTAGCCAACGGAGGGCCATTGTTCTGGGCGCATTATTCCTTCCTGGGGATCAATCCCAACAGGCTGAGCGATGCGTATGCCAATTACCAGACACAGGTAACCAATCATACCAAGATCAATTACGAATACTGCAAGGCCAACCCGCATGCCTTTTTTGGATACAGTAATCTTTGCTGGGGATTAACGGCCAGCGATGTGCCGAATGGCTATAATGCCAATGAACCCAACAATGATATCGGGGTGATATCCCCCACGGCGGCGCTCTCTTCCTTCCCCTATACGCCTGCCGAAAGTATGAATGCACTGAAGTTTTTCTATTACAAACTCGGGGATAAACTCTGGAAGAACTATGGATTTGCCGATGCATTTTCACTCAAGGATAGCTGGTTTGCTGACTCCTTCCTTGCGATCGACCAGGGACCCATTATTGTGATGATCGAAAACTACCGTTCGCAACTGGTTTGGAACCTCCTTACCAGCTGCCCGGAAATAAAAAACGGAATGAAAAACGTGCTGGGTTTCACAGCGCCCTATCTCTAATAAGCCCGCTATGCTGAAACAACTCATTACCATAGTTTTTTGTATGGCAGCCTTACAGGCGGCTTCTCAAAAAAAAGCTGCGCCTTTTAATGCGGCCAGCCGGCCCCGTAATCTTACCGATTCGGCCCTGCTTGATCTGGTGCAGCGCCAAACCTTCCGCTACTTCTGGGATTTTGCCGATCCCGTTAGTGGGATGGCCCGGGAACGCAGCAATGAAGATTATGGATACGGGCACGAAACGGCGGCCACGGGTGGCACCGGCTTTGGTATCATGGGTGTGATCGTGGCGGCGGAACGCAACTGGATCAGCCGCGACACCGCCGCGAAATTCATGCTGAAGCTGGTTAATTTTTTGCTCAAAGCCGATGCCTATCACGGCGCTTTCCCGCACTGGATGAATGGCACCACCGGCAAAACCATTCCCTTCAGCCGGAAAGATGACGGAGCCGACCTGGTTGAAACAGCCTACCTCTTCGAGGGCCTGCTCTGCGCCCGGCAGTATTTTGATCAGCATAATGCAACGGAGTCGTCTCTGCGTGACCGCATTAACTGGCTCTGGAACGGAGTGGAATGGAACTGGTTTACCAGGGAGGGGCAGGACGTGCTCTACTGGCACTGGAGCCCCAACAATGGCTGGGCCATGAATGCGCCGGTAAGGGGTTTTAACGAATGCCTGATAACCTATGTTTTGGCAGCCAGCAGTAATGAATACCCGGTCAGTCCGTCTGTATATCACCGCGGCTGGGCCATGAGTAACTACTTTATCAATGGAAAAACTTTCCTCGGTCATTTGCTTCCCCTGGGCTTTGATTATGGAGGCCCCCTGTTTTTTTCGCACTATTCTTTCCTGGGACTGGATCCCCGCGGCCTGAAAGATCAGTATGCCGATTACTGGGAACAGAACCAAAATCATACGCTCATCAATCACGACTATTGCGTGAAAAACCCGCAGCAGTTCAAAGGTTATGGAGCCAACTGCTGGGGTCTGACAGCCAGTGATACCTATGATGGATATGATGCCCATTCACCCACCAACGACAGGGGCACCATCACACCCACGGCAGCCTTATCGGCGTTCCCGTACACACCCGGTTATTCGATGGAAGCCCTGAAACATTTTTATTACGACCTCGGCGATAAACTCTGGAGTGAATATGGTTTTATTGATGCCTTCAATGAATCACAGAACTGGTATGCACATTCGCACCTGGCGATCGACCAGGGGCCCATTATCGCCATGATCGAAAACTATCGCTCGGGTTTGCTCTGGCGCCTGTTTATGAGTTGCCCTGAAGTGAAAAACGGGTTGAAAAGACTGGGCTTCGATAGTCCGGCATTGCATTAATTTTAAAAAGCAGCGATACGGGCTGCATGTAAAAGATGACGGTACGAAACATTTTACTATCATTATTATGTTTGGCACCCTTGTGGGGAATGGCGCAAGCTGTTAGTTTTCCTGTGCAGGCAAAATTTATATTGCAGGATGACAGCGCTTTCCGTGATCCCGCCTTCAATGATGCGGCCTGGCAAAGCGTGGCCATTCCTGCCGGCTGGACCAAGCTGGGTTTAAACAGGGAAAACAGTACCGGCTGGTACCGCATCCGGCTGGATGTTCCTGAACGGCTGCTGAATAAAGAACTGGTTTTATTTGCCGGCACTATTGATGATGCCGATGAAACCTATTTTAACGGACATCGTATCGGTGCTTCGGGAAAATTTCCCCCCGGGGACCAGTCGGCCTGGGATGTGGAAAGAAAATATACCATCCGGAAGGAGTGGGTGCAGGCACACAATGTGATCGCCATACGTGTTTACAATGGCATCGGGGATGGCGGCCTGTATGGCGGACGGACCCTTGTGATGCTGAAAAGCGAATACGACCGCCAGGTGGCAGCGCAGATCCGTCGCAAAAAATCCTATTACCAGCTTACCACATCCAATGGCCTTATTGCCGCCGTTTACAATGAACAGTCACGCAGCATTGAAAACCTTTTTCCGCATATCTTCTCTTACTATGATTCGGGACTGGCGGTACAGCCTGTTATCAGTAACCTGCGGCTGAAAAAGGAGGATGGCTTTCTGGGGGCCGCTTATCTGGCCAATACGCATATCATCAAAGCCCGCTACCAGCATTTCAACCTGTATTATTTTACCTCGTTTACCAATGCCGATAAAATACTCTACATAATGGCCGAGGGCGATGAACCCTATTTACGGGAGCTGGCTTTTGATTATACTGTTAACAGTGGCCGGGTGCAGCAAAAACAAACATTACGCACCACCGGTTACAAGGCCGAAAAATATTTTCTGTTCGGATTTGCCGACACGCTGAATACCATGCCGGATATGGAAGCTGCTTTGCATAAAACGGAAAGCATGCCGCTGATGCAAAATGAGCTGGCATTTATGCGCAACCTTTTTGCCTCCTGTCACTTGCCTGCTAAACTCACCCCGGCCGAACGCAATGTGGCCGAACAAAGCCTCTGCGTGCTGAAGATGAGCCAGGTGGGGGATAAAGAAGTATTTCCCCACGCACCCGGGCAGGTGATGGCTTCCCTGCGGCCGGGGGTATGGGCTATCAGCTGGGTAAGAGATGGCAGCCTCGCTATCGAAGCGATGAGCAAGGCCGGTATGTATACGGAAGCCCGGAAAGCACTGGAATTTATGCTGATGGCCCGGCCCACCGATCAGTACATCCACTATTGGCATACCGATGGAAAGGATTATGGAATCGGGGTGCCTTATATTATATCGGTTACCCGCTATTTTGGTAATGGCCGCGAAGAAAGCGATTATACTTCCAGTGGTCCCAATATCGAGATTGATGATTTTGGATTGTTCTTAACCGCTTTTTATCATTATGTGCAGCAAAGCGGTGACAGCAGTTTTTTCAGGGAATGGAAAGAAAAAGGACTGGATGTGGTGGCCCGTGCCATCATTGCCAATATCAATGACAAGGGAGTGATACGGACAGAGAGCGGTCCCTGGGAACACCATTTGCCGGGTAAGGAATTTATGTGGACCTCGGGAGCCTGCGCAAGGGGGCTGCAGCTGATCGGGGAACTTTGTGCAAAATATCATTATGATCCGCAGCTATACAATGGGGGAGCCAGCCGCCTGTATGAGGGTATCATGAAAAACGGCCTGGTGGATAACCGCTATATCAAGGGCAACGCCACTGAGCAGCACACTACTGATCATCATTATTTCGACGGAGGCACATTCGAACTTTTTGCCAGCGGATTAATCAATAACCGGGCATTATTTGCTTCTCATCTGCAGGAATACAATAAGCATTTACGGGCTGCCAGTGATCCCGAACGGGGGTATATCCGTTTCAACAGCAGCGACAGCTACGAAAACCAGGAATGGCCCGTAGCCGGCTTACGGGTAGCTGTAGCCGAGATGAAAATGGGCGACCCCGGCCGGGCCAAAAAACTTATCGGCCGTATTACCGCCTATGCCGCAGCCAACAATGGCCTGATACCCGAAATACTCAGCAATGAGATGAGCATGTACAAGGGCGCCATCCCGATGGTGGGCTATGGGGCCGGGGCCTATTTGCTGGCTCTTTTCAGTTATTATGGAAAATAAAACAACCACAAAAGCAACCTGCCAATGAAGAAATGTAAATGGATCACCGGAATCGTTTTCCTGTTACTGGCCGGCCTGCCGGGCAGGGCGCAACAGCAATCTTATTGCAACCCGGTAAATCTTGATTATGGGTATACGCCGATTCCCAACTTTTCGGAATGGGGGCGTCACCGGGCAACGGCCGATCCCGTGATTGTGAATTATAAGGGCGATTATTACCTCTTCAGCACCAACCAATGGGGCTATTGGTACAGCAGCGATATGCTGAACTGGCATTTCAACTCCCGCCGCTTTTTGCGTCCCTGGAATGAGGGCTATGATGAACTCTGTGCACCGGCCGTGGGCGTGATTGGCGATACCATGCTGGTATTCGGTTCTACTTACACCAAAAATTTTACACTCTGGATGAGCACCAATCCCAAAGCCAATGAATGGAAACCCCTCGTGGATTCATTCGAAATCGGCGGCTGGGACCCCGCTTTTTTTACGGATGATGACGGCCGGCTTTATATGTACAATGGCAGCAGTAACCGCTACCCGCTCTACGGCATCGAACTCAACCGGAAAACCTTTGCCCCCATCGGCACCCGAAAGGAAATGTTCCTGCTGGAAGGATGGCGCTATGGATGGCAGCGCTTCGGCGAATACATGGATGATACCTTCCTCGATGCTTTTGTGGAGGGCAGCTGGATGACCAAGCACAATGGTAAATATTATTTCCAGTACGGGGCGCCCGGTACCGAGATGAGTGGTTACGCTGATGGGGTGGCCGTAGGAAAAGGCCCGCTTGAATGGCTGCAGAATGCATCGGATCCGCTGAGCTTTAAGCCCGGTGGCTTTGCCCGGGGCGCCGGCCATGGGGCTACTTTTGAAGACAATAACCACAACTGGTGGCATGTGAGCACCATCATGCTCTCGGTAAAAAATAATTTTGAGCGCCGCATCGGGATATGGCCCGCCGGTTTTGATAAGGATGATGTGATGTGGTGCAATACCGCTTTTGGCGATTATCCCCATAAACTGCCCGGCGCCTTAGCACCCGGCGCACAGCAATATGGCGACGGGTTTTTGGGCTGGATGCTGCTCAACTATAAAAAACCCGTTCAGGTATCCTCCACACTGGGTACCTATTATGCCAACAATGCGGTGGATGAAAGCATGAAGACCTACTGGAGCGCTGCCAGTGGCAACAGCGGCGAGTGGATTCAAACAGATCTGGGTAACCTGTCAACCGTGCATGCCGTTCAGATCAACTATGCCGACCAGGACGCTGAATTCCTGGGCAAACAAACCAATATCTTCCACCAGTATAAACTTTATTATTCTGTTGATGGAAAGAAATGGAGCCTGCTGGCAGATAAGAGCAATAATAAAACTGATGTGCCGCATGATTATATCGAACTGGCACAACCGGTGCAGGCCCGCTTTATCAAACTCGAAAATATTCATATGCCCACCGGCAAATTCGCGATCAGCGGCTTGCGGGTATTTGGTAATGGAAATGGTCCCCGGCCCGATGCTGTAAAACAGTTCATGGTTTTACGAACCGAAAAAGACAAGCGCAGCGCCTGGATCCGCTGGAACCCGGTGAACAATGCATTTGCCTACAATATTTATTACGGCACCGCTCCCGATAAGATGTACAACTGTGTGATGGTACACGATGCCAATGAATACTGGTTCAAGGCAATGGACAGTAAACAACCTTATTATTTCACGATCGAGGCCATCAACGAAAACGGGGTATCCGCAAAATATCAAACAATACAGGTGAATTAATATGAAACAGATAATAATAGTGTGCTGTATCGCCCTGCTTGGCAGGTCTGTTACAGCAACAGCGCAATTGAAACTGCCATCCCTGATAGATGATAATATGGTGCTGCAGCAGGGGAAACCCGTTACCATCTGGGGCTGGAACACACCCGGCACCCCGGTAAAACTGGAATTTCAGCAGCGGAATTATAAAACTGTTACGGATACCTATGGCGACTGGCAGCTGGTATTGCCGGCCATGAAAGCCGGTAAGGGCGGCGATATGATTATCCGCTCAGGCTCAGTAACCAAAACGATTCATAATGTGGCCATCGGGGAAGTGTGGGTTTGCAGCGGCCAGAGTAATATGGAATGGCTGATGAGCCAGCTGCCCGATGATATGAAAACCGAAGTACCTGTCTGCCGCAACAGCGATATCCGTTACCTCACGGTGAAAAAAGACTTTGATAAATTGGAAAGAGAGGACGCAGCACTCAGCAGCAGATGGCAATCCATCGACAGCAATACACTCGGGGGCTGCTCTTCCGTGGCCTATTATTTCGGCCGCAAATTGTATGAGCGATTAAAAGTGCCGGTTGGTTTGCTCGTTAGCAGCTGGGGGGGCACACCTGCACAGGCCTGGACCGATACGGCTGCGATCCGTGCCGGATTCCCGAATTATTACAAGGCCTACCAGGAAAATGTGATGCCCATCAATTTCAAAACCCTCGCCGAACAGGTTAAACAGAATATAAGTGTATACAAAGCAGAAGAAGCCTCTTCTTCGGCTTTGATCCGTCAATACCTTCCGGATAATTATGATGATAAGGACTGGACGGATATTAAGCTGCCCAAATTCTGGGAAGACCAGGGATATCCCGAGTTGGATGGAGTTGCGGCTATCCGCTTCAGTTTCAATCTCACAGAGGCCGATCTGAATGCCAAAGCCATATTGCATATGCCGGCCATTGATGATGCCGATACCACCTGGATCAATGGAAAATATGCCGGTTCGGCACAGGTATGGAATGAGCCACGTAGCTATCCCCTGGATCCTTCCATTTTAAAAGCAGGGAAAAACCAGGTAACCATCTGGGTACTCGATACCGGCGGTGCCGGCGGGCTTTTCAATGACCCCGATAATTTTTATATCCAGGTGGGGGATAAAAAAATATTGCTGGCCGGGCCTGCTAAATTTAAAATACTGGCGCAGGTAAAACCACTCTCAGGAAATGTGGTGTACGCAGCTTTGCAAAATCAGCCTTCGGTTTTATATAACGCGATGATTCACCCGCTGCTCAACTATGCAATCCGCGGGGCTATCTGGTACCAGGGCGAAAGTAATGCCGACAGGTACGCAGAGTACCGCAGCCTCTTCCCGGCCATGATCACCTGCTGGCGCAAAAACTGGAAGCAGGGTGATTTTCCCTTCCTTTTTGTACAGCTCTCTTCTTTCAATCCCAATATCACCGAACCCAAAGAAAGCTTGTGGGCCGGTTTACGCGAAGCCCAGACCATGACACTGCGATTGCCCAATACCGGTATGGCGGTAACCACAGATGTTGGCGATCTGAAAGATATCCATCCCCGGCAAAAGCGGCCGGTGGGAGAGCGCCTGGCGCTGAATGCTTTTAAAATCGCTTATGGATTTAAGAATGAAGTAAATTCAGGACCGGTTTTCAGCGCCCTGGAACCCCAGGGGGATAAGCTGGTACTGAGTTTTACCAGTACCGGCAGCGGCCTGATGAACACTGGCTCTCATTTGGATGGATTCCAGGTGGCCGGCGACGATAAGAATTTTGTACCCGCCGATGCCTTGATAATGGGCAATAAGGTGCAGGTGTCCAGCCGGCAGGTGAAAGAACCGGTTTACGTTCGCTATGCCTGGGCCGATGCACCCCTGTCTGCCAATCTTTTTAATAAGGAAGGATTGCCGGCGGTACCATTCAGAACCGATAAAGACTGATGTATGAAAAGAATTGTATGGCTGCTGCTGCTGCTCCTGACGGTTCCGGTAATCTTACCGGCACAGCCCTTTGCAGATGAAATAGCCGTATTTAAGAAAAAGGATTCAGTTTCTTTTCCGCAAAAAGGAGCCATTCTTTTTGTGGGCAGTTCCTCTTTCCGTAAATGGACAGATGTACAAAACTACTTTCCTGCATCCCCCGTTATCAACCGCGGTTTTGGAGGATCCACCCTGCCCGATGTGATACGGTATGCCGGTGAAATCATCGTTCCGTATCAGCCTAAACAGATAGTTATTTATTGCGGTGAAAATGATATTGCCTATGCCGATTCCGTAACCGGAAAAATGGTTTGTAACCGGTTTAAGCAATTATTTTCCCTTATCCGGGCAAATCTCCCGGATGTGCCCCTGGTGTTTGTATCCATCAAACCCAGTCCTTCCCGCTGGCAGATGCGTGACCGTATGCAGGATGCCAACCGGCGGATCCGGAAATTTCTGGTAAAACAATCCAACACCCGTTTTGTAAGTGTGTGGAAGGCCATGCTGGATGAAAACGGGCTGCCGAGGGCGGAAATTTTTGAGGCCGATAAACTGCACATGAATGCCAAAGGATACGCCATCTGGCAACAATTACTCGAACCCGTATTGCTGTAATGAAACGGATACTGATACCCATACCCAACCAGGATTTCGACCTCACCGAGGTGGCGGTGCCATGGAAGCTTTTTAAAAATAAAGGCTATGATGTCATCTTTGCCACCGAAAACGGCAGCAGGGGTTATTGCGATCCCAAACTGATCACGGGGGTGATCTTCGGGCAATTGGGCGCTTCATCCGAAGCAATCGGGTATTACCGCGAACTGGAGAAGGAAGAACATTTTCTGCACCCTATGCCCTTTACACTGATTGAGCCGGCGGCCTTTGATCTGTTGCTGCTGCCGGGCGGTCATGCACAGGGCATGAAACCATACCTTGAGAATAAAATCCTCCAGCAAAAAGTACTGGCTTTTTTTCAACAGGATAAATTAGTGGGCAGTATCTGTCATGGCTGTATTGTTTTATCCCGCACTCTTGATCCATCCACCGGGCAATCGGTTATCCGCCATAAAAAAATTACGGCGCTCACCAAATTCCTGGAGCGAACCGGCTATTGGCTAACCGCCTGGAAACTGGGCCGCTACTACCGCACCTACCCGGCCTATGTGCAGGATGAAGTGAAAGCCGCCCTGCAACGGCCTGCGGATTTTATCACCGGAGGCAGCCCGTTCAAACCCTTTGTATGTGTTGACGGGAACCTGGTAACCGCCCGCTGGCCGAAAGATGCTTTTTTATTTGCCGAAACACTGATTCAAAAACTCGAACATAATTGATGACAAGAAAATTGACCAACATGAAAAAATACTTCCTGCTATTAGTTACGTGCATCACAGCGCAGCTGGCTGTGGCACAGGACGCAAAAATGAAGGCTTTTATTGATGCTTTAATGAGTAAGATGACACTGGAAGAAAAACTCGGCCAGATGAATCTGCCGGGTGCCGGGGATATCACTACCGGACAGGCCGGTAATTCGGATATTGCCAAAAAAATTGAGCAGGGTAAGGTGGGAGGTTTGTTCAATATCAAATCAGTGGCCAAGATCCGGGAAGTGCAGAAACTGGCTGTGGAAAAAAGCCGCTTAAAAATTCCGCTGATCTTTGGCATGGATGTGATTCATGGGTATGAAACTGTGTTTCCCATTCCGCTGGGACTGAGTTGCAGCTGGGATATGGAACTGATCAAACGCAGCGCCCGTATAGCTGCGGTGGAAGCCAGCGCCGACGGCATCAACTGGACATTTTCTCCCATGGTGGATATCGCCCGTGATCCCCGCTGGGGCCGTATTGCAGAGGGCAATGGGGAAGATCCTTACCTGGGTTCGCAGATAGCCAGAGCGATGGTACAGGGTTACCAGGGCAATGATCTTTCAAAAAATAATACAATCATGAGCTGCGTAAAGCATTATGCTGCTTACGGAGCCGCAGAGGCCGGCCGTGATTATAACACCACCGATATGAGCCGCCAGACCATGTACAATGTATACCTCCCGCCGTATAAGGCCGCCGTGGATGCGGGCGTGGGTTCGGTAATGGCCTCTTTCAATGAAGTGGAAGGCGTTCCGGCAACTGCTAATAAATGGCTGCTCACCGATGTGCTGCGCAAACAATGGGGCTTTAAAGGGTTTGTGGTAACCGATTATACCGGTATCGATGAAATGGTGTATCACGGAATCGGCGATATCAAAACCGTTTCCGCCCGGGCCATCAACGCCGGAACGGATATGGACATGGTGGGAGAGAGCATTCTCAATTATTCGGCACAATCGCTCAAAGAAGGCAGGATCAGCCTGCAGCGGATAAACGAAGCCTGCCGTAAAATCCTGGAAGCAAAATATAAACTCGGGCTCTTTGAGGATCCCTATCGCTATTGTGATGAAAACAGGGCTAAGACAGAAGTGTTCACCGCCGCCAACAGGGCTGAAGCCCGCGCTACAGCCGCTCAGAGCTTTGTATTGCTGAAAAATCAGAACAACCTGCTGCCCCTGCAGAAAACCGGCACGGTGGCTGTTATCGGCCCGCTGGGTGATAATAAAGAGAATATGCCGGGCACCTGGAGTGTGGCCGCCAATTTTGCCAATGCCACTTCACTGCTCACGGGTTTAAAAGAAGTGGTTGGGGATAAGGTAAAATTCCTCTATGCCAAGGGGGCTAACCTGGATGCCGACAGCCTCTTCGAGGAAAGGGCCGGTATGTTTGGAAAAGCACTGGGCCGCGATCCCCGCCCGGCCGAAGTGATCCTGCAGGAAGCACTGGCCGTGGCACAACAGGCGGATGTGATCGTGGCGGCGCTGGGTGAATCAGCCGAAATGAGCGGCGAATCATCCAGTCGTACCAATATTGAAATTCCCGCTACCCAGCAAACCTTGCTCAGAGCCCTGCTGAAAACCGGTAAGCCGGTGGTGCTGGTGCTTTTTACCGGCCGCCCGCTGGTACTGAAATGGGAAAATGAAAACGTACCCGCTATCCTCAATGTTTGGTTTGGCGGCAGCGAAGCCGGTTATGCCATTGCCGATGTGTTGTTCGGAAATGTAAATCCTTCCGGCAAACTCACTACTACCTTTCCGCAGAATGTAGGCCAGGTGCCGATTTACTATGCGCACAAAAATACCGGCCGGCCGCTGGAAGAAGGGAAATGGTTCGAAAAATTCCGTTCCAATTACCTCGATGTATCCAACGATCCGGTATATCCCTTCGGCTATGGCCTCAGTTACACAAGCTTCCGGTACAGTGATATCAGGCTCAGCAGCAACAATCTCAAAGGCAATCAATCCCTCACAGCATCAGTAACGGTAACCAATACCGGCAAATACGATGGAAAGGAAATTGTGCAGTTGTATATACGCGACCTGGTGGGATCTGTAACCCGCCCCGTAAAGGAACTCAAGGGCTTCCGGAAAATCGATTTAAAAGCGGGTGAATCGCAGACTGTAACCTTTACGATCACACCGGAAGATCTGAAATTCTACAACTTTGATCTTACGTATGATTGGGAGCCGGGCGATTTTGTGATCATGATCGGCGCCAATTCCCATGATGTAAAATCTGCCACCGTTAACTGGTCGAAATAATTTTCTGCATCCGCGATGACAGCCCGCCGGCTGTCATCGTTTTTTATTTGCTTCCTTATGCGATACAATCTCCCGGCAATTACGTTATGCCTCTTATCATCGGTTACGGCCCTGCAGGGCATGGGGCAGCAACTGTCGGCCCCGCGGACAAAAAAAACAATTGAACAACGGGTGGATTCAGTGTTAAAACTGATGACACTGGAGGAAAAGATAGGGCAGATGAACCAGTACAACGGGGATTGGGCTGCCACCGGGCCCATCACGCAGGACGGGGATAAACAAAACCAGATCCGCCAGGGAATGGTTGGCTCCATGCTGAACGTCACGGGCGTGGATCATACCCGTACCCTGCAGGAAATAGCCATGCAGTCGCGATTGAAAATTCCCCTGCTTTTCGGGCAGGATGTGATACACGGCTACCGTACCATCTTTCCGATTCCCCTGGCCGAAGCGGCCAGCTGGGATACGGCTGCTATCCGGCAGTCGGCCCGCGATGCAGCTACAGAAGCCGCGGCCAGCGGCATACACTGGACCTTTGCCCCCATGGTGGATATTGCCCGCGATCCCCGCTGGGGCCGCATAATGGAAGGGGCCGGTGAAGATCCTTTCCTGGGCAGCCAGATCGCCAGGGCCAGGGTAAAGGGTTTCCAGGGAAGTGGCTTTGGCCATACCGATGCGGTGATGGCCTGCGCCAAGCACTTTGCAGCCTATGGAGCGGCGGTGGGTGGGAGAGATTATAACAGTGTGGACATGAGCCTGCGCCAGCTGCACGAAGTGTACCTGCCCCCCTTTAAAGCCGCTGCGGAAGCAGGGGCTGCCACCTTCATGAATTCGTTTAACGACCTAAATGGCATCCCGGCTACCGGTAATGCATACCTGCAACGGGAAGTGCTGAAGGGAAGCTGGGGGTTCGACGGATTTGTGGTGAGCGACTGGGGCAGCGTGGGCGAAATGATCAATCATGGGTATGCCAAAAACGGAGCGGATGCGGCCATGCTGGCTGTCAATGCCGGCTCGGACATGGATATGGAAAGCCGCAGCTATATCAATAACCTGGCGAAACTGGTGAAAGAAGGAAAAGTGAAAATAGCCGTGATAGAGGATGCGGTTCGCCGCATATTGCGCATGAAATTCCGGATGGGATTGTTTGATGACCCTTATCGCTATTGCAATGCCTCACGCGAAAAGGAGCAATGGTCAAATCCGGCTCATCTCAGCCATGCGCTGGACATGGCACGGAAGAGTATTGTATTGCTGAAGAACGAAGCTGCTGTTTTGCCCATTGCCATGGAAACCAAGCCGGCCGGCTCTTCCCGGACGATAGCCCTGATCGGGCCGCATGCCAAAGCCAAATCGGATAACCTGGGGTTCTGGAGTTACGATTGGCCGGATGACAGTGCCCGGGTAGTATCTGTTTGGGAAGGGGTACAGAAAAAAATTGACGCCGCAACGCATCTCAGCTATGCAAAAGGATGCGGGATTACGGATACCAGCCGGGCCGGTTTTGCCGAAGCAGTGGCAACGGCCCAACAGGCCGATATCGTGATTCTTTGTGTGGGGGAAGCCCGGGATATGAGCGGAGAGGCCAAGAGCCGCAGTAACCTGCATCTGCCTGGCGTGCAGGAAGAACTGATCCAGGCCATTGCCGCCACCGGCAAACCCCTGGTGGTTTTAATCAGCGCCGGAAGGCCCCTGGTGTTTAACTGGACAGCCGGTCATGTTCCGGCTATTCTCTATACCTGGTGGCTGGGTACCACAGCCGGAGATGCAATTGCAGACGTGCTTTTCGGCCGTTATAACCCCTCCGGCAAACTGCCGGTGAGCTTTCCGGTTACGGAAGGACAGATCCCCATCTACTACAATCATTACAATACCGGCCGCCCCGCAGCTAATGACAGCGACCACTTCTACCGTTCTGCCTATACCGATCTCACCCTGTATCCCCAATACCCTTTTGGTTTCGGACTGAGTTATACCGATTTTACATACAGCAACCTGAAACTGGATAAGAGTTCTTTTAAAGCCGGGCAACAATTAGAGGCAAGTATTACGGTTAAGAATACTGGCCGCTATCCCGGTACCGAAACCGTACAGCTTTATATCCGCGATATGGTGGGCTCGGTGGTGCGCCCTGTGCTCGAACTGAAGGGTTTTCAGCAGGTTTACCTGCGGGAAGGGGAGTCTAAAACTATCCGCTTCATTGTCAGGGAAGAAGACCTTAAATTTTATGATGATAAACTCCGGTACAAAGCCGAGGCGGGCGATTTTCAGCTGATGATCGGATCCAGTTCCCGCGACTGGAAAATGCTGCCCTTCCGCTTCGAATAAGGGATTCCGGCTACTCCCATTGCCCTTTCGTACCTGCTGTAGAAAAGCCGCCACAATGCACCGATGCTGCATAAACGCTTCTTTTTAACAAAACAGAAACAATTTCCTGTCCGACCTTCGCATTCCGGTACGGAAACAGTTCAGGCATCTTAAAATCGATATCTCAGTATGAAAAAAAGTATTTTCAAACGCATTGGCTTTTATTTCTCCTCCCTGTTTATCTTTTTGCTGCACCTGCCCTTTGTGTTTGCAAAAAATAAGCCGGCCACCGAATTCAAGGCCTCGTCATTCAGGATGGTTCCTGCCTTCCTTTCCGATTCACTTTTGCATGCAACATTGAGTACCTCTGTTTCCTCTGGTAAAACAGCACTTTCTGCCTTGTACGATACCCTGAAACTGAACCTTATGGGGCTTTCCCGCCAGGCCTATGAAATGGCGATGGACGGATACCATTACCTGGTGAAAACCGGGCGTATCGCCAACGATAAGATCATTTCGATTGTTGATTTCAGTTTGCCCTCTTCCCAAAAAAGATTATTTGTGATCGACCTGGATAATTCAAAACTGCTTTTTAATACCTATGTGGCCCATGGGGTTAATTCCGGTCGTGAAACAGCCAGCGATTTTTCCAACCGCCCCGAGAGCAATAAAAGCAGTCTTGGTTTTTATGAAACCCGCACCACTTATATGGGCGGAAACGGTTATTCGCTCCGCCTCGAAGGATTGGAACCCGGCATCAATGATAATGCCGCCCGCAGGGACATCGTGGTACATGGGGCGGCCTATGTAAGTGAAGACCTGGTGCGTTCGCAGGGCTATATCGGCCGCAGCTGGGGTTGCCCGGCCGTGCCCGAAAAATTGCACAAACCGATCATTGATAAGATCAAGAATGGTACCTGTATGTTCATCTACAGCAACAACAGGAATTACCTCGAACATTCCCGGATCCTGCATCATCCCGCATCCTGATTCTTTTTTGTATTTATCAGATGGCGTCCTTCAGCTGCCGGCTGTTGAAAAACTGCATTTGATTTTTTTTAATTAATTCGCAGTTCTCAATACCTTCACAAAAAAATCTGCCGATGCATTTACGCCAGCAATTGCAGGGTACCGGTGTGGCCCTCGTAACACCCTTTAAATCCTCAACAGCCATTGATTTTGATGCCCTGGGGCAACTGGTCGATTTTGTGATTGGCCAGGGCGCCAATTATGTGGTGGCACTGGGTACCACCGGCGAAACACCCACCCTGGAAACGGAAGAGAAGGAAGATATTATCAACTTTACGTACGAAAAAGTGAATGGCCGGGTACCCGTTGTGATTGGAGTGGGCGGCTATAATACCCGCGAAGTGATGGAGAACCTGCAGAGTTTTCCGCTCGAAAAAGCGTCGGCTGTTTTAAGCACCAGCCCTTATTACAATAAACCCTCTCAGGAAGGCCTCTTTCAGCATTACAGTAATGTGGCCAGCGCCAGTCCGAAGCCGGTGCTCGTATACAACGTGCCGGGCCGTACCGGCAGCAATATCACGGCGGCCACCACCTTACGGCTGGCCCGGGAAGTGAAAAACATTGCCGGCATCAAGGAAGCCAGTGGCAATATGGTGCAGTGTATGCATATTTTGCGTGACCGTCCCGAAGATTTCCTGGTGGTGAGCGGGGATGATCATCTTACCCTGCCGCTGATTGCCTGCGGAATGGATGGCGTAATCAGCGTAGTGGCTAACTGCCTGCCAAAAGATTTTTCGGCCATGGTGCAATATTGCCTGAAAGGCGATTTTGCAGCCGCCCGCCCCCTGCACAACAAGTGCCTTGAAGCGATTGACCTGCTTTTTGCCGAGAATAACCCGGCTGGTGTTAAAGCATTTTTGTACGAGCTGGGTATCATCGAAAATGTGCTGCGCCTGCCCCTGGTACCACTGAGTGCCGCCATTCATCAACAGGTAAAAAAATATCTGGGAAAATAATTTGTGCCTGCTTCAGCGTTTTAAAACACAGTTTGTCAGAAGCCGCATTCTTTGCTGCCTCTTTGCTGTTATACAGCTCGCAAAGGGCTATAGCCAGCAGCAACCCGTTTATAGCGGCCTGCTAAAAGATACCAGCATCACTGTTTCCGAAACCGGCCAATCAACTTCCATCCGGGTTTATCTTCCGGCCGGTTATGCAAGTGCCCGGAAATCCTATCCTGTTATATACGTACCCGGCATGCGGAACTTCGACAAAGACGGCGCCTGGCTGATTATACAATGCCTCGACAGTCTGGCCCGGCAGAGACCTGCCGAAATGATTGTAGTGGGATTTGATCTGCTGCAAACGGGTTCGCCCAATGAAAAGGCGGCCGCCTACCTCACTGCCGGCTGGGAAAACCAACAGCAATTGCTGCTTGCCAAAACACTGAAACCCTTTATCGACGCCCATTACCGAACACAGCCGGGTCCGGCCTCCAGCTTGCTGGCCGGGGCCGATTCGGGAGCGCTGATCGCTTATCATCTTTTATTGAAACAACCGGAACTGTTTGGAAAGGGAGCTGTATTTTCTCCGCCTTTTCTTTTACTGCCGGAGAGTGAAGGCGATGCAGCTCCGGGGCATAACGGGAAATTCTTTTTCTATTGGGCCACACAGGACCTGCCCGATGAAATGTCGAACCTGCATTATATCGATCAGCACCTTGGTAATGCACCGGCTACGATGATCTTTGTGGCAGAAGATGAAACGGGAGATAATACGCCCTCTTCCTGGAGCCGGTGGCTGCCTGATGCCATTAACTGGTTACTGGCAGACGGGTTTAATTATGTGATGGGGAAGTAAACAGTGAAATGTCAAAATTCAAAACCACAGGCATCTCCCTCTTTTTACTTGTGAATATTAAATAATGAAGCAACTGCCTTCCAGTGCCAGTTCTGTATTGGGAAATACCTCGGTAGCTTCTTCCAGAAATTGTTCAAGCTGTTCGTACTTGGATGAAAAATGGCCAATCAGTAATTTCTTAACTTCTGCCTGCCGGGCAATTATTGCGGCCTGTATGGTGGTACTGTGGTAGCGGGCTGCCGCTCTTTCCGGCAGGTCTTTCAGGTAGGTGGTTTCATGGTAGAGCAGATCCACCTCTTTCACTTTCTCCACTAAACCGGTATCAAAAATGGTATCCGCACAAAAAGCATAGCTACGCGGTTTGCTTGCTTCAAATGTCACTTCTTCATTGGGCACGATAGTGCCTTTTTTGGTAACATAATCCTTCCCCTGCTGCAACTGATCATAATAAGCTGCAGGAATTTCATACAGCTGCGCCCGCTCGGGATTTACCTTGCGCAGGTTTTTTTTCTCCCTGAAAAGAAAACCCCAGCATTCAATCCGGTGCTTTACAGGAAAACAATAAACCGAAAGCCGTTTGTCATCAGCAATCAGTCCTTCCGCTGTGAGGGGGTGAAAATGAAAGGGGAAACTGAGATGTGTATCGGCCACTTTCAGCTGCATTTCAATGATTTCCAGGAGGGGAGCGGGGCCATGCAGGTGCAGGGGCTGGATACGGTTCATCAGGCTCATACTGGTGAGTAAACCGATGAGACCAAAATAATGATCGCCATGCAGGTGGGAGATAAATATGCGGCTGATCCGGCTGCGTTTTACCTTATAACGGGTAAGCTGCAACTGGGTTCCCTCACCGCAATCGATCAGGTAAAGATCATCCAGGGTTTGTAATACCTGGGAAGTAGGGTTCCTGTCGAAAGCCGGTATGGCCGAGTTATTTCCGAGTATGGTCAGTGCAAACAAGCAGTTCCTGGTTTAGTATAGCCTTGATTGATAGCAATTTATACAAGCAAAAAGACTGCCAGAATTACGGAAGCGCTGCACGGGGGAGTTCAAAAAGTTAAAAGATAAAAATCAAATGCTAAAACCTCCTGCAGCCACGGATATAAAAACTTTTTATTTTTGGCTTTTTACTTTTGCCTTATTATTCCAGTTCCCCGTTCAGTAATTCCCTTTCCACTTCTTCCATCTGCAATATATCCCATGCCTCACTTTCGGTGGGGGTAACATTCATGGTATCCAGCAAATCCGCTTCTTCCAGTATTTTTTCAATGGCAGGTGGCAGGCAACAGATCACGAATGAGGCATCCTGTTCATAAAAATGCTGCTGCAGGGCGGCCAGGGCAGTACAAAAAGCCGTATCGGCCATCTGAGTTTGCTCCATGTTCAGCACGATATGCGGAATTTCTTTTTCGAGGAAGGCATGAAAAAACTGGTTCATTTCTGCTGTCATATTAGCAGTCAGGTTGGTTTCAAGCGGCGTTATAACAGTAAATCGTTCTTTGGTATCTGTTTTGACATTCATTTCGGTAAGTTTAGTTTAACGGGTACGTAAAGTAAATAAAAAATCCCTGTTATGGAAAGTCTCTCAGCTGCCCGGCTGAAAACGACTGATAATCAGGGATCGCCGACTTTTTAACATATTCACATTTTACCGCCCGGGTAAACTGAATCTACGAAATAAGCGTTATTATTGTATAAGCTAAACACCACAGAAATGGACAACAATTTTTCAGCTCAGGTGAAAGAGATCATCTCGTACAGCCGTGAGGAAGCATTACGGCTGGGAAATGATTTCATTGGCACCGAGCATCTCGTTTTAGGATTGATCAGGGATGGGGAGAATACAGCTATTAAGATCCTCAAATCACTGAATATCGACCTGTTCGAGTTAAGGAAGGAGATCGAAATGGCCGTGAAGGATAAAACCGGAAAAAACATCGCCAATATCAATTCTTTGCCCCTCACCAAACAGGCCGAAAAAGTTATCCGTATTACCGTGCTGGAGGCCAAGGCCCAGAAGAGCGCTCTTGTTGAAAGTGAGCATCTTATGCTTTCTATTTTGAAAAACAAGGAGAACATCGCCACCCAGATTCTTAACCAGTTTGACGTGGATTATGATGTTTTCAAAAATGAACTGGGTTTTGTTACCAGCAATCCTCCTTCTGCCGAATTCAGTGACGAAAATGAGGAGGATTTTGAAGATGAACGCAAGCAGTATGGTCAGCAGCCCAAACAGGGCAGGGGGGGAGCCGCCAACATGGCAAAAACCAAAACCCCGGTGCTGGATAATTTTGGCCGCGATATTACCCGCCTGGCCGAAAACGGGGCCCTCGATCCCATCGTGGGCCGCGAAACTGAGATCGAACGCGTATCCCAGATACTTTCCCGCCGTAAAAAGAATAACCCCATCCTCATCGGTGAACCCGGTGTGGGTAAAACCGCTATCGTGGAAGGCCTGGCCCTCCGCATTGTTCAGCGCAAGGTTTCCCGCGTACTGTTTGATAAGCGGGTGGTAAGTCTCGACCTCGCCGCCCTGGTGGCCGGTACCAAATACCGGGGCCAGTTTGAAGAGCGCATGAAAGCGATCATGAACGAACTCGAAAAGAACCGGGATGTGATCCTGTTTATCGATGAGATCCATACCATCGTGGGCGCCGGCGGCGCCAGCGGCTCTCTGGACGCTTCCAATATCTTTAAACCTGCTCTGGCCCGCGGTGAACTGCAATGCATTGGCGCCTCCACACTGGATGAGTACCGGATGCATATTGAAAAGGACGGGGCCCTCGACCGCCGCTTCCAGAAAGTGATCGTGGAACAACCTTCCGTTGAGGAAACCATTGAGATCCTCAATAATATCAAAAACAAATACGAAGATTACCATAATGTAACTTTCAGCCAGGAAGCTATCGAAGCCTGTGTGAAGCTGAGCGACCGGTATATGACCGACCGCCTGCTCCCCGATAAAGCGATTGATGTGCTCGATGAAGTTGGAGCCCGGAAACATATCAAGAACATTAATGTGCCCGATACCATCATCGAACTCGAGAAGAAGATTGAAGATATTAAACAGGAAAAAAATAAAGTGGTGAAAAGCCAGCGTTTCGAGGAAGCGGCTTCTTTGCGGGATACCGAAAAACGCCTGCAGGAAGAACTGGAAAAAGCCAAAAACGACTGGGAAGAGGAAAGCAAGCACAAACGGTATCCCATCGAGGAAGAAGATATCGCCGAAGTGGTTTGTATGATGACGGGAATTCCCGTGAAACGTATGGTACAGGCGGAAACAGAGAAACTTCGCCGCATGGCCGACGACCTCAAAGGCGCCGTTATCGGGCAGGAGGATGCCATCGCCAAAGTGGTGAAAGCCATCCAGCGTAACCGCGTAGGTTTAAAAGATCCTAAAAAACCCATCGGTACCTTTATCTTCCTGGGCCCCACCGGTGTGGGTAAAACCGAACTGGCCCGTTCACTGGCCCGGCATATGTTCGATAGTGATGACGCCCTCATCCGTATCGACATGAGCGAATACATGGAGAAATTCACGGTGAGCCGCCTCATCGGCGCTCCTCCCGGCTATGTGGGCTATGAAGAAGGCGGCCAGCTTACTGAAAGGGTCAGACGAAAACCCTACAGCGTGATCCTGCTGGATGAAATTGAAAAAGCACACCCGGATATTTATAATATTCTGCTGCAGGTACTGGATGACGGTATGCTCACCGACGGCCTGGGCCGCAAAGTGGATTTCAAGAATACACTTATCATCATGACTTCCAATATCGGTGCCCGCCAGCTGAAGGACTTTGGAGATGGTGTGGGATTTGCCACCGCCAGCCGCATGGAAAATGTGGAAGAGAATAATAAGGCCGTGATTGAAAAAGCGCTGAAAAGAACGTTCAGTCCGGAGTTCCTGAACCGTATCGATGACGTGGTGGTGTTCAATTCGCTCACCAAGGAAAATATCTTCTCCATCATTGATATCCTGATGAAAGGAGTGATGAAGCGACTGGCCAACCTGGGCTTTACAATGGAAATGACGAAGGAAGCCAAGGATTTCATTGCCGATAAAGGATATGATTCGCAGTTTGGCGCCCGCCCGCTGCACCGGGCTATCCAGAAATACCTGGAAGATCCGCTGGCGGAAGAGATATTAAATATGAATATTAAAAACGGGGATGTACTGATTGCCGACCTGGATGCAGGGAAAGAAAAAATCACGTTTACACTCCAGGAACCCACCCGCAAAAAAGAGAAGCAGTCGGAAGCTTAATAAGCTGCCACTCAAATAATGCAAAGCCATCCGCTCAGCGGGTGGCTTTTTTTTAACAGGTATTGATAAGTTGATTTTGTACTTGCCTTTTTTTCAGGCAACTTTGCGGCTTGATGGAAAAAAAGATCATCATAACCATCGATGGCTGGTCCTCCTGCGGAAAAAGCACCCTTGCCCGCCAACTGGCAAAGGAACTGGGCTATATCTATATCGACAGCGGAGCCATGTACCGGGCTATCACCCTTTATTTTCTGCGGAATCATGTCGACTGGACCAGTGAGCCGGAAGTGCATGCGGCGCTTCAGCAAATAAGGCTCAGCTTTATACAAAACCCGCAATCCCAGCAATCGGAAATGGTATTGAACGGCGAAAATGTGGAATATGTGATCCGCGACCTGGTGGTTGCCGAAAAAGTGAGTGATATTGCTGCCATCAGGGAAGTGAGGGAGTTTGCAGTAGCGCAGCAGCAACAGATGGGAGCCGAGAAAGGAATTGTGATGGATGGCCGGGATATCGGTACCACGGTTTTCCCCGATGCCGGACTTAAGATTTTTATGACAGCATCTATTGATGTGCGGGTGGAGCGGCGTTACCGGGAGATGCATGAGAAAAATCCTAATATCAGTATAGAAGAGGTGAAAGCCAATCTCGAAATGCGGGATCATATCGATTCGCACCGGGAGTTCAGTCCGCTCCGCCAGGCTGCTGATGCCTTTGTGCTGGATAATACCCATTTAACAATGGAAGAGCAATTCAATATCGCAATAGGGCTTGTAAAAGAAAAACTTACAAAAGGAAACGGGAAATAAAAAAACTGGCTGAAATAAAAAAAAAGTTTGATTTTTGTTTGGTAGTTTAAAAATAGGTAGTAATTTTACTGCCTCGAAAAGCACTTACCAGCTGAAATCCTAATATTTTTCCTAAGAATTTCCTCATAGTAACCCCCTCAAATCGGATATCCTTTATCAACCGATAAAGCTGCTTGGTTTATCTATCACCCCTCAGCATTCTTCAGTTGATCCCGAAAGCCTCAATTTCACCTTGACAGTTTGTATTGGCTGCATGCCCGGCTATCAAGCGTAGTAATTTCCAAAATCTCCAGTGTCTGTTGAACGACCAATGTCATATCACAGTGGCATGAATTTCATTTTCAAGGTTACAACAACTTACTATGAAGAAAATTACTACTCAATTAAACCGCACGAGCCTCTATTCTGCAGTTTTAATCTTCTTGTTCTCTGCATTGGCCCTCACCGTGACGGCCCACTCTGTTACCGGTTATACCGCTGGTTGTACCACCGGCCCCGTATACAGCGTGCAGCCCATCGTTACCAATGTAAACTCCAGTTCCAACTACCGCTGGCAGTACAAGAATGCCTCAGGCACCTGGGTTTGTATTGTTAATGGAAGCAACACCATTAATGGCAATACTTACACAGTAAGCGGTGCAGTATATAACCTGACGACCAACCCCGGTCCGATCATTTTCAGCAACACCAACTCCAACCTCAATGGCGTGGTGATTCGTTGTGTGATCTCCGATGGGTCGGGTGTGAATCCGTGTAATATGCCTTCCGGCAACACATGGAATTCCGATGCCAATAGTGTTAATCACACCATCAATGTAACCAATACTCCCTGCGCGGGTGGTGGTTCCATTGGCGACAGGGTTTGGTATGATGCTGATGGCGATGGTATCCAGGATGCATCAGAAACCACCGGTATCACCGGTGTAACCGTTCAGCTGCGCAATGCTGCCGGTACGGTGATCTCAACTACTTCCACCAACAGCACCGGTTATTATTTATTCAGCGGTCTTTCTGCCGGTAACTACACGGTGGTTTTCCCGGTTTCTATCAGCGGCGCTGTAGTAACGGCCCAGCATGTAGGCACTAACGTTGATATCGACAGCGATCCCAGCACCACCACCGGTATTACCCAGGTAATTGCGCTGGCCACCAATCAGAATATTACCAATATCGATGCCGGTTATTGCCCTACCACGCTGCAACTGGGTAACCGCGTTTGGTATGATGCCAATAATAATGGATTAAATGACAGTGAGGATGGAATTCGTGGCGTAACGATGAATCTTTACAAAGATGATAATAATGATAACGTTGCAGATGGCGCTGCAATTGCCACCACCACAACGGATGCCGATGGTTATTATATGTTCAGTAACCTGAGCCCGGGTAATTATATCGTTGGAGCCATGACACCCGCAGGCTATGTTAAAAGCTCGGTGAATGGTGGTGACCCCGATAATGATATTGATAAGGACAATAATGGATCGGTTACCGTTGGAAATGAAACCCGCGGTTTAGCCATTACCCTTATTGCCGGAACAGAATATGATGGATCTAGCCATACTTCCAATACCAATGTCACTTACGACTTTGGTTTCTTACCAGATTGTACCTGTACCAACAGTGCAGGCAACTTGCTGGTTAACGGCAGTTTCGAAAACGGAACTACCGGATGGAGCTGGAGTAACGGTGCCCTAACCACCGGTACTGGCTTCATCGCCTGCGGCGCCGCTAATGGATTCCTGCAATGGACATCCGGAACAGCCAAATTCTGGCAGGATGTAACCAATGCCAATATTGCTGCCGGATCAACCGTAAGCTTCAATGGCTATGCCGGTACGCATACCGCCGGTCAGTCTTGCAGTCCCAAACTGAGCTTACTCTTCTTAAATTCTGCCGGAACGGTACTGAGCCAGACGGATGTGGCCATTACAAGGGATGTGGATATCAACCACAACCAGCTGGCATACTATAGTATCACAGCCGTTGCTCCTGCCGGAACCGCCAAAGTAAGGGTACAGGGTACCATTACCTGCGACTGGCTGAAACTGGATGCTTTCTGTCTTACCGCAACCGCCCCGATGAACCTCGGTGACAAGGTTTGGTACGACCGTAACAATAATGGTACACAGGATGCCGGTGAACCGGGTGTTGCGGGTGCTACTGTAAAATTATACTCAGATGCCAATGGCGATAACGTGCCTGATGGAGCGGCCATAGCCACCACCACCACCAATGCCAGCGGTATCTATGGATTTGCAAATATTGCCCCGGGTAAATACATCGTGGGTGTAACCATCCCGGCCGGGTATGCAGCCGGTGCCACTACGGCTACCAGCGCTTCTCCGGATAATGATAATAATACAGATAACAATGGAGTTACCACCGTTAGTGGTGAACTGCGCAGCAATTTCATCACCCTTACAGCGGGCGGAGAACCCACCACCGACGGCGATGGTGCCAATGGCAACCTGACCCTCGATTTTGGTCTGAAAGGAACCGGTGCAATCGGTGATTTTGTTTGGAATGATACCAATGCCAATGGATTACAGGAAGGAGGAGAACTCGGTATCGGTAATGTTACCGTAACCCTTACATACCCCGATGGTACTACATTAAATACCACTACCACCGCCGCTGGTATCTATGCCTTCACTAACCTGGCTCCGGGTTCTTATACAGTAACCTTCACCAGTCCGGCCGGTTACCTGGTAACCCCGAGTAACGTAGGTGCTGATGATAATATCGACAGTGATCCCGTTGGAGGTGTGGTTAGCGGTATTGCTATCAACGGCAACACCAATAACACCATCGACGCCGGTTTCTACCAGTTGGGTTCTATCGGCGACCGTGTTTGGAAAGATGATAATGGCAATGGTATCCAGGATGCCGGTGAGGTAGGTGTGGCTGGTGTTACAATCACCCTCTACAATGCAGCCGGACAGGTGGTGGCAAGTACTACCACCGATGCCTTCGGTAACTATCTTTTCAGCAAACTCATGCCGGGTAACTACACCCTGAAAGTGACACCGCCGGCCAACTACTCACTCTCTGCTAAAACGCAGGGGGCTGATACCAACCTCGACAGCGATTTCGATCCTGCCACTTATACTACGGGTACTGTAAGCCTGGCTTCTGGTCAGAACCGCACGGATATTGATGCCGGTCTGAAATTCACACAGCCTTCCACGGCCAGTGTGGGCGACAGGGTATGGCTTGATCTGAATGCCGATGGTGTTCAGGATGCCGGTGAACCGGGTGTATCCAATGTGCTGGTAACCCTTTACAACAGTGCTGGTACAGCTGTACGCAACACGTATACGGATGTAAATGGCCTCTACCTGTTTACAGATGTTACGCCGGGCACATATACCGTTGGCGTAAGTTTACCCCCGGCCTTTGTATTCACAACCAACAGCGGCACCGTATCAGGCGCTACCAACAGCGATATCGTGCCCGCCACAGGCCGTACCGCCAGCTTTACCGTAAATGCCGGCGATCAGATCACTTATGTGGATGCCGGTGTCAAAACACAGGTTTCAACAAACGGAAGCATTGGTGATTATGTGTGGAATGATATCAATAAAAATGGTATTCAGGAAGCTGGTGAACCGGGTATCGCCGGTGTAACCGTGCGCCTGATCAATGCCACTACCAATACGGTTATTGCCACCACCACAACAGATGCTACCGGTAAATATATTTTTAATGATGTAGTGGCAGGAAGCTACCAGGTTGAATTTGTAACACCTGCCGGCTACACCGTGACAACTAAACTTAACACAGATCCTGCTTTATCCAATACAGACAGCGATGTTGATCCCGGAACCCTCCGCTCAGCAGTATTCCCGCTGGCTGCCGGACAGCGCATTGTAACCATCGATGGTGGTTACTGGCTGACCACTCCTCCGGGTACGGGTAAGATCGGCGACTATGTATGGTACGATTCTAATCAGAATGGCGTACAGGATGCCGGTGAACCGGGCGTTCCGGGTGTAACAGTTGTTCTGTATGATGGAAGCGGTACGGCCATTAAGCAAACTGTAACCGATACCAGCGGTAAGTACATCTTCACCGATCTGGGTGCCGGAAACTATACTGTAGGATTCTTTAATATTCCTGCTGGCTATACATTCACTACGCAGGGTGCCGGTACAGCTGCGAATAACAGCGATGCCAATCCTGCAACCGGTAAAACGGGTGTTATTGCACTGGCTGCCGGACAAGTGAATCTTGACGTGGATGCCGGTATCCGGTCTGGTATGGCAGGTACTGCCTCTATCGGAAACTTTGTATGGAATGATCTCAATAATAATGGTCTCCAGGATGCCGGAGAACCCGGTATCGGCGGTGTTACCGTTGAACTGCTGGATGCCAATGGCAACTCAATCGACAGCGATCCGGCCACTGCAGGTGTGCAACCCACAATCAGGGTTACCAATGCCCTGGGCGGTTACCTGTTCACCGGCTTGCCTGCCGGTGATTACAAGGTGAAATTCAGTAACCTGCCTGCCGGCTTCAATGTAGTTACCAAGGGTGCCGGAACCGACCGCAACCTCGACAGTGACGGTAATCCCGTTGTTTCAGGAGCTACCACCACCGATATCGTGAGTGTGGCTGCCGGTGACGAAAGACTGGATATTGACCTCGGTTTGAATAATTCAACCGTAGTGGGTCAATTGGGTGATTTTGTATGGTTCGACTCAAATAATAATGGTATCCAGGATAATGGCGAACAAGGTGTGCCGGGTGTATCTGTAAGCCTGCTCAACGCAGCCGGTTCTGTGATCGCTACCACTGTTACTGATGGCGTTGGCTTCTACAAATTTGCCAACCTCGCCGATGGAAGTTATAGTGTGCGCTTCAGCAACCTGCCTGCCGGTTTCAGCTTCTCTGCAAAAGACCAGGGCGCTGATGACAGCAAGGACAGCGATGCCGATCCGGCTACCGGAACCACCGGTACCTACAGCATTACTGGCGGTAACGCTAATATGACAGTGGATGCCGGTATTTATTCAACAAGGGCTGCACTGGGTGATTATGTATGGTTTGATGCCAACAGCAATGGCACACAGGATGCTACTGAAAAAGGTATCCCGGGCATCACGGTTGTGCTCTACAATGCCGCTGGTGCTGCAGTAACCTCTGCTGTTACGGATCAGAATGGCCGTTATTTCTTCAGCAATCTGAACCCCGGTACCTATACCGTAGGATTCAGCACCACACCGGGTAAACTGGTGTTCACCTTACAGGATGTGGTGGCAGCCGGTGATGCAGCTGACAGCGATGTGGATCCTGCTACCGGTAAAACCGGTTCTTATACACTCGCTGCCGGCCAGGTTAACCTGACGGTGGATGCGGGCCTGAAACCTGTAATCCCTGCTTCAATCGGTGATTTCGTTTGGTACGATCTTAACAGGGATGGTTTACAAACAGCAGGCGAACCGGGTGTTCCGGGTGTGGTGGTAACCCTTTACAATTCAGCTAACCAGGTGGTAGGCGCGGCCATCACCGATGGTAACGGTTACTATAATATCAACAATGTGGCTCCCGGTACGGGTTATTACCTCAAGTTCAGCAACCAGCCCGATGCAACTGCTCCGTGGACCGTACGCTATGTTGGTGGTACCACTGCTGAAAACAACAGTAAAGTTGATGGTTTCGGAACAACAGATCCTTTCAGCGTAAGCGAAGGACAGCACATTACAAATCTGGATGCTGGTATTTATAAGATATTCAACCTGAGTGGCAATGTATGGCACGATGTGAACGGCATGAACGATGGATTAGTAAATGATACACGTAACACAGTGTCACCTCCGGGTGCTCCGATCCCCACGGGTCTGCGTATTTCAAGGGTGGATGCAGTTACGGGTAAAGTAGTGGCCGTAGCACTGGTACAGGGTAATGGCGCCTTCAACTTCCCGAATGTGGCTCCGGGTACTTATACCCTGATCCTCAGCCCGATTCCGGGTGTGGTAGGTGATCTGGCTCCGTTTGCTTCACTGCCTTCTGGCTGGATTAACACGGGTGAGCACCTGGGACTGACTCCTGGCGCGGATCCTGTGACCAATGGTAAGCTGACAGTTACGCTGACTACATTCAATGTAACCAATGCCAACTTCGGTATCCAGCTCAATAACGATGATATTGGTATTAACTAATACCGTAAAGAATATAAATAGTTAAGAAAACTTCTAATTACAAAACCATGTTAAGAAAATCAAAACTTGCGCTGGCTGTTATGTGCTTGACGGCCTTCGCAAACGTCTCTAAAGCCCAGCAGGGTACTTTGGAGATGACGAGTACAGGTAGCTCGAATACCGCTCTCGGACCCTCTGTCACTCCGGTGGTAGTGAACTTCCGGGAGGATATTCAGAACCTGGTGGTGAATACCAACTTCACTACGTATAATCCGGGATTGTCGGTTACAGCCTCTTTTGCCAACCAGCAATTCAATACCACTTACGGTAATATGTCTACCGGAATGGTATTCGGTGGCGGTAACACCTCATCCAACGGCGGTTTGGTGCAGCAATCTGCTACCAACCCGATCTACAATGCGCTGGGTGCTTCCCTGATTGAACCTCCGCAAAACGGAATGTTCGTTTCCAGCCCAACCGGCACAATTGTTCCCAACTTCCAGGCCGGTGGCCGCGGTGTGGGATTGGATGTGGAAGGAACACAGAATGGTTTCGACATTCCTACCAGCAGTTTTGATTATAACTTTGGTATATCTGTATTTACAACCGTAGAGCCTCTTTGGGATGCCAATTTGCCCAAGGATGGCCGTTATTACTATGGTGACCTGGTTTTGACTTTCAGCCGCCCCGTAACCAACCCCGTTGTGCATATCGGTGGTATGGGGGGTAGCTATAACTATCAGCCGATCAGTGGTGGTTCCCGTCTGATTTCTTATTTCAGTACGGAGCTGGAACTGCAGAATACTGGTGTTACTTCCACTTTCATGTCGGGTAATGAATACTTTACTATTTCCGGCAATAATATACTCAACAGCGCTCCCCGTCCTAACGGTGGTTCGTATGATGATGGAAGTACGCAGGGCGGGTTCTCTACCTACGGCGCTGCCACCGGTAGTGTTCGTATCAATGGAACCGTAACCCAGCTGGTTTATAAAGTATATGTACGCGGAAGTATCAACTCCGATTTTAACTTCTCTCAGAACATGAGTGCCATTTCCGGTGCCACCCGTGATCCGCTGAATGGTGATCTGTTCTTTGTAGGTGTAAGCCTGAACAAACCCAACCAGCAGATTTCAGGACGCGTATTCGACGATAAAGATGCACTGCTGGATAATAATATCAACCAGTCTGCCGGTGTACCCAACCTGCCCACCAATGCGGGTGGTCTGATCTTTGCCAACCTGCTGAATGCCGGTGGCCAGGCAGTGGCCAGTGTGCCGGTATCAGGTGATGGTACCTACCTGTTTGACAATGTACCGGTGGGAACGTATACCGTTCAGCTTACCAATACGGCCAGTGGCGGTACCTATGCCACGCCGGCTGCACCGCCTGCCACGGCATTACCCACCAACTGGGTGAACACCGGTGAATTTATCGGTAGTGGTGCAGGAAGTGATGGTAACGTGAATGGAATCTCAGCTGCAGTGGTTGTAGCTGCCGGCGATATCAAAACACAGGTAAACTTTGGTATCGAGCAATTACCGAACTCTGTGGATTATATCAAGCAGATTACCCGTCCGCAGCGCAACCAGGTATTGCCGCTGAATGATACCATGCCGATCCTGTCGGGCAGTGATCCGGAGGATATGCCTTCGCAGAATGTGCTCACAGGTAAAACTGTTAAGTTCACCGCATTGCCCAATGCAACCCTGTTGTACAATGGATCTCCGATAACACTGAACCAGATAATCAGCAACTTTAACCCGCTGCTGTTTGCCGTGAAGTTTGATCAGCCCACAATCGTGTCCAGTATTTCATTCAAGTATGCTTATGTGGATGCTGCGGGTCTTCCCGATCCGACACCTGCAACGTATACCTTGTTCTGGTTCCCGGGTGGTCCGCTGCCGATTACCATCTCCAACTTCAATGTGGTGAAGAAAGATTGTTCGGCTAACCTGGCCTGGAATACCTCGAATGAATCCGGAGCCGACCGCTTCGATGTGGAAGTAAGCTTTGATAATGGTGCCACTTATACCAAAGTAGCTGCTGTAAAAGCAGTGGGTAACAGCACCACCACACAAAGCTACAAGTACAGCTTCCCCATGCATTCCAACATCGTTTACTATTTCAGACTGAAACTGGTGGATGTGAACGGTGCTTACAAGTACAGTGATGTGGTATTCTCCAGCTGTAATGATAACAAGGTTGATATTGTGTTGCTGCCGAATCCCGTACAGTCATATTTCAACCTGTTGGGAATGGAAAGCGGTAAGAACCAGGTTATCATTTATGCGGCAAATGGTCAAACCGTTAAAGTACAGGAGATTGTACAAACTACCGGTAAGGTAGATGTGAGCAACCTGCCGGCTGGTACTTATACGGTACGGATCACCAGCGAGAAAGGAAATGCTTTCACAACAAGAATCGTAAAACAACAGTAAACTCATAGATAACCAAGCACAAACAAAAGATGTCCCCCGCCTTAACCGGGGGCTCTTTTATTTGTACCTGTCCCAAAAAACTGCTTTTAGGTAATTTGTGTATTTTATTATTTATCAGCTATTTATAGTTTATACAATAAAATTTATGTAAAATATCCATTGAAATATTTGGATTTCCGGAAAAGCTTTACATATATTTGTATCCCCTAACACCGTATTTCTACTTACTTTCACGTGTTTTCTCCCTTCATTTGACAGGGCGGAATATTTCATCATTGTTTATTCACCCGAAATAACAAACAGCTCAGGCAGTTTTGTTGCAGTTCGCTTACCACCTGTGCAATAAAGCCATCCCGGGTTGTCGGTTTCTTTGTTATCCAATATTCTTTTTATTTTTTGAAAGACCAGACGCTTACGAATAAACCTGAAAAGGTTTAGTAACTCTGAAAGAAAAATAAAATGAATAAGAATTCTACCTCCACAAGAAAGAGGAGAGCCTTTACCTGTATTACGCTCATTGCTGTAATAACTTCCCTGAATTCCCCCGCCGGATATTTGGCAGGCCTTTTATTATTTCCTTTCTTAACAAGCGTACTTCCTTACCATTCCAAGAGCAGGTCTTTTGCATACGCCCCTGTACTGGCAGGGTATGACAACAAGGCTTTCATCAATAAAAACAGCCACGCTTAAAATAATGCGCCCGCTCCTCACCATAACGAACACAGCCCGGCTTTCCGCCATCAGGCACACGCTCACGGGCGTGCTGTTCCTGTTGCTGAGTATGGTGAGTACCGGTGTTTTCGCACAGGCTCCGGGCGGAAATGCAGCCATCGGTGATTATGTGTGGATTGACAATAACAATAACGGTATTCAGGATGCAGACGAACCCGGCGTACCCAATATTATGGTGGTGCTTTATGATTCGGCCCTGAACACAATTGCCACCCGTTATACCGATAGTAAGGGGCATTACCGTTTTGATAAAATTGATGTACCAGCTGAAGGCGAAAAGGCTTTCCTGGTGGGCTTTTACAATGTGCCGCCCAATTTTGCCTACACTGCTGAAGTAACCGACAGTACGTTGCAGGAAGTAAACAGCAAACTGAATCCCATTTCGGGACGTACAAAAATATTCCATCTGCACAACGGCAGCGACCGCAATGATATTGATGCCGGTATCAGGAATGCGCCGGGTGTGGTATTACCGCTTACCATCGACCAGTTCAACGGCTTCTATGATAATGGCGTGATACAGCTTCGCTGGACAACCTTCACGGAGATCAATATGGATCACTTTGATGTGGAAAGAAGCACCGATGGCACCAATTTCCGCCAGATCGGACGGGTGGATGCCGCCGGTAATGAAAAAGGCAACACCCCTTACTCTTACCTGGATATCTCCGCCGAACGCGGCTCTAATTTTTACCGCCTGGCGATGGTGGATAATGAAGGCAATTATACCTACAGCAACGTTATTACCATTTCGGTGGATGTGAAAGGTATATCCGTATCGGTTGTGTATCCGAATCCCTTCTCTAAACGTGTGCAGGTAAAACTCGACTGTACAAGGCCTTCAGAAGAAGTAACCATCCGTGTGATTGACAATGCCGGCGCCGTGGTGCGGACACAGGTGGAGAAACTGGGCAAGGGCGAAAATAATATCGTGATACAGAACGTGGCAGAATTACCCAGCGGCGTGTATTATCTCGAAGTAATCGGGGATCACCGCAGCATGAAAACCAAACTGATGAAACAGCAATAAAACGAGTAAGTGCAATTTCGATAATCAAAGGGGCTGCTGCAAAGCAGCCCTTTTACTTTGGCCGCAGGCTTAAAAGGCCGCCATCAGATCCTCCACGGAACGCTCTGCCGGAAAGAAAGAAACCAGTTTGTTGATAACGCCTTCCACCAGGGCATCCGGACAACTGGCCCCGCTGGTAATCAATATTTGTAAGGGGCGGCGGGAAGGAAGAAAATCCCGGGTGATGATCTCCTGCTTATGATGAAAATCGTAGTGCAGTATTTCGCCCGCACTGATAATTTTTTCTTCCGAATTGATGAAATAAGTGGCAATGCGCTGTTCGCATAATTCCACCAGGTGCGAAGTGTTACTGCTGTTATATCCTCCCACCACTATGGCCAGATCGGCAGCTGTTTCGAGCAGGCCATATACGGCCGACTGGTTATCATGGGTGGCATAACACAGCGTATCACGGGTATCGGCAAATCTGGTTTCGGTATTCTCAGCCGTAAGCCCATAGCGGGCCACCATCACTGATTTCAGGTAATCCGCAATGGCCTGTGTATCGCTGGCCAGCATGGTGGTTTGATTCACCACTCCGATCTGCTGCAGATCCCGGGCGGCATCAAATCCGGCAGAATAACGACCGGCAAAGCGGCTGTAAAACTCTTCCAGCGGTAATTCGCCGCTGATGAATTTACCCAGCAGTACGGCCTCTTCCATATCGTTCACAATGAGGGTGGGCGCATTGGCGGCGGCATGCGAAAAAGTGGCCCGGGTTTCTTCATGTGAAGGTTTTCCATGCACCACCACGGTATAATTATTACGGGCAATCTGCTCACTGCGGTTCCATACTTTTTCCACGAAGGGGCAGGTGGTATTGTATTTTTTGGTGGGAATACCGATCGCTTCCAGCTCTTCTTCAATTTTAAGCGTGGTGCCAAAAGCAGGGATGATGACCACATCTTCCGGCGTGAGTGAAGAGAAAGGTATAATCGGCTGGCCATGGGTATCCTGTAAAAACTGCACACCCCGTTGCCGCAAATCGGCATTTACCTGGGGATTATGGATCATTTCGCTCAGCAGGAAAATCCGCTTGCCCGGATTCTCATCGATCGTGCGAAAGGCAATTTCAATGGCATTCTCCACGCCGTAACAGAACCCAAAATGGCGGGCCAGGTAGATCCGCAACGGCCCGAAATCAAGCAGCGTGGGGGTAAAATCTTTCTTCATCTTGTCCATTGCTTTGCGCTTGCTCTTAATGGCAGCAATCAGCGGACTGCGGTATATGATCGGAACATTAAACTGCTTCATGCGTGGGTATTGACTGCAAATTTACAACCTTAACCCTTTATTGCGCCGGCCGAATTACTGAATAGTCACTACATTTGTTTGCATTGTAATTTTCTGATTTTATTCATCCAATATGAGATTTACCAGGCCGCAATGGCTTCTCCACACAAATATTTACGAGGTTAACCTGCGCCAGTATACCGCTGCCGGCACCCTGGCCGCATTTGAACAGGAATTGCCCAGGCTGCGGGAGATGGGGGTACAAACCCTGTGGTTTATGCCGTTGACCCCTGTCTCCCGGAAAAACAGGAAGGGAACCCTGGGCAGTTATTATGCCTGCAGCGATTATTGTGCCATCAGCCAGGAATTTGGAACAGCTGCCGATTTCAGCCGCCTGGTGCAAACCGCCCACCAGCTGGATTTTAAAGTGATAATTGACTGGGTAGCCAATCATACGGGTTGGGATCATAGCTGGACAAAACTGTATCCTTCTTTTTATAAAACCGATCCTGGAACCGGCGATTTTAAAATTGCCAGCGGAATGGATGATATTATTGAACTTGATTTTACGAATCCCGGTCTGCGCAAAGCAATGATTGCTGCCATGCAGTACTGGCTCGACGAATTCGGGATTGATGGTTTCCGGTGCGACCTTGCGTTCTGGGTAGAACTTGATTTCTGGAAAGAAGCCAGGGCCGCACTCGACATCTCCAAACCGCTTTTCTGGTTCGGCGAATTTGATCCGCTGGAAAAGCCTGCGTATTACGAAGTGTTTGATGCGGCTTATACCTGGACCTGGATGCATAAAACGGAAAGTTATTGCAAGGGAGAAATTGGCTGGGATTCGCTGCAACAGGTTTTACAACAATACGAAAGCTGCTGCAGGGAAGATGATATCCCTGTCTGGTTTACCAGTAATCATGATGAAAACAGCTGGAACGGAACCGAGTTTGAGAAATATGGTAACAGGGCCCAGGCCCTGGCTGTTTTTAGTATTTGCTGGAAAGGGATGCCGCTGATATACAGTGGCCAGGAACTTCCCAATACCCGGCGGCTGGCATTTTTTGAAAAAGATACCATTCAATGGAAGGGCGATTATCGCTTCCGGGATTTTTACAGCATTTTGCTCCGGCTCCGGCGGGAACATCCGGCACTGGCCAGTTCCGGAGCCTGTATGCGGCTTCCGGTAGAGACACAGCAAGCTGATGGATTGCTGGTATTCGCCCGGCAAGAGGGAAATGACCAGGTTTTGGTAATGCTGAACCTGGGCCCCGGGGAAACTGTTTGTACTGTTGATATGGAAGAAGGGAGCTACCGGGATATTTTCAGCGGCGAGCAAATAATGTCAGATAACCGGACCCGTTTTTACCTGCCTTCAGGGGGATACCGGGTGCTGGAGAAGATTAGTGCATAAAGAAGGGCGCTGAAACAGCGCCCTTTTTACAGGATCTTTTTATAGTTATTGATCACCGAGGCTGATCGGGTATTCATAAACCGCATCGTAGCCGGGATAAAAACCGCTGATGGTAATTTCTTTGTCACTGCCAATGGCGGCTTTCAGATCATCCACCGACTTCACCACTTTATCATTTACTTTCAGAATGATAAAGCCATCTTTCATCCGGGTTTGATCATTCAGGGCGCCTTCATTTATTTTTTTCACAATTACGCCGCCGGCCACTCCGTATTCTTTTGCTTTTTTGGGATCCAGTGCTGTAAAATCAGCGCCCAGCTGATTCAGCAGGCTGGAGGCCTGAACCAGGTCCATATTGCCCACAAAATTTTTGAGGGTAACCGATACCGTGTTCTCGCTTCCGTTACGTTTGTAGGTAACCGGTACCTTGTCGCCCGGTTTGTGCCGGCTAACGATTTCCTGCAGCTCGGCTCCGCTGTTTACATCGATGCCATCCACCTTGCGGATGATATCGCCCCGGCGGATGCCCGCCTCGTAGGCACCACCGTTGGTGGAAACATCGGCTGCATAAATGCCCTCTGCATTCAGGGGAATGCCTTGTTTCTTCTTGTCCTCATCCGTCATATCGCTGGCATTCACAAAATTCACACCCAGGAAACCACGCTGTACGCTGCCGTATTTGATCAGGTCATCCACCACTTTCTTAACAATATTCACAGGGATTGCGTATGAATAACCGGAATAATAACCGGTGGGAGAGGCGATGGCAGAATTGATGCCGATCAGGTGACCGTCGGTGGCGATAAGTGCGCCGCCGCTGTTACCCATGTTTACAGCCGCATCTGTCTGAATAAAGGATTCCACAGCAGTGGCATTGCTGCCATTCTTGTCTTTATTAAGTCCCAGGCTGCGGGATTTGGCACTTACAATACCAGCTGTAACCGTTGTTTCAAGATTCAGGGGATAGCCAATGGCCAGCACCCACTGCCCGATTTTTACATCGTCGGAATTGCCGTAAAGCAGAAAAGGTAAGCCGTTGGCTTCAATTTTAATCACGGCCAGGTCGTAAGCAGGGTCGGCCCCGATTACTTTGGCCTTATAGGTTTTCTTGTTACTCAGTGTCACATCCAGTTCATCCGCGTTTTCCACCACATGATTATTGGTAACAATGTACCCGTCTTCGCTGATGATCACACCTGAGCCGGAAGCCCTTTGTTCGGGGATAATATAATTGCGCTGGCCAAAAAACTGCTGAAAGAAATCATCATTTCCAAAGAGGTCGGAGAAAGGATTCTGCTGCCGGCTGCGGGGAAGGTTATTGCTTACCTGCTTGGCATTGGTTTTGGTTTTGATGTGCACCACGGCGGGGGTGGCCGCTGCCGCCGGAGCAGTAAAATCTACGGCGCCATTTCCGGGACCGTTACCGTCGAATAAGCCGGCATAACGGTAATTAGAGGGTACCACGCCACTTTCCTGTCCTGCATAAGCATTATTCGTCTTACTGAACTTGCTAAACCCCCAAAGGACAGCCAGGGTGGTAATAGCGCTGAGTGCTACGGTGAATAAAACTTGTTTCAATTTCATCTTCAAAAATATTTATGGGTTACAAATATCTGTGCCCTTACCAGGCCATTTTCGTCTATCAAGTCTTGTGCCTGACAGAACAAAATAACGAAGAACTGACAAAATTAGATTTGCCATATGCCATCTTTAACAGTTAATTAGGAAGAACTTCGTAGATAGCTAAAGTCCGAGCAGAAATTGCAGGGTATCCACCCCGTCAGCATAATCGGTAAGGCGGGGAGACTGGGCTTGTCCGAAGGCCACCCCATAGGGCCCCACAATACATTGCACTTCAGTATTCTGCTCTAAGGTTGCCCGGAGCTCCCCGGCATCGGTGTAGGTGCTGTAAAACAGGCAACTGATGGGAGAGAAGAGGTTTTCGCTCTCCAGCAGCAGGATGCTGTTGTTGGTCATGTAAAACACTTTATTCAGCAGGGCCAGCGACAATTGGTAATCGAAATTGTTTTTGTATTTATGGTGATCCGCGAAATAACTGTATTTCTCCAGGGCCTTCAGGAGGGGTACAAAATCGTAATCAGCGGGGACATAAATTTTAGTTACGTTGCGGCAGCCCAACCCGAAATACAACTGGATATCATCGGCCAGTAATGACAATTCTTCAGCACTTTCTTTCCCGGTGAGGATGGCCACTGAAGTGCGGTTCCGGCGGATGATGCTGGGGTATTTTGAAAAATAGTAATCGAAATAACGGGCCGTGTTACTGCTGCCGGTGGCAATATAGGCGTCGCAGCTTTTCAGGGTTTCGGCAAAGGAAATGAAATCAGCTGCGGCCGGCTCCAGTTCTGTCATCCGGTTTACCATTTCTTTGATCAGCACCTCATCCTTTGAAGATAATTTAATGGTTTGCCGGTGGCCACTGATAAAGATGGTCAGCAGATCATGAAACCCCACCAGGGGGATATTGCCTGCCATGACCAGTCCAACATTTTTGGGTACAACATTATCATCCAGGTGATAGTGCCGGGCCCAGTTTTGGAGCTCTTCTTGTTGCAGAAAATGCCGGCAGATATTGGCAACGGCCAGGTCGATAAACTCCGGGGTGAACCAGTTATTGGCAAAGCCGGCCCTTTCTTTGGCCTCTTGCCAGGGGGCAGGATTGGCCTGCAGGTACCGGCCGGTTTCGGCTAATATTTCAATTCGTTTTTGTAAATTCATAATGTAATCTTAAATTGCATCCGCCTGATTTTAGGCGAATAAAATCCAAAATTACGATACATGGCAATAAAGATCACAGAAGAATGTATCAACTGCGGCGCCTGCGAACCCGAATGCCCCAATAATGCAATTTATGAAGGTGGCGTGGAATGGGCCATAGCTGATGGAACCACTGTAAAAGGCACTTACACCCTGATGGATGGATCCCAGGTTGATGCCGACCAGCGCAATGCTCCCCTGAGCACTGATTTTTACTACATTACACCCAATAAGTGCACCGAGTGCCAGGGCTTCCACGAAGAACCGCAATGTGCGGCCGTTTGCCCGGTAGACTGCTGTGTGCCTGATGAGATGTACAAAGAAACCGTGGATGAGCTGCTTGCTAAAAAAGATAAGCTGCATATCTAACTGTTTCCGGTAAACGATTTTTATTGGCGTAATGCCGTTTACAGGCAGGTGATATTTCCTGCAACAAAGGCGAGGGTATGGAAATACTTTCGCCTTTCTGTAAATAATAATTGCTAACTTGTTGTATGAAGTCCCCGCTACTGTTCATTGGCGTTCTCAGCCTGCTCAGTTCCTGCCGTTTATTTGAAAAGAAAGAGCAGCCGGACCTGGTGGAGGAAAAACTGCACATGATTGAAGCCGATAAGGCCTTCTCCCGCCTTAGCGAAGAAAAAGGTATCAAAACCGCCTTCCTGGAATATCTCGACAGCAATGGGGTGCTCCTTCGCCCCAACCAATTTCCGCTGGTTGGCGCCGATGCTGTGGATTACCTGCTCCGGCAGAATGACAGCAATTTTGTGCTGAAATGGGAGCCGAAAAACGGGTCCATTGCCCACTCGGGCGACCTGGGTTTTACCTATGGCATTTACGCCTTGTATGCTGCTGACAAAGACACTACCATCTATGGAAATTATGTCAGCATCTGGAAAAAGCAAAAAGACGGCTCCTGGAAATACATCCTCGACTCGGGCAACGAGGGAGTGGGAGAATCCGAATAATCTATTTTCAGTTGATGTGCTACTCTTTATCTATCCGCAACAACCCGTTTCCGGCGGGCTGTTGAAAATATGTTAAACTCCCGCTTTTTTCAAAACTGTATCCGCTAAATTCCCGCAGGCAAGCAAAATTTTGTTTCTTTGCTCAATCAAGTATTTCAAACAGAATGAAGAAAAAGATTGCCCTGGTTACCGGGGGTTATTCCGGTGAGTCGGTTATCTCTTACAAAAGTGCCCTCTCTATTGAAAAGAATATTGATACTGCAAAATGGGAGTATTATAAAATAGATATTAATCCTTCCGGCTGGTTTTATATGGGCGGAGCGGATGGTCAGGTTCCGGTTGATAAAAACGATTTCTCCATCACCCTCAATGGTACTAAAATAAATTTTGATGCGGTACTGGTGGGCTTACACGGCACGCCGGGCGAAGACGGAAAACTGCAGGGATATTTCGATTGCCTCGGTATTCCCTATACTTCCTGCGATGCCGCCACGTCGGCCCTCACCTTTAATAAACGATATACCGTGGCGGTGGCTGCTTTTGCCGGTATGCATGTAGCCCGCTCCCTTCATCTTTTTAAGGAAGCGCCGCTTACGGGCGCTGAAATTTTACAGCAGCTGAGTCTGCCCGTATTTGTGAAACCCAATAATGGCGGCAGCAGCATCGGTATGAGCAAGGTGAAAGAACCGGATGAACTGGAGCCCGCCCTGGAAAAGGCATTCAAAGAAGATACACAGGTGCTGGTGGAGGAATTTATCAGGGGCAGAGAATTTACCATCGGGGTGTTCCGCTCAAAAGGCGAAGTGATTACACTGCCCATCACAGAGATCATTCCCAAAAAGGAATTTTTTGATTACGAAGCCAAATACGAAGGCGCCAGTGATGAAATTACCCCAGCCCGGGTGGATGAAAAAATCGCGAACCAGGTAAGAGCGGAGGCCCGGAAAGCCTACGCACTTTTTAACTGCAGCGGTATTGTGCGGATGGATTTTATTTATGATGAAACTGCCGGGGCTCCCTTTCTTCTTGAAATCAACACCGTGCCCGGGCAAAGCGAAGCCAGCATTGTGCCGCAGCAGGTGAGGGCCATGGGCTGGACCTTACAGGAGTTTTACAGTGCCCTGATAGAGGAGGCTTTACGGAAATAATGGCTGCGTCTTTTAAATATCCATTAACTTGTAACCCTTCGGGGATATCAACAACATTCAACAAGCAACAACGGTAATGTTCAAGAAACTCACTCAACAACCTTTCTGGGTAAATTTGCTGGTTGCCATCGGCATTGCCCTGTTACTGCTGTTTATTTTCCTGCGCATGCTGGGATGGATCACCCGGCATGGCGATTTTCTTACGGTACCGGCCGTAACCGGTAAAAAAACGAATGAAGCGATCAAGCTGCTCGAGAAACAGGGTTTTACCGTTAAAATACAGGATTCGGTTTATACCGATACAGCCGCCAGGGGCACGGTGCTGAAGCAATTGCCCGATCCCAATGCAACCGTGAAAATCAACCGTACTGTATTCCTCACAGTAAACCGGGAGATCCCACCCATGATCGAGATGCCCAAACTGGAAGGTCTTTCGCTCAACTTTGCACTGGATATGCTGGAGCGCAACCACCTCAAATTGCAGGATACGCTGTTCAGACCAAATTTTATGCTGGGATCTGTGCTGGAACAGCAGTACAATGGCCAGCGCATCCCTGAAAAAACAAAGGTGCAGTGGGGAAGTAAGATCACGCTGATTATCGGATCCGGGCTGGGCGATGAGCAGATGATGGTACCCGACCTGGTGGGGATGACCGTTTCTCAGGCCCGTTCCTTCCTGCAGGAAAAAGGAATTGAACTGGGGGCCATAGTGGCCACCGGCGTGGTGAAGGATACGGCCAATGCTTTTATCTATATGCAAAATCCTTCCCGCTTTGATGAAGACAATAAACCCGTTTACATACAATCGGGCCAGGTAATGGATGTTTACATTTCGGCTGCCATGATCAGCCCAAAAGACTCTGCAGATACTAAAGACAAAACGAAAAAAAAACATGACAACGATTGACGCTGCCACGCTCAAGGCCCGCCTGGATGCCGGCGAACAACTGAACCTGATTGATGTACGCGAACCGGCGGAACATGCCGAGTTTAATATCGGCGGCCAGTTAGTCCCGCTCGGACAGATCCAGGGCATGCAACTGGATGCCATCGAAGACCTGAAAAATGAAGAAGTGATCTGCTATTGCCGCAGTGGTATGCGCAGTATGCAGGCTTCGATGATGCTTGAAGCAGCCGGTTTTACCAATGTAAAAAACCTTACAGGCGGTATGATGGGCTGGCTGCAGCAGTTTGGTGCCTAGTACAGGCACCCGTTAACTGCTGATACCAGTTAATGGCAAATCAAACTAATAAAAGTTAGTAGACAGCTTTACGCTGCATGAACGTTTATGCTTCTTTCGCCGGGGCAAAATAATCAGAATCCCACATTCAATCCCAGCATGAAATTGAATTCCGCCATGGGGAAATAATAATTCTCCGTGGTAAGGGATCCTCCGTAGATATAGCTGAAGCTATACCCGTTGGGTTCATATTTCTTACTGAAAATATTATTGAGCTGAAGAAAAATACGGGTGGTGTTTGGAATCCTGTTATTCAGCTGGTAACTCAGCCGTATATCCTGCACATAATAAGGAGAAAGGCTCCTTGTTTTTTTTCCGGTATTATCCAGGTACTGACGGCTTACATATTTGCCGATAAGATCAATCCCGGCATTTTTTACCGGAATGAAACCGATATCGAACCCGGCCACCACAGCCGGCGAAAAGGAGATCGGGGTGCTGCTGTAAAAATTCGTTTGCTGCCCGCCATTATCATAGTCGTCCACATATTCCGTAAAGTTTTTGATCTTATTATCACTTAGGGCCAGGTTGCCGCTCAGCTTCAGCCATGACAGCAACCGGTAAGTTCCCTGCAGTTCTATTCCCAGGCGGTAGCTATGGGGGATATTGGTGCGGCTGTATGCGCCCACATCATTGATCTTGCCGGTAAGAACCAGCTGATCTTGGTAGCCCATATAATAAAAATTGATGCCGGCATCATATTTTTTGCTTTTGGCTTCGAAGCCCCATTCCACATCATTGAGTTTTTCGGGGCGGGGCTGCTGGGTAAGACCGGCTTCAAAATCATCCCGGTTGGGTTCGTGCGCCGCTCTTGCATAAGAAGCGTATACCTGCAGGCCCTTGCCATTGCTGTAGGTAAACCCGAATTTGGGATTGAAGAATGAATAGTGATTGTTGAGCAGGAGGGCGGGATTATCCCGGAAGCCGTTGATTTTATAATGAATCCCCCGCACCTGCAGATCCACAAAGCTTTGCCAGCCCCTGCCCAGTTGCTGGGTCCATTTGGCATAAAGGGAAGCATCATTTTTGTAAGCCGTATGGTCGTACCAGTGGTAGTGGGCCGGAATGGCAGCCTGCACTTGTGCCCAGGTGATTTCTCCGTAATGAAGTCCGCCATAGCCATTATACCCGCCCCCCAGTATCAGCTGCGTTTTTTGTTTATTGTATTGCAGGGAGAAGATGCTTCCGTAAAAATCATTATCCAGCCAGAGCCGCCTTACAATATCCGTTTGGGTAATAAGGCTGCTGCCGTTGTTGTAATCCGGCAAACCATACTTGTTTAATTCCGCACCGGCTTTATACTGCTCGTAGTAGCCACGGCCCTTTGTAAAGAAGAAAGCCAGGTTGGCCCTGAAGGCATTGCTGAAGCGGCGGTTATAAAAAAGCTGGTAATGCGTTTGCAGGTAATTATCGGTTTCATTGTCGTAGGGGTCGCCCGGCTTTTCAGTGCCGCCCGAATTATAGGTGCGATCGCTTTGCAGGAGATTTTCCGGCACGCCATTCCAGGCCTGGTAGGTTTTTTCTTTGCCGGAGAAGATATTCAGGCGCAACGAATTTTTACTGTCAACATAGGCTGCCGTTCCATAACCCGAAAGCAGGTTGGTGGTGGCACGGTCGATATAGCCGTTGCTGCGGATGCTGCTGAGGCGGCCTTCCACAATAAAGTGGTTACGCAGGATGCCGCTGCCGAACTGCAGGTTGTTTTTCCAGGTATCAAATGAGCCGTAACTGTTGTTGAGTTGCAGGTAAGAACGCCTGTTTACCTCATTGGTGGAAAGATTAATGGTGGCTCCAAAAGCGCCGGCGCCATTGGTGGAAGTACCAACCCCCCGTTGAACCTGGATGGTATTTACGGAGGAGCTGAAATCGGGCAGGTCGACAAAGAACGTACCCTGGCTTTCGGCATCATTATACGGAATGCCGTTGATGGTAACATTGATCCGGGAGGCATCGGTACCCCTGATGCGGATGCCGGTATAGCCCACACCATTACCAGCATCTGCATTCACCACTACTGCAGGCAGCTGGTTTATCACAAAGGGAAGATCCTGCCCCAGGTTATTGCGGCTGATATCCGCTTTATTAATATTATTCTTGGCAAAGGGCGCTTTTTCGGCCGCTTTGATGGCGAGTACTTCTACCGGCTGCAGATAGGCCGTATCCGTTAACTTTCTTTGCTGGGCAACAGCCCATTGCACGCAGCAGCAATACAGGAGTACACTGACAAAATATTTCATTACCACAAAAATTGCACTGAATCGGCGGGGCCGGGCGGCCAAAGAATGATCTCCCTTCGCAGGCATTATCCTGATCAGGTAAACGGGTATTATCTCAGCCACCATCGGTTGAAGGCAGCACCCCGGAAATTCAGAAAGTTATAAATAAGAGCGTTCCGGGGGCAAAATTATCACAATTCTCCTTTGGGATCCTTTTTGTTTAACATTATTTTTTGAATCCTGGCCGTTTTTTTGGGGGTAGGCCTGTAACATTTCGGACCCGCGGGTCGTTTCACTAAAAAAGTATAGCCATGAAAAAATTATTTTTTGCCTTTTTTGCCCTGGTGGCCCTGAGCGCCTCGGCACAGAATGACGGAACATTCAACGAACCCAATGCCCAGAAACGCACAGTGAACGGCAGTTTTGCTGCCATTGAGGTAAGCGATGGAATTGATCTCTATCTTTCCCAGGGAAATGAAGAATCGGTGGCGGTAAGTGCTGCCGACGAGAAGTACCTGCCCTACTTCAAAACGGAGGTGGTGAATGGCACCCTGAAGCTTTATTACGACCGCTCCGGCCTTTATCGCATGGCCGACCGTAAAAAGCTGAAAGCCTGGGTATCTTTCAAAACCCTGGAAAAACTGCACGGATCTGCCGGTTCGGAAGTTACCGTTAAAGGCAGCCTGGAGCTGGAAAAACTGGATATGAAGTTTACCAGCGGCTCCGAATTCAACGGCAAACTCACCGCTAAAGAACTGGTGGTTACTCAGAACAGCGGTGCCGAAATCAATATGAGCGGCAGTACCGGAAAGATCAGGCTTGATCTGAGCAGCGGAGCCGAATTTAATGGCTATGACCTGAGTGTTGATTATTGCGATGCCGAGGCCAGCAGCGGTGCCCAGGTGCATATCCGTATCAATAAAGAATTGAATGCCAGGGCCAGCAGCGGCGGCGGAATCAAATACAAAGGCGAGGGCCTGATCCGTGATATTAATATCAGCAGCGGGGGCCTGGTAAAGCGTGCATAAACCATTAACAGCGTTTACAACATATGAAAAAGATAATTGCAATTTTCGCAGGCTGCCTGATGACAGCCGCTGTTTCGGCACAGAAGGATGTGATCTACGATCCCAATGCCGAAGCCAGGACTGTGGAAGCCGGTTTTCATGCCGTTATTGTTTCCGGAGCCATTGATCTTTATCTTACCCAGTCAGACCAGGAAGGGGTGGCGGTAAGTGCCAGTGAAGACCGGTTCAGGGAAGGTATCAAAACGGTTGTAACCAACGGTGTGCTGAAGATTTATTATGATGGCGATAAGGGCTGGTCGAAAAACCGTAAAATGAAAGCCTATGTTTCGGCCAGAAGCCTGGATAAGATTGAAGCTTCCGGTGCCTCTGATGTGGTTTTGATGAGCCCGTTTTCCGGTAAATATCTCCACCTGGTGCTCTCGGGCGCCAGTGATTTCAAAGGAGAGGTAAAACTGGATTCATTGAATATGGATCTCAGCGGGGCTTCGGATGTGCATATCAAAGGAACGGCTACTGCCGTAGTGATCGAAAGCAGTGGTGCCAGTGATGTGAAGGGCTACGACCTGGTTGCTGAAACCTGTACCGCCAGTGCTTCCGGGGCCTCTGATGTGAATATCACCGTGAACAAAGAACTGAATGCCCATGCCAGCGGCGCCAGCGATATTTATTACCGGGGCGATGCTGTGATACGGAACATTCACACCAGCGGCGCCAGTAATGTAGGGAAGAAGAAATCTTAAAAGAAACCTGGATAGTAAGGTAAAGGCAAAAAGCAAAACCGGGAGTTTTACCCCGTTATTTTCAACGCTGAACCCTTACCCAAAAATGCGCAGCCGTTATTTTCCAAATGCCCAGAGCAGAAAATTGGGCAGCTGCCGGCTCCAGGAAATATAATCATGTTTACCGTTTGCATCCCCGGACCAGGAGATATCCCCGGGGCTGCAAACGTTTTTTGCTTTTATGGCATCCATGAGATCGCGTGTATCATCCACCACATCAATGATCCCATCTTTGTCGCGGTCGCCCTCTTCTTCCTTGTCTCCCGCATAAAACCAGTACTGCAGGTGGGGCCGTTTATGGGAAGAGCGGATCTTATTTAATATAAGGCGGTCGGTGGCGTCATCATAATCCGGGGCGGCTGCATCCTTATCTCTTACCCAGAAGGAGCCGGAGAAGACGCCCACTTTATCAATTTTATCCGCATGATCCCAGGCAATATCGAAGGCAGAAAGTCCGCCCAGCGAACAGCCGGCGATCACCACTGATTTGAATTTACGTACGGTGGCTTTCTTTTTCGCGAAAGGGTATAATTCATCGGCAATAAAATCGCTGTATTTTCCGGCAGAGCTGCCGTTATTGTGGTAATCGGGATAGCCGGCAACGCCATAATCCTGCATGCGGTCGCCGGGCTGTACTGCCACCACCAGCAGGGGCTGCAATTGTTTTTTACGGTAAAGGCTGTCTACAATCTCTTTCACCCTGAACTGGCTGATATCCTGCCCGTCGTTCAAAATCAGGAGGTTAAGGTCTTCTTTATTATCCGGCATGGGCGTGGTAATCACTGTGAGCTTCATATGTGCCTGCAGGTGCCGGCTGTAGATTTCATCTTCCTGTTGTTTGATTTTGTGCCGGCATCCCGAAACCATTGCCAGGAGCAGGCCGGAGAGGAGTAAAATGTTTTTGTGCATAAACAAATGTACAATTCTGCTTTATTTTTTGGAAGGGTACGGGTAAAGTTGTAGCTTTGCATCGCGAAGTAGAGCAGCGGTAGCTCGTCGGGCTCATAACCCGAAGGTCACTGGTTCGATCCCAGTCTTCGCAACAAGAAATAGTAAGGAATAAGAAATGCTGAATCACTCACTTTCTTATTCCTTATTTTTTATTAGTAATTTCTTATTCTTTATTTCTAACGCCCCTGTCCATGCAATCGGGTTTTGTGAACATATTTGGTAAGCCTAATGCAGGAAAAAGCACCTTGCTCAATGCGCTGATGGGAGAGAAGATGGCCATAGTGTCGCATAAAGTGCAAACCACGCGCCACCGGATCAAGGCCATTCTTACGGAAGAAAATTACCAGATCATCTTTTCGGATACACCGGGTATTATTGAACCCCGGTACAAACTGCATGAACATATGATGCAGGCTGTAAAATCGGGCCTGGAAGATGCCGATGTGGCCTTATTGCTGGTGGATGCCCGTGAATCCTTTGAAGAAAATGATGCCATCTTTGCAGCACTTAAACTGAAAGTGCCGGCCATTGTGGTGCTGAACAAGGCCGATGCCGCGGGTGCGGAACAACTGGAAGCAGCCGCTGCTTTTTTTGGTCCGAAACCCTATTGTAAAGAACTGGTAAAGATTTCGGCGCTGAAGAAAACCGGGATAGCCGCATTAGTGGAGGCGATCCTGCGGTACCTGCCCGAGGGCGAACCCTTTTATGCAGGGGATGATATCAGTGATCTGCCGGTTAAATTTTTTGTGAGCGAGCTGATCCGTGAAAAAATATTTCATTTGTTCGGGGATGAGATTCCCTATCATACGGCTGTACTGGTACAGGAATTTAAGGAGAAATCCACCCTGATCAAGATCCGGGCCGATATTGTGGTGCAGCGGGAATCCCAGAAGGGTATCATTCTCGGGGAAAAGGGCAGTATGATCCGAAAGCTGGGAACCGAGGCCCGTAAGGATATTGAAGCATTCGTGGGGAACAAGGTTTTCCTGGAGCTGTTTGTAAAAGTGCGCCCCCACTGGCGGGATAATGAGATCCACCTGAAGGAATACGGGTATTAGGATACCAGGGTTGCGTTGTATTTTTGAACTGATAATGGGATGATACGGTTTGTAGAGAAAGGCCCGGAAGGGTTAGTATCATCCAAAATAATGAAGCAATGAGTTTTACACTAGCCATAACCGGCCGCCCGAATGTGGGCAAAAGTACGTTCTTCAACCGCCTGCTCGAGCAGCGGAAGGCCATCGTGGACGATGTGAGCGGCGTTACCCGCGACCGCCAGTATGGGGTGGCCGAATGGGCAGGCAAAACCTTTAACGTAATTGATACCGGCGGTTTTGTGGAGGGTAGCGAAGATGTGTTTGAGCGGGAGATCCGTAAACAGGTGCTGATTGCGGTGGAGGAAGCCAATGCCGTTATTTTTATGGTGGATGTGGCTACCGGCATCACGGCACTGGATAATGCCATGGCGGATGTATTGCGCCGCAGCACCAAACCGGTTTTCCTGGTGGTGAATAAGGTGGATAACCATGAACGCCTGCTGGAAGCGAGTGAATTTTACAGCCTGGGCTTTGAACATATTTTTTTCCTTTCGTCCATCAGTGGCAGCGGCACCGGTGAACTGCTGGATGCGGTAACAAACCTGATTCCGGATCAGGATAGTACGGAAGATATCAATGCCAGGGCCCTGCCCCGTTTTGCGATTATCGGGCAGCCGAATGTGGGAAAATCCTCCCTGCTCAATGCCCTCATTGGAAGCGAACGAACCATTGTGAGTGATATTGCCGGCACCACCCGGGATACGATTCATACCCATTACAATCTGTTCAACAAAGAATTTATCCTGATTGATACGGCAGGTATCCGGCGCAAGACAAAAGTGCACGAAGACCTTGAGTTTTATTCCGTGATCAGGGCCATCAAGGCACTGGATGAAGCGGATGTATGTTTGCTGATGCTGGATGCCGGTAAAGGAATTACGGCGCAGGATCTTTCCATCTTTGCCCTGGCGGTGAAAAAAGGGAAGGGGATCGTGGTGCTGGTGAATAAGTGGGACCTGGTGGAAGACAAGAAAACCAATACCAGCCGGGATTATGAAAAAGAACTGAAAAAGCGCCTGGCGCCTTTCAGTGATGTGCCCATCCTGTTTATTTCGGTTACGGAGAAACAACGCATTTTCCGCAGTATCGAAGCGGCCCTGGAAGTTTATGCCAACCGGCAGCGCAAGATACCCACCTCGCAGCTGAATGAAGTGATGCTGAAGGCGGTGGAAGCCTATCACCCGCCGATGGTGAGGGGTAACCTGATCAAGATCAAGTACATCACCCAGCTGCCCTCCGCCATACCCACGTTTGCCTTTTTCTGTAATTATCCCGATGATGTAAAAGCCCCGTACCGGGGTTATCTCGAAAACCAGTTGCGGGAGAAATTTAACTTCAGCGGAGTGCCGATCCGTATCTTTTTCAGGAAAAAATAGTTATTTAATCAATTGATTGTTAATTGATTATTATGAAAATGCGGATTGGGCCCGTTCGCCTGACGGCTGTGGAAAAAAGAAAGGATTATTTAGGCTGCAGATTTTGTAGTTCAAGAAAAAAATATTTCCTTTGCGTCCAAATTAAAACCTAAAAAAAAGTACAATGAAAAAATTATTCGCAATGCTGGCTGTAGCTGGTGCACTGGCTGCCTGCAACGGTGGTGAAGAAAAACCTGCCACTACGGATTCTCCGAAAGTTGAAACTCCTGCTGTTGTTGACACTGCCAAGAAAATGGTAGATACTGCTGCTGCTAAAATGGATACTGCCAAGAAAATGGTAGATACTGCTGCCAGCAAAATGAAAGAAGGTGCTGACAAAATGAAAGAAGCTGTTAAGCACTAATAACCAGTATCATTGTAACTTAATATAAGTTCTTGTACAAGAAGAGCCTCCCGCCAAAAGCGGGAGGTTTTTTTTATGGCAACGCATACTGCTATGTTTTTTTGCCGGATAATTGAAATAACTTATTTTACGGTTGTAAACCTGTCCCTTCAAAAACCTCCCGACTCCGGCCCGCCAAACCTGTTTAAAACAAGCTGCATGAGAAAAATCTGCCTGCTTACCAGCCTGGTGGCAATGGTATGTCCTTTTATCCTCAAAGCCCAGGTAACTGTTACCGGGGCCGATGCTGCCAGCAATGCCGGCAGCCCCTATACCACACTGAAAGCCGCTTTTGACCAGATCAACCTGGGTAGTCAAACCGGTAACAATATCATCATCAGCATCACGGGGAATACAACAGAAGCGGCTTCTGCTGTGCTGAATGCCGGCAACTGGACCAGTCTGACAATTAAGCCTTCCGGTGGCAGTTTTACCGTCAGCGGTAATATCAGCTCCCAGCTGGTTGATCTTTTTGGAGCGGATAATGTAACGATCGACGGACTGAATACCGGGGGTAATGCATTAACGATTTCCAACACCAATACAGGTGCCGGTGCCAGCACTATCCGACTTGTCTTTGATGCCAGCAATAATACCATCCGCAACTGCACGCTGCTGGGTTCTTCGGGCGCTGCTCTCAACAGCGGATTGGGCACGGTGAATATCAGTGTGGGCACCACCACGGGTAATATCGGCAATGTCATCAGCAATAATAACATTGGACCGGCCGGAACTAACCTTCCCATTTGCGCCATTTATTCTGTGGGCGCCAGCCAGGCGGTGCCCAATACGGTTACGGTGAGCGGGAACAATATCTATGATTATTTCAACGCAGCCGGTGCCAGCAATGGCATGAATATTTACAGTGGCAATGAGGCCTGGACGATCACCAATAACCGCCTCTTTCAAACAGGCACGCGGATTTATACGACCGCCAATACACATAACGGCATTTTTATTTTCAGCGGATCGGGTTACACGATAACCGGAAATGTAATCGGTTTTGCCAACGCGGCCGGCACCGGTACCACCAATATGGCCGGTATCTCATCCGGCCTTTTTCCGGGCTCGGGCAGTTTTCCTTCTTCCTATACACCCGGGGGTACCGCCAATGCCACTGCCTTTGCAGGAATCAGTTGCGCCTTTACCGCCGGTGGGGCAGTTTCATCCATTCAGAATAATACCATCGGGGGGATTGCGCTCTACAGCAGCAGCAGTTCTTCTGTATTAACAGGATTTCTTTGCGGAATCTCCGTAGTATCCGGCAGCGCCAATATTGGTACTGTTACCGGTAATACCATCGGTTCTTCATCGGGTACCAGTTCTATCTATGCCGTCAGCACTTCGGTGGGAGCCATTTTCACGGGCATCTATTGTGCTTCTGCAAATACCATTACGGTGCAGAATAATATGATCGGGGGTGTTGATGCCTCGGCCACCACGGCGGCCACTGCCATTGGCTTCAAAGGCATTGAAGTAAGTGGAACGGGCAGTTTCAGTGTTACCAATAACAGTATTGGTAATGCAACGGCCAACAATATACGTACGGGCTACCTGCTTATGGGTGGCAATCTGTCGAATACTGCCACTACGCCCACGGCCGCTTCGGGCGGCGCTGCAGTGCGGGGGATTGTGAACTCTTCAACCGGCGCCAGTTTGTCGATCAGCAATAATACCTTCCGGGGTTTCCTGATCAGCGGTACCGCCACCACGTATACCGCTATCAACAATACAGGGGCCCTGACAGCCAGTCTTACCATCAATAATAATTCATTCGGCACCGCCGGCACCAACTGGATTTCCCTTCCTGTTGCCAATGGCAGTGGGATCCTGGGAATATCCAATAGCGTAGCCGCTGCCACGATGGCGCTTACCATCAGTAATAATATTTTCCAGGGAACGAATTACACGGCAGCCTGTTCGGGTGCCTTCCAGTGTATCTTCTCATCGGGTGCCGTATTAAGTGAAACGTTCAGCAATAATAATTTCAATAACCTGGTTATTAATACCACCAGCTCCACGATTGGATTCCTGATTTCAGCCAGCAATTCAACGCCCACGGTAAGTATCACCGGTAATTATGTTACCGGCAGGTTTCTCAATTCCAATGCATCGGGCAGTGTCAACTATATTGCCGTGGCTAATTCGGGAGGTATCCCCACCACCGGATCCACCACCATTTCGGGAAATGATTTCTCAAATATCAGTTTCCGCACTTCCACCAGTTTTGCCACAGTGATTTACTGGAGTTCGGGCAATACGCCGGGCTGCGCCCATTCCATAAATGTTACCAATAATACCATTAATAACATAACCAATAGCGGAACCGGCAGCAGCAGCCAGGTGTCTAATCTTTACGGAATACTGGTTTCTTTTGGGTATATCAATACGATATCCGGTAATACCATCAGCAATTTATCCGCTGCGGGAGGAACTGTTCTGGGGATTTACAGTGCCACCCCCAGTACCAATACTGATGGCTATGTTAATGTGAATTCCAACCTTATACATGATCTGCAAACCACGTCTGTGTATGGTACGGCTGCGGGAACGGTACAGGGTATCCAACTGCAGGGCGGACCGGGTTTAACCAATCCGAACCTCGTTTATAAAAATAAGATCTACAACCTGTACGCCAATAATGGGGAGGCATTTGGTATTTATACCTCCCAGGCAACGGCCGGCAGCACCACCAATATTTACAACAATATTATCGGCCGCCTGTATGTTAATGCCAGCAACTATTACCAGGGCGTGAGCGGCATTTTTATCTCCGGTACCACGGCCAATATCATGAATGTATATTACAATACCGTTTACCTGGATGGCAGCTGCAATACGCAATCCTATGCTCTTTATGTTACCAGTGCCAATACCTTTGTTGATATCCGTAATAATATACTGGTTAATACGGTCACACCTGCGGGCGGGGCAAGCTTCCCTTCGTTTGTGATCTTCCGGGGCGGGGCGTTGGGTTCGGGCTATCCGTCGAGTTCCAATAATAATATCCTCTATGCCGGAACACCGGGACCGCTCCGGCTGATTTACGGAGAGAATTCGGTGTCGTCCATTCTTAATGCACAGCAAACGCTGGCGGCATTTCAAACCTTTGTTTCACCCCGCGAGTCGGCATCCAAAACAGAATTACCTCCTTTCTACAACACTACTTCGGGTATTGTAAACAGTTACCTGCATATCAATCCCGCCATCAGTACGCAGGCGGAAAGCGGTGCCGCCAATATTGCAGGTCTTACCAGTGATTTTGACGGCGAGATACGGCAGGGCAATGGCGGGTATACCGGCAGCGGAACCGCCCCTGATATCGGCGCTGATGAGTTTGATATAGCCATTGATAAACTGGGCCCCGATATCAGTTATATCCCCCTGAACGATATGGTTTGCCTCAGCAACCCCGTACTCAGCGCCACGATTACAGATGCCAGCGGTGTGAACAGCACGGCGGGTACCAAACCACGCATCTATTTCAAAACCACGCTCAATGCCAATGTGCTGGGGGCCACCAATACCAATACCACCGATGGATGGAAATACACAGAAGCCACCAACAGCAACAGTCCGTTCAGTTTTACCATTGATTATTCACTGATTTACGGAGGGGTTACCACGGGCAGTATCATTCAGTATTTTGTCACCGCCCAGGACCAGGCCTCGCCCGTGAATGTGGCCATCAACAGCGGTGTATTCAGCAGTGTTCCATCGGGTGTGGCGCTCACAGGAGCGGCTTTTGGTATTACTGGTTTCATCAACCGCTACCAGCTTAATGCGGCTGTTCCCACCTCCATCACCATTGGTGCATCGGGAACCTATACCACACTTACCGACGCCAATGGCCTCTTCCAGGATCTGAATGTGAAAGGATTATCCGGCAACACAACTGTTACCATTATTGATCCGCTGGTAACCGAAACCGGAGGCATTACCTTAAACCAGTTGCAGTATGCCTGTGGCGGTCCTTATACGCTGACCATCAAGCCTGCGGCCAGTGGTACTGTGCTTACCGGGGCGCCGGCAACGGGTCCGTTGCTGCGGATTAAAAGCAGTAATGTTATTATCGACGGATCATCCAATGGCTCGGGCAGCCAGGATCTGACCATTTCCAACACCGCTTTAACATCGCCCAATGTGCTTTTACTGGGCTCTTCCGGCAGTACCGCCATCAGCAATACCACGGTGAAGAATTGCATCATCATCAATGGCAGCAACAGCAGTTCGGCCATACTGGTATCAGACGGCGCTATCGGAGGCAATGCCGGGTATTTTAATAATATCAGCATCCGGAATAATGCTATTCAGAAAGCCTATATCGGAGTATATGTCAATGCGGTTACTGGTTCCGGTAATGGCAGCGGACTGACGATTGCATCCAATACATTAAATACTTCCGGTGCCAACAGTATCCGCCTTTGCGGCATTTATGTGCAGGGTGTGGATGGCGCAACAATCAATGGCAACAATATTGGCAATTTCGATAATACCGGAGCAGAGAATGATATGGGTATCTGGCTGGCGGCCGGTACCGGTAATGCCACTGTCAGCAATAATACGATCAGCACACTGGGATATACAGGCAGCAGTTCCAATGCGCCGGTGGGGATTAATATCACTTCCGGGGTGACCAATTCCAATACCCTGGTATCCGGAAATACGATCAGTGCCCTCAGCTCGGCCGGCACCACCGGCTCGGGGACCTGCGGTATCAGCCTTTCCTTTGCCAGTTCAGGAGTTACCATTACGGGCAATAATATCAGTAACATAAAAAATACCAATGCCAGCGGTTATGGGGCTACCGGACTTTTACTGAACAGCACCCAAACCAGTAATACGGCCACCGTAACCAATAATTTTATTTTTGACATAACCGGTATTGGTAATGCCGGATCGGGGGTTTCCAATAACGGCTGCGGAATTGTTATTAATAACGGGGGAGGGTATAAGATATACTATAATACCGTTCATTTGAATACCAACCAGACTGCTGCAGCGGGATTGCCGGCCTGTCTTACAGTAACAGCGCTGGTATCGGCGCCGGGTGCGATTGATCTGCGGAATAATATCTTCAGTAATGTGCAAACACAAAGTTCTGAACGTTATTGCATTTATGCAGCAGCCCCCAATACGGTATTTTCGAATATTGATTACAATGATTACTATACCACCGGTTCCAATACAGGATACCTGGGCGGCAACCAGGCCAGTCTTGCCGCGATGCAGGCTGCCTTTGGCGGAAATACCCATTCAATAATTTTTAATCCCACCTATGTTTCTTCCACAGATCTTCATCTTGTAACAGGCAGTAATTGCCAGATCGATGGTGCGGCCACTCCTTTGGCAGGCATCACCGGCGATTATGATGCTGATACAAGAGATTTGACTACACCCGATATGGGGGCTGATGAATTCACTGGCACCCTCAGCAACACGCTGGCGGGTATTGCCGGCAGCGCTACCTGCCAGAGTAAGGCCGTGGCAGGGCCCGGCACTTCTTATATTGCCAGCAACTGCAACCTGATTGCCAGGGTGGTGCCCTCGGGGGGAAGCCCGGTAAGCGGTACTATCAATACCTGCGTAACCCTGGATGCCACACAGCAGTATTTTAATGCGGAGCCTTATGTGCAGCGGCATTATGATATAGAACCCGTTACGGCAAATACCACCACCACATCGGCTACGATTACTCTGTACTTTACCGATGCCGAATTTGTAAGCTTCAATACCAATAATCCCTTATGGCCCAAACTGCCCACGGTGGCGGGAGGGGGCAACAGTGATCCCAACCGCTCTAATCTGCGGGTAACACAGTATCATGGCACGGCCACCACATCGCCTTCCACTCCCGGAAATTATACCGCTAATGCGGGTGCCGGTGTGCTGATCAATCCCAGTGATGCCAATATTGTGTGGAACGGTTCGTACTGGGCGGTAACCTTTGATATCACCGGTTTTTCCGGCTTCTATGTACACAGCAATTTGTATTATCCGCTGCCCATCAGCATTAATTATTTCAGGGGCAGTAAACAGGGAAGCAATCATGTGCTAGACTGGAAGGTTACCTGCAACAGCACGCCCTCGGTGAAGATGGAACTGGAGCGCAGCGCCAGCAGTAACAGCGGTTTTGTCATTATTTATACAAGAAATGCCACGGCCGTGGAATGTGCCCAGCCCTTTGGTTACACCGATGCCCAGCCGCTGAAAGGGATGAACTATTACCGGCTGAAGATGACGGATGCGACGGGAAAGATCAGTTACAGCAATGTAGTGCTGCTGCTGAATGCGGATAAGGGAGTGGAGCTGGTGAATATCGTACCCAACCCGGTACAAACCGATGGCCGCTTTACCCTCAATATCAGCAGTGCCAGGGCAGGCCGCATAACCCTGCAAATAACGGATATGATGGGACGAACGGTGCGTAATGAAAACCGAACCCTCGTGGCGGGCTATAATAACCTGCTGATGAATGTATCCGCATTGGCGCCCGGGATGTACAATATCAGTGGTATTACTGATGATGATAAAACGCGGTCCCTGCGCTTTGTAAAACAATAGTTAATTTATTTTTATATGTTAAAATCTCCCCACCCGGGGAGATTTTTTGTACCTGATTAATATTGTGGAAATCTTTCTGGTTTACTGTCAGTCCATCTGGCAGCCTTTTTGTGTTTATAAGTATCTTGCAGGTGGTAGTAACCCCCTGAACACTTATCCAATTTAAAGCTGAAACCGGCTGGTTCTTGCAGGACTGTTGTTTATCATTTTATTTAATAGAGATTCATGAAGAAAATTTACTTATCGCTCCTTACAATGCTGGGCATTTTGGGATCCTATGCTCAAACCTCTTACACAACCACAGCAGTAAGTACGGCCTGGAATACGGCCAGGTGGAATAACACGGCCGATGCGCCACCTTATACTTCCACTTTTACAGCCAATAATGCCGCGAGTTTTACGGCAGGTACCTATACATTTGCCGGCATGGGGGCCACTGTCAATGTTGGCAATGTTACAGTTGCCAACGGGGTAACTGTGAACTTTGCTTCCAATTCAAATACCTATGGTACAGGCAGCCTTGTACGTACGATAGATGTTGGAAGCGGTGGCCTGTTTGATCTTAATTCCCAGGCTGTTTCTACTGCAGCTGGTACCGGTTTTATTAAAACAGGCGCCGGTGTTTTTGCCACAGGGGCGGGAACATTCACTGGAGGCTTTACTATAAATGCCGGAACGGTAATTGCCCGGGGAACTACCGGTATGGGGGGCGGTGGTTCTAATACGCTTACCCTGAACGGTGGTACATTGGCAGCCAATGCCTCCAGAACATTTGTTAATACCCGTTTTCCCGGCGGTATTGTAATTGGCGGGGATATTCAGCTTGGCGAAATACCGGCCAATGTTACCCTTGCTTCCAATACAGCCAATTTAACTTTTGATAATAACGTTTCGCTAGGTGGGGCCACACGTACAATTACACTGGGAAATGCAGCCACCTATACATTTACCGGCGTGATCTCAAATACCAGCGGGGGATTGACACTTGCGGCCAATGCAAACGGAACTGCCGGTACCTTAGTACTTTCCGGGGCCAATACCTATTCGGGCGCCACCAACATCAACGGCGGTATTTTAACCTGTGGTGCTGCCAATACAATTCCGGCAACTGCTACCATGACCCTTGGTGGTGGTACACTAAGAACCGGCGCCACAACAGGGTTTACACAATCAACCGGCACCCTCAATCTTACCAGCAATTCCAATATTATTTTAGGAACGGGTGTGCATTCCCTGAGTTTTGCCAACAGCAGTGCAGTAACCTGGACGGCCGGACAAATGATCACGATTACGGGATGGACGGGTGCCTATAATGGAACTTCGGGTACCGCCGGAAAAATATTTGTTGGATCCGATGCATCCGGCTTAACAGCAGGACAATTAGCGCAGATACAGTTTTTTGATGGGGTTACAAATTTCCCTGCCAGCATCTTATCTACCGGTGAAGTGGTTGCCGGTGTGGCAGGCGGTACACCCGATATCACACTTTCATCACCCAATCCGGCGGTTGCAGCTGGCAATATTTTACAGGGAAGCACCAGTGCAGTGAATAGTCCCATCTATCGCTTTGATCTTACCGTTGCCACCTCTGCGGCCACGCTGACGGGTGTAATTATCAAAACGAACGGCACCTATGCCGCGACCGATATTACCAATTTTAAATGCTGGTACAGCAGTGATGCCATCTTTAATCCGGCAAGTGATGTTTTATTATCCACCATCACCACCGGCCTGGGCATTGGCTCGCATCCTTTCACGCCCTTTACCAACCAGGTGATCGCAAGTGGCACAACCGGGTATATTTTTATAACGGCCGATTTACCCTGCACCGCTACGGTAGGGAATAATATGTATGAGATTGGTATTTCCACGGCTGATATCAGTTTCCTGAGTGGTAATTTAACAGGATCTGCTTTCGACGGAGGTTTGCAAACAATAATAGCCGCCACGCCCAATAATGTTACGGCACCCGCAGCTTCGGTTGCCAATGCCAGTTCTTCACTGAGCTGGACAATTCCGGCTGGCTGTTATGACGAAATACTGATTGCCGCTGCCGCTTCGGTACCCAATACCGGAAATCCTACTGGCGATGGAACAGCCTATACGGCCAACCCGGTTTTTGGCTCCGGCAGCCTATTCGGAAATGGTTTTGTTGTGTATAAAGGAACCGCTTCCCCTCAACTCGTAACAGGCCTTATTAACGGCACTCCTTATTACTATAAATTCTTTACGCGTTTTGGCACCACCTGGAGTTCGGGTGTTGAAGTGACAGCCACACCGGTTTTGGCATCTGCTGCAACCGACTATTTCCGGTCCGTGGCTTCCGGCAGCTGGAACACATTAGCCATCTGGGAAAGTTCCAATGACAGTACCAACTGGATTCCGGCTACATTGATACCCGGTGCACTGGCCGCTCATGTGGTGATTCAGAATCCCGACTCGGTATGGCTTGCTGCCAATACCACAACGGCTAATTTAACACTGATGTCGGGTGCGAAAATGAATGCTCTTACATTCACGATGACGGCAACCGTTCGTTTTAACTTGTTGGGGACCGCCACTTTCTACCAGGGTGGATCTGTAACTACTGTACCCGGTGTGCAGCAGGTGCTGTCGCCAACCAGTAATTACCATTTTAACGGTACACAAGCCGGAACAGGAGCCGGCGCTTATCCAGAATTTGGCAACCTTTATTGGGAGCCAACACCGGGCAGTGCCGGAACCTTTCAAAACAGTACCATCGCACCTCCCTATAACAGCGGGCTGGTGATCAGAGGTGATATGACAATCAATATACAGGGCGGTACTGCCAGGGAGGTAAGGTTCGCAACCGGTGCCACAACTTCCCGAACGCATACCATTAATGGTAACCTGAATATCATCAGCAGCAGTTCGGTAGTGGTAGCGCAAAACGGTAGCAACACCGTTACCAGTATTGTCAATATTGGTGGAAATATCAATATCAGTGCTGGCATTTTCCAGGGAACCAGTTCAAGTGCCGGCACGAACGGTAATGCCATCGTTAATTTATCGGGTAACCTGAATAATACAGGGGGTACTATCCAAACTGGCGCCAGCACTGCCGGCATCTTCAATCTTAATTTTACCGGCACTAACCCGCAAAGCATTAATAATGCTGGTGGTATTTATAATTTAACAGCTAACCAGAATATCACGATTAATAACAGCAGTGCAACCGGTGTAACACTGAATACACCCATCAGTTTACCGGGTAACCTTACCCTTACCCTCGGAAACCTGAATACCACCGCTGTAAACCTGTTAACTCTGGGAGCGGCTTCCACAGTTTCGGGCGCTTCCAATGCCAGCTATGTAAACGGGCCGCTTTCTAAAATCGGTAATACCGATTTCACCTTCCCGGTAGGTAAAAATAACTGTGGTCCTTCGGGCACAGTGAAAGGGATGGCCGCCTTAAATATTTCCAGTTTCACCGGAGGAACTCCCACCGATCAGTTTACCGCAGAATATATCCGGGGAGATGCACTTGCCCTTGGATCCACCACGATGCCGGTAGGGTTAGATCATATCAGCCGCTGCGACTACTGGACGCTTAACCTGATCAACGGTACACCTGTTGTAAATCTTACGCTTTTCTGGGATGAAACCATTAATAATTGTGTTACATCTGCTCCTTATGTTAATAACCTGCCATCGCTTACCATCGCTCATTTTAATGGCACTAACTGGAATAATTTCGGGGTTGCAGGAAATACCACCGGCACACCGGCTGCCGGTACCGTTACCTGGTCAGGTGTAGGTACCTTCAGCCCCTTTGCAATCGCCAGTGTTGACTTCCTCAACCCGCTGCCCATCACCATCAATTACCTGAATGGTGGCAAACAGGGGAATAATCATTTGCTCAGCTGGCTGGTATCCTGCAATGCGGCTCCCCGTGTTACCATGTACCTCGAACGCAGCAGCGATGGCGTAAACTTCAGCCCGATCTATAACATTACCGCTGATGCAGTGCGCTGTGGCAGTCCGTTCGATTTTACGGATGCGCAACCTCTCAAAGGGTCTAATTATTACCGGTTACGGACCGTCGATATCAATGGCCGGCCGGGTTATAGTGGCACCGTGTTACTCATAAATGCCAGCTCGGGTATGGATGTACTGAACATTGCTCCTAATCCTGTTTATACCAGCAGTTTCAAATTAGGAATCGGTACCGCCAAAGCCGGCACCGTTACTATCCTGATCACCGATATGCAGGGCCGCACCATGCTGAAACAACAGCAAAAACTGGTGGCCGGGTTCAATAATCCCGAAATTGCGGTGGGCCAGCTGGCGCCCGGAATGTATAATGTAACGGTACAAAACGACCAGGAGAAAACAGTGGTGAAAAGATTTATTAAACAATAATCTGTTTTAATTGTCATTAACAAAATGGCCCTTGCAAAAGGGCCATTTTGTTATAGATTTGAATCATTGATCAACCTGATTGTCTTTACATGAAACGCCTTTTCATTTTTCTGTTGCTGGCTGTTCTCTGCCAGCTCTCCTCTTTTGCCGGCACCCGTACCTGGACAGGCGCCAGCGGTGGCAACTGGAGTGTGGCGGCTAACTGGAGCGGGGGTGCCACACCTTCGTCAACCGATACGGTGGTTGTGAATACCAGTGTTACGATTGTTGTGGATATCAATCCTGCCATCGCCGGTTTGCAGATACTAAATAACGCAACAGTTATTTTCAGTGCCGCCGCCAACCGTACCATCAATATCGGCGGTAGTGGTACCGGCGCCATGGTATTCCTGGTTGACCTTGGTTGCACGCTAACCCTGGGCAGTGGTTCCGGCGTATCCATTACCACCTATGGTTCATCTTCCACTAATACGGCTTTTGTTAAAGGCACACTGATCATGGGTCAGGGAAGTACGTCATGGACAATCAACAGTTTGCCTCTTTCAAAAACCAATGTCAGCATCAGTGGTACCGTGCGCTTTGCCAGTAATAACACCGGTAGTTTGCTTGTAAGCGGCACCACCGCTACCCTCGTGTTTTTGAATGGGTCCACGCTCGACTGGCAGCGCAATGGCGGGGCAGGGCCCAATGCCGATTTTCAAAATGGATCCACCATCCAGGTTACCGGCGTTACGAGTTCGATGATCACCCTCAATAACTCGGCTGTTTATAACGGCCTGCTGATATGGAATTCTGCCAGTCAGACCATCAGCGGGGGAGCGGCCAACCTGCTGCCCTCCACCAGTTATACGATGGACAGTATCCGCATAGTAAATACCGGTACCGGCACCGTTCGGCTGGCAACTAATCCCAATGGATACACGCTGGGCCACCTGGAAGTACAGGGCGGCACCCTCGAGATGGGGGCTAACGGATCGGCCAATGGCGGAGGTACCATCAGCACGGATCTGAAAATAAGCGGGGGTACCCTCATCGGGAATGCCACTTATGCAGGCGATGTGCTGTCTGCCTATGCGGGCAATGTTACCGTGAATGGAAATTTTACAATGACAGGCGGAACATTCGAATTGACCAACCGTCCCACAGCGCTCCTCCCGGGCGGCGCCTTTATCATTACCATTAAGGGAGATGCCTCACAAACGGCCGGCACTATCCAATGTACTTCTGCCTTTGGCTCACAAAATGAGATTGTGATGCAGGGAGCCGTCATGCAGAACCTGCTCATCACAAATATGACAGGCTTTGAATCTTTATATATCTGGAACAATAATGGCGTGAACCTGCAGGGCAACCTTACCATTCCCTATTTCCTGGTATTACAGCAAGGCTATCTGCAGATCAATAATTACACCGTAACGCTTACCTATCCGGGCCTCATTCAGGCCGTAGCCACTCCCACCCCCAGGATTGTAACCAATGGCAGCGGTGAACTCAATATCAAAACCATTGCCAATACAAACAGCATTACATTTCCTGTGGCAGGCAGCAGCAGCACCTATAATCCGGTGTTGATAAAAAATACCAGTGGCAGCACTTTCGATTTCCGGATGAGGGTGGAGAACGCCATCAATCCCCCTATCGGGTATCCGCTGATTGGACTTAACCGCACATGGACTTTTACGCCTTCCACCACACCGGCGTCTGTTGATGCCACATTTTATTATTTCAATGGCGACGGCAATGCAGGTTTTGTAAATACCAATACGCTTGAACTGGGGCAGAATATCAGTTCGGTGTGGAATGTGGTGAAAACCGGTATTATACCCAGCGGCAGCTACCAGGCGGCAGTAACTTCTATCACCACCCTGGGTGCGGGGATTTCCTCTCCGATGGTGCTTGGCAACCTGCACGCCATCCTGGCCACCGGCGATGCACTGGGGGTGGATGCATTTACCGGTACGGTACAGGCCAATCAGCACTGGCTGCAATGGCAACTGCAATGCGCCGGCAATGCAGCGGTAACGATGGAATTGCAACGCAGTAACGATGCCGGCGGATTTAATACCATTTATGCAGTGAACACGCTGGGAACACAGTGTGGCACCGGTTTTCAATACACCGATCTGCAGCCGCTGAAGGGAAATAATTATTACCGGGTGAAGCTGACAGATGCCAGCGGAAAAATTGCATACAGTAAAACGCTGTTGCTCATTTATGCCAGTGGCGGCTGGCAATTAACCGGTTATTCCAACCCGGTGAAAGATAAGGCCCTGCTTCAGTTCAGTGCATCCGGGGATATCACAGCCCGGCTACGTGTTACCGATATCAGCGGAAAAAGTTTACAGCAACAGGTGCTTCACCTGCCGGCGGGTACCTCTGTTCAGACTGTTGATCTTGGTAGTTATGCCACCGGCATCTACTTTGTACGCCTGGAGGCGGATAATGAAAAACCGGTGCTGGTTAAGCTGATAAAGGAATAGGGCCCCTAAAACGGGCCTGATTCTCTTTTCATTCAGAAATGATAAAAGTGGGAGCTGCCATTCGTGCTAACCGCGTGTTTTTTTAATGACGAGGTACGCGATAATGATCAGCAGTAATACCAGGATGATGGCAAAATAGATCCAGGGTTGTTCCTTGAGCCGCCGTTTTTCCCGGCGTTTTTTCTTTTTATCCAGTTGCTGCTGCAAGTCCCGGTTCAGCTGCTGTACATAGGTCTGCAGCTCATTTTTATTACCGAATGCTTCCAGTCCTTCCACGGCATCATTTACGAAGGGATCGTCTGCCATATGCTTTTCCACTTCGTGCGCATCCCCGGCCGATAGTTCATTGTTAAGATAACCGAGCAGTTTATCGGGCCCGATTTCTTTTCCGTCATTGGATAATATGTTGTTCAGTTCATCCGGCATCGTATAGCATTGATCAGGATTGATAGGGGTTTTGCATCCGCTCCAGCATAATCTTCAGGTTGCGTTTGCCATTCTGGATATGACTTTTCACCTGCATCATCGAATAGCCCGTAAGCGCCGTGATCTCCTGGTAACTTTTCTTCTCAAGATAAAACAAAGTTATGCATCGTTGCTGTTCTGCATTCAGTTGCTGCAGGGCCCGCTGCATATTGTTCAGGTGCTGGTCTTTTGCCAGGTGTTCGGCGCGGGAAGCACCCTCGTCGGGGGCGGCCATCATCCGCTCATTGATTTCGGCGGTGAGTTTGCCTTTATCCCGCAACTGCATCAGGCAGTGGTTTTTGGCAATCATGTAGATCCAGCTCTTGAAATACTCCACTTTATATTTGGGCAGCTCGTTAAGCACTTTCATGAAAACCTGTTGCACCCCGTCGCGGGCCTCTTCTTCATTCTTCAGGTATTTCATGCACACCCCCAGCAGCAGCATGGTGTAGCGTTGCAATAAAATGCCCAGCCATGCTGTATCCCTGTCGGCATAATACCGGTTCAGGAGTTCCTTGTCTTCAATATGATCGTAGGCACGCTGCGACACTTCGGAAAGCGGTTGGGTTTATCCAATAAGATGAAAGAACGGGTGTATTTCCATAAGCCGGTAATCAGGCAGTGCTGTTGTCAGGAGGGAGATTGGCGGGTTGCTCCATCGTGGTTTTATCACTGCCGGCCGACGGCCGGGGTTTATCAAAGAAAAGCATTTTGATGGCGATCAGCATCATGATGGTGGCAAATATTTTCTTAACGGTCTCCTGCGGCAAACTCAGCGCAAAACGGCTGCCGAAATAACTGCCAACCAGGAAGGCGAGGGAGATGATCCACACAGCATTCAGGTCGATATATCCCTGTTTATAAAACTGCCATACACCCAGTATGCCCACGGGTAACAGCAGGATCCCCAGGGATGTGCCCTGTGCCATTTTTTGCGAAAAACCGAGGATGAATACCAGGGCCGGAACAATGATGATACCGCCGCCCACACCAACCAGCCCGCTGAGCAGGCCGGCGCCGATACCGATTAACACCAGTACCAGTATTGTCTGTATGTCCATAGTTGCTTTTTTATGCGTCATGTTATTTGGGGAAACTCTTTTGATAAAAGGCGATGGCTTCTTCGATGATCTGGCAGGCCGCGGCTTTGTCCTGGAACTGCTCGATCTCCACCTTTTTATCTTCCAGCACTTTATATTGTTCAAAATAATTTTTCAGAACGGCTGTGAAATGTTTGGGTAAGTCATCGATGGAGTTGATGTAATTCACACCCGGATCGTGAGCGGCTACGGCGATGATCTTATCATCGGCCACGCCGGTGTCGATCATCTGCATATTTCCGATCACAGTGGCTTCCACGAGGCAAAGGGGCTCGATGGCCTGCGAGCACATTACGAGAATATCAAGGGGATCGCCATCCTGTCCCAGTGTCTGGGGGATAAACCCGTAATTAATGGGATAATGGAAGGAGGAGAAGATGACCCTGTCGAGCCGCAGCAGCCCTGTTGTTTTATCAATTTCATATTTGGCGCTGGAGCTCTGCGGGATTTCGATCAGTGCATTAACAACGGCCGGAGCTTTTTGTCCGTAATGAGCGCCATGCCAGGGGTGAAGTACATACATATATCAGTAAGTTGAGTGAATCAGTTTAAAACCCGCCCAGGCGGCGGTGATACCGGCGAACAGGCTGATACCGCTATAGAGCAGGGCCAGCGAGTATTTCCCGTTCTGCAGCAGCAGCAGGTTCTCGGCTGTAAAAGCAGAGAAAGTGGTGAAGCCGCCGCAAATGCCGGTGGTGAGAAAGAGCTTCCAGTTATCCGGTATCGCTTTATCGCCCATGGCAAGCGCCAGCAGGAGCCCCATAACGAAACTGCCCGTGATATTTACTGCAAGTGTGGCTGCGGGAAATTGTTTGGATGGAATCAGCAAGCCGGTACTGTAGCGGAGTATCGATCCTATGCCGCCTCCCAGTCCTGCCAAAAGTAAATTTTTTATCATGAGCGCTCAGAGATTGCCGGAGAATGTATATTTAAAATCGATCAGCCACCGGCCATTGGTGCGTACCAGTTTAACTTTGTTCTTAAGGTTTTTATTATAACTGTTACTGTAATTCACAATACTGATGCTGTCGGATACATTGCTGAGTTCGTTGATGATGATCTCGGCATTTTTGTATTTGGCCAGTTCTTCCTTACTTTTTTGACGGTATTGCTGTTTCAGGGCATCAAAGTATTGCTGGTTTTGTTCATCTTTAAGCAGGTACTGTTCGGCATCCGCCAGTTTATTGTCGAGCAGGTCGCGGATAAAGGCAGTAGCTACATCGATATCCGTTTGCAGGGCTGTTGTTTTCTTGTCATTACAGGCAACCAGGAGCAGCAGGCTGGTCATCGTCAGCAGGAATGATCGAATCATATTTAAAGTTAGCAATTTTCCGGTAGCCAAAAAAAACTCCCGCCGGAGGGGCGGGAGTTTTTTTATGTAAGCGGGAGGCTTATTTTACTTTTTCCAGTTCTTTCTTGGCATCATCCAGTTTTTCCATGCTTTCTTTCAGTTTATCACCGAGTGAATCCATGTTCATGTTCTTGATTTTGTCAAGGCCTGCGTTGATGGAGGTATCAGCATCCAGCCCTTTTTCTTTCATTTTTTCCATACCCATGTTGGTCATGGACTCTTTATCAAAAGCCACTTTCCAGTCGCCGCTAACTTTTTTCAGCGTGAAAGTAGTGGTTTCGCCGGTGCCTTTTTCTTTTACAGCAACAGTTGCCTTATCGCCTTCAATTTTGGGCTCGCCAAATTCAACTTTGTCTTTGTTGTATTTGTCATCTTCCTTCTTGTCGGTCGACATTTTCATACCCATCTCCATCATATCCAGCATGCTCTTGCTTTCGGGAGTAGCCAGTTTGCGGGCAGCCGCAATGTCTTTTTTAGAAAGTGCGTCAAAGAAGTTGCTTAAAACGGCTTTGGGATCGCCACCACCGGAATTACCACAACCCACCATGAAAACGGAAGCCAGTACAACCGCTCCGATTAAGAATTTTTTCATAAACTATTCATTTTTTGGTTTAGGGGCCAAAAATAGTCGTTTTTTCTCCGGCTTTCTAATTTTTAGGGAGCTTTTCGGGAAGATTATTTGTAAACCAGTTTTTGCTGCAGGCGGCAGGAGGGTTCCAGGAACAGGTCATCCACCCCCACAAAGGCAAACCGGCCGATATGGCTGATCGTAAAGGCCAGCCGGCCATGGGTGCCCAGCAGGTAGGATTTATACACAAATTCGGCGCAATACATATGATCATTGCTGGCAAGATCAAATTTCATATCAAACATGATACCGGCCTGGTAAAAACTCTGTACGGTGCCCATCAGGGTTTCCTGTTCGGCCACAGTCAGGGGAAAACGAAAAATACCAATGCCGCGGTTGCTGTTGGGATTGGCAAAAACTGCAAAGGGATCCCGCCGGATCCGCTGATCGGGATTCCATTCTCCTCCCAGGGAATGATAAACAAAGAGGCTGTCGTTTTCCAGGCTGGCAATTCCGCAGTGCGAATAGGTTTGATCGCGTTGGTTGAGGCCCCGCAGGCCATCACTGGTAAAATCACTGCCGGTACGGGTTATCAGGTCGCCGGATTTTACCTGGCTTTGGATGCTGCTGAGCTGACTGAAGGAGCGCTCGGCTCTTTGCACGGCAGCCACCGAATCTTCCCGGGTTACCACCCAGTTCTGGTAGGAGGGACGCTGCTGGCAGGCAGTAAGCCAAAAAAGAAGGAGGCAGCCGGTAAGCCACCTCCTGTTATGAATAAAAAATTGATTCGGCGTTACAAACATGCCGCAAAGCTATGAAGTCTTTTTCTTTTCAGCCTCTTTGGCATCTTCATGGTTATAGGCCTTGATGATGGCTTTTACCAGTTTATGCCGCACCACGTCTTCTCCATCCAGTTCAATATAGGCGATGCCATCGATATTACGGAGGATGCGGGTGGCTTTGAATAAGCCGCTCTGCTGGTTTTTAGGCAGATCAATCTGCGAGGGATCGCCGGTGATGATGGCTTTTGCATTGGGACCGATACGCGTAAGGAACATTTTAATCTGCAGGTCATTGGTGTTCTGGGCCTCATCCAGGATGATAAATGCATTATCCAGCGTCCGGCCACGCATGTAGGCCAGCGGGGCGATCTCGATGGTGCGGGTCTGCATATAGTAACCCAGTTTATCGGCGGGTATCATATCATCCAGTGCATCATAGAGGGGGCGCAGGTAGGGATCGATTTTTTCTTTCAGATCGCCGGGTAAGAAACCCAGGCTTTCCCCTGCTTCCACGGCCGGGCGGGTAAGAATAATCTTCTTTACCAGCTTGTTTTTAAGAGCCCTTACAGCCAGGGCCACGGCTGTATAGGTTTTGCCGGTACCGGCAGGGCCGATCGCAAACACCACGTCATTTTTGTCGCAGGCTTCCACCATTTTTTTCTGGTTGGAAGTGCGGGCCCTTACGGTTTTCCCGTTCGGACCAAAAACCAGCACATCATTGGGATTGCGGTCCATGAAATTGTCGATCACCCTTTCATCGTCACCGCCCAGGATCTGCTCAAAATAATTCGCACTCATGTGCCCGTTGCGTTCGAGGTATTGCAGGATAAGATCAATCTTCTCCCTGGCGCCTTCAATCTGTTCGGGAGCGCCGCTGAGCTTGATCTGTGTGCCGCGACTGAGGATTTTTAAAAGCGGGAATTTTTTCTTCAGGATGTCCAGCTTGCCGTTGTTGACTCCAAAAAACTCGATAGGGTTGACGGTTTCGAGGTTAATGATAGCTTCTGTCAAAGGTTTCCATTTTTACACTGTTTCTGTCGATGCCGCTGCGGCATACATAGCAGTGATCGGTTTAAAATAAAATTGGTACTTACTAACCTTCCATTCCAAATTTAAGGAAATGATATAGTACGATCCCAAAATTACTTATTCACAAAGAGGAGTTTTTCGTGGAAAAGATAAAAATAAGTCAAAAATCAAAAGCGAAAACTTCTCAGGGCAGGTACCTGCTGCATGATTTGCTGTTCAGTTCATAGCGGTCAATTTCAGGCTAAGTGAACACAAAGCAGCATTGCCGGAATGAAATCAAAGGCAGACTGGCTACGCTGCGTAACCAGCCAATAGCCATGTACCAGCAACCGAAGCATTAAAACCTTCCCACGATTTTAAAATTAACCAGTCTGGGCGTGAGCCGGTTGGGCATCGCATATACGTTATTGGCGAAGTCTTTGATGAGCTGGTACGAAATCGTATTCGGCCGGTCGATCAGGTTGAACACCTCAAAACTGGCCCAGATATTTTCGAAATTCCGGAAGGGGCTATGGCTTCTTCGTTTTGAATGTTCGCCCAGCAGCAGGGCGCTGAAGCCCATATCCACGCGGATATAGGGTTCAATGGTAAGGGCATTGCGGTATTTCACACTGTTGGGAATATTATAACTCATATTGCTGCCATAGAGCAGGTTCAGGTGCACTTTGAAATTTTTGTTGGTAGGCAGGTAATCTTCCAGGTATAATCCCACGGTAATCAGCCGGTCGGTAGGACGGCGCACCCAGCCCATATCATAACGGGTGCTGTCTACCGGTTTCTGATCGGTGCTCTGCGCCGTAATCACTTCCCCGGCCGCATTTTTATAGGTATAATAATAATCGTTATCCAGGTTTTCCTTCGTACGCATGAAGCCGATACTCAGCCAGCTTTCTGCATCTTTCACCAGCTCGCCAAAGAGGCGGAACTCAATACCGGTGGCATAGGCTTTGGCATCGTTATTACCGGCATAGCGGATCTTCACATTTTCAATATCATATACATCCACCCGGCTCATGCTTTTGTAATAAGCTTCGGTGGTGAGCCGGAAAGCCCTGTCGCCAAAGCCCAGGAAATTATAATCCATACCGGCCACCACCTGGTAACTGCGCTGTGCTTTCAGGTTGGTGTTCAGCGTACCGTCATAGCGCCGCAGTTCGCGGTAGAAGGGAGGCTGGCTGTAGATCCCGGCCGCCAGTTTAAATACCATATCTCTTTTCCAGTGCGGCTTCCAGCTGAGCTGGGCCCGCGGACTGGCTAAAAATTCGCGGTTAAGGGTGTTGTAGTTGTATCGGATACCGGCTTGCAGGGAAAGAGCATGGCTGCTGTCTCCCCAATGCATATTATCCTGGATATAACCGCTGAAGCGGTTTACAGAAAGAGCGGCCGAAGCACGAAGCGATTTAAACAGGTCGAGCCGGGCGGGGTTGAGGGGCAGCGAGTAGCCGGCACTGTCCTGGTATTCCCATTCCCGCAACTGGTCACTTATGGAACTGTGTTCGATACTGTTGCCAAACTGAATAAAATGGCGGCGCAGATCAATACTGCCTTTCAGACTGGCATTGAAGACCGTGATCGCAAGATCATTGCGGCCATAATTTTGGTAGTAGCCGGCTCCCAGCGGGTTAATAATCTGCCCGAAGGTACTGCTGCTACGGTCGAAGTCGCGGTCGCCAAACAAATACGTGCCGCCAATGTCAAAATGTTCTTTCTCCTTATCCTCGAAACGGCTCAGCATCCATTTCAGTTTGAGTTTCCTGTTCACGTTATGCAGCAGGCTCAGGCCCAGCAGGTTGGTTTTGTAACTGTCTTTTTCCTGTCCTTCAAAATTCACATCCAGTCCGAGGTTGGCTGTAAAAAATGGCGAGAAAACCGAAATGGTTTTCTGTACCGACTCGGGCGTCATCGAAAATTTGGAAACAGAGAGATTGCCGAGTAATTCGAGCTGGATCCTGTTATTGAGCTGGTAGGTAATATAGGCCTGCACATCCGAAGCCGAGGGAATATAGGCACCCCGGGTTTCCTGGCTGCTGAGGAGGTTACGGTTGCTGCGGTTGCGCACCCCAATAAGGTAGGTGATCCTGTTTTTGCGGGCAGTGCCTTCGAGGTGAAAGCCCTGTTCCAGCAAACTGATATACACAGAGCCTCCTATTTTTTTGGGCCGGCCGTAGAGATCGGTGAGTTTCGGTTTTTTATATTGTACATCCAGTACACTGCTCATCTTATCACCATATTTAGCCTGGAAGCCGCCATTGTAAAAGCTGACATTGCGGGCCAGTTCGGGGTTGATGAAGCTGAGGCCTTCCTGCTGACCACTGCGAACCAGGTAGGGGCGGAAGATTTCAAAATCATTGATGTACATCAGGTTCTCGTCATAGTTGCCGCCGCGTACGCTATACTGTGAGGTGAGTTCATTGTTGCTGCCCACCAGTATCTTAATCAGTCCTTCAATTCCGCCGGTGGTGCTGGGCAGCACCAGGGCCGTTTTGGGGTTGATGCGTACCAGGCTTACTTCCTTTCTTTCCTTTTCATCGGTTACGGTGATGCCCTGCAGTTCCTTCATCCCTTTTTCCATCCGGATGGTGATCTTTTCTTCTTCCCCGTCGCTGAGCATGAAATTTTTCTGCTGTTCGGCATAGCCCGAGTGGCTGAACACCAGGGCAAAGGCTTTATCAGGAGCCACCCTGATACGGAAGGTGCCGCTGTCGGAAGTGGCTGTACCTGTTGTCTTTCCCAGGATCACCACCGAAACACCCCTAAGCGGGCGATCGTTCTCATCCACCACGCGGCCGCTCACCCAGGCCTGTTTTTTTTGTGCAGCAGCCTGCAGGAATAACAATGAAAGCAGTAAGCTGGTTACAATTCTCATGTTATGAAGGTAAATATTTTATTGCTGCGGCAGAAAAGCCGTTTAAAAAGAAATGCGCAGGACGATACCGGAAACCTGTTTCGTAATAGATAAGCGGGCTAGCAATTTTTCAGTGCAGCAATCGTAGCGGACGGATCGGCGCTTTTGAAAACCGTATTACCGGCCACCAGCACATCGGCGCCGGCTTCCACGATGGAACGGGCATTTTCAAGGGTTACGCCGCCATCAATCTCAATCTTAACCGCCAGGGAGCGTTCGTCGATCATTTTCCGCAGGCGTTTGATCTTTTCGATGGTATAAGGGATAAACGACTGGCCGCCAAAACCGGGGTTAACACTCATCATGCAAACCAGGTCAATATCTCCCAGGATTTCAGAAAGGGCCTCCACAGGTGTATGCGGGTTGATGGCCACGCCGGCCTGCATGCCCAGGCTTTTGATCTGCTGGATATTGCGGTGCAGGTGCGGACAGGCTTCCAGGTGAACGGATAAAATATCGGCGCCGGCTTTTTTAAATGCTTCGGCATACTTACCCGGCTCTTCAATCATGAGGTGCACATCACAAACTTTCGTAGTGGCTTTGCGGAAAAATTCGATCAGCATCGGGCCAAAGCTGATATTGGGAACAAAACGGCCGTCCATCACATCCAGGTGATACCAATCGGCCTGGCTTTCATTCAGCATGTTGCAATCAGCGGCCAGGTTTAAAAAATTGGCGGAAAGCAGGGAAGGGGCGATGAGCGGCATGGGGGAGGAAGTTATGAGTTATACGTCAAAAGTAAGAAGTCAAAAGGCAAAATCAAAAACTTAGCTGAAAGCAAGCAGGATCTGTTTACGCATGCCGGCAACCATTCAGCGCCAGCGGCCAGCCGGCAACCACAAACTGCCACTCCTATTTCACCCCCAGTTTCGCCAGCGCTTCTTTGGCTTCAATAAAATCGGGATCGTAGCTCAGCGCCGTGCGGTAGCTTTCGATGGCTTCTTCGGTGCGGTTGAGTTTTTCGAGGCAGCGGCCCATCCAGTAATACCCTTCGTCATAATTGTTCTGCAGGGTGATGGCCCGGTTCAGTACATTAAGGGCTTCTTCATATTTTCCCATATCATAGAGGGCGATACCTTTTTCGCGGTAGGCAAACATGAATGTATAATCAAGCGCCAGGCTTTTGTCGAAAAAACTGATTGCTTTTTTCTTATCACCGGTATAACTATAATAAAGGCCTTTAATAAAAATGCCTTCTTTTTCGGCCAGAGCCTGCGGGTTATTGATCAGCGCATCGGCCACTTCCAGGGAGCGGGGATCCTTTGTCTGGGCATAAAGCGATCCCAGTGTCATCACCAGCACCGGGTTGCCCGGGTTCAGCCGGATGGCTTTTTCATACGCATGAATGGCATTGAGCGTATCGTCGTCTTCAAAATGAAGGGTACCCTTGATATCCCAGAGATGGGCATCATTACTGTTGGCCGCCACCATCGTATTCACCAGGCCAATGGCTTTGTCATAAGCGCCATTGTCGCGGTAGTACTGCACCAGGTTTTCCTGTAATAACATTGAGTCGGGGAAGCGGGCTATTCCGGCTTTCATACTGTCTTCTTTCGCATCCGAAGTGGCGCTTGGACGGGCATGTTCCTTATCAGTATCATTACAGGAACTGATGAATATCAGGAGGGGCAATAGTTTTAATAAATTTCGCATATTCTATATTGCGGCAAAATTAGTATGAACCTTGTTAAGCTCCTGACAAAATTCTGACAATTTGCTCTGCAGGCCCGCTTAACTTTGCCAAAATCAAATTCGGAATGAAAAAACTTTTTCTGTTTGCTGCAGCACTGCTAAGTGTTTTTTGTGCCATCACGGCCTTTAAATACCATGCCGCAGGGGCGGATATCGCTCCGGTTGCCGCCGATAATGATACCATTCATTTTCCGGGCGAAAAACATTTTGCCAATGTACGGCAGCTCACTTTCGGCGGAGATAATGCAGAAGCCTATTTCAGCTATGATGGCCAATACCTCATTTTCCAGAAGACCAATCCCAAAGAAGGCATCCAGTGCGATCAGATCTGGATGGGAAAAGTCCCCACTTCTCCGGATGATAAATTTGAACCCAAACTGGTAAGTACCGGTACCGGCCGCACCACCTGCAGCTATTTCTACCCGGATGGAAAGCACATTTTATATGCTTCCACCCACCTGGCTGATGAGCAGTGCCCGCCGCCGCCCGACCGCAGCAAATACGGCAACAGATACATCTGGGCCGTATACAAGGGCTTCGATATTTTTAAAGCTGATCTGAATGGAAAGATTGTAAAGCAACTCACCAAAACCGACCGCTACGATGCCGAAGCCACGATTTCACCTAAAGGAGACAGGATGGTGTTTACCTCTTTGCGTAATGGCGACCTGGATTTATATACCATGGACCTCAATGGCAAACATGTAAAGCAGATTACCAATACACTGGGTTATGATGGCGGTGCCTGGTTCAGTCCGGATGGCAGCAAGATCATCTGGCGGGCATCGCGGCCGAAAACAGAAGCAGAGATAAAAGAGTATAAAGATCTGCTGGCCGAAAACCTGGTGGCTCCCACCAACATGGAAGTATGGATTGCCAATGCGGATGGTTCCGATGCCCGCCAGGTTACCAACCTGGCGCAGGCCAACTGGGCCCCCAATTTCACTCCGGATGGCAAGCATTTCATCTTCTGCAGTAACCACGAATACAAAAGAGGATTTCCTTTCAATATGTATCTTGCCGACCTGGATGGAAAGAACATTGAAAAGATCAGCCGGGATAAAGGCTTTGATGCCTTCCCGATGTTCAGTCCGGATGGAAAGAAATTTGTATTCTGCAGCAACCGCAACAATGGCGGTACACACGATACCAATATCTTTATTGCCGACTGGGTGGAATAAATAGTTTCTTCTAAAATAGTTACGGGAGCCAGGGCTCCCGTTTTTTATGCCCGTAGCTGTTGTTTCGTTTGGCATGATTTTTTCATAAATTATGCATAAGACAGTTACTATGCCATTGAAAACAAAAATCGCAGGATCATTGCTGATCCTGGTACTCGCCTTTTTTGCCAGCGGCTGCAAAAAAGAAAACGCAGTTACGGGATTGCCGGCCATCAATCCGGCCAATGACAGGGCGGTGGGCGCCTCCGCCAATGATTTGCTCAGCGCCGCCAATTTCAGTGCGGTGAAGATAGAACTGCAATACATGCCCGGCTATCAGCCCGATGCAGGCGGCTTAACTAATCTGCTTAACTTTTTAAATACAGTAATGAATAAGCCGGGCGGACTGGTGGTAGTGCAAACAGCCATAGCTTCCGGAGGTAAATCATCTTACAGTCTTACAGATATTGCCACTATCGAAAAAAATAACCGCACGGTTTTCAGCTCCGGCAACCAGCTGGGCGTATATATTCTGTATGTGGATGGCGCTTATACAGAACCCGGTGTGCTCGGTATTGCGTACCGGAATACTTCTGTGTGTATCATGGGAAAAACGGTGCATGATAATTCCGGGGGAATCGGGCAGGTCAACCGCACCAAGCTCGAGGCTACGGTACTGGAGCACGAGTTCGGTCACCTCCTGGGGCTTGTGGACCTTGGCTCTTCCATGCAATCGAATCATAAAGATGCGGCGCATGGCAGCCATTGCAATAACAGCAATTGCCTGATGTATTATGCGGCGGAAACCTCCGATATCTTCGGGATCCTGCTTACCGGGAATATACCTGTGCTGGATGCCGCCTGCAGGGCCGACCTGGCGGGCAATGGTGGTAAATAATAAAGGCTACCGCGGCAGTTCAATCACCTGGCAATCTTTAATGTCGGGGCCGGCAATCGAAAATTTCAGCAGGGTGCGCACGGTTTGCCAGCCCTGTTTGCCGGCCGCACCGGGGTTCATATGCAGGCAGCCCAGTTGTTCATCGTACATAACTTTCAGGATATGCGAATGCCCGGCGATAAAGAGCCGGGGCCGGTGCAGTAGTATTTCTTTTTTGGTATCGGGATTATACTTTGGCGGATAGCCGCCGATATGGCGGATCATCACTTTAACCTCTTCACACAGAAATACCAGTTGTTCGGGAAAATCGTTGCGGATGGCGGGTCCGTCAATATTGCCGTATACGCCTTTTAGCCGGGGTATCGGCCACTGTTTCAGGAGCTGATCCTTAACGGCAGGATCTCCCCAGTCGCCGGCATGCCACACTTCATCGCAGTCGCTGAAATGTGTGAAAACGGCGGCATCAAGATAACTGTGTGTATCCGAAAGAAGCCCGATTTTTGTCATGCTGCAAATTATTGAAACTTGCAGGAAGAGGGCAGCACCCGGGCTGAATTATTCCTGCTTTTTCTTTTCAGCGCCACTTCCAGGTAGATCCATCTTTCGGGGTGGGGGACCCTGGGGCCCAGGTATACCCTGTTGATATGAGGGGTGATGGGTTTGGTGCTCTCCACATAAAGAACACGGGGCCGGTTGCGGTCGTTGGGGTCGTACGTCACTTTCTCGTTATCCGGACTGAAGTACTGAATAACCCTGTATTCATTTTCGAAGGAGTAATTCGAGGATTTGAAAAAATAGCGGAGTTCCGACAAGCCCCGGTAAACAATACTGTCGATGCAATCTGTTTCCAGGGTGCTGTCACGTAATGCGATGGCCTGGTTCAGCACCTGCTTCAACCTGTCGATATCGGCTTTGATTTGTAAATTGTCGATATCATTTTCATTTTCAAAAATATCCTTGCTCTTGTTGTAATACAATACCCGGTATAAATTCTGCCCCTGTTCATCACCGGCGGGAGGCAGGTTCCCGGCGTGGAGCTGGATGGCGGGTAAGCGGGTGTCTTTGGCCGGCCAGTAGAAGAATTCGCTGTTGATTACGATACTGCATCCCCGGGCTTCCTCATTATTCTCATCTTTCCCATAGGTACGCCACATCACCAGTTCATCTTCATTGGTATCCATCGTAAACCGGTCTTCATCCGTTGGGGAAGCCGGCAGAAAACTGCCCAGGTAGATATTATTGTCGGATAAATCGGCCCTGGCAAAGAGGCGGATCTCATCAAAATATTTCCGGAGGATTCCATTTGTGTCCTTACCCAGCAGGATATCCCTGAAGAATTTGCCTTCCTCCGGATCATTCATATTGGTAACATTGGAATAGCGCAGGCAGGCCGCATCCTGTGCGGCAATCAGTGTATCGGCCACCCATAACTTGGTATAATGCGCTACCGGAACCGGTTGCGTAAGCAGGGCATGCCCTTTGATCTTATTGATGATCGTCAGAAAAAGGGAAGCAAATTCATGGATTTTGTTTTTATGATCCTGATCCGGTACGTTTCCGATCAGATCGCTGAATTCCACCGCTGCATCATCGGTGCCCACAGCGGCTTCCGGTTTTTTGCCAAGACGTAATTTGAGCTCATTGATCCTGCTGGTGAGGAAATTATTTTCGGGAGAGAGCGCCACTGCTTTTTCAAAAGAGTCTATGGCCTTTTCCAGACTTCCCGATTTTTCATACGCTTCTCCCAGCCAATAGTAGGAATTGGGGTATTGGTGATTCAAACTGATCGAATATTCATAGCTTTTGATGGCGGCATCCAGGTTCCCTTCCTGTGCCTGCAGGAGTCCTTTATTGAAATACGGAAGAAAGGAGGTGGGATCGAGTGCAATCGCTTTCTCCACATCTTCCCAGGCTTCCGTGAACTTACCGGCGCTGATTTTAAAGGCGGCCCGGTTATTATAGGCCAGCGGATAGTTCGGACTTTTATTTATCAGTGTGGTACAGTCGGCAATGGCTTCGTCAAATTTTCTCATGCCTCCATAGGTGAGCGCCCGGTTAAAATAGGCCTCCTCACTCCCGGGATTCCTTTTCAGTACCGTTTCGAAATCATTGAGTGCATTTTGAAAATCACCCAGGTTTGAATAAGCCAGGCCCCTGTTATTGTATGCTTTTTCATCATCAAAATTGTTCCGTATCGCCAGGGTATTATCATTCACGGCTTCCTGGAATTTGTTCAGCCGCAGCCAGTTCCACCCCCGGTTGTAGTAAGAAATGCCGTCCCCGGGCTTTAATAAAAGAGCCCTGTCGAGCAGGTGCACGGCTTCCATGTAATCTCCCTTGTCGGAGTTCATTACACTTTCGTTATAATAATATTCAAAGAGGTTTTCATCGGCTTTCTGAGCCTGCTCAATGTATTTCCTGGCTTCATCCGTTTTGGACAATTGTTTGAGCGCCCAGGCTTTTTCAATATACAAGGGAGCGCTGCCGCTGCTGCTGAGCGTGGCCTCCTCCAGTAAGCTGTTCACTTCTTCGAAAGCATTACTGTCGTTGAGGCTCCGGGCTCTTAAAAGGAGGTCTTTGGCTTCTTCCTGTGCAGGCATAACGGTGAATTTGTACTAAAGTTATTTTTTTTCGTAATTTCATGTATGCCTTTTTTCCGGAATTTTACCTACCATATTGACAAGCGCAACTGGAAATACATTTTCCTGCTGTCTTCTCTCGAGGGCATTGTCTCCCGCTCAAACAGCAGGCCCTGCAAACCTGCAGCTGCGTTTCAATAATTATTCTTCATTCCAAATTTTACTTATTCCATGCCGCATTATTACAGCTTAGGCACCATTCCGCATAAACGCCATGTTCAGTTTCGCAAACCGGATGGCAATCTCTACGCCGAACAACTTTTTTCCACCGAGGGATTTTCGGATGATTATTCACTTTTGTACCATTGTTATCCTCCCACACTGATCGTTAAAACGGATGATCCCATTGATGTGTCACCCAGGGTGGCCGAGGAAAAGATGCTCAGGCACCGCAGCTTCGAAGGATTTAATGTGAAGCCCGAAAAAGATTACCTGCAGAGCCGCAAACCCGTGCTGGTAAATAACGATTGCCATATTGTACTGGCCGCCCCGCAACAGGGCATGCAGGATTACTTTTACAAAAATGCCGATGGGGATGAAATGATTTTTGTACACGAAGGCAGTGGCACGGTGCATACGCAATACGGAGAGCTAACCTTCGGCTACGGCGATTATATTGTACTGCCCCGCGGAACGATCTACCAGATCTCTTTCAATGATGAAAACAACCGGCTCTTCATCGTTGAATCTTTTTCACCACTGCGCTTTCCCCGCCGTTATATGAGTCATTATGGCCAGCTGATGGAGCATTCGCCCTTCTGCGAACGGGATATCCGCAAGCCGGCCAACCTGAAAACCTTTGATGAAAAAGGTGATTTCCTGATCAGGACCAAAAAGAAGGGAATGCTGTACGGACTGCATTATGGCACCCATCCCTTTGATGTGGTGGGTTGGGACGGGTGCTGCTATCCCTACATTTTCTCGATCCATGATTTTGAGCCGATCACCGGCCGTGTACACCAGCCGCCACCCGTGCACCAGACATTTGAAACCAATAGTTTTGTGGTATGTTCTTTTGTGCCCCGCCTCTATGATTATCACCCGGATGCCATTCCGGCCCCTTATAACCACAGTAATATCGACAGCGACGAAGTGCTGTATTATGTAGACGGCGATTTCATGAGCCGCAAGCATGTTACCAGGGGTATGATCACGCTGCATCCGGCGGGCATCCCGCATGGACCCCACCCCGGAGCCGTGGAGCGCAGCATCGGGGCCAAAGAAACAAAAGAACTGGCCGTGATGGTGGATACATTCAGGCCGCTGCAGCTCACGATCGAAGCGCTCGGCATCGAAAACAACGGCTATGTGATGAGCTGGGCCGAGTAAGACCGGCCTGCTTACTGGAATCCACTATCCGTTAACAAGCATTATTCAATTTTAAACCTTTGCAAAATGTCAACCTATTATCCGCTTAAGCCCGGGAACAGCTGGACTTACAAAAACAACGACGGAAGCACTTTTACCAATGCCGTGGAGGCCGAAGAAAACGGTGTATTTACCATGACAAATACCCTTGCCGCCAACAAAACCCATGTTAAAATAGAAGGAGACACCTATTTTGCCGACAGCTATGAAGCGGGTAATATGCAACCTTTCCTGAAAGAAAATGCGGCAGCAGGGGATACCTGGGAAATAAAATACAAGGCCAACACCATCGACAGCGTATTAACCGTTGTGATTAAAGGAGTAGGAGGTACCAAAGAAGTGGAGGGTAAAACCTATAACGACGTGATGGAAATGGAAGGCAGTATGAGTTTTATCGTAAATGGAAGCGTGTTCCCTGCCGGCACCAAATACAGCTGGTTTTATGCAAAAGGCACGGGCCTGATACTCACCAGCTCCACCCTGGGCGATCATATGCCCCTGGTGAGCTGCAATCTTTAATACTCCCGATTTTTTAAAACCGCAGCGAAAGCAGCAGCAGCGATATCGCTCAGAAATCCTGCATTTTTTCCCTGCGGTTTATTATTTCTGTCAAAAAAAGTTGGCGGATTGAAAATTGTTTTTACCTTTGTTAACCATTTGGTTAAACCGTATGGATAATAAGAAAACCAGCTCTGCCGAACAAAAAATACTCGAGGCCGCCCATAAGGTATTTACCACCAGGGGACTGGCGGGGGCCCGCATGCAGGATATTGCCGATGAAGCCGGTATCAATAAAGCCATGCTGCACTATTATTTCAGGGATAAGGATAAACTCTTTGAAATGGTGTTTACCCGGGAGGCGCAAAAATTTTTCCCCAAGTTGAAAATGATATTTGAGGCGGATATTCCCTTTTTTGAAAAACTGGAGCGGTTTGTGGCAGAGTACATTGATGAAATACTCGAAAACCCTCATCTGCCCTGGTTTATATTGAATGAAATCAACCGGGATCCCGGGCAGTTCCTGGCCAACCTGATGGGCAGGGAAACACGCCCCATCCCCATGAAGTTCCTCGAGCAAATGGAAATCGAAGTGCAGAAGGGAACGATCCGCCGGGTAAGTCCGCTCCACCTGTTCCTGAACATTATTTCAATGACGATATTTCCTTTTATTGCCAAACCCATGGTTACCCATAACCTCGGGCTCGACGAACTGCAGTTCCGCCAGGTAATGGAACAGCGCAAAAAGGAGATACCGCAGTTTATTTTTGAAGCGATTAAAAAATAATTTTTTTACCAAAATATTAACCAGATGGTTAATCGTATGCTTCCCGGGTTTCTTGGCTGGCTTTTGTTGCTGCCGGGTTTCTCTTTTGCACAAAAACTTACATTGGATAAAGCCAATGAAATGGCCCGCCAGCACTACCCGCTGATCAAACAAAGGGCGCTGCTGCAGCAAACCACCGCCCTCAGTCTTGATAATCTTACCAAAGGATACTGGCCCCAGTTTTCCCTGAGCGGACAGGCCACCTATCAATCGGACGTAACCCGAATCAGTTTGCCCATCCCGGGAATCTCAATCACTCCGCCGTCAAAAGACCAGTATAAAATAGTGGCGGACCTGAATCAGGTAATTTACGACGGGGGCCTCATCAGCACCCAGAAAACCATGCAGCAACTGGGCGAAAAAGTTGAGCAGGATAAGATAGAAGTTGAATTGTATAAACTGAAAGACCGTATCAACCAGCTTTTCCTTGGTATCCTCTACCTGGATGCCCAGCTGAAACAGGTAAAGCTGATCCGTGATGACCTGCAGAACGGGATCAGCAAAACAGAAGCCATGGTGAACAATGGGGTGGCTTTCCGCTCCAACCTGAATGTGCTGAAGGCCGAATTGCTGAAGGCCGATGAACGGGAGATTGAAACAGCAGCCGCCCGCAAGGGATTGCTGGATGTGCTCTCACTTTTTTTGGATCAGCCGCTTCCTGAAAGCACCCAACTCGAAACACCCGTTCCGGCCGGTGTTGCAGTAACGGATTCGATCCGCCGCCCCGAACTGAAACTGTTTGGCACCCAGAAAAATTTACTGGGCAGCCAGTATAAACTGATTGAGGCACGCAATCGCCCCAGGGCCAGTGTTTTTGCACAGGGAGGTTATGGCCGCCCCGGGCTCAATATGCTGAAAAATGATTTTACATTTTACGGCATCGCGGGCCTCCGCTTCAGCTGGGCCTTCGGCGGCCTCTATACCCGCAAAAAAGAGAAACAGCTGATCGATATCAATAAGAAAACCATCGATATCCAGGAAGAAACATTTTTACTCAATACCCATACCGCCATGAAACAGCAACAGGCGGATATTGATAAACTCGAAAAGCTGATTGCCAAAGATGAGGCGATCATCGGCCTGCGGGAAAAAGTAAAAGAAGCCGCCAAAGCACAGCTCGAAAACGGAGTGATCACAGCCAATGATTACCTGCGGGAAGTGAATGCCGAAGACCAGTCGCGCCAAAACCTGCTCACCCACCGCGTTCAGCTCCTGCAGGCACAAATCAATTACCAGACAATTTCAGGAAATCAATAAATGTATGCTATGAAGTCATTATCTTATTTAGCCGGTGTTTTCTTGCTGCTCAGCAGCTGTAATAACGGCAACGGCACGGCAGATGCCACCGGTACCTTCGAAGCGGATGAAGTAATTGTTTCATCCGAGCTGCCGGGTAAACTGGTAAGCTTTTCCATCCAGGAGGGGCAAACAATTGCAAAAGACAGTATTGTGGGTTTGGTGGATGCCACCAATATCTCCCTGCAGCAGGAACAGGTGGAAGCCAGTATCCGGGCGCTCAATGAAAAAACCGTGAATGAAACGCCCCAGGTGGAACTGCTGCAGAAACAACTGGCTGTGCAGCAATCACAGCTCAATAATCTCACGCATGAAAAAGCCCGTATCGAAAACCTGCTGAAAGCCGATGCGGCCACGGGCAAACAACTGGATGATATCAATGCCCAGATCGACCTGGTGAATACCCAAATGAAAGTTACCCTCCAGCAGATCAATGTGCAGCGCAATAATGTGGCTACACAAAACCGCAGCATCCTGAGCGAGGCCGATCCACTGCAGAAAAGAGTGGCCCAGCTGAAAGACCAGGCCGGGCGGGCCAATATCATCAACCCTGTTGCCGGAACGGTGATCGCCAAATATGCCGAACCCGGTGAAATTACAGCCGCCGGCAAAGCCTTGTATAAGATCGCCGATTTATCCTATCTCAGCCTGCGGGCTTATATCACGGGTTCGCAACTGCCGCAGATTAAACTGGGGCAGGAAGTAAAAGTGCTGATAGATGATGGTGCCAAAGCCTATAAAACCTACCAGGGTACCATCACCTGGATTGCCGATAAGGCCGAGTTCACTCCCAAAACCATTCAAACCAAAGAAGAAAGAGCCAACCTGGTATATGCCATCAAGGTAAAAGTGAAGAACGACGGCTACCTGAAAATTGGCATGTATGGGGAGGTTAAATTCTGATTATGCCGGCGGTAAGTGTAGAAAATATCAGTAAAACATTCGGCAAAAAGCCGGCGGTGACGGCACTGGATAACATTTCATTTGAAGTGTCCACCGGTGAACTCTTTGGTATCATCGGTCCGGATGGCGCCGGCAAAACCACGTTGTTCCGCATCCTTACCACGCTCTTGCTTGCGGATAAGGGTACGGCTGCCGTGGAAGGGCTGGATGTGGTGAAAGATTACCGGCTGATCCGTCAGCAGGTGGGCTATATGCCCGGGCGCTTTTCGCTCTATCCGGATCTTACCGTTGAAGAAAACCTGGCATTTTTTGCCACCATTTTCAATACCACCATTGAAGAAAACTATTCGCTGATAAAAGACATTTATATTCAGATAGAACCATTTAAAAAACGCAGGGCGGGGAAACTGTCGGGTGGAATGAAGCAGAAGCTGGCCCTGAGCTGTGCCCTTATTCACCGGCCCAGTGTATTATTCCTGGATGAGCCCACTACCGGAGTGGATGCCGTTTCGCGGAAGGAATTCTGGGAGATGCTGAAGGGATTGAAATCCCAGGGCATCACGATCCTCGTTTCCACTCCCTATATGGATGAAGCCGATCTGTGCGACCGGGTGGCACTGATTCAGAATGGAAAAATACTGTCGATCGATACGCCGGCGGCCGTGGTAAACCGTTTCAGCAAACCCCTGTGGGCCGTGAAAGCCGATAACCGGCTGCAATTGCTGGAAGCATTGCGGCAGGCCGCTTTTACGGCTGATGTGTATCCCTTCGGAGAATACCATCACCTGATCCTTCGGCAGGAAAAGGATAAAGAAATGCTGCCCGGCTTCTTCCGGGAACTGGGGTTGCCCGGACTGCAATGGCGGGAGGTGAAACCCAATATTGAAGATTGTTTTATCGATTTAATGAAGAACGGGAATGGATAACACGAAAGTTATAACAGCCAATAAACTCACCAAACGTTTCGGCGCCTTTACGGCGGTTGACCAGATCAGTTTTGAAGTGAGCCGCGGTGAGATTTTTGGTTTCCTGGGCGCCAATGGCGCCGGTAAAACCACCGCCATGCGGATGCTTTGCGGGTTATCGATGCCCAGCGCCGGGGCGGCTACCGTGGCCGGACTGGATGTTTATAAAGACAATGAAAAAATAAAACGGCGGATTGGTTATATGAGCCAGAAATTTTCATTGTATGATGATCTTACCGTGAAAGAAAATATGCGCTTTTATGGCGGCATCTATGGTCGTTCCGAAAAATTCATCCGCGAGAAAACAGATTTTATCATCAATGAACTGAAGCTGGAAAAAGAAGCAGATATGCTGGTGCGCTCCCTGCCACTTGGCTGGAAGCAGAAACTGGCATTTTCGGTGGCCATTTTCCATGAACCCGGTATTGTGTTTCTCGACGAACCCACCGGCGGCGTGGATCCGGTAACCCGGCGGGAGTTCTGGAACATGATTTACCAGGCGGCCGCCAGGGGCATAACGGTTTTTGTAACCACGCACTATATGGATGAGGCCGAGTACTGCAACCGGGTAAGCATAATGGTGGATGGCCGGATTGAGGCGCTCGACAGTCCGGCCCGCCTGAAACAACAATATAATGCCCCCTCCATGGATGAGGTTTTTGTGAAACTGGCAAGGAAGGCGGTGAGAGGGGAGTAGGGGCAGAAATGGTAAATCCTGCGCACTGTTTGATACACTCAGGCACGGTGGTTGGTTTTGACTTTTGAATCTTGACTTATTATTTATGCGGCAGTTTTTTTCATTCGTTAAAAAGGAATTCTTCCATATCTGGCGCGACAGGAGCACGCTGATTATCCTGTTGGGCATGCCTGTGGTGCAGATCATCATTTTTGGATTTGCGCTCACCAACGAAGTGAAAAATTCGAGGGTGGCGGTACTGGATCAGTCGAAAGATGAACAAACCAGTACCCTCATTGCCCAGCTGGATGCCAGCCGGTATTTTGATATCGAAAAAAATCTCACAGATTTTCATCAGGTGGATGCCGAATTTAAGAAAGGGAAGATCAAACTGGCGATTGTATTTCCGGCCGGTTTCGGCAACGGGCTGCAGCATTTCAATACAGCCCAGGTGCAGCTGATTGCCGATGCCTCGGATCCCAATGTGGCCAATACGCTTACCAATTATGCCACGGCCATCATCATGGATTACCAGAACCGGCTCACGGCCAACCGCAAACTGCCCTATACTATCAGCACTGAAATGCACATGCTCTACAATCCGCAGCTGAAAGGGGCTTTCAATTTTGTGCCTGGTGTGATGGCGATGGTGTTATTGCTGGTTTGTACCATGATGACGGCCATCACCATCGTACGGGAAAAAGAAATGGGTACCATGGAAATCATGCTGGTATCACCCATGCGTCCGCAGGTGGTGGTGCTGGCCAAAGCCGTGCCTTATTTGCTGCTATCCATTATTAATATCAGTACCATCCTGTTGCTGAGTGTTTATGTACTGGAAGTGCCCATCAATGGGAATATATTCCTGCTGGTGGCCGAGAGTATTCTTTTTACGCTGGTATCCCTGTCGCTGGGTTTGCTCATTTCAGCCGCGGCCGGTTCGCAGCAAACGGCTATGTTTATTTCGCTGATCGGCATGTTTCTGCCCACCCTGATGCTCAGCGGCTTCATGTTCCCGATCGAAAACATGCCGCTGCCGCTGCGGGTGGCTTCGCATATCGTGCCGGCAAGATGGTATTACAGCATTGTCCGTTCCGTGATGATCAAGGGGGTGGGGTTGCAGGCGATTCTGAAGGAAACCCTGATACTGACCGGTATGCTCATTTTCTTTTTAACCCTGGCGATTAAACGCTTTAAAATCAGGCTGGCATGAGAACGCTGAAATTTTTGTTGCAGAAAGAGTTCCGGCAGATCTTCCGGGATCCGGCCAACCTGCGGATGATCCTGCTGATGCCGGTGATCCAGCTGCTGGTGCTGCCCTGGGCGGCGGATTATGAAGTGAAGAATATCAAGTTGTCGGTGATCGACCAGGATCATTCAGAATATTCCCGCAAACTGATTAACAAGATCACCGCCTCGGGTTATTTTATACTCACCAGCTACACGGGCAGTTATACCGCCTCCCTGCACGAGGTGGAACAGGACAAGGCCGACCTGGTGATGCAGATACCGCCCCATTTCGAAAAAGAACTGGTTCGGGAAAATCAGGCCGGCATTTACCTGGCCATCAATGCCATTAATGGTGTAAAAGCCAGTCTGGGCGGGGCTTACCTCAATAATATCATTGCCGGTTATAACCGGGATATACGTACCGAATGGATACAGCTTCCCCGGTTCAATACGGAAACCCAGGTACAGGTAAGCGCCAGCAACTGGTATAACCCCCTGATGAACTATAAGTATTTTATGGTGCCCGGGATCCTGGTAATCCTGTTAACCATGGTGGGCGCCAATCTTACCGCCATCAACATTGTAAAAGAAAAGGAAATCGGTACCATCGAACAGATCAATGTCACCCCCATCCGGAAATTCCATTTCATCCTGGGCAAGCTGATCCCGTTTTGGGTGCTGGGACTGGTGGTGCTTACCATCGGGCTTACTATTTCCCGCCTTTTTTATGGTATTATCCCGGCAGGGGGCTTTGCCACCATCTACATTTTTGCGGCCGTTTACCTGCTGGCGGTACTGGGCCTCGGGTTGCTCTTATCCACCTATGCCAATACCCAGCAACAGGCCATGCTCATTTCATTTTTTATCATGATGATTTTCATCCTCCTCGGCGGCTTGTACACTTCAATCGACAGCATGCCGGCCTGGGCCCGTATGATCACTAAATTCAATCCCGTTTCGTATTTTATCGATGTGATGCGGATGGTGGTGCTGAAGGGCAGCCGCTATGGCGATATAAAAGAGCAGATGCTGGCGGTGATTGGTTTTGCTATCTTCTTCAATGGCTGGGCCATCCTCAATTACCGGAAGCGGTCCTGACGGCTCCGCAAATGCTCTGGTTCTTATTCTGTCTGCGGGTTTTTGTTGATCCCAGGGAAGAAAGAAGCGGCGATTTGCAGCGGGATTTTGTCAAAAAAAATGTTATATTGGCTTATAAAACCAACGCTATATGATCAAATTCAATGAAATCAAAGTAGGCGATTACCTGGTAGCCGATAATGATGGCGATAAACGGCAGGGCGAAGTAACCAACCTCAACCATGATGAAAAGCAGGTTTGTGTGGATAACGGGGTGCAGGAGTTCTGGTACGAAACCGAACAGCTCAGTGCCATCCCGCTCGACGATGCACAACTGGAGCGGCTGAAATTTCACCGGCAGGTGAATGAGGATGGCACGGTGAAGTATTCAAAAGGAGCTTTCCGGATGATGCTTCCAAAAGAAGGTGATTTTTCGGCTTTCGAGATATGGTACCGGGATGAGCACCGCCATATCACCCATTCCATCAATGTGCACAACCTGCAGAACCACTTTTATGAAATGACAAAGGTTCACCTGAATGACGACTCATTTGATTAAATAATATTTTAATATATTTACCGGGATCCTGCCATTTTCCACGGCAGGATTTTTATTTTTTATGGCACCCCGGAGGTAAAAGGGGGCCGGTAAACCGTAATTTTGAGCAGAAATAGTCCCCATTTGCCCTTTTTTTGTGGAAAACCCCTGATTTCTTTGCAAATAGGCTTGTTTTTTTAGTATTATTCCAGAAATCCTCCTATCTTTGCGCTCCCAAATTTTATGGCTAAGCAAGCACTAATCAAACAAGACGGTACGATCATTGAGGCGCTGAGCAATGCTATGTTCAAGGTTAAATTGGAAAACGGGCACGAAATCCTGGCTACTATTTCGGGTAAAATGCGGATGCATTATATACGTATTCTGCCGGGTGATAAAGTGGGAGTGGAGATGAGCCCGTACGACCTGACAAGGGGAAGAATTATTTTCAGATACAAATAAGCTGTTGGCCCATAGCTGGTAGCTATTCGCAAAACACGATAAAACGAAATCAACATGAAGGTTAGAGCTTCCATTAAAAAACGCAGCGCCGAATGCAAGATCGTAAGAAGGAAAGGCAAGCTGTATGTGATCAACAAAAAGAATCCCCGCTTTAAGCAGCGCCAGGGTTAATCTTTTCACATGATCCGGAACAGGTGCTGATGATCAGCATCCCTCATTCAGAATTTAAAATTTAAATCAACATATGGCACGTATTGCCGGTATAGATTTACCAAAGAACAAAAGAGGCGAGATTGGCCTCACTTATATTTACGGAATCGGACGTTCTACTGCCCGTTATATCCTGGAAAAAGCAGGTATCGAACTGGGAAAGAAAGTTAACCAGTGGTCGGATGATGAGCAAACAGCTATCCGTAACATCATCAACAGCGAGTTTAAAACCGAAGGTGCCCTGCGCAGTGAAACCCAGATGAACATCAAGCGTTTGCTGGATATCGCCTGCTACCGTGGTCTTCGTCACCGTAAGGGGCTGCCCGTTCGCGGCCAGCGTACCCGTACCAACAGTCGTACCCGTAAAGGAAAACGTAAGACGGTTGCCGGTAAGAAAAAAGTAGCTAAGAAGTAATCAATTTGCCAGTTTGCAACCTGCAAACTGGCAAATTACTATATGACTTCATTCTCAGGATCAGCGCCGGATAGCGGGAAGTCGGCAGGAGGGTTGATCCAACCGGTACCACCGGTATTTATTTTTTAAAGATTACCTATTCTAAAACATTTATGGCAAAAGCACAAAGCGCAAAAGCGGCCGCAAAGAAAAGGGTTGTTAAAGTAGACAGCTATGGCGACGCTCACATCACGGCAAGTTTCAACAACATTATTATCAGTCTCACCAATAAGCAGGGCCAGGTGATTTCCTGGTCATCTGCCGGTAAAATGGGTTTCAAAGGTTCTAAAAAGAATACCCCCTATGCCGCCCAGATGGCTGCTGCAGATGCTGCCAAAGTAGCACTGGATGCAGGTTTGAAAAGGGTAGACGTATTTGTAAAAGGTCCGGGTTCCGGCCGCGAAGGCGCCATCCGCTCGCTTTCACAATCAGGTATCGAAGTAGCGATGATCAAAGACGTTACCCCGCTGCCGCACAATGGCTGCCGCCCGCCGAAGAAAAGAAGGGTATAATGCTATTTTGAATGATGAATGCTGACAGTTGTATCAATAATTCAGGATTCATTATTCAACATTCAAAATATTATAAGGGTGCATCATTCATTTTAAAAGGTCTTTATAATGATGCATCGTCACTAAAAGACCTCCATTAATTATGGCACGTTATACAGGCCCCAAAACTAAAATCTCCCGTATTTTCGGGGAGCCCATTACCGGAAATGGTAAATGGTTAACCAAGAACAGCAACCCTCCCGGCATGCACGGCGCCACCCGCAAGCGTAAAACGCTGGGTGAATACGCACTGCAGCTGCGTGAGAAACAAAAGGCCAAATACACCTATGGTCTGCTGGAAAAACAATTCCGTAAAACGTTTGATGAAGCCGCCCGCCGTAAGGGGGTAACCGGTGAAAACCTTATCAAACTGCTGGAAGCCCGTCTGGACAACACCGTTTTCCGCATGGGTATTGCTCCCAGCCGCCAGGCCGCCCGTCAGCTGGTTTCTCACAAGCATATCACCGTAAATGGTGAAGTGGTGAACATTCCCTCTTACAGCTGTAAGCCGGGTGATGTGATTGCCCTGAAAAACAAAAGTGCAGCCAATACCGCCATTACTGGCGCTATCCGCGGCAAAAACACCAAATTCAGCTGGATTGATTTCAACGAAACTGAGAACAAGGGTACTTTCATTGCTTATCCTGAAAGGGAAAGCGTTCCTGAAAATATCAAGGAACAACTGATCGTGGAATTATATTCTAAGTAAAATACAACAAGCAAAACTCAAAACCAGCGCCTCTGTTCCGGTACGCATTTTGAATTTTGCATTTTGAATTTTTACTTCATGAAATTTTTAAACAACTAATCATTTAATATGGCCATATTAAACTTTGTAAAACCCGATAAAATTGTTCTTCAGAAAGCTACCGAATTCGAAGCCCAGTTTGAGTTCCGTCCGCTCGAACCCGGATACGGTGTAACAATTGGTAACTCCCTTCGCCGGGTGTTGCTCAATTCGCTGGAAGGATATGCCATCATCGGTATCAATATTGCCGGGGCCGACCACGAGTTTGCCACCCTGAAGGGTATTACAGAAGACGTTACTGAAATCATCCTGAACCTGAAACAGGTAAGGCTGAAAAAGAAAGTGGAGCATGAAGTGAACGTGGAAAAAGTGACCCTTTCTATCAAGAACAAAACAGAATTCACCGCCGGAATGATTGCCGAGGCTTCTCCTTCCTTTGAAGTGATGAACCCCGAACTGCTGATCTGCACCATGGATACCAGTGCCAAACTGGATATCGAAATCACCATCGGCAAGGGCCGTGGTTATGTGCCGGCCGAAGAAAATAAGGAAAAGAGCTCTCACTTCGGTTATATTCCCATCGATGCCATCTTCACCCCGATTAAGAATGTGAAGTATGCTATCGAAAATACCCGTGTGGAGCAGCGTACCGACTTCGAAAAACTGATTATGGAAGTGGTTACCGATGGTACCATTCACCCGGAAGAAGCCGTTAAACAGGCCAGCCGCATCCTGATCCAGCACCTGATGATTATCACCGACGAAAACATCACGTTCGATAATAAGGAAGAGAAGAAAGAAGACCTGGTGGATGAGCAAACCCTGCAACTCCGCAAGATCCTGAAAACACCGCTGGAAGATCTTGATCTTTCCGTACGTGCCTTCAACTGCCTGAAAGCTGCCAAGATCAACTCCCTGAGCGAACTGGTTCAGTACGAGCAGGAAGACCTGATGAAGTTCAGGAACTTCGGTCAGAAATCACTCAGCGAAATCGAGCAGGTGCTGCACGAAAGAGGTCTCAGCTTCGGTATGGACCTGAGCAAACTGAAACTCGATGATGAGTAAATGATTTGAAAATTTGAAAATGAGCCAATGCATTAATTTTTTTCATTTTCAAATTATCAAATTTTAAAATTGATAATTTAATAACAGTAGGTTATAATTCCTGACACGGTATAACCGAATTTAAAACAACAATGTCATGCGTCACGGAGACAAAATCAACAATTTAGGCAGAACGGCTTCTCACCGCCGGGCCCTGCTGATGAACCTGGGTTGTCAGCTGATTACCCACAAGCGTATCGTAACCACCCTGGCCAAAGCAAAGGCCCTGCGTACTTATATCGAGCCGCTGATCACCAAAACAAAAAACACTTCCAGTAAGGAAGCCATCATGCACAATCACCGTATTGTGTTCAGCTACCTGAACGATAAAGCTGCTGTGAAAGAACTGTTCACCGTAGTAGCTCCTAAAATCGCCGCCCGTCCCGGTGGTTACACCCGTGTAATCAAACTGGGAGCCCGTGTGGGTGATAATGCCGAAATGGCGATGATTGAGCTGGTTGACTTCAACGAAATCTATGGCAAAGGCACGGCTAAAGCCGCTGAACCTGCCAAGAAAACCCGCCGTTCAGGTGGTGCGAAGAAAAAAGCTGCCGCTTCAACAGAAGCCACTGAAGCAACGGATACCGCTGCCGATACAGCTACTGAAGAAAAAGCAGAAGCCTGATAGCCTTTCTTACGTTCAATCGACTAACTACTTATACAACGCCCCGGATTTCCGGGGCGTTCGTTTTATCGCCGGGTGTGAAAAATTTTATTCCTTTATTTTCAACCGGAATCAGTTTCTTTGCAAAATCTTTCGCAAATGCCCCCCTCTTCAAGCACCCCCGCCATTTTGATTTTAGCCGACGGAAATGTTTTTCAAGGCACTGCTTTTGGCAAAACCGGCACTGCCACCGGTGAGATCTGTTTCAATACGGGTATGACGGGCTACCAGGAGGTGTTTACCGATCCCAGCTATTATGGCCAGGTGCTGATCATGAATAATGTGCACATCGGTAATTATGGGGTGAAAGCCGCCGATGTGGAGAGTGATGGCGTAAAAGTTAAAGCCGTTATCGGCCGTAACCTGGAAGAGAAATTCAGCCGTTTCCTGGCGGATGATTCCCTGCAGCAATATTTTGAAGAACAGCAGGTGGTGGCAATTAACGGGATTGATACCCGGGCCCTGGTAACACATATCCGTACCCAGGGTGCCATGAACTGTATCATTTCCTCCGAAACCATGGATGTGGAGCAACTGAAAGCCCGGCTGGCCAGTGTTCCTTCTATGAACGGCCTCGAACTGGCTTCGGTGGTAAGCACGCCGGAACCTTATTTCATGGGTGATGAAAACAGTCCGGTACGGGTGGCCGTGCTTGATTTTGGTATCAAAAAGAATATCCTGCAATGCCTGGTAGACAGGGGCGCTTATGTAAAAGTACATAATGCCAAAACCGGTTTTGAGGAGCTCGAAAAATTCAATCCGCACGGGTATTTTATCAGTAATGGCCCCGGCGACCCGGCCCCGATGGAGTATGCCATTGCCACGGTGAAGAAAATACTGGCATCCGGCAAGCCCCTGTTTGGTATCTGCCTGGGACACCAGTTGCTGGCGCTGGCCAATGATATACCCACATTCAAAATGCACCACGGGCACCGGGGGCTGAATCATCCTGTAAAAAATATCATCACGGGCAAAAGCGAGATCACCACGCAGAACCATGGTTTTGGCGTGGATCCCGAAGCTGTGGCCGCCAACCCGGATATTGAAATCACCCATATCAACCTGAACGATGCCAGCATTGAAGGCATCCGGCTGAAAAATAAACCTGCCTTTTCGGTACAATATCACCCCGAAGCCACGCCCGGCCCGCACGACAGCCGTTATCTCTTTGATGATTTCGTGGCTATGATACACGGAAATCAGTAAAGCTCATACAGGAATCCCGGTAATGTTCTTCCCGCGAAGCGGCCATTCTCCCAATGCCCGTTGCCATTTCGTGCTTATATTAGCAGTATGAAAATTGCGATTATCAACGGTCCGAACCTGAACCTCCTGGGAAAACGGGAGCCCGGCATTTATGGAGCAGAAAGCTTTGAGTCATTTTTTACAGGCCTGCAAAGCCGGCACCCCGGAGCCGATATTATCTATTACCAGAGTAATATTGAAGGGGAACTGATTGATGAGATCCAGCGCAGAGGACATGATTGTGATGGAATCATCCTCAATCCCGGAGGGTATACCCATACCTCGGTGGCGATCGGTGATGCCATTGCTGCCGTGGAAACGCCGGTGGTGGAAGTACATATCTCCAACATTTTCGGCCGCGAAGATTTTCGTAAGATATCCTATGTTTCAGCCCGGGCGAGGGGTGTCATCAGCGGACTGGGATTGAAAGGGTATGAGCTGGCGCTCGAAGCCTTAATGCATCCAGAACCGTAAGGCAAAAACAATCGCCAGGGCCAGTCCGAAAGCTATCACCGAATAAATGATAATACCCTGAGTGTTCGATTTACGGGTTTTGCTGTTGAAGCGGAAGCCGCATTCATTGCATTTGGTGTGATGCAATAGCTTAGGGCCCAGTAACCCTCCCCACCAGGTATATTTTACAGGTTCCACATAGAGACTGCCGCATTTGGGACAGCCCTTTTCATTTTCAAATTGTTTGAGCAGATCGGTCATATGGTTATAGTATTACCCTGAGCATAAGCGCATAACCAACATCCGTTTTAGGGTCGTCGGGTATGGAAACAATGTGCAACCCGGCCCTTGTCCACACTTTAAAAATCTCGCCCTTCTTATGTTTGGCCACGGCTTCATCCAGCTGCGGCAGCATGGCACCTCTTACAAACCAGCCCAGGTCGCCGCCTTGTGATGCGGTAACATTATCATCACTGTAGGTACTGGCCATGGAGGCAAAGCCGGCCGTGCCGTTTTTAATTTTCAATAAGATACTGTCGGCCAGTTTCTCGGCAAAACTCACACTGTAGGTAGCGGTATCCAGCAGGATATGTTTTACATGATAAAAGGTATTGGGAGCCTTTACCAGCACCTTCAGCAGGATGTTTGCTTTTTTGAAGGGGCCATACACTTTTCCCACTTTTCCATGATAGGCCAGGCTGTCGGCAATCCCAAGAAAGGAGCCGGTGGAGATAACCGGAATGGTATCAATGTAGTACTTTTTTTTCATGACAAACTTCACAAAACCTACGGGGTTCTGCGTAGTGTCGAGTATCTTTTTAGCTGTGGCCAGCGGAATCGTTTGTGCACGGCCGGTTAAGCAAAGCAATAATAAAACCGGCACCGCAATAATCTTTTTCAAATGAATCTTTTAAGGATGGCAAATATAGGCATAAATCCACTGCGGGCGGCTATTGCAGGCTGCGGGCCGGTGGCTAACGGATGGCAAAAAGCACCCCCACCTCGTAGCGCATTCTGATTTTGCGGTAATCAACACCATTATCCACCAGGCCATAACCATTGTCTTTCAGGCGCAGGCCTTCATTGGCTTCAATCCTTCCCTTGGTAACCGAGCGGTAGTATCCCTGCTGTATATCCGAGCTGATCTCTTCTTCGGGTTCTTTAATTGTTATCACCTGCCCCAGCTGTTCATTGACAGCTTCGGTAAGATACTGGGCCTTATCTTTTGCCGCTTTAACGGCCTGAATTTTCAGTTGCTTGCGGAACTCGGTCATACGGCTGTGAGAGGTGCGGATGATGCGGAAATTATTGGTGGCCAGGTCATCCAGTTTGTCTACCAGCTCGTCAATCGTTTTCGTATACCTGAATTTTAGCTGGTACGAGATGGAGGCCAGCAGTTCGGGATCTTTTTTTCTGCGGTTCCAGATAGAGGCCATGTTGTAGCCATCATAAGAGGCTACTGAAATATTACTGTCGGGGATACCGGTGGCTTTACAATTGGCCAGGAAATCGGCCTTTATCTTTTCCAGTTCCACCTTGTCTTCTCCTTTCTTTTTGTATTCACGGAGGTCTACCTGTACATATATCTCATCGGGAATGATCTCCATCTCGGCACTGCCGGTAACGGCAATGGTTTTGGGGAAGGGGTAACAACCGGGTTGGGTGGGTACCTGGGCATGGGCCGGCATGACAAAAAAAGCTGTGAGGGCAACAGCCAGGAGGCTTAACTTTTTCATGAGTTTTTATTTAGGGATGAATGATGCGGCGACTTTACATATGGCGCTATTTGAGCCTTTTCAGCAAGGCTTTCACCTGCTTTTTCATTTCATCCAGTTCCTTAAACTGCTCCTGGATAAAGCTGTTGTCTTCCAGCCGACCGATCACCCGGTTCATTTCTTCATTGGTTTCGTATACCATTTTGCGGAAGGGGTTGTTGTAGTCTTTTGCCCGCGAATCGTAAATGCCTTTACACATCCATTCACGGGTTGCCAAAGCCTGTTGCAGCAACTCCCTGAACAGGCCGGGGGTGAACTGGCGGGGAGTGATCTGTAATATATCCAGCAGGGAGGTATAGGCGTGAAGTAACTTATCCCCGGCATAGGTCTGGCCCTGCTGGCGGTAAAAGTTATGCAGTTCATCCCAGCTTTTGAGCTTGCCGGATTTGACAGCGCGTTTAAGTTTTTCTATTTCTGCAGTTTGTATCAGCTGGCCGCCCACATTAAGCCATTCCGTGCGGCTCACCCTGGCCTGGAGGGTCTTTTTCAGTTCTTCAAAATTGACAAACTGGTTTTGAATGGCATGCTGCATCAGTTCCATGGTGCCATAATACCGGATCAGTTCCCTGAAAACCCTTATCGCTTCGGGCACTTTGTGCAGTTCGGTTATCCGTTTCGAATTTTCCCAGCCTTGTACCGTTGCATTGCCCTCTGCATCGGTCTTCAGCTTTTCCAGGAAAGACAGTGCGCTGAACAATTCATTAATGGTATCCGGCGCCAGGTAATGGTATTCAATATGCTGAATTTTTTCCGTGCGGCGGTCGCGGTCAACATACTTACGGGCATTCCGCGAAAGAGCGTACATATTATACAGGAACCAGTAGGCAGGCAGCACCACCAGTTTATCCTGCGATACATTATTGCTTACCAGGCTGAAGGGAACCGGTATATTCAGCTCGGCGGGGAAATCTCCTTTGGCAACTATGGTGAAGGAGGCAAATTTGGAATTGTGTTTCAGGCTCACACAGAGACCCGGCCAGAAACCACGGCCAGCCACAATTTCGCCATCGGCCGCCCGGCTGTTATGATTGCTGCCCACTGTAGCGCCGGCAGCCATATTGCTTTGCCCCATCACCAGCGAGGCACAGAGGAAGGAGTTGTTATGGTGCTGCTCGTGCGCCGGGAATATCAGTGAATTCAGCACTTCGCAGCAGGAGATCGTGGAATTATTGCCCAGGAAGGAGTTGATGAGCCGGGCACCATATTTTAGCTGTGAGTGTGATGACATCACAAAACGCACCGCCTTCACCCCGTAAAAAATCCGGCAGCCATAGCCCACGATGCCATTCACCAGTTCACAACCTTCCCCGATTTGAGAAGTGCGTTTTTCATCGCTGTTTACAGTGAGGTTCTTTAATTTATTAGCCCCTTTAAAATAGGCATCGGTACCTACCCACACATCTTTGATGATCTTACAGTTTTTAATAACTGTACGGTCGCCAATCTGCCCGTAGTAGCCCCGCTGTTTGTCAAAACGGTTTTCTGTAAACGACTTGAATTTCTCCAGTAATTCGGCATCATCACGGTACTTGCTCCAGAGCCAGGCATCACCGGCCAGCATACCATTAAAGGGGATCACACTGCGGCCGCCGTTTTCGTTGCAGAGTTCCATCCATACCCGGGTTCTCTCTTCTTCGCCTTCTTTCACAATGCCATTGCCAAACTTGGCATAATCCGTGGTGGCAAGCTCATTCACATTGGCAATCATTACTTCGTTGCCAATGATATAATGGCTCAGGTAATTCACGTTGTCAATGCATACATTATCCCCGAGGTCGCAGCTGATGATGGTGCTGTTATACAAGCCCACCGCCATGCGCAGGTTATGAAACTCCAGGTAAAAGGATTCCAGCTTACCAATGCGCACCAGCCCGTGAAACTGGCAATTCTTCACCAGTTCAGGATTAAAGGCATGGGAAACAAAAATCTTGTTCCAGTCGTCGGAGGTATTGCTGTTACGCACAAGGGCTTCAATTTCACGGGCCGTCAGTTTGCGGTAGTGATGCCCGCTCTTATTCTGGATATTACGGAGATAGTATTCATCTTTTCCGGCAGGAATATATTTCTGATCAACAAAATTGTATCCTAAATTATTGACCGGGTGTTTCTGGATGATATTCATAAAGCCGATATTTCCGGGTGAAATGCAATTTAGGCTAAAAAGGAAGACAAAGAAGGGATCCTTTAAATGTTCAGCGGTTACGGTTCAGGACTTCAGGCCGCCGCCGCTATTTTTCAGCAAACGGCTAAAAGCTGATACCATTGCCTGACAATGTAAATCACCTATTCCACCGTTACACTTTTCGCCAGGTTACGGGGCTTGTCCACATCCACTCCTTTGGCTATACCCACATAATAGGAGAGCAGCTGCAACGGGATACAGCTCAGCATGGGGGCAATTATTTCATCGGCCGGCGGCACAAAATATACATCATCGGCCAGGCCGGGTATTACATCATCTCCTTCGGTGATAACGGCAATCACCTTACCCTTGCGGGCTTTGATCTCCTGGATATTGCTCACAATTTTTTCGTGGTAAGAATCCCGGGTGGCCACAAAAACCACGGGCAGGTTTTCATCCACCAGCGCAATCGGTCCATGCTTCATTTCTGCGGCCGGGTAGCCTTCGGCATGGATATAGGATATCTCCTTCAGCTTCAGGGCGCCCTCCAGCGCAATCGGGAAATTATAACCCCTGCCCAGGAAAAGAGCATCGGAGGCGCCTTTATATTTTTCGGCAATTTTTTTAATGGCATCGGCGCTCTGCAGCAGGGCTTCCACTTTTTCGGGTACAGCTTCCAGCTCAAATAATAAATGGTTGTAACGCTCTTCACTGATGGTGCCTTTTTCTTTTGCAATCTTCAGGGCCACCATCGTCAGCACGGCCAGCTGGCCCGTAAAGGCCTTGGTACTGGCTACGCCAATTTCAGGACCCGCATGGGTATAAGCGCCGCCATCACTGATACGGGCAATGGAAGAACCCACCACGTTTACAATACCGAAAATAACAGCACCCTGTTTTTTGGCACTTTCAATTGCCACCAGGGTATCGGCGGTTTCGCCGCTTTGCGAGATGGCGATGATGATATCTCCCTTGTTCACAATCGGGTTACGGTACCTGAACTCTGATGCATATTCCACTTCCACCGGTATGCGGCAGAGTTCCTCAATGATATATTCGGCCACCAGCCCGGCATGCCAGCTGGTGCCGCAAGCAATGATGATGATCCGGGAGGCATGCTTAAAGTGTTCAATATTCTTTTCCACGCCGCTCATGGTGATAGTGCCGGCGCCGGCATCCAGGCGGCCCCGCAGGCAATCGTGGATGGTGCTGGGCTGTTCAAATATTTCTTTCAGCATGAAATGATCATACCCGCCCTTTTCAATGGCCGCCAGTTCCATATCCAGTTTGGTAACAAAGGGAGTGATCTTTTCATTGCCCAGGTTTTTCAGGATCAGTTCATCCGGCCGCACAATGGCCAGTTCATAATCATTCACATACACCACTTCCTTGGTGTATTCCAGCATCGGGGAGGCATCGGATCCCAGAAAATGTTCGCCCTTGCCTACACCAATTACCAGCGGACTTCCCTTGCGGGCTGCAATAATCGTATCGGGGCGTTCCTCATCCACCAGCAGTATCACGTAAGCGCCGGTAACACGTTTCAGGGCCACCCGCACGGATTCTTCCAGGTCGCACTGGTTATTGGTTTTAATATCTTCAATGAAATTGAGGAGCACCTCCGTATCGGTGGCGCTTTTAAAAACATACCCCTTGTTGGTAAGTTCCTGTTTCAGCTGGGCATAGTTTTCGATGATGCCATTGTGAATCATCGCCAGTTTACCACTGGCCGATACATGCGGGTGCGCATTTACGTCACTGGGCTCGCCATGGGTGGCCCAGCGGGTATGGCCGATTCCTGTATTGGCATGCAGGTCTTTCCCCAGGATCGCCTCTTCCAGCTCCGATACCCGGCCCTTCTTTTTATATACTTTGAGGCCTTTGTTGAGCAGTGCCACGCCGGTACTGTCGTAACCCCGGTATTCCAGCCTTTTCAAGCCGGTAATAACAATGGGATAAGCTTCCTTGGGGCCGGTATATCCAACAATTCCACACATGATTTTCTGATTTGATTATGGGTTTATTCGCTATTGTCCCGGCTGCATCACTTTTCCCGGCTTCAGTGGCGTCGCACACTTCTACAGCGGTTCGCTGTGCAGCAGGAAGGGGCATGAATGGCAGGCAATAAGCTGCCGCAATTTAGCAAAAATGTACGTTCAGGAAAGCCTGTAAACGTATTCTTAACAAGATTTACCATGCCCGGACTGTACCTTTGCAGGGCAAAACCCTAAAACATGAAAAAGCAATTTTTGCTGTTCTTGCTGGCTGCCATCTCCCTTGGAGCATCCGCCCAGGTGGCAGTTACCGATACCAGCACCCGTATCTATCTCGTACGTCATGCCGAAAAAGAAACAGACGGGAGCAAGGATCCTGCCCTTTCAAAGACCGGACGGGAGCGGGCAGGCGACCTGCTGCGCACGCTGCAGGACCGCAATATTCAACGCATCTACGTTACGCAATACCAGCGTACGCAAATGACGGCCGATTCGATGCGCATCCAGCTCGGCATTGATACCGTGCATTACAATGGCAAGGACAGCACCGGGGAAGACCTGATCCGTAAAATCACGCAACATAACGATTGGGGTAAATCCATCCTCGTTATCGGTCACAGCAATACAATACTGCGGATCGCCCAGCGGCTGGGTGCCAAAATAGGCGATTCACCGGATATCCCCGATTACGAATACGATAACCTCATCTTCCTGAAATTCAAGAATGGCAAAGCCATAATGGTGCGCTGGAAGTACGGCAGATTCTCCAAAGCTCCCGGCGAACCTAAACCCGTGCCGATGGATAACATGAAAGGAGGGAATTAGAGGGGAAAGGATTAGGAACAAGGAATGAAGAACAAGGAACCAGGGACATAAAGTGTTAAGTTGGGAACAGATAACTTTCAACCCGGAACTGCCGGTTAAGAGGGCCATGCGCATGAGGGGGCTGCCGGCTTACAATAATATTCCCTTTAAAAAGATATAGGCTACGGAGAAATAGATTACGATCCCCGTAACATCCACAAGGGTGGCTACAAAGGGGGCCGAGGAAGCGGCGGGGTCGAGCTTCATCCGCTTCAGGATAAGCGGCAGCATGGAGCCCATCAGGCTGCCCCAGAGTACGATGCCAATGAGGGAGAAAAATATGGTAGTGGCTACCAGTTTCCAGTAAACGCCGTAATCAAAAATGTGCAGGTTTTGCCAGAGCACAATGCGCAAAAAACCGATACTGCCCAGGATCAGTCCTAATGCCAGTCCTGAAAGGATTTCCCGGCGCATCACCCGCCACCAGTCGCTGATGGTGAGCTCGCCCAGGGCCATGGCCTGTATGATCAGGGTGGAGGCCTGGGAGCCGCTGTTACCGCCACTGCTCATGATAAGGGGGATAAAAAGCGCCAGTACGGTGGCGGCTTCAATTTCTTTCTGGAAAAACTGCATGGCGGTGGCTGTCAGCATCTCGCTCAAAAACAAAATCACCAGCCAGCCGGCCCTTTTCTTCACCAGTTTCAGGATACTGATATCCAGGTAGGGGGCATCCAGTGCCTCGGTACCACCGATCTTCTGAATATCCTCGCTGAACTCTTCTTCGGCCACCCACAGGATATCATCGATGGTTACGATTCCCAGCAGGATATCATTATCATCTGTTACGGGCAAGGCCACCCGGTTATTCATTTTAAAAACCTCGCTGGCTATTTCCTGGTCATCGGTGGCGTGCAGCGAGATATAGCGGCCGTCCATGATATCCTTCACTTTCGCATTGGGATCGGCGATGATAAAATCCTTGATCCGGATATCATCCAGCAGTTCGCCTTTCTCGTTGATCACATACAATACATCCACCGTTTCGCTGCTGCGGGCATATTTCCGTACCGTTTCAAATACTTCGCTGACGGTATTTTCTTCGTACACGTACACATAATCGGGGGTCATCATACGCCCCACACTGTTTTCGGGATAGCCCAGCAGTTCCAGGGTAACCTTCCGCTCATCGGGGTCGAGCCGTTTAATCAGGTCACGTACAATGCTGGTGGGTAATTCCTCCAGGAAAGCCACCCGGTCATCCGCCGAAAGTTCATTCAGCAGCTCCGTGGTTTTCAGCACCGGCAAATCCTTGATGATCCGTTTCTGGGTGGGCGATTCCAGGATTTTAAACACACTGGTGGCCCGGTGGATCGAAAGCAGGGAGATGATCTGTGTTTCATACTCCTCGTTGGAATAGATCAGCTCGGCCACATCACTGATATTCTGGTCATTCAGGAATTCCTGCATGGCCAGCATATCACCGGTGGCAACCAGCTCTTCAAAGCGCTGCTGAATTGATATTTCATCCAACGATAAAGACATGCTTTTTTGTAATAATTTAGAATGCTGAAAGCTGCCGCAATTTAGCCCTTTTAATCTTAACCAAATGTTATGCTGAAGCCTTATTTATTAGTGGGTACCACCGGGAAAAAGGGGCGGGGTGTTTTTACCACCGAACGTATACCGGCGGGGGTTGTGATAGAAATAGCGCCGGTTATTGTGATGTCGGCGGCCGACCGGGAACACCTCGATAAAACGCTTCTGCACGATTATATTTTTGAATGGGGAAAAGACAAGCGTTCCTGCTGCATGGCCCTGGGCCTGGTTCCCATTTATAATCACAGTTACCAGAGTAACTGCGAGTATTTTATGGACTTTGAGGATGATACCATTTTTATCAAAACCATACGGGTGGTGGAAAAGGGAGAAGAACTTACCATCAACTACAATGGCGACTGGGATAACAGTCAGAAAGTATGGTTTGATGCCGAAGAATAAAATATTTTACCCCATAAATCAGTAACATGAATCAACTCCTGCAAAATGGCTATGTACAGATCATCCTGCGCTGCCTGGCAGTTTACATCTTTGTAATCCTGGCGATCCGTTTATTTGGGAAGAAAGAGCTGGCACAGTTATCGGTGATCGACCTGGTTTTTATCCTGCTGATCAGTAATTCGGTGCAGAATGCGATGGTGGGCCCCGATACTTCGTTGTGGGGTGGTTTGCTGGCAGCATTGTCTCTTTTCATCCTTAATTTTTTACTGAAGCAATTGCTTTACCGGAATAAAAGGGCCAGTGAGTTGCTGCAGGGCAAGGCCATGGTGCTGGTATATAAGGGGGAAGTGAATGAAGAGAACCTGGATAAGGCGGAGATCACACCGGAAGAGCTGGAGGCGGCTGTCCGCGAGCATGGGGTGGAAGACATCCGGCATGTGGACTTGGCCGTACTGGAGGTGGATGGAAATATCAGTGTGATCTCGGATGATTTTAAGACCCGCTCTGCCCATGCGGTGGCCCGTATCGGCTCCCGGCGGAAACATAAGCTGAAGGGAAGGGTGGGGCAGATGTGAAAAAAATCAAAATTCAAAAGTCGAAAATCAAAAGCAGGTTCATTTCAATGGGCCTTTTTTACTTTAGTATTCCCATGCGAAACCCCGGCAGCGGCTTGTAATCCTGCCGGTGACTGATTGGAACTAAAACAATATAGAAAAGGCCACCATAAACGTAATGGCGAATACCATAAAAAGGGCAACAATAAATATTCTGTCGGCAATTTTTTCATAAAAGAGCGCCCTTCTTTCCGTATCACTCCGGATCGACAAAAATGAAAAAAGGCTGCTGCTGATCAGCAAAACGCAGGCTGAGCCGGTAAACTCATCAATCAGCGATACCCGCGAATAGTTCGAAATTTTAAGGGAGGTAAGCACTACCAGGCAGAACCCCAGCAGGGTGGAAGAAGTGTTCAGAATGTGATCGGTCTTGGCCTTTGGCATAATAGTATGCATTTAGGAATGCATAAATAGCCGATCGTTTATTAAGAAGGTTCTAAAAAGCATTAAGGAGATGTTATTGCAAATTCAAAAGTCAAAAGTAAAAACACCACCCCTTCCCCGGTAGCCTCATTTTTTACTTTTGACTTTTTACTTTTGAATTTATCAGGCTTGTTCTATCAGCTGAATCTCGCAGGCAATCCTTACTTCATCGCTCACCACGATACCGCCGGCTTCGGTAACGGCGCTCCAGTTGAGGCCAAAATCCTTCCGGTTGATCTTGCCATTGATAGTAAAACCGGCCTTGGTGTTTCCGTAGGGATCTTTTACCACGCCGCCGAATTCAACGTCCAGTTTTACGTTTTTGGTCACTTCACGGATGCTGAGGTCGCCGTAGAGGCTGTAGGAGCCGTCATTGTCCACTTTTTCAAATTTGGTAGCTGTGAACCTGATCTGCGGGTGATTGGCCGCATCAAAGAAATCGGCGCTTTTAAGGTGACCGTCCCGCTGTTCGTTACCGGTGGAGATAGAATCCACATCCGCCGTGAAGTTCACTTTGGCGGTGGAAAAATCCTCGTCTTCTGTTTGAGCCGAAACGGAAAAAATATCAAAGCTGCCCGATACATTGGTGATCATCAGGTGCTTCACTTTAAAATGTACTTCGCTGTGGGTGGGGTCGAGAACCCAGTTTTTGGTTGCCATAGTTGTTAATTTTAATGCAAGATATGGATTAATGTTTAAACATTGAAAATATTTTTGTTAAAAAATGGCCCCGGCATCCGGGACCATTATATTATTGACGGGAATCAGCTTTTTATTGCCGGGCAGCCGCAAAATCCCGGCGGATAATATTCAGGGCGCCGCCGGCCTTAAACCACTCGATTTGCTGTTCATTATAGGTATGGTTCACCTGGATGGTTTCATTGCTGCCATCGGCATGGTTGAGCACCACCTGCAGGGGTTTATTGGGTGCAAAGGCCAGCAGGCCTTCAATATCGATGGTATCATCTTCCAGGATCTTGTCATAATCCTCTTTATTGGCAAAAGTGAGGGCCAGCATACCCTGCTTTTTCAGGTTGGTTTCGTGGATGCGGGCAAAACTCTTTACCAGCACCGCCCTTACGCCGAGGTGGCGGGGTTCCATGGCTGCATGCTCGCGGGAGGAGCCTTCGCCGTAGTTTTCATCGCCCACCACAATGGTGCCGATGCCGGCGGCTTTATAGGCACGCTGGGTAGCGGGTACAGGACCGTATTCCCCGGTAAGCTGGTTCTTTACTGAGTCGGTTTTATCGTTAAAGAAGTTTACCGCACCGATCAGCAGGTTATTACTGATATTATCGAGGTGGCCGCGGAATTTCAACCAGGGACCCGCCATACTGATATGGTCGGTGGTGCATTTTCCTTTGGCTTTTATCAGCAGTTTCAGGCCGTTCAGGTCCTTACCTTCCCAGGCGGCAAAGGGATCCAGCAATTGCAGGCGCTGACTGGTGGGAGAAACGATTACCTGGACCTGGCTGCCGTCTTCGGCAGGTTGCTGGTAACCGGGATCATCCACCGCAAAACCTTTGGGCGGTAATTCATCTCCGGTGGGAGGATCCAGTTTTACGGATTCGCCCTTGTTGTTGATCAGGGTATCTGTGAGGGGGTTAAAGTTCAGATCGCCGGCAATGGCCATGGCGGTAACGATTTCGGGGCTGCCAACAAATGCATAGGTATTAGGGTTTCCATCAGCCCGTTTGGCAAAGTTGCGGTTGAAGCTGTGGACGATGGTGTTCTTCTCTTTTTTCTCGGCACCCATACGGGCCCACATACCGATACAGGGGCCACAGGCATTGGCAAAAACAGTGGCACCGATCTTATCAAAAATACCCAGGAATCCATCCCTTTCAATTGTATAACGTACTTGTTCTGAGCCTGGTGTGATGGTAAACTGAGATTTTAATGTAAGTTCTTTCTCGGCAACCTGTTTGGCCAGGCTCACGGCCCGGCTGATATCTTCGTACGAAGAGTTGGTACAACTGCCGATCAATCCGACTTCTATTTTGGTGGGCCAGCCATTCCTGGCGGCCTCTTCTTTCATTTTTGAAATGGGGGTGGCCAGATCGGGAGTAAAGGGGCCATTCAGGTGAGGTTCCAGTTCGGAAAGGTTGATCTCAATCACCTGGTCGAAATATTTTTCGGGATTGGCATATACTTCCGGGTCGCCGGTAAGGTGTTCTTTGATACCATCCGCCAGGGTGGCAATTTCTTCACGTCCGGTGGCTTTCAGGTAGCGGCTCATGCTTTCATCATACCCGAAAGTGGAGGTGGTAGCGCCAATTTCGGCACCCATATTACAAATGGTGCCCTTGCCCGTACAGCTCATGCTGGTGGCGCCTTCTCCAAAATATTCCACCACAGCGCCTGTGCCGCCCTTTACGGTAAGAATGCCGGCAACTTTCAGGATCACATCCTTAGGAGCCGTCCAGCCGCTCAGTTTACCAGTCAGTTTTACCCCAATCAGTTTGGGCATTTTCAGTTCCCAGGGGAGTCCGGCCATCACATCACAGGCATCAGCTCCGCCCACTCCAATGGCAATCATACCCAGGCCGCCTGCATTTACGGTATGGCTGTCGGTGCCAATCATCATACCGCCGGGGAAGGCATAGTTTTCGAGCACCACCTGGTGAATAATACCGGCGCCGGGTTTCCAGAAACCGATTCCGTATTTATTCGAAACGGAAGCCAGGAAATCATACACTTCACTGCTTTCGTGCACGGCACGGTCGAGATCCGTTTTGCTGTCTACCTTGGCTTCGATGAGATGATCGCAATGCACGGTGGAAGGAACGGCTACTTTGGTACGGCCGCTCTGCATAAACTGTAAAAGGGCCATCTGGGCGGTGGCATCCTGCATGGCAACGCGGTCGGGCGCAAAGTCAACATAACTTTTTCCTCTTTCATAAGCCGTGGTGGCATCGCCTTGCCAGAGGTGGGCATACAATATTTTTTCAGTGAGGGTGAGAGGTTTGCCGGTAAGTTTGCGGGCTGCTTCAATGCGACTGCTGAATCCGGTGTAAACCTTTCTGATCATTTCAATGTCGAAAGCCATAGCGGAGATTTGATGATTAGAAAAAAGGCAATCTGAAAAAGTTTCAATTTGAAAATGTGTCAATGAGGAACAGTATGATAAAATACCGGGTATTCACACCGACCCATTTTAAATAATGCAGTTATCAGATTGAGTTGCAAAATTACGAAAAACAGGCATTGGAAACAGGGCAGTAAACAGGATTTTGCAGCAGCGGAAGACATGGTTTTGTCAAATCAGGTAAAATAAATGTATTACCAGGTTGCTTTTACCGGATTAATTATTATTTTGATGCATCATGAAACTAACTGCCTTACTGACTGCAGCCCTGCTGAGTGGAAGCTCGCTATGGGCGCAACAACTGCATTTTTCCTCCCAGTTTTTCCGGCACAACAGTATGTACAACCCTGCCGCCGCCGGTTTAACAGCTCATTCTTCCATCGGTATTTCGTACCGGAATCAGTGGGGGAGTTTTCCCGGGAATCCACGTACCTACATGCTTTTCGGTGATTTTGCCATTCGTAAAATGAAGGCAGGCATCGGGGCCTATGTATACCGGGATGAGACGGGGCCCACCAGCCGGAGCGGTATTCAGCTGGCCTATTCTTACCATATCAAACTGAATGATAAGAATGCCCGCCTGGGGATCGGCCTCGAGGTGCGTCTCCTTCAGTTTGCCATTGATAAAACCAAACTGAGCGATGCCTTGGGCAACGACCCTGTGCTGGCCGGTTCATCCAATAAGATTGCGCCGGATGCCGGCGCCGGGATCTATTTCACTAATGATAAGTTCAGTATTGGTATTGCCGCCAGCCAGCTGATAAAATCAAAGATTGCCCTTGGAGAGGTGAGCGGAGCGGATATCAGGGCCAAACTATACCGCCACTATAATCTTACCGCCAGTTACCGCTGGCAAACGGGCGAGGATATCTACCTGGTGCCCTTTGGGATGGTGCGGATGATTGAAAATGCTCCCACGGAATACGAGGCAGGGGCCCAGCTCGATTACCAGGATAAGATGTGGGTGGCCCTGGTATGGCGGAATAACCAGGCTGGCAGCGTGCAGGCCGGTATCCGCTTACTGAAAAAACTGAAATTTGGTTATTCCTACGACGGATTCCTTACACCCTCCAGCTTCGTGAACGACGGATTTGCCGGCCACGAATTAAGCCTGCGGTTTTCTTTTTAAATAAACTTAATCTCAACTCAGCCCCATCTAATATGAAAAATATTTTCCGCCTTTTGCCCGCCCTGTTTGTGTGCAGCCTTCTTTGTAACAGGTTGTCTGCACAATCCTTTACTCCCGTGCCGGTGACGGGCTTTAACCAGGATGTAATTGCCGAAAGCGGTACCAGTTCGCTCACTACCACCACTTCGGCCCTGGATGCGGTGCCGGCTTCCAATAAGGTAATGTATACCGCTGCATTCCGTACTGCCAATGGTTTTGGGGGCGGGGGAATACCGGATAACGGCACCATTACGGATGCGGCCGGATCTTACCAGCTGGCATCCTACACGGCCAGTAATGCCCTGCTTTTGCAACGAAACCAGAATGCGGATTTAACGCTCACCACACCGGCAAAATTTACCGTGATACGGATACTTTGTTTTTCCACGGAAGGCAATTCACTGGTGAATGCGAAATTTACATTCACGGATGGTTCCACTACTGATGCGCTTTTCAATTATACCCTGAACGACTGGTTCAACGGCTTCATCAACGTGGTATCATCGGGTTTTGGCCGTTGTTCCCGTACCACACCGGCCAGCGGGGCGGATGCGTATCCTTCTAATCCGCGTTTTTATTATATCGAACTGGCACTCAATTGTGCTGATCAGCAGAAAAATCTTCAGAAAATAAACTTAGCCAATATCACCACGGGTGGCAGCAATGCGCCCTATCCCAATGCTGTATTTTTAGCGATATCCGGAAAGCCCTATAGTTTAAATATTTCCTCAACAATTAATAATACCACCTGCACCACGACGGGCGGCGCTACGCTCACGGTTACAGGTTCATCGGCGCCCTATAATATAGTGTGGTCGAGCACACCGGCGCAAACGGGGCCCACGCTTTCTAATGTACCTCCCAATAATTACATGGCCGTTATTACAGATGCCCGCTTGTGTGTTACCAATTACCCGATCAGTATTGTGGTAAACCCCAATACCCAGACCTTTACGCTTCCGCCGCCACCATCCAGTATTTGTTCGGGCACTTCTTTCAGGCCTAACCTGGTGAGTAATTCGACAAACTATGTATGGAACCCTATCAACGGGGTCAGCGATCCGCTTATCGCCAATCCGGTGCTTTCGCCAACCACCACTACCAATTATAACATTACTGTGACATTGGGATATTGTATGGTTTTAGCCCACTACCTGGTTAATGTAGCACCCAGTCCAACCATGTCAGTACTGGATCCGCTTACCATCTGTGCCGGCCGGTCCATCACACCGAATATCACCACCACGGCCACCTCATTTGCCTGGACGCCCACGTCGGGAGTGAGCGACCCGGCCATACTGAACCCGACGTTTACTCCTTTGAATACTACTACTTATACAATCGTTGGCAGACTGGGGAACTGTTCAGTCAGTCGCTCCTGGCTGGTAAATGTGATACCGGGTGTTACGGCGAATGCGGGTCCTGATTTTACGATCCTCTCGGGCTCCTCTGTAACCCTGCAGGGGGCCGGAACGGGTTCGGGAATTGTGTGGACACCACCTACGGGTTTAAGTGCCACAAATATTCTCAACCCGCTGGCCAATCCCACCAGCACCACCACCTATACCCTGCGGATAACCAATGATAATGGTTGTACGGCCACCGATGATGTAAAAGTGACAGTGATCCCTTATTGTATCAAACCGGCTAATGCCTTCACCCCCAATAATGATGGATTTAATGATAAATGGGTGGTGGTGAACAATGGCGGAGGCTGCACCAAACGGATTGAGGTGGTGGTATTCAACCGCTATGGTTCAAAAGTGTATGAATCAAGTGATTATCAGAATGACTGGACGGGCACCTATAAGGATAAACCGCTTCCCGACGGAACCTATTATTACACGATAAAATATGTGCTGGTAAACGACAGTGAGGTGAGTATGAAGGGTGATCTTACCATTCTGCGGTAGATTTGTTTTTACGCGTTATTAACAATCCGGGTCTTGCCATTGTGTAAGCTTATTAACTAATTTTGCAGGAGATTGTTTTGGATAATAATCTTGCTAAATTCGCAGTATGAACCGCTTTAAGCATTTCATTGAGTGGCATGTGTTTGGTGTATGTACCGCCATTGGCGAACGGATGGGGGTTGCCACCTCCACCATCCGGAAGTATTTTATTTATATCTCCTTCCTTACAATGGGCTCTCCGCTCATTATCTATCTTTTTGTAGCCTTCTGGATGAATGTAAAAAGATATATTCTCAATGCAAGAAGAAATCCGCTGAAGCACTGGTAACTTTTATAAGTCAAAAGTCAAAATTCAAAAGCAAAAGGAATCCTTGCCAGGGAGCAGTACACTTATGCCGTAACAGCGCAAAAAGCTTTTGGCTTTGACTTTTCACTATTTCCTTTCTAAACGATTGCTTTCCGGATCCGCACCATCTTTTCCAGCAGGGCTTCCAGTAAATCGAGGCGGAGCATATTGGCGCCATCACTTTTGGCAACGGCAGGATTGGGGTGAGTTTCAATAAAAAGGCCATCGGAGCCGGTGGCAATAGCCGCACTGGCAATGGTTTCGATGAGTTCGGGGTTGCCGCCGGTAACGCCGCCTGATTGGTTGGGTTGCTGCAGCGAATGAGTGCAATCCATGATCACCGGCACATTCGTGGCTTTCATCCAGGTGATATTGCGGTAGTCCACCACCAGGTCCTGGTAACCAAAACTGTTACCTCTTTCAATCAGTCCTACCCGGTTATTTCCCGCATCATTTATTTTTTCAACGGCAAATTTCATCGAAGGGCCGCTTACAAACTGTCCTTTTTTTACATTCACAATTTTGCCGGTTTCGGCGGCAGCTACCAGCAGATCGGTTTGCCGGCAAAGAAAGGCCGGTATCTGCAATACATCCACGTAGCGGGCCGCGATGGCGGCTTCGGCAGCGGTATGAATATCGGTGGTGACAGGGATATTGAAACGTTGCCCGGTTTTTTGGATCAGCTCCAGTGCTTTCTCATCACCGATGCCGGTGAAAGAATGGCCGGAGGTACGGTTCGCCTTCCGGTAGGAGGCTTTGAAAATATAGGGGATACCCAGGTTTTTGCAAATGCCCGATACTTTTTCAGCCACCTCCATCACCAGTTCCTCACTTTCCACCACGCAGGGCCCGGCGATAAGGAAGAAATTGTTTTTATCGTATTGCTGTTGGGCGAAGAGTTCCTGTAAATAATGATTCATGCTGCAAAAATACTAATAGCCAATGGCTTTGAGAAACTCTTCTTTTTTTCGCCGGGATACATCCACGTAATCGCCGTTTAGTAATTCTATCTGGCCTCCGTCACCCCGGATATATCTTTTGATGAAGTGCAGGTTTATAATGTGAGAATGGTGGGTGCGAAAGAAGATATCTTCCGGCAGGATTTCTTCAAACTCTTTCAATGTACGGGAAGCGGTTATTTTGGGTTTGCCGGAGAAATAGATAAGGGTGTAATTGCTGTTTGCTTCCAGGTGAACGATTTCACTGAGGTCAAAGAAAAAAAGCCCTTCCAGGGTGGGGACCGCTAATTTGTGCAATAATTTTTTGGGCTGCTGAAGATTCTGCTCCAGGAGCTGGAGTTGTTTTTGGGTTTGCAGATTTTCTGCGGCGGCAATCTTAGCAACAGCGGTTTTGAGTTCTTCGATGTCGATGGGTTTTAACAGGTAATCAAAAGCCGCATACCGGATGGCCCGGATGGCATACTGATCATAGGCCGTGGTAAAGATGATGTGGAAGTTTTTCTCCTTCAGTTCATTCAGCATTTCAAAGCCATTCATTTTGGGCATTTCAATATCCAGCAAAACCAGCTGTGGCTGGTATTGCCGGATCAGGAATAAGGCTTCCTGACCATTGGAAGCTTCCGCAATGATATTCACTTCCGGGCAGTAGGCTGTTAGTTTCTCACGCAGCGCCAGTCTTCCTTTTGTTTCGTCGTCAACGATGATTGCTGTCACCATGTTATATTATTTTTAAATGCACTTTTACAAAAGTGCCGGCGGGGAGATCATTTTCATATAAATCGGTTATTTCAACGGACGGATATTCCTCCTTATTGAACAGTTTAATCCGGGTATAACTCATTTGCATACCATAAGATGACTCTTTGTTTTGTGATATCAGTGCGGCCGCTTTTCTGCCAATGCCATTGTCACAGATAAGGTATTCAATGGAACCGCCTGCTTTTTTTATATCGATATCCAGCAGCCCGTTATTGTCTTCCCTGTTTTTAAGCCCGTGTAAAATTGCGTTTTCCACAAAGGGCTGAATGATGAGCGGCGGCACTTTGTAATCGCTGTTCAATAATTCCGGCTGAATACGAAAATTTGTTTTGAACTTGTTCTCATGCCTGAGTTCCTCCAGTTCAATGTACAGGCGCAGTGTATCAATGTCTTTACCAAAAGGTACGGTATTTTGTTTACTGCTGTCTAAAATATTCCGTAGCAATTTTGCAAACTTGTTGAGGTACAGGGTGGCATTGTATTTATCATTTGAATGGATGAATGCGTCAATACTGTTAATGCAATTGAAGATAAAGTGGGGATTCATCTGGGCCCTGAGGGCGGCCATTTCTGTTTCGGCGATCTGGTAATGCAGCCGGGTTTCAATATGCCTGAGCTTTTGCTTTTGTAGCAGTTCCTGTTTTACTTCAATTTCATGCGTTTTGGATTCGATTTCGGCCTTGAGTTCGTTGGCATATTTCTGCTGCATATTGTTACGTTCTTTTTCCAGCCGCAGGTTCCGGAGACTGAGCGCCACGAGGAAAAGGAAGTTTTCGAACAATACCGCGGCGCCGGCCAGCGTATTGACAATCAGACTTTTTAACTCAGCATTGGATATGTTAACCACCAGGCTTGATTCGACAATAAAATTTGGGATCCATAAAAATGCCGCCCCAAAGAGCAGCACCCCTTTAAATGGCGTTTTACTGAAAAGTAAACAGGCAAAAAGCACCATGTTGATCGCGAGGATGCTGTACGATTTTTTGAGGTAGTAGAAATTTGAAGTAAAGAGTAAACCAGCATAGTTTTCATAGAGGCTGATGGCCATTTGAATACAGAGCACGGCTATCAATATTTTAACTACCGTCCAGACTTTTGGAAACTGCTGCTGCAGCTGGATGAAATTTGTAAGGAAGAGGGCATAAAAAACAGCAATCAGGTACGCAAAAACCTGGCTTGAATTCCTGAAATGAAGCGGGAAGCCTACCGAAAACTGGTAGTTGATATTCCAGAGCATCATTAAACTTCCGGCAATACAAAAGATGGCATAGTAGAGGTAAACCCGCTCTTTTCGGAAGAGAAATTGCACGATGGCAAAAAGGCTCATAATGAGCAAAAAGCCATCGATAAAAAAAAGGATGGCCATTTCCTTTTTCTGTTTATTAATCAGGCTGTTCAGGTAATTGGCAAGGGTTTCCCGGCTGTGCAGTACAGGATTGATAAGCGGCCCTTTCCTTGTTCGGTTAGTGATCCTGACATAAAAAAAGCAGGTGGTATCTGCTGCCAGATTCAGGAGCAGCGGATGCCATTGCCCGGCATTATAGGGATAGAAATAGGCGCCTGTTTGCTGCAACAAGTCCCCGGTATCGCTGTACAATTCTATTTCACCCTGTTTGCCCACATCCAGTATTACTTTCTTCTCAAAGCCCCTGTTTGTAATGCCCAACCTGAGCCATACTATTACTTCTGAAAGGGGGGAAGGGGTGATATCCTGCTGATTCAGTGAATCAAGCGGCCGGAATCGTTCATTTTTTACCAGGGAAACGTCCCTGATTTTTTGGTGCAGGTTGCTATAGTAAAATACCCGGGAGGACGGCACAATAACAGCCTTACTGCTGATCGTATCGGTCAGTACAAGCGGTTGCTGGGCTTTCAGACTTGTAAGTACGGGAAAAGCCAGCATCAGTAATAGTAATCTGTATGCCATCGTGAACACTTCTCTGAAAGTAATCCCTTTTCCGCATTATTAAAAATAATCAGCACCTGCTGCACCCTGAATACAACCGTCTTTACCCAGCGGAGTTGGCAGTAAAGGCAGTGGTATTCAGTAATCTGCCTGCCAATACGACCATTGCATCAAACTGGTTCCAAATAAACACGAAGCACCCGGGTTTGCTTCCCGTAATTAATTTCTGTTAAGGGCTTGTTTTGGAGGGGCTGCAGCTGTCCTAGTTTTTATAGCCTGTATTTTCGAGAATAAATGCCCATTTCCTGGCTTCTTTTCTGAAACCCGCAAATTTATCCTCACTGTCGCCATGCCCGGCATTGTAATCTACCTGGAGGAGTACAGGTTTTTGGGAGGAGCTGGCGTTTTGAACGGCCGCAGCGAATTTGGCGGGTTGCCAGCTTATTACCCGCGGGTCGTTCCAGCCGGTAGTGATAAGCATGGCCGGATAAGCTGTTCCTGGCTGCACATGTAATGTGGCATCCATTTCCATCAGCGAAAAAAACTCATTGATATTATTCACTGTTCCAAACTCAGGTGTATTAACCGGGCCGTTGGGTGCAAATTCCTGGCGAACCATGCTCAGGCAACCCACCTGGGGTACGGCGCAGGCCCAAAGATCGGGACGTTCTGTAATCGCCCGGCCAATCAGTATGCCGCCGGCACTGCCCCCTTCGCAGGCAAGATGCTTAGCCGAAGTATAGCCTTTGCTTATCAGATATTCAGCAGTACTGTTGAGATCTTTCCAGGTATTGGGCTTGCTTTGTTTATAGCCGCTCCGATGCCAGTTTTCTCCTTTTTCCCCACCGCCTCTTACATGGGCTATCGTAATTACGATGCCCTTATGGGCAAGTAACAGGTAAAAAGGATTAAAGCCGGCACTGGAGCTGATACCGTAGGCTCCATAACTGTATACATAAGCTGTATTGCTGCCGTTGAGCATCACATTTTTCTTATGAATTACCGAAACAGGAATCAGTACCCCATCATGGCCGGGGATTTCAATTTCTTCGGCTATTACTTCCCCGGTATAAGGGAATTGCGGGTTTGTCCGGAAGGCAAATGTTTTTTCCCTGGCAAAGGGCTTTTCTATATTGCTGTACGAAAAACTAACCGGAGTTACCCAGCCACTTCTTACCAGGTGCACATCATCATTGCTTTTGTTGAAGGGCGTTATGTAAAGCAGATTTGTGTTTTCGGCAAAAGGTATCTTTGCAAATTTACCCGTACGCATATCCACTGTGTAATGAAATAATTGTACTCCGTTTTTCATATAGGGTACGATCAGGAAGTTTTTCGACTGTGTCAATCCATCGCCGTACTCCAGCGGGATATCCTTTTCGGGGGCGATCAGTTTTGCCGTTGCCAAATCGGGATTGGCGAGATCCATCTGCAGAATTTTGCCGTTCGGGGCATTTTTTTTACTCACCAGAAAGATTTTATTTCCACTGGTATTCATTGTCACGATTTCATCTTCCGCCCTGATAATTTTTTTCCAGGGATCATTGCTGCTGGTTTTACGGTAATATAAATCAACATAAGGCGATACACTGGAGGAATACACAAATTCGTAACTGCAGTTAACATCAGGCCATACCGGCCAGAGCTGGCGGGTATTGTCCATTGCGTACAATGACGGATTGAGCTTATAGGACAGGAAAACCTTGTCCAGTGAAGTATCAGTACCCAATTTGTGTATCTTATAAACCCTGTCTTTGTCTTCCACCATCGCATGCACATCCCAGGTGGGTTGCTGCATGTAAAATACGTTACCTTCTCCGGGTGCATAGCCCGCATACCTGCCGGGTAAACTGTCGGGAAAAAATTTATCAGTGGTGATATCATAAAATTTAGTGACGGCGGTGATTTCTTTTCCGCCTTCACCGGCTGTTATCGCAATAAAACGCTGGTAAGGATCAATTTCGTAATCGCTGAAAGTATAATTGCTGCCCCACCGGCTGTTGTCTGCCAGTAATTCCTCCGGCCCGTTTTCTCCGTTCCGCTTATATAATTTTGGTTTGGCATCTCCCAGTTTCAGGTTAAAGTAAAACAGTTTGTTTCCCACCTGTCTCACTTTTCCAATCTTGTCGGGCTGAATAGAATCAAGCATCAGGAAACCTTTATAGATATCTTCCGTCAGCGGCAGTTTGTCGAGATAGGCCTTGCAGTATTCATTCTGTGCTTTGAACCATTGCTGGGTTGCTGCGTTTCCAAGGTCTTCCAGCCAGCGGTACGGATCCCTGATTGTGATATTGTGCCAGGTGTCACTGCTGTCAACCGTTTTGGTAGGCGGATACTGCTGCGCAGCAGCGGTACTGTAAACAAGGATTGCTAAAAGCTGAAGAGGGATTATTCTCATGATTGAAAAAGTGTGGGATTATAATTGGTTAACTCTTTACAAATATACTGGCGTTGTGGAAGGTCCACATTGCATTGGAATTAACCAGGCTTATTTTGATTCCCGGCCACGCAAATTTACGGGCACCCGGAGCCGGGTTATGAAATCCGATTGTTTGTACTGCGCCGGTGGCTTTGACCCATTGGTCATTTTGCCCGGTTATCTGAATTCTGAACTCGCCAAGACTGGATTGGTTATTCGGGTTCCAGTGCTTTGCAGATAATTTAATTCCCCCGAAAGTTTCTTTTGGCGGGAAACCGGTTAACTGAATACTGAGTTGGCCCTTGTTCATGTACTCATCATTCATAAAAATGAGATTGTTGCTGTCCAGGAACCAGAGTAAACCTTCGGGCTGTGCATAGATATCCCCGGTTGCCATCAGTCTCAACGGGGTAATGATATATTTTGTTATACCGATTCTGGGAATACCGCCACCCAGCAAACCTCCCGAAGGAGAAAGCAGTTTAGTCATTTCTTCTAATGCAGGCGGAAGGAGGGGGGCCGGGCTGGTAAAAAGCTTCCGGTCCTGCAAAAAAAGAGTGGGCACCTGCTCTTCTTTTTTTGTGTCTTTTTTTTGTTTTGTTGCCATCGTGGTTGACTTATAATTTTGTTTAAAGATTCATTAGAATGGAGTGCCAGCAGGGTGCGAAGCCATTTATATGCGGGCAGTGGATTCGGGAAAGATTGTTTTTTGTCACAACAGCCGGGCGGCCGGCATTTGGTTAGATTAATTCGCCCATGATAATCCAGTCGCACCAGTAACAACCCCCGGTTTCTTCCCTTACCGTATTGTTACAGGCAGAAACTTTAAATCTGGTTTCCTGCAAGGCATGGGGGTCCTGTTCAACCCCGTAGGTTACATAGGCAGTGCTCGTTTTTTCGGTAGAGATGGTAACCACCACTACCGGCCTTTTCTTAAACCGGTGCGGTGTGCTGATAAAGCACTGTTTCACAAAGGAGGCTGATTCGGGCTGCATTTTTTCGCGGCCACTGGTAATAATTATATTGCCCTGTTGGATTGTTTGCATTGTTGCAGGTTTTAAATTATGAAATTGCTTACCCAAAAGAAGGGTGTTCCCGGCTCATTCACAATCCTGATTGAGCCATTCCCTTATCCTGTTTAGCCGGTGGCAGAAATGGCTTAACTTCTTACATTTGCAGTGAAAACGATTGTTATGTCCAAAGAAAAAATACTTGTGATCGGCGCTTCCGGCCAGATCGGAGTGGAACTCACCCTGGCCCTGCGCCGGATTTATGGTAATGCCAATGTGGTGGCGTCCGACCTGCGGGAAGAGAATGAACTGCTGAAAGGTACCGGCCCCTATGTAAGCCTGGATGTGATGAACAAGGAAATGCTGCATGTGCAGGTAATCCGGCAGGGCATCACGCAGATCTACCTGCTGGCGGCTATTCTTTCGGCCACCGGCGAAAAAAATCCCAACCTTGCCTGGAGCCTCAATATGCAGAGCCTGCTGAATGTACTGGATATCGCCCGGGAAGAAAAACTGCACAAGGTATACTGGCCCAGTTCCATTGCCGTTTTTGGCCCCACTTCACCCCGTATCAATTGCCCGCAACAGACCGTCATCGAACCGATTACTGTATACGGAATCAGTAAATATGCCGGTGAGTTCTGGTGCAATTATTATTTTCAGCGCTTTGGCGTGGATGTAAGAAGTATCCGCTATCCCGGACTGATCAGTTACAAAAGCGCCCCCGGAGGCGGCACCACCGATTATGCCGTTGAGATTTTCCACGAAGCGCTGGAAGAAAAGAAATATGAATGCTTCCTGCAAGAAGACACCTACCTGCCGATGATGTATATGCCGGACGCCATCAGGGCCACTATTGAGCTGATGGAATCGGATGCAGCCAGCATTTCGGTGCGGACCTCCTATAATCTTTCCTCGATGAGTTTTTCTCCAAAGGAAATAGCTGCGGCCATAGAAAAACATATCCCCGGATTCAGCATCAGCTATAAACCCGATTACCGGCAGGCAATTGCCAACAGCTGGCCGCAGAGCATTGATGATACGGTTGCCCGCAACGACTGGGGATGGAAGGAAGAGTTTAACCTGGAGGCGATGACGAAGGATATGCTGGAGAACCTGAAGAAAGGCTGACAGCTATCAGCTATCAGCTATTAGCTTATGCTCATATGCATACTTCACTAATCCGATCACACTGGCGGTATTGGTTTTGCGGAAGATGTTTTTCCGGTGCGTTTCCACGGTTCGTTCACTGAGGAAGAGCTGTTCGGCAATCTGTTTATTGCTCAGTTCTTTCTCGATCAGCCGGATGATCTCAATTTCGCGGGCCGTAAGATGCACTTCTTCATTATTCTTTTTCATCTCGCTGGCCTTGGTCATTTCCTGTAATACCTCATCGCTGAAATAGATACCCCCGGCGGATATTTTTTCCAGCGCTTTGATCAGTTCTGTTTTTCCGATATTTTTCAGCACATAGCCCGCAATATCCGAATCATCTATCATCTGGTTCACCAGGTCGCCCTGGCCGCTCATTGAGAGGGCCAGTATCTTAATAGCGGGAAATTTCTGGTGAATGATCTTTGCCAGTTCCGCCCCGTTGAGGCCGGGCATCATCACATCGGTGAGGAGAATATCAATGGGTCTTTTTTCAATCTGGGCCACCATTTCCTGCGGATTGGTACATTCAATCACTACCTTAAACTGGTCATGGCCCTGCAGGAGGGATTTGAGCCCGTCTATGACAATCTGGTGGTCATCAACGATACCAATCGCAATTTTTCCGTTTTTCATTTCAGTAAGCCCGTTCCAGGGGTTGTTCAGTATTCAAGGTAATAAAAAGATTTTAACCGGCAAGGGGAACATGAATCGCCACCAGGGTACCCTTACCGGGAGCGCTGTCGAAATCAACGGTGCCTTTCAAAAACTCAACCCGGGAACGGATATTTTTCAACCCGATCCCTTCAAATTTTTGTTTATCGGAACTGTCGAATCCCCTGCCATTATCTTCCACAGTGGCGGCAATCCCATCGCTGTCTTTTATAAGCGAGATATCCAGGTTGTTGGCCCCCGAATGCTTGATCACGTTATTCACACATTCCTGGATTACCCGGTAGAGAACGGTTTCCACATTGCTGTCGAGGCGCTCATTCAGGCCTTCTGTATGCAGGTTGATCTTGAGCACCCGGTTATCGATCTTATCAATAAACTCTTTTACGGCATTGGCCAGCCCGCTTTTCAGGAGGGCGTTGGGCATCATCTGGTGACTCACACTCCGGATTTCTTTACAGCTTTCATCCACCAGACTGATTACTTTTTCGAAAGAAATTTTCTGGCTTTCGTCTTTGAAACTGATTTCGTTTTCAAAAGCTGACAGGTTCATCTTGGCGGCGCTCATCATCTGGCCCACTCCATCATGCAGATCGGCTGCGATGCGCCTGCGTTCGTTTTCCTCGGCGCTGATGATGGCTTTGGTGGCGATGTCCTGCTGTTTCATTACTTCCTGCTGCAGGCGTTTTTCCTGTTTCAGTTTATAACGGCGGTAGAAGGAATAACCCAGCAGCAATAACAGGAGGGCAAAACCGAGCGAGCCGTAGAGCCAGTATTGTTTTTTGGTGAGTTCAAACTGCTGCTCCTGGATTTGCTTGTCTTTTTTGGCGGTTTGGTAGCGGGTTTCCATTTCCGAAAACCGTTTGTTCATATTATCGGTGTAGATGGAGTCGTTCAGTTTTACCGTCAGCCGCGCCATCTCCATCGATTTTTTAAAGTCGCCCGTCTTTTCATACAGCTGCGAAAGGCCATCGTAAATTTTGGCTTTTTCACTCAGGCAGGAAGCCAGCGTATCTGCCAGCTTCAGTCCCAGCTGGTATTTGATCTCGGCATCCCCATACTTTTTATCACTGGTAAGAATGGAGCCCATGTTTACCAGGCAGCTTACCTGGCCCTTGGTATCACCCATTTTGCTGCGGATGCCAAAGGATTCTTCGGCGAGGGGCAGTGCCTTGGCATAATCGCCCATTTTTTCATACAGGGAAGCCAGGTTGTTCAGTGAATTGGAGAGGTATTCGGGATTGCCGATTTCGCGGGTCATCTGCTCGGCTTTTTCAAAATAAAGTTTGGCATTGGGGATGTCTTTCTTCAGCATGTACACATTGCCCACGTTTACGTAAGAGCCCGCCAGTCCCAGTTTATCATGAATCTCCTCCTTGATGGCAATCGATTGCTGCTGGTAGCGCAGCGCTTCCTCCAGGTTGCCCACATTCTGGTTTACGATACCGATATTGTTGAGCGAGTAAGAGATGCCGATCTTATCCTTCAGCCGTTCATAAATCTCAAGCGCTTTCTGGGCATAGAGCAGGGCCGAATCAAATTTCGATTCCTTCTGGTATACAATGCCGATCTTGTTATACAGCGCCGCAATTCCTTTATCATCTTTTAACTGCACCCGGATATCGTACGCTTTTTTGTAAGCGGTAATGGCGCCGGCCAGGTCCTGCTTATCGTAATAAATTATCCCCAGGTCATTGTAGGCCTGGGCCACTGCTTTTACAAAGCCCAGTTTATTACCCAGTTCAATGGCTTTGTTGCCATATTCAATCGCTTTTTCCTGGTCGATCGTGCGGTATTGCCAGGTAAGCTCATTGTAGCTTTTGGCCAAACTGGTATCGCTTTGTGAGGGGAGCAGCTTTTCGATACTGTCAATAATGCGTTGTTGGGCAAAACACGGCCCGGTACCGAGCAACAGGAAAACAGAAATTATAATTGCTTTTTGCATAAGCGGCGTAACCGTTTGTTTGGATGAAAATAGAGAATAATTTTCAGTTGGCAGCCGCTTGTTTGTGGAGGATACAAAACCGGGGTCTGCTTCCTGCCAGCCGGGTACCGGTGTGCGGCAATACCGGCTTTTTAAAATGATCTACCCCTCAACGGACGGATGGGGTATTTAACCTTATTGGGGAAAAAGCACCTGCTGCATATTGAAAATTCCTTTCTTCCCGGCGATATATTCTGCCGCGAGCACCGCACCCAGGGCAAAGCCCTGGCGGTTATGGGCTATATGACTGATGGTGATATCATCAACAGGGGAGTGGTAATTTACAATATGGGTGCCCGGCGCCGGATCAATGCGTTTACTGATGATGGGTAGTTCCTCCGGCTGGTTGCTTACATGGTTCACCCAGCTTTTTTTGCGGGTCACTTCCTGCAGAATCTGTTCTGCCAGTGTGATGGCCGTTCCGCTGGGCGCATCTTTTTTCTGGGTATGATGGATTTCTTCAATGCTGACACTATACCCCGCCTGTTGATTCATTAACCGGGCCAGGTGCCGGTTGATGGCGAAGAAAATATTAACGCCCACGCTGAAATTGCTGGCATATAAAAAACTGCCGTTCAGCTGCTGGCAGGCGGCTTCCACTTCTTTCCACTGTTCCAGCCAGCCGGTACTGCCGCTTACCACCGGGATACCTGCTTCGAGGCAAAGCATGATATTGTCTTTGGCGCTGTGCGGACTGGTGAACTCAATGGCCACATCGGCCTGCTGCAGGCTGGCAGCGGTTAAATCGGCCAGGTTGCTGCTGTTGATCTTAAGGGAGATGGTATGGCCACGCCCAATGGCTGTTTCTTCGATGGCCTTACCCATTTTGCCGTATCCGATAAGTGCGATTTTCATGATAAATGTTTGATATGAGTTTAGCTGCTACGGAGAAAACCAGGGCTTTTCAAAATGATCCACCCCGGCGGAGGTAACAGGCAGGCATTGGTGCTTTGTCTTTATCTGCTATGCTTTCGCCCGAAATTCATGACGAGGCTGATGCCATTGGTTTTAGCCATCGGACTGTAGCCGGGGCGCAGTTGCAGCCCGATATCATCACTTACATCAAAGGTTTTCAGGTGTGCGTCCACCGTGGCATCCACCACATTGAGTGCCCAGAAAACGAGGATGAAGATACCGGCATAGTCTACGTTTTGCCTTACTTCATTGCGGAAATTCCGCAGCCGGTTCGGATCATCTTTTACACTGAAATAGGGTTCGGGTATCAGGTAATCGTTGGTAGGATCGCCGTCCTCGGCATTTTTAAGGGCGGCTTTTACGTCATTAAACTGACGGATATCGTAAATAAAAATACCGGCCGTGATGCCCAGGGCGGCATAAACGATGGGAATCTTCCAGTATTTTTTGTTGGTAAACTGTCCCCAGCCGGGCAGGATGGCCGAGCGATAGGTGGCTATCCTCGGATTGTAGGCTTTTTTGGGATCGGACTTACCAAAAATGCTGGTGTTTTTCAGGGGCTTTTTTGCGGAGGCACTGTCTTTTTGGGCCCGGGCAGAAAATCCGGACAGGAAAAGAGCCGCCAGTAATAACAAAACAGGTAATCGGAACATCAGCTTACTTTAATATTCAGTTTATCCAGCAGGGCATTTAATTCTTCCAGTGAGTAGTACTCGAACAGGATCGAACCATTCCCTTTTTTACTGTGGGTCATTTTAACCCGGGTATTATAAGCGGTTGCTAAATTATCCTCAATCTTCTTAAATGCCGGTGGCAGCGCTGCTTTTACAGGAACTTTAACAGGTCCGGCGGTATAAATCTTACGTACCAGGTCTTCTGTCTGGCGTACAGATAACCCTTTCGATTTGATCTCGTTAAATACGAAAAGCTGCTTATCCACCACATCCACATTGATCAGGGCGCGGGCATGGCCCATGCTGAGCTGACCATTCCGGACGGCCACCTGGATATCGGGCGGGAGTTTCAGCAGGCGGATATAATTGGTTACGGTACTTCTTTCCTTACCCATGCGTTCTGCCACCTGCTCCTGTGTATAATCCAGTTCATCCATCAGGCGTTTATAGCTCAGCGCAATTTCGATGGCATTAAGGTTTTCGCGTTGCAGGTTTTCGAGCAGGGAAAGCTCGAGTAACTGCATATCATCGGCCTGGCGCAGATAAACAGGCACGTCTTTGATACCGGCAATTTTGGCGGCCCTGAAGCGGCGTTCACCGGCAATGAGCCGGTATTTGCCATTCGGGAGCCGGGAAACCGTCAGGGGCTGAATGATATCATGCAGTTTGATGGAAGCGGCCAGTTCGCTGAGGGCTGTTTCATCAAAATCATGACGGGGCTGCTTCGGGTTCACCTCAATCTGGTCGAGGGGAATGCGCTTACTGGTAGTGGTTTGTTCCACCACCTCGGGTTTCAGTTGGCCGCTCGTGTTTTTAAGATCGGAATCTATGTTCTGCAGTAAACTGCGGATGCCTTTTCCAAGGGCGTCTTTTTTATTGGGAGGCGTCATAATAGTTCTTAGTTGGAAGTCTGGAGTCGATAGGCACCAGGGCAGTTTAAAGAAACTTCTCCGGATGTTTCAACATGAAAGTGAGCAGTTTTCCCACTTCATCATTTATCCCACTTAATTCCTTGTAGACTTCCGTGTTTATATAATTAAAATCAACTGCAAAATTAAGCCATACACTTGTTTCTGCATTCTCTCCCTCTGCATCCGAGAGTTTTAAGAGAAAATGTGCTTTGTATCTCCTTTTTCTGTATCCTTCTGCCAGATTTGCACACACCGAACGGGAACTCCGGCGTAATTGATCTGTCAAACTATATCTTTCCTCCGGTGGAAATTGCCGGGAAATAAGATGAATGTCTTTTGCCAGCTGGTAGGCTTTTTTATAGACGATGAGGTCTTTAAAATCTCCCATATATATAAGGTACGGTTATGATTAAAAACACTAACACCCATGAGCAGACTAATGACTACCGACTATAAACTAGCGAACTGGTTTTTACTCTATCACACGGTCTTCCTGCTTTATTTTGGTAAGATCATTTTTCTGAAGGATCTCTTTGGCCAGGTTCAGGTAATTAACGGCACCCTTGCTGTCGGCATCGTACAAAATGACGGGCTTGCCGAAGCTGGGGGCTTCGCTGAGCCTTGTATTCCGGTGGATGATGCTGCTGAACACGAGGTCATCGAAATGGCGCCTTACCTCACTCACCACCTGGTTGCAAAGGCGCAGACGGCCATCATACATCGTCATCAGGATCCCTTCAATTTCCAGTTCGGTATTCAAGCGGCTTTGCACGATTTTGATGGTATTGAGCAGTTTGCCCAACCCTTCCAGTGCAAAAAACTCGGTTTGCACGGGCACCACCACACTGTCGGATGCCACCAGGGCATTCACGGTGATCAGTCCCAGCGAAGGAGAGCAGTCGATCACTATAAAATCATATTCGCCCTTTACCGGCTCCAGTATTTTCTTCAATACCGTTTCGCGGTTGGGGTAATTGATCATTTCTATTTCGGCCCCCACCAGGTCGATATGCGAGGGCAGCAGGTCCAGGAAGGGGATATCCGATTTCAATATCACATCCTTTGCCTGGGCTTCATTGACCATACAATCATACAAGCTCCGGGTTATATTGTGCAGGTCGAACCCGATACCGGTGGTGCTGTTGGCCTGCGGGTCGGCATCCACCAGCAGGGTTTTATATTCAAGTACAGCCAGGCTTGCGGCCAGGTTGATAGCTGTAGTGGTTTTCCCCACGCCTCCTTTTTGATTGGCTACGCCAATAATCTTTGCCATATTGATATTTTGATCCCGGGCTGCCTGCAGTTTACCAGGGCAAACTGTAATGTACAAAAACAACCACTGAGAAAATACGAACCGTAGTTTTGCGGCAAATTTAGTTATTCGGCTATAATTGGGGAACAAAGCAAGCGCATAATTGTTATATTGAAAAATTTCGATCAATAAAGCCTGTAAAATGACAACCATTGTAGCCGGAACCAACCGTTCCGGCAGTAATACCAAAAAGATAGCCCTGGCCTACCAGCGCCTGCTTGAGGAGCGGGGCGTGGCCACCCATTTTTTCTCGCTGGAGGGGGAGCAGGTGTGGAACCGGGATGCCCGCCTGCGGGAGATAGAAGAAAAAATCATCCTTCCTACCAGCCAGTTCATTTTTATTGTTCCGGAGTATAACGGAAGCTTTCCGGGAGTGCTCAAAATGCTGTTCGATAACAGCAGTTCTCACGAGATATGGTACCACAAAAAGGCCCTGCTTACCGGGCTGGCTACGGGCCGGGCGGGTAACCTGCGGGGGATGGATCACCTGGCGGATATCCTCAATTTTGTTAAAATTACCGTGCACCCCAACAAATTACCGCTATCACAGGTTAACCGCCTGATAGATGCAGGAGGCCGGATCTCGGATCCGGGCACCCTGGCTGCTATCCGCCAGCAACTGGATGAATTTTTGAGCTGGATAAAATATTAAGCGTTCAGCTACGTCTACTTATAAAATAATAATACCCCCGCATGCGTACACCCATCGGCGCCCTGATTTTAGGTTCTGTTATGATTCTGCTGGATACCTACGTATTCCAGGCCCTGAAAGCTATTGCTGACGGCGCCAGCCCCCGTGCCAAAATGATCATCTATACCATTTACTGGAGCCTTTCGGCCCTGGCGCTGATTGGATTTCTTTTCTTTGTATTTGGTAACCCGGAGGTGATGGGGAAACGGTTCAGAACCTATTTCTTTGCCACCCTGGTGGGCTTATTCTTTGCCAAACTGGTGGCGGCTTTCTTCTTCCTGGCCGATGATCTCCGAAGGGCTATCCAGTGGATTTTTATTAAACTCTTCTCCAAACCGGCTGCTGCCACCGTGGCAACAGGCGAGGGCATCAGCCGCTCTGCTTTCCTGAGCTGGCTGGGCTTTGCGGCAGGAGGTACCTTATTTGGCAGCCTTTTGTATGGTTTCGGTAACAAATACCGCTACGAGGTAAAGCGGCAGCAGCTGGCTTTTGAGAACCTTCCTGCTGCGTTTAAGGGTTTGAAAATTATTCATATCAGTGATATCCACAGCGGCAGTTTTTCAGATAAAAAAGCGGTATTGCACGGGGTGGAAAAGATCATGGCCGAAAATGCCGATCTCATTCTTTTCACCGGTGATATCGTGAACGACCGGGCCACCGAGATGCATGAGTACATGGATGTCTTTGAAAAACTGAATGCACCGCTGGGCGTATTCAGCACCCTGGGTAATCATGATTATGGCGATTATGTAAGCTGGCCCCACAAGGGAGTGAGCAAGGAGCAGAACCTGGAGAATCTTAAAGCCATTCATGCCAGTATGGGCTGGCGCCTGCTGATGAATGAACACGTGGTGCTGGAAAAAGACGGGCACGAAATTGCCCTGCTGGGTATTGAAAACTGGAGCAGCAAGGCCCGTTTCCCCAAACACGGGCGTATGGACCTGGCGCATCCCGGAACCGAAAAATATGCTTTTAAAATTCTGATGAGCCATGATCCCAGTCACTGGGAGGCCGAAGTGCAAACCCAATACCCGGATATCGACCTGATGCTGAGCGGTCATACCCACGGCATGCAGTTTGGTGTGGAAATACCCGGACTGAAATGGAGCCCGGTACAATACATGTATAAACAATGGGCCGGCCTGTACGAAAACGGCAAACAGAAATTATATGTGAACCGCGGCTTTGGCTTTATCGGCTACCCGGGCCGGGTGGGGATATTGCCGGAGATTACCGTTATTGAGTTAGTTTGAGAATTTGTAAATGCCAATTTGGTGATTTGAAAATTTGAAAATTTGAAAATTTGAAAATGTGCCGATTAGTAGCGGCTCTCCGACATTTGCGTGCCCTTCATTTTCAAATTTTCAAATTGGTACACCTTCAAATTATCTTCCCCCTCTTTTTGGCGCAAAACTTCTCTTCCTGCTTTCGTCTGAAGGGCGTTTATAACCTCCATCGGCTTCATTCATGCGGATGATCCGGTTGTTATAGCGTTTGCCATCCAGTGCCTGGATCATCTTTGAGGCAACAGCCTGGTCGATTTCCACCCAGGTGTTCATCTCCCGCATATCAATCTTCCCCAGCACTTCTTTCTTCAGATTACTTTCATCGAGAACAAATTGCAGGAAGCTGGCCTTATAAAAACCATCCTTGGTACCGAGGTTGATGAAGAGGCGGGTATAGCCGCTTTCGCGGCGGGTATAGTTTTTATTATCCTTGCGGAAACCACCGTCGGAGCGGTCGTTGCTGCGGCGGTCGAAAGAACGATCCGATTTGTTGAGGTCCTCGGCATTTTCATAATATTTCAGAAAATGATTGAACTCCAGCGCAGCCACCCGTTGCAGCACTTCTTCCTTGCTGATATCCGAGAATTTCGCCACCAGGTCGGGCAGGTAGGTTTCATAATCGCCATGGCTCACATCGGCCTGCATCAGTTTATCCATAAAGTGAAAGAACTGCTTGCGGCATACTTCCTTGCCCGAGGGTACATCCACGCGGTGAAAACTGGTATTGATGGTTTTTTCGAGTGCCTTGATCTTGTAAACTTCCCGGCTGTGACAGATGGACAAACAGATACCCGTTTTCCCGGCCCTGGCGGTACGGCCGCTGCGGTGGGTATACACTTCCATATCATCGGGTAATTCATAATTGATTACGTGGCTGATACTATCCACATCAATGCCCCTTGCTGCCACATCGGTGGCGATGAGCAGTTGCAGGCTTTTGGAACGGAAACGGCCCATCACCTTATCCCGTTGCTGCTGGGTGAGATCGCCATGCAGGGCTTCGATATCATAGCCTGATTTGGCAAGGCGTTCGGCAATTTCCTGTGCATCAGCCTTGGTGCGGGTGAAGATAATACCGTACATATCGGGGTTGAAATCAATAAAACGCTTCAGCGCTTCATAACGGTACTGGGCAGGCACCACGCAAAACTGGTGGTCGATATTGGCATTGCCACTGTTCTTTTTTCCTACGGTGATCTCTTTGGGCTGCTCCATGTAGTTGCGGGAGATGGCCCTTACTTCCGGCGGCATGGTGGCGCTGAACAGCCAGATGCTTTCGCGGTTAATGGTATTCTTCAGCACAAAATCGATATCATCCCGGAAGCCCATATTGAGCATTTCATCGGCTTCATCCAGCACCACGTATTTTACTTTTTGCAGGTCAATCGCCTTGCGTTCGATCAGGTCGATCAGCCGGCCCGGAGTGGCCACCACAATATGCACGCCCTTTTTGAGGTTGCGCATCTGCATCAGGATGGAGGCGCCGCCATAAACGGCTTCAGTATAGATACCGCGGCTGTGTTTTTTGAAATTATCCAGGTCATTGGTGATCTGGAGGCAAAGCTCGCGGGTGGGACAAACGATCAGTGCCTGGGGGTGCCGCTGGGCAGGATCTGTCAGTTGCAGCAGGGGTAACCCGAAAGCAGCTGTTTTCCCGGTGCCCGTTTGGGCCAGACCGATAAAATCGGTGGTGCCCGATAATAAAACGGGTATGGATTTTTCCTGAACCGGTGTGGGATTTTCGAAACCCAGTTCGGCGATAGATTGTAATAATTGTTCGTTCAAGCCTAAGGCTTCAAATGCATTCATGAAATTTGTTTTGTGATAGCCACATGCCGTACTGCGATCGGAAAATAAAACCGGCAGTACCGGATGTCATGCTTTTGGCCGTTGTGCAGATTCGCCTGATAATGCGCTAGGCTGATGGCGAGAAACTTGTGCAGAGAGAACCTTTACTATAACTCCTTCAACAGCAACTGAGCATGCCATGTAATTCTCAGTTATAAATAATGGCTGCAAAGGTAGGTATTTTATCCCGGGTAACCGCATATCTGAAAAAAAAGTACGCAATCGTTCTGTATACCGGTCTGAACAGTCACCGGTTTTTGGTGATCCACCGGGCATTGTCTGCTGGTTGCCGCCGGGGGCCGCAAAATGATAATAATGCCAGCGGATACACTAACGGAAAAATTAATTAAAATTGCGTGAATAATATTTTGATAATCTGTTAAACCCGGGCTGGTTTGCTGCGTCTAACCCCTGCCTAGTATACTGTATGCGAAAACCCTTCTATATCCTTTTCCTGTTATGCTTTACGGGTATGGCCGCCCTTTGCCAGGATAAACCACTCACTCCCGAAGAAAAGAAGACACTGGATTCGATGCTGGCGAATGACGATCTGTTCCAGGCGCTGAAAGACCGCAACCGCAGTTATTTCGATATTAACCTGGGCGTAGGTAATGGTGTTTTCAGCATTAAAAACAAGTCGCTGGATGCCAGCCAGGAATCCACCAATAAACTATTTTACACCCCCTCGGTGGGTTATTATCATAAAAAGGGCTTTGCATTAGCGGCCAGCGGGTACCTTGTGGAAGACAGTGGCAGTTTGAAAATGTACCAGTATGCCATCAGTCCTTCCTATACCTTCGATAACCGGACGCTCACCGCCGGCATTTTTTATACCCGTTTTATCAAGGGGGCAGGCACAAGCTTTTCCGAAAGTCCGTTTCAGAATGATCTCTTTGGCAGTTTCCTGTACAAGAAGACCTGGCTGCAACCCGGGCTCAACATCGGCTTCAGTTTCGGAAAAGTAAAGGAGAAATTTGATTCGAGTTTTTTGTTCACCCCACCGCCACCGCTGCTGCCCAGGGTGGTGCATATCACCGATACGATTACCACCCGGGTGAGTGCTTTTTCCGTTTCACTTACCGCCACGCATGAATGGGATTTTGAACATTTGTTTACTGCAAAAGATGCGATCAGCCTGCAACCCACCCTCTTGCTCAATGCCGGATCGCAGCACTGGAATATCTCTCACTCCAACAGCCTGAACCGCCGCCGGCCGATTGTGCAGAAACTGTTAAAGGCCCGGTATGGCAATGGTTCGGGTAACGAAAACTTTACCCTGCAATCCATCGCCTTTTCGGGAGAGATCACTTATTATCTGGGTAAGTTCTACCTGCAGCCACAGGTTTATATCGATTATTACCTGCCATCCACCACTTACAACCGGTTTACAGCCCTGTATTCGGTGGTGCTGGGGGTTGATTTATAAGGGCTTAACATTTTCTTAATGGTAATTGGCATTTATCTTGGGAACAGGATACAGAATAAAATACAATTTATGAAAGCAAAAATCTTATCACTGGCATTACTGGTTTTGTTGGGGGCGGCGGCCACTGCACAAAAAGTGCATATCGGTTTCAAAGGCGGCGCCTCCATCAACAAACTCAGTGGAAAATCTTTTAAAGATGAATTCAGTTTCGGTTATCATGTGGGCGGTTATATTGAGGTGGGACTGGGCAAAAAATTTGCCATCCAGCCGGAAGTATTATTCAATCAGTCGAAGTTTGATACCTCCACCACTTTCAGCAGTGTTTACCAGTTCAAACAGGTGGATAAGATCAAACTGAATTATCTCAGCATTCCCATCCTGCTTAATATCAAGCCCATGAAGGCGCTCACCCTTCAGTTGGGACCGCAGTTTGGCATCCTTATGAACAAGAGCAATACCGTTTTGCAAAACGGGCAATCGGCGTTTAAAAATGGTGATCTGAGCATGCTTGGCGGCGTGCAGGTGAATGTGCTTAACCTGCATTTTTATGGCCGTTATGCCGTGGGATTAAGCAGTATCAATGATATCGACAATAAAGAAAGCTGGAAGAGCCAGAGCATACAACTCGGCTTAGCGCTTAATTTGTAATCCGGAAGTCTTAGCCGGGCTATAAACAGCATCCTGACGAATTCCTAGGAACGCAGAACGGTGAGAGAGCCATCTGCGTTCCATTTTACGATCGCAGAAGGCAGTGCCGGTGCCGTTTCATCCCGGCGGTGCTGCACAATATAATCCACCCCTTTTTTAATTTCTTCTTCAATCGCTGCGAAATTAACCGGTGACGGCGAGCCTGAAATATTGGCCGACGTGGATACCAGCGGTTTGCCAAACTTCTTTATCAATTGCTGGCAGAAGGGATCTTTCACCACCCGAATGGCGATGGTACCATCCGGCGGCAACAGGTTGCCCGCAAATCCCAGGGCCCCCTCGTAAATAACTGTGGTGGGTTGGGTAATTGTTTTGAGGTAATGAAACACGCCCGGATCAGGCTGCGTTACATATTGTAAGATATCCTTTTCAGTGGCCAGCAAAACGATCAGACTTTTTTCATCCGGCCTTCTTTTCAGCCTGTATACTTTTTCCACTGCTGCTTCATTGGTGGCATCACAGCCAATACCCCAGATGGTATCAGTGGGATAAAGGAGGAGGCCTCCTGCTGCAAGCACCTGTACGGCTTCATTGATATCCGGTTGATAATTTTCTGCCATTTTATTGAGCAAGTGTTTTTAACAGTTGTTCTGTCTGAATGGTAACGGCGCATTTGAAATGCTGCTGCGGACAGGTTTTATGACCATGCAAACCGCAGGGACGGCAGGCCAGGGTTTCTGTGGTTTCCACTACAAAAGACCTGTCGGAAAGGGGCGTGAATCCAAAATTTTTTACGGTAGAACAGAACACAGCCGTTACCGGTGCATTCACAGCGGAGCAAAAATGAAGCGGACCTGAATCATTTACATAATTCATATCGGCCTGCTGCATCAGGGCGGCTGATTGCAGGAAAGACAGCTGACCTGCCAGCACTTCCACATTTTTATTGCCGGCAGCTTCGGCGAGCTGTTGGCATTCTTCGGTATTGTCCTTTCCGCCCAGTAAAAATATTTTATAAGTGGCCGGTATCCGGTTGATGAGATCAATCCATTTATCGTTGGGATATTTCTTGGTGAACCAAACGCTCGAAGGCGACATTGTTATAAACGGAGTGACAGTGTAAGCTGCTATGCGGTGCTGATCTGACGGGGAGGGATAGAGCCGGGGTTTCAGAACAGCCGTGTCCGTAAACCAGCGGATGAGCTCATTGTTTCTTTCAATCTCATGCCGGAAGGGAGGGGTGGTGCTGAGAATATGCCTGATACGCCGGCTGAAAAAAATACTCAGCGGATTTTTATCGAAACCCGCGGTAGTACGGGCGCCGGCTAAAACAGTAATGAGGCCCGTGGTGAAAAAACGCTGCACATTGATCACTTTGTCATAGCGCTCCTGCCGGATGCTTTTCAGGATGCGGAAAAGATCACGGTATTTATGTCCTTTTTTATCCCAGATCCATACCTGCTGTAAATGCGGATTGTTTTGCAAGAGGCTTTCATTCCCTTTCCTGAGCAGAAAATCGATTTGTGCACCAGGGTAAGCCGCCGCCAGGTTTTCAATCAGCGCCGTGGCCAGTACCACATCCCCGATGAAAGCTGTTTGAATGATAAGAATCTTTTGCATCAGCACGAAGTTATCAATTAAAATGCTTTTTTGTTTATAGCACCAACATAGTAAGTTTGCAAAAAAATGCAAAGATGGAATTACAAGTACTGATACAGGAAGCCTGGGCCAACAGGGAATTATTGAAAGATGCACGGTACAGTGATGCGGTAAAAGCTGTGATAGAAGAAGTGGATAAAGGGCGTTTACGCACGGCCGCACCGGTTGCAGACGGCTGGCAGGTGAATGAGTGGGTGAAGCAGGCGATATTACTCTATTTCGCCATTCAGCCCATGCAAACATGGGAGCTGGCGCCTTTTGAATTCTATGATAAAATGCTGCTGAAAAAGAATTATGCCGGCCTCGGTGTAAGGGCCGTGCCGCATGCTGTGGCCCGCTATGGGGCTTACCTGGCAAAAAATGTGGTACTCATGCCCAGTTATGTAAACATCGGGGCCTATGTGGATGAGGGCACCATGGTGGATACCTGGGCAACGGTAGGCAGCTGTGCACAAATCGGAAAAGGCGTGCACCTGAGCGGGGGCGTGGGTATCGGGGGCGTACTGGAACCGCTGCAGGCCAGCCCGGTAATTGTGGAAGACGGTTGTTTTATCGGCAGCCGCTGCATCGTGGTGGAAGGCGTGCGGGTGGAAAGAGAAGCGGTGCTGGGCGCAAATGTGGTGCTCACACAGTCAACCAAAATCATCGACGTAAGCGGAGACGAAGCGGTTGAATACCGCGGTGTCGTTCCGGCCCGCAGTGTGGTGATACCGGGAACGTATACAAAGAAATTTCCAGCAGGCGAATACGGGGTGGGTTGTGCCCTAATTATCGGAAAGCGAAAAGCCTCCACCGATCTGAAAACGAGTTTGAATGATGCGCTTCGTGATTTTAATGTGGCGGTATAAGAACAGATGATATGGAAAGCTCCTCCGGGAGCTTTTTTTATGCCGGCATTGCTTTGTGCATAGCAGCTTCAATCTCTCCCTTGTTTACTCTTTTTTGGGGTGGAATATAATCCATCTGCAGGGCCCGGTACATTTCTTCCTCCGTTTCACCGGCGATTTTTTTTCCGGTAGCCAGGTCGTATATCCCGTATTCATTTATTTTCAATCCGCGTTCACGGGCAATGGTGCGTAAGCGGATATTGTGTTCTTTGGAACCTGTAAAATAGAGCAGGGCAGCGCCGTATTCATCGGGTTGTACGAGGCGCAGGTCGGCCTGCACTTTTTCATTTTTCAGCAAAACACTGGCGCGTGTACTGCCCGCAGCCAGCACACGGGCAATTATGGGTAAACGGGTGAACTGGTTGATAATCCTTTTTCTTTTCCCCGGTTTTGCCAGTACAACAAGATCGATGTCACCAATGGTGGCTTGCTGGCGGCGCAGGCTGCCGGCAAGGGTTACTTTTTCCACTCCGGCAAAACGGGCGATCAGCTGAGCCAGTTCTTCGGCAATCTTCTGCGCTGTGGCGAGTGGCATCCGTTGTCCCTGTTTTTCCATTTTAAGCACATAACGGAGGTTGGCGATCTTACGGCTGCCAAAACCCGGCAGTCCTTCCAACCGGTTGCCGGCCAGCGCTTTCACCAGTTCATCTTTGTTCTGAATGTTACATTTTTCAAAAAGCGTGCGAATGGTGGCCGGACCGATGCCTTCGATGTCCATCAGTTCAAGTAAAGAAAAAGGCACTTGCTTTTTTATTTTTTCAAGGGTCGTGATCCTTCCTGTTCCCAGGTATTCGATTATTTTCCCGGCTATACTTTCTCCGATACCGGCGATGGCATCCAGCGAAGCCACGCCGGATGCATGCTCCGCAATATCTTCTTTCATATTGAGCATGATTCTTGATGCATTTTCATAAGCCAGGGCCCTGAAATGTTCGGCAGGTCCCAGGTAGCGGTAACAGGCGGCCAGTTGATGAAACAATTTTGCCAGTTCACTGTTATGCGGAGGATGCTTTTTCGGCTGCGTGCTCATTGTGACAATTTGATGACAAGAAACTAAAGCCGGGGCGCCCGGAAAATGAGGATAATCAAAGGTTCCGGTGATGGTCATCAGTGCCTGTCTCTCTGCGGGTAAGTACTTTAGTAGCACAAAAAGCAGTCTTATGAAACCGTACATAACCCCGGAAGTAAAAGATGTGATGGAAGCCATTCATTACCGCCCTGCTATTTCGGTTATACTGCCTTTTGAACCCAAGATGACTCCCAAAGCCGAATTGAATACCCGGTTGGAAGAGTGCTTCCGCAACGTGGATAAAATGGTGGCGGCGGATTACCCCGCCGAAGTGCACCGGCTGGTGATGGAAAAACTGCAGCGTCTTATCGGTTCGCTGAATTTCAATACCTATAAAAGAAGCATTGCGTTCTATGTATCACCTGTTTTTGAAAAACTGATCTACCTCGATATTCCGGTTGAGGAGAAAATCATCATTGATGAATCTTTTGAAATCCGCGACCTGGTATACAGTAAAAAACAGGTTCACAAATACCTGGTGCTGGTATTGAGTCAGCAGGAAGCCACGATCTTTCTGGGCAACACCGAAACCTTTGTGAGGATACTGACCCGGGTACCGGAAGAGACCCCCGGAGGACGGCATGATACTCCCTCGCCGGTAAGTAATTTCACCGACAAGGCCGGCGGGAAGGAAGTGCGTATGGAAAAATTTCTGCAGCATATCGACAATGCCCTGAATGTTATACTGAATGCCTACCGGCTGCCCTTGTTTGTGATCGGTACCGAACGTATCTGCGGCCACTTTGGTCAGTTAACAGCACATTCGGCTGCCGTGGTGGAATACCTGCACGGCAATTATGACAACGCCGGTTCCGAAACGCTGAAAAATGTGCTGCAGCCGGCTTTGCACGACTGGAAAAAAGTGATACAGACGCAGATGCTGAACCGGCTTACCGAGGCCCGCAGCCACCGGAGGCTGGCTTCCGGCATCCACGAAGTATGGCAGGAAGCCACCCAGAAGAAAGGTAAACTGCTGGTGGTTGAAAAAAACTACAGGTATGCCGCCGCCCGGAGCGACCGGGAGGAAGTGATATATGATACTGCCGGAATTTCCAATACCTTCTCCCTGATCAGGGACGCAGTGGATGATGTAATTGAAAAAGTGCTGGAGAACGGTGGCGATGTGGAATTTGTTGAGGAAGGATTACTGGATGCGTATGAACATATAGCCCTGGTACTTTATTATTAATATTAAAACAGATTTTATGAAAACGATTATCGGAGCCACTGATTTCTCAGCTGCGGCCATGAATGCGGCCTCTTATGCCTGGGATATGGCGAAAGCCATTGGCGCGGATCTGCATTTCTTACACAGCTTCCAGCTTCCTGTAAGTTATAGTGATGTGGCCATCATGATGAGCGTGGATGAAATGCAGCATATAGCCGAAGCCGATTTAAAAAACTTTATCACCGAACTGAAACAGAAAAAAGGAGCGGAGGTGCCGGTGACGGGCGAAGTGCGGATGGGTGCTTTCTTCCAGGAACTTGAAACCCTGTGTGAGGAATACCGGCCTTATGCCGTGATACTGGGCAGCCAGGGCACCACCGCTGCCGAAAGGTTCTTCTTCGGCAGCCATGCTGTGAAAGCCATGAAAAACCTCAACTGGCCGCTGATTACGGTACCGCCGGGCGCCTCATTCCATGCGATTAAACGGATCGGCCTGGCCTGCGATTTTAATAAGGTGGTGGATACCATGCCTGTTGAGGAGGTCCGGCAGCTGCTTACCGATTTCAATGCCGAATTACACATATTGAATACCGCGCCCAAAGAAAATTTTGATCCGGAAGTGGTATTCGAATCAGGTATGCTGCAGGAGATGCTGGAAGGTGTAACACCGCATTATCATTTCATCACGCATGAAAATACCGATACCGGTATCCTGGAATTTGCCGAACAGAATGGAATAGACCTGCTGCTGGTACTCCCCAGGCGGCATAGCCTGTTCGACAGCCTGGTGCATAAAAGCCATACCAGGGAATTTGTGCTGCACAGCCATGTTCCGGTTATGGCCCTGCACAATGAACATGCATAAACGATTGCAATGAAAAAGGGAAAAACATCCAAAAGCTGGCTCGAAAAAATGCAGCAGCCGGCTGCCCCCCGGGTGGTGGAAGTACCCGCCAGATGGGCGGGCAAAATGGGGGATGGCCGTATGCTGATACCCACGCCCTTACTGGTAGCGGCGGCGATAAGAAAAATACACAAGGGGAAACTGGCTACGGTAAACAGCCTCCGCGATTACCTGGCCGGGCAGCAGGGGGCCGATATGACCTGCCCGCTGACTACGGGTATTTTCATGAATATTGCTGCCCATGCCGCTGAAGAAGAACGGGAACTGGGCAGGAGGCGAATCACGCCCTGGTGGCGGGTGCTTAAAGAAGGCGGCGTACTGAATCCCAAATTTCCGGGCGGTATAGCGAAACAGCGCTCCCTGCTGCAGGCGGAAGGATTCCGCATCCTGAAGGGCAGGGCACGGGAACAGTGGCTGGTGGAGGAATACCAGCAAAAAATGGAAGCATTTGATTAACCATAAAAATCGATGTTATGAACAACACAGCAAAAGTACTCACGGCATTAGCTGCGGGTGCAGCGGCCGGAGCCATTTTAGGCGTTTTATTTGCTCCGGATAAGGGCAGTGAAACCCGGAGAAAAATCAGTGAAAGAGGAAAGAAATTTTCTGCCGGTGTTAAAGAAAAGTTCCAGCAGGGACGGACCCGTTTCAATGAATTCAGAGATGAAGTGGAAAAAGCAGTGAAAGAAAAAGCCGAGGCCTTCAGTTAAGGCCTGCAACCAAAATTACAGTACAATGGAAAACACATTTGCCACAATCGAAGAACTGGCTGGTAATGTTAAGGAATACCTGCACACGCAACTTGAATCGGTTAAGCTGAAAACAGCCGAGAAGAGTTCCCTGCTGGTATCCAATATCCTGGCCGGTATTGCCGTGGTGGCGGTTTTCCTGTTTTTTATTGTTTTTTCAGGTTTTGCCCTGGCCTACGGGCTGGGGGCGTTAACCGGTAAAGTATGGCTTGGTTTTCTGTTGGTTGCCCTGTTGTTTTTCCTGCTGGGGGCCATCGTTTGGTGGGGTCGCGAAAAGCTGATCCGATTGCCGTTAATGAACGCATTTATTAAACAATTATTCAACAGTAAGGAAGATGAAGATTAGAAGCATTTCTCAACTGGAGGCCGAAAAGAAAAGGATACGGCAACACCAGGAGGCGCTGGAGAAAAAAATCCGGCAAAACTGGCAAACACTGAAAGTATCCCTGCGTCCGGCCAATGTATTGGCTGATACCGCCTCCGCTGTTTTCCGTAAAAAAACGGAAGCCACTGCACATGGCAATGGCTGGTGGAAAGATGCTTTTATTTTCGGTATTACCCTGCTGACCAAAAAAATGCTCGGCAAAAGGAAACAGGCCGCCCCGGAGAAAGAAGAAAGCCCCTCCTGACAGTAGTAATCTTTTAACTGATGAACCCGCAACCTGCTTGCGGGTTCTTTTTATGCAGTGCTGTTTGCTGTGTACTGTCAGGCCCGGGGCTGATAAATGTCAGTAACCGCCATCGTTCTTTTGAGGAAATTTATGTGCCGGTCTGACGGTAGATCCATCACCGGATGATAAAGACAAACCAACATACCTCTCAGGGCGCCATTCATTTTGACGCGATATTTGATTATGCCACGATCGGGATTGTTGTTACCGATAGCCGCGGCCTGATCATTGCCGCCAATCCTTTTGCCCTCAACGAATTTGGCTATACGACGGAGGAACTGCAGCACCGCCGCATTGAGGTGCTGATTCCCCGGCGTTACCACGAAAAGCATGCGCATTATCACGAACGGTATATCGAAAAACCGGTTACCCGCATGATGGGGGCCGGACTGGATCTTACGGCCGTTCGGAAAAACGGCACAGAATTTCCCGTAGAAGTAAGCCTGAGTAATTACAGCAAGCAGGGTGAAAAATATGTGATCGCCTTTATCAGCGATATCAGCCTCCGCAAAAGGGCCGAAGCCGAATCGAAACGTAATAAGGAAGAGCTCGAAACCCTGATCGAACAGCATACCCGGGATCTGAAAGAAGCGCTCCGCCAGTTGCGTATCTCCGAAAAGGAACTGCAGCAGCATAATATTTTCAGGCAAACCTTACTCGACAGTGCCGGCGCAATTATTGTATCGGCAGATATCAACGGGGTGATTCAAACCATCAACCAGGAAGGGGAACATGAGCTGGGATATGAAGCCGCCGAACTCATCGGCCGTTATACCCCCCTGATTTTTCTGGATCCCCAGCTTGTAGAGAAGCGGGCACGTGAATATGCCCGGAAAATGCGCCGCGATTATCACTCTGCCGATATTGGCTTTCTGCTGGCCAATGTGCTGGAAGGCATACCCAATGAAGAAGAGTGGATTTATGTACGCAAAGATGGCACTCATTTTCCTGTTCGTCTTAATATCACTGCCATCCGTGATCCAAGTGGGGCCGTGAGCGGCTTCGTGGGAGTGGCCATTGATATTTCTAAAACCAAGCAGATAGAAGATGAACTGCAGCAGGCCCTTGAAAAGGAAAAGGAACTGGGCGAACTCAAATCCCGTTTTGTATCGATGGCCTCGCACGAATTCAGAACGCCCCTGAGCACCATCCTTACATCGGCCTACCTGATTGAACAATATACCGGGGCGCAGGATCAGCCCAAGCGACAGGTGCACCTGCAACGGATTTTATCAGCCGTGAATATGCTTACGGATATCCTGAATGATTTCCTGAGTGTGGGCAAGATTGAAGAAGGTAAGATACAGGTGCGGAACAGCCACTTTATGCTGCCCGACCTGATCACTGCCATCAATACCGAAATGCAGCAATCGCTGAAAAAAGAACAAATCATTCACTATACGCACGAAGGGCTTCCCGAAGTATGGATGGATAGCAACCTGCTGAAACATATCATCATGAACCTGCTTTCCAATGCCAGCAAGTTTTCAGGTGAAACGGCCCCGATAGAAGTGCATAGTTGCCGGCACGAAGACCAGCTTGCTATCCTCGTTACCGATCATGGTATCGGTATTGCCCCCGAAGATCAGCAGCACCTCATGGAACGATTTTTCAGAGGCGCCAATGCAGTTAATATCCAGGGCACCGGGCTGGGATTGCATATTGTTTCCAAGTACGCCGAACTGATGAATGGAAAAGTTGACTGCCGCAGTGAACTGAACAAGGGCACCACTTTCACCATTCGCTTCTCTATAAAACCTGAATAATATGAAAAAAATACTGCTCATAGAAGATAATGCCGATATCTCAACCAATACCGCCGAGATACTGGAACTCTCCAATTACGAAGTGATCATTGCTGAGAATGGAAAAATTGGTGTGGAGAAAGCCATTGCCCATCAGCCCGACCTGATCATCTGCGATATCATGATGCCCGAACTGGATGGGTACGGGGTACTGCATGCCGTGCATAAAAATGAACAGATAAAAAACACCCCCTTTATCTTTCTTACCGCCAAAACCGAAAGGGCCGACCAGCGCAAAGGAATGGACCTGGGCGCCGATGACTATATTACCAAGCCCTTTACCGGTACCGAATTACTGAATGCAGTGGACAGCCGCCTCAGCAAAATTGACCAGCTCCGGAAGGAAATGGCGCCGGGTATTGAGGGTGTGATGAACCTGATGCAGCTGCAGCCGGGAAAAGATGCTTTAAAGGGATTAACAGAAAACCGGAATATCAACCGCTATAAAAATAAACAACTGATTTATTCGGAAGGTAACCATCCCAACCGCCTTTATTATGTCATCAGCGGAAAGGTGAAAGCCTGCAAAACCAATGAAGACGGGAAGGAACTGGTAACCGAACTCTATACAACCGGCGATTTCCTGGGCCATATCGCCCTGCTGGAAGGAACCGCATACCGCGACACTGCCAAGGCGATGGCCGATACCGAACTGGCGGTGATTCCCCGGGAGGACTTTGAAGAACTTATCAGCCGGAACCCGGAAGTTACCCGGAAATTTATTCAGTTGCTGGCCCGCAATGTTTCGGATAAGGAAGATCACTTGCTGGGACTGGCCTATAACTCACTCCGTAAAAAAGTGGCGGATGCCCTGGTAATGATGCAGAAAAAATACCAGCCGGCCAATGGAGAAAAATTTGTTATAGATATCAGCCGCGAAAGCCTGGCCAATATTGCCGGAACGGCAAAAGAATCCCTGATCCGGACACTCAGTGATTTCAGGGATGAAAAACTGATACGGATTGAACCGGATGGTAATATCATGGTGTTAGACTGCAAGCGGCTGGAGCAAATGATTGGCTGATGGGCCGGCTGAATCCCTTTGCCGGCTAATAATTATAAGTGACAGAAGGATACGGTGAACATAAAAGGAAGGCGGGTAATTACCCGCCTTCTCATTACCGGAAAGCCACTGTTCAGTCTTTTTTGATTACTGCATTTTTAAGCATATCGTTCACAATGATCTGGCCATACTCGTGGGCCATATTATCAGTGCTTACCGGATCAAAGGATTCGGTTTGAACGGTGTAGATGAGCCGTTGTGAATCCATTTCATAGAGATTACTTTCCCAGAAATAGCGGGTATCGGTTACATAGTAGCCGGGCTCATGAATGCGGTTGTACAGCGTGGTGCGGTAACCCCAGAAACGGTTATAATAAAACCGGTAGGGAGTATAATAAGTGTTACCGGGCACATATTTTTTCTCTTTCTGTTTATCCAGCAATACAACGGTAATCACGGCATCCACTCCGCTGTTTTTCAGCTTGGCAATGGCTTCGTCTTCATTCAGGCTGGTAAAGGCCTTGGGGCCATATTCTTTAAATGCGGAGACGGCATTGTAACCCATTGTCTGCAGATCACCCACGAGGTGATTTTCCATATGTTCCTGTAAACTGGCGTCTCCTTCCCGTATCAGTCCCAGCACCATTATTTTATTGTAATGCCGGGGAACGGCGTTTTCTGCTTTCCAGGAGGTGGTAATCCGGGAACTGCTGCAGCCTGCCATTATAAAGAGCAGGGCGAGCAAACTGATGAATCTTGTTTTCATGACTTGGCTGATTTATACTTCTAAACTACGCTAACAAACAGCCGTCAAAAATGATGCCCATCACTGTTAATTGAAACCCTTATCAGTACTGTTAATCAATGGCGCCGGCCATGTAATTGTTAAAAGCAGATTTGAGCCGGCCGAAATTGGTTTCCACATTCCGGATATTATGCCGGATACGGTTTAGTTTGGCTTCGATGTTTTTGAGGTAGGGCAAAACTTCCGTGATGTCACGCGTCAGCATTTTATCCAGTTCGGCCAGTTCATTCCGCAGGTAACCCACCCGCTCATCTTCGCGAATAAAGAGATTCTGAAAGTTCTCTGCTTCATACAACAGGTGATCATCAGCGCTTTCACTCAATACGGATGCCAGGCGGTTTTTCAGGTGAACATTTTCGTCGGCAATAAAACCGAGTAATCTTTTCCAGGTGTCACTTTCATATTGCAGTTGTTTTATTTTGGGAGTTGTCATTATGCCGGGGTTAAGAGGTTCGGAGTACATATTTCGAATAAAGTTTTCAGTAAAAGTAGTTTCCGCTGAAATGCATAAAAATAATGGCTATCACTGTCTGCTCTGATTCTGGTCAATTTCTATAAACCTTCTGCGGGCCACTACTGATCATCGTTAGGCATAAAAAAGCCCCGCCATCCTGTATGGCGGGGCCATGTCTGCAAGGCGCAGTTTACTTAACAGCAATATTCCTGGCTGTCATTTTTTTAGTTTCTTCCTTGCGGGGCAGCTGTATGCGGAGTACCCCATCTGTGTAACTGGCTTCGATCATTTCCTTGTTGATTTCTTCCGGCAGGGTGAAGCTGCGGCTGAAGGAAGAGAAATTATATTCCTTACGGGTAAATTTCTTTTCTTTTTCTTCCTTCGTCTCTTCTTTTTCACTGCTGATGGTCAGCATGTTGCCGTTTACATCAATTTTGAAATCTTCTTTTTTGAGCCCGGGGGCGGCCAGTGAAACCACAAACTGGTCTTCTTTTTCCATAATATTAACCGCCGGTACATTCAGGGTGCGGCCCCATACATCCCCCTCGAACCATTCATTCCAGGGTTTGAAGAAGTCATCAAACATGGATGGCATTCTTTCAGTGCGCTTGGTCAATGCTTGTGTTCCCATGATAACCTCCTTTTATTTACGTGATTGATTTTTTTGCTTTACAAAGCTATCCAGCCGGGCAGGCGGCTGCAACGATCTCAGTCATCCGCCCTGATGAAATTCGTCAATCATGATGCAGGGTGGTGGAGCCGGCCGGCATTTTTCCGTGCCGCCCGTTGCTTGAAATAGAAAGTGAGCGAGAAGAAAATAATACGGATGAGCTGGTAGGCGCCCCATTGCAGCAGACGGGTAAAAACCGGCTGGTGCTGCCGCTGCCATTGTTCGGTGATGGGAATGGAATGCTGCAGGATATGCTCCTGTATATGCGCCCTCAGCGAACCGGTAAGGGAGGGGCTGTGCACATCCAGGTTCAGTTCCACACTGGCATAGGCGCTGATATTGTTTACATTATAAGAGCCCAGGGTAAACCATTGGTCATCGGCAATGGCCAGTTTGGCATGCAAAATGGTGGGTTGGTATTCATAAAGGCCGATGTGGTTGCGGAGCAGCCAGTTGTAGAGCCATCGCTCACCGTATTTGGCCAGCATCACATCCGAAGGTCCGGCTGTAATCACCGTGATCTTAACCCCCCGTTTCACAGCCGCTTTCAGCAGCCGGCGGATGACACGGCCCGGCAAAAAATAACTCGATAAGATAGTTACCTCCTGCCGGGCTTCGCGGAGCAGCCGGATATAGGAGGCGGATATTTCATTTTTATGCCGCACCCAGTCGTTGCGCCGTATACCCACCGGGCAGGCGTTTGCACCGGGCGTTGGCGGTGGCTGATTACTGCAGATACTGGCCGGTTGCCCGCTGCGGAAACTGTTCCAGGTTTTGGAGCATACCACGCAAAGTGCCTTAGCTACCGGACCTTCTGCCTGCAGGGCAAAATCCAGCCAGGGCAATTGCTTTTCGGTTCCCCGGTAGTGGTCGCTGATATTTAATCCGCCCACCAGGGCAATCCGTTCATCAATCACAATTATTTTATGGTGCATACGGCGGCCCAGGTAGAAATAGGCGCTGCGGAAAAGGGGTTCAAAAAAACGGAACCGGATCCCGGCACTGCGCATTTCTGAAATAAAGGAGGAGGGAAGGGATTGAGAAGCATAGCCATCCGCCAGCAGGTAAACCTTCACGCCGCGGCCGGCAGCCTCTGTAAGTGCCGCGGCAACCAGGCGCCCCGCTTCATCATCGGCATAAATATAGGTTTGCAGGTGAATAGAAAAAGTAGCGGAACGGATCAGCGAAAGCAGATTGCTGAAATAGCCGGGACCCCCGGGAAGCCATTGAACTGTAGCCGGGTATAATTCTGTTGTGCCGTTGCTGCTGGACTGCTTCATCCGTTTCATCTTCCCGGTTTGCGCTGATGATGTGTGCTAAAGTAAGCAATAAATAATTACAGCCTTCCGTCAGGGATGTTCAGTAGAACCGGTGATTTTTCCGATACTGATTTTAAAATAATGCTTCTCCGGGATGGCAGGTAGTGTGCTGTTTTCAGCTTCGTGCCCGTAGGTATGTAAGGCATGCGAGGTGCGCAGCGGGAAAGCCCGCTGACAAAGGATTTCCCTGGCTTCGGCCGCTTCATCATCGGTGAGCTCAAAAAAACGGCCCTCAATTACTACCGATTGCCAGGTCGTCATATTCAGGAAGGTATCCACCTCAAAACATACTTCGGGATGCTTGCGCAATACTTTCAGTTGCAGCTCATCCGTGGTAGGACCGTAAATATTTTCTCCATCGTAAACATAGGTCAGCGGGGCGATATACGCATGCTTGCCATCGCTGCAGGCCAGTCTGCCAATCACCTGGCTGCAGAGAATGTTATCAATGGCTGTTTTGCTGAGCTTATCCAACATTGTCTGGTTTTTACACGGTTAACACTACCGGTGTCCTGGCTTTCTGATTAATCTCAAATTCGGCCAATTGGCTCAGGCGGTCGTCTACCTGTTTCTCCCTTGCTTCTGCTTCATGGAAAAAAGCCGCATCGGTTTCAGTGGCCACAATCTTGGCAAAAGCCGCTGCCGTTCCGTAAACACTGATCTTCAGGTGGTTGATAGACTGGATGCCGGCCAGCAGGCAGGCGTCTTTAATTTCGGAGTCATTGCAATACTGCAGCTTTTCATTGATATCGGCCACCAATGCTGCAATGGCCCGGTTCTCGAGCGGGATCGAACTGCTGTCTTCCTCGCCGGAAAAGTTTTCAATCCCGGTGATGTTTTTACCGATCACTTCTGCATACTTGTGCAGGATATTCTTCAGTTTGAGGGAGAAACAGCTATCCGTCCATACATTCAGTTGTTTTAATAATACCAGTTCGGCATCCAGCATCCTGCTGGCTTCCAGGTAGAGCAGGTCGTGCAGGGAAGACAGTCGTATTGTATTTTCAGTCATGGCGAGTGCGTTTAAGTTGTTAAAACTATCGGTTCTGTGCTGCTTTCAAAATGACAGCTATCAATGCGTTTCCTGACCCGTGTCAACGGCCCTTATCATAATTTCATCAGCATCCTGGTAAAGGTTCCGGCATTCGTGATAAGCTGAATATGATAGGAACCTGCAGGCAGTATATCCAGGTTTTTAAGGACGATGATATTCTGCCCATTGGTAACGGACACTTCATAGTTGCTGCATATATGCCCGGCGGCATCCGTTATCCGGATACCAAGATTATCAGCTCCGGGACTGTTTACCAGTATCCTGACATCGTTACGGAACGGATTGGGATACACGGTGAAGTTTTTCAATTCCATCCATTCTTTCAGCTGCAGCGGAATGATCTTACTGTAGGCCGTTTTACCATCCTTGTCTGCAATAGCAAGCCGGTAGTAAACGATATCACTGTTAATGTTCAGCGGATCGGTAAACTGGTAGCTGCCGCCATTGGAGGAACCGTTGGCATAGATCGTACCGATCGCAGAGAAAATGATGGCATCGGTGCTTCGCTGGATGTTATAGTAATCAACAGCATATTCGCTGCCGGTAACCCATTTCAGCAGGGCGCTGCCATTTTGTAACTGTGCTGTAAAACTGGTGAGTGTAACGGGCAGTCCGCCACCCTGCGGTCCGATGGTGGCAGTACCATCATCTACAAACCGGGTAACGCCATCCTGTTCTGTGCCGGTAATACGGGCGGTATTGGAAACAAAAGTGAGTACATTGGCTGTAGAGGGTGCAATACACTGAAATTGTACATTAAACGAGTCGTTGGGCAGTAAGGTACCTCCTGCAGTTGGGGTGGCGCCATAGCCGATGTTGAATACAACGATTGTTTTATTGGCACTGGTGGCTTTGCAGGCTTCATCATCACCTGCCGCATCTGTTTTAAAACCGGCAATGATACCGGGCGTAGGTGCATTTATTTTAAGAGAGCCGGGCCGGTAAACGATGCCGGTTGGGATGGTATCACTGATGATACAATTCAGCGCATTGCCGCTACCCATGTTTTTACCGGTGATGGTGTAGGTTATGATCTCGTTGGGGTTTAAGAGGTTATTGGGTATCTGCCAGGGTTCGTTGCCCGAAGCGGTGTCTTTAACAATCTTATCCAGGCGCACCAGCGGGGGTTTTGTCTTCATTGTAAAGGCAAAAAGAGAAGGAAAATACTGGTCGGCCTCGGTTCCAAATTCAACATTCACATTGCTGGTGGCCGGCGTGATGCCAAAACCGGTGCCCACTTCCATTTCATCAATATCAATGCCCATTTGATTCAGGAAATCAGGATTCTTGTTCCCGGTAATATGACTGCCATTTTTTGAAATGGTACCGTTCCAGAAATTGGTTACGGGGTTCACGGCATTGCTGACAGCTGTACCGTTAAATTTTATGAAATCACCGTCGGGGTTGGAGGAAGAGGCAGCCAGGTTGGCATCGCCTTCCCAGGAAACAGCGGTCATATAGGCATCGGATGACAAAGAGAAAGTGGCAGGCGGATTCAGTCCGTTAAGCGTGATGGTTTGACTGGTGGCAGAGCCTCCGTTGTACACCTGGAGGAACCCATCATAAATGCGCACACTGCAATAGGGAAGGGCTGCATTCTCATATACCACCACGAGGGCCCATCCGGCAAAATAACCTCCATTGGAAACAGATCCGGTACCAGCTGTAATGTCAGCAAGGTAATAGAGTCCGCTGCCACGGCTGTTAACATATGCCGTGATATCGGCATAAGCCTGGTAAGAGGAATCGCTGCCGTTCACCAGTGTTTTGTCGATACTGCCCGGTGCCGCCGTCAGGGTTTGGTAAGCTTCACTGCCATATTTTATTTTAACGGTGCGCAGGCTTATGTTGTTGCCGGCACCATCACCACTGTTGATGCGGGCACCCCAGTAAATGCGGGCAAACTTAATGGTATTGGTACCTGCCGGAAGGGTAAGCGTGGCGGCTGAGGAGTTGGCTGTTTGTGCATTGCCATCAATATCCACCAGTTGAATATTCGAATTATCATTACCATAGGCGCTGGTGCGGCCATAGGTATAATTGCCGGTGCCACTGGTGCTGAAATCGTTCATGGCAGTGGTATTGATGGTACCGGTACTGCCGCTGCCGCTGCTGTAAATGGCGCTCAGGGTATTACCGGTGATGGTGTGCCCGCCATGTAAATTATCGGAATAGATGATAGTGTAGGGGCGCACTACCTGTGCCTGGGTATTTATCATACCTGCCAGCAAGAAGAACAGCCACCCGATTCTTGTTGGTAAGCCGGAGAGGGTAAACTTTTTCATGGTGCAGTTTTTTGTTAATAGGATCAAATGCCTGCAACGAAAGAATATACAGTGGGGGGATTTTAGGATTGTACTATAGTAAATGTCTTACCAAATGTACGATTTGAAAGAAGGCATATACATGACGGGCATCAACGGATTGCTTGATACTACTCAACGCCCCACTGCTGATGATAATCAGCGGGCGGGTTGATGAACGGCATTTTTGCGGCATTGTAAATGCAGTCAATTTGTAAGGTGCGCAAGAGGGGAGTAGATGGGTAAACCTTCAAATGCTGCGTTATGGATAAGCATAAAAAGAAACCTGTTATCCCGGGTACGCTGCCAAACGGCCAGCCTGATGAGATGCCGCCTGCCGACCCGGAAGTGCCTGAATTGCCCCAGGATGCATATGATATGCTGCCCGATGAAGAGGAGGATTTGATGAGTACGCCTCCTTACGAACCTCCCGATCCGGGTGAGGGGCCATAGTATGGGTTACATAAATAATTAAGTATGAAACAAACAGAAAAACTGGTGGCCTTTAAATTACTGGCCATCTCCAGTCCTGCCTTCCGTGACGGCGACAAAATGCCTGCCCGCTTCACCTGTGATGGATTGAATATCAGCCCGCCCATCGAAATCCGCCAGGTACCCGAAGAAACACAGAGCCTGGCGCTGATCATGGACGACCCCGATGCTCCGCGGGGTACCTGGGTACACTGGGTAGTGTGGAATATCCCGGTAACTCACCTGCTGAAAGAAAATGAAGTGCATGGGGTAGAGGGGATGAATGATTTTCAGCGGCACCATTATGGAGGTCCCTGCCCGCCATCGGGAATGCACCGCTATTTCTTCAAAGTATATGCCCTGGATACTGTGCTGGAATTGCCTGCCAGTGCGGGCAAGACAGCCCTGGAGGAAGCCATGAGTGATCATATCATCGGCTTTGGTGAGATGGTGGGTTTGTACAAACGGAATAAATAGGGAGCGCTTAAGCGGAGGAGAATTATTTTTTCTGAATTTGATTTTTTCATTTCCCGATTTCGCTTTACATTTGCACCCCTGCCCAGATGGCGAAATTGGTAGACGCACTGTGTTCAGGTCGCAGCGCTCGCAAGGGTGTGCTGGTTCGAATCCAGTTCTGGGCACCAAAAAAAAGCCTTCCTAAACGGAAGGTTTTTTTATTTTTTATGAGAGGCGAAAATGGTAGTCCGCCGCGGCGGATCAGGTCGCAGCGCTGGCAAGGGTGTGCTGGTTCGAATCCAGTTCTGGGCACTTGATTGGATTGGCTCCCAAAAACGGGAGCCAATCTTTTTTTACTACCGCTGGAAGCCTTATCTGCACTGCATATCAGGGCAAGCACTTCATTTATCCGGTTGGTTCGATACGATTTATTTTCAAAAATCAGTTTTTCAGGACATACCGAACCAATAAGCTGTTGTTTTGCCTTCAAATCCGCTCTGGTGAAGTATTTCGGCAGATTTTCAACTATTTCAAGTGCTGAAGTCATATACTCACTCAGGTTAAAATCCAGGGAGGATATTTCCCGCTTCTTTTTTTCAAGTTCCATAACTGTCTTTTCAAACCGGTTCTTTATCTCCCTGTAATCCGATGGCTCTATTTGACCATCCAGCATAAGTTGTTGGGCATTTTGGATTCGTTGCTGGTTCTTTTCAATTTCCATATCAACCTGCTGCCTGGACACTGATTGTTCTTTAACAGTTTTCTTTGAATAGTCCGTTAGTATTTTCTTAAACACTTTAATCCCCCCCTTGCTGAAGGATATCCTTTCCAGTTCTTTTACAAACAAATCATTGGCCTCATCTGCCTTAAAGCGTTCATTGCATCCTTTTGAGCAATGATAATAAAAATACCTGCCGCCATTGCCTTTTGATGCGCTCCCCGTTAATCGCCCTCCGCATTTACGGCACTCCAAAAAACCACGAAGCGGCAGTTCTTCCTTCAATGTATTCTTGGCCGGGAATTTCCTTTTTCTACCATTTAAAACATCCTGTACTTCGTAAAATAATTCCTCACTGATTAAAGCCTCATGTGTTGCAGGTATAGTGGATTCAGCTTCGTCTTTGTATGCTGGTATAAATATCTTACCGCAATAGATAGGATTACGGAGCATATTCCAGAACTGATTCTTGCTCACTTTAAAACCTCTTTTCGTTACGGCCTTCCAACAATCCATCACTGTGTCAATACCCTTTGCCACTTCAGTAAATGCCCAAGCAACATGCACGGCATCTTTGTTGGGTTCAATAATCGGTCTGTTTAGTTCATTTCTTGCATTACGGTAGCCTCTTGGCGCTAATGTTACATGCCGCCCTTCTTTCATTGCCCGGCGCATACCTGCGATGGTATTTAATGAACGCCTGTCATTTTCTACCTCGGGTGCAGCCAGATAAAATGCAAGCATAATTTTGTTTTCAGGGACATTGAGGTCAAGAGGCTGTTCAATGCCCTGCGGCTCTACACCCAACTTGTTTAACTGGTTAATCATGGCATACGCATCACCTGCGTTACGGCTGAACCTGTCCCATTTTAAAAACAAAAGCAGGTCAGCACATCCCTTATTCTTTTTTAAAAAGGCCAGGAGTTTGGTAAACTCTGGCCTTTCAAAAGTTTTAGCGGAATGATCTTCTTTGTAAACAGCAATCACTTCTATTTGCTGATGCTGGCAGTATTGTCTTAATCTTTCTTCCTGGTGTTTCAGGCTGTAACCTTTTTCAGCCTGTTCGTCCGTACTCACACGGATATAGAGTATTGCTTTTTGTTGATTCATCTGAATTACTGTTTATGTTTATTATTTTACCACTTGATGTTTCAATAACCTGTTTATTCCTGTTGTTTTGTTCATAAGTGATCTGTGCAAGCAGGTATAAAAAATCCCTGATTTTCTCCACCTCACTATCATCAAATATTTCACCCTCGGCTTCAAAATCGGCTTTGATTTCAGCGATGGATATTTTCTCTTTTTCTTCCGGTTTCTTTTCCATCTTTTCCCTTTTCAAAAATACATATTATTGATTATCAATTAAATATATTTATTTCGCCACCCTGGTTGAACCTACCCATTTGTATTGCTTTACCTCTTTCGGGTACTTCAATCACCACATCCACATCATGCTGAAAGGTATTGGCTCCACGAAATGCCCCCATTTTGGTGGTCTGGAATATGAAAATGAATGACTTAGATGGGTTAAAGGCTTTTAGCCTGCTTAAATCTTCCGGGGTCAGCCCCAGTTTATTTACGCTGTCCAGGAAGATAAAATCATAGGGTGCAAGGTTCTCCGGCAAAACAGAAGCAACGTATAGGTTCGGGTGCGCCACATCCTTATCGTTGAGCTTTTTTTGGAGGGTCATATCCAGCCCTTCTTCTTTGGCCACATAAAGCACCTTCCCGTGGTTTCGGGCTAGGTAACCGGCGAAATCAATGCACAGGTAAGACTTACCCATCTTGGGCTTGCCGAAGACCATTGCTGTGAAGTTGGACGAAGGATCTCCGATCAAATCCAGCCATGTACCCGTTAGGCCAATCGTCTCAAACTGCAGGTTGGCAAAATCCATGCTGTTCATAATGGCCGGCTTTTCGTCAATCCCGTTCAGTTGATTGCAGGCGCAACCTAAAATACCCTCCAGGCCGTTCAGTTCGTTCCGCTCAATGGAAAGTGCTTTTTGGGTGGGATCGTCCAGAAAACTCTCCAGGTTTTTGGTAATACTAATCAGCTCATTCATGTATGGGTCATTTGCCGGTATTAATTTCTTATCTACCATCCGGGTGATACGTTTTAATAAACCATCTGCTTTTTTCTTCATGCCTGGTTTGCCATTCATGTTGATGTAAGCCTTAATAAAATTCACGGAAGGCATTACCTTTTCTTCTTTCACCAAAGCCTTCATCTTTTCTAAAGTATCAGGCTTTAATTCCAGGTGAATTTTGCCCTTCATGTTGTTATACACTTCTATCAGCTTTCCCTGGATATAGCGTATCTGCTCGGCATAGGTAGATGTTTTTCGGATGCGTTTTTCTACAATGGCTTTTTGCAGTGAGTTTATAAACCGCAGTATATCTTCTTTCGCTTTTGTCTTGCCATTCAGGTTCACAAAACGGCGGATAAACTTCAATTCTTCGGGAATGCGTTCTACCATTTGCGGCTGTGGCATCGGTTGTTTATCCTTTGCTTTTGGTGCAGACCTTTCTTTGGGGGTTATACCCTGCCTGCGCATGGTTTCCTCGATAATTTCATCATGCTCCTGCCGCTGCCTTTCTTTTTTGGTTTGTTTCTTTTCAGCCTTGGTATTGCTGCTTAGATATTCATTGAGCTTTGAAAGATATATGTCAATCGTTTTTTTAATCGCCTCACTGGAATGATAGGATACCCAGCTTGATCCATGCGCTGTGGCTTTGCTTACAAATCCGTGACCTTTTCTAAGGGCTTCGGGGAAAGATGAAAAATCAAGTTCTTTTTCTTTATTGAAGTAGTTATCTATTGTAATCATAGGATGGATTTTTATGCGGCTAATAATTCAAGTTCAAGGGCGAGGGCTTCAGCTTCCAGTTCCAGCATGGCTACCTCGTTTTGCGGTTCTTCATCATCCGGCGGCAGTTCAATGCGCTTTCTGTTGGAATAGGTGATTGCATCATCTTTGAGGTCTTTCAACTGGTAGGATTGTAGGGTTACAGAACAACCATGCCGGGATTGCAGTATCTCCAGCAGCTTTTCGATATTTTTATCTGGCAGCATGGCCACCATTTTATCCGAAACTTTCTCGAAGTTATTTTTCTCTACCAGTTCCAGGATTTCTTTGTCCAGGTATATATCGCCGCCCCGTGAACGGGATGCCGAAATAATCAGTTTAAAATAATTCCCGGTTCTGAAAAACGATAAGCCGTTATTGGTAACGATATGGCTGTTCTGGGTTATGGACTTTATAATGGGTGCAGCTTTTAATATCGGCACCACCACTTTGTCTTGCACCTGCTCACCCGGATTCCAGTTCTCCGGCATGAGGATACCCTTTTTGGTTTCACCGTTCAGAGTGGTATAGCTTACCAGTTTGCCTTTGAAGTCGGAAAATGCTTGCAGCAGGTTTCCGGTAATGATATGCCGGATACGCCGGTTTGTATTATTTTCCTTGGTGTATTTCTCCCACTCATGCAGTAGCACATTCATGCTGGGCTGCGACACATCGGCGCTGGCTCCTATGATGGCCATGATGTCTTCTGAATAGGAAGCAGGGATAGCCAGGTATTTGGAGCTGTTCGCTATGGCTATCCGTAACTTTATGGCTGAAGGTGCGTAGGGATTCTTCTTCTTCCGGTCAACTACAAAACCCAGGAACACGGCAGGCACCAGCTCATTACCACCATTATAGGTTTCAATGGGGTAGCGGATATTGCGGCTGATATAAAAGAACCGGAATGCCTTTTCCAGGTATTGCTTACGGTTTGAATAAGTCTTGTGCAGGTTTTGAAGTTGTAAATCTCTTGCCCCTGTTAGTTCCATTTCCCTTTCTTTGATCGCTTGTCTCCATGCTCCTTCACCTTGTTTAGCCAGTATCTTTTGTATCTTCTTTTCATTAGGAATATTGTGTATCAGTTCCTCATACTTGGTATTGGTTTCTGTCTCTTCCAGTTTCAGGCGGTCCGCTACGGATGCCTCGTATTCTTCCACCAATTCATCCTGTAGTTTATGTGGGTCTTTACCTTTCAGTGATTCGTTGATGAGATTCTCAAGTTCGGTTTTGGTAAAAGGTTTTTTCAGTACGTTGGCTCTTACGGTTTCAAGCGTACTGTCTTCTCCAAAAGCACTGTCACTACCTTTGCCCATTTTTATCACTTTGGCCGAAACGGTTTCTGCTTCCAGGTTCATAGCTTCTACTTCGAGGTCGTAGTCGCCAATTTGTTTCAGGTACTCTACATAGTCGTTATATCGTTCTGCGATCTCATTGTAAAAGTCCTGCTGCATTTTGGTAGATAGCACGGCCACCCGGCCTGATACTTTATGAGCTGCATCTTCCAGGGTTTGCGATTCATTGCTGCCGCTGTCAGCCTTCGAGTTTTTTAAATGCAAGGGATCATCAAGCAGGTCATTCACTTCTTTATTTTCCAGGAGGTAGTCTTTTACAATCTTATCGCCGTACTTATTCAGAAAATCCGGTACATCTAAAATCTTGGTGGATTGCTTCTGATTGGAAGTGGTGTTTGCATCGAGTGATTTCAGCTTTTTTTGAAGCATCATCATGAGCCGCTTTTCAGCAGGAATAGCAGAAGTTACATAATCATAGATTGGTTTTAAAATTTGCCCGGTACGATTGATACGCCCACGTTTCTGCACTTCGGTATTAATATCCAGTTCGGCCTGCAGCACAATCATTACCCGTTGCTTCACTTCTTCTTTTGGTACTTTAGCCGTGGGGATGGCATGGGCAGATGCGCCGGTGCTGCCGGACTGGTTAATCATCAGCACATCCACTTCATTGTTATTAAACTGGCGAAAAGCATCATTGGTATTGATACGCTTGCGGGCAAGTATCAACGCCTTACTGCCTTTCCAGTTAAGCTGCATTTCAAATTTGCGGCCTGTTACTTCGGCAACGCTATAACCTGCGGCTTTAATCTTCTTAATAATTACATCAATCGGCGAAATTGTAATGCCGGTTGATACGGCGTTTATTTTTTCCAGGATGCGGTGGTATTCGGTTTGTGCATCGGGAGGAAATTCGCTGATCTCAAATTTTGTGTGAATGGAATGACCATCTACATCTTTTTCAGAATAACGCAACACACCTTCCAGCCCACGTTTCAATACCTCACTAAAATCTGCATTGATGGTATCTCCATCCCCAACAGGCGTACCATGCTCATTTTCCATTGATTCAATAAAGCTGCCCATTGTGGAGGCAAAAGCAATCACCGGTTTCTTTCCCTCTTTCAGCCGCTTGATGGCCTGTTCTGCCACAGCTTCGGCTTTGAGGGAGAAAAGCATCTGGTTAATGACCTGGAATACTTTTGAAAAATAGGGCTGGTTATCTACACCTGCCTGAGAAGTACCTTCCCGCAGCTCTACTTCTTTTCCTTCGGCTACGGCAATCTTATCGAGTTCCTCTACTTGTGTATCCACGAAGTTTGATTGAAACGCAATAATGTCCCGAAGGATCTCCGTGATATTATCGGCAATAGCCCGGTGTTCTTCAGTCTTGGTATCAAGCGAAAGATAATTTACCTCTACGCCTTCAAAACTTCTTTCACGGCGTACCATTTGGCCTTCTGCCACTAACTGTGAAGACAGTACTTCCTGCAAGAGCCACGCCACCCTGGTGATGGCTTCTACCAAATCTTCCTTACTCATATTGCAATCAGCAATGGAGGTTTTCATGGCATAGATGGGCATGTTATCCGGTCGCTTTGCAAAAGTGGCTGATAAGAAAACCACACCTTTTGTTTTGGCAACAACGCCTTGTAAAAACTCTCCGGTATTAGATGAGCCACTGGAGTTATGCGCCTCATCCAGGATAAAAATATTTCCTTCCGCAATAGCACGAAGAAAGTTTGGCTTCTCCGGTTTCTTCTCCGGCGAATTAAACTGCGAATAGGTTGCCACTACAAACTGGTAACCTGCCGGAATCTCTCTTGATTCAATGATACGTTCCTGTTCAGGTGCAGCAGGTGCCTGGTAGATTACTTCGCCATCTTCATCTTTAATATCGGTTTTGGATTCCCGGCCGTTTACGATGAAGGGTTTTAAATGCCCTGAACCTATGGCAGATAAATCCCGGTAGATGTCGGAAAACAGGTTTGCTTTCTCTGTTAGAAATACAGGCTTTACACCCTGGTTCACTGCATAGCGGATCATGGCAGCCGCTACACGGCCCTTACCGATACCTGTCTGGTCTCCGATTATCATACCCTGACCCCTGGCTTCGATATTGTAAATCGCCATTGCCACCGCATCAATTTGTTCAGCAGATAATACTTTACATAAAGCCACTTTGTTGGGATAATTCAAACGGTGACGAACAAAATTGTCTATATCACCACCTACTTCCCCTTTAATACTCAGCAAGGCTTCCCTGGTCTCAAAAGCCATGCTATCGGGAACCTGTGTGTTCAATACTACGCAACTTTCAGAGGCGGGCTCATAGGGAGCTGCCAGGGTTTCGTCCTGGAATAATTTCATCAGTGCCGCAGCCTCTTTTTCCAAATGCTGTTTTATCGTTACAATTTTCATAGCTGGATTTTGGTTTGTTTCCATTGCATCCACCACCCGGTCAAATAAATCCTCGAAAGTCTTTACTACAACATCTTTATCCGGATTAAAGTACAGGGGCTGCACCCGATGCTTCGGGTTTTCTGCCGTTTATCAGGATAAGCCGGACATCAAAAGAAGTTCCCTGCCGGGAATAGAGTTTGTGTCCGTCAATATTGATGACATCCGCTACATGGTAACGGCTATATAAGTAGTTAAAGAAAATACGGTTCTTGCCCGAAGTGATTCTGCCCTTTGCATCCCAGGTAGTATGACCGCCAATAATGATAGCAGCTCTGCCATCATCTGCCATACAATCGAGTGCCCGCAGGGCCATCACATGCTCCAATGGTTTAATCGGAAAAGTATCGAACATTACTTCAGTCTCCATTTTGCCAAAGGGAGGATTGGTCATAACCGCTTTAAAATTCCGTTCAACATCAAAGAACGGCTTAGTCGCATCCCGGTTCCATACGTTAGCAAATCCTTGCGTTTTCAGGTTGTGGTTTCTGAAGCTGTCCAGTTCATTTACATACACTCTTTCCGGTTTGGCTGCAATGGTTAACAGTCCATTTCCGGCAGAAGGCTCCAGGGCAAAGCCACCGTTAAATTGCAACTTATCTATCTCACAGAAAACACCCGCCAGATAACCAATGGGTGCCGGAGTGGAATACTGTTGCAGCAGGATGCTTTGAGAGGTTCGGTGAGATAAGTTCACTTGGGCGTAGTACAGCTCCACTATCCGCTGGAATCGCTCTTTCACAGTTCCTTCGCTATGTGCCAACAGTCTTGTCCTGATTACGATAGCGAGTTCAGTCAACTCCTTCACCTACGTTTTGTCGGTGATCCAAAGGATGCGGCCAGTTTTTCTAAAGAGAGTTTATTATTTTCCTTCTTTGTTGCTAAATCCCTTTCAACGGCTGTTACAAAAAACTGCTCCTTATTGTTCAGCCCATCAAGCCCCAGCAGTCCTTCATCAGCGAAGGAGTAATAGCCATCCCTGGTAACGATAATATGATCGAGCAGTTTCACATCCATAAGTGTAGAGCTTTGCTTGATCTTATCAGTCAACTGTTCATCTGCCCTGGAGGGCTTTAAATTGCCCGAAGGATGGTTGTGGGCAATTACCATTGAAACAGCGAGCGCCTTCAAAGCTGTGGCCAGCACAATCCTTATATCAGCCACCGTTGCATTGATGGCTCCCTTGGAGTGCTTGTAATATCCAATGATCTCGTTTGCCTGGTTCAGGTAAAGCACGATAAATTGCTCTTGTAGCTCCACCTGTCCCTCTCCAAAAGATTCACGAATAAAATCAGCGGCATCTTTGGAACTGGTGATTTTTCCAAACTGCCGTTTGCCGCTGCGGGTGTATGAAACGGCTAACTCCGGAACATCAATTTCCGGAGTTTCGCCAAGCACTATTTCTGGTACGGTAGAATAGTTCATTTCTGTATTAGCTATTTATCTTGCCGGTCCGACCAATGCCTGGTAATTAAGCTCAAGGCGTTGATCCCAGATATTGTCAAACAATTCGTTTCCATCAGCCCATTCCACAATTACAATATCGTTGGTGGCGAATCTTGTTGTACGTTGAATTTGCCAGACAGCATCGCCGGGCAGTGATCCCATATTGGCATACCCAACATAAGTAACCAACGGGTTGGATTCATCGATTCGCATGATCTGGCCGTTGCAGCAACATTTCAGGTTGCTGATCGTTATTTTTATTTCTGTGAGTGCAGACAGGATGCCGCTCAGTAATTCAATCTGAACATCCTGTTTCGCTTCTGTAGCCAGACCACTGCCGTTAGTTTGCAACATGGCGTTGATTGCATCCCGCAATGCGTACACGTCCGGTAATGCAGCCGGAATAGTTACTTCCTGGAATTTGATGAACACATTTTTCAGCGGACCAGATCCGATATCCAGTCGGATAGTATTATCCTTAACCGTGTCAATGGTTTTGATATGCGATTTATTGATCAGTAGTACGCTGGCGGCGTTTACAATGCGAATTGATGCGCCGTCATCGATTATTTGTGTTGCCATTATTTTTGATTGTTATTTTGGTTATTGTTTTTAATTATTTCAGCGATGCCCTCTCCAATGAGTGATCCGATGAAACCTCCCACCATCACAAAGGGAACTGCATCTTTTCCGGCTTCCTTTGCATAGGCATAAGAGAGAAGGGAGGTAATCAGTGTGGCCGAGGCCACAATGCTTTTTTCTTTCATGCCTTTTATTGGTTTCGTTAGTGTAGTAATTGTTTGGCCGCAAGACCGGAGATAATCAGTAAACCGGCGTTTTTCATTTTGCCCCAGAACCGGTGTCGCTTGAATTTCTTTCTTAGCTGCTTCACTTCTTTTTCAAGAGCCTGTTGTTGGGAAAGGTTTTGCGATAGCGTGGTTTTGATCGACTGATATTGTGAGAGCTTCAACACAATAGCAGAATCCCGGTTTTGTACCTGCGCCCCCAGGGTCTGTATGCTGATCTGGCTCAGGCTGTCCTGTTCAGTCGAATAAACAATTAACTGATTGGTAAGCCGGGCAAGCGAATCGCAGTTGCTGTAATAACTGGCCGTATCATTTTCCTGTCTGAAAATGCTTTGCCTGTCAATCAAGGTGTACACCTGTTGTTGCAGTTCGCCATTCTTTCTTTTGGCCTTGTTTAATGCCGTTTCTGTTTGTTTAAGTCGGCTGTCCAGGCTGGCATTATGCTCATTCAGGGAATCCTCTTTTTCACGGTATTGTTTTTCCACCTGGGCCACCTGCTCTTTAATTGTTTCAGCACTGACCTGCACTGACGCAGCCGGAATATCGCTGTCGTCAGCATTTCGGTGAAAGAGTTGGCAAAAGGAAAAGCCAATGGTAACGCCGATCAGGAGGGTAATAATAGTTTTAAAGTTTTTCATCTTATTGGTTTTGATTATTGTCAATGGTTGTTTTCTTTTCAAGGGAATAGCCGAAACATCCGGCTCCGATCAGGCTGGCAAATGCGTAGAACATAAATTCCGGCATCGTCTTGCCAAAGAATTGTTGTGCCACCCAGCTAATCATCAGGGCGAGTATGAGTAAGGCGATGGCTACTTCACGGAGTGAATAGCAGCCGTTTTTATCCTTGAACAGTTGTGTGAAAAATGTTTTCATCAGGTTTCTTTTACAATTTGGTAAGTGATTAACCCAAAGGCTGCGGCGATACCCAGCCCTACCAGGTCAAACACTAATTTTTTTTTGCTTCACGGACTAATGCCCTCTCGTCAATCAGTGTGTAGGTAAAATCATTACCGTACATGGTTTTGTGCCTCTGGGCGAGTTGCATGAAAAGATTGAAGTCGGCAATATTGGCAAACACCTGGCAGCCTGCGGAGTATTTCTCTACATACTTAGTAGTGCCGTTAATGGAGGCGTGATGGATATTAACTCCGAATATGCCCGTTTGCTCCTTGCCGTTATTGAAGTCCAGCACTGCATCCCGATTATAGTCACGGATCACCGTAATAGGCCGCTTCTGTGTCAGGGCCAGATACTTGCCCCGGTGCATACCGATACCGTGAGAGCCGATATACTGACCATGTTTTACGATGGCAGTGCCTTGCGGGTTCATCAGGTTGCGCAGCCAGAAAGTGCCAGGATCAGTGGTAGCCGGGAACTGGTGGTATTGCCAGTCGCCTGCATTGTTTTTGTAAAACACATTGATGGTATCATCAAAGCGGTTGGGTTCTGTACTGTTGGCACGAACGCCCACAATATTGAGTTCAAAAGGGCGGGAGTAAATCTTGTATGCTTTTGCAAGCATCGTATTTTGAATTGCAAGTAACATAGGTTTGGATTTTTATTGTTTGTTTGAGATAATCGGTTATCCGGCTTTGGACAGGTTCAGATCGGGTTCGTAGTTCTTAATCCAGTCCTTCACGTTAAAGCCTGGAGAAATAGACCCCGGCTCCAGCTCGTCATGGCCAACAATGGCGGCACTGGGATATTTGATAGACAGTGCCACGATTTTATTGAACAGGGCTTCTTCCTGGTTGGGTGTTTTGGTATCACCCAGGGTGCCGGATTTGTTTCTGCCACCGGCGTAGGCAATGTGGATGGCTTCGTTATCCACTTTCTCCACGTTTTTGAGAATGGTGGAATCGGGATGAACTCTTTTGATCTCACCTGTGCGCTCCACCACATAGTGATAGTTTCCATAGAACTGTGAAACTTTCGGGTCAAATGTGGCGGTGCTGTGAACTACGATGTACCGGATATGTCTTTTCATGTGCTTATTTTAAAGAGATTGAATTGATTTTGTTTGTACCAAAAAGTGTTTGCCGTTGTTTTCAAAAAGAGTGTAGTCGAGCCTCTTGCTGACTTCATTTCCTAGTACCATTTTAGCAGGCACCTGGATGGTTTCAGATGAGTTGACCCAAACCGTTGCAGGTTCAATTGTTACAATGCTCACCCCGTCAAATCCACTCAAAGACCATTTGTTTCCGTCAAACTGCAGACCCATACGCAGGAACTCAAAACGGATGGCCTGTTTTTGGTCTTCTTTAGTAAATGTGTTCAGCAGTCCGTTTACCAGGGTTTGACGTACACCGCCACCGAGGCGATAGTTTTTAAATTCATCACTGGTTGTTCGGTAATCATCTTTATTCTTTAACTGCTTGAGCAGTTTGATAGTTCCTGTAAAATCTCCTTTGGATGCAGCCGCATAAATTTGCTGGGCAAGAGAGCTGCTGGTTACTTTATGTCCCTGCATCAGCACATTGTAAGTACTCTCATCAATGCTTGCTGGCATTTTGAGTTTCTTCAGTGCGGCAGACATTTCGGGGCCAAAGTCACCGTCTGCACCATAGCGTGGTAAAATCTGCTTACCAAATTTCGCTATCAGCATTTCCTGCATAGCCCTAACCTTATCCCCCTTGCTGCCCCGCTTCAGTGGAAAGCCATCCTTACTTGCAGGAGTTACATCCACATAAGGATTTTCATATACCGGCCTGGACTTTGGTTTTTGTTTTGGCTTTATGATGGCTTGGTAAACCGGTGTGTCTGTTATTACCGGAATGGGGTCAGCAACGGTTTTGCGTTTAAAGCTGATATCCGCATCCGGCTCTTTATTAGCAGCTTTTTTCTTTTTGTAATACTGCCAGCCAAAATATCCCAGTATTCCCGCTGCGCCGACTGCCAGGGTGGTAATAACAATTTTTTTCTTCTGGCTTTTCTTCTGGGTGGATTTAGATTTCATAGTTGGATTATACTTTGGGTTTCTTGGCAATGATGTCCAGCATCGGCCCGATCTCATAAAACTCCAGTTCACTTTGCAGGTCTTTCATCAGATCATCATTATATTCTTTCTTGTAAGCAAGCGCCACTTGTCCAAAAGCCGCCTGCGTGGGGATCTCCATGAATACGGCCTTGATAGCATCTTCATCGGTTCCCGGAAAAGGACCGTAAGTAATATTGAAAGCAGCTCTCAACCGTTTTGCCCAGGAGAGATACTGATTGGCAGATAATACCGGAGCCAGCAGTTTATTACCTCTGTCCGGTTTTGCAGCGATGATCGCCAGCATCTCATTATACTCTGTAGAAGTCAGCTCATCCTGCATATCCTTCATCAGGCTGCGGGCATATAACTTTTGATAAGAATTAATGACCTTGCGAAATACTTCCTTGCTTGGCACAGCTTGTAATGTTTTGCGAATCGATTCCTCATCTGTTCCCCAGCCAAACCACATATCATTATCAAAAGCCATTTTCAGTTGCTTGGCCATTGTGGCTTCATTGCCTTCTTCGTAGGTTTTCTTTTCCTCACTGTCAGAACGGGCTTTGCGTACCAGGCGGCGACCAATAAAGAAACTACCACCCAAAACAACCACACCCAGCAAGCTGTAGGTGATTATTTCCTTTGGAGTAAACCCCTCATGGTTATGGGTAGTAGTTTCTGAGTTCATAGGATACGGATTTCTAAAATATAAATCATGAAAACAACTAAACGCCGAGATATTTTTTAGCCAGTGCGGTTTTTACCGGATCGTTTACAATGGTTTGAGCCAGCTTGGTCAGTTCCTTTTGGCTGAGTTTAGAAGCCAGCGTAGTTAAGGCCGTCATCTTTGCATCTGCCTCTGTTTCTGTTTTTGCTTCAATAGTTATTTCATACTGATATTTATTCATGGTTATGAATTTTTAATGTTCAATAATTCTGCGACCGGTGTTACCTGCGAAGGATCAGCCATCAGCTCATTCAGGATGCCGATAACGGCGATCAACTGCGGCTCATCAAAGCGGCTTTGCAGTTGCCTTAATGTTGCCAGATATTGTTGTTCTTCTTCGCTGACGGCACTTGCTTCGGCAGACTTTTTCTGAAAACTTGCTTCGCCTTGTGGTTGCGGTGGTTCCAGTTGTTTGGTTTCTTTGTTTCCTACACCACCAAGGCCCAGTCCGCTTAGTACATCTGCGTTCTTTTCTGCCAGCCGCCCCAGTACCGCAGATCCCAGTTCTACCAGGTCAATATTTTTGAGCTTATGCTTATCGTTACCCGCCTGCTCCAGTTTTTCTTCCAGCTCCTCGATATAGTCTTCGGCATCATCAAGTTTCTTTTTGGTTTCTTCCAGTTCCTCCTGCATCCGCTTTACTTCATGTTCCCGGTCACGGGCCTGCAGTTTTTCCTGGATAATGTTTTCAATATCTCCGAGGCCGTTTAATCCTTTGTCCTGTTTCAGTTGCTTCACATAAAAGCAATACTGATCGTTGCGTGGTGAAAGATTTGAGTTATAAATAACGATGCGGACTTTTTCGGTGTCCTCATTCATGTAGTATTCATAGTTGTCAAAATCTTTCGGGTCTTCAGTCTTTGGAACAACCTTCAGGCTGTCCACAAATATTTCATAAGGCTTGGCATGACCTTTTGCTGTCATATCGTCCAGGTAATGCCGCAGCTTGTCAATTTTCAGTTGGTCGTAGTTGTCGTGTGTTATGGGCATTGTCCTGTATTGTTTGGTATTACCTGAATAAATCTTGCATGTTGGGTAATGACAGAATAATTGCGAATCCTTATTTCTCCCTGGTGTTCGTACTGTAATTCATTTACGTTATCTGTGCTTACATCAAATATTCCCGTGTCACTTTTTACGGCTATACACTCCGATGGTTCAACCAGTATGAACAACTGATTTTGGCCATACACTTTAATCTTCGATTTAGATTTCAGTACAAAATGCCTTAACTGGGTACTGTAATTATCGCCATGCCCCAGCTCCCTCATTCGTCTTGCTATATAATCAAGTGCCAGGTTCGTTGTCATTGCTTGTAAGTTGTCGTTCAATCCAGATATAGAGCATCACTTTGTAACTCAGGTCATATCCCATTATCTCACCGATGCTGTCTTTGAAATAACCATTGATGATAGTACATCCGCAGATATTCAAAGGGTCTTCCTCTCTTTTAGTACCGTGTGTGCAGGAAGGAGAAAAGCCAAAGCTGTTGCCATCCGGAGGAATACGAGGCCGCAGTAGCATTAACCGTCGTTCATTTGGCTGATCATTAGGAAATATTCTTAATTCACCTGCTCCAATGTTCAGGTCTCTTTCAAAAATCTCCTTGGCGTAAAATATATCCGGTCTGCCATTGGCTTTCAGTTGCATTACCCCCATCAGGTTGTTTCGCTCGGTTACGCCAGGATTAGCCAACAGGGTTGAAAAGGCATAAGGAGGTGAATCCTGGATGATAAGGCCGGTTTCAATGCCAATGATCTTACCCGTATCTCGTGGTAGTTTTACCTGGAAGAAGTTTTGCTGACTTCTCCGGGTAATACTGATCGCTTGTATAATTACCTGCTCCTTCATCATTGCAACACACATTCTACATACAGTGAAACACGGTAGGGTACAAATGCGGCACGGGTATCTTCAGTGTCTTTGTATTCTATTTTGATTGTTCCATTGCCTGCGGGTTGGCTACCCAGGTCATAATAGCGGTTATTAGGTGAAACATTGATACCCGATAAAAGCAGTTTGCTTTCATAGTTCTCCGGGAATATTTCCTCCTTATTGATCTCTACTTTCTGTGAACCCCGGTAATACAGCAGATCGTCTTTGTCGGAAGTGAACAGGATTCCCTTCACGGAAACAATATTTTTATCCAGTTCAAATGATTTGCTGAAAATCTTATCCGGTTCGGTTACGGAAATATCAAAACGCTTCTTTACAGTCTGCATAGGGTACGGATTAATCGGATTCAGTTATCAAAGCAGTTACTACCGGTAGGGAGTTATTACCCATCCCTCCCCGCCGTTTTCATCGGCAGCTTGCGCCTCCGACTTTGTAGCAACTAAGTTTAAATTACGGTGTGGTGATGGTGCCGTGCATGGCCGCATAGATGTAGGTATTCTGCGGGATGCCCTCCATACTTCCAAGCTCCACCGTCATTTCAATCAGCACATCATCCTGGATCAGGCGGGGGTTGGAAAGTTTGTAGTACCCCAGCGGCACATTGCGGTAGTTGCTGGTTTTGAAAACCGTGTTACTGGTTTCCGGCACGATCTGTTTTTTGTTGCTTTTGAGGTTGAACTCACCGTTGGCAATGGCCGGAAATTCTTCCAGTCCTTTGAAGTTGGTGGCAATCACCTTGTCTTTGGTGGCATCAGCAGCCGTGCCAGCCAGCAGAATGATTCCGCTCACCAGGAAAGCCTGGTTCTTGGGCAGTTTGGAGTTGCTGATATTGCGAAGACCGATCTCTTTGTCATCCTGCGTTTCAAACAGCTTGATGGTTTTGGAGGTTACCGGTTTGATAGAGTAGATGATGCTGTCCGCCAAACGCAGCTCTCCTTTTACCAGTGCTTCTTTGATATGCACCGGCAGTTCGCCAAAGAACTTTTCCATTTCCGCTCTGGAGCCTTTGCTCGGAGAACCGGTATTGGAAAGTTTGGACACCATTCGCAAACGCTGAACGGGGTTCATTTTGCGCAAAGCACCCAGCAGTTCGCCGTCCTCCACGCCTTCAAGGCCCAGCAAGGCACCCTGGTTATTGTATTCTTCAATTCCTTCTAAAAGTCCTAACATGATAATTGGATTTATTCGTTTAAAATTTGTTTTGAAAAAGTTGAGGGATTAGTAAAGCCTTTCTTCCCACTGGTCATCTTCTTCCATTTCAGGAAGTGCGGCTCCGCTCATCTGCTGAAACTGCATTCCGCTTTCAATCAACTGATCTTCGATGGCGTTCAAGGCATTCAGACCGCCATTCAGGTCGTTGTTGTAGTTGAAGTATTGCAGCTCTCCAAAGCCATTGGTAGCAGCAGCGGCTGCAGCCGATTTTTGTTTGATGATCTTGTCCAGGTAGAGCTTTTCAGAGAAATTCTCTTTGTAAGCCATCAGCCTTTCTTTTACACCGTCCAAACCTTCCAGGCCATTTACGGCTTTACTTTTCTGAAAGCCATTGGCGGCCATCATACCAATGCCCAGCAAGGTGAGCAAGCGGTTTTGGGTGTAATGCCCCGTACCGGTTGTTACCAGTCCGATAGCCAGTGATGGCCTTCCGATGGCTGAGCCGATCAGCCCGCCACCGAGTACCGCTACAAGGAGATCTTTACCGGTTTCCAGTACGGTGTTTTTTACATTGCCCTTGGTGGGAAGTTCTTCATTCATGCCCTTCAGGAAATTTTTCTTACGGGCATTTTGCTTGTATTGATTGTTTTGTTTTGACATTTTTAGTTTTTTAGCGTACGAAATATGTTAGAGCAGGGCTACTGCTTTTTTCTTTTGATGTTTGCCTTTGCCCCGCTGGTGATTCTTTCTTTTTTTATAGTTGGGAGCGCCGGACAAATTATTGGGTGGAGGCGAAGATTTGTTTTGTGTCTTGCCACCCTTCATCAGCGAGTAGCCGATGCCAATGATGGTCAGTCCTCCCACTCCGATGGCTACAGGTTTGAGCCATTTTTTATTCTTTTCCCAAAAACCTGGATTATCACTGTTATCCGCCGGGTTATCCTTTGCATTTACATTGGTGACAGGCGCATCCGGATTGGCAGCATCGTTTTTAACCGTCACTACCGGTTCGCTGCCAGATTTTACAATCACATTGTTGGCGGGTTCTTCCGTTGGTACAGGCGGTTGTTTATCCGGAATATCTGCATTCTCTGTATTGGTTTTAGTAACTACCGTTGGCACAATGCCAGGTGTAGCGGTTGGCGGCGGTACAGGAACAGGATTTTCTTTATCTGCTTCTTCATTTTTCTTTTCATCAAAATCGGCTGCCTCTTTTGTTTTCTTCTGGAAAATATTGCCCACATCTTTGAGCATCGCAACGATACCGGCTATCACACCTGCTGCGGCTGCAATGCTCGATAAAGTGATGGGTTCACCGAGCTGCCCCAGACCTTCCATGCCGTTTACGTTTTCATCGTAGTAAATATCAGTACCCAAAAGTTCGGTCATGGGGGTGTAGGCTGTCAAGTAATCCACGCCTTCCAGGTCAAGCATACCAAAGCCGTCAAAACCATTCACAGCTTTATCCTTGTTGCCTTTGCCACCCAGGATGGCTTTTTTCAGGTTCTTGGGATTGCCGCCTGCGCCATAAAATATTTTTTCCAGTTTTTGCCTTGCTGCAATCAGCTTTTGAAACTTTACCGGATCAATACTCTTGGCCGATGCCTGTTGTGGTGTAAGGTAACTCCAGCGAAGACGGCCTGCCGCATTACGGATATTGAGCTTCATACTGGCAAGGATGCCATTGCGCAGCAGTACCGTGGCCGGGTTAGCCTTATTCACCACATTGAGCATCTTACCCAGGAATTTTTTCTTCTTGGGCTTGGGGTTTCCATCGGGAATTGGATTTTGGTTTTCGATGGGGTTGGATGCAGCAGCCTGTTTTTTCTTTTTCAAAAGGCCGGGCATAGATTTTTTGGGCGAAAGCATTTTGGGGCTTTTCAATGGAAGGGATTTCTTGCCACCGCTGCCCATGCGCTTTTGAATGATGCGGCCCAGTTCTTCCATGCCGTCACCGGGACCGTTTATTTCCAGGCCATCATCAAAGCCGCTGAGATATTGTAAATCCATAGGATAATCTTTTTTTTCACTAAAGGGTACTTCATAATTAAATCGGTCAGTCACGCAATCAATGGTGATATAACCATTTTGAAAAGGCACGATGGGGTAGATGTGCTGAAAGTAATCACGCTGATATTTAGTGATGCGCAGCGTGTGCGCAATGCCAAGATTGGACAGGATACTGGATATGAAGACAGAATAACAGTCACAATCTACCCCGGAGAATCGGTCGTGCCAGGCTCTTGCCGGGCTTCTTATTTGTTCATAGCCCTCAGCATCTTTTTTGTAGTTGATATGCTCATAGACAAAATGCCAGATATTTTTACAGGTTTCATAAGTGTTGTTAGCTTTAAGCAGGTTCGCTAATTCTTTGGTCTGGTAGCGTGTTTCATTCACCACTTTAGGAATAAAGTCCACCGTATGATACACATTCGCATTGCTGCGGATGGTAGCGTTATTGCCATCGGCCACAGGGAACAGGTGATCGTACTGCCTGCCGCTTTTGATATGTCTCTTTTTACCTGCTTCCACTGATAGTTATTTTTTCAAAGTGATCTCGTCATTGCTTTCATAGGGAAGCTGCGTCCATCCCAGGTTTACGGTTGTCATTACCTTGATGGTGAGCTTCACCGGCTTTTTGTTTTGCAGGCTTTTCAGCACATCACTGGCTACTGAAAAGAAACTGGTCACTGGTATTGTCACCAGCATTTTGCTGATCACCACTTCACCGTAGGGTGGAATTTTAATGTCTTTATTCACCGCCTGGCTGCTGCCGAGTGTAGTGCCGCCTGAGATGATTTTAACAAAGGGGAACTTTATCGAGAAAGTCCCCTTTGTTGGGTTTTTCAACAGGACATCAACTCTCACTACAATGGCGTTCCAGGTGATTTCATAGAGATTGGCAGTAGGAATGATTTCCAGTTCAGCCTGTGTTTTTTTCAGACCTTTTACATATCCTACCACCGCTATTACTCCAGCGCCCAGCAGTGTACCAGTTAATATTTTTGAGACGGCGCTCATTGTTTGCTTTTCCTTTTTCGGTCAATGTAATCAGCGGTCAGTTTGTAGCCGAGCCATATTGCACCACCGATACCGGCTTTCAGTGCATAGTCCAACAGTCCCACAAAATCCAGGTTGGCCAGGAAAACCACCCCGGTGAGCAGGATGCTGCTCGATGTGTTTTCGGTTGATGTTTTAGTTTCCATAGTTGGATTTTTAAACAGCTTGTTTTAGTGGCTGGCGCATGGGTATTACCACGGCTATTTTCTGCGGTATGCCAAGAGCAGTAACAATACCCTGCACCTGATCCACTGTGAAATATTTTTTCTTTTTCTTTCCGTGTTCGGGGGCTTTGGCATCAATCCACCTGCGAATGGTTCGGGGGCTTACTTCGTAGATTGTCGCCAGATCCATCAGCCGGTAGGGCCGGATAATCAGGTTGCCCTGTTCGTCAAATAGTTGTTTCGTTGTTTTTGGCATGGCTTTATTCGTTGCACAGTTGTTGAATGGCCACTACCTGGAACAGAGTCAGCAGGCCGGGCGTTTCTTTTTCAATGAAATACTTTCTCCAGTACTGGTAGTTCTGAATGGTGGGTTCCTGGCTGAATTCCAGCACCGCCTCTGCCATTGCTTTCAATTCCTTTTTGTAGTTGGGAAGCGATTCACGGATAGATTTGATTTCCGCATACCAGGCTTTTGTTCCGGCAAAACCGGTGGCGTTGGTACGATCCAGCCAAACAGAAGGCAGCGGGATATAGCGGCCAGGTGATTTGCTCACGTAGTAACGGGCAAGCAGTACCCGTTGACAGAAGATGGAAAAAGCTCTATCAGGGTGTTTGGCCAGCCGGAAGTATTCCGTGATTTTTTCTTTGGCCACTTCGATTTCTTTACCGGAAAACTGCACATGGTTCCAGAGGCTGCTGTAAGCAAAATTCCATGCAGTGTTTACCAGGGGAGCCAGTTCAGCTTGTGTTTCTTTCAGCCCTTTTACAACCCTCATAATGGGTCTGTTTGTTCTTTCTTTTCGTAATGCCTGTTGTCTCATCTTTATTATTTTTTGTTTCGTTAATTGCGATTGACAACACAAACATACTATGGGGCAAAAGGGTCACTTTCAACTTTGAGCAAGTTTGTAACAGTTATTAAAAGAAGTTGTGAGAAGTTGTAAGTTCAGGCTCGTATTGTCCTGTAATGTCGTGTGAAAGTTTTTCGTGGAACAGTACCTTTGCAGACACAAACATTGAGCAATGGCAAAATCTCCACAAGAACTTTACTTAGAACTTATGCAAGTTGTAAGATCAAGGTTTGACACAATCGAAGCATTGGTAAATAACTCTATAGATAATTATGGGGTTTCTGAGATAGTAGCATTTCATGGGCGAAAGATAATTGAGGCTATTGCATTTGGGTGCCTTGTCGGTCTGGAAAATGGCTTAAAAGTAATTCCCAGAGATGCGCAAGGCCAGTATAATGCTGAAACCATATTCAAAGTCCTTGCTAAAAAAAGACTTGAGATATTCCCAAGTCCAAGTGTGATCCGTGTAGCTAGTGAGCAAGAAAAGGAACAACATAATGTAACTGCTGTTGTTGAAGGCATTCCGGAAAGAAGGATTTCAAGGGAAGAAATGGCTAAAAAGTATCAACGAATGCACAGATGGTTACATGAACTAAATCCTTACACGAAAGAAGGTCAGGAAATATTCTATCAAAACAATAAGGAGCAATTGTGGGGTGATATAAATGAGATTTCACTTTTTATGAATTCTCATGTCCTGAGTATTAATGGCGAAGCATTTTTTTGCGTTTTAAGAGACAAAATTGATGGATTAACAAAAGTAAGCCCACTGTCTAAAGTCTCAGACTCATAAGGTGTTGATTCAAAATAGAGAGAAAACAGCAGTAATTAATTAATTGCTTCTCTTAAAACTGCAAAACAAGAAATTTTGGCTTGTATCGAATGGTGTTTTATGATCTTCGGTAATGCAACGAATTTTGCTAAACCCTTTTTCGAGTTCGTTTGTCAATGTTGCCTCGTCATATTGTTTTATCTGTAGTCCGCTACATTTTTCAGGACCATTTGTGGAAAATGTTCCAATAGTTAAGTAAGAGGTAACAGCTTTTCTTGCAGTAGTTAAATATTTTGATATTTGTTCGGTAGTAGTTAAAAAATGAAAGGTAGCACGATCATGCCATACATCAAATGTTGTGTCTGGTTTAAATTCTGTAATATCGCTAACTATCCATTTTACTTTCTTTGCTTTTTCTCCCAGACGTTGTTGTGCCTTTTCAAGGGCTTTGGCTGAAATATCAAGTACAGTAACATTCTCAAAACCTTCATCAATTAAAAAATCCACCAGCTTACTATCTCCTCCGCCAATATCAATGATCTTCGCTTGCTTACCTAATGCAAATGAATGAATAAAGTTCAAAGAAGTTTGCGGGACATCCTGTGTCCAGCTTACCTGGTCTGGATTTTTAGTTTCATAAACCTTCTCCCAATGTTGTTTAGTTTGATTCATTTTAATTGTGTATTACTGTAAGTGCCAGGGCAATAGTTTTTTTATCTATTTCAGGATGCTTGTAATAATGGTCAAACCCAAGCTCGCTGACTATTATACCATCTTCTGTCGTTTCATCGGCGATTGGTGTTATTCCATCATTCGGGCCGAAGCCCTTAATAGAGCAATATGTTGACTTAATCCTTTTATGAATTTGTGTGGAGAGCGGTGCGCCTACGAAATGGATTCTTTTTATATGTTCCGGAAATTTAAGGCTCGAAAAATCCTTTTGCCTTTTTGAATAACTAACATCACGAACAAGGTTTATATTTTGCCTTACAAATAAAAGACCGATCTCAGCTATCCAGCATTTTGGCCAGGTAAGGTATTTATCAGCAACCGGGCTTCCTTTCAATATACCCCCTACACTTACCCATGCTTTTACGGGTTTAATTTCTTCCGGCTTCAACAATCTGCCCAATGTTATAGCCGTCTCCAATCCACCTTTACTTGCACTTACCACTATAATATTTTCATACTGTTGGCTTAGCTCTTTCAGTCTTCCAGCAATAATTTCCGCATTAACATTTGTAAACCCCCAATTGCCGGTTTGAATCAGTTCGTTTTTTACACCGAAATCATGCAACAATTTTCTTTGTTTGGCAAAATCTCCACCATTAGAAGTGTCTTGATAATTCAGACCAGGAACAAATACAACATAAAAGTCTTTCAAGGGCGTAACTAAGTCGTTAGCATTTTTTGTCTTTAGTTTATCAAGGTAAGCTAGGTATTGTTTTTGTGCCAAATTGTTTTGTGGCAGATAATACGCTCTTTGCAAAAAATAAAGTGTTGCCACATCCATTGAATAATTTTGGGCAATTTCAATAAGCGTGGCAGTGTCAAGTGGCATTGCTGAATATTTGGAAAAAAGATCAATAACTTCTTTATGATCAGCGTGCGTTAATAAATGTACGGCCAAGGGGTCGTCCAAAGTCGCTGCAAAAGGTCTTCCAAAAAGATACCCTTCCGCTTTCAGCGACTTTTTCGGCGTACATCTTTTACCAAAAATCCCACTTAACATAGTGTCAAAATAATCAAGTACAATTCGCAAACAGTTTTTTAATATTAAAATTGCTGTTAGGAATGAATATTGTAAAAAAGCTGGTTGAATTTAAAGTTAGAAATTTCCCCTCATAAATACCGCAGCTAGTTTTGTCTTATTCCTCCACTCTTCCCGGCAATCCAAGCTTCTCAAAGATAATCTTTACCTGCAAGGCCGTATATAGCCTGCCTACTTTTTCACCTACTGCTTCGTTGTGTTTTACTATCCAGTTTTTCATGGTGCGGTTGGTTACACCGTAAATACCGGCCAGCTCAGTCAGGCTGTAGGGTTTAATTTCAATTGTGTTGTCTGTGATACTCATTTCAATTTCGTTTAAGCTGTTAAGTAAATCCGGGTCAGTAGTATTTATCCTTTCTATCCATAATAGGCTATATAATCATCGTGTTCAATGGCAAGCAACGTACACAATTGAAAAATATTCAACCTTGCTTTTTGCATCAGTTCAGTGATTAGTTGCCGAATGCGTTGCGGGTTTTCCTTTGGTACATCGAGCTGTGGCGGTTCACGCCTGCGGATTTTCTGGTCGTTGAATTGCTGCACCAGGTAACGTTTCTGGTTTGGAGTAAGTAACCCCAGGTCATCAGCCCGATATAGAAGGGAGATCATACTCACCTTCCATTTTCGTTTCAACTCACCTAACAGCGATAACGTGATACCATCTTTGTAATCCGGCAGAATATCTTTTGAAGGCATTAAAAATTCAGCAGCAAAAAGATTGGCTTCATGGTTAATATCCCTGTCGTGGGCTACGGTACAGAAGGTGTGCATGATCAAATGCCCCAGTTCAAAAGCCAGGGAAAACCGTTGCCGGTCACCCAATAAATTCCGGTTCAGGAAAATGATGGGCTGGTTGTCATCTGTAAGCATGGAGCGGCTATCTACCCGGTCAGTTCCAAAGTCAAAGCTGCTTATCAGGATGCCTTTGTCTTCCAATAAGCGGCTCAGATTCTCAATGGGGCCAGCAGGAACTCTCCAGGATTTGCGCACCAGGTTTGCAATTTGTACAGGCGTATGTTTCTCCGTTACCTCAAAAACGGGTAATGTGGTATCAGCACTCCCTATTCCATTGATTATCAACTGTACATGATTCCTGATGATATTCATTTGTGCCTCAATTGGGGTCAGCAGTTTAGCCGGAACCTGTTTTCTTTTACGATAACTCAGGTTTACCGGTAAAATCTCACCCTTTTGCATAAAGAAATGGGGGGGATAATGGGTTGCTTCGGCAAGGGCTATCAGGGTATTTTCATCTACCGGGCCATCGCCATGCTCCAGCCTTGAAACACTGGCCTTATAGCTGTTTAAACGCTCTGCCAGGTCGCTTTGTGACATGCCTCTGGCTTCTCTTGCCAGCAGGATCATTTGGGGATTAATCGTCGCATGTGTCATATTGCCTTTCGTTTAATTGGACAACAAACATAAAAACATATTTTGTAAAATACTAAAAAATGTATCAAATAATTTTGCTTTTTACTAATTTTATTAGATTTTTGTACTGCACTTAGTAACTAATTATGGCATACTTTTGATTATCAACCAAATGGCACGTATTTCAGAAAAATTTAAAGAAGGAATAGCACTATTAGACATTTCCGAATCAAAAAATCGGGATGGGGCTCTTTTATTGGTTAATGAACTTAATACACTAAAAAATATCTCTCCAAAAGAACTATTTTCTCTTGAAATAGCACAACAGTACGAAGCTGATGCTGTTTATTTCAGAAGATTTGATGATGGCAGACTACCCATTCCTCTGATATATCTCTATGATAACACATCTGGAAAATATGATCCAGTAAAATATGCAGAAATACATCGAAACCTTTGGAGTAGCTGCATCATTCCGTTGTTTATCGTTGTAGAAAGCACACAGGTTAAAATATTTGACTCAAGAAATAAGGTTAAGGTACAAGGGGATGAAATTCATACTGACCCTATTGAAATAATAAAATTTTCAGCTACAGTCTTTAAGGATTTTTCTGCGAAATCGCTTGATAATGGCACATTTTGGGAGCTTACCCAAAATCAAAATAAATTTCTTGCCAGTACTTCAGCATATAATAACTTAATTGAGGGATTAAAGGCGATAAGAAAAAAATTTATTGAAGTCAGTAAACTACCGGAAGAAACTGCACACAAGTTACTTGTGTTGAGTATTCTTATTAAGTACCTGGAGGAAAGAGGCGATGAAGGTGGTAGTATGTTTGCAAAAAACTTTTTTAAACAATTTGGCTCAAATGATTTTTGTGGAGTATTAAGAAATAAAGGACAAATTGTAAGCCTCTTTGAAAAACTCAGTTCGCACTTTAATGGAAGGGTCTTTGAATGGACAGATAAATCAGAAATAAATCTGCTGAAAAATACTGATTTATCAAGTCTTGCAGATTATCTTGATGGCAATAATAAGAATAATCAGTATGTACTGTGGCGCTTGTACTCTTTTAGTCATTTGCCTGTAGAGTTAATCAGCAGCGTTTATGAAGAGTTTTTAGGCAAAGGGAAAACTGGTATAGTATATACCCCACATTTTTTGGTGAATCTGTTGGTTGATGAGTGTATGCCCATAGAGCAACCAAAGGATGATTTTAAGATTATTGACCCCAGTTGCGGATCTGGAATATTCCTGGTAGTGGCATTTAAACGTCTTGTTCAATGGAAGCGATACAAAGCTTACCAGGAAACAGGAAGGCTTGAACCCCTAACCGTAAAACAGCTTTTAGAGATACTGACAAAGAATATTTATGGAGTTGATATGGAAGATGATGCTGTACGACTCACAGTTTTTAGCCTGGCGTTGGCTTTATGCGATATGCTCTCACCGAAAGAAATCTGGACTCAATTAAAGTTCAAAGATTTGACGGAAGAAAATATTTTTTCAGACGACTTCTTTAGCTTTTTCAACAAGAATAAACAGGCTTACCAACTGGTAATAGGTAACCCTCCGTTTGATGAACTGACAAAGTCAAAATTTGATAGTTTACTACGAAAGTATAATATTGTACCTGGTTGTAAGATTCCGCAAAATCAACTTGCCCTTTTGTTTTTGAATCAATCTATCAAGCTGTTGGAAAAGGGGGGAGTGCAATGCCTAATTATGCCTTCCGGTCCGCTGCTTTACAACGATACTTTAGAGTTTCGCAAATCATTTTTCTCCAAGTATAATGTGCTGCAGATTTTAGACCTTACCAATTTAAGGCGCACATTGTACGAAAATGCAGATGTGCCTACTGCAATAATTTTTACACAAGCTTCTGAACCAGACGACAGGAATATTTCGCACATAATTGTTTCCAAAACAAAATCAGCCAAAGAGAAAATCTATTTTGAAATAGATCATTATGATTTTAATGATGTAACCAGAGAAGAGGCTATTAACTCGAATTTTATTTGGAAAGCAAACTTGTTAGGTGGTCGAAGACTATTCTATTTAGTAAACCGACTTAGCAGTTTAAGAACCATTGGAGATTTCTTAATATCAAAACAAGTTGATGGGTGGAAATTTGGCGAAGGTTTTATTGCCGGCATAAAAGATAAAAAGGCAACAGCTCCATATATTACTGGAAAACTGTGCCTCCCTACTGAGGCTTTTACGGAAGACGGCATTGATGAGTCACTAATATATCGGGAAACGGAAACTCATTTCAAATATCCTGCCTACGAAGAATTATTTAAACCCCCGCACATTCTAATAAAGGAAAATATAGGAGAAAAGAAGATTCCGATTTACTTCTCAAACAAATATTTAGCACACAAAGACAAAATCGTTGGCATAAGTGCTCCAAAAAAATTTACCACATCTCTTGAAGAGCTTTTTGATTACTTAAAGAAAAGAAACGATTTATTTAGGTTATATATCGCAGCGATAAGTAACCAGTTGTTTATTAATAAGAATACGGCCATTTTGAAGCAAGACTTAATGGCTATCCCGTATCCCGAAAATTTGAATGACTTAAAGTTATCATTCGCTGAAAAAATTATCAAAGAAGACGTGCTAAAATACGGGTTTGAATATTTGAGGAGAAATGAGAATAAGATAATGAATGAAAATGCTGATAAACCCCAGCTATTATCTTTCTCTGAAGTGTTTTGTAAGGCATTAAACTCAGTATATGGCAACGATAATAAAAGAAATTTTCAATTTTCCAGAACAATTCAGTCAACAGCCTGGGTTGCCTGTGAATTTGTTTTTTCCAATAAAACTATTGTTCCCAAACATGAGAATTCTACAAAGGCAGAAAACGAATTGACCAGTTTCATTGAAAATCATCTCAAAAAAAATCTGAGAATAAACAGGATTTTAAGATACTATAGTAAAGACCAGATAATACTTGTAAAACCAAAACAACTCCGCTACTGGTTAAAATCTACCGCCTTACGTGATGCTGATGATTCTTTACAGGATTTAATCAAAGCTGGGTATTAATTAGATGCTTAGGAACTATGATAAAACATATCAGGGTAATATTGAATTTAGCATGGCTAAAAATGCAACTGCCTGTATCAAGGCATTTTTGCAAAACCACCTCCCTGATTTTCCTGGTTTTTTAAAAAAGGAAATTACTTCTGAAAATATTAATGAGGATCTGATCACAAGCAAACTAGAAATTTACTTGCAAAGACAAGCCAGGGCAACGGATGAAATTTTCATGTTTCAATTTCAACATCCTGAAAAAGGTTCTAAAAGAACTACAGATATGTCTGTAATTTATGCTTCGCCTTTTGCATCAACTGAATCAATTTTTGCTATTGAAGCAAAACGCCTCCCTACACCAGGCTCGGGACGTCAAAAAGAGTATGTAGAAGGAAATCTCGGCGCAATGGAGCGATTTAAGAGGAATCACCACGGAAAGCATCTTCAGCAAAGTGCCATATTGGGCTACATAGAGAAAAACGATTTTAAGTTTTGGCATAAGGAGGTTTGTGGCTGGATCAATAATCTGATTGCTACAAATATTGACAGTACAATTCTGTGGAATAAAAATGATTTATTAAATAATCGAGCCTCTTCCAGTGGTTTGAGTTTATATGAATCAGTTAATGCAAGAACTGGCAGTACAGATATTCAACTTTCGCATTACTGGATTTACATAAACTAAACAATCCGCAGACATTTGTCTTATACTAAAATGACTTTACACAATCGGGTGTAATTGTGTAAATTAAACATTTAGTATATGAAACCTCGAAAAAACAGAGCTGGAGGTAAGACGGTTTATGATGACAGCCTTAAAATAGCTGTCGCCAGAGATTACCTTACCGGCAATTTAAGCTACAGCCAGGTGGCAGAAAAATATGGGATAACTGGAGGGCGTGAAGTCGTCAATGGCTTTATACGATGGTATAAAAAGCATTATGACCTTCACTTGTCCAAGACCAAGACTTCAACATCTGAAACTCACCATCCGTCAGTAACCTCTGGCAAAACAATCAAACAGCTTCAACAGGAACTTGCTGATGCTAATTTAAAGATTGCTGCGCTGGAAATAATGATACAAATCGCAGAAAAGGAGCTGAGCATTGACATCAGAAAAAAGCCTGGCACCAAACAGTAGTGCAAATGAAAGGATATTATCCGTCCGTTGGATTTGCGAAGCTCTGCGGACTGTTTGGTAAAACAAGGCAGGCTGTTTATGATATAACCTGGAGACAGACTGACGAACTATTGAAAGAAGACCTGATTTTACACCTTGTTGGCGACATCAGGGCTGATCTTCCAAAAATTGGGGGTGTTAAACTTTACTACCTGCTACAGGAGAAAATAGCAGCACATGGAATTAAAATTGGCCGGGACAGCTTTTTTGATTTATTAAGAGCAAACAATTTGCTGATAAAGCGAAAAAGGAAGTATGTAGTAACTACGCTTTCCAGGCACAAGTTCAAAATATGGCCTAATCTTATCGAAGCACTTATTGTGAACCGCCCCGAACAGCTTTGGGTAAGTGATATTACCTACCTGCGTACAAAGGCTGGTTTTGTGTATTTGTTTCTAATCACCGATGCGTACTCCCGCAAGATTATGGGGTACCATTTGAGTCAGGGGTTAAAAGTAAAAGGATGCATCATTGCGTTAAACAAAGCTATTACTTCCCGCTATTACCCTGGCAGAGCATTAATACATCATTCCGACAGAGGTATACAGTATTGCTGTAATAGTTATGTGTCTTTGCTAAAACAAGAAAATTTACAAATCAGCATGACACAAACAGGTAGCCCTTACGATAATGCAATAGCAGAACGGATAAATGGGATATTGAAAACAGAACTGGGACTGGATCAGGTATTTGAAAGTTATAATAGCGCAGTAGAACCGATTGCTAAAAGTATTCACGCATATAATAATCTGCGGCCACATATGAGTTGTGACTTTCTTACGCCAGAACAAGCACATCAGAGAGAAGGCAGTTTAAAAAAACACTGGAAGAAAATAATCCACCATCAGGACAGACAATTTTTGCAACATCAGTAACAATGTTCAACTGTATCAGAAAAATTATCTGTCCTGATGGTGTGCAGAACACCATTATGTAAAGCTATTTTAGTATAATTGCAAACACTGTAAAGTACCCTTCAGTAAAATCCCAATAAGTGTAAAGTTATTTTAGTACAACACAATTAGCAAACATGTTGAACCTCTCCCTAATTACTCCCTAATAAATCCCCAACACTCATCTCATTGCTTGATAAAATAAAATGTTCAGTATAGTCTATTGAAGTTGAGTCAAAATTTTAACGAATTCTGTTTGCAGTGTATGTGTTCTGTCCTTTGCATACCAGCCATGCAATTGCTTTTCAAAATCCTCCCAGCTTTTGTCATTTGGATTTTGTTTCCAGTCTAGTAAAAGTTGCTGAGCAGGTTCCGGTCTTGGACCCCAAACAAATGCTACCTTTTTAAGTGTTTCATCAAATCCAATAACCTTGGGTATCGCTTTAGCCCCATTAGTAAGGTATTTACTCATCAGATCTGGGTTTTCATCCCGTAATGCAACGTTCAATTTTATTTTTTCCGGATTTAATTTAGCTATCTCCGCAATCACCGGCAGGTTTTGGGCACTGTCGCCGCACCAGGCTTCAGTAATAACCATCCATGAGTAATTGTGCTGCAAATTTTCTATTGCCGTTTTTAGTTCGGGAATTATTTCACTTGTTTTGTGCAGCCGTTGGGTTCTTGCCCAGTTCAGCTTTGTAAATTCAATCAGTGACAATGAAGCTTTTTCATAACTGGTTTGCCCATTATGCACCCATTTTTCAAATGCTGCTAAATAGCTTTCATATGTGAATATCCCTGGTTCGTTTAAAAATGTTTGCATAGTTTGTGTCCTATTTGGTTTTATTAAGTCCGTATTGTCCAAATTCAATTAGTTGTGCCGGAGTGATATAACCTTGCGTATAGGTAATTAAATTACCATCAGCATCAGTAATTATTAGTGTTGGAAAAGCATTTACCCCATATTTCGCACCAATTTCCGGGCCTTCCCCCTTTTCCATGTCCAACGCTACACTGATAAATTTATCGTTGAAGAAATTACCCGCCTTTTCATCTGTAAAAGTATTTTTCTTAAGCATTTTACAGGGGCCGCACCAGGATGCATAGGCGTCTAGAAAAATCAGCTTTTTCTTTGATTTTGCTTCACTAAGGGCACTCTTCCAATCATTTCCCCAGAATTGAATACCCTTTTCTTTTTTTAAATTAACTGCACTGTCATTAGAATACATTTTCGGTACAAAAGAATAAACAGCAATAGACAACACAATAATTAAAAACGGAGCAAAATATTTCATTTGAATTGATTTCCCATTTTAGTCGTAGAATTTGTGTTATCCTGACAAGTGGTTATTTTCTTTAAAATGAATTTCACTTTATATAGTTTTAAATAAGTGCTAACTAGCTGACATATAATGTATTTGGTTGCCTTTTGCTTATCGTAATGCAAATCTTTTGTATCTTCATAATATGGAAGATGTAATGGATATAACAAATCCTCCCACAACTATAAAATGCTGGGTGGATTTATATTCGGATAAATTGTACTCCTGGGCATTACATAAAACAGGAAATAAAGAGACGTCCGAAGACTTGGTGCAAGATACATTCCTTGCCGCTGTAAAGGGTTTTTCATCCTTTGAAGGTAAAAGTAATCCCAAGACCTGGCTGTTTTCCATTCTAAATAATAAAATTGTTGATTTTTATCGGAAAGAGATTAAAAACCCGGTAATAAATGAAGCTTCTCAAAGTATTAAGGATGGAGCATCTTTATTTGATACAATGTTTGATGCTAATGGAGGCTGGCAAAACAACCAGGCTCCGGTAAGCTGGGAGGGCTCCACGGAAAATTTACTGGATGACAAAGAATTCGTAGCTGTTCTTCAGCTTTGTTTAGGCAAGTTGCCAGCAAACTGGAATGTTGCTGTTCGTCTTAAATTTCTGGAAGAAAAGAAAGCTGAACATATTTGTCAGGAACTTGGCATAGCACAGACGAATTACTGGCAAATACTGCATAGGGCGAAATTGCAGTTAAGGAAATGCCTGGAGACTGGCTGGTTTAAAAAATTGTAGTATGAAGAAACTGATGAATTACCTGATGCTTTCCTGTAAAAGGGCTACAGAATTGATTGAAAAGAAGTCAATTCTGGGTCTTTCATGGAAAGAAAATGTGCAATTGAAAGTACACACTAAAATGTGTGATGCCTGTTCTCATTATCAGAAGCAAAGCAAAGAAATAGATACGCTGTTGGAAAAACATATACAAGGTACAGATGAAACCAAAGTGCCTGAAGTTGAAAATAAAAAACTAAAAGAAACCATCCTGCATAGCCTGTAACAACATTTTTTGGGCACATTTTTGGGTCAAATCATTTCATCAGCAACATAATTATTTTGTATGGGACTTGATAATACTCCCGTTACACTTAGTGAGCAATTATTACTAAATGTAAAAATGGGCAAGCCTACTCATTCTTTAGAGATTTTACTTGCGAAATTTGAGATTAGCAATTTAACCACCTGCCTGGAGGACGACAAAAGCAAAAAGGCATTTTGGATTAACACTTACAACGCTTTCTTTCAGATCCTGTCTGAAAGAGAAAAAAAAATAAAACCCGATATTTTCAGGGAAAAGCTAATATCTGTTGCTGGTAAATTATTTAGCCTGGATGATATTGAACACGGTATCTTAAGGAAATACCGCTGGAAGTATAGTTTGGGATACCTGCCACAGCTATTCCCATCTCCTTTAATAAAACAATTAGCGGTATCAGTAATTGATTTTCGTATTCATTTTGCATTGAACTGCGGCGCTAAGAGTTGCCCGCCTATTGCTTTTTATAAAGCGGCTAATATTGATGAGCAACTTGATTTGGCAACAAAATCTTTTTTGGAAAGTGAAACATTTATAAATGAAACAAGCATGACTGTAACCGTTAGCAGATTAATGCTTTGGTTTAAAGGCGATTTTGGTGGGAAAAAGGGAATCCGGCAGATTTTGGCAAATTGCTTTAATATGAATTTTAAGTTATATTCTATAGGTTATCGCAATTACGATTGGTCTGCAGAATTAAATAAATTTGCTGAATAAGTTTGCAAAATGATACTGGAACAGTGTTACTAATAAACTTTAGTACCTGGGGAGAAACTCATTAAAACATTTTGGGATTTCCTTTTTTATCAGCAACATATTTACGCCGTGTTACTGCAAATTAAATGGCAAAATATTGAGGTGATCAGTATATTTTGTGGTAAGATTCATTAAATTTTACCTAAACTCATTTATAAGATATAATTTATATACTCACCAATTAGTGTTTTCCATATACTACCCTAATCAATTCCTCTGCCGGTTTATTTTGGGGTGTATAATCAGTATTTGTTTCCCCACCCGTCATCGCATTATCATACCATTTCCATAAAAAACCACCGGCAAACCATTGCTCGTTCCAGAAACTGTTAAAAAGTGCTTCCAGGGCAGATTGCTGATTTGCTAAGCAAAATTCGTTATTTAGTTCAGTCCACGGTTCCTTTGCGGCATACAAACTGCTGCGGTAACCAAACTCGGTAAAAAGTATTGGCTTTCTTTCTTTAGTAGAAAATTCACGGATTAGTTTTTTATATTTTCTCCAGCCTTTTTCAATTTCAGCCGTGGTAAATATTTCCTTATCACTTAATGGGAAATAGGCATCAATACCTATAAAGTCCAGCTTTGACCAAAATGGTATATTTTCAAATGAGTCCCAGTTTTCAGCGTAAGTAATCTTCCCATGAAATACAATTCTTACTTTGTTAATAAGGGTATCCCAAAAAGCCGGACGGGAAATTACAAAACTGTTAAGTTCGGTACCAATACAAAACATTTCGCATCCGGTTTCTTGAGCGGCCTTTGCAAAATCCAGAATATATTTTTCATAGCTTGTTTCAAATGTCTGCCAGTTTGCTGATGATTTCATTTTTAGGTTACCGGTAAAGTTGTTATGCCCAATCCACAACTGAGGTTTTATCATCACATGTATTCCCTGCTTTCTAAATGTATCTGTCACGGCATTTATGCCATCTATCTTTTCCCCTCTCCATTGTCTTTCACTATTATAATGAACTACAGGCGAATCAGCATTTCTAACAAAACCATACGGCATAAGTGATACCCAATTAGCATTTACCTGCATGACTTTATTAACTTCTTGAGTCATTACCGGTTTGGGAGATGCCACGAAACTTAGTCCATTTATTTTACCAGTTACTTGTACCAATTCCTGTTGAGATCCTTCTTTAGCAGTTGTAGTTTGTGAACAACCAGTAAGACTTAAGCCGTAAGTCAAAATAAGTCCGAAAGAAACTTTGCTATATTTTTTCATAATTACTAAACGAAAATATGGGTTATGAAAATACAACCAGCCTTATAAAAAAAAACATTTTTCTTTTTGTCAGGAGTAGTACAAACTAACGTCTAAGAGGATAATTCAACGTTTTAACTATGGGTATACATTTTTTAAACAAAAAAAGAAATCTGCAAAAAATAGCCATATTTATTGCTATTACAGGAGTTATAGTTATGGTAGCCTGCGCCCAAAAAGGGTCCAACAACGAAAAACCGGATGCACGATTTTCAACATATTGGTATGATGGGAAAGCCGAAATCAGCAGCTACACACTTTCACAAAACAGATATGGAGAATTGCATGACGGCAAAGCAGTACTTATTTTTGTTACGGAAGATTTTTCTGCTCAAAAACAGGTAAAATTAGACCATCCTGAAAAGGCGGGTGCAGATAGAACTCCTGTACTAAAAATGAATTATAGCAAGAGTTTTCTAACAGGTATTTATCCTTATTCTATCCTAAATTCCGTTTTTACACCCGTTAATTTGTCCGGCACAATAAAATCCACCTGTAGTGTGCAGGAATGGTGTGGACATACATTTACACAACTCAACAGAAACTCAAACGGATTTTCCGCACTTGAATATTCATATTTTGAAGAAGAAGGTGATAAAAAACTGGATTTACCAGATGTGCTCCTTGAGGATGAGATTTGGAATATGATTCGCATTAACCCTGCATCTGTACCAACAGGGAAAGTAAAACTAATACGTGGTAATACTGCTGTGAGGCTTATGCACCTTCCCCTGGAGGTAGTGGAAAGTGAAATAGCAATAATAGATACTGTTTTGAATAATACACAAATAAAATCACTTTCTGTTAGTTATCCTGAACGGAAACTGACTATATACTACATGCCTGTTTTCCCTTTTCAAATTTATGGCTGGGATGAAACCTATGGAGAGTTTGGCAAGCCCCCTGCCACTACCAGTGCAAGGATGATAAATACAATAAGATTGCCTTACTGGAAACTTCATAACAGGGAGCATCTTGCATACAGGGACTCACTTGGGTTAAAATAAGTTTTATTAAGGATTGTCAGGGAAAATCACTTTTTACGACGAATATATCAAATAAACTTACAATGTTCAGAATATTAGTTTTAGCATCGCTACTTATGTTTTCCATGACCGGAAAAGGGCAGACGGGATCAGTCATAAGTCATCAGGCATACAATTCCCTGCTTCAAAAATATGTGAGTGCCGCAGGAAAAGTGAACTACAAAGGATTGAAGAAAGAAAAAGCGGTTCTCGAAGGCTATCTGCAGGAATTAAGTAAAAGTGTGCCTGATAAAACCTGGAATAAAAATGCTTCACTAGCTTATTGGATAAATGCATATAATGCATTTACCATAAAATTAATTCTGGATAATTACCCGGTATCTTCTATTACCAAATTGCATAATGGTAAACCCTGGGACGTAAAGTGGATTTTGCTGGGAGGAAAGACTTATTCACTTAATAATATTGAAAATGACATCATCCGCCCTCAATATAATGATCCGAGAATACATTTTGCAGTAAACTGTGCTGCTGTTTCCTGTCCACCCCTCTCAAATACGGCTTTTACAGAGTCAAATATTAATTCGCTATTAACATCGAGGGCTACAAGTTTTATCAACTCAGCTGCTAATGAACTGTCTGCTTCTAAAATAAAGCTGTCTAAAATATTTGAATGGTATAAAACAGATTTTGGCAACACCATTTTATTTATAAATAAATACAGCAAAACCAAAATAAACGACAATGCAATAATTGAATATAAGGACTACGACTGGAACCTAAATGAATAAAAATGAAAAATAAATTTCTTCTCATTCTGATAAATATCACATGTTTAATTTCCAATCTGACGGCACAGGAAAAAACCATTGGCGATGTATTAAAGAAGTTTAATAATAATTCAGTACCCTATATCTATCCGAAAGATGTACAATTGAGTGATAGCATTTTATTATTGGATGCAAGAGAGTTTTCAGAATATGCAGTAAGCAGGATACCCGGAGCTGTGTACATTGGTTTTAATGCGTTTGAAATAAGCAAATTGAAAGACCTGCATATTTCTAAAAATAAAAAGGTGATTGTGTATTGTTCACTGGGAGTTAGAAGTGAAAGGATTGGACAGAAAATTATAAAGGCCGGCTACAGTAACGTTTTTAACCTCTGGGGCGGAATTTTTGAATGGGTAAATGAAGGAAAGATTATAGTGGACAGTGACAATAAACCTACGGAAAAAATACATGCTTATTCGAAAAAATGGGGGAAATATTTAAAGAAAGGCGTTAAAGTATATACTGATAACAACGCAGAATAAGTTTCAAATAAATTTATAAAATATACCGATGGAGCATATAGTTATTATTGGCAATGGAATTAGTGGTATTACTGCTGCACGACATATCAGGAAACTATCAGATAAGCATATAACTGTAATTTCTTCTGAAGCAGACTATTTCTTTTCAAGAACTGCATTGATGTATGTTTATATGGGGCACATGAAATTTGATCATTTGCAGCCCTATGAAAACAGCTTCTGGTCTAAGAATAATATATTTCTTGAAAAAGACTATGTAGTTAATATAAATCCTATTTCTGAAACAATTAACTTAAAATCAGGTATTCAAGTTAGTTACGACAAACTAATTATTGCCACTGGTTCAAAATCAAACAAATTTGGTTGGCCCGGGCAGGATTTGCCAGGCGTTACTGGCCTTTATAGTAAACAAGATCTTGACTACATAGAAGAAAACACTGCCGATTGCAAAAGAGCTGTAGTAGTAGGTGGCGGTTTAATTGGAATTGAACTGGCTGAAATGCTACAGTCAAGAAATATTGCAGTAACATTTCTGGTTAGAGAAAAAAGTTTCTGGGATATTGTCTTACCATCAGCTGAAAGCAATATGATAAACCGACATATTATTGAGCATGGTATTGACTTGAAATTAGAAACCGGACTTAAAGAGATTGTTGCTGATGAAAACGGAAGAGCCAAAGCAGTTGTTACTGATAAAGGTGAAATTATAGAGTGTCAGTTGGTAGGACTTACTGCCGGTGTCTCTCCAAATATTGATTTTTTAAAGGACAGTGGTATTGAAATTGGCCGGGGCATAAAGGTGAACCGCTATCTGCAAACAAATTTCGAAAATATTTATGCTATTGGCGATTGTGCTGAACAACATGAAGCTATCGGAAACAGAAGACCAATTGAAGCTGTTTGGTACACTGGGCGTATGATGGGAGAAACCGTGGCACAAACTATTTGTGGTAATCCCACCCAATACAATCCGGGTAACTGGTTTAACTCAGCTAAGTTTTTGGATATAGAATATCAAACCTATGGTTGGGTATTTGCACAACTAAAAGAAAACGAGGAACATTTTTATTGGGAACATAAAGGCGGAAAAAAATGTATCCGTTTTGTTTATGATAAAAATACAAGAGAATTTATTGGCATCAATATATTCGGAATACGGATGCGGCATGCGTTTCTTGACAAAATGCTTACTGAAAGGCGAAGTATAGATTATGTAATCGATAATTTGTCGGCAGCAAATTTCGACCCTGAATTTTTTACCAAACATGAAGCGGAAATAAAAGCCGGTTTTCATCATCAACTTCAACCTGTTTAATTATGTCATCTATTATAACCAACTTATCTGTTGTTCAGCATTCATCTGCAGTGCAAAGCGCAAAACAAAAAGTAGCCCTGGCAATAGGGCTTAGTGGCCTCTTTATTTTAGCACTGGCTTTGTTAAATGTGCAATTTCCCGATAAAGCCGCTTGGTTAAGTATTTCATTAATTGCAATGATTGCTGGCACAGTTATTTATGCTAATGATATGTACCTCCATCATCCTGCCGGAATAATAAATAACGGCATCTGGTTTAAATCGCTTACCAGCAAAGGTGTGCTCGGCTGGAGCCTTGGAATTTTGCTTACCTTATTTTATGTTGTTATTTATTGGTATCCGCAATACCTGGGGTTTCATGGGGAAAAAGGAAACACCGGGCTCATTGCTTTTTTTGATCCATTGAGTAAATTATTAAACGGTCATTCCGCATCACAATGGTTTGTGTATGGTACATTATACACTGTAGCTATCCTGTCACTCGGGTATAAATTTATTTTAAAATACAGGCATAATAAGTACCAGATTGTAAGGACCATTTCTGTAATGTTTTTCCAATTGGCTTTTGCTTTTTTATTGCCAGAAATACTTTCCAAACTCAACCCCGACAAAGCTTATTTTGTAAAGGATATAAAAAATATGTGGCCACTCAATTATTATATGTTTGAAGACTGGCATATAAAAAATTTAGTGGATGGTGGCAATCTTGGCATGTTTATGTTGCTGTTTGGTTTGGCACTTATATTTATCGGGTCCCCTGTACTTACTTATTTTTTTGGTAAAAGATGGTATTGCTCCTGGGTATGTGGTTGTGGCGGGCTGGCAGAAACTGCCGGTGATTCATTCAGGCATTTATCCAACAAATCAACAAAAGCCTGGAAGTTTGAACGATGGAGTATTCATTTGGTTTTGGTATTTATTTTTATAACAACCGTTTCTGTAGTCTATTCTTTTTTAGGTAATAACCCTGCATATAGTATTATCACACGCAGTCAATTTGCTTATGGCATAGCTTTTTTGATAGCAGTACTAATTGGATCACTGTATGTATTCAAGAGAAAATATATGGATAAAGATGCGGTTTACACAATAGTATCATTAGGTATTGTAATGATAGCTGTGTTATTACTAAATCATTTTTCGGGAAAACAAGAAGTATTCTTTATAGACAGTTATAAACTGCGTAGCTGGTATGGTTTTTTTATAGGAGCTGCTTTTAGCGGCGTAATTGGAGTTGGATTTTATCCCTTGTTAGGCAGCCGGGTATGGTGCCGTTTTGGTTGCCCAATGGCAGCGATACTGGGTTTGCAGCAAAGGTTATTTTCCCGTTTCAGGATTACCACCAATGGCGGCCAATGTATATCCTGCGGCAATTGCAGTAATTCCTGTGAAATGGGTATAGATGTGAGGGCCTATGCTCAAAAAGGTGAAAATATAGTAAGGGCAAGCTGTGTAGGCTGTGGTATCTGTTCTGCTGTTTGCCCACGGGGTGTATTGAAATTGGAGAATGGAAAAGAAGAAGGAAGGATTACTGAGAATGCTGTGCTGCTGGGGAATGATGTGGATTTGTTGCAACTTCTAAAATCAAAACATTAAGCTGATGAAGCTGAATATCCTTTTGCTGCTTTTTTCAGGAATGACCTTAAACGGGAAACTTTATGTAAAAGATTTTTACAGCAACGGAAATATAAAAGATGAAGGTTGGAAAGATGGTGAAGTAAAGACAGACTACTGGTTTTATTATTATGAAAATGGAAAGAAAAAAGAAGAAGGAAGTTATAAAAATAACATCCGCAGTAAATATTGGAAATTTTACTTTGCTGATGGCAACAGGCAAATGGAAGGAAGATTTGAAAATGGCCTTGCAAAAGACTGGTGGATATTTTATAAAGACAACAGCGTAATGAAAAAGGCGGAGTATAGTGGTGGAAAGCAAAACGGCTATGCACTTTACTATGCTAATGGAACATTGACAAAAGCGGAGAAATACAAAGATGATATTAAAATTGGTGAATGGACAGATTACGCATCATTTAAAAGAGACAATTAGTGAAGATTATCAGGGTAATTATTCCGGCATATAATGAACAGGATTCGATCGGCAAAGTTGTAAAAGCTGTACCAGCCACCGTAAAGGAAGTGATTGTAGTAAACAATAATTCAAATGATATGACAGCAGCTGTGGCTGAGAATGCCGGAGCAACTGTGTTAACAGAAACGAGAAGCGGCTATGGATATGCTTGTTTGAAAGGAATAGAATATGTGGCGCATCAGGCTGAACAGACGGACATCATTGTTTTTTTGGATGGAGACTATTCCGATTACCCTGAAGAACTGGATTTGATTGTAAAGCCAATTCTTGTGGACGATACAGACATAGTAATTGGAGCAAGAAAAAGGAAATTAAGAGAAAAAGGTTCAATGACAGCACAGCAGGTTTTTGGTAACTGGCTTGCTGCTGTTTTGATGAAAATTATTTACAGTTCAAAGTTTACTGACCTTGGGCCTTTCAGGGCGATAAAGTATGAAAAGTTATTGCAACTGAATATGACAGATAAAACCTATGGCTGGACGGTGGAGATGCAATTAAAAGCTTTGAAGCAAAAGTTAAGCTACACCGAAGTGCCGGTGCGGTACAGAAACAGGATTGGCATTTCAAAAGTATCAGGCACAGTAAAAGGCACAATAATGGCCGGGGTAAAAATTATTGGTTGGATTTTAAAATACAGTTTTAAGTAAAATGTGGTATGCCATTTCTTATATCATCATTGTCTTTTACAGCATTGCCCTGTTGATGATATTTATTTACAGCCTTTCGCAATTGCATTTATTATTTAATTACATGAGAGCAAGAAAAAGAAAGGCGCTTGCCCCGGTAGTCAGTATGTCTGCCATAGGTAACGTTCCTTATGTTACTATTCAATTGCCTGTTTATAATGAAAAATATGTGATGGAAAGGTTGCTGCGTTGCGTTGCAGCCATAGACTATCCGAAAAACAAATTGGAAATACAGGTGCTTGACGACAGCACAGATGATTCCGTTTCAGAAACTGCAAAACTTATTAATGAATTAATGCAAACAGGCTTGGATATTCAACACATCCGCCGAAGCAACCGTATAAATTTTAAAGCCGGTGCATTAAAGGAGGGGTTAACAACAGCTAAGGGAGAATTCGTAGCAATCTTTGATGCAGACTTTTTGCCTCAACAAGACTGGTTAAATAAAACGGTTGGCTATTTTAAAGACCCTCAAATTGGTGTGGTACAAACAAGATGGGGACATATAAACCGTGATTATTCTTTGCTCACCAAAGTGCAGGCCTTTGCGCTGGATGCACATTTTACACTGGAACAAAGTGGAAGAAATGCAAATGGATATTTTATTAACTTCAATGGGACCGCAGGGATCTGGAGAAAACAAACTATTCTTGATGCCGGGAATTGGGAAGGCGATACACTCACTGAAGACCTTGATTTAAGTTACAGGGCGCAGCTAAGAGGCTGGAAGTTCAAATACCTTGAAGATATGGTTACCCCGGCAGAATTGCCGGTGGTCGTTAGCGCAGCCCGTTCACAGCAATTCAGGTGGAATAAGGGCGGCGCAGAAAATTTTATAAAAATGTTCAGGAGAATAGTAAAATCCAATACAATTGGATTCAGTACAAAATTGAACGGACTCCTGCACCTGGCAAATAGCAGCATGTTTTTCTTCATGCTCATCTTATCAGTATTGAGCATTCCGGTTTTATACATCCAAAACAGCTACCCTGAATTTTCGGGTTTTCTGAAACTGAATACTGTTTTCATTTCAAGTACTGTTATTCTTTTTATTTGCAATTGGGTGGTGTTTAAAAACCTGAATGGAAACACATTCCTGAATTTTGGCAGGTATATAAAAATGTTCTTCTCTTTCTTTTCTGTAGCGATGGGCTTTTCTCTGCACAATATGCTGGCGGTAGCAGAGGCATACACAGGAAAAAAAAGCGAATTTATCAGAACCCCGAAATTTAACATCAGACAGCTTTCAGATAGCTGGAAGGGGAATAAATATCTAAACACAAAACTGCCGTTCAACACAATCCTTGAGGCGTTATTTATCGCCTACTTTGCTTTCGGCCTGTACAGTGCATTTTACCTCGGCGACTTTTCCCAGGTTCCTTTTCATCTGATGCTTTTCTCTGGCTATTTCTATATTGTTTATAATTCAATAAAAACGGCGGGGTAATGAATGTTGCGTTACCTAAGAGTTATAACTGGCTGTTTGTCTTGATACAGGCTGTTTGTATAACGCTTTTAGGGTATCATCTGAACAGGGAAGATTTTACAGAACTGATAGTATTGTACACTATTCTCTTTTCATCTTTTTATTTCCTACTAAAATATTTTGATGGGTCGCAACAATCCCTTTACTATATCGGTCTGTTTTTAAGGATTGTGTTGCTTTTTTCAATTCCTAATCTTTCGCAGGACTTTTATCGTTTTATCTGGGATGGCAGGATGCTCATGAATGGTCATAATCCTTATTTGTACCTGCCGGATAATATCATTGGCAACGCAAACTTTCATATTGCAGAGACAGAACAATTGTATAACGGTATGGGGAGTTTGAGTTCCGGCCATTATACAAATTATCCACCAGTTAATCAGTTTTGCTTTGCCTTAGCTGCACTGTTTGCAGGCAAAAGCATTGTTGGTAGTATAATTGTTTTCAAGCTGATAATTATTATAGCAGACATCGGCACATATTATTTTGGCAGAAAGCTGTTGAAGCTACAAAACCTGCCGGAGAAAAGTATCTTCCTGTATTTCCTCAATCCATTGGTAATAATAGAACTCACCGGCAACCTGCATTTTGAAGGAGTAATGATTTTCTTTCTAATCTGGTCGCTATATTTATTGGAGACTGGCAAATTGAAATGGGCTGCGGCGGTATTTGCATTATCTGTTTCGGTAAAGCTGGTGCCATTAATGTTATTGCCGCTTTTATATAGAAAATTAAAACTCAGAAATGCTTTTCAGTTTTACGGTATTGCTGGCAGTATTACAGTTTTACTATTTGTTCCGTTTATATCTGTTCCTTTTTTAAAAAATTATGCAAATACGATTTCATTGTGGTTTTTAAACTTTGAATTTAACGCAAGTATCTACTACTTATTAAGGTCAATCGGCTATTATTTAACCGGCTATAATCTGATTCATACAATTGGGAAAATACTGCCGGTTATTGTTCTGCTTATTGTATTACTCCTATCTGCAAGAAAGACGAATACAAATTTCAGAAACTATACCCAAAACATGCTTCTTGTTTTGTGCTTATATTATTTTCTTTCCACAACTGTACATCCCTGGTATATTATTACCCTGCTTGCCCTTAGTGTTTTTACAGAATTCAGATTCCCGCTTGCCTGGACTTTTCTGGCAATACTCAGCTATTGGGCTTACTCAAACTCAACGTTTGAGGAAAGTTCCTTATTGCTTGTTTTGGAGTATGCAGGAGTTTTTAGTATGCTTTTGTGGGAGCTTACGGGAAGGAATACTTTTTTGCAAAACATTCCGGGTGCAATGTCAGGAAACTCCCATCTCAACGACAAATCTGGCAATAATAAAAAAATGACAACCATGCAAAAAATCGGACTTGGAGCAATCTCAATGGTAATAATTGCAGCCGCCTATCTATTTTGTGCGTCAAGCTGTGGAATAAAAATTTCCGGAAAAGGGCCTGTAGTTTCTCATGAAAAATGGACTGCACTTTTGAAAAAACATGTTAAAGCAGATGGCTTGGTGGACTACAAAGGTTTCATTAATGACAAAGCTGAGTTACAAGCTTACCTTAACATTATTTCAAAAGATGCACCTGCAAAAAACTGGCCTGAGAACGATAAGATTGCCTATTGGCTGAATGCATACAATGCCTTTACAGTAAAACTTATCATTGATAATTATCCGGTAAAAAGTATTAAAGACCTTGGCCCAGCCAATCAGATAATTTTTGTGAATACCCCGTGGGATAAAAAATTCTTCAAAATTGGAGGACGAACAATGACCCTGAACAATATTGAACATCGCATTTTAAGAAATCAGTTTACCGAACCCCGTATTCACTTTGCATTAAACTGTGCGTCTATGAGTTGCCCGAGGTTAAGGGCTGAAGCATACGAAGGCAGCATTCTGGATAAGCAGTTGACAGAACAGGCTGTTGCCTTTTTAAGCGACAGTACCAGAAACCAGCCCAATGCTGATAATCCTAAATTATCTTCCATTTTTAACTGGTATGGCGGCGATATGAAAAAATGGAGCAAACTCTCACTAATTCAGTATATCAATAAATATTCACCTGTTCAGATAAATGAGAATGCAAACATTGATTACCTGAAATACGACTGGAACCTGAATGAATCAAAATAACCAATAGCGAATGCCAAGAATAAAAGTAATTCAACCTGAAGCGGCAGAAGGTGCATTGCAAGAAATTTACAGCACCTTGATTGAAAAACGAGGTAAAATTTCTGAAGTGCTAAAAATACAAAGCCTGCATCCGCAAAGTATACAAAGCCATCTGAATTTATATATTGACATCATGTTCAGTAAAAGTTCTTTATCAAGGGCAGAAAGAGAAATGATAGCAGTGGTTGTATCTGTGGCCAATGGCTGCATTTATTGTCAAATACATCATGCAGAAGCATTGAATCATTACTGGAAAGATGAAGACAGGGTAAAATTGCTGAAAGAAGATTTTCAAAAGGCAGGGCTTAGTTTCCGAGAGCTGGCCTTATGTGGCTATGCCATTCACCTGACTAAAAGCCCACAGGAACATGAACAAAGTGACCATACCATCATACTCAGGACTGGCGGTATTACGGATGAAGGAATTTTGGACGCTACATTAGTAACCAGCTATTTCAACTTTGTAAACCGCACGGTATTAGCACTAGGCGTGGAGTTGGAAGCTGATATGGGTAAAGGCTATAAATATTAGTTGCCTCAACGCAATACTTGTATCAGAAATATAAACATATTGCCCTTATATTAATTCTGTGCTTTTGTGGTATTTCATCATATGCACAGAAACAACAATCCAGATTTTCAGGTTTCCCCTTCCCAATCATATACTACACCCCCGAAACTAAATTGGCTTATGGTATTGCCGGTACAATTACATTTCACAACACTAAAGATTCCGCCAGAAAAAAGACTTCTTCTATACTGGCAGGTATAGCCGGAACGCAGAACAAACAATTCCTTTCTTATGTCCAATACCAGTTATTTCTAAATAAATTTTATGTGTTCGGCGAGGCCGGTTATTACAAGTACAACTATTTTTTTTATGGCACCGGAAAAAACGAAGTTCCCGAAGAACTTTATGCGGTAAACTATCCAAGAATTAAAGTTAATGCAACGTATAAGGTAGCACCCGATTTTTATGCCGGGGTTGCTTATCAGTATGAAAATTTCAGTATTAGAAATACGGCTGTAAATGGGGAATTGAGAAAGGGTGTCATTCCTGGTTCTAAAGGCGGCGTTGTTTCCGGAGCCGGGTTACAGTTTGTGTATGATACAAGGGACACTGTTCTGTTTCCCTCAAAAGGTTTTTTTGCTAATGCCAATTATCTAATCAATGGTAAATACATTGGTTCCAGCTATGATTTCATTCGCTTAGTGGTGGATCTTTCTATGTACAGAAAAGTGTCATCAAAAATAGTTTTAGCAATAAACAGTTATAATAGTTTCATTAGCGGTACTGCTCCATTTCAGCAACTTTCGCAGGTGGGTGGCAACAAATTATTGAGAGGTTACTACCAGGGCCGGTACATGGACAAAAACCTGTCAGCCGTGCAGGCAGAAGCCCGATTCCCCATTTATAAGCGGTTTGGGGCAGTTCTGTTTGGCGGCAGCGCTGTTTTAGGCGGAAGCGGAAAATTCCTGGACATCAGCCAACCACATCACAACTATGGCGGTGGAATTAGATTTAAAATGAACCGTAAAGAACACCTCAATTTGCGGCTTGATTATGCCTTTGGAAAGGGCTCAAGCGGCTTCTACCTTACGTTTGGGGAGGCTTTTTAAGTATTTCCCCTATTTCCCCAAAAAATAATCCTTGCTGGTTGTCAGGATTGATACCTGCACAAGACTATTCATAAAAGCAAGAATAAATAACCAAATCACTAAAATCAAATATTTATGAACACAAAAATTCAAAAATCAATTCTTGCCGGGTTAGCCGGTACTGCTGTAATGACACTTGTAACAATGGTAGCCCCCATGATGGGAATGCCTAAAATGAACCCTGCTGAAATGCTGGCTGGTTTGCTCGGCGCCCCGGTGTTTGTTGGATGGTTAATGCACTTTATGATTGGGTTAATTTTCGCAGTGTCTTATAACTACATTTTCTCAAAATTGCTGAACAAAATTGCATCACCTGTGGCTAAAGGTGCGGTATTTGGCATTATCATCTTTGTATTTGCCCAAGTAATGATGATGGCAATGGGTGCAATAATGGGTGGCATGCCTGCACCGGAAGGCAGCAAAATGCTGATGATGATTGGCAGCCTGATGGGGCATATCATTTTCGGGATTATAGTTTCCCTTGTATCAAAGGAGAATTCCGTAAAAGCCTTTGTATAAAAATCAGTTCAACTCCAATATCACTGAAAAAACCAGCATCCAATATATCATGAACCAAAAATCCAAAAATATCAAATGATGACTGAACCCAAAATCAAAGAAAAAACCATATCCAATAAATATGAAATTCCGAAATTCCGGTATCGCTGAAAAATAAAGTGATTCCCATAAAAAGTAACCGTTAACGATGGTTGCTTTTTATCGTTACAATAAATCAAAAATTTGTAAACCAATAAATTCAGTTTATGAAAAAAACATTGATGATGTTAATTACATTGATATTTGCAGGTTCAATGACAAAGGCACAGATATTAACTGATTCTTCGGATGTGCCGGTCAGAATAAGCGCAATTGATGCTGTATCAAACAGTGATAACAACAAGCTGGTGTGGAAAACAGCATGCTTCATCTCTTATGCAAAATTTGATATTCAGCGGTCGTATGATGGTGTTAATTATTCAACCATAAATACATTTTCAGCAGACCAGTTAAGGTGCCAGCAGCCCTTTGATTATTCAGACTTTACTGCTGACCAGTTTACAGGTAAAGTGTTTTATAGGCTCAAGGTGGGTGACCTGGATGGCAGGGTTTATAATTCCAAAATTGTATCGGTATTTACCCAAGGCCAGGGAGTTGAAATAAACAGCCTTTCGCCAACTATTGTAACCTCATCCGCCACATTAAGCATATCCTCATCAGCGGCAGATAATTCCGCAATTACGGTTACCAATGCTAACGGAGCTGTTGTAAAAACAATTTCAGTAAAACTGGTAAGAGGGGTTAACAATGTACAGATTGCCGCTTCGGAATTAGCGGCTGGAAATTACTGGCTGACAATAAAGACAAACAAAGAATGGACAAAGACCGTTCAATTTATTAAACAATAACACCAATTTTTAATGTTCAATAACCGTGGAAAGTAATCAATATAGCCGGTTACTTTCTTTACAAATAAAAATACATGAGCAAGCATTACTACAACGATGAGGATTTAAGCAAGTTTGGCAAAATCGGCGAGTTTCAAAAGCCATTAGCTGATAAATTTTTTTCATGGTATAGCGAGGTTTTTGGTGAAGGGGCATTGACCGCAAAAGAGAAATCGCTGATAGCATTGGCTGTGGCACATGCTGTTCAATGCCCTTATTGTATTGATGCCTATACCGGCAGTTCTTATGAAAAAGGCTATAGTGAAGCACAATTGATGGAAGCCGTGCATGTAGCCGCAGCCATAAAAGGTGGCGCAGCCCTTGTGCATGGCGTACAAATGATGAATAAGGTAAAAGAAATTTCAATGTAATTATGAAATCTTTGTTAGCAACACAAAATAAACTGGCAATTGCAAGTGAGCAGATTGACATCCTTGAGCATGGGGTTACTGATGACTTTGCACTCATTCCCTTTCAGCAAAAACTGGAAGAAAGCAACCTGTATCCGCTAAAGCCCACCACCATTACAGTCTTCCAGGTTAATGTAGGCAAAATGTGTAACCAGGTTTGTAAACATTGCCATGTGGACGCCGGACCCGACAGAAAAGAAATAATGACCACTGAAACAATGCAGCAATGTATTGATGTGCTGGCTGCCAACCCCAACCTGCAAACAGTTGACCTAACAGGCGGCGCACCTGAGATGAATCCAAATTTTCGTTGGTTTGTGGAGGAAATTAAAAAGCTGGACAGACATATTATTGTGCGATGCAATCTTACCATTATCCGGGCAAATAAAAAGTATTATGACTTGCCTGAGTTTTACAAAAAACACAACATTGAAGTAGTATCATCCCTTCCATTCTACAGTAAAGACAGAACTGATAAACAAAGGGGCGACGGGGTGTTTGAGGATTCAATAAATGCTTTGCAAATGCTTAATAAAGTTGGCTACGGCCTGGAAGGGAGTGAATTAAGACTAAACCTTGTTTACAATCCTGCCGGGGCATTTCTTCCGCCTTCACAGGATTCGCTGGAGAAGGAATTTAAAGCAGCTCTTCAGAAAGATTTTGGCATCAGCTTTCACAATCTGTATGCAATTACCAATTTGCCCATCAGCCGCTTTTTAGATTACCTGCTGCAAAGCGGCAACTATGAAAAGTACATGGAAAAACTGATTGCAGCCTATAACCCTGTTGCAGCAGCAAATGTCATGTGCAGGAATACACTGTCAATAGGATGGGATGGATATATCTACGATTGTGATTTTAACCAAATGCTGGAGATGAAAGTGGACTGCAACAGCATGCATATTTCCAGTTATAATTCAGCACAGCTTCATAACCGAAATATTATTGTAAACCAGCATTGTTATGGTTGCACTGCAGGTGCAGGCAGCAGTTGCGGGGGCGCTGTGGCATAAAACAAGTATATGAGATTTTTCACTGCATCTAACCGTCAAATGTATATGTGTTTAATATTATTTCCCTTTTCAAAACGAATGATAAAGCCGTTAATAATTGCGTTCATAGTTGTTTTTACTGTTTCCAATGTCTGCGCTCAGACAACACACTCTTTCGGTGTTTTTCCTACAGTGAATGTCAACGGTAAAATTTCTGAGAAATTAGATTATAGTCTTTATTACTTCTGGGCGCTTAATATTTCCAATAACTCACAGGGAGCAAAGAGTTCTGACGGATCATTTGCTTATGGTGAACAGGCCGTCCACTTTCATGCGGCAAAATATCTAACATTAAGTGGCAGCTATGTATTTGAAATTGTGAACCCGCTTGAGAATTATCATCGTAATGAAGATCGTTTCTATGTGCAGGCAAAATACAAATATCCTTTGGGAAAAGCACAGTTTACACAGCGAGTTCGGTATGACGGGCGCTTCATAAAAAACACTGTTACGGGAGAACGTCCTTACACTTCACGTATTCGTTACCTATCTGGCTTAACAGTTCCCTTTAGTAACAGGGAGCAAAGCCCATATTTTACTACTTACAATGAGTTTTTTTTCGATCTCTATAAGTCGAGGCAGACCATCTATGCAGAAAACTGGGCCTTTGTTGGAATTGGTATTCACTCAAAAAAATCGAGTGCATTTGAGATGGGGCCGTTATATATAATGGGTATTAAGAACCGTAATAACGACATAAGCAATCAATGGTACCTGCAACTTACGTGGATATACCAACTTGATATTGCTCGAAATAAATTTCAAAAAAAATAAATTAAACAACCAGCAAATGATAAAAAAACTAACCGCTGAATTTATTGGAACCTATTTCCTTGTGTTTTGTGGCACTGGCGCAGTAGTGATTGACCAGCAGGCTCATGGTGTGGTTACACACATCGGTGTTGCTATCACATTCGGTCTTGTAGTAATGAGCCTTATTTATGCGCTTGGCGACATTTCAGGTGCGCACATGAACCCGGCAGTAAGTATCGCATTTGTTGTTGCGAAAAGATTTGCCATGAAAAATCTTCCTGGCTACCTCATTGCACAGGTAATTGGTGCCACTTTAGCAAGCCTTACTCTAAAAGCATTATTTCCCAATAATGAAATGCTTGGAGCCACGATGCCTGCTGGAAGCGAAATGCAAAGCTTTATACTTGAATTTCTACTTTCATTTTTATTGATGCTTGTGATTATAAATGTAGCAACAGGTAGTAAGGAAGTAGGCATGTTTGCGGGTATCGCCATTGGCTCGGTTGTCTTACTCGAAGCAATGTTCGCAGGTCCGATTTGTGGAGCGTCAATGAATCCTGCTCGCTCGATTGGTCCGGCAACTGTCTCCCAACATTTCGAACACTTATGGCTATATATTGCTGCACCTACAGCAGGTGCTGCCACATCAGTATTACTGTGGAATTTCTTAACTTCTAAAAATAATAAATCATGAGTACAAATTATCTTGAAACAACAAAAAATGTTTATAAAGCTGCAGCAGAAAAACCTGATGTGGGTTTATGCTGCACCACTACGCCTGTTTGGCAATTGCCCGGTTTGGATATGCCTGTAATTATGCAGCAAATGAACTACGGCTGTGGCAGCACTGTTAACCCCAGGGATTTGGTTAATAACCCCAAAATTTTATATGTAGGTGTAGGCGGAGGTATGGAACTGTTGCAGTTTTCTTATTTCAGCAGGCAAAAGCATGGGGTAATTGGTGTAGATGTGGTAGATGAAATGCTTGCAGCCAGCCATCGGAATTTTGATGAAGCAGAAAAATTGAACTCTTGGTTCAAAAAGGAATTTGTTGACCTCAGAAAAGGCGATGCCCTTAACCTGCCTGTTGAAGATAACAGTATTGATGTGGCAGCTCAAAATTGTCTGTTTAATATTTTTAAGCAGGAGGAATTAAAAAGGGCTTTACAGGAAATGTACCGGGTACTTAAACCAAGAGGGAGATTAGTAATGAGCGACCCTATTTGCGAAACAGAGATGCCTGAATCATTAAGAGAAGATGAAAGATTGAGGGCTTTATGTTTGAGTGGCTCACTGCCGTTAAAAGACTATATAAAAATGATAACGGATGTAGGGTTTGGCACTATTGAAATAAGGGCGAAAAGGCCGTACCGAATTTTAGACCCGAAAAATTATGCGACAGATACACTTATCTATATTGAAAGTGTGGAAGTATGCGCTATAAAAGACCCAATGCCTGCTGATGGCCCTTGTGTTTTTACCGGGAAAACAGCAATTTATTACGGCGGTGCTGATTTTTTTGATGATGAAAAAGGCCATGTATTACTGCCTAACATGCCGTTGGCTGTTTGTGATAAAACTGCCGGGGCATTGGGCTCACTGAACAGAGAAGATATTTTCATAAGTGGCAGCACTTTCTTTTATGATGGCGGCGGTTGTTGTTGATTTTTTTGGAACTGTTTATTGTCTGACTATAAAAATGAAATAAGCCACATGAATTTGTTGAATCAAACTAAAGATTTTTTAATTACTGCCGGAATTGGCAAGACCGACGTAGGAATTGTACTGGGCACCGGCCTGCATAAGATTTTAGACTATGTGGAAGTGATAAAAAGAATTCCATATAATGAAATACCCAACTTCCCTGTAAGCACTGTTGAATTTCATAAAGGAAATCTTGTTTATGGAAAAATTGAAGGGAAATATGTATTGATTATGCAGGGTAGGTTTCATCAATACGAAGGATATACAATGCAGCAGATTGTATTTCCGGTGAGGTTGATGAAATTATTGGGAATAAAATCATTATTTCTTTCCAATGCAGCCGGTGGTATTAATCTTTGTTTTAAAAAAGGCAACTTAGTTTTAATAGATGATCACATTAACCTGCAAAGCGAAAATCCTTTAACAGGAAAAAACCTGGATGAATTAGGTGGCCGTTTTCCGGATATGAGCCAGCCTTATAATGCTGTATTGAATCAGTCTTTGAAAGATGCCGCATCAAAGTTAAATGTAGAACTAAATGAAGGCGTTTATGCCGCAGTAAATGGCCCCAACTTAGAAACAAGGGCCGAATACCGTTATCTGAAAGTTATTGGTGCCGACATGGTGGGAATGAGCACAGTACCGGAGGTAATTGCCGCAAATCACTGCCAGTTACCCTGTGCAGCATTATCAGTAATTACAGACGAATGTGACCCCGATAACCTGAAACCCATCAATATTGCTGAAATAATTGAAATAGCAAGAAAGGCAGACGAGAAAGTGGCGTTGCTTTTAAAAGAGACGATTTGTTCATTAAACTTTTAAAAAGAAATGGATAAAGCTGTTATCATATTTGTAAAAAATCCGGTCGCAGGAAAAGTAAAAACGAGATTGGCGGCCTCGGTTGGAGACGAAAAAGCATTGGATATTTACCTTCAACTGGTTTACCATACAATGGAAGAAATAAAAAATACTGAGGCTGATAAATATATTTTCTTTTCAGATGCTATTGATGAGGGAGTAGCAAACCAGTTACCAGGTGCATATTGCAAGGTGCAGCATGGAGTGGATTTGGGAGAACGAATGCTAAATGCTTTTGCTACGATATTCAGTAAAGGGTACAAAAAGGTAGTAATTATTGGCACCGACTGTCCTGATATAACCTCGGAATTATTGGATAAAGCATTTTCAATTTTAAATAAAACGAATGTTGTTTTTGGCCCCGCCATCGATGGAGGTTATTATTTATTAGGTATGCAAAAACTCATTACAGATTTGTTTTTTCATATTTCCTGGAGTACAAATTCTGTGCTTGAGCAAAGCATTTCAATTTGCGAATCTTTAAATAAGACTTATGACTTATTACAGATACTGAGCGATGTAGATGAAGAAAAGGATTTGTTCCATTTTTATAAGATACTTAAAAAGAAGGTGGCATGATAAGTATTATTATACCTACACTTAATGAGGCCGAAAATATTGAACGTTTATTACCCTATCTGAAGAAATGCTGTGATGGAAAAGAGCATGAGGTTATTGTTTCAGATTGTGGCAGCACTGACAATACCAGAATTATTGCAGAGCGGTTTGGGGCGATTGTGGTGTTGTCATCTTGCAAAGGCAGAGCTATGCAAATGAATGCCGGTGCTGCTGTTGCGAGGTTTGGGATTTACTATTTTGTTCATGCTGATACGCTACCACCTGAAACATTTTATGATGATATTATTGGCGCAGTAGAAGCCGGATATGACATTGGACGTTACCGCACCAAATTTGATAGCAATAATTTACTACTGAAACTAAATGCCTACTTTACCCGGTTTGATTGGTTTATGTGCTATGGTGGTGACCAAACATTATTCCTAAGCAGATGGATGTTTATTCTTACTAAGGGATTCAATGGCGATATGCAAATCATGGAGGAATACGATTTTGTAAAGCGGGCAAGACAACATGGCCGCTACAAGATATTTGAAAGAACAGCCTTAGTATCAATCAGGAAATATAAAACCAATAGTTGGCTTAAGGTTCAAAGAGCAAATTATATAGCTATGAAAATGTTTAAGAATCGTCGTCCACAGCAGGAAATTATTGACAGGTATGCCCAACTGCTAAGTGGGATTAAGAAATAAAATATGGAACAATTAATAGCAGGAATACAACAAGTAGGTATTGGAGTTAGCAATGCAGATGAAGCAAAGCTCTACTACAGGGATTTATTTGGAATGAATACAAAAGTATTTGACGATGAAGCTGAAGCTTCATTAATGACAAAGTACACAGGTGGCGAAACATACAGGAGAAGGGCTATACTTTCTATGAATCTGAGTGGCGGTGGCGGTTTTGAAATCTGGCAGTTTTTAAACAGATGCCCGTTGCAAAAAAAAAGCAAGTTGTTGCCCGGTGATACAGGTATTATTGCCACGAAAATAAAGACGGCAGATATATACCGGGCACATGCCATTGTTTCTAAATCACCCGTCGCTTCAATTTCGACAATTTTTATATCGCCTGATAACAGGAGGCATTTTTGGATTGAAGACAATTTTGGAAACTGGTTTAATATAATTGAGTGCAGTAGTTGGTTTAAGCTAACTGGCTCACACTTTGGCGGTGTGGCGGGAGCAGTAATTGGTGTCAGCAATTTAAAATCGGCTTATGAATTTTATAGTAATATACTAGGGATTGATGAAAAAGTTTATGAACAAAAAGTAAATGAAGATGAATTTCCATTTTACGACACTGATGGCAAAACTAATTTCACCCGGCTATTGCTAAGAAAAAAGTGTGGCGAAAGAGGTGCCTTCTCTAAACTTCTTGGCGATTTTGAAATAGAGTTAGTACAATCAGACTCCAAGCTTGGTAGCCATATTTACGCTAACCGCTTTTGGGGTGATTGCGGTTTTATACACTTATGTTTTGATGTTACCGATATGGAGGCTCTTAAATTGAAATGCCAAAATGCTGGCCTTCATTTTTCTGTTGACAGTAATGATTCTTTTCAGATGGGCCAGGCTGCCGGCAGATTTTGTTATATAGAAGACCCTGAAGGCACTTTGATTGAACTTGTGGAAACTCACAAAGTTCCAATTTCAAAAAAAATGGGGCTTTATATTGATTTAAAAAAGAGGAAGCAAAATAAACCATTACCGGCATGGATGGTTAAGCTACTAGGGTTGAGTAAAATAAAGTGAACCAGATAAATGGATTTAGCAAATTCAAGAGTAGCCCAATATATTCAGTTCGCAGTAATATTTTTTTCTAAGTGTGGTTATTGTGCAATGTGTTGCTATTCAAGGTCAAGTCCTTTAAATCTGCGAGTAATTGGTTCGATATCTGCCCAATCAGGGGCACCCACAAAAAAGCCTTCCTAAACGGAAGGTTTTTTTATTTTTTATGAGAGGCGAAAATGGTAGTCCGCCGCGGCGGATCAGGTCGCAGCGCTCGCAAGGGTGTGCTGGTTCGAATCCAGTTCTGGGCACCCACAAAAAAGCCTTCCTAAACGGAAGGTTTTTTTATTTTTTATGAGAGGCGAAAATGGTAGTCCGCCGCGGCGGATCAGGTCGCAGCGCCCGCAAGGGTGTGCTGGCCGCGATAAGTTTTCAAATCCTTCCGGGCTGACCAGCCGGAAGATTATAAAAAAACGTATTTTTAACAATCCCTGCGCTTATAGTACCTGTTGCCATTTGCATTCGGAATTGAGGGGGGGGGTAAACGGGGTCTCACTATCCGGCAGGCAACATTTCCGCCGGAATGCTGATCTGATGAAAAACCAACTGTGCCCCAAATATTCACCTTACTGTATGATGAGAAAAATACTGGTATTGATATTTCTGCTCCCTGTTATGGCGCTTGCCCAGAAGAAAGCGCCGCTGCGGAATCCAACGGCTCCCTGCTCAGAACCGGGTACCGTACCCTCCAAGGCCATACCGGTATGTGGCACCACGGTATTCACACAAACCGCTGTTACCAATTGCACGGGTCCTAATATTGCCCAGCCCTTTTGCCCGGACCCTTTCGCTTCCACAGCATCTTACTGGTATAAGTTTACCTGTTTTTCAGGCGGGTCTTTATCCTTCCTTATCACACCCAATGGAGCCAGCGATGATTACGACTGGGCCTTGTTTGACATAACCGGGCATAACCCGGATGATGTGTTCACCGACAATACACTGGCAGTTACAATAAACGGTGCACAGCCGGTAGGTGTGCCAACAGGCTGCGATATTACAGGAGTCCGCAATTTTGAATGTTATTCCAGTTTTCAGCCCATGAACAAAATTGAAACAATCATCGCCGGGCACCGTTACCTGCTGATGGTTACCAATTTCACCAATTCGGGATTGGGGTACCGGCTTTCATTCGGCGGCAGCGCAGTCATCAGCGACGGGGTACCGCCGGCCATTGATCATATTGAATCTGGCTGTAACAGTATAAAGGTTTACTTTACCACCGATATCAAATGCAACAGCATTACCGCTGCGGGCTCCGAGTTTACGCTGTCGCCCGCCAATGCAGCGATCAGCAGTGTAACATCCGATTGCGCCATCGGCTTCCTGGCGGTAAATTCTCTTACTATCAACTTTGCCACCCCGCTTCCGGCAGGAACTTATAATCTTTCTGTTAAGACGGGAACAGATTTAAACACCCTCAATAATATCTGCGATGATGGGATGCCTGTGGGTACCAATGCTGATTTTACGGTACGGAAGCCCATCGGCAATTTCACGGTAGCTCCCGAAAACTGCCTGGCCGATCCAACGGTATTTACAAGTTTAAGTGATCCGCTCTCGGGTAATACTGTTTCCGAGTGGCATTGGGATTTCGGCGATGCCAGTTTCTCCACCCTTCAAAATCCTCAACACATTTACGCCGCACCCGGTACCTACCTGGTAAAACACTGGATTGTCAACAGCCTGGGTTGTTACAGTGATACCTCCGTGCAACAGGTGATCATAAATGATGTGCCGCATGTGGGCTTCACGCATACGGCTCCCGAATGTGAAACCCGGACCATCCAGTTTACGGATAATTCCACACCCGGTACGGGCTCCCTGGCCACCTGGTTATGGGATTTTGGGGATGCGGCTTCTTCCACGCAACAGCATCCATCGCATACCTATGCTGGTGCCGGCACCTATAATGTGAAGCTGACGGTTTCCAATAGCAAGGGTTGTATACGCACCCTGCAACAGCCCATCACCATCAACAACCGGCCTCAGGCCCTGTTTGATCTGCCGGCTGTTTGCCTGAATGATACCTATGCTCAGTTTACGGAGCACAGCACGATCAGCAGCGGTACAATTGTTGCCTGGCACTGGAATTTTGGTGATCCCGGATCAGGGGCAGCCAATACTTCCACCCTGCAGAACCCGCAGCATAGTTATACTGCAACCGGATCCTACAATGTAGAACTCATTGTTACCAGCAATAATGGTTGCAAAGACACGGTTGTACAGGCTATCTATGTAAACGGAAGTTTCCCGGTGGCCGGCTTCAATGTGAATAATCCTGCTGCCCTTTGTGCCAATGATTCGGTGAGCATTGTGAATACATCCAGTGTATTCCCGGGTAATATCACAAAGATTGAAATTTTCTGGGATGATGCCGGTTCACCGCTGTTTGATGTGGACAACAGTCCCTTCTCAGGTAAAGTTTATAAGCATCTCTATACCAACTTTCAATCCCCGCTGACCAAAACCTTCACCATCCGGTTAAGGGCTTATTCAGGCGGGGTTTGCATGAATGAGAAACTGCAAAACATTACGGTGAATGCGGCGCCTAAAGTGCAGTTTACCAATATGGCCGATGTTTGTTTTTATACGCCGCCTTTCCAGATCACTCAGGCCACCGAAACCGGGGGAGTGCCGGGTACTTATATTTATACCGGTCCGGGTGTTTCGGCCACGGGTATCTTTAACCCGGCAGCTGCGGGTGTGGGCACTCACCGCATTATGTATACCTACACTTCTGCAACGGGCGGATGCGTGGATACAATGAGTAATACTATCACAGTGCAGGATACGGCCCATGCTAAGTTTCAATATACGGGTCCCATCTGTGATGGCGTGCCCGGATTATTCACCGATTTGTCCACTGCTCCGGCCGGAATAACGCTTGCCAATACTTTTTGGGATTTTGGAGATGGATCACCGTTAGAGGCTCATGCCCCGGGCACCAGTTTCACACATCTCTTCCCCACCTTCGGCACCTACCTGGTGAAAATGTATAACAGTACCACCTATGGTTGTATCAGTACGGTTTACCAGGCATATGTGACGGTGGATCCCAATCATACCCTTACACTCAGTTCGGCCACGGCCACCACCGATCAGGAACTTTGCGTGAACAACCCGATCCTGGATATTAAATATATTATCGGCGGCGGTGCCACCGGCGTAACAGTTACCGGCCTGCCTCCCGGTGTGGGATACACGCTGGTTGGCAGCCTGCTTACCATCCAGGGCATCCCCACGCTGGCACAGCCCACGGCTTATTCCTACCAGGTGGTAACTACCGGCAATACCTGTGTTAAGGCTTCGGCCACAGGAAAAATCCTGGTAAAACCCGATCATACCCTAATACTTAATGCAGTAAGCGGCAACCCGGTTCAACGGGTTTGTATCAATACCCTGATCGATCCGGTGCATTATACCATCGGCGGGGGCGCCAATGATGTAGCGGTAACAGGATTACCTCCCGGGGTGAATTATGTACTCACCGGAAACACAGTGAGCATCAGCGGGGCGCCTTCCAGCACATTGAATTCTCCCTATCATTATACCATAACCACGCTGGGTAATAATTGCATTCAGGCAACGGCCAGCGGTACGATCACGGTGAGTCCCGAAGCGGTTCCCCTGGTGACACCGGATAAGCCCGGTTATTGCCTGCCCGATGCGAAGGTTACCTTTATCAACCGGTCGACCATCGAAGATGGCACCACCAGCGAATTATTATATCTCTGGGATTTTGGCGAGCCCTCTACCGGCATTTTGAACAGTTCGGTGGCCTGGCAACCGATGCACCAGTATTATAGTCCGGGCCCCTTTACCGTGAAACTCCGTATCACCAGCAAATACGGTTGTGTACATGATACCAGCTTTGTGCTTCGTACGGTGCATCCGCAACCGCATGCGCAATTCAGTCTGAACCGGCCCAAGGCCTGCCTTGGCGATGAGGTTTTGTATACAGATAAAACAGACCCGCTCGACGGAACCACAGCCGCATGGTTCTGGGACCTGGGGGATGGCAGTTTACGCAACCAGGCTTCTTTCAATTATACCTACACCGATACGCTGTTTTATAAGATTACTCTTTTTATCATTAACAGTAACGGATGCCACAGCGATACGGCTGAAAAAATGTTCAGGGTATTTCCTAACCCGGTGGTGGATGCCGGTCCCGACAGGAGGGTATTGCAGGGAAGCGTACTCACGCTCACGCCCACGGTTAAGGCCCCTGAGCCCCAATATGTATGGACACCCAATCTTTACCTGCGCAATAATATCAATACGGTTAAGAACCCGGTGGTGTATGATATCAGGGAGGATGTTACCTATAAACTGATTGTAACTGACAGGGAAGGCTGCGTAGCCAGTGATGATATTTTTATCCATGTGCTGAAAGCGCCGGATATCCCGAACACATTCTCCCCCAACGGGGATGGTATCAATGATACCTGGAAAATTAAATACCTGGAAGAATACCGCGATTGCCGGGTGCAGGTATTTACCCGCAGCGGGCAGCTGGTGTTTGAATCACAGCGGGGTTATCCTGTGGCCTGGGATGGAATGTATAAGGGGAAAAAGCTGCCGATGGATACCTACTATTATATCATTGAACCAGGGTATAACAGGGATCCGGTTACCGGCTATGTGACATTGATTTATTAAACAGATTGGATGCAGGCTGAGCGCCGGCAGTTTTCTACAAAAACTCTCAGCGCTCCGCTTCATTTTTATTTTTCCTCCGCCAGCTTCAGCAACTCATACATGATCTTTATTTTTTCCAGGGGATAGGAGCTCCCTTCATGATCGGTGATGAGATAAGTGCCGGTTTTGAAAACGGCATAAAAATGGAAATGGCTGGAGCTGGTCTTGCCGGCCACCGCTTCGTAGATAAAGCCCTTGCTGTCTTCCAGTTCCATCTGCTTAAACTGAAGGGTTTTGGATTGCATAACGGCCGCCTTGTCTTCAGCGGGCACAATGCCTTTAACCTTGTAAATATCCACCTGGAACTGGTGACTGTCCGAGATACTGATGCTGTTTGTGGCTGCCCTGGCGATGGAGCCATCGGGCGCTTTGATAACCAGGTAGTAGTCGTTGATGAGTTTGCTGCAATCAATATCAATCAGATCGGAGCCCTGCGCTTTTACCAGGTGAGCGGCGAGTAAAAAAACGAGTAAGGAGAAGAAGGATTTTTTCATAATGACAAGTTATTACAGCCATAAATATAAGGGGAATAGTACGAAATTGCACAAGTTGCAGCTTGTTTCGGGCAGTTAACAAAGCTTGCGTATCAAAATTTCTACATTTGTGCTAACCGGTTGTTAGTGAAAAGCAAAGCCGAAAATCATTATTACCGCCTGCCCGTCCTGGACGGACTGGAACTGCTGGATGCCCGCCGGCACAGGCAGGATTTTCCTTTTCATACGCATGATACCTTCAATATTACCTTAATCCGGGAGCAGCGGTTTACCACCCGCCTCAGCAACCGGGTGCTGGAAACCACTAAAGGATCCATCCTGATTACACACCCGCAGGAAGTGCATGCCACCCTTTGTGATAATGAAGCGGGCAGCAGTTTTTTTACCTTCTATGTTTCTCCGGATGTACTGCATTCCCTGAACGGACAACAGCCCGTGTATTTTGACAATGGCGTAATTGAGGATGCAGCGCTGTTTGCCGCTTTTGACAGCATTGCCGGCCGGGCACAGCACCTGCAAATGGCAAACCAATTACTGGCCATATTAAAGCAACTGCTGCAACGCCGGGCTTCCCTGCCTGCTGTTCATCCGGAGCAGGCCCGCTTGTTTCAGCGTTTTATCCAGGAAGAGCCCGTTGAGAAATTTTCACTGGAGCAGGTAGCCGGCCGTTTTGGACTGGATAAATTCAAATTCCTGCGTCTTTTTAAACAGCAAACCGGACTGACACCCAATAATTATATCATCCTCCGGCGGGTGGAAAAAGCAAAAGCATTGTTGCGGCAGCAAGCCGATCTGCTTGCTGTGGCCGTGCAAAGCGGTTTTTATGATGCCACCCATCTCTGCCGTCATTTCAAACGCATCACCGGCGTTACTCCCATGGCCTACCGCCAGGCCGTGATGTGCAATATTGTACCATAACAACTGTGGATGGCTGTATAGTTTTACAGTAACAAATTCCTGTTGTTATGAAAAAATGTCTGCTGATATTGTTCATTACCTGCTGCTTCGGAACCAGGGCCCAGCAACCAGCCGGTCCTTCCATCTACAAAGCCGATTTTGATTATTTCTGGAAAGCCATTGCAGATGAATACTGCTATTTCTATAAAAAGCAAACCGACTGGGAGCGGGTGAAGTTGCTATATGGACCGATGATGGATACCATGCAATCGCGGAATGCCTTTGTGCAGGTGCTGGAAAAGGCCCTGTATGAGCTATACGATCATCATGCCGTACTGAATACCAATACCGACAGCTCGAGGCGGCTGGTGCCCTCCGGTACTGATATTTGGGCGGCTTATATATACGGGAAACCGGTTATCACGGAGCTGCGCAATCATTTTGGAGCAGCCCGTTGCGGCCTGTTACCGGGCATGGAAATTATTGCCATCAATGGCCAGCCCGTGGAGGAAGCCGTGCAGTTGTTCTTGCCCCGTTCCTTAAAAAAAGCTGATACCGAAGCCAGGAGCTTTGCCCTCCGGCTGGCGCTGGCCGGCAACCATGTGCAGGCCCGCAGCCTGCGGCTGCGCTACCAGGGCCGGGAGCGGGATTATTTTCCGGATAAGGATGGCATGCAACTGGAGCATATCCGGTATAACAGTAAAATTGAAAGCCGTTTGTATGGCAACACCGCTTATATATGTATCAACGATTGCCTCTATGATAATGCCCTGATTCCCCTGTTCGACAGTGTAATGCAGCAGGTGCAGGCAAGCAATGGCCTGGTACTGGATCTGCGGGAATGCCCCAGCGGGGGCAATACCCTTGTGGCCAAAGCCATACTGGGATGGTTTACCAATAAGGCCTGTTTTTACCAGCAGCACGAATATTATGCAACTGAAAAAGAAAACGGCATTAAGAGCAGCTGGCAGGAAATTGTATCCCCCCGGCCCGGGAAATATTACAGTAAGCCGCTGGTGATTTTATGTGATCACTGGACCGGCAGCATTGCCGAGGGCATCACTATTGGTTTTGATGCCCTGCAAAGAAAGCAGCTTCACATCATCGGTACAGAGATGGCCCGGCTGAACGGGGCGGTATACAGTTATGCCTTACCCAATACCGGTATTCATTTCAGTTTTCCGGCCGAGCGGCTTTATCATATCCATGGCCGGCCCCGTGAGGAATATGTACCCCCGGTAACGGTAACCAGGGAACTGGATAAAATGTCTGAGACGAATGATGTTTTTTTAAAAAAGGCCTTACAGTATTTAGAGGGAAAAAAGCAGTGAGTACTGCTTCATTGAATGGCTGAAAAAAGAGATAAGGCTGAAGGGCTGCCGGATAGCAGTGGAAGGACCGGCGATGAACCTGCAGGTTGCCTGGCTTCAATGGCAGTTAGCAGGGCCTGTAACGGATAGCCGGAACAGGTGCTGAAGCGGGCAGGGCGGTTGAGCGCCCCTGGTCAGATGTCTAACCGGAGCGAATACCGGCGTAACCCGGGGATCCGGCTCAGGGAATGTACAACAAGTTTAACCAGTTGCTGCACGATGAACAGCAGGCTGAAGAAAAACGTGATGAACAGGGTGAAGAATAGTTTTTTCATAGTAAAGGGTTTCAGTTCGTCAGCACAAAACTAGAAAACAGCAAATTCTGTGCCTGTAGTAATTTAGCCAGATTTGTATTCGAATTTAATCCATACGTAAAAGCCCCATTGCTGAGAATGGGGCTTTTACGCAAGTGCGGGGCACTTCAGTTATTTGGGGAGGCTCAGGCTACCGCTTTATTTACCAGGGCGGCTGCTTCACTGAGCAGGATAGCGCTCTGTACCTGTAATCCGCTTTCGTCGATCAGTTTTTTGGCCAGGTCGGCATTGGTGCCCTGCAGGCGCACAATGATGGGGATATTGATATTACCGATAGACTGGTAAGCATCAATAACACCCTGGGCCACCCTGTCGCAACGCACAATTCCGCCGAAGATATTGATGAGGATGGCTTTAACCTTGGGGTCTTTGAGGATGATGCGGAATCCGGCTTCCACGGTTTGGGCATTGGCGGTGCCGCCCACATCCAGGAAGTTAGCCGGTTCGCCGCCGCTGAGTTTGATCATATCCATGGTGGCCATGGCGAGGCCGGCGCCGTTTACCATGCAACCCACATTGCCATCGAGTTTTACAAAGTTCAGGTTATACTGACCGGCTTCCACTTCGGTGGGATCCTCTTCGGTAACATCACGCAAAGTGGCAATATCGGGATGACGCATGAGGGCGTTGTCGTCGATATTCATTTTACAGTCAACTGCGATAATCTTGTCATCACTGGTTTTGAACAGCGGGTTGATCTCGAGCATGCTGCAATCGAGTCCCACATAGGCATTGTATAAATTGGTAACAAATTTTACGCAGTTTTTGAAAGCCGTGCCGCTGAGGCCCAGGTTGAATGCGATTTTACGGGCCTGGTAGGCTTCGAGCAAGCCACCGGGGTATACCCATTCTTTGAAAATTTTTTCGGGGGTATCGTGGGCCACGTCTTCAATGTTCATGCCGCCTTCGGTGCTGTACATGATAACGTTTTTACCCTTGCTGCGGTCGAGCAGGATGGAGAGATAGAATTCCTTCACGGGACTGGGGCCATCATAATACACATCCTGGGCCACCAGCACTTTGTTTACCACTTTACCTGCGGGCCCGGTTTGAACGGTAACCAGGGTGCCGCCAAGAATATTCTGGGCAATCTGTTTTACCTCTTCGGCATTTTTTCCAACCGCAACCCCTCTTTGTTCGGTGCCGGCAATCTTGCCTTTACCGCGACCGCCCGCATGGATCTGTGCCTTTACAACGGCAAACTTGCTGCCATACTGTGTATGTATCTGTTTGTAGGCTTCTTCGGCGGCGCCGGGAGTGATGCAGGCGATGCCTTCCTGAACGGGAACACTATATTTTTTCAGTAGTTCTTTGGCCTGGTATTCGTGAAGGTTCATAGTACAAAAAATTTTGGCGAAGATATAAAAATTGAAGCAGTTTGGGGACGAAAACTGCCGGGAAAATAAGAAAGGGAGTTTACACAGAGGTTCTCCGTGATTCCTTTGTTTTTTCTGATCGCTGTGCTGAAAATGCGAGTTTTCCACTAAACATTCCTTTAACAATACTTGTCTTACATTTGCCCATTCAAATCAACACTAACTGTAACTATGCTAGAAAAAATTAATGAGGCGGTGGCCTTTATCCGGGCTGCGTATAGTGTACAGCCATCTGTGGGCATTATCCTCGGAAGCGGGCTGGGCAATTTTACCGGTGAAATCAATATTGAAAAGGAGATTCCTTATAATTCGATCCCGCATTTCCCGGTGAGTACGGTGGAAGGGCATAGCGGTAAACTGGTTTTTGGCGAAGTGGGAGGGAAGAAAGTGGTGGCCATGGCCGGCCGTTTTCATTATTATGAGGGCTATACTGCCCAGGAAACGGTTTTCCCGGTAAGGGTGATGAAGTACCTGGGCATCGAAACACTGATCATCAGTAATGCGGCCGGTTGTGTAAATCCCGGCTTTAAGGTGGGCGACCTGATGATTATCACCGATCACATCAGCCAGTTTACACCCAATCCGCTCATCGGTCCCAATATTAAAGAACTGGGAGTACGTTTCCCGGATATGAGCGAGCCTTACAATAAGGCCCTGATTGCAAAAGTAAAAGCGATAGCCGCTGCCAAAAATATTGATGTAAAAGAGGGGGTGTACGTGGCCGTAACCGGTCCCACTTTTGAAACCCGTGCCGAGTATATGATGATCCGCACCATTGGTGCCGATGCGGTGGGAATGAGCACTGTGCCAGAAGTGATCACGGCCGTTCATATGGGACTGCCCGTTTTTGCGATGAGTGTGATTACAGATGTGGGCCTGCGGGATGATGAAGAGAAAACCACTCATGAAGAAGTATTGCAGGCAGCCCGGAATGCCGAGCCTGTTTTTGCCAGCCTCATTACCGGGCTGATCAGCGAATTATAATTGTAGTATGAAACGGATCATCTTCAGTTTTCTTATTTGTTTGCCGGCGCTTTCTGTGTTCGCCCAGGAAGAGCCTGTTATCAATAAGATCAAGCAGGTGGGGGGGCTCTTTCAGAGTGCGGGCAGCGGCGGAGCAGGCGGGGGGCGGAAAGACAGTATTCCCTTTGAACACCGGGATGACCGGAAGGATTCGATAGCGATCGGTTATAAATTCCTGGATTCCGTACGTACCGTTAGTTTTGATTCGAGTATCAACGATTTTGATAAGTACTTCACCATTCCTTCTTCCTGGCAATCCCTGGGCAATAATGGTGCTGCCGCTTACCCGCTGATTTACCAGAACAACGCCAGAGCAGGCTGGGATCCGGGGTTTCATGCCTTTGATGTGTACAAAATGACGCTGGAGGGGACAAAGTTTTACAAAACCAACCGGCCCTTTACCCAACTGGGCTACCAGCTGGCATCCGGGAAGGAGCAGGTACTGAAAGTATTGCATACCCAATCGCCCCGGCCTGGCCTCAATTTCGGATTTGATTACCGCCTCATCAATGCACCCGGTTTTTTTGTAACCCAAAACAGCAATCACAAAAGCTATCGCCTGTTTGGCAATTACCAGGGTAAAAGAAAGCGCTATGCGGCTTACCTGGTGCTGGTGGGAAATACGCTCAAGAATTCGGAAAACGGGGGCATTAAATACGATTCGCTGATTACGGATAAAAACCACTCCAAACGTTTCACCATTCCGGTTAACCTGGGCGGGGCCCAGTTATATCAGCCCAACCCTTTCCAGGCCAATATCCATACCGGTAATATTTATAAGGACTTTACATTCTTTTTACGGCAGTCGTACGACCTGGGCAAACGGGATTCTGTTGCCATCAATGATTCCACCACCGAATATCTTTTTTACCCGAAACTGCGTTTGCAGTACAGCTTCAGCTATAATACGCAGCAGTACCGGTTTACAGACGACAAGGCTGATTCATCCATCTATGCCAGCTGGTATAATTATACGCTGCTAACCCCAACGGGCAGTTTTCTGGCAACCGAGAAATGGAGCCGGCTTTCCAATGATTTCTCCCTGCTGCAATTTCCGGAGACCAAAAACCCTGCCCAGTTTCTGCTGCTGGGTGCCACCCTCGAGAATATCACCGGCCAGCTTACCACGGGTACCCATCGGTATGTAAATACGATTTTACACGGCGAGTACCGCAATAAAACCCGCAATAAATTATGGGATATCCTGGCCAAGGGAGAATTTTACCTGCATGGGCTCAACAGCGGCGACTATACGGCCCAGGCCAGTATTGGCCGGTATTTCAATAAGAAATTCGGATATGTGCGTTTGTATTTCCGGAATGTGAACCGGACCCCTTCTTTTATTTTCAATAACGAATCGAAGTTCAATTTTAATAACCCCAGTCTTACCAAAAAAGAAAACATCACCGTGGTGGGGGCCGATCTTTCCAATGCCTTATTCAATCTTTCTTTCCGGGATTATTTCATTTCCAATCTTTGTTATTTCACGGATTACTACCACACAGCCCAGTACGGCACAGCCTTTAATCTGCTGCAGGTAACGGCATCCAAAATGATAAAGCTCACCAAAAAATGGCATTGGTACGCAGAGATAACGGCCCAGCAAACCGATGGGGCAGCACCGGTTAAAGTGCCGCTTATTTTTACCCGCAACCGGCTGGCATTTGAAGGGCTGTTTTACAAAAATCTGAACCTTAGCACTGGTCTCGAACTCCGGTATTTTACGCCTTTTGAAGCTTACAATTATTCACCGGTGATGGGGCAGTTTATTCCCCAGGATACTTTCAAACTGAAAAACCTGCCGGATATATCTCTTTTCTTTCATTTCCGGATCAAGTCTTTTACCACCTATATCCGGGCCGAAAACCTGAATACGGTGAGTTTTGCCAATGGTTTCCGCTTCACCAATAATAATTATGCGGCTCCGCATTACCCCAGCCAGGCTTTTATGCTGCGGGTGGGGATACAGTGGGGGTTTGTGAATTAGAATCCAGCTGTTCGCTGATAATCTTTTGCGGGAAGCCGGGTTCAGCATTTGTCCAAATCGGGTAACGAACAACCTTTGCCAGCAACTTTTAACCAAAAACCTGCAACTCCGAGTCCAATAGTTCTTACCTTTACATAACGGTGAAAAAAGCCTTCCTCGCCATATTGACCCTTGTATACATGGTAGTGGTATCGGGTATTGCACTCGAGATACATTATTGTATGGGTAAGGAAGCAGGGGTGCAATGGTATGGCGCTTCGGATGATAAGTGCGGCAGATGCGGAATGAAGAATAAGAACAGCAGCTGCTGTCATGATGAGCACAAATTTGTAAAGCTTACCGATTCGCACAAAGTAACTTCCAATGATTTCAGTGCAGCTGCTGATGCACCGGTGTTTATACCCGGCTACCCGCTTTATGATGAGCCGCTGATTACCGCTCTTACTGATCAGCAGCCCCGCGATAATTCTCCTCCGGCGGCCGGCGGACATTTTACCTGTATTCTCTACTGCGTTTTCAGACTATAGAACTGATCCGCCGGGCTTCTGAGCCGGCCTCCCTCTCTTTTATTTATTATCAGTTCATTTAAAAATCAACACAATGAAAACGTTTAATCGTATTGCCATCCTGGCTATTTGTATATTCAGTGTAAACACCCTCCTGGCACAAACAAAAAAAGAAACCATCAAGGTATGGGGCAATTGCGGCATGTGCAAAAAAGTAATTGAAAAAGCCGCTAAAACGGCGGGTGCCACAGCTGCCAGCTGGAATGAAGATTCCAAAGAGCTGAATGTGACCTACAACGAAAAGAAAACCTCCGCAGCCAAAATACAGCAAAGTATTGCCAATGCAGGCTATGATACACAGGATTTTGCCGCTTCCAATGCCGCTTATATGAAATTACCGGCTTGTTGTCATTACGAGCGTAAGACAACAACGGAAACCCCGGCAGCCGCAAAAACCTACACCTGCCCGATGCACCCGTCAGTAGTGAGCAACGAGAAAGGCAAATGCCCTTCCTGCGGTATGGACCTCGTGGAAAAGAAATCAAATTAATTCACCGCAACATGATGGCAGGAGCCCGCAATGGCTCCTGCATTTTCGTGTGCAAATGAAGCAACATGAAAACCTACTACAGGGCTCTTCTCTGCTTGCTGTTGCTGGCGGTTGGCGGGGGTGGTTATGCGCAAAAAATACCTCAAAAAGATACAACGGTTACGCTGAGGGTGGAAGGCAACTGCGAACAATGCAAAGACAGAATAGAAAAAGCCGCCAGGGGCCGGGGTGTGAAGAAAGCCGTATGGGATATCGGCAGCAAGATGCTGCTGCTGGTGTACAACCCGGCATTTACCACCCAGGATAAGGTGGAGAACAGGATTGTACAGGCCGGGCATGATATCGCCAATAAGAAAGCACCGGTGATTACCTATAATAATTTGCCTGCCTGCTGTCATTACCGCACAGGCCCGATGAATAATGTGAGTCATACGCTCAGTCCAACGCCCCCCGTTACTGATAGCGGCAGTTTCCGTAAAGACAGTGCTCAAAAGAACGCGGCACCAACGGCTTCAGCCACTGCTTTTACCATTAAAGGTGTGGTGCTGGAGGCCAACCGGAAAGGTGATTTCACGCCCTTACCCGGCGCCAGTATCAGCTGGCTGGGAACCACCGAAGGGGTGAGCTCAGGCGCCAGCGGTATTTTCGAGATCAGGAGTTCAGCTGCCGGCAACCGGCTGGTGGTGAGCTATGCCGGTTACCAGGCCGATACGATAACTGTGAATGATCCTGCAGAACTGAAAGTGATACTGGCGGCCAATCAGCGGCTGAGCGAAGTAACGGTTACCGCAAAAATCCGTTCCACCTATGTATCGGGTATCAGCCCGGTGCGCACGCAGGTGATGACAGATAAAGAACTGTTCAAAGCCGCCTGCTGCAACCTGAGTGAGAGTTTTGAAACCAATCCCTCGGTGGATGTTTCGTACAGTGATGCGGTAACCGGTTCGAAACAGATCCAGTTGCTGGGACTGAGTGGAAATTATACGCAGCTCACAGTGGAGAACCTGCCCGGCCCGCGGGGCATTGCCACCCCTTTGGGATTGAATGCGATTGCCGGACCCTGGGTGGAATCGATCCAGCTTACCAAGGGGATTGGATCAGTAGCCAATGGCTTTGAAAGCATCGCCGGCCAGATCAATGTGGAACTGAAAAAGCCCGAAACAGCTGAGCAGCTATATGCCAATGCCTATATCAATGATTTCGGTAAAACGGATATCAATCTCAACCTGGCGCATAAAATCAACCGGCACTGGTCGGTGGCCCTGCTCAGTCACGGCGATTTTTTATCCAATAAATCGCTTGATCAGAATAAGGACGGGTTCCGGGATCTGCCAACCGGTTACCAGGGCAACCTGATTGGCCGGATGAAATATGATAATGGAAAAGGAGTGCTGTTGCAGGTGGGTGTAAAATATTATGAAGACAGGCGCATTGGCGGCGAAACAGCCTATAATGAAGCCACGGATAAGAACACCACCCGGCATTACGGGCTGTCTATTGATGCCGACCGCTATGAAGTTTTTGCCAAGCTGGGTTATGTTTTTCCGCAAAAAAAATACAAGAGCATTGGCTGGCAACTTGACTGGCTGCAGCATGATCAGCGGGCTTATTTCGGGCTTACCACCTATAATGCGAATGAAAAGAATTTCTACAGTAACCTCCTCTACCAGTCGATCATCGGCAATACCAATCATAAATTCAGAACGGGATTCAGTTTGGTGTACGACCGCTACGATGAGGATTTCCGCTTAACCAATTACCGGCGCAACGAAGTGGTACCGGGAGCATTTTTTGAATATACGTTTACGCAGGGTACCCGTTTCAACCTGGTGGCTGGTATCCGGGCAGATCATAATAATCTTTCCGGCTTTTTTGTGACCCCCCGGTTGCATATTCGTTATGAGCCCCGGTCTGGCACCACGATTCGTATAGGAGCGGGCAGGGGACAGCGCACCGCTAATATCTTTGCTGAAAATAACAGTGTGCTGGTGAGTGCCCGCCAGGTAAATATTATCGGGCAGCAACCCGGCAAGGCTTACGGACTGGAACCCGAAGTGGCCTGGAATGAAGGCATCACCATTGACCAGCATTTTAAGCTGGCCGGTAACGATGCCAATCTCAGTCTTGATTTTTTCCGGACTGATTTTGTGCAGCAGGTGGTGGTGGATATGGAAGATCCCAGGAAAGTTGACTTTTACAATCTCAGCGGACAATCTTTTTCCAACAGTTTCCAGGCTGAATTGAATGCAGAGCCGCTGCACAATTTCAATACCCGGCTGGCCTATCGTTTCTTTGATGTCAGAACAACCTATCACGGCAGGTTGCTGGAAAGGCCGCTGGTGGCAGCCCACCGGGCATTCTTAAACCTGGCGTATTCTTTCCGGCAGTGGAAATTTGATTATACTGTCAGTTATACAGGCACCCGGCGCATACCGTCTACTGCTGCCAATCCCGTAGTGTACCAGCGCCCGGAACGTTCTCCTTCTTTTGTACTGATGAACGCACAGGTTAGCCGCTCAATCGGGCAAAAACGACCGGTGGATATTTACCTGGGTTGCGAAAATATTTCCAATTATTTTCAAAAACAGGTTATCATTGCAGCCGATCAGCCCTTTGGTCCTTATTTTGATGCCGCCTTGGTATACGGACCGGTGACGGGCCGGATGTTTTACGCTGGAATGCGTTTTAAAATCAAATAAGTTATGCGGCTGATCAAAGCGATATTGCGTTTTATTCAATCTCTTTTTAAAAAGAAAAACTGTTGCCAATGAAAAAGCAGCTTCTCTTAGTTTTCGTGATCTTCTTAACCGGCGTTGCAAAAGCGCAGCTTTTGGTGGGTACGCCGGCTCCTGCAATCAGTTTACCAGATACCAGGGACAGTGTTGTTCAACTGGCTTCTTACCAGGGAAAAGTGGTGCTGGTTGATTTCTGGGCCAGCTGGTGTGGCCCCTGCCGGGCCAGCAATCCGGCCGTATTAAAAATGTATAAGAAGTACAGGGACAAGGGTTTTGTGGTTTTTGCCGTTTCAATTGACGTCAAAAAAAATGCCTGGCTGAAAGCCATCAAACAGGACAAGCTCAGCTATGTGCTGGTAAATGATAATGCCGGCTGGGATTCTCCTGCTGCAGCTGCATATAAGGTTGACCAGATTCCCACTTCTTTTTTATTGGATAAAACCGGTAAGATTGTTGCTGTTGACCTCGAGGGGAAGCAACTGGAAAACAAGATCAGGGAATTATTGTAAAACAGTTTCATAAGCGTAAATGAAAATGCCAGCCGGAGCTGGCATTTTTCAATTATCAACAAATACACATCACTCGGATACTTGCTGGCCCAGTTTGCGGTATCCCAGGTAAAAGAAAAGCGGGAATACCAGCAGGGTCAGAATGGTGGAAGTAACAAGGCCGCCAATCACCACAATGGCCAGGGGTTTCGAAGTCTCGGAACCGATGCCTGTGGAGAGGGCTGCCGGCATCAGTCCGATAGCCGCCATCAGCGCTGTCATCACCACGGGGCGTACGCGGGTATTTACCCCGGCCATGATGGCATTGCGGAGAGAGAGGTAACTGAACTCATGTTTCCGGATGGCCTGCAGGTTCTTTTTGAATACCGAGATCAGGATCACCCCGTTTTGAATACATATGCCAAAAAGAGCGATAAAGCCGATACCGGCTGATATACTGAAATTGGTATGTGTAATTAATAAAGCAGCAATGCCGCCGATGATGGCAAACGGAACATTCAGTAATACCATGCCGGCATCTTTCACATTACCGAACATTACAAAAAGGATCAGGAAGATAATGAGCAGGCTTACGGGCACCACCTGGCTCAGCCGGCGGGAAGCCCGCTGCTGATTTTCGAAGTCGCCGGCCCATTGCATGTCATACCCCTTATCCAGTTTCACCACGGCATTTACTTTTTGCTGCGCTTCTTTTATGGTGCTGCCCATATCCCGGCCCCTCACCGAAAACTTAACTGCCGAATAACGCCGGTTGGCATCGCGGAAGATCAGGCTGGGACCCGTAAGGGTGCTGATAGCTGCGATGTTTTTAATGGGAACTTTGGTGCCTTTTAGGGTTGGCACCAGCAGGTCGCTGATGGCTTCCATATTATTCCGGAAGGCTTCTTCGTACCGCAGCCGTAACTGGAATTTCTTTTCGCCCTCATAGATCTGGGTGATGGCTTTGCCGCCGATAGCCATCTCAATCACGGCATTGGCATCGGCGGTATTGACACCATAGAGCGCCATTTTTTCCTGGTTCAGGTCGATACGCATTTCGGGCTGCCCTGTATTTTTGATGACGCCCAGGTCTTCCACGCCGGGGATATTTTTCATGATCCCGTAAACCTGATTTGCTTTTTCTTCTGTAACACGCAGGCTGTCGCCATAAATTTTTACACAGAGGGAACCCTTTACGCCCGATACGGCTTCTTCCACATTATCCATGATGGGCTGCGAAAAGTTGAGGTTGACACCCGGGAAAACGGAAAGTTGCTGCTGCATTTCATCTATCAGTTGTTCTTTGGTGATTTTTCTTTTCCATTCTTCTTTCGGGTAAATATCCACATGCATTTCGATATTATAAAATCCTGTGGCATCGGTGCCATCATTGGGCCGTCCTGTTTGCGACATTACCTGTTTCACTTCAGGGAAGCCCAGCAATATCTTTCGGATTTTACTGGCCAGCGCCTTTGAATCATCCAGCGATACACTGAGGGGGCAGGTGGCACGGATATAGATTGCACCTTCATCCAGTTCGGGTAAAAACTCGGTTCCCAGGAAGCGGAATGAAAACAAACCCAGCAGTACTATTATTGCCGTAACCAGCATCGTGATCCGCTTGTGATAATAAGTAAACGAGAAAAGGCGCATAACGGCCCTGGTGATAAATTCAACAAACCGGTTGTGCTTTTCTTTTACATTTTTTCGCAGCAGCAGACTGCTCAGCAAGGGGATGAGGGTGAGGGTGAGCAGGAGGGCCCCCAGCAGGGCGAAACCGAGTGTCCAGGCCAGGGGTGAAAACATTTTACCTTCCACTTTTTCGAAAGAAAAGATGGGCAGCAATCCTGCAATGATGATGAGTTTGGAAAAGAAAATAGCCTTACCCAGTTCGCCCCCGGTATTCTTAATCAGTCCAAGTTTCGAAAGCCGGTTAAACTTTTCCATCCCGGTCTGGCGGGCCCGGTGATCGAGCAGCACGAAGATACCCTCCACCATTACCACGGCTCCGTCTATGATGATACCGAAGTCGATGGCTCCCATCGACAGCAGGTTAGCCGACATACCCCGCAGCGTGAGGCAGATGAATGCAAAGAGAAGCGATAAGGGTATCACAATCGCCACAATTACCGTGGTGCGCCAATCGGCCATAAACAGGAAAACAATTACGGTAACAAACAAAATGCCTTCAAGCATATTATGCAACACCGTATGAGTGGCAAAATTGATCAGGTTGTTGCGGTTATAAAACGTATCAATATGCACATCCTTATCCAGTACTTTCTCATTCAGGTAATCAATCTTGGCCTGCACATTTTTGATAACATTACTGGGATTCTCTCCCTTGCGCATCACAACAATCCCTTCCACCACATCATCCTGGTTATCCCGGCCCACCTGCCCCAGTTTGGGCAGATTCGAAATATCCACTTCGGCCACATCTTTTACAAGGATGGGTGTGCCGTTGATATTGTCTACAATGATATTCTGAATTTCCTCGGTATTATTCAGCAGGCCGATACCTCTTACCACATAGGCCTGTGAATTATCTACAATCACGTCGCCGCCAACATTGATATTGCTTTTGGCAACAGCGCTGTAAACATCCAGGGGACTGATATTGTAGGAAGCCAGTTTTACCGGGTTTACTTTTATCTCGTAAGTTTTTACCTCTCCTCCAAAACTCACTACATCACCCACGCCCTGAACCCCCAGTAATTGCCTTTCAATAATCCAGTCCTGTATCGTTTTAAGTTCCCTGACTGATTTGCTCTCACTTTTGAGTGTATAGCGGAAGATTTCGCCGGTGGGGCCGGTGGGGGGCTGCACATCCGGCGAAACCCCGTCTGGCAGATCCACCTCCCGCAGCAGGTTATTTACCTGCTGCCGGGCAAAAGCATCATCCACATTATCATCAAAAATGATTTTCACCACTGATAATCCGAATACAGTGGTGGAACGAACGGCGCTTTTACGCTGGGCGGGGTTCATGCCGATTTCAATGGGGATGGTTACAAATTTTTCAATTTCTTCGGCGCTGCGCCCCGGCCATTGTGTGATGATGGTTATTTCAGTATTGGTTACATCCGGAAAAGCTTCGATAGGAATATTTTTGAAGGCAATAGCCCCCCAGATAATCAGTACCAGCACCGCCAGCCCGATGAACAACCTGTTCTTCAGCGAAAACGCTATGATTCCTTTAATAAATTTATTCATGACGGTGTTTTTATTCTGCGGTTAATGCCTGGTATAAAAAAACTTCATTGTTAATCACCACTTCATCATTGGCGGCAATTCCTTCCACATAAGCGGTGTCTCCGGCCCGCCGGATCAGTTTCACTTCTTTTACACTGAGCTGGTTACCCTGTTTAAGGATTACATAATGACTGCTGTTTTCCATTACCAGGGCTGCGGCCGGTATGGAAAGCATTTTGTTGCCGGGGAGCGTGTGTACCATTACAGTGGCAAACATCTCGGGTTTGAGTTCGAGCTGAGGATTGTCCATACTGATCCGCACTTTCATGGTACGGGTGGCCGGGTCAAGTACATTATACACTTTATCGATCCGGCCGGTATGCACCTCGTTGGGATTTGCGAGTGTGGTAACCTTTACCTCTACCCCCACTTTCATGGCAGGGATATCGCTTTCATACACATTCGCCATAATCCATACTTTCGAAAGATCGGCGATGGTGAAAAGATTGCTGCTGTTGTCGGCCCGCACCTGCGAATTGGCTGTAACCTGCTTATCAATGATATAACCGCTGATAGGCGCCGTTATACTGTGGTAGGGCCCTTTGCCGCCGGTAATGGCGGCCACCTGCCGGGCCCGGTTGAGCTCCGACAGCGCCTTGTTGTACTCCAGCTCTGTGCTGATATAATCCCTTTCCGTGGCAAGATTTGTTTTAAACAAATCCTTCGTCGACTCCATACTTTTTTTGGCAATCGCCACATTGGATTCGGCCAGGGAAAGATCATTAGCGGCACCGGCGGCCTCTGTGCTTTGCAGCACGGCCAGCTGCTGTCCTTTTTTTACATAGTCGCCCAGCTCCACCGAGAGGTTATTGATCTTTCCACTCACCAGGGCATACACTTTTACCTGCCGGCTTTCATCGGGGCTCACCACGCCATTCAGCCGGATATCCTCAGGGGCATCACTCAGTGTGGCTTTTGCCGTTTTCAGATTCCGGATGATGCTGTCGGCGATGGCTACGTTTGCTTTCGGGGCCGATTGTTCTTTCTTTTCACAGGCTGCCAGGTTTAACAGCAGCGTGGTACAAACTGAATAAAAAATGATATTTTTCATGATAAGGAGATATTTAGTTAAAAAGGGTTTTTCCCACGGCAAACTGGAGGGCTTCGGCCGCCTGCAGTTGCTGATCCTGCAGCTGGTTCAGCTGCAGCATATTGGTTTTATACGAATCATAGAAGTCGGTAAGTTCCAGCAGACTCAGGTTCTTTTTCTGAAAATTCTCTGTGATGCCGGCTAGCAACTGATCGAGTTGCTTATAAAATCCGGGATCCAGTGTCTGCAGCAGCCGCGTATTGTTCAGTAACTGCGAATACGCTTTTGTCACTTCATTTTCCACCGTTTGCTTTTGCAGATCGAATTGCACCCTGCTTTGTTCCCAGCCCAGTTTGGCCGAGCGGATATTGCCCTGGTTCCGGTGAAAGAAGGGCAGATCAATTCCCAGCGTGAGGAAGGATGCATTGTCTACGAAACTGCCGCGTTTATCAAACTCTGCGCCGAGGGTAAGATCGGGCGTGGCCATTGCTTTTTGAAGCCGGTAGTTTTGCTGGTTGTACGTGATGTTGTTTCCCGCCAGTTTCAGGTCATTCCTGTACGAGTAAGCCGTATCAATCAGCGAAGCAAGCTGCAGCGTGCTCACCTGTTGATCAGGGATATGGTCGGCAGGGACCTCTGCTATAAACCAGGCTTTGTTGTTTTGCAAAAGCAGCTGCAGAGCCGATTCCAGTTCTGTGGCCTGTGCCTGCAGGCTGGCGCGTTCGGCCTCCAGGGAATAGAGCAGGGATTTTATCCTTACGGCATCTTTTAAGGTAACCACTCCTTTTGCCTGCAGGGTTTCGTAGCCGGCATTCAGTTTTTCCAATGTGCTGATCTGGCTTTGGTAAGCCCGGATGGAGCGCTGGGTGAAATACAGGTCGTAAAAACTGCTGCGCAGCGAATAACGGAGGGTGCGCAAGAGATCATAAAAACTGTTTTCACTCATGGCGATGCCGGTTTGCGCCAGTTTGATTTCTTTGTTCCGTTTGCCTGCCAGCCGGATGAGTTGCTGCAGGGCTACATCATATTGGCCGTTGGCATTGCTTACATTGAAGACTTTCTTATTGGCGGGATCGTACAGGTTCCCTGATAATAAAAGGGTGGGATTGGGATAGAGACGGGACTGAATCAGCTGCGCTTTGGCAATATCGATATTATATTTTTCGGCCAGCAGCTGCAGGTTTTTCTGAATAAATTGTTTTTCTGCTTCAGGAAGGCTGATGGAAACAGTGTCCTGTGCATGAGCGCTGCTGAGCAGGCACAGGCACAAGGTCACCCGGAATCCCAACAGCCGTTGGATCAGGTGTTTCATGATGTTGATAATTGATGATTAAATCGGTACAGGTAAGCACCGGCGGGTATACCCATGCGGGTACCAGCGGTATACCTGTTTAAACGGGTGTATGTGTTAACCGATTTCGGGAGGAGGGGTGGTGATATCGTATACCATGGAATCGATCAGCGATTCGGCTGCAGCGGGGAAGAAGCGGATACCCGTTTCAGAAACATTACTGTCGAGCAGGATCTGGAATGACTGCTGGAAAGTATAGTCGACCATTTTAACCAGGTGAAAATTCTGACCGGCATCATCGTTTTCATCATCGGCCGTATGATCATATCCCAGTGTTACCGCTACATATTCCACGATACTGGTAATATCATCAATCTGGTTTCCGCCGGCATCAAACAGGTCATCCTGCGGCGATTGCGGCAGGAACATGGAGGAGTTGATGTGACAGAGGAGTAATATGAAAGCAAATGTCCGCTTCATTGGCGGCAAATATAAAAACCGGGAGGTTCAGGATATGTTAATGATTGGTAATTTCCTGTTAACAAGCGGGTGTAAAAACTGTCTGGCCGATTTTACGGCATCAGAATACTGTTAAGTTTGTTTCGCGGCTGCAACTGCTTTTACAAGCTGTGACAGGTTCTTTTCAGCAAAATATTTTTTGCAAAGGGCATCTGCTTTATCCAGGATAATCCGGATGGAGGGTTGCTTATTGCCCAGGATACTGTATGCTTGTTTGAGTGCAGCCGCCTCCGTGAGGGAGGCTGTTTGTTGCAGGGCTTCTTTTACGGCTACCACGGCCAGTCCGCTGTCCTTAAGTGAGCCCAGCTCCGCAATCATCCAGCTGAGTGCCAGGAAATATTGCTGGTTGAGCAGAAGAAAATAGCGGTTATTGGCCGCATCGGGCATCTTATTATAAGGAGAGCCGGTGATGGCAGGGGTAAGGTATTTTTTAAGATGTGCCGGAACGGGTTTTACCGGTGTCAGCTGTATACAACCGCGGAAAGCCTGCGGGTAAATACTCAGCCAGCGGAGTTTGCGCCGTAATTCGTGCACATCGGCTTCCACATTCTGAAAATGGTATTTTCTTTCCTTTACAAAAGCCAGTATTTCTGCGATGGCGGTATGATAAAAAGCTTCGATGGCCTTAATTTCTTTTTCCTCCGGCAGCCAGCCGGCCCCGTTCAGTTTTTTCCGGATTTTGATGATGCGCCGGTTACCCTCGCCCAGCCAGCCTTTCTCAGTCAGTATTTCATTGAGGCTTTGCACTTTTTCACGGGTTTGTGCCTGGAGGTAAGTGGTTATGGACGCCGGTATTTTTTTATTGGCAGCAAACTGTTTGGCAAAGGCATCGTAATAATCGATAGCGCCCAGGATATCTTCGAGCAATTTAAAATGGGCTTTCAGTTTGGTAAACCGTTTGGGATTGTGAATTCCTGCATAGAGTTTGGCCAGCGCTTCCAGCATGAACAGGGGTGTACGCAGGTTATTCTGGTAGAGCCAGAGGCCGGGATTTTTCTGTTTGGCCGCTGTATCCAGCAGCCCCTGCACCTGGTTAAGGTAATAATCGAAGCGGGCAATTCCGTTTTTCATGCGAGGTGATTTAGCTGTTAATATCCGTAAAGTCAACTATCCTTTTCAAAAAAAGCAACACTGCCGCCCACCCATTCCTTGTCTTTGTTGTAGCGGGTACCAATCATTTTGCCCTTGCTGAGGCGGGCCAGGTTGTGAACTGCAATGGGGCGGGGCCATTCATTTTTCCAGAAATAGAAAAGCCGTATTTCGGCCTTGGCATTCCCATCCGGGGTTACAATCACGTCGGCGTATTTTACTTTACGCTGCAGGATCCAGTTTTCAGGATCTTTCACGGCCTCAATATCGGCGGGGGTTACATCAATTACTACGCCCATACCGGCAAAGGAGAACAGGGGCTTTAACACATAATTCTCCAGGTCATCCGGCACCTGTTTCAGCTCATTTAAGAAGAATGTCTGGGGCACATAGGCATTGCGGATAAACGGCAGGGTGAATTTGCTGATGCGGTAAAACCAGTTGGGATGCGGTACCCATTCCACATCATAGGGCCGGGTAAGATCCACTACATTTTCCAGGCCTTCCTGCTTCTGCAGGTCATCAAAGATCAGGCGGTTATAAATCCGTTTGATTTCGGTTTTGATACCGTTATTATCATAATACAATTTATTGCCTTCGGCGATAAGTTTGGTTAAACAAACCGTTTTGATCCCCACCAGTTTTTCCGTGCAGTAAAAATCGATGCGTGTTTTTTGTTGTCCGGGGAAGATTTCAAGGAGGATTACATTTTCGGGATTCATATCACCCACCAGTATCTCCCGGAGTTCTTTTACATACACCGCTTCGGTGTATCCATTCAGGTAGGCTGAAAAATTATCCGGCAGCTGTGCATAGCGGGCGGTGATGGCCGAGTGATAGGCCTGAAAGGCAAAGAGGGTGGGGAAACCCTGCATTTCGATGAGTTGGGGCTCCAGTTCCCCGGCCGCATTTTCACAAATACCAAAATCAAACACCACAAACTGGGCATGCTGGTTTTCGCCCGGCACCCGCAGGCCGTCGGGTATGCTTCTTTCGGTAAGGCGGGTAAAGCCGGGATCCGTAATCACATCAATAATATCTTCACAGGCGTCCAGCATTTTTTTCCGGAAGGAGGCCGGCACAAATACCGGTGTTTCGGCATTCCGGAAATCAAGGGCGCCGGGGTGCAGGGCCTCGATCTCCTGCATATAGGCATCATATTTTTCTTTGCTGAAACGTTCGTTGAATGCTTGGCGCAGTGAAGGGATCATGCGGGTTGGTTTTGCGTAATTGTAGGTTATAAAAATAAAGATAATAGGGCAAAAAAATCCTGCCGGGTTACAATTTACCATACGGTTACCAAAAAAAGGGAATCACCGGGTATTACACTTCAACCGGCTGGAGGCTTTCGAGTGCCAGGAAGAGGAAATTGGGGATGATATGGGCATAGGTCCACATGATCTTTTCGGGATCATTGAGGTGTTCGATCATCGATTGCCATTTATCAAAGCCATGGCTCTCGATAACGGTTTTCTTTTTTTCTTCTGTTTGCAGGTAGAGGCTCATACCGATGGCATCGGCTTCGGGATGAAACTGTGTACCGATCATGTTTTCATTGAAGCGGATGGCCATGATGGCTCTTTCGAGCGGCACATGCGGCCTTTCTTTTTCAATGGCCAGGATGCTGGCTCCCATCTGCCTTAATTTATTGTGATTGGGTTCAATCACCTGAAAATCCCGGCTGTCAACCGAATAAAAGGGATCGCGTAACCCGTTAAAGATGGGTTCCGCTTTTCCATCTTCCATCAGGTGCATGGGGAAAACGCCAAATGCCGTGCTCCTGCGTTTGGTAACATGGGCAATATTAAGATGACGGCAGATCAGCTGAAAAGAATGGCAGATGAAGAAAACCTGCTTTTTCTGCACATTGGCGGGATTGTTATTATAGCGGTCCACCTGGCTGAACCAGTTGAAATATACCTTTTCCCATTCATTTCCTTCAGTTTCGAGCGGACTTCCGGGTCCACCGGAAGAGATATAGATATCATAACTGAGATCGGGTACGTGCTTTTGCAGGCGTACCTCGTACTCATCCCATTGTAAATCAATATTATTGGCTTCGCCAAACTGGTTCAGTATCTCGCGTAAACACCGCATCCCCTGGTTGGGTACACCCTCATACATATCCAGAATCGCTACACGAACAGCTTTTCGATCAGTCCAGTTCATACACAAACATAACAATTTTTTAAAAGCGGTTTTTACCCGGTACAATTTCAATTTATTAACGTGTTGTGGATAGATATATTTTGGGAGACAAATCTTAAAATATGACAATTTGAAAATCTGCCAATTACCGGAATCTCTTACCCGGCAGCGGTTTCATACTCTGCCGGGTAGGACCAGGATGGATATTCTGATATCTCTGCCTGACAGTTCCAGGCGGAGCTAAAAAAATACAATACGGGGAACGGGTAAAAAAAAGCCGCCCGGGGGCGGCTTTTACAATATGATAAATGAATTTTAGCGCAGAAGTGTTACGGTTCCCTGCAATTGTACCACACGGCCATTGGCATCATAGCCTTTCACTTCCCATACATAGGCCCCCATCGGACTGTCTTTTCCTTTGAATTTACCATCCCAGCCTTCCATCCATTTATTGGTTTCGAATACCAGTTGCCCCATGCGGTTAAACACCCTGAAATAAACCGTGGTCTTCATACCCGGCGGGATGGGCCGGAAGCGGTCATTCAGTCCATCTCCATTGGGCGTGAAAGTATTGGGCATATAGTATTCTGGGCCCTGGTATACTTTTATGAATACACCATCTTCGGCCTGGCAGCCAATTGCATCGGTTACCAATACTGTGAAATAGGTATCGTTATTCAATAGTGCAACGGGATCCTGGATAAAAGGATTATTGAGGGGGGTGGCCGGTGTCCACAAATAAAACAAGCCACCTGTTGCATGCATTTGATGGGGCTTATTGGCCCAGGCAATGGTATCATTACCGGCAAAGGCAGGCACCACGGGCTGCATAAACACCCACATGCTGTCGGTGGTGGAGAAATTACAGCCATAATTATCTGTTACCGTCAGGAAGAACTGGCGGGTGGTATCAATCCGGGCAATGGTAGTAGCTGCATTGGGGGTATTCAATGAATCAGGCGGCGCCCAGCTGTAGTTTACCGGTCCGGAAGTATTGAGTGCAATACCATGCAGAAATGCATTGGTTTTGAAACATACCGTTGTATCATTTCCGGCGAACGGAACCGGTTTATGCAGCACATTCACCGTGATGGAATCCCGGCGCTGACAAACACCCCATTTGGCCAGCAGGTAGTATTTGATGGTATCCTGGGGCGTGGCAATAGGTGTTTTCGCTGTATCATAATCCAGCCAGGTCAGGGGTGTCCATTTAAACGTATCAGTTTGGGCATTGGTTTGCGGTATCAGTGTGATGGATTTACCCACGCAGATTGTGGTATCAGGACCCAGTTCCAGGCGCATGGTATCATTTAGCTGTACTGTAACAGCATTGGCATTAGTGGTACAGCCATTAATATCTCTTACTTTAATACCTGCATAGGTTCCGGCGGGTAAGTTGCCAATTGTACCGGAGGGCGACCAGGTGGTACCGTTATCTATCGAATATTCATAAGCAGGAGTGCCCCCTGCTGCAGTGATGCCGATGCTGCCATCATTATTGGCACAGGAGGCTGGCAACAAAACCTGCGCTGTTGCGGTAAGCAGGGCCGGCTCTCCAACTGTTATGGTTTGTGTGCTGGTACAATTAATACTGATTTGCCGGAGGGTGATAGTATAATTCCCAGCCATCAGGTTATTAAAGACAGGTGATGACTGCCAGGTAACGCCATTGTCGAGTGAGTATTCATAATCTGTTCCGAGCGGAGCAGTTATGGCAATGCTACCGGTGGCAGTGCCTTTACATTTGGCCAGTGTGGCATTGGCTGTAATGGGAATGGGCGGCGGATCAGCAAGTGTAACCGGAGTGTTTCCTCCGCAGAAGGTACCGGTTATACGAACCCGGACAGTGTAAGTGCCAGCCGGTACACTGAAAACGGGCGATAACTGCCAGTTAACTCCATCAATGGAGTATTCATAAACCGGACCCACCGGATCGGTAACAGTGATAGTACCATTCCCCCCCTTACAAACCGGGTCGGATGTGGAAACAAGCATGGGCATGCTGTTATCCCTGGTTACCGTCACCGTATCGGTTCCATAAATATCAGTAAGCGGATCATCAATTTTCTGGTAAGTTGATTTTACAATATAGGTAGCCGGGCTGGTTGCAGGACAAACACCCGGGAAGGAAACATCTATGATACCATTACCCAGATTGGTGGTGACGCCAGTTGAGACAGGATTGCCCGCAAGGTCGTACAGCTTTACATCCTTGAAAAGAGAAGGGCCTCCATTCGGCACAAAACGCCAGCTTTCATTCATACCAACAGATCCCCAGGGCGGGTCGGTGGCACCACGGGTAGGCACGGTCATCCCGTTTAGTTGGGTCATATCCTGGATACCCACCATTGCTTTCCCGTTGTTCCAAACGCTGCAAATTTGTTTATTCTGAATCATTACCTCAATAATGCCCGTGGATTCATAAAGAATGATCTGGTGAGTATTAAGATTCAGCTGACCGCAAGTTAACGCGTTACTACTATAGAGCGGCACATGATAAAATGAAAGAATCCACCTTCTGTAGGGAGCTGTTCCAACTAAATCATATTTAATCTGCATTTCCGGAGGCGGATTCGAGCGGATGCTGGGGTCCAGATCATGATAAGGCCCCATGATTATGGCAGGGTCATAAACATTGCTGGGCAGGTTATTGGTAACCGAGTAATGACTAAACTGCCCTGCCAGACTAATATCGAAAGAGAGATAACCATTGGCACTTGCTACAAGCGATGGATAGTAGGTGCCAAAGAAGGGGAAATTAAAACCTATCGGAATTACGCCGGAATAGGTGTCGTCGATATTCAATGCGGTTGGGTTTCCTGGCGCATCCGGGGGAACATAGGGTGTATAGCAGCCATTGGGTGCCCCACTAACCGGGTTGATGGTATAGGATGAAGAAAGTCCATGCAGGTCGGGAATCCTGGCTTTCAGTGTGATACAAGGAACCGTACAGGGAATCAGGGTGTCATGTGTACAGCTGAAACTGAAACTTGTTACCTGTGCCTGAAGGATAATTGGGAACAAAAAAGCTCCCAATAATAGAAATTTCCTCATCATTGTTTTTTTGGTAGTTGGAATGCTGAAGATAATAAAATTTTGTGTGAAAGACCCGCAATACCGGGGGTGCGCTGCTTTGATAAGTATAATGATAAATTTTAAAGCAGGCGCAGGCTGATTTTATTCAGTAAAAAAATCAATTTTCAGAACCACCACCGCACAAAAGCCTCCATCGCCGCATACTGCGTAAGGCCCAGGCGGGCATATAGGCGGGCAGTATTGGCATTGCGCTCCTCGGCCCGCTGCCAGAATTCACGGTCGTCGCTGCCCTGGAAGGGTACGGTATCTTTCTGCGACTGGTGTATAAAAATACCATTGCGTTTGCGGGTAACCTGGTCGGGGCTCATGGGTACCGCCATCTCTATTTCGGCAATATCCCATTCCTGCCAGGCGCCTTTGTAAAGCCAGAGCCAGCAATCATTTATCCACGTATCGCCGGCAGCTTTAATGCGTTTGAGGGCCTCCAGCACCACATCAAAACAAACCTTATGGGTGCCATGCGGATCGGCAAAATCGCCGGCACAATAAACCTGGTGAGGTTTTATTTTGCGGAGCAGATCAATAGTGAGGCTGATATCGGCTTCGCCCATCGGGTTCTTTTCTATGGTACCGGTTTCATAAAAAGGCAGGTTCATAAAATGAGCTCTTTCTTCACCCAGTCCCACATATTTACAGGTGGCAATGGCCTCACAGCGGCGGATGAGCCCCTTGATGGCCCTGATCGTATCCGTATCTTTTTCGGTTGATTTTTTTGTTCTCAGAAAAGCCGTAGCCTCGTCCAGTATCTTACGGCTCTTGGTTTCATCAATATCAAACAGGCTCTCGAAGCCAACGGCAAAATTGATGAAGCGGGTTACGAATTCATCGGTAACGGCAATATTGCCGCTGGTTTGATAAGCCACATGCACTTCATGACCCTGATCGTGCAGGCGCATAAATGTGCCTCCCATGCTGATGATATCATCATCGGGATGCGGGGAGAAGAGCAGCACTTTTTTAGGAAACGGTTCATGCCGCTCGGGGTGCGAACTGCGCTGCTCATCAGGCTTGCCGCCGGGCCAGCCGGTAATGCTGTCGCGTAACTGGTAAAAGGCCTGCAGGTTAATGCTGTAGGCATCTCCTTTTTCCACCAGCAGTTCGCCCAGCCCGTTATCATTGTAATCGTTATTGGTAAGACTCAGAATCGGCTTCTCCAACTGCAGCGCCAGTCCGGTTACTGCCCGCTTGATCATGGCATCCGTCCAACTGCATTCACCCGTTAGCCAGGGGCGTTTGAAACGCGTAAGTTCGGATGCTGCCGTTTCATCCAGCACAAATATGCAGTCATCATGATTCTGTAACAGCGAAGCGGGCACATCTTCGGTATCATCTTCTTCAACGGCCTTGCGGATAACGGGTGCTTTTGTCTGCCCCCAGGCCATCAAAATAATTCTCTTCGCCTTCAGGATGGTGCTGATGCCCATGGTGATGGCCATCCGCGGCACCTGGCTCATATTGCCAAACTCGTAGGAGTTGGCCAGGCGGGTGCTGTTATCCAGCGAGATCAGCCTGGTTTTGGTATAGATGCCACTGCCCGGCTCATTAAAACCGATATGCCCGTTGATACCAATACCCAGGATTTGTAAATCCAGTCCGCCCGCCGCCTCAATTTGTTTTTCGTATTGCAGGCAATGCTCTTTTACCTGGTCCTTGGGTATCATTCCATCGGGCAGATGGTAATTATCGGGGTTGATATCCGTATGCTCAAAAAGATTGCGCCGCATGAAATAATGATAGCTCTGCAGGGCATCTTTATCCATCGGGTAATACTGATCCAGATTGAATGTGATAACATTTTTGAAACTCAGCCCTTCTTCCTGGTGCATGCGCACCAGTTCGGCATATAAGGTTTTGGGAGTGGATCCGGTTGCCAGGCCAATTACACAGGGCTTCCCTTCGGCTTCCCGTTGGCGGATCAGGCGGGCGATTTCATCCGCTACAAAACGGGAACCATCCTGCGGCCCCGGGAAAATTTTAACCGGGATTTTCTCTAATGAATCCGTAAGATCTATATGGGTCATTGGCTAATACGTTAATGTATTTCTCGAAGGTCAAAAGGAAAATTAAAAATCAAAAGTCAAAATTCAAAAAAGGAACATGGTGCAGTAACTTTTCAGTTTTGTTTTTACTTTCTTCACAAGTTATCACTTTATTTATTTCACTTCTATTTCATCCACAAACAGCCAGGCCGGATTGCCGGCGCCGGGATTGCCGGAGGGGATCATGCCGAAATTTCTGGCAATCACCTGCACATAACGGGCGGGCAGGGGGGCATGACTGAAGGAGAACCAGGTTTTGTAAACACCGTTGCTCGCTTCTATTGTTCCGATCTCATCCGGGGGCATGCTGAAATTGATTCCATCAGTACTGATCTTTACAATGATCCCGTTCTGTGCCGGCGGATAAATCCAGCTGCCCCTCTGTACAAATGTATGGAGATCGATTTCGCTCACATTGGTAATTTCTCCCAGGTCGATTGTCGCATCCAGGTCGGTGCCCAGGAAACCCAGGAACTCGGATGATTTAGCAAGGCCTTTTGTATTCTGGATTCCGTTTACCAGTGTGAAAGCACCATCGCCGGGATAGCTTTTGTGGGGCGGGTTCACCAGACTGATTTTTTTGCCGGTGGCTTTATTAAACAGGAATTCAAGCTTAACCGTATTGCTCAGTTGCTCTTTGCCCCGGTAAGTTTCGGCATAGATGGTATTGTTAGTTTGGATGCGGATGGGCGCTTTATAATTTTTACCCATACCCCAGTAAATGTCGGAAAGCACATTTACGGTATCTCCTTTTTCATTTTTCTGCGGGAGGTTCATCTGTACTTTCAACTCATCATCCATATAGCGGATGGCGGCATTTTTATCCCTGGATTCCAGTTTCAGCAATACGCCGTTATAATCGGGCGCCGGCATGATATTGTACGAAAGATCATAGTAGGCATTGCTGTAATTGAGGCCCAGCATATCCAGCCGTCTGAAAAGAACCGGTAATCTTCTTTCAAAATCTTTCCAGTCGCGTTTTGCTTTTGGGCTCCACAGCACCTCACTCAGGGCCATCATCCGCGGAAATATCATGTATTCCACCTTAGCGGTATTGGCGATGTACTCGGTCCAGAGATTTCCCTGGGCGCCCAGCACATGGCGGGCCTGTTTTTCATCCAGTGCTGCGGGAATGGGCTCGTAGCTGTATACTTTTTCGAGGGGGAGGTAACCGCCAATGGTGAGACTGTCTTCATTTTTGCTTTGGCTGTGATCCAGGTAACAATGGCTGCCGGGAGTCATAATCACATCATGATCCTGTTTGGCAGCCGTGATGCCGCCTTCTTCGCCGCGCCAGCTCATGACCGTGGCATTGGGCGCCAGCCCCCCCTCGAGGATTTCATCCCAGCCAATGATGCTGCGGCCCTTGCTGTTCACAAATTTTTCGATGCGCTGCACAAAATAACTCTGCAGGGCATGTTCGTCTTTCAGTCCTTCGTCTTTAATTTTTTTCTGGCAGACAGGACAGGTTTTCCATCTTTCCTTGGGGCACTCGTCACCACCGATATGTATGTATTTGGAGGGGAAGAGCGCAATCACTTCTTCCAGCACCTCTTCGATAAACTTATAAGTACTGTCATTGCCGGCACAATACACATCATCCAGTACACCCCAGGTATCCATAACCTTATAGGGCCCCTTGGTACAGCCGAGATAAGGGTAGCTGGCCAGTGCGGCGGTGCTGTGCCCCGGCATTTCAATTTCCGGAATTACAGTTATGTAGCGGTCGGCCGCATATTTTACAATTTCCTTCACCTGATCCTGCGTAAAATAACCACAATGCCGGATGCTGTCATATTTATTGCTGCCATAGCGGCCAATCAGGGTACGGTCGCGGCAACCGCCCACCTGGGTAAGCAGCGGGTATTTTTTTATTTCGATACGCCAGCCCTGGTCATCGGTGAGATGCCAGTGAAACGTATTGTATTTATAAGCTGCCAGGAAATCGATATACCGTTTTACATATTCAACAGGGAAGAAATGCCGGCACACATCCAGGTGCATGCCGCGGTAGGCAAAACGCGGCCTGTCATGGATCGTAACATACGGGATAGTGAAATGGATGGCGGTTTTTTTAACACCCAGATCGGTATCCGGCGGCATCAGCTGTATCAGTGTCTGCATGCCGTAAAAAATGCCTTCTTCATTATCACCGGCGATATAGATCCCATTCTTGTCTGCCGTAAGGGTATAAGCGCCGGGCAGCGGATTGTCCATCCGTTCATAATTAAAGCGGATAACATTGGCCGAACTGGTTTGTTTCACCTGCCGCAGGGCATAGCCAAATGTTTTGCGGAGGTAATTGTTGAAAAAGGAAATCGTTTTTTCCATACCCGAACCTTCTGCCACAATCAGGGTCTGACTGCTGAGCGTGAAAGTTCCTTTGCCGGGCTTTACATCGGCAGGCATGGGAATAATGTTGACCAGGTTCTGGGCTGTCAGCGGCTGGCTGCAAATGATGAAGGCAGCGAAAAATATTTTTTTCATGCTTATTTTAAAACGGGTATAATGAATTTTGTCTGGTAAGCCGGATCATGATAGATACGGATAGCGGCTTTCCGGAAGTCAGCGTCATCGCAATGGTAGATGTTAATGAACTGCTGCGGATTACGGTCCATCAGCGGGAACCAGCTACTCTGGATCTGTATCATCAGGCGGTGTCCTTTTTTAAAGGTATGGGCGATATCGGGCAGGGCATATTTCACCTGCGTGATCTTGTTGGGAACAAAGGGCTCCGGTTTTTCAAAACTGTTGCGGTAACGCCCCCGCATGATCTCGCCCCTCACCAGCATCTGGTAACCGCCCATCGGGTAATCTTTGCCATTGCCTTTCCCGTCGGTGGCATCGTTGTATTTAAAATCATCGGGGAATACATCAATAATTTTCACCACAAAATCTGCATCAGTGGTTGAGATGCTGGTTACCAGGTCGGCCATCACGGGGCCGGCCAGTGTCAGGTCTTCCTGTAATACAGCGGTGCTGAAGCTGAGTACATCCGGCCGGCGGCCCGCAAAGCGCTGGTCATCCGTCATGTATTCGCGGGTGCGGTCGAGGTGCACATCTTCTGTATACGGCACCGGGTGCGCCGGATCGCTGATGTATTCACTGAAAACTGCTGCAGTTTTTTTTGCTTGTACGGTTTCCGGCTGCGTGCGGAACAGGTCGGCCTTTTTTTCTTTTTGCTCGATGGCAGGATCCCGGAGTGTAAGTCTTCCGTCGGTACCAATCACCAGCCAGCGGTTATCTGCGTTTTTGGGAGGCCACTGATCAAATTGGCGCCACCGGTTTTCGCCTGAGAAAAAAATACTGGCTTCTGCAATATCCGCCACAGTGCCGGTGTTGTTGAGGTGATATTCAAAGAAGGGGATCTCAATATGCTGCTGGTAGTAGTCGCTGGTTTTTTGTCCGCCAAACCGAACATTCCCCAGGTAGGCACCATCCCCTCTTCCGCCCCAGGCCCCGTGGAACCAGGGCCCCATCACCAGTCGGTTATCAGTTTGCTTGCTTTTGGCCTCAATGGCTTTGTACAAATTCCAGGCGCCATAGCAATCCTCTGCATCAAAGAGGCCGCCCACCACCAGGATGGCAGGTTTTACAGCTGTCACAAAATTGCGGGGATTGCGGGCCTTCCACCAGTCATCATAATTCGGATGGTTATATAAATCCTTCCAGAATGCAATACTGTCGCCCATCAGCTTATTGAAATTTTTGAGGGCGCCGGTACGCAGGTAAAAATCATAATTATCGGAAGAGGGGATATCATAGCCGCCGGTATAAACCTGGGTGGGGTGCGGCCGGGGTTTGCCAAAGCCACTGTAAAAATCAAATCCGTCCATAAAACAGAAAGCCCCGTTGTGATGGAAGTCATCCCCCATAAACCAATCGGTAACGGGGGCCTGCGGACTTACCGCTTTCAGTGCCGGGTGGCCGCTGAGGGCAGCCATGGTGGCATAAAAACCCGGGTAAGAAATACCGAAAACGCCTACACGCCCGTTATTTCCGGGTACATGATGCAGCATCCACTCGATGGCATCGTAGGTATCGCTGGCTTCATCCGTATCGGTTCCTTTTTTTGCCGGATTAAAGGGCCGGATGTCCATATAATCTCCTTCACTCATCCATTTGCCGCGTACATCCTGCAGGGCGATGATATAGCCTTTGCGCAGGTAATTGATCCAGTACGTATCATAAAGCCGGCTGCCAAACTGATCTTCTCCATACGGCCAGCAACTGTAAGGTGTCCGGGTAAAGAGAATCGGGTGAGGCCGGGAACTGTCTTTAGGGATATAAACAGCGGTGAATAACCGGATGCCATCCCGCATCGGAACCATCCGTTCTATCTTGAAATAATTTGCCCGCAGCCAGGCGGAATCGGCATTTTGTGCCTGGCTGAATAATCCGGTTGCTGCCAGCAGTAGCAGGAAGAGCAAATATTTTTTCATGATTTGATAGTTTGGGTGTTAAATTTAACAAAACTAAACTGTTCCTCATGGCAAATAATGAAGATATCATCAACAAATTTTACAGTTCATTTCAGCAACTCGATGCTGCCGGTATGAACAGCTGTTACAGTGATGATATTGTATTTTTTGATCCTGTTTTTGGCATGCTCGAAGGCGCTGCTGTACGTTCGATGTGGGAGATGCTTTGCGGCAATGCCAGGGATTTTTCACTCACCTACAGTAATATCCGTCACCTGGATGATGAATACAGTACCTGCGATTGGGTGGCTGCTTATACTTTTTCCAAAACAGGGCGCAAAGTGGTGAACCGGATCCGGGCCAATATGCGGTTTGCCAACGGAAAGATCATTGAACACAGCGATGCTTTCAGTGTGCACAAATGGAGCAGCCAGGCACTGGGTTTCAGCGGCTGGTTATTGGGCTGGAACTCTATATTCCAGCGCAGTATCCGGAATAAGGCAAAAAAGGGCCTGCTGCAGTTTATGGAACAGCAGGGGAGTTCAAAGCGCTAGCTCATGATTCATAGTTCATGCTAATTCGTGAACAGGTAATTGCAAGTGGGGCGGGTTGTATTTTCAATAAACAATTTGTATTTTTCCCGTTCATCAAAACCTCAACTCATGTCTACCCTCTTTGATTACATTAACTGGATAGCTGTAGCCGTAGCGGCGGTGGCTTATTTTGCATTGGGGGCTCTTTGGTATTCCAAGGCCCTGTTTGCTCCTAAATGGATCGCCTACCTGAAGCTGGATGTGAATGACCCGAATGCCAAAAAAGGAATAGGGCTGATGTTCGGCGGCTCTTTTGCACTGATGTTTGTACAAAGCCTGGCACTGGCCATCCTGGCCGAAAGGCTCAAAATAGGCGGCTGGATGAGCGGAGTAAAACTGGGTGCTTTTACAGGGGTTTGTTTCTGCAGCGCCACCATCGGGGTGAATTATTTTTACGAGAAAAAACCCCTGGGCCTCTGGCTCATCAACGGGGGATATGCCATTGTGGGTAATATGATTGCAGGTATTATTATTTGCAGCTGGAAATAGGCAATACAAAATCAAAATGTAAAATTAAAAAAGAGAGCCTTCGCAACAGAAGGCTCTCTTTATTTGTGAAATCGATTTTTGATTTTTTACTTATTCCACCACCGATACTTTCACAATATTCGTGGGCAGGTGCAGGTGAACCGGCGTGCTTCCGGTATTTACCACCACATTGCCGGGAACAATAAAGCCTCTTTCCTTGAGAATATTGATCTGGTCGTAAATAATATCATCCAGACTTTCTTCTTCTGCATAATAAAAAGCCCGTACCCCCCAGCTCAGGCTGAGCTGACTGATCAGTGTTTTTTCCTTGCTGAATATATAGAGCGGGGCCTTGGGGCGGTAGCTGCTCAGCATGAAAGCAGTGTAACCGCTTTGTGTCATTCCTATAAGGGCATCTGATTCCGTATCATGTGCCAGCTTGCAGGCACTGTAACAAATGGCGTCACTGAGAAAAGAAGGAGAGTGGGGCTGCGGCGAAAGAATATCATCCCGGTTGTAATCATAAGCCGTTTTTTCCACTTCCATTATAATGCGGCTCATGGTTTCCACAACCAGGGTGGGATAGTCGCCCATAGCCGTTTCGCCGCTCAGCATCACAGCATCGGCACCTTCCAGCACCGCATTGGCCACATCGGTAACCTCGCTGCGGTTGGGCTGGGTGCGGTTCATCATGCTTTCCATCATTTGCGTAGCCACAATAATCGGTTTGGCCCGGCGCATGCTTTTACGGATCAGTTCTTTCTGCAGAATGGGGATTTGCTCCACGGGCAATTCAACACCCAGGTCGCCACGGGCCACCATAATGCCATCGCTCTCTACGATGATATCGCGTATGTTTTTCAGCGCCTCCGGCATTTCGATCTTGGCAATTACCTTGATCTTGCTCTCACGGTCTTTGATTCTCTTTTTGAGATCCGTGATATCCACGGCTTTTCGCACAAAGGAAAGCGCCACCCAGTCGAGTCGCTGACTGATAATAAAATCAAGATCTGCAATGTCTTTTTCAGTGAGTGAGGGCATGCTCAGCTGGGTATCCGGCAGGTTCACGCCTTTTTTGGGAAGCAGGATACCGCCCACATTGATCTTAACCTTCACCTCTTTTTCATTCAGCACTGCCAGCACACAAACCTCCATTTTCCCGTCGTCCAGGAAAATGCGTTCACCGGCCTGCACATCGGTGGTGAGATTGGGGTAGGATACATATACTTTTTCGCGGGTGCCCACCATTTTCTCGGTGGTAAAGATTATTTCGTTGCCTTCTTTGAGGTCAAGCTGACCTCCTTCAATTTCTCCAACCCGCAGTTTGGGGCCCTGGAGGTCGGCCAGGATCGCAATATTCACCGGCTCATTTTTATTAATCAGGCGGATATGGTCAATAACCCTGGCTTTATCTTCATGGGTACCGTGCGAAAAATTCAGCCGGAATACATTGACACCGGCTTTTACGAGTTCCAGTAATTTTTCATACGTATCACAGGCTGGCCCCACCGTGGCAACGATTTTGGTCCGCTTCTGTGAGTGGGCAATACCTGCGGCTTTGTCCATTTGCTGATACAGGTATTTGGTAATGTGTTTGCTCATCTGTCTGATTTGAAAATTTGAAAATTTGGCAATTTGAAAACGATGCAAAGGGAAGATGGCGTGCTGCCGAAAGGAACATTACATCAGCACATTTTCAAATTATCTCATTTAGCTGGCGAGGATCTTTACAATCTTCATCCATTCTTCACTGATGCGCTGTTTTTTCTTAACAGCTTCATTCAGCGGGGTATAGTGCATGCGGTTATTAACAATGCCAACAAATACATTGTGACGGCCCTCAATCAGGCATTCCACTGCATGATAACCCATGCGGCTGGCAATGAGGCGGTCCATACAACTGGGTGCTCCCCCGCGCTGAATATGGCCGAGTATACATACCCGCACTTCCAGCAGGGGTAAACGCTGCTTGATCACTTTGGCCACTTCATCGGCTCCGCCGAATTCATCGCCTTCGGCCACTACAATCAGGTTTACGAGTTTATGCCTTCTCTCTTTTTCGTAAAGCTGCGAAATGATCAGCTCAATATCGGTCTTGCGTTCGGGGATCAGGATATTCTCAGCACCGGTGGCAATACCACTGTGCAGGGCAATATAACCGGCATCGCGGCCCATTACTTCAATAATAAAAACGCGGTCGTGTGCATCAGCGGTATCCCTGATTTTATCAATGGCTTCCACTGCTGTATTTACTGCCGTATCAAAGCCGATGGTGAAATCGGTGCCGGCAATATCTTTGTCGATAGTACCCGGCAGGCCGATGCAGGGGATATCAAATTCGTTGCTGAAAATCTGGGCACCCCGGAAACTGCCATCTCCTCCGATAATCACCAGCCCGTCGATCCCGTGTTTCTTCAGGTTCCCATACGCTCTTTTCCGGCCGGCGGGTTCAAAAAAATCTTTGCAACGGGAGGTTTTCAAAATGGTGCCTCCCCGCTGAATGATATTGGCCACACTGCGGCTGTCCATGGGGATGATATCATCCTCCACCATGCCCGTATAACCTTTCAGAATGCCAAATACATCTAACCCATTGTATACGCCCGACCGTACCACTGCCCGGATACAGGCATTCATCCCCGGGCTGTCGCCGCCCGATGTTAAAACTCCAATCTTGGTAACCTTCTTTTTCATGCGTTAAAGATATGCCAAAGGCTGTATAAAAATTGTGTCAAAAGTACACATTAAAATGCAAATCCCGAAAACAGGATTCGCCGGAGGCCGGAAACGGTACCTTTGAAAAATACCCACCAGGACGGATAATCCCGGCGGGTATCCCCGTTATTTTTACAGCATAACTTCCTGATAATATGAAGAAATTATTACTGGGTATCCTGTTTGCCACCGGCAGCCTTTCTGTCCTTGCACAAATTGACAGCGATGTAAAATTTACGCAAAATGATTATTTCATCTTCCGGGTGGATTCCATCATTCCGCTGAATGATACACTCAAACTGCTTACCATTCATACACCCGCAGGGTATTCGGTTTATAAGGAACAGGGCGGTGTGGTTTATGGCAATCCCATTTTACGGAACGACACCGCAACGGCTGCAATCGGTACCGGACGTTGCCGGCTTGTAAAAGGCACCACGGCTGTTTTTTCCCTGAAGTATAAAATGGGTAATCGGCCCCGGGTGGGTGATCTGCTCTATACGCCCCTGTATTTTCCGGCTGCATTCAAAGGGCGTATTTACGAGCTGACCCGCAAAGCCATATTTCTGCGCACGGCATTGGGAGACAGCTTGTATACCCTGGCCGGCGTGGTAAAACTGCAGCAGCAGGGAGAAGAAGAAATTTTGCAGAAGATGGTGGCCGATATTCATTTTGTGGCCGGCGAAATGAAAAAACAAAATAACAACCAGGATCAGCTCATTACGGGCGGATTGTTCAAAGGCAAACGGCTTTTCGATGCGATGGAAGCTGTGGATGCCGGGCAGGTAAGGGAGTTTCTGGATTACATGATTGCAAGGCCCCGCATATACGTATTCAACTGCTGGAGTATTTCAGAAGTATTTGCCACCTGGATGGTGAGTGAAACGCCAATGGTGATAAAAGACTGATCCTACATCCGCTCGGGTACCGCAATACCCAGCAACTGCATGCTGCTCTTAATAACATTGGCTGTCATCGTGGCCAGGCGGATCCGTAACTGTTTCTTCTCTTCTGTTTCGGCATTGGCCACTGAGTGTTCGGTGTAAAAAGAATTGAAGCATTTAGCCAGGTTAAAAGCATAAATGGCAATTACGGAAGGGTTCTGTTCCCCGCAGGCCTGCTCCAGCACCGCCGGGTATTGTTCCACCGTAATGGCCAGTTCTTTTTCGGCCTTGAGAAGGGGCGTGGTTGTTCCGGTTTCGCCAAACACAAAACCATCCGCAGCCAGTTTCCGCAGAATGCTTTTAATGCGGGCATGGGTGTATTGCACAAAGGGGCCGGTGAAACCATGGAAATCGATACTGTCCTGCGGATTGAATACCATGGTCTTTTTTGGATCCACCCGCAGCAGGTAAAACTTCATGGCGCCCAATCCCAGCGTATCGTAAAGCTCATTCAATTCCGTCTGACTGAAATCTTTCACCTTACCCAGTTCTTCGGTATGCTGGCGGGCCGTGCTCACCATTTCATCCACCAGGTCATCGGCATCTACAACGGTTCCCTCACGGCTCTTCATTTTACCGGTGGTGAGTTCCACCATGCCATAACTGAGGTGATAAATATTACCGGCATTGGGCATACCCAGTTTCTGGCAGATGAGCTGCAGCACCTTCATATGGTAATTCTGCTCATTGCCGATTACATAAATGCTCTGGTCAATTTTGTATTCCTCGTATTTCTGCAGCGCCAGCCCTATGTCCTGGGTGATATAAACCGAGGTTCCGTCTTTCCGTTGTACAATTTTTTCATCCAGGCCATCGGCAGTAAGGTCGATCCAGATGCTGCCGTCTTCTTTCTTATAAAAAACATTTTTATCCAATCCCTGCTGCACGATATCCTTCCCCAGCAGGTAGGTATTGCTTTCGTAATAAATTTTATCAAAATCACTGCCGATGCGTTTGTAGGTAACATCAAAACCCCCGTACACCCATCCATTCATGGTCTTCCATAAATCCATCACCTCTGGTTTGCCGGCTTCCCAATCCAGCAGCATCTGCTGCGTGGCTTTCATAATCGGGGCTTCTTTTTCGGCTTCTTCCCTGGTTTTTCCGGCGGCGGTGAGCTCATCCACCTGGCGTTTGTATTCATCGTTGAAACGGACATAATAGGCACCCACAAAATGATCTCCCTTGATACCGGTGCTGGCGGGAGTATCCCCATTGGCAAATAATTGCCAGGCGATCATGCTTTTGCAGATATGAATACCGCGGTCGTTTACAATGCAGCTTTTCACCACTTCATAACCATTGGCCTTCAGAATTTCGGCCACACTCCACCCAAGGAAATTATTACGCAGGTGCCCCAGGTGCAGGGGCTTGTTGGTGTTGGGGGAAGAATATTCCACCATTACTTTTTTGCCGTTCATGGCTTTCTTGCCATAAAAAACATCCTGGTAGCCGCTGCTCACCACCGATTGCCAGTAATGATCGGCAACCGTAAGATTCAGAAACCCTTTGATAATATTGTAGGCAGAAAAAAGCTGCGGATATTGAGCCAGCAGATGATCGCCCAGTTGCGTGCCGATGGCATCAGGCGAAAGTTTCAGGGATTTCACCAGCGAAAACAGCACGATGGTGTAATCGCCCTCAAATTCGGGCTTGGTTTGATTTACCTGGAAATCTTTTTCCGTGAATGGCTGGTTGTACAGGGCCGATAAACCGGCGATGGTGCTTTCTTGTAACTGGCGGATGATTGACATGCCGCAAAAATAAATCATTTCCGGCAGCCGCTATGCCGTTCCCTTCCCGGCAACAACTCATTTATGGATGATCCTTATCTCCACGCGTCGATTGAGGGTCTTTTCCTCTTCCGTGGTTTCGGGGTAGGGCGCCAGGGGCCTGCTGTGTCCAAATCCTTTGTAAGAAAGCCGGGAAGCGGCGATGCCGTTTTTCACCAGGTACTCATAAACGGCCTTGGCACGGGTTTCTGAAAGATTTTCAGTGCCCAGGTCAAAATCAACGCCATCCCGGTCGTCGGGCAGGCAACATACATGACCTTCAATAGCAATCTCAAGAGTGGGATTGGCTTTCAGTGCATTCAGCAAGTCCTGAATCACCGGCACCGATTCCTGGAGAATATAATGCCTCCCACCTACAAAATGCAGGTTTTGTAAAACCAGCGTGCTGCCGGTTTTCAGGGTGGTATCGGATAATTTCTTTGTAAGGGTTACGGGCGCTTCGGTTTTCTCCGGCTCATTTGTCACCACCGGGGCCGGTTTATAAAAAGTTACTTCCACCCGCCGGTTGCGGGCCAGGGCGTCTGCAGAAGCCCCGGTATCCACCGGCATTTTTTCGCCAAACCCTTCTTCTTTTTTTATGATCGAAACGGGTACCCCCTTATCCGTGAGGTATTGTGCCACTGCCTTCACCCGTTTAAGGGATAGGGCATCATTGTAGCTGTCGCTTCCGCGGTAATCGCAATGGCCGGTAAGTTCAACTGTCAGACCCGGCGCCTGCTGGTAAGCAGCAATCACACTGTCGAGCAATTTTGTTTCAGTTGCTTTCAGCGCCGATTCATCGGTGGCAAAATGGATGGTAATGGTTTGTTGGGAATGCACCAGCAAGGGCAGGGCCGTTACAAGCAGGCAGAGGGTAAAAAGTCTTATCATAAAACTTTGAATTCCGTGGGCCGGAAAATGCTTTGCTGTAAATGTAGCCAATTCTGTACTGATTGTCCTGAACGTTTCGTTAATAATACCCTGCAGGGCCAAAAACCCCTATCTTTGCACACTTTTTATAACTATGATCAGTGTAAATAATGTCACCCTGGCCTTTGGCAAAAGGGTATTGTTTGATGAAGTAAATATCAATTTCACCCGGGGGAACTGCTACGGTATTATTGGCGCCAATGGTGCCGGTAAATCCACTTTCATGAAGATCATCAGCGGTGAAATTGAGCCCAATAAAGGAACCGTGGATATCACACCCGGTGAGCGGATGGCGGTACTGAACCAAAACCAGTTTGCCTTCGACGAAGTCACCGTACTCAATACGGTGCTGATGGGACATAAAAAACTCTGGCAGATCACGCAGGAACGCGAAGCCATCTATTCCAAGGAAGATTTTACCGAAGCCGACGGCATTAAAGTGGGCGAGCTGGAGCATGATTACGGAGAGATGGGCGGTTATACCGCCGAAAGTGATGCCGCCACATTGCTGAGCGAGCTGGGTGTGAAAGATGAATTGCATCAGCAACTGATGAAGGATGTGGCCGCCAACCTGAAAGTAAGGGTATTGCTGGCACAGGCGCTTTTCGGTAACCCGGATATCCTCCTGCTGGATGAGCCCACCAATAACCTGGACGTGGAAACCATCAGCTGGCTCGAAAACTTCCTGGCCGACTACCAGAATATTGTACTGGTGGTGAGTCACGACCGTCACTTTCTGGATGCCGTGTGTACCCATGTGGCGGATGTGGACAGGGGCAAGATCCGCATTTACACTGGTAACTACAGCTTCTGGTACGAAAGTTCGCAACTGGCAGCCCGGCAGATGAGTGATAAGAATAAGAAGATTGAAGATAAGCGAAAGGACCTGCTCGAATTCATTGCCCGCTTCAGTGCCAATGCATCCAAGAGCCGCCAGGCTACTGCCCGTAAGAAGGCATTGGAAAAACTGGTTATAGAAGAAATTCAGCCCAGTAACCGCAAATACCCCGGCATCATCTTCAAACAGGAAAGAGAAGTAGGTAATGAAATTCTTAAGGTGGATAATCTTACCAAAAGCCTGGATGGCCGTACCCTTTTCAGCAAGGTAAAATTTGACGTGCAGAAAGGCGATAAGATTGCCTTCCTGAGCCGTGATCCGCTGGCGCTAACCACTTTCTTTGAGGTGATTAACGGCCGGCAGAAAGCCGACAGCGGCACCTATGAATGGGGCACCACCGTTACCACCGCCTATCTTCCCAATGATAACAGCGAATTTTTTGAAGGCAATACGGATAACCTGATGGACTGGCTCCGCCAGTTTGTGCCCCCCGGTACCAGGGATGTGGATGAAGATTTCCTGCGGGGCTTCCTGGGTAAGATGCTGTTCAGCGGTGATGAGATCCTGAAAAAAACAAATGTACTCAGCGGGGGAGAGAAAGTGCGGTGCATGATCAGTAAAATGATGCTGCAGAACCCTAATGTGGTGAGCCTGGATGAACCCACCAACCACCTTGATCTTGAAAGCATTATCTCGTTCAATGACGGTATGATTGCGTTTCCGGGTATTGTGTTGTTTACCACGCATGATCACCAGTTTATGCAAACCGTGGCCAACCGGATTATCGAAATCACACCCAATGGTATGATCGATAAACTGATGACCTACGATGAATACCTGGAAGATGAACGTGTGAAAGCCAGCCGTGAGGAACTCTACGGATATTAATAAGGTGAATGATAAATTTGAATGGAAGAGTGAGCCCGTCTTCATATTAACGACAGCATAACACTGCCATCAAAAAATAAATTCAACATTCATAATTCAATATTAATAAATCAAAATATACAGCAGGTAGTTGCCGAAAGACAAAATCATAGCATTCATTGATTTTTTCTATCCGCCGTTCCGGCGTTTCATGCCCGAGCAGACCTTCCGGTATGCAGTATGCGGCGGGTCGAATATGGTGCTGGGGCTGCTGATTTATTTTATTACCTACCGCTATATCCTCCGGGAAGCCAACCTGGAATTGGGTTTCTTTGCGTTTAAACCACACAGTGCGGCGCTCTTTATTTCCTTCTGTGTGAATTTTGTGGTGGGCTTCCTGCTGATGAAATTCGTGGTGTTTGTTGATTCCAACCTGCGGGGGCATATTCAGCTGTTCCGCTATTTTCTTTCATTTGCCATTAACCTGGTGCTTAATTATTTCCTGCTGAAACTCTTTGTGGAAGTGCTGCACATGGATGCCATCATCAGCCAGCTGATCACCACCTGTATCGTGGTGCTGATAAGCTATCTCAGCCAGAAACATTTCTCTTTTAAAGTGAAAGCCGGGCAGGAATAAGGCTCTCTTTGTTTGGCCGGTGAGAAGTAAGAAATAATAATTCCGCCTTCCCTTCTTACCTGCAGCCAAAACGAATCCCGGTGAACACAGTCCTTCCTTCAGCTTATTTCTGTAGATTTGAACCCGCTATGCATTTCTTCTTTCTTTACCTGGATCCCGGCAGTGGCAGTTACCTGGTACAGGTAATTATCGCGGCTGTGGTGGGGGCCGGTTTCTTTTTTAAAAATTTCTGGTATAAAATCAAATCGTTCTTTACCGGCTCAAAGCCGCCGAAAGAGAAAGCCGATAAATGAACAAAGGCATGCCCGCCATGATGCAAACAAATCCCGCTTCATACCGCGATCCCGATGGCTTCGTGTTCAGGCACGGGGACAAGGTGTACCGTTTCATCAGCCGGCGCTATGAACCTGTTTACCGGCAGCTGATGGATTCCGGGCTTTATGAGCAACTGGTGGCTGCCGGAATGCTGTTAGCACACCAGGATGCAGGGATTTCACCGGATAAGGAATGGCAGGGCCGGGTTATTGAGCCCCGGCAACTTTCATTTATCAGCTATCCCTATGAATGGAGTTTTGATATGTGGAAAGATGCCGCCCTGCTCACCCTCGATATTGCCCTGCTGGCCCTCGATAAAGGAATGACTCTTAAAGATGCCACCCCCTTCAATGTGCAGTTTGAACAGGGGCGGCCGCTTTTTATCGACACCCTCTCATTGGCCCTTTATGATCCTGCAAAGCCCTGGGCTGCCTACCGGCAATTTTGTGAATGTTTGCTGGGACCCCTGCTACTGCAGCATTACGGACATCCCGACGCCAACCGCATCTTCACCGTATACCCCAATGGTATTCCGCTGAGCGTACTGGTAAAAATGCTGCCCGCCCGCTCGCGCTGGAGTATGAACGTAAACCTGCATATCTACCTCCAGGAAAAAATTGCCCGCGACAGTTTTACCCGAACCCGGCCTAAAGCAGTCAGCTTCTCCCGGCAAAAATTTGAAAATATTCTTAAAGGACTTAAGGGCTTCGTGAAAAAGCTGGGGGCGCCTGCCTCCAAAACAACCTGGCAGGATTATTATACAACAGGCATCCTGGGGCCTGCGTATCTAGAAGCCAAAACAGCGATGGTAAGGGAGTGGACAAAATCGCTGCCGGTTAAAACTGTAATTGATCTCGGCGCCAATGATGGTCATTTCAGCCGCCTTTTTTCCGATAAGCAGGTGGTGGCCCTTGACGCGGATGGAAATTGTATCAACCAGTTATATGCCCAGGTGAAAAAGGAAAAGCTGCCCATCCTGCCCCTGCATATTGATTTGCTGGCACCCTCACCTGCCATCGGCTGGAACAACCGGGAACGTGAATCAATTACGGAGCGCTTGCGGGCCGACCTTGCCCTGGCGCTGGCCCTGGTGCATCACCTGGCCATAAGTGCCAACCTGCCATTACCGCTTATTGCCACCTGGCTGCAGCCTGTCAGTACTTACCTGCTGATAGAATTTGTGCCGAAAGATGATGAACGGCTCCAGTTCTTACTGCATAACCGGGAAGATATCTTTGATGCATATACGCTGGAAAATTTCAGAGCGGCATTTGGCAGTTATTACGAAACGCTGCAAGAAGCAACCATTCCCCATTCGCAACGGGTTTTATTTTTATTGAAAAGAAAATAAGTGCAATACCTCCGGAAAATACCCCTGTTCCCCTGGCTGCTGGTTTTGTTTTTTTGCCTGCATGGCAGTCTCGAAAACTTTGATTACCTGCGGGTGGGGGAGGTGCTGAAACTGGGGGGATGGCTCTTGCTTTTTATTACCCTTGCAGTTTTGCTCATCTGGCGTCTCGGCGTTCCATGGGAGCTAACCACCCTGCTCGTTTTTTTTATAAGTGGCTGGTATCTTTTTTTTGGGGCCCTGCAGGATACGATCCGTGCCACCCCCTGGCTGCATTTTCTGCAATCCTATACAGTGCTGCTGCCCGCATTGCTCCTCGTTACAATCGGGTGGATTATTTTTCTGCGGCGCAAACCGCTTGTCCGGCCCCGGCTCGTTTTTTATTTTAACCTTGTATTACTCATCTATTGCCTGATAGACGGGTGCCTGTTACTGGGCGATGCGTTGTATCGCAAACCGGCCCGGCGGGATACCGTTGCCTTTACGTACGAAGCGGTAAAACAAAAACCCAACGTCTACTACCTGCTGCTTGACGAATACCCGGGCTACAAGAGTTTGAAAGACAGCTTTGGATTTGCCAACGACAAATTCTATGATAACCTGCACCAGCAGGGTCTCCGCTTTTTACCCGTAAATGCCAACTATAATTTCACCCTTTTCAGTATGGCTTCCATTTTCAATATGCAATATATTGACAGTGGCTATAATCCGCGGCAGCTTACCCTCCGGGATTATCAGCGCCGCACCAGTGAAATCCGCTATGGCGATGTGTTTGCGATTTTCAGCCGGATGGGTTACGGGCTAAAAAACTATTCCATTTTCGATATCCGTGACGAATATGCCCCCGGCGAACCCAACACTTTTCTGCCGGTACATTCGCAATTACTCACGGATAAGATCCTGCACAACCGCCTCCTGCGCACATCAGGCTGGTTGCTGATGGATCTGTTCCCGGCCTGGAAAAAATCATACCTGTTTGCGCACGACCGGGATAACCAGCGCACCATTGCTGCCGTTGAAGCCCTGGCGGCTGAAAAAAAGGACAAGCCCTTTTTCTGTTATGCCCACCTGATGTTGCCGCATGCGCCACTCTATAAAGACAGTACCGGTAACTATAACGCCGATAGTATCATCGCCAATGAAGATGCCCAGGCCGATAAACCCCTGTACCTCTCTTATATCAAATACACAAACCAGGTGGTTATGACGATGGTGGCAACGATCAGGCAGCATGATCCGGGCGCCATTGTGGTGGTGATGAGCGATCATGGGTACCGCAGCTTCCGGCAGGCCGCCGGGTTTGCACAATACCAGTTTAATAATATCTGTGCCGTTTATTTCCCGGATGGGAATTACCCCGATGTTGCTGAGAAGTGGAGTAATGTTAACTTTTTTCGCTATGTATTTAATGCCGAATTCGGGCAAAACCTGCCTTATCTGAAAGATACTACGGTGGAACTGAGCTATTAAAGAGTGCAGAGGGGTGCCCCTGCGCATGACAACTGCATAGTAAATTTACGGAAAAAATAAAGTATAAATACGTTTTGAATTTCGGAAAACCGTATATTTGTTTCCATTCGAAACCACTGTTTATGCCACAATTTACCGTAAGGTTTGAACTGGACAGCAATGATCCCAACGACTACAAAGCGCTGGATGAGCGCCTGATACTTTTTAATTTCACTGAAATTCTTATGACGGACGACGGGCAGGCACACGTGCTTCCCCGGGGCGAATACCGGATTGAGGGCGACCTCACCTGTCAGCGGGTACTGGACCTGGCCCTGCTGGCGGCAGATCAGTTTAAGGACCGTTGCAAGGTACTGGTTACCGAGAGTGCCGAACTGGCCTGGTTCGGACTTTCCCGCGCCTGAATCAGTATTTAATCGCAGCCCCCTGCCATTTGCGGCATACGTTTATCCCTTATTTACAGGTATTTAGAGCTGATTGCGGCTTTTGCTGCCAAAATTGCACTTTTTGGCTGCTGGCACAATCATTGTCATCCCTTTTTAAACAAAAATTCAATTATTAATATGGGAAAGATTATTGGTATAGACTTAGGAACCACAAACAGTTGCGTTTCTGTGATGGAAGGTAACGAGCCTGTGGTAATTGCCAATGACGAAGGGCGCCGGACGACTCCTTCTGTTGTGGCATTTCTGAAAAACGGTGAAAGAAAAGTGGGTGACCCGGCTAAACGCCAGGCTATCACCAACTCGCACAATACAATCAGCAGCGTGAAACGTTTCATGGGCCGCCGCTTCGATGAAGTGACGGAGGAAATCAGCCACTGGAGCTATAAAGTGGTGAAGGGCGATAACAACACCGTTCGCATTGATATCGACGGACGCCAATACACCCCCCAGGAGATCAGCGCCATGGTGCTGCAGAAAATGAAAAAAACTGCCGAAGACTACCTGGGCCAGGAAGTAACCGAAGCCGTTATTACGGTTCCGGCCTATTTCAATGATGCCCAGCGCCAGGCAACCAAGGAAGCCGGTGAAATCGCCGGTCTTAATGTTAGGCGTATCGTAAACGAACCTACCGCTGCTGCGCTGGCTTATGGCCTGGACAAAGGTGGTAAGGATCAGAAAATTGCCGTGTTCGACCTGGGAGGCGGTACCTTCGATATCTCCGTACTGGAACTTGGCGATGGCGTATTTGAAGTAAAATCAACGAATGGAGATACCCACCTTGGTGGTGATGATTTTGATAAAGTGGTGATGGACTGGCTGGCTGATGAATTCAAGGCCGATGAAGCCATTGATCTCCGCAAAGATCCCATGGCCCTCCAGCGGCTGAAGGAAGCCGCTGAAAAAGCCAAAGTGGAATTATCTTCTTCCAGTGAAACTGAAATCAACCTGCCTTATATCACGGCAGTGGACGGTGTTCCCAAACACCTGGTTAAAAAACTTACCCGCGCCAAATTTGAGGCCCTGGCGGATAACCTGTTCGAACGCTGCCTGAAACCCTGCGAACAGGCCCTGAAAGATGCCGGCCTGAGCACTTCGCAGATTGATGAAGTGATCCTGGTGGGTGGCAGTACCCGTATCCCCAAGGTGCAGGAAATTGTAGAAAAATTCTTTGGTAAAAAACCGAACCGCAGTGTGAACCCCGATGAAGTGGTGGCCGTAGGGGCTGCCATCCAGGGCGCTGTACTGAGCGGTGATATCAAAGATGTGCTGCTGCTGGATGTTACCCCGCTGAGCCTGGGTATCGAAACAGCCGGTGGAATCATGACGGTAATGATTCCCAGCAATACTACCATCCCCACAAAAAAATCAGAAATTTTCTCCACCTATTCGGATAACCAGCCCGGGGTACAGATTCATGTACTCCAGGGTGAGCGCCCGATGGCGAAGGATAACAAGAGCCTGGGTACTTTCAACCTGGATGGTATTCCCCCCGCTCCGCGTGGTGTACCCCAGATTGAAGTGGCTTTCGATATTGATGCCAATGGCCTGATTCATGTAAATGCCAAGGACAAAGGCACCGGAAAAGAACAGAAGATTACGATCCAGGGCGGTAGCGGATTAAGCAAGGAAGAAGTGGAAAAAATGAAAGCCGAAGCCAAGGCCAATGAAGCGGCTGATAAACTGGAAAGGGATAAAGTTGAGAAACTGAACCAGGCCGATAGTCTTGTATTCCAGAGCGAAAAGCAATTGAAGGAATATGGTGACAAGATTGGTGCAGATAAAAAAGCCGTTATCGAAGGCGCACTTGCCAAACTGAAAGAAGCGCATAAAACGCAGGACCTGGGCAGTATCGATTCGGCAATTACCGAACTGAACAATGCCTGGACAGCCGCCAGCGAAGAGATGTACAAGGCTACGCAATCACAGGCAGGGGCCCAGCCGGGTGCCGATGGTGCCGGTACACAGCCCCAGCAGGAAGGCGCCGCCACCGATGCAAAAGTGGAAGACGTACCCTTCGAGGAAGTGAAGTAAAACAGCCATAAAACAAGATAGCAGCCATGGTTTCATAACCATGGCTTTTTTATGTAAAGATAACATTTGACAGCGGCCGGATAACCAGGTTTACGCAAACAACCGGAAAAGCATGTACCCGAAACTGATAATGAACAAGGGGTACTCCAGTTTATGAAAAGGGGGCCGCAGCAGCAGGAAAAAGCGCAGCGGCAGATAGAAAATAAAAAGACAGAGAATGCCTAGATAAGGAGCAGCAATAAAGCCCGGTTGCCAGTTGCGCAGGGTAAGGGTCAGAAACCCGTAGCTGAAGAAAAAGAAGAGAATATTTACCAGGCTGTTGATCATCTTAAAGCCAGTTGAACCTATGATTGCAACCCCGGGATGGTAACTGATTGCTTTGGCTACAATAGCCATGAACAGGATAAAATACAGTGTCATCCCCAGGAAAAAATATGTTTCCTCTACCCCCATTTTTTTCGCCCCTGCAAATGGAACCAGCCACCACAGGAAACCCAGGCAGGAAAGAAGGGTGGAGATGCCGGTTACCGCCCCTTCAAAACTATTGAGTTGTTTGGCATAGGCGCTGATATTTTTCATATCGGCATAATTGCAGAAAAAACTGAAACAACCCAGGGCCATGGCCAGTGTATTCAGGAGTATTAAAAGAATACAGGAAAGACTGAGATGACGGGCCTGCCAGCTCATAAGCGGATCCAGTAAAACAATATAGAGCACCAGCACAATGGTATCGGGAATGAATTTTATCCAGGGGTTTGTACTGTTTGTTGCAGGCGTCATACCGCTAAAATATCTGGTAAGATAAAAAATAAACGGATGCGCCGGCAGCCGGAAAAGCAGTCCCGCTGCAGGTATTTACTGCTGATTGATGGAACTGATAATTGATTGTAATGCTGTCAGCCCGGCAAATGCAGTTGCTGTAACTGCAACAGGTACAAAACGCCGAAGCAAAGAGTTGCTGCCAGCAAAACGGGAAGCAGAATGGTAGAAAAAGATCTCCGGATGGAAAATCTGAACAGGATATCCAGGAGGCAGATAAAAAGAAACGCTCCCAGGAGCATGATGGTAATATAAAAAAGAAAAAACGAGGCCCAGGTGGAAAGGGATCCTCCAATAAAGCAAACCATAAAAAGGAATGCCTGTCTGGGGTAGTTAAGTGCGAGTTTCATGGTTAACGAATCTTCAATAAAGATATAAGAATTTTACAATTTCTGCATGAAGTCTAGCTGCGGGGTTTGTACTTCCAGAAAAGCAGGGCTCCTCCAATAACCCCGCTGCCATAACAGCGGAAAGCCGCTTCATATGCTCCTCCTTCCAGCTTTGCGAAGAGCAACAGGAATAGCAGTCCGCCCCCGATAAGCGTAATAAGAACAGCCCGGTGGGCAAAGCCGCTGTGTGGGGGTGCCCAATCCATGCCCATAACATAGCCGAGAGAACCTGTAATGATACCTGCCACCACATAACAGGCCAGGAAGGCCCAGCTGGTGTAGAATCGGGAATAAATAACAGAGATGCCGATATCCAGCAGGCTTGCACCCAGAAAGCCCAGCATTACCAGGCACAGGCAGCCGGGCAGGTAGAGCCATTTACGCAGGTTATTCATCTTGCCAAAGTACATATATTTGGTTAACAATACCATTAGTATCGCCGGATTCGGCCGCATTCAATAACTTTGGCGCAAGGATTGGGAAATGAAAATATCCGGATGTATAAACTGCAGTGCTATATCTTACTAACAGGCGGCTTGCTTTTTTCCTGCCTGGCAATGGCGCAGCAGGTACCGCCAGGGGAGGACACTTTCTTTCTGGCCAAAAAGAAAGGGCTGCTGGGCCGGCTGGGAAAGAGCATCTCCCGTACCATTCCTCCTGAAACGCCTCCGGAAAAACTGGTTAATCCCTTCCTGAAGTACAAAGGCAAGATCATTCGCTCCGTTGTACTCGCCCGTATGGATTTCGGGCAAAGTGTTTATGATACCTGCGAGGTGAACAGTAATTTTGGTACCCGGCTGGCTAATACCTTTCACCGCAAAACTTCGGCCCGCGTGCTGGCCAATAATCTTTTTTTCAGACCCGGAAGCCGTCTCTATCCCAACCTGCTGGCTGATAATGAACGGTACCTGCGGGAACTGGTATTTATCCAGGATGCCCGTATCCTGGTGGAATACACAGAAAACTCCACTGATTCGGTGGATGTGGTGGTGATCACACGGGATGTTTTTTCGCTGGGCGGCAAAATCATGATTTCCAGTAATAAAAAGGGCAGGGCCGAACTTAAGGATGAAAATTTTGCCGGGAGTGGTAACCGGGTTCTTATCAGCAGTTATTACGAAGTGCCCCGGAGTCCTTCGTATGGCTGGGGAGCCGAATACAGTAAACGTAATATCCGTGGCAGTTTTATAGATTTTACAACCGGTTTCCAGAATTACCGGCCAAGCTTCAATGGGGGAGACAACCAGGAAACCGGTCTCTATGCCCGCCTGGAGAAACCCATGGTAACACCCTATAAACCCACTACGGGCGCCATCGAGGCAGGCTATTACCGAAGCGCCAACGATTACTGGCCGGATTCCACCTATCGCAAAATCTACCGCTACAGCTTTTATAATTCGGATATCTGGCTGGGTTACAGTCTCGACAGCCGGCGGGCGCTTTATGCCAGCAAGGAAGTGAAAGTGCATCGTTTCATTGCACTGCGGGCATTCAGCCGTTATTATTTCAGGATACCTGATCTGTATAAAGACAGTTTTGATTTCAGGTATACCAATACCGCCGGGGCCCTGGCTTCTATCAATATTTTCCGGCAGTCGTTTTACCGCGCCAGTTTTATCTATGGCTTTGGGCGAAGCGAGGATGTACCCGAGGGTTTCAGCGTTAGTGTAACCGCCGGATATATCAATTCCAAAGTGCTGGCCAATACACTGGCGGTTGAAAACCCCCGGAAAAAAAGACCCTATGCCGGACTGGATGCCGCTTACAGCGAGTTAAAATCCAGGGGTGCCTATTTCAATTATACCTTCCGGATGGGAGGCTATTATTTCCGGCATCGTTTTGAGGATGTGGATATGCTGGCAGGACTGGAGCATTTTTCGAAACTGGTGAAGCTGGGGCCGCAATGGTATCACCGGGCCTTTTTCTCCACCAGTCTGACCGCCCAGGTAAACCCCGCCCTCAATAGTCCGCTCTACCTGAAAAGCCAGTACGGGCTTGATTATTTTCAGAACGGAACGGTTCAGTCGGACCTGCGTTTTACCCTGAAGGGGGAGGCGGTATTTTATAATATGCAGAAAGTGGCCGGTTTCCGTTTTGCGCCATTTGCATTTGGCGATATTACGGTGCTGAAACAGCTGAAAATGGGATTGAATAAATCTGATTTTTACAGTGCCATCGGGGGGGGGATCCGTACCCGGAACGAGAACCTGGTTTTTGGCACCATAGAACTGAAGGGCTATTATTTTCCCCGTACAACGGAGGGTATGCGTAACTGGAAGGTGGAACTGAACAGCAATATCCGGTTCAGTTACCTGAGTAACTTCATCCGCAGGCCGGATTTTATCATCGCCAACTGAGGAGGTAAATCTTAAAATGGGCAGGGGCCCGGATTACATCAAATCGAGGGCCTTGGCCAGGAAGGTTGTATTAAAGGGTAATACCATTGAACAGTATGCGCCGATAGGGGAGTTCAGTACCAGGAAAAATCCGGCAACAGAGGCTAAAAAAAGGATCCAGTAAAGCGCAGTATTCTTTTTGGTGGTTTCCATTTAAAAAGTTTTTTGCAAATATAGGGCAGAAGATTTTTATTCAGGGGCTTTTTGTGTCATTTGTACACAATTTTTTCCCCAAAGGGTGTTATCTTGCAGGTCATTTAGCTTGATGGGATGATTTTACATTTTTATCTGAAATTTACAACGAAGTTCGGACAGTCTTTGCTCGTAAGCGGCAATACAGTGGCAATGGGTGATGGGGATATTACGAAAGCAATTTCTCTCCAATACCTCAATGAACAATACTGGCATGGTACGGTGGAGATTGATCCGAAAGACCAGGAAGCCCCCGTTTCCTATAAGTACATACTTCAATTAGAAAACGGGGAACTGGTTCCCGAGTTCGGGGACGACCGTGTACTTGAATTAGCTTCCTTGCGTGAAGAACGGGTTGTAGTAGCCGATACCTGGAATTTCAGCGGCCAGTTTGAGAATGCATTTTTTACAGCCCCCTTCCAGGAGGTGTTGCTGAAACAGCCTGCTCCCAAAAAGAATACCGCAACAAAATTTCCGCGATCCTATACCCATGAATTCCGGGTAAAAGCGCCGTTGCTGAAAGCAGGTGAGATCATTTGCCTTACCGGCTCGGGCAGCGCCTTAAAAGATTGGGATACTGCCAATGCCATACTGCTGCAAAAGCAGGGCAACTGGTGGGTTACCCGGCTTAACCTGAAAGGAGCGGCATTTCCGCTTGCCTATAAATATGGTGTGTACAATACCAATACGAAAAGTTTCAGCCATTATGAAGAAGGCAACAACCGGGTATTGCTGGGCGAAGACCAGAACCACTCCATAACCATCATTCATGATGGATTTGCTTCCGTAAGTAAAGCGAACTGGAAAGGGGCCGGTGTGGCCATCCCTGTTTTCAGCCTGCGCAGCAGGAAAGGCTTTGGTACGGGGGAGTTCACTGATCTGAAACTGCTGGTTGACTGGGCCCGTGAAACAGGGCTCCGGATGATACAGTTATTACCCGTAAACGATACCACTTCTACCTATACCTGGAAAGATTCCTATCCCTATTCGGCTATATCTGCCTATGCCCTGCACCCCCTCTTGCTGAACCTGGAAGAAGTGGCCGGCAAGCAGCATGCGAACGTCGTGAAATCGCTTTCTATTAAAAAGAAACAGCTCAACAAACTGGCCGAGCTGGATTATGAACAGGTGATGAAGTTCAAAACCGGTGCTATCCGGGAACTGTATGAGCTGAAAAAAGAGACCTTTCATGATGACCTGAACTATTTCACTTTCTTTGAAATGAACCGGCACTGGCTGGAGCCCTATGCGGCTTTTTCCTATCTCCGGGATAAATACGGAACCGCCGAGTTTTCCCGCTGGAAATCCCATGCCGTATATGATGAAAATGCGATTCAGCGCCTCGTGAGTCCATCCCAGAAACATTACGATGAGATCGCTGTTCACTATTTCACACAATATCATTTGCACCTGCAATTGCAGGCTGCCACCGCCTATGCGCATAAAAATGGTATCATTATAAAGGGCGATATCCCGATCGGCATCAGCCGCAACAGTGTAGACGCCTGGATGGAACCCGGTTTGTATCATATGGAAGAACAGGCCGGCGCCCCGCCCGATGCCTTTACCACCCGCGGACAGAACTGGGGTTTCCCCACTTATAACTGGCAGGTGATGCAACAGGATAATTTTACCTGGTGGCGTAAGCGCTTTGAGCAGATGAGCAATTATTTTGATGCCTTCCGTATTGATCATATCCTGGGATTTTTCCGCATCTGGAGTATTCCCTCGCATGCTGTTGAAGGGATCATGGGCCGTTTTGTGCCGGCCATCCCGGTTTCGGTCAATGAATTGTTCCAGCGGAACATCCGTTTTGATCCTCACCGCTATACCCGGCCTTTTATCACCGAAGAGGTGCTTCAGGAAATTTTTGGCGATAAAAAAGATTTTGTCAGGGAAAACTTTCTGGACGGGTATGAACTGAAAGAAGCATTTAATACCCAGCGTAAAGTGGAAGCATGGGTTGCGCAGCAGGAAACGCCTGATGAACAGCTGCGGCAGGGCCTTTACGACCTGATCAGCAATGTGATTTTCTTTGAGGCCGAAGGAGGCAATGGTCAGCATTTCCATTTCCGTATTGCCATGGAGGATACCAGTTCCTTCCGGCACCTGGATCCGCATACCAGGGAAGAGCTGAAAAAGCTTTATGTAAACTATTTCTACTACCGGCAGGATGAGATGTGGCGCAAGGAAGCGATGAAAAAACTCCCCGGTTTGAAGAGTATCACCAATATGCTGGTTTGCGGCGAAGACCTGGGCATGGTACCCCATTGTGTTCCCGAAGTGATGGAACAACTGGGTATTCTGAGCCTGGAGATACAGCGTATGCCCAAGAAAAGCGGCACCGAATTTTTCCATCCCAAGGATGCGCCTTACCTGAGTGTGGTTACCCCTTCATCCCATGATATGAGCACCATCCGCGGCTGGTGGGAGGAGGATCACGATAAAACCCGGCGGTTCTATAACCAATTGCTGGGCCATGGCGGCGAAGCACCAGTTTATTGCGAACCCTGGGTGAATACCGAAATTGTGCTGCAGCATCTATACTCACCGGCGATGTGGAGTGTATTCCAGTTGCAGGACCTGTTGGGTATGAGTGATACCCTGCGGCGCGAAAACCCGAATGATGAGCGGATCAACCTTCCTTCCGATCCGGATCATTACTGGAATTACCGGCTGCACATCAACCTGGAAGACCTGCTGAACGAAACGGCATTTACCGGCAGTATCCGGGGATACGTGGAAGCCAGCGGCCGCTGACAGGCCCAACCAGTGCATGAAACTCAGCTATAAAATATTTCATCTTCCTTTTCATCATCCCTTTACCATTTCGAAAGGCACCAAAACACATCAGCCCGTTTTTGTGGTGGAGCTCGATTTTATGGGTATAAAAGGATACGGGGAAGCCCCGGCCATCACCTACTATAATATTCCTGTTGAGAAAATGGCGGCCGACCTGGAGCAGAAGCGCCCCCTGGTAGAAAAATTTGCCTTCAATGATCCGGAGCGCTACTGGCATTATCTGCATCATCTTTTTCCGCAGAATCCCTTCCTGGTTTGTGCATTGGATATGGCCGGCTGGGATATTTACGGCAAATTAAAACGCCGGCAACTGCACCAGCTCTGGCAACTGGATACCACAAAAACCCCGCTAACCGATTATACGATCGGCATTGATACAACAGAAAAGATGCTGCAGAAGATGCAGGAAAAACCATGGCCCATCTATAAAGTGAAAGTAGGAGTGGAGGGTGATATAGAGATGGTGAGGGCGCTGCGGCAGCATACCAGTGCCGGAATACGGGTGGATGCCAATGCCGGCTGGACACTTGAGCAGGCCCTGGATAAAATACCGCAGTTACAGGCTCTGGGGGTGGAACTGGTGGAGCAACCCCTGGCGAAAGACAACTGGGAGGGCATGGCCCGCTTGTATAAAGAATCGCCGCTGCCGCTGATTGCCGATGAAAGCTGTGTGCAGGAAGCGGATGTGGAAAAATGCCATGGACATTTTCATGGGATCAATATCAAACTTACCAAGTGCAGCGGCATCACACCCGCCCGCCGTATGATTCAGCAGGCAAGAACGCTTGGTATGAAAGTGATGGTAGGTTGTATGAATGAAAGCTCGCTGGGAACCGCGGCCATTGCACAACTGGCGCCCCTGCTGGATTATGTGGATATGGATGGTCCCTTGCTGCTCGCTGAGGATATTGCGGAAAGCATTCATTTCGATTTTGGAAAGATAATTTACAGCGAAGGCGATGGATTGGGAGTGAAGATGAAAGCGTGGTGATTGTTGAGAATTAGAATTTAAGAGGGAAGATTTATGCGTCTCTTTTTTTGGGGCAAATTTACTTGAACGGGTTATGCGAAAGCGGAACATCCTGACCAATAGTTTTTATATCTTTCCAGCAAATGAAAAAAATACTTTTTATAGACCGTGATGGCACCATAATAAAAGAAGCGCCGCCGGAATACCGGGTAGATGCTTTTTCGAAACTGGAGTTTTATCCCCATGTATTCCGCTACCTTGGTGCGATTGCACGGGAGCTTGATTTTGAACTGGTGATGGTTACCAACCAGGATGGTCTGGGCCGGCCCGAATTTCCGTTTGAAAAATTTCAGCCGGTGCACGATCTTGTGATGAAGAGTTTTGGTAATGAAGGCATTGTTTTTTCGGCGGTACATATTGATGATACTTACCCCGAAGAACACAAACCCACCCGCAAGCCCGGCACCGGTATGCTGTTATCTTACCTGGATAACCCGGCATACGATATTGCCGGATCATTTGTAATTGGCGACCGTATTACTGATATGCAGCTGGCCCATAACCTGGGATGCAAGGGTATCTGGCTGAAGGAGGATGCCACCCTTGGCGCTGCAGAGATAACCACTACTGAAAAAACCCTGCGGGAGGCAACAATTGTTCTGGAAAATCCCGCCTGGGAAGCCGTTTATCAATATCTTTCCATGCCCGCGTAACTGCATAAACAATGGACAAACTTTATATTATCATTCCGGCCTTTATCGCCATATTTATCTTTGTGTACATGCGCAACAAGCAGGCCGGGAGGAATGACCGGCGCCGCGAACGTCTGTGGAAACGGGAAGAGGAACTGATGAAAATGCTGGAAAAGAAAAAGGAGCCTGACAGCGATGCGCCGCCCGCCGGTGATAATCAAGCCGGTTAATTTCCCATTAATTTATTTTTCTGTGCCAGGTATTCTTCCTGGGTAATGGCCCCTTTCTGCAGCAGATCAAACAGCTTACTCAGCTCATCCGCTATCATTTGCCGGGAAGCAGTATTCAGCGGCGCAGTTTTGGCAATCGCCTGGGCCAGTTGGGTGGCCTGGTTGGTTATCTGTAATTTTTTGTATTCTTCCTGTGCGTGGGTGATGGTATCCTTGAGCAATTTAGGATGATGAATAAGATTATAGGTTGTTTCACCAAGTTCGGCGGCGGTTTGTATATCCACATTGCCATAGCCGAAAATGCGGCCCAGGATCGACTGATCATATTCCACATTATTAATTTTATCCAACGGGCTTTCCTTGGAATAACGGCTGAAGAATCCGCTTTCATCCACCACCCGCAGATTGGTAACCGACCAGAGATTGTATTTCCAGTTGATGTACTCATACATCGGATAAAGGGCCGTTAACAGGATGATGATGAATTTAGCGCCGGAGCCCGGCCAGCCGATTACCAGCAGCAATATGGCCAGCAGCAGCCAGGCCAGTACCGGCAGGGCCAGTTTGATCCAGTGTTGCCGGATGATAAGCAGTATCTTTTCATCTTTTTTAAGTGCAGTGCGCATGGCAGGTATTTATGCTTACTAAAAATAGAAAAAAAATGCGAACCCCGGGGATTCGCATTTTTTCTTTACCAGATACTTACCCGCAGATTTTGCGGCCTGTACATTCTGTCGCCCGGTTTGACACCGAACGCTTCGTAAAATTCGGGGATATTCACAACAGGGCCATTCACTCTCTCTTTGGCAGGGGCATGCACATCGGTCATCACCTGGTTAGCCAGCCGTTCTTTCTTTTCCTGGTACATCCAGCCATAGGCATAACCGAGGAAGTAGCGTTGCAGGGGTGTTAAGCCGCCAATCAGTTTTCCCTGTTTGTATTCGGCTGTTTTTTTGAATGCATCAAGGCCAAGCAACAAACCGCCAAGATCGGCAATATTCTCACCCTGTGTGGCCTCGCCGTTCACATGCAGCGTATCTACGGGATTAAATTCGTTGAATTGTTTGATAATGGCCTGCGCCCGGCTGGTGAATTCTTTGGCATCTTCGGGTGTCCACCAGTCGGTAAGGTTTCCGGCAGCATCATACTGGCGGCCCTGGTCATCAAAACCATGGGTGATTTCATGGCCGATGGTGCTGGCTGCGGCGTAGCCGTAAACAAAGCCGTCGTCCAGCTTTTCATCCTTCATACCCGGAACAGCAAAAATACCTGCCGGCAATACGATCTCGTTATTGCTGGGGTTGTAATAGGCATTATAGGTTTGGGGTGTCATATCCCATTCGGTGCGGTCGACCGGCTTACCCAGTTTATTGATATTATAATTGTGCCAGAAAATATCGGCGGCAACGGCATTTTTATAATAGGACTGCCCGGTAATGGTGAGGCTGCTGAAATCTTTCCATTTATCCGGGTAGCCCACTTTTTTACTCACTTTGGATAATTTCTCCAGGGCTTTGGCCTTGGTGGCTTCGCTCATCCAGGTAAGTTTTTTAATCCGTTCAACATAGGCCGTACGGATGGCTTCCACCAGGTCGGAATACCTTTTCTTGGCCTTCTCATTAAAATATTCTTTGGCAAAAAGCTGGCCCAGTAATTCGCCCATTGCATTTTCTTCGGCATCGAGTACCCGTTTCCAGCGGGGGCGGGGTTCCCTGGCGCCCGATAAAACCTTGCGGTAATTAAAGGCATTCATGTAAGTGGTGTTATCCAGGTAGCCGGCGCTCGACATGATCAGGTGGAAGCGCAGATAGTTTTTCCAGGTATCCAGAGCGGTGTTTTTAATTTCATCGCCCAGGGCCTTATAAAATTCGGGCTGGCCCACCACAACAGAATCGCTCAGCGATTTTATCCCGATGGCCCTGGCATAATCGGTCCAGCCAAAAGAGGAACATTCCCTGGCCAGCTGGTCAAATGTCATCTTGTTGTAATTAGCATAGGGATCCCGCAGGTCTTCCAGCTTGCGGCTGGCAGTGGCCAGTCGTTTTTCAAGCTCATATATTTCATTCATATTTTTATCAGCCGTACTGCGGTCCATACCCAGTTGCATGAGCGTGGTGCTGATATACTGGCGGTAAGCTTCTCTCACTTTTGCCGTACGCTCGTCTGTTTTGAAATAATATTCACGGTTGGGAAGGCCCAGGCCGCCCTGGTCGAGCCGGTAGATCATTGCTTCACTGTTCTTGTCATCCTGTGTGGCGCCATCACTGAAAAGGCAGTTGATGGAAAGTATATGCAGGCGGGCGGTAACGGCGGTGATATCCCCGGCACTCTGTATGTTATCGATCAGTTTGAGCTCGTCGCTTACTGCCGTGAGCCCGGCTTTGTTGATGGCGGCTGTATCCATGGCAGCTTTCCAGAAATCGCCGATCTTTTGGGAAGTGGATCCGGCGGGAGCGGGGGTAGTGGCCGCTTTCTTATTGATGGTGAGAATACGGTTGTAAATTTCTTCCTGCACCATATTGCCAATACCCCAGCCGCTTTCGCTGGCGGGGATGGGGGTGCGTTTGATCCAACCCCCGTTAGCATACTGGAAGAAATCCTGTCCGGCTTTTACGGTTTTGTCAATGTTTGCGGCCAGGAAGTCTTTTTGCTGGGCAAGCGTGAAAGCCGGCAGGCAGATGGCGGCTATCCATAGCATTTTTTTCATGAAAAATAATTTGCGGCTAAAATAATCATTCCTGCCGGTACAGCAGCTGATTTATATACGAGCGGGGCAGAAAGAATGTGCCGGAACTGCCTAATTTTTATTTTTTCCGAAGGAATAATCGGGTTACATTTGCAGCGCTGATTTTTTACGGGATGTAGCGCAGCCCGGTAGCGCACTACGTTCGGGACGTAGGGGTCGCTGGTTCGAATCCAGTCATCCCGACCAACAGCATGGCCTTCGAATTTCGAAGGCTATTTTTTTGTCCGGAAAACGGGAAGGCGTTTTGCAGTGCCGGGCAACTCACTTCTGACAGCGAATAACCGGCAGCAGTATGCGGAGCGGATAGCCGATAAATCATGCAAAAGAAACCTGAGCGGTACCATTTGCAGAACTTTTCTCACTGGTTTAATAATTTTCTACTACTTTGCACCGAATTCTGACAGATATATAAAACAAACATTAGACGGGGTTTACTTTTGGCTAACTGTATGCAATCCATTTGACAAACCTTTTTACCCGGATGTTCGAAAAGCTTAAAAACCTGGTAAGCCGCTTGTTTACAATCGGTGTCAAAGACAGTCTTATACCTTACGAAAAAACCAGAGCACGCATTTTTAACTACTGCAACCTGGCTGGTTTTTCCATTGGCGTATTCCGGCTGATCTATCTGGGATTCCTGTCTCCTAACCCTTATTCCCTGCTGGTGCTGGGCGCCAATTCCCTCCCGTTGCTGATCTGCCTGCTGATGTGGTTACTGGTTTACCTGGAACGCTATAAAACGGCGATCATTTTCTCTTTTATCATTTTTCCTCCCACACTGACCTGGATGGGACTGGTTACCAATGACAGCGGAATGGAAGTATACCTCTTCCTTTATTTTATTTTCACTTTTTTTTACCTGCATCACCGCTATCATATCATTCCCGTTTTTTGCTGGATAGCCCTTTGTTTCCTGCTTTTACATTTTACCCTGCAGGGGCAGTGGCTGCAATGGAAGCCCGGATATCCGGTTGATGATCTCCTGCAGGTGATAGATTATGCTTCGGGCCTGTTGTTTATTTTTATTGCCGGTTATTTTATCAAATTTTCGGTATGGAAGTTTGAAAACTCCCTCCGGCGCCGTAAAGAGGAACTGGCCCATCTCAACAGTATTAAAGACAAGGTGTTTTCTGTGATCTCCCATGATCTGAAATCGCCCATCGGCTCAATCATCATGTTTTTGCGGGGGATTGAAAAGGCAGGGATGAATGCCGAACAGTTCAATAATTACCTGCCCGAGATCAGGGCCAGTATGGAGCAAACCGGTGATCTGCTTGATAACCTGCTGGTGTGGGCGAAAAGCCAGATACAGCAATCCGACCTGAATGTGCATGAAATATCGGTTACCCGGCTGGCCCGGCAAACACTGCGCTTCTTTGAGAGTAATGCAGCCAAAAAGGGTATCAGCCTGATCAATGAAGTGCCCGAAGAATGTTTCGCCTATGCCGATAATAATGCCATACAGATTGTTTTACGTAACCTGATTACCAATGCGCTTAAATTCACCGGCTCCGGGGGCTTTATCAAGGTAAAGGCTTTCCGGGATGGAGATTTTATCAATGTGGTGGTGGTGGATAACGGGGTAGGGATACCTGCCGATAAACAGGAACTGCTGTTCAGTGATTTTTACTATACCACACCCGGAACCAACAAGGAAACCGGCACCGGCCTGGGCTTGCTGATCTGTAAAGACCTTATCCATAAAAATGGCGGTACACTCGTTTTTTCGAGCGAGGTTGGCAATGGAAGTGTATTCAGCTTCACCCTCCCTGTAAGCGAATAAGCTATCGCAGCATTTTGTTTTATCTTTAGCCCATGACTCCAGAAAGGCATAACCGACTCACCGCCGTGCTGAATAAACGGCAACCCGATCTGACCGTGGTTTTGGAAAATGTTACCGACCCGCACAATATCTCCGCGGTAATGCGTACCTGTGATGCAGTGGGCATCCAGGACATTTATATCCTGAATACCCGGATTCCCCGCCATAAAAAATGGGGCGCCAAAAGCTCCTCCAGTGCTGCCAAGTGGCTGACGGTTCATCAGTATACCGACCCCGTAATTTGCTTTACCGACCTGCGCCGGCGGTTTGAAAAAATTTATACCACGCATCTCAGCAGCGATGCCGTTGGACTTTACGAGCTGAACCTGGCCGGGCCCGTGGCCCTGGTTTTTGGCAATGAGCACAGCGGTGTAAGCGAAGAGATCATCAGTCTGGCAGATGGCAATTTTATTATTCCCCAGGTGGGCATCATTAAATCGCTTAACATTTCAGTGGCCTGCGCCGTTTCTGTTTATGAGGCGTTCCGGCAAAAGCAACTGGCCGGGCATTATAACCAACCCCGCTTAGCCCCGGATCAGCTTGGGGAGTTACGGCAGCAATGGGGATTCCTGGAAGAAGACTAATTCTCTGAGATATAACAAAGCCCGCAACAGCGGGCTTTGTTATTAACAGGTACAATTTTTTTTTGCATGTTTTCAGGTACTGATCTCCATCCAGCTGGCTGTTGATATAGCCTTCGCCAAATTTTCCCCCGCCTGCATAGTCTTCCTGGTAAAAGCAATACGTGAGGATACAGGTGCGGTAATTGGGATTCTGGTGCAATACCACGATGCCCTTTGCCCGGTTATTGGGAAGGCCGATATCATTTTTATTGATGTAAAAATCGCCCGAAGTGCCGGATGCCATTATTTTGGAGCCGGGAAAGCGGCTGAGCACATATTTTACTGCTATCGCCTCGGCCCTGGCATCTTTGCCGGAATAGGTGTTGTCTCCATATTTCAATCCCTGGTAAGGAACGGTAACATCTGAATTGAACTTCTGCAGCCCCTCCTGGTAGGCTTTATCCAGCAGGCTCCAGTCATAATCAATTTTACTTCCTGCGATTGCTGCATAATCATCGTACTTTTTCATAACTGCCGCCAGTGTTTTTTTCAGGGTTTCCTCTCCTTTAAAGGCCGCCATTTCCTGTTCGTACCTGGCATTTTTCACATCCAGCAGGAAGGCATTAAAGGTACCCTGCCCGATTCTTTTCAGTCCCTCCGTAATATACTGTTTGCGGTTTTGCAGAAATTCCCATTGAACGTCATAGCGGTCATTGATTTCGGGCCCGCTGATTCCGATATCCGGGTAACTTTTGCGGATCTCGTACATGCAATCATAGGCATCGGTCATTTTTTTAAAATTATCATTATTGAATACTTCCACGGGAGCATGTCCGTACAAGGGGTTAAAATCGTGCCGGTAGTACCACATAAAATCCCATTTACTGCTGCCGGGGCAGGAGGCACTTTTCAATGCCTGGAAATAGTTTGCTTTATCCGGGTTGGTATTTTCACGGCCATACCGGGGTGGGGTATTGGTGGTTTTAGCGGAACCAATGGCACGCACATCATTGATATAGTGCCAGAAATATTCCATTTCCGTATTCCTGTCGGTGCCCGGGCGGTACACATAATAATTATCACCATCAACGGATACCACGATGCCTTTTTCCCATTTATAGTCGGCAAACTGATCAAAACGGCAGAGTACTTCCACCTTATCGCCTTCCCTGAATTTATCACCACTGCCGTTGACAGGCGCCGCCGGGTAATGATTGTAAGGGTAAGCAGCTACCAGTTCCACTTTATTCAGGTCAATATCTTCGCCGGAATAGCCATGGGATTTCATGCCTTTGTATTTGCCGTTATAATCGATATTGGCAATTGTGTAAACAATTTTTTTGCCCTTGTATTCATACAAAACAGGATCGCCAATGCGGAAAACAAGACTTTTTTCTTTCCAGTAAATGATGGGCAATGTGCCCGGCCCGGCATTGGTGGAAACGGCAGCTCCCTTGTTATTGTTGCCGGTACCGGAGTTGGCGGGCCCCGGATCATTCTTATTACCGCTGCCGGCCGGGCGTACCCGCTCCGGGGTTACCCAGGTATCCCACTTTGCATCGTAATTGGTGTAGTGAATGAAATAGTTGCCTTCTTCGGCTTTGAGCACTGAAGAAGGATACCAGCCTCTCGTAAGCGGATCCCAAACATCCACGGTTTGCCCCACTTTGAAACTGAGCGGCTCACCCGTTTGTGCAAAAGAGGGCAGCAGGGCCCCGCAATAAAAAAGAAAAAGGAAGAAACGTTTCATGATTTTTAAATTTGATACCAGTAAAGTATAAACCACTGTAATTTTATCCGGCACAATTGTAGCAACGTAATGATTATGCGCATTACCGTCAATGATACCCGTATTGCCGTTTACGGCCTGAGCCCTGAGCCGTGTTTTTTGTGGCGTTGCCTGCTGGTTATCGTGCTTGGCACCGGGTTTTCGGCCCGCGGACAGGATAAGGAAAAATTGCTGCAATGGGCGGCTGCTGCTCCAGCCGCCGCCACCACCGACAGCCTTTATAATGTTCATTTCAGTTATGATGATGAAGATCCCGCCTATTGTATCAGTCTTGGCAGGCAACTGGAAGCCAGGGCATTGGCCGAAAAGGATGAGGTGGCAGAAGGGGTGGCTAATATTATCATCGCCAATGGCGAAACGTATTTCAGCAACCGGGATCAGGCATTGCCCTACCGTTTTAAAGCCATCCGTTTGCTGCAGGAGCATCCCCCTACGCGTTACCTTGTTTATGCCTATGCCTTCCTGGCTGAGATCACGGGCGACAGGGGTAAACGGGATTCTGCCGATATCCTGTTCAGGCAGGCAGAAGAAGTTGCCCGCCAGTTGAACCGCCCCGAAGTAACTACGGATATTCTCATCCGCGAATGCCAGGAAAACCGGCGGGCAGGGAAATTTGCCCGGGCGCTGGAAACCATAACGCGTGCGAAAGACCTGGCCGAAACAAAAGAAGTAAATACCTGGAAAGCCCGGATCGACCTGGAGCTGGCCGATCTGCTCAAGTACTCGGGAAACGATAGTCTCTATGTTGAGTATTCCGTAGATGCCTATACCAAGGCCCTCCTGTATAACCAGGGCTTACGGCTGGCCAGGGTGCTGGGAAAAACTGTAAACTGTTTCCTTGACTACAATAAACTGGACCTGGTAAAGCGCACAGGCGAAATGTTAGACAGTCTGGCCACCCATAACAGCAATATCAATTTTTTACTGATCCGGAATTCGTTCTGGGCCAAGTATTATAAACACGGGCAGCAGTACGAAAAAGCACTCGGCTACCTGCTCACCAATGTATACTATGAAAGAAAGAACACCTGGGGCACCACGCTGGGATACCTCTACAATGATATCGGTGATTGCTACCGGCAACTGAAACAATATGATAAGGCATTACGCTATTTCGATTCTGTGTATGGGATTGCTCAAAAAAGCCAGTACCGTCAGTTGCTGGTGGATATGCTTCCGCTGAAGGCCGATGCGGAAAGCCAGACCGGCAATTACAAAGCCGCCGCCGGATCGTATGCAGAATTTAACGACCTGTATAAGAATATTACCCGCGAAAGCAATGAAAATAAAATTGCCATCATGCAGGCCCTGTTTGATATCCGTAACCGGGAGCAGACCATTGAATTGCTTACACGCGAGAATGAGTTACAACAAACCCAGCTGGGGCAGCAGCGGCAGATCCGCTGGTTGTTTGCCGGCGTGATTGCCTTACTGGTGGCCCTGGCCGGGCTGCTTTATTTTTACCTGCGCCGCACGCATAAAGACAATGAAAAACTGCGGGAACAGAAAAAGGCTATTGAAGAAAGCAGCAAGCAATTGCAGGAGCAGGCTTCTGCCATATCCCGCTATAAAACACAGATGAACCCGCATTTCATCTTTAATGCCATTAACTCGGTGCAGCAGCTGGCGGTAAGAAATGATACCACCAACCTGATGAGTTACCTCCAGGAGTTTTCGAAACTGATGCGGCAAACCCTTGATAATTCGGATAAGGAATACATTTCGCTGGATAAAGAAAAAGCCTACCTGGAACAGTATCTTGAATTTGAACGGAAACGCCTGAGCAGCAGTTTCACCTACGAAATTGCAGTGGCTCCCGGGATCGACAGTGAGAATGTGCTGGTACCACCCATGCTGGTGCAGCCGATTGTGGAAAATGCGCTGAAGCATGCAGTTCCATATTCGGAAGAAGGTCATATCAGCATCCGTTTTCAGAAAGCGGATGAAAAGGGAGAACCCCTGCTGCAGATTATCGTTGAAGATAATGGCCCGGGCTTAAAAAAGACAGCTGATGACATACACTCGCCGGTAACCCATATTTCGAAGGGATTACTCATCACCCAGCAGCGGATCAATAACCTGATGCTCCGGCATCATGTTACGGCACCCGGCTTTGTGATGCTGGATAGAGCGCCGGAAACCCATGGCGTAGTGGTGAAGTTGCAGTTGCCCTATCTCGAGGAATTTTAATTTACAGGGATCTGTTTCAAAAACGTTCGAAGCGTTTCAGGAATTCTTCTTTTTTGCGCACGGAGATATCCACCCATTTTTCATTGCTCATCTTTGCCTGTAAGCCATCAGTTTTACTCACTTTCTGAATATGCTGCAGGTTGATCAGAAAGGATTTATGACAACGGAAGAACTGCTCTTTGGGCAGTACTTCTTCAAAATCGCCCAGGGAGCGGGCGGCCAGTAATTTCTTCCCGCCGGGAAGGTATACATGGGTGTAGTTGAGACTGGCTTCGCAGTACAGAATATCTTCCTTGTTCACAAATTCATAGCCTTCGGGTGTGTTGATAGCAATCCGGGGGTTGGTGTTTTTGCTGGCAAACTGGCTGAGTAATACTTCAATCTGCTGCTGCTGTTCAGTTTGTTTAAAATATTGTTCCGCTTTTTGCACGGCTTCCTTTAATTCAGTAAAATCAACGGGCTTTACCAGGAAATCAAGACAGGATGATTTGATGGCCTGCAGGGCATATTCGCGGTGCCCTGTTGTGAAGATAACTTTGAAATCGGGCTGCGGAAATTGCTGAAAGAGATCGAAGCCCAGTTCCTGTCCCACTTCAACATCCAGGAAAACCACCTGTGGCTTTGTTCGTTGTATGCCGGCAACCGCCTCGGCTATGGAAGTGGCTTTGCCCGCAATGCTTACCCCGGGGCAATAGGCTTCCAGTAATGTTTCCAGTGTCTGGATGCAGGAAATATCATCGTCTACCAAAAAGGCTGTCAGCATAGTCCCGAAAGTAAGACGGAATTCAGAAAAATACAAATGAGCGGCTTCGGGACAAAAAAAGGCCCCCGCAGGGAGGGCCTTATCCATTATATAGCAACTTCGTTTATATGCTCCTGTTAACGTCGAAATTCTCGAGTTCCTTGGCAACGGCATTGAGGAACGTGGAACCAAGTGCGCCGTCGATAATACGATGATCATAGCTCAGGGAGATATACATCATATGACGGATGGCGATGCTGTCGCCCTGCGGGGTTTCAATCACCATCGGCCTTTTCTTAATGGCTCCCACGGCCATGATGGCCACCTGCGGCTGGTTGATAATGGGCGTGCCCATAATGCTGCCGAAGGTACCTACGTTGGTGAGGGTGAAAGTGCCGCCCACAGTATCATCCGGTTTCAGTTTGCCGTTACGGGCTGCATTGGCCAGGCCGTTCACCTGTTTGGTGAGGCCCACCAGGTTCAGCTGATCGGCATTTTTGATCACCGGCACAATCAGGTTGCCGGTGGGCAGGGCCGTAGCCATGCCGATATTGAGATCCTTTTTTATAATAATTTTATCGCCTTCCACAGAGCTGCTCAGCCAGGGATAGCGTTTGATACATTTTACGATGGCTTCAATAAACAGCGGTGTAAAGGTGATCTTTTCACCCTCTCTTTTTTCAAATTCCTTCTTCACTTTTTCCCTCCATATTACAAGATTGGTTACATCACATTCGGCAAAACTGGTAACATGCGCGGAAGTATGCTTGCTGTCCGTCATGTGCTTCGCAATCAGTTTACGCATGCGGTCCATCTCAATAATTTCCACATGACCGCTATAGGTTACGGGCGCCTGGTTGCTGCTAACCGCTACCTGGCCGGCGTTGCTTTCTGCTGCGCTGACAGCGGGTGTGCCGGCAAACTGCTGCGGTTGCGTTACCAAGGCGGTTTGTGTGCCGGGGGCCCGGTTGGCCACATATGCGAGGATATCTTTCTTGCTCACGCGTCCATCCTGGCCGGTACCCGGAATATTTTCCAGTTCGGCCATGCTGATGCCTTCCTGCTGGGCAATATTCAGCACGAGGGGAGAGTAGAAACGAACTTTATTGCCGGAATTCGCCTGTGCCGTTACGGGCTCCTGGCGGGGAGCGGGTGTGTAGGGAATTTCTTCCACCACTTTGGCTTCCTCATATACCGGGGTGCTGACCGGGTTGCCGGTCGCAGGGGCAGCAGTTGCCCCGGTGCGTATCCGGGCGATAACTGTGCCGATGGGCACCACATCGTTTTCATTGAATAATATCGAATCAATCACACCGGCGGCGGTAGACGGTACTTCACTGTCCACTTTGTCGGTGGCAATATCCAGTACGGTTTCATCTTGCTGAATGGGATCGCCGGGTTTTTTATGCCATTTCAGGATGGTAGCTTCCATAATACTTTCACCCAGTTTCGGCATAACTAAATCAACTAAACTCATGTGTTGCGAAAATTTTAATGGTTGAATTTCTTGCCGGCATTTGTGATGTATCCTCCCGCTGCCAGGCCGGTCATTAGCGGTGGCAGGGGGCATCAGTACAAGTGGCAGCAAATCGTTGGCTCAAAGGTAGTTATTTCCGGCTAATCGGTTGATAAGGCGGCTATCCCTCTTCCAGTATGAATTTGCGCAGCAGGTTAAGGGCGCCGGAGGCCGTAAGCTGGATATTGCGCTGGCGGTCGAACCGGAAGCTGAGCAACTGCGTCCGGATCTTACTGGCATTACCCACGGCCACCCAAACGGTGCCCACGGGTTTATCAGGGCTGCCACCTTCGGGGCCCATAATGCCCGATACCGCGATTACATAATCGGCGCCGATACTATGCAGGGCGCCTGCCGCCATCTGCCGCACCACTTCTTCACTAACCGCACCTTCCGTTTCGAGCGTTTTTTTATCTACCTGTAACAGGGCTTCCTTAACATGATAGGAATAGCTCACCACGCTGCCCTCGTAAAAGGCCGATGAGCCGGGGATACTGGTGATGAGGTGGGCAATATACCCGCCGGTGCAGCTCTCGGCGGTGCACATATTTTTCCCTTTCTGTAATAATAATTTACCCACCACTTTTTCGAGGGGCTCGTCTTCGTTGGTTACCAGGTAGTCTTTTACGATGGCCTGCAGTGCTGCAAAATGAGCATCGGTTTCTTTTTCCAGCTCTTCCCGCCGGGGGCCGGTAGCGGTAAGGCGCAGGCGCACCATGCCGTAATTGGGCAGGTAGGCCATCCGGATAAATGCGGGCAGGCCAGCTTCAAAATCCTTTACCAGTTCGGCCAGGAAACTTTCGCCCACGCCGGCAGTAAGCAGGGTGCGGTGGATGATGGCAGGAAGGGTGAATTGCTGCTGTAACTGCGGGATCACTTCTTCCATCATGCCTTTCATTTCGTGCGGAACACCGGGCATGCTGATAAATACCTTCCCGTTTTTTTCGAACCACATTCCGGGCGCAGTACCGCGTTTGTTCTGGATTACTTTACAAGTATCGGGTACCAGGGCCTGCTGCAGGTTGCGGTCGATGAGAGGGCGGTTGAGCCGTGAAAAAATATCGATTACATTTTGCTTTGCAGCGGCATCTTCAATCATCCGGCCATCAAAATACCGGCAAAGCAGGGGCTTGGTGATATCATCGGCCGTGGGACCCAGGCCACCGGTAATCAGGATGATATCCGCTTTTTGCTGTTCCTCATCCAATGCCTGCCAGATATCATCCCAAACATCCCCCACGGCTACCCGGTGCAGTACCCGGATACCGGCTTTGTTCAGTTCCTGCGCCATCCAGGCGCTGTTGGTGTCTACCACCTGTCCGATCAGTAATTCATCGCCAATGGTTATTATGCATGCAGCCGCCATGGTATTTCTTAAAAGTTTAATTTTAATGCAAGATAGTTCAAGCAATGAAAACACTTGTAACGATAATTGGTTGGCTTTGCATGCAGCTTTCTTTTGCACAGCCCGTAGCTATAGCGCTCGATGATGCCATTCATAAACTGGAAGCGGATGAACAGTTCCGGCATGCCGTCACCGCCCTGTATGTATTAGATGCGGCCAATGGAAAAATCGTTTACGATCACAACGGACAAACCGGGCTGGCGCCTGCCAGCTGCCAGAAAATAATTACCAGTGCAAGCGCTTTCGATCTGCTGGGGAAAGATTATGTGTATCAAACCCGCATCGGTTATGCGGGCAGCATCAGCGATGGTTTGCTCAAAGGCGCCCTCTATATCATTCCTTCGGGAGATCCTTCCCTGGGCAGCTGGAGATGGAACGGCACCACAATGGAGGCAATCCGGAAAAAATTACAGGAGGCCCTGCAGGCAAAAAATATCAAAGCGATAGAAGGGGATATTGAAATAATGAATACGGCCTGGGAAACACAGGCTACTCCCCGCGGCTGGATTTGGGAAGATATCGGGAACTATTATGGCGCCGGCGCCCGGTTGCTGAACTGGCATGAGAACCAGTACGACCTGGTACTGCAACCCGGTAAGGCGGCCGGCGATCGGGTTGCAATACTCCGGACAACGCCCCTTCCGGAAGTGGACACCATTATCAATGAATTGCTGACCGGCCCGGCCGGCAGTGGGGATAATTCCATACTCTATCTTCCTGAGGAAGGCCGGGTGGCCTATTTCAGGGGAACCGTACCCGCCGGTAAAACTTCTTTTACCGTGGGAGGGGCCCTGCCCGCGCCGGCCAAAACATTTACGCGGATGCTGGCTGAAGTTTTGAACGAGACGGGCATCCGCTGGAAAGGGCAGTTCCGGATTATTATGCAGCCCGATATTGTGGCTCCGGTGACGGAACCATTGCTGAATATCAGCTCGCCGGTGCTGGACAGTATTAATTATTGGTTTCTCCGGAAAAGTGTGAACCTGTTTGGGGAAGCATTTGTGAAAACCATTGCCTACGAGAAACGGAATATTGGTTCCACTGATACGGGCACCGCTTTTATCCGCCAATACTGGAAAGAAAGGGGCATCGAAGCTTCCTCCCTGAAGATACTCGATGGCAGCGGCCTTTCACCTGGTAACCGGGTTACGGCGGCGGCCCTGGCTGCGATACTGCGGTATGCCCGCCAGCAGCGCTGGTTTGCATCGTTTTATGCAGCGCTGCCCGAAATCAATGGCGTCAAAATGAAAGACGGCTATATCAATGGCGTACGAAGTTATGCCGGTTATATACAGGGCAGGAGCGGGGTTACCTATTGTTTTTGCTTTATTGTCAATAATTTCGACGGAAGCCCGGGGACGGCCCGGGAAAAAATATGGAAGCTGCTGGATATTTTAAAGTAACTTAAACCCTCATCTGTTAATACCAAAACAATTATAATTATGGCTGCGCAAAGTTTCAACAATCACTCCCGGTATGTACCGCTTTATCATTTTGTGGCCTCAACGGCCCTGCTGGCCCTGCTGGTGGGATCCTGCATTAACCTTTACGAGGCCCTGAATAAAAAGGAAGGCTTGTACAGCGCTTCGCTGATCTGCCTCATCTGCTGTGTGCTTCCCATTATCTGGTTATACAGCCGGGTGTTTGCGCTGAAAGCGCAGGACAGGGCTATCCGTGCCGAAGAAAACCTGCGGCATTTTGCCATGACGGGTAAACTCCTGGATGCCCGTCTCCGTATGAGCCAGATTATTGCCCTGCGTTTTGCGGCTGATGAAGAATTTGTGGCGCTCGCCAAAAAAGCGGCAGATGAAAATATGGCAGCGAAAGACATTAAAGCAGCCATTCAAAACTGGAAGGCTGATTATAACAGGGCCTGATCCCGGTGAAGGGTTAGTTTGAATTTTTGCTGACCCGGCCGGTTGATATTTTCATATACACGAGCGCAACGCTGTTCCCTGAACGGTTACCGGATATACATCTTGTGAAGGGGTATGTACCACCTGCTTTGCCTCTTTTATCTGAAATACTGCTGCAGTTTTTCCTTCAGCGCTGCGGGCATTTCGCACCGCTTCATACTGCCGGCATCAATGAAGAAGAGGGTTACCACACCTGTATTCAGTAATTCTTCCTGCTCATTAAATATTTCGGCATGGAAAACAATCTTATGGTGGGCCGGCATTTCCCGGAGGGTTGTCCGCACCGTAAGCAGATCGTCGTATTTGGCGGGGCGTAAAAAGCGGCTGTGAATATCCACCACCGGCATGATAATGCCCATGGCTTCAATTTCCTTGTAGGTATATCCGATCTGCCGGATGGCTTCGGTACGGCCTATCTCATAAAACTGGGCATAATGGCCATAGTAAACCACCCCCATCTGGTCGGTAAGCGCATAATGCACACGGATTTTTGTTTCGGTTACAAACATGCTTTATAAATTGGAAAGGAGTTCATCGTGTGGTTCTATATGGTGAATTTTGTTGCCGGCATATTCTGCAAATACCCGGGCATAGTAAACCAGCACAAAGAACAAACCACTTGTTAACACATGAACAGCCAGGCTTGCTTTGGATGGCAAAGGGTTTAGCCTTTCCACGGATTCCCCTTCATTAGCTATAAAAAGGCTGTAGGTATTCTTAATCAGCGTGGGTACTTCTTCTATAAGTCCATAAATCCCCAGTCCGATAAAAACAGCATACAGCAACTCCGTTTTATCAATGGATAGCTGGATATCACCACTGAGACCGGCTTTATCACTGATAGCGGCCGCATAATTTCTGGAACGGGTAACCAGGAAAATGCAGAGTAAGGAATAAAGGGCCAGCTGGAGTATCATTCCGATCAGGCTTTGCATCAGGAAGCCCCCGCGTACCCCTTCGCCGAACCAGCTGAGCAGGTAAAGCAGAAAGGAGGGGAGCAGGGTGATGAACCGGTAGCCACAGATAATGGCCATGATCACCAGTACCAGTTGTACAAGATCGCGTCTTTTCATAGTGGTGCTTATGGAGTGAACCCTTGCGGGCTTATTTGCCAATCATGCTGTCCACACTTACCCGGCCGGGGCCCACAAACAATAATACGATATAGCCCACCAGGTAGAGGGTTGCTTTTTCGCCCTCGCCGGTCATATCGCCGTTATGTGCTTTGAATACCATCACCAGGGTGGCAATGAGCAGCGGGATAACAGCCAGGCGGGTAAACAAACCCAGGATCAGGAAGAGCGAACAGAAAAATTCGGCAAAGATGTCGAGTACCAGACTGGGAGTAACACCGATGCCCATGAAATTCATGAAATGGGATTTGTATTCGGCGAAATGCACCAGTTTGTCATAACCGTGAAACATCATCAGTATGCCCAGTCCGATCCGTAATACAAACATGGCCGCACTGAAAGCACCGGCAGAATACTTGGTTGATAATAGTTTTCTCATGAAGGAATTGCTTAAAGATTTCTTAAAATAGTTGACTGTCTTTTTTATTGCTGCCTTGTAAAATTTCTTTTATCAATTCTTTAACAGCCTTGTAAAATTACATTCGTTTTGTTTACGGCAGTTATCCACTTATTCACAATTGTTTTGGAACGGTGTTTGTAAGGGTTATTGCATCAATAACTTTGCGCCGGCAAAATGAAGCAAATAAAAAAATGATTACGAGAAAGCTAATTACCCTGCTGCTGCTGACAGCAGCTTTTCTTCCCGCAACCGCACAGCCCACCCAGGCAATCACAGATCCTGAAAGGAAATACAAAGAGGCAAAAGACTATTTTGTGCAGGGGCAATATGCCCTGGCTTATCCCCTGCTGAAAGAGTTGCGCAGCGAATATCCGGATAACACTGCTTCCGGGCATGGTTACCTTAGCGATGATGTTAATTATTTTTACATCGCCTGCGAGCTGCAGTTACAGCAGCCGGTAGCTGAACAGGAGGCCCGTCATTATATCAACATCACCACCAATGAACCCCGCCGGCAGTTGCTGAGTTATCACCTGGCGCATTACTATTTTTTAAAGAACGAACACAGTAATGCGATTACTTATTTTGAAAAAGCCGGCATAGAGAACCTGGACAATGAAGATATTGCCGGTGCAAAATTTGAAAAAGCCTATTGTTATTTCAATGTGCAGCGTTACGCCGAGGCAAAACCCCTGTTTAATGAAATAGCGCAGCTCGACGGGCATCATTACCAGATGCCGGCTGCTTATTACTATGGCTTTATCTGCTACCGCGATAAAGAATACAATGAAGCCCTGCACAGTTTTAAACTCGTGGCCACACAAAAGGAATACGAAAATGTGGTGCCCTACTATATCGCCCAGATTTATTATTTCCAGGGTAAAAAAGACGAAGCCCTCCGGTATGGCGAAAGCGTACTGGGGAAATACAGCAATATTGAATACCAGCACGAGCTGAAACTGCTGATGGGGCAGTTGTATTTTGAAAGAAAGGAATTTAAAAAGGCCCGGCCCCTGCTGGAGGATTATGTGAACAGCAGCGGCAAAGTGAGCAAGGAAATCATGTACGAGCTCAGCTATTGTTATTACGATGAGAATCAGCTGGGCAAAGCCATCGAAGGCTTTAAACAACTGAGCAATGAAAAAGATTCGATGGGGCAGAACAGCATGTACCTCCTGGGCGATTGTTATCTCCGCACCGGTCAGAAGGCTAATGCCCGGAATGCTTTCCAGTATTGTGCCTACAACAGCTCCAATGCCACACAACAGCAGGTTTCCCGTTTCAACTATGCCAAACTCTCTTACGAGCTCGGCTTCCAGGATATTGCCCTGAATGAGATGAAGAAATACCTGGCCGATTATCCCGGCAGTGAATACGATACCGAGGCCCGGGAGATACTGGTAAACCTGCTGGCCAATACCAACAATTTTGCCGATGCCCTGCAGTTATACGAATCTTTTGAAAAGCCCACACCGGCTATGCAAAAAGTGTATCCGCGGATCCTTTATGGCCGGGCGGTGGAACTGATTAACGATCAGCAATTGGGCCGGGCGGATGAATTGCTGACGAAGTTGCTGCAACTATCTCCCTCGCCCATTACTCCTTATGCGAATTTCTGGAAGGGAGAAATTGCTTACAGAAACAAGGATTACGATGCGGCCATCCGTTATATGAGCGCTTATCAGCAGGCCGGCCCGCCCGCCCTTGGCGAAGCCAATATACAAACCGCCCGCTACAACCTGGGTTACAGCTGGCTGCAGAAAGAAAATTACAGCAGGGCGCTTGGCTATTTTGAACAGATCACGAAAACGGTATCGCCCACATCGCCGGCAATAGAGCAGGATGCTTACCTGCGTTCTGCGGATTGTTTTTTTATGAACCGGGATTACGCCAAAGCAGGGGCGATGTATGATAATGTGCTGAACAGCGCCCTGCCGCAAAGCGACTATGCCCTGTTTCAGAAAGCCAATATTTCGGGCATAAAGAGTACAACCGATAAAATAAAGACTTTGAACACACTGATCCGCCAGTACCCGAAGAGCGCCATGGTGGCGGATGTGAACATGGAAATTGCCAATACTTATATGGCAGATGAAAAATTCAATGAAGCGCTCCCTTATCTCAATAATATCCTGAATAATGCTGATGCCGGCGGGATGAAGCCCGCCGCCCTGCTGCGGCTGGGGCTTTGCTATTACAATATGAACAACAATGCCGATGCATTAAAGCACTACCAGTTGCTGATAGAGCAATACCCGCAATCGCCCGAAGCGGATGAAGCCCTCGCCAATGTGAAGAGCATCTATGTGGAAGACGGAAAACCGAATGAGTATGTGGAACTGATGCGCAAAAACGGTAAGCCGGTGGCAATAAGTGAAGCCGATTCACTCACCTATGTTTCGGCGCAGCTGAAATATGAGGCCGGCGATTGCAATGCCGCTATTGCCGGCTTTGCCAATTATCTTTCGCGTTTCCCGGAAGGAGCGCATGCGCTGGAAGCCAATTTTTACCAGGCCGAATGTTACGACAAGAATAAAGACTGGTCAAATGCACTGAAAGGGTACAGTTATGTGAATGCAAAAGGCATCAGCCGCTTTTTTGAGCGTTCTGCCATCGAAGCAGCCCGTATCAATTATTTTGAACTGAAAGATTACAGCGCCGCCAAAACCTTTTTCCAGTCTTTACTGGCATCGGCGGCCAGTCAGGATAACCAGCTGGAAGCCCTTCGCGGACTGGTACGTTGTTTTTATCAGCTGAAAGATTATAACGGGGCCAATGACTGGGCCAAAAACCTGCTGGCCCGGAAAGGTATCAGTACGGATGATAAGGCTGTTGCCTTCCTGGTACTGGGTAAATCGCAGCAGGTGGCTAATGATTGTGCAGCTGCGATCAGTTCCTTCAAATCCTGTGCTGCCATTAACAAAGCTTCCTGGGGTGCCGAAGCCCGCTACGAGATAGCCAATTGCCAGTTCAGCAGCAATAACCTGGCAGCTGCCGAAAAAGCGGCACTGGCGGTGATCCGGGAAACCGGGTCATACGACTTGTGGGTAACAAAAAGCTATATACTGCTGGGGGATATTTTCCTGCAGCAAAAAGATTACTTCAATGCCAAAGCCACTTATGAGAGTGTGGCCAAAAATGCAGTGATTCCTGAACTGAAGAACGAAGCCCAGCAGAAACTGGACAAAGCCATTGCAGAAGAAAAAGCCACTTCCAAAGTCAATTAACCCCTAAATCCAGCAGAATTGTTCAACATGAAATACAACACCAGCCCGATAAAAATGAAGCAATACCTAAATTTAATAGCCGGCATTCTGCTGGCCGGAGTTATTCCTTTTACCGCTTCAGCCCAGAAGGATACCATCCGGAAGAACACAGTGGATATCACATCCAGTTATGCACCTGTGTTGCGTAACGCAGTGAAGATGAATTTATCGGCTTCCAATGTAAGTGCGGATACGAGCGCTCCCAATCTCACCTACAGTATTCCGGCCCAGCACCTGTTTTACAGTTATCAGCCGGTGGGGATACAGGCCGCTGCACTGGAACAGGACACCAATCTTTACCTGGGTGGCCGCAATTTTGTGAAACTGGGATTTGGCAATTTTACCACACCGTTTGCCAGTGTGGGACTGGGATTGGGTGACGGAAAGAAAGGGTTGCTGAATATATACGGCAATTTTATCTCGTCGAAAGGAAAGATCAAATACCAGGATTATGGTATCCTGGATGTGCAGGCCAGGGGCAGCCTGTTCCTGAAAAAGAATGAAGTGTATGCGGGTGCCGGTTTCAGGCGGAATGATTTTAATCTTTATGGCTACGATCACCTGCTGCACAATTATGGAAAATCGGATGTGCGGCAGCAGTTTATGGATATCAGCGGCACTATCGGAGTGCGTAACACGGTTACAGGGGAATACGGTATCAATTATGACCCGCATGTGAGTATCAGTAATTTTGTGAGCCTGAATAAACTCAACGAAACCTCCTTCCGTATCGATGCCCCGGTGGAGAAGGAATTTGGCGAAGTATTTAAGTTCAGGGCAGCAGCGGTGGCGGATATCACTTCGTACAGTACAAAGAACATGAGCCCGGCCAATGTTTCTTTCAGTAATAATGTTATCCAGGTGGCGCCTTCGCTGGTATTCTCTACTCCGGCATTGAGTGTCAACGGCGGATTGATTCCTACCTGGGATAACGGGAAATTCATCTGGCTGCCAAATGTTTTTGCCGAAGCCCGTATCGGCGATAATGCCTTTTTGTTCCAGGCCGGCTGGGTGGGCAGTCTTACCAAGAATACCTACCGGAATCTTTCGGCGGTGAACCCATACCTGGCGCCGATAACCAGCCGGCGTAATACCAGGGCCATTGAATACTATGGCGGTATCAAGGGCTCGCTGGCCAAACATTTTAACTTCAATGCCAAAGTGGGTTTCATCCGTTATACTGATCTTCCTTTCTATATCAATGATACCACGGGTGATAATAAATCATTTGTGCTCAGTAATGAGAGCAGCGTGAATGACCTGCAGGTGCATGGCGATATCAGTTATATCAACCATGAAAAGTTCACCGCTACCGCCGGGGTTACGGTGAATGGCTATACCCTGATGAAGGATAATGCCCGTGCCTGGAATACGGTACCGATGGAACTGAATGCATCCGTACGCTGGTGGGCGGTGAAACAGGTTTTGCTGAAGGCAGATTTTTATACATTCGGTGGCGGTCACTACCTGGAGAAGGGAAATAAAGATGCCATTTTTAAACCGGGCTTCGATCTGAGCGCCGGTGTGGAATTCAAGATAAATAAGATGTTCTGTGCCTGGATGGATGTAAATAATATCCTGAATAACAAATACGAGCGCTGGCATAATTATGAGGTGTATGGACTGAATCTGCTGGGAGGGGTAAAGGTTAGTTTTTAGGGAGAAGAGGGCTTGGTTGATAATTAATAGCTCAGGGTTTACGCTGACCTGTTGTATTTGCAAGGTACCATCCCCCATGAACCATCCACCCTGAATCACCCTGCCCTGACGGAATCCATCTCCGGCTTTGTATCCCTCTTTTTTCGGCCTATATTTGCGCAATTCCTGAATTCCGGAAAAGAATGGATCAACTGCTGGTATCATATCTTATTCAAAATAAATACTGTTCCCTCGGCGAACTGGGGTGCCTGCGTTTTGTGCAGCACCCGGCCCGGCCGGATTTCGGCAGCAAGCTGATACAGGCCCCGGCAGAAGAGATTGTGCATGAAAGCAATCCGGATCAGGATCCGCAGTTTATAACTTACCTGGCTGCACAGCTGGGTTGCCCCGAAACCGATGCCCTGCAGCGCTGGACGGATTTCCTGCACAGCCTTCAAAAAGAGAGTGAGGCAGGGAGGGGAGTGATAAACGGGCTCGGGAGTTTTTCAAAAGATCATTCAGGAAACTGGCAATTTGTGGCCGAAAACTTAACTGCCGCCTTTTTCCCTTCTGTAAGCGCTCACCGCGTTATTCACCCGGAAGCAGCGCATTCCATGCTGGTAGGCGACAAGGAAACCACCACGGTGCAAATGGCGGAATACCTCAATGAAGAGGAAACGGCAAAAGACCGCTGGTGGATAGCAGCGCTGGTTCTGGCTGCCGTAGCAATCGTTTTTATCCTGCTCTATTTTATTAATAACAAGGATACGCATACCCTTGGGAATGCAGTTCCGTACGACTACTTTGATTAAAATCCTCCGGCTTCTATGATTCATTATTCGAAATGTCCGGTTTGTGCAAGTGAAGCTGTTCATGAACAACTGAAAGCCGTTGATCATACGGTATCCCGCGAAACCTTTGCCGTTTGGCATTGCAACAGCTGCAGTCTTCGTTTCACCCAGGATATTCCCGCCGCCGATGCAATTGGTCCCTATTATGCGTCTGATGCCTATGTATCGCACAGTGATACGAAAGAGGGGCTTGTGAACAGCCTGTACCACCGGGTGCGGAAAATTACCCTGCAGGCCAAACGGAAACTGGTTGCCCGCTCAACCGGGATCAGCAAAGGAAGGATACTAGATATTGGTTGTGGTACGGGGGCTTTTTTAGCTGCCATGCAAAAGGCAGGCTGGGAAATAACCGGACTGGAACCCGATGCCACGGCCCGTGCGAAGGCCCTGGAATTATACCGGATAGAAGCAGCGGAACCGGCTGAGCTGGATCGGCTGCCTGCCGGAAGTTTTGACGCCATTACCATGTGGCATGTACTGGAGCACGTGCACGAATTGCATCATTATGCGGATCAGCTGGCCCGGTTGCTGCGGCCCCATGGAAAAATATTTATTGCGGTTCCCAATTATACCTCTTATGATGCGGGGTTATATAAAGAAAACTGGGCGGCGTATGATGTTCCCCGCCATCTTTATCATTTCTCACCTGCCAGCATGGAGAAACTGCTGCGGCTGTATGGATTCAAATTACTGCGTTGTAAACCCATGTGGTTCGACAGCATCTATGTGAGCATGCTCAGTGAACAATATAAAAACGGCAAATCCAGTTTTATCAGCGCCTGCTGGAATGGCTTTATCTCCAATCTCAATGCCATTGGCAATCCCAAAAAATGCAGTTCAGTGATCTATGTGGTGGAGAAGGAGGGGGCATTGCTAACAGATCATGGCTGATAGCTGAGGGGCCATTGCAGTTACTCAGAAAACCTGCGAGTATCCATCCATCGCTGATGGTAAACAGATAATTGAGAACCCTGCTTAGTTAATCTGCATTTGAAACATAATCGGCCAGCGCTTGCCTGTAATAAGGAATGTTTTAGAGCTGCTGTCGTACGCAATTCCGTTCAGGTATTCGGTACGCTCGTTGATCTGCGTGGGGAAATAAGTTTCGGGGAATTTGGGTAATGTTAAACGGGCCACTACCTTGCCTGATTGCGGATCGATCTTCACAATGCTGTCTGTCTGCCAGATATTGGCATAGATAAAACCGTCTACATACTCCAGTTCATTAATATCTGCCACCGGGTTGTTGTTGTTATCCGTTACATTCAGGATGGTTCGTACACGGAAGGAATCGGGTTGTACAAAATAAAGGTTCGGACTGCCATCGCTGATGATCAGGTCGGTGCCATTGTTCGTCATACCCCAGCCTTCATTGGGCCAGTTAAAGGTTTTTACCGGTTTGCTGATATCCTTTTCATCAAACACATACACGATATGGTTGCGCCAGGTGAGCTGGTAAATCCTGCCTTTAAACACCTGTATGCCTTCTCCAAAAATTTTGGGATCGGTATAAAAATATCTCTTTTCCACTTTGCCGGTTTTCATATCGGTGATCCGTAAAGTGGATTCACCTTCCATGCCGGTTCCTTCATACAGTTTACCATTGTGTAACTGCAGGCCTTCTGTAAAAGCACTCGTATCATGGGGATACTGCTGAATAATATTATACGAAAGGATTTTGGTGGCTTTATTCATCAGGTCATTATCAATGGGTTTGTTCCCGCCATCATCTCCGTTATTGCAGGAAACCATGGTGAGTAGCAAACTGAATAGAATGATGCTTGCAGAAAGCCGGCTGATTATTTTATTCATAACGGGAGCAAATGTACAAAAAACAGCCCCTCGGAAGGGGCTGCGGCATAAAATTCACTTTTTATTAGTTATTGGGGGTATCCGTTACCCGGTAGTGTACATTCCGCTCCGCCAGGTAGTTCAGGATGAAACGGAAACAGGCTTCTTCACAACCCACCCGTTCGGGCGGGAATACACCCTTTTGGGTAAACAGGCCCTGTGCCAGCATGTTGAGGGCGGCGGTGCAGGTATAACCGGTTGTGCGGCTCATCGACGAAATACCCGTTTGCGGATCATACACATCAAAGAGATCGTAGCGGATGGTACGGGTTTCATTTCCCAGGCTGATGCGCATGATGGTAAACTCTTCTTCCGTGGCGCCGAGTTTCCACTGATCAAAGAGCAGACTGGCAGTGAAATGCAGGGGGCTCACCCATTGCCCCTTCACCATCACCGGTTCGGGATTGAGAAAGCCGGCCTGTCTGAGCGACTGAATCAGACCGATATGCCCGGGGTAGCGCAGTGTTTTTTCTTTCATATCCGGTATATGGCTCATGGTGAAAAGCAGGGAGCGCAATCCGTCGGTATTGAAGGATTCGAGCGTGCCCACCTGTTCAAAATTGATCAGTTCCGGATCACTCAGCGCCGGTTTCACCACAACATGACCATTTTCCTGGTAACGGGCCGGACGGGTATATTCTTCCAATACATCCACGGGCGAGAAGGGCGCCTTGTACTCAAAGGGTTTCACTCTTTTCTTCGGCAACCCACCCACGAGGCATTCAAACCAGGTGACCTTCATAACGGCATTGTAATATCCCAATACCAGGTTGCTCATACCCGGCGCCACACCGCAATCCATGATAGCTGTAACATTTTTTTCTTTTGCCAGCCCATCCAGCTGCAGGGCATCTTCGGGAAAGAAGGAGATATCCACCACATTTTTGCCGCAGCGGATAATAGCTTCCAACGCTGCAAAGCCCATGAAGCCGGGTACGGCGCTGATGATATAATCGAAGGGGGCCAGCAAGGCAGGATAGTTTCTGAAATCAGCCAGATCAGCTTTTACGGTTTGAACAGCTGAATTCCTGCTTTTCAAAATCTCCAGGGATTCATCGCTGATATCAAATGAAGTTACCTGGTGAGTAACAGCCAGGTCGAGTGCCATGGCCCGGCCCACCATGCCGGCGCCCAGAATTCCTATGTGCATATGTCGGGATTTTGCTCCGCTCCTGCAAGGCAGAAGTGGAATACGATGAAAAATAACAGAATGAAAAAGGGCCGTGCCCGGGGTATATTAAACCGAAGTGCCGTTCATCCAGATGGACATACAGGCCGAACGCCTGTAAAAATGGGTGTTAAAAAATGCCTGTTGCGGCTTGTGACTCATGTTGCGAAGCTACGCTTTTTTTTAAAAGAAACGGCGCTCCGTTGGGAACGCCGTTCATATTCGAATAGTTATCAGTACTAGTTGGGCACGCCGCCGCTGCGACTGCCGTTATTATCATACACCGTGATATTGCCATCTTTATTATCCATGGCGCCGGAGAATACGATGCGGGTATTATAGCCATTGTAAATACCAATACGGCCACCTGCATCCGGTGTGGAGAATTTAATCTGCTCTTTATTATTCTTGCCCATCAGGGAGAAATAGCCGCCGCCGCCTTCGGTGAAGGTGAGCCAGGCAAGTTTTTCACCATAACGGTCATTTACCCTGAAATAGCCCGAATTGGCTGTGGTGGTACCCACTTCAAACACTTCCTTCCTGTCGGAGTTGAAAAGGGCCATATAACCGCCGCCATCGGTGGTGCGGGTAACTTTAAAATTAACCGATCCGTCTTTATCAAAGGTGTTGATACCGCCACCACCGCCATCAGATGTAAATACCTGGAATAATTTTTTACCGGAAGGGGTGTAGGTAGTGATCAGGCCATTACCGTTTTCGATGTTCATCTCGGCCAGCACATCCCCGCTGTTATTTACCACCTGGAAGCTTTTGGCTTTCAGTACATCGGGAGGCGTTTGTTTCTCTTTAAAACCAACGATAAGTGAGAAGAAGATACCGGTAACTAATAACACGGATAATAACCGGTACGTGCGTACCTGCTTCTCGAGACGGTTGAGGCGTTGTTCTACAGTATTCATAAATAATAAGTTTTAATGATAGAAAAATTCCTGTATGCAGTAACAAAAGAAATCAATTGCTTTGGTATTTCCTATACCTGTTAGCGGGTATTTTTAACAAGATCCACGCTGTGCGATCATCATTTTTTTCAGCGGCCGGCAGCCGGGCTGTTCACGATCTTCATTTCACTGATCAGGTTTTGCGCCCCGGCAAATTTATCGATGATGAAAAGCACATAACGGATATCCACCATGATATTCCGGCAGATGGAAGGATCATAATTGATATCGCTCATCGTGCCTTCCCATACCCTGTCGAAATTGAGTCCTACGAGGTTCCCGTAGGCATCCAGGGCCGGACTGCCCGAATTGCCCCCCGTGGTATGATTGGCCGCAATAAAACAAACCGGCTGCCGGCCCTGCACGCCATAACGGCCAAAATCCTTTTTCTTATACAGCTCAATAAGCTTTTGCGGCAGATCGAATTCATAATCGCCGGGTTTGTATTTTTCCATCACACCATCCAGGTAGGTATAGTAATCATAGTTAACTGCATCACGGGCCCGGTAGCCTTTTACCTGTCCATAGGTAATCCGGAGGGTACCGTTGGCATCGGGGTAGAAGCGTTTATTGCTGAACACATCCATCTGTGCCTGCATATAGGTGCGTTGTAACTGGCTGATGGAAGCCTGTAGCTCATTTAAACGGGGGGCAATATTCGCCTGGTAGGTTTTATTGATGTCGGCAAGCAGTTTTTCAGCGGGATCATTTTTGATAGCTGTCACCACATCGGCGGGGTTGCCCTCCAGCAGGGCTTTTACATTTTCCCATTTGGCAAAACGGGTTTGCTGGTATAGTTCGCTGGCAAGGCTGCTGAACGATCCGGCTTTATCCGCCAGTTGGGATTGCAGCAGGGGCGATACATTTTCTTTTGGCTGATCATTCACGAATAAGGCCATCAGGTTTTCAAATAATTGCTGATCCACCGTGGCATTATATTCGTGAAAGAAATCCTCCAGCCGGCCCAGCAATTCTGTTTTACGTTTTGTGTAGGCCTCTTCTCCTTTTTCAAATGCCGTTACCAGGGAGCCCAGTTCAGCGGCAACGGTCAGGAGCTCTGTCCGCGGAATAATTTCATTATAATAATCACGGGCATAACCATAGGGTTTGAAATCGCGGTAAGCCTGCTCCAGCTTTTTCAGCAGATCAACATAGGCCAGGTTCATTTCGGGGCGGGCCAGCACAATCTTTTCAAAAAGAGATTCCAGGTTTTTCTTTTTTTCAATGGCATTGGTGGCGGTTAACCCGGCCACTTCGCCCTTCCATTTTTTATAAGCATTCTCAATATTGGCATATTTGGCAGCGTACTGGATTTTAATCTGTTCATCCTTGCGCATAAATCCATCGATGATGCTCAGGGCCCTGGCCCGGATGGCAATCTTCGCCGGATCATTCACAGTCATGATTTGTTCCACCGCACTGGAATGCAGGTACTCGGTAGTACGGCCTGGGAAACCGAAAACCATTGTGAAATCGCCTTCTTTCATCCCCTTCAGTGAGATGCTCAGTGATTTTTTTGGTTTGTATGGAACGTTATCGGGCGAATAGGGGGCAGGCTTATTGTCTTTACCGGCATAAATACGGAACATTGAAAAATCACCGGTATGACGGGGCCACATCCAGTTATCCGTATCCTTTCCAAAATTGCCGATGGCGGAAGGCGGCGCCCCCACGAGGCGCACATCCCGGTAGGTTTCGGTTACAAAGGCAAAATATTTATTAGCATCGAAGAATGACCGGATGAGGATATCCTGGTAACTTTCTTTTTTGATTCCCGCTTTAAGTGCGGCAATATTTTTATCAATAAGGGCCTGTCTTTCTTTCTCCGTCATCACCGCCTGCACCCCGTTGAGCACCGGAGCGGTAACCTCCTCAATACGGATGATGAAGGTTACGAAGAGGCCGGGGTTGCTGAGTTCCTGTCCTTTATTATAGGCCCAGAAACCATCGCGGATATAATTATGTTCCACAGAGGAATGATTCTGAACGGCGTCGAAACCACAGTGATGGTTGGTAAGCAGCAACCCCTGGTCGGAGATGACTTCTCCCGTGCAAAAACCACCCAGGCTTACGATTGCATCCTTCAGGCTTCCTTTGCTGATATTGTAGATATCCGAAGCGCTGATTTTCATGCCCATTTTTTTCATTTCTTTTTCATTCATCGCCTGCAGCAGCTGGGGCAGCCACATGCCTTCGTCGGCACAGCAACGGGATATTGCGAGCACATTAAAAAACAGGAAGAGGAGATATTTTTTCATATTCGGTCTTTAGTTAAACAAATGTAACGAATAATCACTTTAACCCTTTATTAGCAAGACTGGCCTTATTTTTGTCTGTATTTCAAAAACAAATAATGAAAAGAACAGTTACCCTTATCTGCCTCGCTTTTTTCTTCACTGGTTCCGCTTCCGCCCAAACCATTCGGGATATACTGAATAATGCAGCCAAAAAGGATTCCTCGGGTATTCTTAATGGTATTTCGAAAGCTGCGGGCGGGCAGGGGAGCGGACTAACCAATGATGAAATTATCAGCGGATTGCGGGAGGCGCTGAAAGTGGGCACCGATAACAGCAGCAGGAAACTGGGCAGTGTGGATGGCTTTTTTAAGGATGCTGCCATAAAAATACTGATGCCGGAAGAAGCCAAAAAAGTGGAGAAAACCCTCCGCAATGTGGGAATGGGCAACCTGGTGGATAAGGCAATTCTTTCCATGAACAGGGCTGCCGAAGATGCCTCGAAGGGAGTGAGTACGATTTTCTGGAATGCCATCCGGCAGATGAGCATCCAGGACGGCCTGCAGATACTGCGGGGCGGCGATTTTGCGGCCACCGATTACCTTAAAAAAATGACTACCGCCGAGATCACCGCCAAATTCAAACCGGTGATAGATTCTTCGCTGAAAAAAATGGATGCCACCAGGTACTGGAAAGATGTATTTACGGCATATAACCGTTTCTCCCTGACGCCCATCAATACCGATCTCACCGCCTATGTAACGGATAAAGCCCTGGGGGGGCTCTTTCACTATATCGCCATCGAAGAGCAAAAGATCCGGAAGGATCCCGCGGCACAGGTTACCAGTTTGCTGAAAAAAGTGTTTGGATCGAAATAAACACACAGCGCAGGGGGAACAGGGGAGAATATATAGCAATAATTAAATCCGGTTTTATAATTTTATAGTACAACCGGATAACATGAAAAAAATTATTTGCCTGCTGCTGCCCTTGCTGGGAGCGTCCTTCTTCGCTTTCTCGCAAAATGAACAGTTTCATCTTACGAATCCCAAATTAGGAACGCTCAGGCTGATCGGGATCTCCCGCCCGCTCACGGAACTTACCAATGCCGATGCCCCTGCCCAGCGCAAGCGTCCCCAGGAAAAGGAGGGAGAAATGAAACTGCACCCGGTAAAAAATCCCAATGCCCTGCCCAGGGGCGTGGATCCGGCAATCCAGTATACCAATAGTTTAGTCACTACCACTACTACAGCCACTATCAACCTCAATCTGCCCGGCCTGGGTTATACCGGTGTTAATCCTTCTGATAATAATATTGCCTCGGGGCCCAATCATGTGGTGGAGATGATCAATAACAGTTCCAGTTCGCTGGTACGTATATGGGATAAGGCCGGTAATGTGCTGGTAAACTCCCTGCAACTCAGTACCGTAACAGGGCATGGCGGCTTTGGTGATCCCGTGGTGTTGTACGATTACCTGGCCGACCGCTGGTTGCTCAGCGAATTCGGCAGCAGCGGTAATCATATCTATATCTGTGTATCGCAAACCAATAACCCCACCGGAACTTATTTTGTTTATGATTTCAACACCCCCCAGTTCCCGGATTATTTCAAACTGGCTGCCTGGGGAAACTCCTATATCATCACCACCAATGAAAGTACGCCGGCCGTTTATGCGGTAGACCGCACCAGGATGCTGGCCGGGAACAGCACCACGGCCTTTCAGCGCTTCACGATTCCTGCCTATCCCACAATCGGATTCCAGGCCGCCACACCCGTGGATTTCAGCGGTACTGCTGCGCCGGCGGCCGGTACACCCGCCATGGTGATGCGGATGGCCGATGATGCCTGGACCACCGGTATTGTTGACCGGCTGGAGATCTTCAATTTTAATGTAGACTGGACCACTCCGGCCAATACCACTCTTACAGGACCGGTATTGCTGCCCACGCTTCCTTTCAGTACTAACTTCTGCGGTTATACGACATTTTCCTGTATTGTGCAGCAGGGCTCTTCCATCAAACTGGATCCCCTGCGGGAAGTGCTGATGAATAAAGTGATTTACCGGAACTTTGGTACCTACGAAGCGATTGTGTGCACCCATGTGAATGAACTGGATGGCACTTCGCATGCCGGTGTGCGCTGGTATGAGCTGCGCAAAACGCCGCCGGCCACCGATTATTCGATATACCAGCAGGGAACCTATGGAACGCCTGCCGATCCTTTGAACCGCTGGATGTCGTGCATCGCTATCAACAGCGACGGATCGATCGCCCTTGGCTACAATGTAGCCGGCACCACTTCATTTCCTTCTGTCCGTTTCACCGGCCGGCGGGCCTGCGATCCGCTGAATACCATGACTGAGCCCGAACAAACCATCATCGCCGGTACTTCTCCTAATGGCAGTAACCGCTATGGAGATTATAATGGTATGACGGTGGACCCGGTTAATGGTTCTTTCTGGATTACCAGTAATTATAATCCTGCCAGCCAGTGGGCTACCCGCGTGGCCAATATCAGTATTGATCCCAACTGCTCCGGCGGCTGTAACCCGGTTATCACCAGCCAGCCCTCCAATGCGGCTGCCTGTGTGGGGAGTACAGTTAATTACTCGGTAGTGGCCACCGGTACATCCCTATCGTATCAATGGCAGGTTAGTACCAACGGGGGCGGCAGCTTCAGTGATATTGCCGGCGCCACTCTCTCCACATATTCTTTCAGCGCCACAGCCGGTCTTAATGGTAACCAGTACCGTTGCGTGGTAACGGGAACCTGTGCACCTACCACCGTTACATCCAACGCCGTAACACTTACGATCACACAGGCGCCTGCCATCACCACCCAACCGGTGAATGTTCCGGCCTGTGCGGGTGGCAATGCCAGTTTTTCGCTGGCGGCGGCAGGGGCGGGATTGAGTTATCAATGGCAAATAAGTACCAACGGGGGCAGCAGTTTCAGCAATATTGTAAATGGGGGAGTGTATTCAGGTGCCACCACAGGTACGCTCGGCATTACGGGTGTTACGCCGGCCATGAATGGCTATCAGTTCCGCTGTATTGTTTCCGGTGCCTGTGCACCGGCTGCCAACTCCAATGTGGTTACCCTTACTGTTAATACGCCGGTAACCATCAGTGTGCAGCCTGTAAACAAAACGGTTTGCCCGGCAACCGATGCCAGTTTCAGTGTTACGGCCGCAGGCACCACCCCCTCTTACCAATGGCAATTAAGCACCAATGGCGGAGCCAGCTTCAGCAATATCAGCGGGGCTACTGCCTCCACACTTACTTTAACAGCCGTTATCCCCTCAATGAATGGTTATATATATCGCTGTGTGGTTGGAGCTGCCGCCGGCTGCAATGCTGTCAACTCTGGCAATGCCACGCTTACGGTGCTGCCGCTGCCGGCTGTCAATGCAACGGCCACTGCTACCAGTGTGTGTGCAGGTACAGCCACCACGCTTACCGCCACCGGGGCCAGCACCTACGTATGGGCACCTGCCGGAACCGGTACCAGCGCTGTGGTAACCGTTACGCCAACCGTCACCACTACCTATACGGTAACCGGTACGGATGTCAATGGATGCACCAATTCAAAAGCCATTACTATAACCGCCACGCCGAAACCAGCGGTAAGTTTAACGGCGGCGCCTTATACCCGCCTGGTGCCGGCGCTTACCACAACAATTACCGCCGCTGCCAGTTCTTCCACCGCCACCGCTTTTGTGTATAACTGGAGCTATAGCGGTACTGGCACACCCGGCAGTTTTTCGGGTAATACCAAGGTAGTGGGATTGAATGCACTTGGTACCTATACCATAACGGCTGCAGATGCGGCAAACCTTGCCTGTATCAGTTTACCTGCTTCCATTACTATTTCAGATTCGGCCAGCGACCGCCTGTTTATCTATCCCAGTCCGAATGATGGTTTGTTCCATGTTGCCTATTATAATCCCGGCGGAACCTCCACTTCGCAAACCGTAACGGTTTTTGATAGTGAAGGAAGAAAAGTATTCAGCAACAAATTCACAGTGGCATTGCCCTACCAGATACTGGATATCGACCTGCGCCGCTACGGCGCCGGTGTATATATTGTGGTGCTGGGAGACAGTAATGGCAAGAAATTAAAAACCGGCAAAGTGGAAATCCGCTGACCGGTCTGAACATATAAAAGAAGGCCCCGCTTGTAGAGCGGGGCCTTCTTTTATCCCAATTTTGACGGCCGGGCTAATATTATTTTGATTTTCTTTTCAGCAGGGTCCTTGCTTTGTCCAGTTCGTTTTTTGCAGGGATGGCGTCAGTTTTCACGCCATAAAAATAGCCGTTGTTGGTGCCGTGCGATGCTGAACTGCCGAAAATATTTTTCCGGTCGAGAGAAATTTTGATGGTATACCTGTCAGTGTCGATGATCTCATAGGGATCAATCTTATCCGTACCCCTCCAGGCAAACTCAAATCGCTCCGCATCATAGGTGCCGTCAATAATTTCGATAGCAGTTTTTCCCTTTTTGTTTATGTAATGAGTTAGCTGGAATTTGTCGGTACTGTCGCAGGCTAAATATTTCCATAATAATTCGCCCGTTACGGATCCGTTGGCTTTGATGCGGATGGCAAACAGACCGGTAAAACGTTCGCCCGAACCAGCTTTCGACCATTCGCCCCGGTAATAAGTTGTTTGAGCCGGGAGGTGGTTTCCTGCCAGCAACATAAGGGCTATGAAAAGAATCTTTTTCATTGCTTTTTTTTTACTAATGTAAATAAAGCAGTCTGAAAATAAGATCTTTTGAATCCGGCCCGGGTGTCTTGCTGTTAAATTTATGACTCAGTTAACAACGATCTGGCTCTCGCTGGTAAGAATGATCTCGGGTTTTCCCTTGTACATGATAATGCGGCCGGTAACGCAAACCTGTTTATCCTGGTAAAACTCCTCGGGCTTGTTTTTAAATGCCGCCCGGCTTTCGCCAAAGATCACGAACGTGATGGGCGATTCGGGATATTTGGCGCCACCATTGAGAAAGGTTGGCTGCCGGTTCGAATTTTCGAGGAAGCGGGTGCCGAAGATTTTGGTGCAGATTTTTACGCTGTCGCCTTCGTGTTTGGCAGCATCTTCTGCTTTGATCTCCTGCTGTGCATAGGAGAGGAGGCCCATGCCCAGGCAGAGGCAGGTGATAAAGAACTTTTTCATCCGTTTTTATTTTGCTGTAAAGCTACTGAAAGCAACTGGTTTTAGGTTGAGACAGCTATAATAAGAAGGGCAAAAAATAAAGCCACCGGTTTGTACTGGTGGCTTTCATAGTATCATACCGGGGAGCATTAAATATCGATAGCTTCTCCATATGCAGCGGCGGTGGCTTCTTTCACCGCTTCGCTCATGGTAGGATGCGGATGCACGGCATTGAGGATCTCATGTGCCGTGGTTTCCAGTTTACGGGCCACCACTGCTTCGGCAATCATTTCGGTAACATTCATGCCAACCATATGACAACCGAGGAACTCGCCGTATTTGGCATCATAGATCACTTTCACAAAGCCTTCGGTAGCGCCGGCTGCACTGGCTTTTCCGCTGGCCATAAAGGGGAACTTGCCCACCTTAACTTCATAACCGGCTTCTTTGGCAGCTTTTTCAGTATAACCCACACTGGCAATCTCAGGTGTGCAATAAGTGCAACCGGGGATATTATTGTAATCGAGCGGTTCGGGTTTGTGACCGCTCAGGTGCTCGGCAGCATTGATGCCTTCTTTGGCCGCCACATGGGCGAGGGCCTGGCCCGGTGTGCAATCCCCGATGGCATAGATACCCGGTACATTGGTTTGCTGATTGGCATCCACCACAATCTTGCCCTTTTCAGTTTTTATACCCAGGGCTTCGAGACCGATATTTTCAATATTGGCAACCACACCCACGGCGCTCAGTAATATATCCGCTTCCAGGGTAATTTCCCCGCTGGAGGTTTTCACTTTGGCCCTGATGCCGGCGCCGCTGGTATCCACGCTGAGTACTTCACTGCTGGTCATGATATCAATGCCCTGCTTCTTAAACTGCTTTTCGAGTTCCTTGCTGATATCCTCATCTTCCACCGGAACAATCCGCGGCATAAACTCCACGATGGTAACTTTTGTTCCGATGCTGTTGTAAAAATGTGCAAATTCGGAGCCGATGGCGCCGCTTCCGCAGATCACCATGGATTTGGGCTGGGAGGGAAGCACCATGGCTTCGCGGTAGCCGATGATCTTTTTACCGTCGATGGGCATGCTGGGCAACTGGCGGGCACGGCCACCGGTGGCGATCACAATATTTTTGGCTTCCACCACCTGCTTACTGCCGTCTGCAGCGGTTACTTCCAGTTTACCGGGCGCCAGCAGTTTTCCATAGCCCATGATCACATCAATCTTATTTTTCTTCATCAGGAACTGTACGCCCTTGCTCATTTTATCGGCTACTCCGCGGCTCCGTTTAATGATGGCGCCAAAATCGGCGGCGGGGTTGCTGATGGTAATACCGTAGTCGGCCGCATGCTGCGCATAGTTGTATACCTGTGCGCTTTTCAGCAAGGCCTTGGTGGGGATGCAGCCCCAGTTAAGACAGATGCCGCCCAGGCTTTCTTTTTCAACAATCGCTACTTTTTTGCCCAACTGGCTGGCCCGTATAGCAGCCGGATAGCCGCCGGGGCCGCTGCCTAAAACGATTACATCATATGCCATAAAATGCTAGTTTTTGCTTTTGAAATGAGTCGCAAATTTACCCGGAAAAAGGGGATTGTCCAAATGCATTATTGGGGAGTGGCGGCGGGCCAAAAGGACGGGCGGCTGCCAGATCCGCTTCTTTTCCGTTAAATTTGAAGGATGAGATACCTGTTACTTATTTTTATGCTGGCGGGCATACAAACGGTTGCTCAGGCACAGCCGGTTCCCCGTTTGAAAATGGCCGATGTGGTTAAGATGTACAGCCAGCCTTCGGATACCGTTTATGTAATCAATTTCTGGGCTACCTTTTGTAAACCCTGTGTGGCGGAAATCCCTGATTTTATCCGGATCTGCGACCAGTATGCCGGGCAAAAAGTTAAATTATTACTGGTTAGCCTGGATCTGAAAGAGGATTACCCGGTTACGATCAGGAGCTTTGCGCAAAAGCGTCATTTCAATACCAATATTGCCTGGCTGAACGAAACCAATGCCGATGTTTTTTGTCCGATGATTGATAAAAGCTGGAGCGGAGCCATCCCGGCCACCCTTATGGTAAACGCCCGTAGCGGGTGTAAGAAATTTTTTGAAGGAGAAATGAAGGCAGCCGCGTTTGAGATGATGCTGAAAGAAACAATGAACCACTAGCGGTCAACCTTTTTTCTTTTTTTGATTACCCGCACTTTCTGTTCATCAAAAAATTCCCCATCACCCGGGCTCCCGGTTCTATGCTGAATGGATGCGCTGGCAAACAGTAACCACGAACCATCATCAGTACGCTGCCTCATCCTCAGGCCCTCCGCTTAATCGTACAGCCCACACTTCTGCTCTCTTTTACGGTGATTTCTTTTCCGCCTGCCAGTTCATCAATTGCCAGTTTCAGGTGTTCGCGTGTAACGGCGCCGGGATCGGAAGGATTGTCATCAATAGCGCCATGATAGGCCAGTTTCAGGTCTTTATTGAACAGGAAACATTCGGGCGTACGGTTGGCGCCGAAGGCATCGGCCACTTCATTATTCTTATCCAGCACATAGTTCCATTTGTATTGCTGTTGTGCCGCATAGGTTTTCATGGCTTCATAGCTGTCGGCATCATCGCGTTGGGCTTCATTGCTGTTAAGGAGGATCACCCCGATATTATTTTTTTCGGCATAACGGGCAATGGCCAGTGTACGTTCCTGGTTTTTGATAACATACGGGCAGGTATTACAACTGAACATCACCAGCAGGCCATTCGCTTTTTTGGCATCTTTCATCGCAACTTCCTTTCCGGAAACATCTTTCATCTTCAGATCGGCCTTGGGCAGGGCGCCGCCGATGGGCAGCGGATCACTGTTGGTAAAAGAGAAGGCGCCGATTGACAGACAAGCAGCAAACAGTAATGTCTTTTTCATAAAAAAAGTTTTATTGAAATTAAAAAAATCCGGCGGGATCAGGGCAACCGCTTATGTAATTTGTCTGGCGGCAGCGGCTTTCTCCCGGGCTTCCCTTTCCAGGGCGATGGCCCTGAGCGATTTGATACTCACATTCAGCTCAAAGCCGATCAGCAGCACAAGGGAATTGATATAAATCAGTGCCATGAGCACAATCACCGTCCCGATCGACCCATAAAGAACATTGTAACGGCCGAAATTGTTCACAAAGGCAGAGAAGCCCAGGGTAGCCATGATGCACATAAACGTGGCCAGGATGCTGCCCGGTGAAACCAGCTTCCAGCGCTTGTGTACAGCCGGGGCATATTTGTAGATGAAGGCGATGGAATAGAATACCAGGGCCAGGATAAAGAACCACCTGAAATAGGAGATCACGAGGCGCCACGACTGGCTTTTTACCCCAAACCACTTCAGAACGGCTCCCTGTGTGATCAATAAAATAAGGCAGCCCAGCACCAGTCCGAATATGAGCATCGTCAGCCGGATGGCAATCCAGCGGTTATGCAGGCCCTTTCGTTTCTGGAAACCGATATAGTTTTTATTGAACGACCGCATCAGTCCCATCATCGCGTTGGAAGCGAAGAACAGGGCCAGTAATAAACCGAATGAAAGGAGACTGTATACCGGTGTTTTGAAAAAAGTATTGCTGATAAAGCTGATGATATTTTTGTTATAGCCTTCGGCCGGGATGATATCCTTAATAAGCAGGGTTAATTGTTTCAGTATCTCCCCTTTTTTGAAAAAGGGCAATTGCGGAATCAGGGTAAATAGAAAAAGAAAAGAAGGGGGGATGGCCATGATGAAGTTGTACGCAATGGCGGAGGCCCTCTCTGTCAACCCCACGGTTTTTATCTGCCGGTAAAAAAATACAATCACATCATAGAGCGGAACGCCTTCAAACCCGGGCAAATGCCAGTGCTTGCTCTTACGCAGGATAAAAGCCAGCGGGGTTTTGGTAATCAATATGCGTTCGAAGCGGGTCAAGGCAGTTTACAGGTTTACGAACAGGTTGCCGCAACACGGCATACCACCAGTCCGGTTATTATTTGATATTTATACTATCCAGGAAACGCTGGTATTTACGGGCATTCTCCATGTGTTCGGTATACGATTCGGTGAAATTGGATAAACCCGACCAGTCGGGCCGTGCCACAAAAAACAAATAGTTGGTTGCGGGGGCATTCAGTACCGCATCAATCGTTTTGGAGGAGGGGGTGCAAATCGGCCCCGGGGGCAAACCCGCTGCATAATAAGTGTTATAGGGCGATGTGGCACAGGCATCAATATGCACCTTGCGGATGCGCTTCAGGCCAAAATTACGCAGGGCGAATTTGATGGTTGGATCAGCTTCCAGCCGCTGACCGGCTTTTACCCGGTTGATATATACGCTGGCGATATTGCCCTTGTCTTCCTCCTTGTTGGTTTCTTCCTCCACAATGCTGGCCATGGTGTATACCTGCAGGGGTGTCATATTTTTGGCGGCCGCCAGCTGCTGTCGTTCCGGTGTCCAGAATTTTTCCCGTTCATTGTATAATTTCCGGAAGATCCGGTTAACGGGGGTATTCCATAAAATGGCGTAGGTATTGGGTATTACGGCTGTCATCACGGTATTGCTGTCGAGATGGTAGGCCTGCAGGGAGTCTTTGTTGTTCAGAAAATTAATGACCGTTGCCGAATCCGTTTCGAAACTGGCGGCAATCCGCTGGGCAAGATCTTCCCGGGTGCGGAGTTTGGTGATGACAAAGTTTACGGGCGACTGCTGTCCGGCCCGGAGCATGCGTACCAGGCGCAGCAGGCTCATCCCTTTTTTTATTTCGTAACGGCCGGCTCTTACATTGTTCTTGTAACGGGCCTGCCGGGCCAGCAGATCAAAAAAATAGGCATTACCGATGATATGCTGATCAAGCAGGTCAGCTCTTACTTCTTCATAGGTGCTGCCGGTTTTAATGTAGAAATATTTTCCTTCGGGTGCCTGTACCGTTGGGCCGGATACCTGCCAGCCAAGATAGGCTCCTGTTAGCAGCAGCAGGGCCAGCACCGCATAGATAATTTTCTTTTTCATCTTTGGTAAGATCAACAAAGTAAATTAAAAAACCCCGCCGGCATCCGACGGGGTCGAAAATATTTTGCAAAAAATTATTTGCCGGTGGCAGGGGTACCATTGGCCGGAGCCGGTGCCGGTGTTTGCTGAGCCGGGGCAGGCGTGTTGCTGCTGGCTTTCGGTACATTCATCTGCTCGATAACACCGCTATTGGAGTTACCCGCATTTTTCGGGATAAACATAGGAGAGGTGATGCAGAGAACCGCTACAATAGCCGCAAAAAGCCAGGTGCCTTTTTCCAGTACATCAGTGGTTTGTTTAACCCCCATCAGTTGGGTTCCGATATTACCAAAGCCAGAGGTCAGTCCACCGCCTTTCGGGTTCTGGATCAATACGATCAAACCTAAGATGGCTGAGGCCAGAATAACCAGGATGCCGAATAAAATTAACATATCAAATTCCGTTTAATTGTTCGATTTTGGCTGCAAAGTAAGCGCTTTTGGCAGGATTGAGCAAACTTAATTTTTCATACACTTCCCGGGCCCGGTCGAGCTTGCCCTGCATGGCCAGCACTTCGGCCATGGATTCGGTAAGAATTTCACCTTCCGTATTGCTCTTTTCGGCCAGTTGCTGAATGCTGGTATCAGCAGTTCCGGCAGGAGTGCCTGTGGTTGCGGGCGACTGCACGTGAATTTTTTTCATCGTTTTCAGCCATTCTGTGAAACTCTTCAGCTGTTTTCCGAGTTTATCGGCGGTCTGTGCTTCCTCGCTCAGTTTGATACCCTGCGAGGCAAAATAATCCACCATATGCATCGGCTCAAAAAGCATGGGTTCCAGTTGCACCAGTTTTTTGGCGGCCTCTTCTGCGGATACAGTTTCTGCCGCCGGTAGCACGGCGGGTGCCGTTGCTTCTTCCGGCTGGGGCATCACTGCAGCAGCATCATTATTATCTGTATGCACGGGCATTGTCATTTCAGTGGTTTGTGCAATTGCCGGTACTTCCGGTTCTTCCGCTGTTGCATCCGGTACTGCAGGCAAAACGGCATCATCATCGTTATCCGCATTTTCGGGCATGGATGCTTCGGGGGGAGCCGGATTAACTGCCACAGCAGCCGCAGCAGGGGTTAACGGTTCTTTTAACTGAAAATGCAGCCAGTGGGCATTGCTGAAAAAAAGCCGGGCAAAGGCGGCCTGCTCCCCATAAGCCGGATCATCCGCTGCGGTTTCTTTGAGCAGCCAGAAGCGGGCCGGGGCAAAATAGGGATAACGGGCTGTGAGGGCTTCCAGGTAAGCCTTCTTGCCGTTGGGCATATCCGCTTGCGGAAAAATCTTATCAAAAGCAGGAGCTGTATGCATGCCTCAAAACTACTAAATGCGGATTACCAGTTCGAAAATATTTTGTTGAATATCTGGTCGGTAATATTTTTTACAAGGTCGGCGGTGAGGGTGTTCTCGGCTTCAGTAAGGGATTTATTGGCATTGAAGTCGGCATTGGTAGACAGGTCGGTTTCAAAGCTCTTGCTGTCATCCAGGGTGTTTTTGAACACGAGGTGAAAACCCACGGTAAGGCGGTTGGTGCTGGTGGCGTTATTGGTGATGCCGGCGCTGGTGGCATAGTATTCCGATACCCAGCCGTTGATATCGTAATGCGCTTCATCACTGTTGGTTTGGCGCAGGCGGGTGGTGTTGATGATCTTTTGCCGCAGCTTTTCGGTGAGCTGGGGCGCCAGCTGCGAATTGATATACTGTGCCCTGTTTTCAAAATAATTGACCCGGAAGGTTTTAACTTCCACCGGGATGGGGGAGGTATCTTTGAAACTGTATTTGCAGGTGGCAAACGAGAACAGGCTCACCGTAAAAAAGGCCCATACTAAAGCGTGTAACGACTTCATCTTTTTAATTTATCTTGATAACCGGATAGCCCGGAATCACCTGTGAGTAATCAGGCACCTTACTCTTCAATATCATATTCCTTCAGCTTGCGGTAGAGGGTTCTTTCGCTGATGCCAAGATCCAGTGCGGCATCTTTCCGTTTGCCCCGGTGTTTTTTCAGGGCTTTGATGATCAGTTCTTTTTCCTTATCCATGATGCTCAGCGATTCTTCCACATCCTCGTGATGATGAATATCCGTGGCGCCGGGCTGGTGAATGATCACCGGTTGTGAACCGGGCAGAGTGGTGGCGTGAACCGGCAGCTCGGCCAGGTTGCCATCCTGTGTAAATACCGGGGCATGCTGGGCGAGCGAGGGATTCTGCAGGATATCGTAAAACATCTTCTTGAGTTCGTTTACATCTTTCTTCATGTCGAAGAAAAGCTTGTACAGGATATCTCTTTCGTTGGCAAATTCAGAATGGCTTACTGCGCCGGCACCTCCTGCCAGCACGGGCAGGCGGGAATAATTATGATCGGGCAGGAATCCCTGCAGGGTAGCCGCAGAAATAGATTTCTCTGTACTCAATACAGAAATCTGTTCTGCAATATTCTTCAATTCACGCACATTGCCGGGCCAGGGGTAGTTAATTAACACGTCTTTGGCGGATTCATCCAGTTGCACCGGCGTGGTTTTATACCGGTCCGCAAAATCGGCTACAAACTTGCGGAACAACAGGGGAATGTCTTCTTTACGGTCACGCAGTGAGGGTACCCGTATGGGAACGGTATTAAGGCGGTAATAAAGGTCTTCCCTGAATTTTCCGGCCTGCACCGAACCAAGCAAGTCTTTATTGGTGGCGGCGATCACCCTCACATCGGTTTTTTGCACTTTGCTGCTTCCTACGCGGATATATTCGCCGGCTTCCAGTACCCGCAGCAGGCGGGCCTGTGTACCCAGCGGCATTTCTCCGATTTCGTCGAGGAAGATGGTGCCACCGTTTACGGTTTCGAAATAACCTTTGCGACTGTCCACCGCACCGGTGAAGGATCCTTTCTCATGCCCGAAAAGCTCCGAGTCGATCGTGCCTTCCGGGATGGCGCCGCAGTTAACGGCGATGAAGGGATTATGTTTACGGGCCGAAAGGGCATGGATGATCTGTGAAAATACTTCCTTACCCACCCCGCTTTCCCCGTTAATGAGTACGCTCAGATCGGTGGCAGCCACCTGGGCGGCCACATTGAGGGCATGGTTGAGAGCCGGCGAATTGCCGATAATCCCAAAGCGGTTTTTGATTGATTGAAGTTCCATGATTATGGAGTCACAAAGATTGCCGGAGTAGCAGAAATTCACAAAGCCTTCTCGTGTATTTCTGAGAGCACCCTGGCTCTCTGTGGAATTTTTCTTGTTTAATTAATCGTGTTACCGAAAAGCGTACCGGCGGTGCAGCTATGAACTTTCACCATCGCATAATCGCCTTTTTTGAAATCTCCCCTGGGGAAGATGATTACTTTATTCTGATCGTTACGGCCGTATAATTCATCGGGGTTTCGTTTCGAAGGCCCTTCAATCAGCACCTTGAAGGTTTTACCCACATCCCGCTGCATGCTCTCGAGGGATTGGCGCCGGTGCAGGTCGATCATTTCCTGCAGCCGTCTTTTCTTCACCGGTTCGGGTACATCATCTTCAAAACGGCGGGCCGCCAGGGTGCCGGGCCGCTCGCTGTAGAAATACATATAGGCCAGGTCGTACCGGCAGTAATCCATCAGCGTCAGCGAAGCCTGGTGATCTTCCTCGGTTTCGGTGCAGAAGCCGGTGATCATATCGGTGGATAAGCCGCAATCGGGGATGAGTTCCCGGATGCGGTCTACCCGGGCCATATACCATTCCCGGCTGTACGTACGGTTCATCAGTTGCAGCACCCGGTTGCTGCCGCTTTGCACCGGCAGGTGGATATACTTGCAGATGTTCTCGTGGCGGAGCATCACAAATAAGACCTCGTCTGTAATATCTTTCGGATGCGAGGTGGAAAACCGGACCCGCAGCAAGGGTGAAATCTGCGCCACCCTTTCCAGTAAAGCGGCAAAGGAAACTGTTTCTCCGAATGCCTGCCCGTTTTCGCCTTCGGGTGTCCAGTAATAGCTGTCCACATTCTGACCCAGCAGGGTTACTTCCCGGTAACCCTGGTCGAATAGCGCCTGGCACTCCTTTACAATGCTGTGTGCATCGCGGCTTCTTTCCCGGCCACGGGTAAAGGGCACCACGCAAAAAGAACACATATTATTACAGCCCCGCATGATGCTCACAAAGGCGGTCACGCCGTTGCTGTCGAGCCTTACGGGGGCGATATCGGCATAGGTTTCATCCCGGCTGAGCAGCACATTCACGGCCTTCTGACCCGTGGTGGCTTCTTCAATCAATACCGGCAGGCTTCGGTAGGCATCAGGCCCCACCACAATATCCACCAGTTGCTCTTCCTCCAGTAACTGTGCTTTCAGCCGCTCGGCCATGCAGCCCAGCACACCCACCAGCAAGCCCGGGTTTTTCTTTTTGATCCGCTTGAATTCTGTTAATCGGTTCCGGACGGTGGTCTCGGCCTTTTCGCGGATAGAGCAGGTGTTCACAAAAATGATATCAGCCTCTTCAAAACTGCGGGTGGCGCCAAAGCCCTTGTCCATCAGGATGGATGCCACGATCTCACTGTCGGCAAAATTCATGGCGCATCCATAGCTCTCGATATAAAATTTTTTATCGTACCGGTTGGTATCCAGGGCAAAGGGAGCATAGGCTTCTCCTTGCCGGGATTCATCATGTTCTTTATTAATCAGGGTTTCCAAATTCACTGCCTTTTTTTCGAGTGGCAAAGATAGTTAAACTTAGGTAGATTATGACAGGATGGCAGGGGGCGAAAATCAAAAGTCAAAAATCAAAAGGCACAAGTCGGGGGAAGGGGGCGATGGGGTATTGTAAAGTTGGTGTAATTGAGGAAAGAGCATTGTAAAAAATAATATTCTATTTTTTAAAAACAAATCTTCTTAAAGTGATGAAAATCAAAAATATAGAAGCTGAAAATATCGTAAATAAAAGAAGGCCGGATCGGTTCTTTTGCTTAACAATTCTTAGCAGGTAGGTTTGGTTAAGGGGGGCCGACCACTTCTTATAATAAAAATGAAAGATGCTATCGCCGGTGGATTGCCAGAGTTCCTTCATCTGTCGGGCCAGGGTTTCGTGGTAAAGTTGATCAGCTTTTTTCTGGTACCAGTCGTAATAGATATCGCCATTGCCGGCGTCAAAACGGGGCAGGTTATACCTGAGGGCTGCCAGCCCCTTGTCAACAATTTGCTTAGCCGAATCATTCCGGGTAAGCTGCCAGAATTTTTGCACTCCGGTAACTGCAAAAATGTGTCCGTCGAGGATATGGGGTGTATGCCGGTTACTATCGGCCAGTTCCTCGTACCACCAGCCCTGGGGATACTGGTAAGTAAAGCCACCCTTTTCAATAGGTAAAAAATAGCCGGTGAGCAGTTGCCGGGCCTGTTGCAGGTAGCTGCTGTCGCGGAACAAAAGCCAGGCATCAGTAAAGGCCTCAATGGCCCGCCCGGAGGTCATGCCGCAGTAAAAGGGAGTTTTTACCGAATCATACCAGGGTTGCTGCCAGTAAAAAACAAAGAGTGAATACCCATTGATGGTATGAATACTGTCGGCCAGGCTCTTTACACAGTGTTTGAATTTCCGGAGAACAGCACTATCCTGCGTTTTAATGAACTGGTTGTAGTAATCAACGGCATAATTGCCTACAATGGTACTGTTATGCTGCAGGCCAGGCGCCACGCCGTTCAGCGGTTTGTACAGCACGCAGGGTACACCGTTGGAATCGGTAAGAACGGAGGAATAGGAAGGGATGCTGTCTCCTTTAATACGGTAAAAACCCAGTCGCAGCCTGTTCTCCCATCTGTCTCCCGTAAAATGCAGGATACCCCCGGCCAGAACCAGGGATAAAAGCAGGAGCAGGCTGTATACGGTAAATCCGGAACGCATCGGGTTTCATACATAAAAATAGCGAATCAGGCCGATTTGGCCGGATCTATATCGTAACAAGTGCAACACAGCAAACAAATGGTCCTCCGGCAGTCTGCGCAAAAATCACTGGCAGGCAGGCACAGAGCCGGCATTCCAGCGCCAGACCGATTGTCCGTAACTGGCAGCATAAATAAACTGTGAATTGACCGGGTCTACCTGTATATCGGTAACAGGACCCTGATGGATATCCAGGCCCGAGGTAATAGAACTGAAGCTGTTTCCGTTATCGGTACTCAGTAAAACGCCTCCCCGGTGCAGTCCCCAGATGCTGGCATACCCTTTCGCAATGTATATCCGGGTAGGGCAGTTGGGGTCTACCTCAATATCATTCACAACATAATTCGCATCGCCTCCCGAATTCATAAAGGTGAAGGTACCGCCGGGGAGCTTACGGTAAAGGCCTCCAGTTGTTGCCGCAAAATAAGTGCCTTCGCCTCCGCCGGCGGAGGTATGCACAACTTTTAAAACGCCCCGGATCCCGTTATTATTCAGGCCAAAAACAGTCCAGTGAGCGCCATTATCAGTGGACTTAAAAATACCGCTGTCTATCGTGCCCACATAAACGGTGGTGCCGGCATCAAGGGATACGGAGAGTGCCTTAGCATTACCCGGTAAGGTATGCGCTTCCCAGTTGGTGCCGGCATTGGTGCTGATGGCAATGTCAACAGCTCTTGCAATGCACACCCTGTCGGCATCTGCCGGGTCTACTGCTGTGATATTATTGGTCCACACTTCCGGCAAATAATTTCCGCCGGCCGGGGTTACAACTGTCCAGCTGATGGCGCCGGGGGTAGGGGCACTGAGGGCATTGTCGGTTTTTTGTAAAGAACTTCCGCTGCAGCTTCTTGCGTAGGCCCTGTTGGGATTACTGGGAGCAAAAACCAGCGATACCAGATCGCCGCAACCAATACCGTTGGGGGCGCCTGCCGAAACCCAGGTGGCCCCGTTATCATCCGACACAAAACCACCATTATCCATCGCCCCAACAAATATCCGCCTCCGGCTCCCTGCAATGGTTCCCGTAACAGCTGCATAATGGCATTGCCAGGCTTTCATCCCGTTTACGGGAATATTGGTTCCGCCGGTTGGTGTATTGCCTGGCGTGAAATTCCAGCGGGAGATATTACCATAGCAGGAACAGGCTTCTGCGCCATCTGTCACCATCCATAAATAACTGCCGGAAGAATAGGCTCCCCAATAAAAATTGCGGATATCGGGGTGGAGATTGGAGTACCAGAGCGGATTCCAGCTCTGCCCCCAGTCGTTTGACACGTAGGGAACCACGGTGCCCAGGATGATCTGGTTGGGGGCCGGGCATACCAGCGGACGGGGATCCCATTGGTTTCCGACGGGCTGTGCCGGACATATTGCCCAATTGGTACCATTTGTTGTTGTGTAAACAGCGCTGGTCAGTCCCTCGTCAAGCGAATTCAGAACCATCACCAGTTTATTGGCTATGCCCGACCAGGCGATACCCAGGATTTGTGATCTTACGGGCAGGCCATTATTAACCAGCTCAAATGTTAAACAGGGGGTGGCAGCTGTCCAGGGCGCCGTACTCCGGTAAATATGACCCGGCACAGCGCTCTCCAAAAAAAATGTTGAGAAATAAACATAACCGGTAAGGTCATCTGCGCAGATGGAAGTAATGAAGTTATCGGGGTTATTGCTGCCGCCGGCAAACATGGGAAGCTGGATAAAATTGCTGCCATCATTGGAATAATAAATGCCCGACCCGGGCCGGCTCCAGAAAATGGTGCTGGCTGTGGCCGAATACCGGAGTTGAGCAAATGGTTTGGGAACCGTCAGGGCGAAATCACGGAATAACGCCGCAGGATAACCGCCGGAATGGGTAAGGTTCTCCCAATGATCCCCCAGGTCGGTGGAAGCATACACATCACTCATTGTGGAAGCAAGCAGGCGGCCGCTCCGGATACGATCCCACTGGAGATCCACTACTGCATAATCGGCTAATGAATAACCAAGGGGTTTTACCCAGTTGATCCCGTTATTACTGGTACGCCATATGCCTCCGCCGGGAGTGGCCACCACCAGGGTGTTGGGATCTGTGGGACTTGCCACTATCGCAGAAAGACGGCCGCCAACGGCCGGTCCCAGGCTGGTCCATTCCGGGTTTGTACCACAGGAGGCAAACAGCACAGAAAGCAACAGCGTCAGGATAAAAAGTTTCATAGCAGCTGGTATATTTTAGAATACCGAAAACTAATCAAAGCTGCCTGCTTTTGCAATACCACAAACCGGCGGTATGCGGGCGCATAAAAAACCGGGGCAGCACCCCGGTTTTAATTTATTCTACCATATTCTGATTCGCTTATCCTTCGGTTTATACATCTTATCACCTTCTTTGAGGTGAAAGGCATCATAAAAGGCATCGATATTCGTGAGCGGCCCGTTTGCCCGGTATACACCCGGAGAATGCGGATCGGTTACAATGCGCTGTGCCTGTGCTTCGGGTAAAATATTCTGGCGCCATACCTGGGCCCAGTTCAGGAAGAAACGCTGGTCGGGGGTAAAGCCATCAATGGGTTTTCCGTGCTTGCCCTGCTCCGTTTTTTTGAAGGCTTCATACGCAATGCTGAGGCCGCCAAGATCGGCCAGGTTTTCACCCAGCGTGAGTTTTCCGTTTACATGCATGGTATCCAGCACTGTATATCCATTGTACTGGTCAACCACCATATCGGCCCGCTTTTTAAATTCATCGGCATCGGCCTTGGTCCACCAGTCGTGCAGGTTACCATCGGCGTCAAACTGACGGCCCTGGTCGTCAAAACCATGTGTCATTTCATGACCGATCACGGCAGCGATACCGCCGTAGTTGATGGCATCATCGGCTTCAAAATCAAAAAAGGGATAGCGCAGGATACCGGCCGGGAATACGATTTCATTTTTTTGCGGACTGTAATAGGCGTTCACGGTCGGGGGTGTCATGCCCCATTCTGTTTTATCAACGGGTTTGCCCAGCCGGCTGATATTATCTTTATAACGCCATTCGTTGCAGCGGCGGAGATTGCCCAGGAAATCGCCCCGCTGAATCTGCAGTCCGTCATAATTTTTCCATTTATCGGGATAACCAATTTTACGGGTGAAGGCATGCAGTTTATTCAGTGCCTGCATTTTTGTTTCGGTGCTCATCCAGTCGAGCCGCTGAATACGCTCTTCAAATGTCTGCATCATATTTTCAATCAGCGCTTTCATCCGCTCTTTGGCTGCCGGTTTGAAATATTTATCAACATAAAGCTGCCCCAGTAACTCACCCAACTGGTTATCCACCAAACCACTCATACGCTGCCAGCGGGGTGTTTGTTCTTTCTGGCCCGTGAGGGCTTTATTATAGGCGAAATTGGCATCCGCGAATGCGCTGCTCAGGTAAGGGGCAGCATCCCGCATCACATTCCATTGCAGGTAGGTTTTCCAGTCATCTACCGGAACAGCACTCACCAGTGAGTCGATATAGGTAAGGAATTTGGGAGCACTAACCACCACGCTGTCTACATTACCTGTATACCCCAGTTGTTTCAGGGTATTATACCAGTCGAGGTTGGGATTTTTTGCAGCAAGACTGCTTACCGCCATCTTATTGTAAAGCTTAACGGGGTCACGCATTTCCACCCGGCTCATCTGGGCGCCGGCAATGCTGGTTTCCAGTTTCAGGATGGTCTCCGCATTTTTTGCCGCTGTGGCTTCATCCGTTCCGCAGAGGGTGAACAGTTTTACGATATAGTTCACGTATTCTTTGCGGATACCCTGGTTGCGGGCATCATTTTTCAGATAATAATCGCGGTCGGGGAGGGTGGTGCCGCCCTGGCCGATATTAACGATATAACGGGTTACATTACGCGAATCCTGTCCCACGCCAATCCGGTACAAACCCGAGCTGATGGCACGGGCCCGCAGGCTGTTGATCTGGCTGATAACCTCTTCACGGGTGTTCACTTTGGTAATTTCATCCAGTATGGGTTTGATGGGCTGGTAACCGAGCTGTTCAATAGTGGCACTGTCCATCGCACTGGCATAGAGATCGCCCACCCGTTTCATCAGGGAATTGCTTCCCGGATTTTTGGCAGCATCTTCCAGCAGGCCCTTCAGCGCCTGTGAGCTTTCTTCAGCGAGGATATCAAAACTGCCCCAGCGGGTTTTGGAAGCCGGCACCGGCGTATTTTTAATCCAGTTGCCGTTGGCATAGAGATAAAAATTATCACCTGGGTTTACTGAAAGATCCATATTGGCAGGATCAATGAATTTCCGTTTCGCTTTCTTCGGGTCAGGATTCACACCTTTGCTCTGAATATTTTTACCCTGCTTATCATTTTGAACAGCAGGTACTGTTTTGCCCTGCTGTGCCTGGGCCGCAGGAGCCGCCAGCAGCAAACTGGCAACGGCTACTAATAAAACCGGCGTATTTTTCATTTGAATTTTATTTAGCGATAAAAATACCGAACTTGAACCAATCGGCCCCGGCTTTTATTTCAGCGGTTAGAATGGCTGACGGGTTGGCGGGCGGCTTTCCGTTTAAATAAAAAAAGGCAGTTCAGAGCGGGGCTTTATCTAATTTTACAGGCTGATAACCCATGCGATTACAATATCTCTTCCTTTTTATTTTTGTTCTTCCGCTCAGCCTGTCTGCCCAGGATAAGCAGACCAGTAATGGGGTTATCATCGGTAATATACTGGATCAATCGAACAGCAAGGCTCTGGCCGGCGCCAGTTTGCAGTTGACAAAACAGGGCGACAGCCTTTTTAACCAAACCATTTTAGCCGGGCGTAACGGCGATTTTATTCTCAGCGGCTTACCCTTTGGTTATTACAGCCTGTCTGTTTCCATGAGCGGCTATTCGCCCCTGCGCATCGACAGCATACATATCCGTTCGGAAAGGACCGATTTTGATCTCAATGATATCCGGCTTTCCCGGACCAGTTCCACCCTGCAGGAAGTGGTGGTATATGCCGAAAAACCGTTGATTGAAAGCAAGGACGGGAAACTGATTTTCAATACAGGCGAATCCGCATTGAGCTCGGGTTCCACCACCACGGAATTACTGAAACAAACTCCGCTGGTGAATGTGGATAATGATGGAAAAGTATTGATGCGGGGCAAAGAAGTGAAGATACTGATAGATGAAAAACCGGTGGAACTGGATGCGAAGCAACTACAGGACCTGCTGGAAAGCATGCCAGGCAGCATGATTGAAAAAATTGAAGTGATGACCACACCGCCGCCGCAGTATGCCAATGAGCGGGGCGGCGTAATTAATATTGTAACCAAAAAAGGCCGGGTGGGATTCAGTGCCCGTATCAATTTCAGTTATGGCAGCCGGGGCGAAGCCGGCCTCAATGGCAATCTCAGCTACCGTAAGGGTAAACTGGCGCTGAATGCTTCGGGTGGATTTTCCTACAGCGAATACAGGGGCAATAACTATAGCCGCCGGCAAAATATTTATACCGATTCGCTGAATTATTTTAATACAGAAGGAAATAATCACAGTGCCAACCGGCGCCCCACTACCCGGATCAGTATGGATTATGATCTCAACAAGCGCAACAGCCTGAATATTACCGCCCAGTTCAACAGCAATAATGCGCACGGTTATTCCACCACCGAATACAGCAATATAAACAAGGACCAGTTGCTGTATAAACTGAGCAGCCGCGATAACCGCAGCCGGACAATGAGTTACTCGCCCAATTTCTCGTTCAGCTATGGATACAAGGGGAAGGATCCGCGGGAGGCACTGAAGCTGATTGGCTCCGCCAATTTCAATGCCAATGAGGTGGAAAAGGATTATTACCAGCAATACCTGAATACCGACCGCAGCTTCAGCGGCAACGATTCCACACAACAGCAGATCACCACGCTGCATAGTAATAATGTGGTGCTGCGGCTGAACTATGACCGCCCGCTCGGCCCCCGAAAACTGATGCTGAACCTGGGGGGCATTTTCAACCGGTTAAACTCACATAATGTACTGCAAACGGCTTTCCTGCACAAGCCGGATAATGTGTGGACGGCCAATGGCCTGCTCAGCAATGATCTCCGTTTTCACCAAACCGTTTACAGTTTGCGGGCCGCCATCCGCTATGATATTGTTACTGATTTCTATATCCTGGCGGGATCGCAGCTGGAACATACGACCACCTTATTTGATATTCCCAACAGCGCCAATAATTACCAGCATGGGTACTGGTCGCCGCTGCCTTTTGTCACGATCATGAAAAAATGGGCCAACGAGATCAGTCTTACCTTCAGTTACAAACGCAGCATTCAGCGGCCCGGCTTCAATGAACTCAATCCCAGTGTTGATTTTGCTGATCCTTACAATACAAGGTTTGGCAACCCGTATTTATTACCCTGGTATGCCGATAATTTCGACCTGATTGCCGGCAAGTGGAATAAAAATTACTATTACAATTTTTCCGCCGGGTATAATAACCTGCGGGATATTTACAGCAGCATCCGCACGCTTCAGGCAGACGGAAAGACCACCACCACCTGGCAGAATATCAGCGGGCGCACCGAATATGAAGCCAATGCCTGGGGCGGCTACACCCTGAGTAAAAAGCTGAAACTGAACCTTAGTGCGGGCTATACCTGGCACCTGTACAGTTTATACGACCGCCAGTACCGCTATTACCGGAACGGGGGTTCACTGGTATCCAGCTGCAATGGCAATTACCAGTTCAGTGATGTGATGAATGCCAGTATCAGCCTGGGCTATAACCGGTTTGCCAATCCACAGGGAACGGTAAACAGTACCCTCAGTATGAACCTGGGCTGGCAACGGAAATTCTTTGCCAAAAAATTTATTGTAGCCGTAAATATTATTGACCCCTTCCGGCAACAGCAAAACCGCAGCTATATTTATGCCTCCAACTTCAGCCAGGAGAGTTACAGCTTTACCCATACCCGCAATTTTAAAATTGTGCTGAGTTATGTTTTCAGTAAAAAGAAAGGAAAAGATAACCGGACGGAACTGCTTAAAAAAATTAAGACCGGCAAATAATTTGCCGCGGAGAACTGAGAAAAAGAAATGCTAAGCGGGATCAGGAAGCCGGGGAGTGATTTACCCGGCCGGCCAGCCAGCTGTTTTTCAGGGGAATTATCCAGCTTTCCAGTAATTCCTTTTTGGTAAGAATGGTATTGTTGAAATAGAGTGTGTCGGGAGTGATGAACCCGTTTTCCAATGCGTAGTTGAGCTGGTTCAGCGGCAATAACTGTATTTTATCCTTCACCACAAAAGCCAGGTGCTGGCGGTTGAACATATCTGTATTAAAACGCTGTTCAATGGCTTTGATAACATGCACCGAACTGTCGGTACTGCACCCGCCTACCGATGTGGCCGATTCGTCTGCCATGATGATAACAAACTGACCGAACAGGAGGTTGGCATAACCTTTTACAGGCGCTCCGTGGCTTTTCCAGCCTTCCACAAACTCCTTCAGCATTTCTTCAATTTCCAGTGCCTCACTGATAAAGAAGAGCCGGCTGCTCTGGTAAATCCACACACGGGAAGCAGGATGAAAATCTTCGGGGATGTGTTGGGCGTATTCGAGGTTCATGGGGGTGATGGTAACTGGTTATTAATAAATGGTTGGTGGTTCCTGGCTGGCCGGAAGGTACTGAGCGGTCAAAGGTCAACGATCAGCCCTCCTCCAGCGCTGCGGCAACAATTTCTGCAATGTCCAGCACCTGCACTTCTTCTTCCTTGTTCTGATTTTTTACACCATCCGTGATCATGGTATTACAGAAGGGGCAGGCAGCTGCAATCACAGCAGCGCCGGTGGCGATGGCTTCATCGGCTCTTTCGGTATTGATACGGGTATCACCTTTTTCTTCTTCCTTAAACATCTGGGCACCACCTGCACCACAGCAAAGTCCGTTGCTCCGGCAGCGCTTCATTTCCACCAGTGCGGCATCCAGCGCTTCCAGTACTTTACGGGGGGCTTCATAAATATCATTGGCACGGCCCAGGTAACAACTGTCGTGGTAGGTAATCTTTTTTCCTTTAAAAGCGCCGCCTTCCTTCATCCTGATTTTTCCTTCATCAATGAGTTGCTGCAGGAAACTGGCATGATGAATCACTTCATACTGACCTCCCAGTTCGGGATACTCGTTTTTAAGGGTATTGAAACAATGGGGGCAGGCCGTTACAATTTTATTAATTCCATACCCGTTCAGGAGCTGGATATTCTGGTAGGCCATCATCTGGAACATAAACTCATGCCCCGCCCGCCGGGCCGGGTCTCCCGTACACATTTCTTCTTTACCCAGGATGGCGTAGTTGATACCCACTTTATCAAGAATGGTTACAAAGGCCTTGGTGATCTTCTGTGCACGCTGATCGAAACTTCCGGCACAACCCACCCAGAAAAGGATATCGGGCGTTTCGCCAGCCGCCATTTTTTCGCTCATGATTGGAACCTTCATACGTAATAATCTTGCAGCAAATGTAATTAATTGTTTTGCGATTGCTGTTTGCCGTTTAGGGTTTATTTTTGGGGTCAATTACAGCGTATTGAGAAAGCTATTTCAACGGATCACCAACTGGGAGGCCTGGCCATTTAAAATTTTATATGCCCCGATCGCACCGGTATGGGTTTGGTACATGATCCGCTCGCGGGCCGTCTGGTTTTTTACTTCCAGTAATCCCAAAATCACGTTTGGCGGACTGGATGGCGAGCCCAAAAAAGAAATGTATGCCTTACTGCCGCCGGGCAGTTTCCCCACCACCTTCAATGTATTGCCAACGGATGATTTCGAAACGGTGAAACAGGCATTGCGGCAAAGCGGCATTCCCTACCCGCTGATCGTGAAACCCGAAGTGGGGGGGCAGGGTATCCTTTTCAGGAAGATTGATACCGAAGCGGCGCTGTTATACTATCACCAGCGGGTTCCCACCGAGTATATTGTGCAGGAGATGGTGCACTATCCCATGGAAGTAAGTGTGTTCCATATCCGTCATCCCAAAGAGCAGCAAGGAATGATAACCGGCTTCCTGCATAAAATTCCCATGCAGGTTACAGGTGATGGAGTACAAACCCTGGAGCAGCTGGTGATGGCGCATCCCAAGGGGGCCAAACGGGTGGAAGAGATGCGAAACAAACACGCTGCCAACTGGCAAACGATTATCCCGGCCGGCGAAAAATATATGCTCAGCTATGCGGCCAACCATAACCGCGGCGCACATTTTGTGGATCTGAAAGAGCATATCGACGATAAGCTGACAGCTGTGTTCGATAAAATCAGCTGCCAGGTAGATGATTTTTTCTATGGCCGCTATGATATCATGTGCACCAGTATTGAGGAGCTGAAAGAAGGAAAAAATTTCAGCATACTGGAATACAATGGCTGCGGGGCCGAACCCAATCATTTTTATGATACCGGTTATACCCTTATCGGCGCCTACCGCGAAATACTGAAGCACTGGAAAGCGCTATACCAGATCAGCCGCTACAATGCCAGGCAGGGACACAAACCCTGGCCTTATCGTAAGGGGCGGAGGTTTTTGAAAGATACCTATGCCATGTATGCCCGTATGCGGGAGGCCGATGCCGCGATGGGCTGATATCAGAAAGGGCGGCCATGTGTTTTGCGGATGATATAGGTAGTGAGGCCGGGTAATTTTTTCATGAGGCGGATGAAGAGGCTGGTAAGACGGTTATGCCCGAAGAAACGTTGTACACGGCGACCGGTTTTGAGACGGCCCGCAAAATTCTTCTCCCATTCCTCTATATACATTTTTTCCATTTGCTCCCGTTCGATTTCCTTTTTCATAAACCGGCTGATCAGCGCTGCTGCAATTTTGGAGGAATGGAGGGCCATACTCATGCCATTGCCACAAAGCGGTGTGATCACACCCGCCGCATCCCCCAGCAAAAGGATATGGTTGTCTACCTGGCTTTTCGGGAAAAAGGAAATCTGGGATATGGTAACCGGGGCGGCCAGTAACATTTCGCAGTTTTCAAAAATTGCTTTCAGGTGCGGATTGCGGTGAAGCACGTTTTGTTCCATTTCGGTAATGGAATTACCATTGTCCTTAAGGTTCTGGGCATTGGTAAGATAGCAGAGACAATATTTGTCATCCTCAATCCGGGAGATACCGCAGTAGCCGTTACTGAAATTGTGCAGCGCAATCGTATCATCCGGAAAATCGGTTCGTACGTGGTATTTTACCGCGATGTAATTATTCAGTTTGCCCGGTTTTTTTGTAATAAAGGGACGATGCCATTTAACATCGAGGTTGCTGCGCTTACCAAAACTGCCGCAGCAAACAGTGCTGCAATAACGGCCATTGGTGGTTTGCAGGTGGAAAGTCCCGTTCATAAAAATTACATCATCCACCTTGCATTCTTCATAAACCACCACGCCCTGCTCCCCGGCAATCTCTTTCAGCAGGGTATCCAGTTTATATCGGCTGATGCCGAAACCACCCAGGGGCAAAGGATGTTCCAGCTGACAGCCATCGGGAGCACTTACCCGCAGTTTGGCAATACGGGGCAGGCGGAGTGCGGTGGCCGAAACACCAAGCTCTTCCAGGAAGCGCTCGCTTTCCAGGCTGATATATTCACCGCAAACTTTATTGAAAGGGTATTTTTCTTTTTCAAACAGCGCTACGGCATACCCGGCTTTTGCCAGCTGGATGGCGGCCGATAAGCCAGCCAGTCCGCCGCCGATAACGGTAATATCATATTTCTTAAATGCCGTCATGCTTACAGGTAACCAGGTAACGGAAGGCCCATTTCCAGGCAAGGGTATAGCGGGAGATCCCGGATTGGGCAAATATAGTATGCCAATCTTTTTTAATAAAACTTCTTGCCACAGAAATCGGGGCATCGTGTTTCACCAGGTAAGAAGAAGAGAACAGGGTAGTGATGATTTTGATGGCGTAATAGGCAAAGCGGTTGCGCTCCAGGTCGTTGATAAAGAACCCGGTACGACTGTTTCGCTGCATCCATTGCAGCATGGGCACCAGTCCGGCTGTAGTAAAATGATGACAGAACAGTGAGGAAAAAACTACATCGGGGATATCCTCCTCCAGCGACGTCTGTGCATAATCGTTATGAATCCAGCGGGCCTTCAGCAGGGGGTATTGCTGACGGGCAAAGGCAATGCATTCTGCTTTAATATCAATACCGGTAAAACGGGCATTGATTTTTTTTCTGCGGCACCACTGGTGCAGGGCAAAAAGATTATCACCACCCCCGCAGCCGATCTCACAGATGTGCAGGGGGCGGCCGGCGGGGTGATTGCCAATAATGGCTTTCAGTCCGGCAATGGTAATACGATGCCCCCCGAGCCAGGTATTGATCGTATTCAGTTCCTTCATATTCTGCCGGATATCCGCAAAGGGAATATCAGCCCCGTCCAGGAGCTCGGGCAGGATTGAGCGGTTGGAGAGGTCAATCATAAGAGGCAATAAAGGTTTCCATTGTTAATCCCGGTCCGAATGCCGCTCCAAAAATGGTATTGCCGCTGCTGTTTTCTGCCTGCAATTCCCGGAACAGGCGGCTGAGTACAAACAGGATGGTGGGAGAACTCATGTTGCCGTATTCATTCAGCACGGAATAGGAATGAGCCAGCCGCTCCGGCGGGAGCGATAAACTTTTTTCAATGGCTTCCAGTATTTTTTTTCCGCCGGGATGAATACACCAGTGGGTAATATCGTTTTTGGTTAACCCCGAATGTTCAAGCGCCTGTCCCACCAGTTCATCAAAATCCTCTTCCACCAGTTGGGGCACGTAACCGGAGAGGGTCATCAAAAATCCGGAGGAAGAGAGGGTCCATGACATATCTTTTTTTCCTTTGAAAGCCACATCCGAATAAAAATTCTTCAGGCGGATGCCGCTGGCAGCAGCGCTGTCGTGCTGCAGCAGTACAGCAGCGCAGCCATCGGCAAAAAGAAGGGTGGAAGTGATATTATCGTTCGAAGGCGCTTTCTGGAAATGCAGGGTGCAAAATTCCACACACACTATCAGAACATTGGCGGCAGTATCAGTTTTGCAAATGCTGTCGGCCAGCTTCAATGCATGGATGGCTGCATAGCAGCCCATAAAATTCACTGAAGTGCGGAAGAGGGTACGGGGCAGTTCCATTTTCTCCATGATCTCCAGGTCGAGTCCTGGTGCACTCATCCCCGTACAGCTTACCGTTATCAGGTGGGTGATGGCGGTTTTGGCGATATGGTTGCGGATGCAATCTTCAATTGTTTTCACGGCCAGGGGAGCGGCATGGGCCGCATACCATTGCATTCTTTTTTCCAGGTCGGGAAAAGGCTCCAGGTTTTCGGTAGGCGGATAGAACTGCCGCTCCGGAGCAGCCACACTGTAATCGGGCATCACCGAATAGCGGGTGCTGACGCCGCTGTGCGTGTACAGGAATTTCAGTTTACGCCGTTCTTCCGCACTGTGGCCGTAAATAGCCCCGGCAAATTCCGCAATCGCCGGCTGCTGGTGCCGGTAAGCCGGCACTCCTGTTGCTATGGAAATTATCTTACTCAACGTTTCTCAAGTATCAATAGGGTAATAAACGCAAAATTCGTGCAAAGGGATGCCAGTATGTTCATTTGCATGGTGCGCCGGAACGTCGCTTCTGCCGGATCCTTCCAAACCCGCCGCATCCACCAGAAAAAAAACAGCAGTACAGGAATGAAAAATACCTGCAGGATAAAAAAATGATCCGGCCGCAGCGTACTGGTCAGGTAAAAGGCCAGTGAACACATGGCAAAGAAATAAACGATCCCTGTAAAGATAAAGGTGCCGCGGTAACCCAGCAAACTGCTGATAGAACGGACCCCGTCGGTGGCATCCTGTTCATGCTGATAAATCTGGGTAAGCGGGTAAAATCCACCGATCAGCAAACTGGCTGTAAGCATTCCCGTTAGCGGTACGTTTGTGATCCGGGCTTCACTGCAGCCATGCATTACCATGTAAAAAACCAGTGCGCCCTGGAAAATGATTACCGTAAGGTAGCCCCCAACCGGGTATTTTTTGAGGCGGATGCCGCGAAAACTATAAGCCCGCGAGGCCAGCATATACAAGCCGGCGCAGCTGGCGAAACGGATGCTGATAAAAAAACTGAGAGCAATGGCCAGTGCATCCAGCAGCAGCGAAACCCGGTAAAGTTCGGGGGTTGGCGCCAGCGGGTTCTTAATTCCACCGATACTGCCGGTATCCCTGTCCATATAACTGTTGTACCCGTTGCTGGCCGGATAGAGCAGCAGGTGCAGGATGCAAAATACCAGCAGGGCATCACCTGTATGGATATGCGGGGTCTGACTGAGCGCAAACCAGTATACGGGCATCAGGAAGACAGAAAAATGAAAGCGCAGTAACTGTATCGTGGAGGCTTGCAGCATCTTGTTAATGAATTGGTAATTTAAGACAGATATTTCAGCCATGGTATGTAAATTGAAATATTTTTCAGTGGCGGAACAACGATTTCCCGTTATTGAAGCGTTAAGAGTCAGCAGGCTGCATCGTTTTCCGCTCACAAAAACTGTATATTTAATTAAATTAAGCATCATGAAAAAAGCCATTTTACCCTTTGTATTCCTGTTGGTTACCGGCGCCGCAGGGGCCCAGAAATCCTATACACCGCTTGATGCCGGCAGCCAGGTACATTTTGTAATAAAAAACTTCGGAATCAAAACCGGCGGCGATTTTTCTGGTCTTAAAGGAAGTATCAAATTCGATCCTGCCAACCTGGGGGCTTCGTCTTTTGATGTAACCATTGATGCGAAAACCGTAAACACCGATAATGATATGCGGGATGATCACCTGCGGGAAAGTGATTTCTTCGATGTGGCCAAATACCCGCTTATCAGCATGAAGAGCACTAAGATTACACAATCAACCGTTGCCGGCCGCTTTTATGTTTTTGCCAATCTTACCATCAGAGGGGTGACCAAACCGGTGGGTTTTGGTTTCAGCGCTGTGGCAAAAGACGGGGGCTATGTTTTTGATGGCGATTTCTCCATCAACCGCCGCGATTTTGGCGTGGGGGGCAGCAGCATCTCAATGGCGGATAACCTGAAAGTTACCCTTCATGTAGTGGCTAAATAAACAGTGCGTTTTTCATTTCAGACAGTCTCATTTATTGGTACAGCTCTTTCCCGGCATCTGATTTACCTTTATTTTTGTTGCATGCCGAAATTGCTCCGTATTTTCTTCTGGGGGCTGGTTATCAGTTTTCTGGGTTCCCTTCCGTTGGGTACGCTCAATGTGGCGGCCATGCAGATTGGCATCCAGGAAAGTATTGCCGATGCCATGTATTTTTCCTTTGGTTCCCTGCTGGTAGAAATGATCTATGTGCGGATCTCCCTGGTGGGTATCGACTGGGTGCGCAAACAGGAGAAACTGATGAAGATTATGGAATGGGTTACCCTGGGCATTATACTGGCCCTCGCTGCCGGCAGTTTTATTGCGGCGGTTAAGAGTGATGGTACTTCGGCCAAAAACGTGCTGCTGCAAAATGATATGCACCGCTTCCTGCTGGGTATGTTTATGTGCGCCATCAACCCGGTGCAGATTCCCTTCTGGTTTGGCTGGAGCACCGTTCTGTTCACCAAAAAAATCCTGGAGCCGGTGCACAGCCAGTACAATACGTATATCGTGGGAATCGGGCTGGGCACACTGATGGGGAATGCCGTGTTTATTTTCGGGGGAAGATGGATGGTGGAGCGGATTGCCAACAGTCAGCAGTATCTCAACTGGGTGATCGGCGGCATTTTTACTCTGACGGCCATTATACAGCTCATCAAATTACTGCGGCACAAAGACGCCATTCATAAATTCACGCATGCAGAAGAAGCCGCAGCGGAAAACAGCGCTAATCCACAATAAAAAGATGGCACCCTTCGCGGCTGGCCGATCGGTGGGCCTCACAATCATCCCCCACTTCATAGGTCATACCCGCGCTCAGCGTAAACCGGCGCCCGTCTTCCAGCGTTGTTTCCATGGCGCCGCTGATACAAAAAATGATATGTCCCTTGCTGCACCAATGATCGGCTTCATAACCGGGCGAATATTCCACGAACCGGATGCGGATATCATTCATCTGCAGAATCTGCCAGGTGGCGGTTCCCCGGATGCCGGCATGCAGATCCCGGGGAACCGATTCCCAATGGGTAACCTGGAAGGGGAAAGGGGCTAATTTCATTTGACAAGAATCGTTGTTAACTAAAAAAATTAGTAATTTGCTTTTCCGATTCTAAAATACGGATAAAAGCTTGTACGCGATTGTTGATATAGAAACTACCGGCGGATATGCCTCGGCCAATGGCATTACCGAGATCGCCGTATTTGTGCATGACGGAAAACGGGTGATCCGTCATTTTGAAACCCTGATCAACCCCCGGCAATCCATTCCCCGCCATATCACGGCGCTTACTGGTATTGATGATGAAATGGTAAAAGACGCACCGGTTTTTGAGGAGATCGCCGAAACCCTCGGCAACCTGCTTAACGAAAATATCTTTGTAGCCCACAGCGTCAACTTTGATTATTCTTTTGTAAAGCACCAGCTGAAGCAGGCCGGTATTGAACTGACGGCCCGCAAACTTTGTACGGTGCGCCTGGCCAAAAGAGTATTCCCGGGCTTTCCCTCTTACAGCCTTGGCAATCTTTGCCGCTCTCTGGATATTGATATCCGCCACCGCCACCGGGCCGGGGGGGATGCCAAAGCCACCGTTAAACTGTTTGAACATATGCTGGCCAATGGCGCCGGTGAACATATCGCCGCCATGCTAAAAAAATCATCCGGCGAGCAATGGCTGCCGCTGCACCTGCCCAAATCTGCAGTGAGTTCGTTGCCGGTAAGTCCGGGTGTATATTATTTCCACGACCAGCGCGACAAAATCATTTATGTGGGTAAGGCAGTCAACATCCGCAAACGGGTATCCGGCCATTTTACCCAGAATGATCCCGACCGCAAGCGGCAGAATTTTATTCTGCATATCCACCGCATCAGCTACCGTCAGTGTGCCACCGAACTGGAGGCCCTGGTACTTGAAAGCACAGAGATCCGGCGGCTCTGGCCAAAATACAATTACAGCCAGAAGAGACCCCAGCAACGCTACGGACTTTACCTGTTTGAAGATGCCCGTGGTTATATGCGGCTGGCGATTGATAAACGTAAAAAAAATCTCCCGGCCCTTTATCGTTTTCACCTGCTGCACGAAGGCATGAACCTGTTAAAGAAAATGGCAGAACGGTTTGAACTGGATGAGAAACTCTGTTTTATCAATAAGCAACCACACAGCGCCGTTGAACTGGCAGCCATGGAAACCCCGTCGGAATATAATGAACGTGTAAAAAAAGCCCTGGAGGAACTGGATGCCCAGCTGCCTACCTTTGCCATCGTGGATGAGGGGCAGCGGGCAAAGGAAAAATTATGCCTGCTGATCGAGAAGGGCAGCTTTTGGGGAATGGGCTATCTGCCCGAAACACTGAAGGTGGATTCGGCCACTGTTCTTAAAAATTACCTGCAGCCCTATGCCGACAGTGATTATATCCGTAACAGTATTTACTCCTTTGCGGCAGCTTACCCTGCCAAGATGATCCGCTTAGCGGAGTAAAGTTTTTCCGCAGCGCCGGGTTTTAGGGGGCTTCTCTCCGCGAGGTACCGTACCGGTTTTGTATCTTTGCGCTTCAAATTTTTTTGTGCAGTCTGCTCAACATAATCTCCGCGTACAGAAATGGGTAACCCTCATCGCCGTCTTCTTATTCATTGGTAAAGTGATTGCCTGGTATCTTACCGGGTCGGTAGCCATTCTTACCGATGCGCTCGAAAGTATTGTAAATATTATTGCGGGCCTGATCGGTATTTACAGCCTTTATGTATCGGCCAAGCCCCGGGATGAGGATCATCCTTACGGCCATGGGAAAGTGGAATTTATCTCCGCAGCCATCGAAGGTACACTCATAGCGGTGGCGGGCCTGATTATTATTTATGAATGCATCAATAACCTTGTGCACCCGCATCCGCTGAAAAAGATTGATTATGGGATCTTCCTGGTAGCGGTTACCGGTCTTATCAATTATATTACCGGGGCCATCTGTATCCGTACCGGAAAAAAGAATAATTCACTGGCCCTGATTGCCAGCGGCAAGCACCAGCAATCGGATACATGGACCACGCTGGGTATTGTGGCCGGACTGGTACTAATCCATCTTACCCGCCAGGCCTGGATCGACAGCGCCGTGGCCATGCTGCTGGCCCTCATCATCATCTTTACCGGCTATAAGATCGTGCGCAGTTCGGTGGCCGGAATTATGGATGAAGCGGATAAGGAGCTGCTCGAAAAGCTGGTGCGGATGCTGAATAATAACCGCCGCGAAAACTGGATTGATCTGCACAATCTCCGTATCATCAAATACGGCGCCACCCTTCACCTGGATTGTCATCTTACAGTGCCCTGGTACCTGAACGTGCACGAAGCGCATAACGAAATCGAAGCGCTGTCTTCCCTCGTGCGGAACGAATATGGTGAATCAATGGAATTATTTGTGCACTCCGACGGATGCCTCGATTTTTCCTGCCGGATCTGTGAGAAAAAAGAATGCCATGTGAGGAAGCTGGCTTTTGAAAAAAGAATTGACTGGACGATGGAGAATATCTCCAGTAATCATAAACACAGACTGTAGAACATAAAATTCAAAAATCAAGATCCGGGCAAACAGGGGATGGCAGATTATAAACTGCCAGGTTAATGCTCAATCAGTTTCGCCACGCCAAATGCGGCTCCGGCGGCAAAAGCCCCGATCAGCATTACTTTTACAGCGCCCCACCAGGGATTCACACCGGTTGTTTTACTTTTGAAATACCCGAAAACAAAAAGGCAGATCAGTGTGGCGATCACAGAAATTTTAAATGCTTCGTTGGAGTCATTAATGAAGAAATAGGGGCTCAGCGGAATAATGCCTCCGGCGATATAGGATAAACCGATATTGAGGGCGCTCTTGGTGGCTCTTTTCGGATCGGGCTTATCAAGGCCCAGTTCATATTTCATCATAAATTCCACCCAGCGGTCTTTATCCCTTGCTATTTCTTCCGTGGCTTCATTCTGGAGGTGCTCACTCAGTCCCAGGCTGGCAAAAAATTCCTTGGTTTCGGCAATCTCCCTGTCACGCAGGTTCTCCACTTCATCGTATTCCCTTTTAACTTCACTTTCGTAATGGTCCTGTTCAGTTTTGCCCGCCAGGTAGCCACCCAATCCCATCGCGATACTTCCTGCTGCAATTTCGGCGATACCGGCTATCACGATGATATTGCTGCTGTCTACGGCACCGCTCAATCCCGCTGCCAGGGCAAAGGGTACGGTGAGGCCATCGCTCATGCCAATAACAATGTCGCGTAAAACATCCGAACTTTTGAGATGGGTTTCAATATGATCGTGGTGCAGATGGGTATCCATAACAGGGGTATTGTGTGCGTAAAGGTACACAATGAAAGCCAGCTGGTATAAAATACTAACCCGTAAAGATCAGGATTGTAAAATAGCCAGACTTTTGCCGATGATGGCAATACATGCATCCACCTGTTCTTCCGTAATCACCAGCGGCGGGGCAAAACGAATTTTATCGCCATGGGTGGGTTTGGCCAGCAAGCCATTTTCTTTCAGGGCCAGGCAGAGTTCCCAGGCCGCTTCCGGGTTGCTATGGCGGATTACAATCGCATTGAGCAATCCCTTTCCCCGTATGGTTTCGATAAAGGGAGATTGCAGGGCAGCAAGTCCCCTGCGCAGGCGTTCACCCATGCGTTCGGCATTGGCGGCCATGTCTTCATCCTTTAAAACTTCCAGGGCTTCCATGGCTACGGCACAAGCCAGCGGGTTGCCTCCGTAAGTACTTCCGTGTTCACCCGGTTTGATGGTGAGCATGATGGCATCATCAGCCAGTACGGCGCTTACCGGGAGCAGGCCGCCGCTCAGCGCTTTTCCAAGAATCAGCAGGTCCGGCCGGACCGCTTCATGATCGCAGGCCAGCATCTTTCCGGTACGGGCCAGTCCGGTCTGGATTTCATCGGCCATCATCAATACATTGTATTCATTACACAAGGCCCTGATGCCGCTGTAATAGCCCGCATCGGGCACAACCACCCCGGCTTCGCCCTGGATGGGTTCGAAGAGGAACCCGCAGACATTGTTATCCTGCAGTGCTTTTTCCAATGCAATCAGGTCATTGAACGGGATAATTTCATACCCGGCGATGAAGGGGCCGAAATCTGTGGTGGCAGTGGGGTCAGAGCTGAAAGAAATAACACCCGTGGTGCGTCCATGGAAATTATTGCTGCATACTATAATTTTTGCCTGGTTTGCCGGAATGCCTTTTACCCGGTAGCCCCAGTGACGGGCCAGCTTGATGGCGGTTTCCACTGCTTCCACACCCGTATTCATCGGTAATACCTTGTCATAACCGAAATAAGCGGTGATATATTTTTCATACTCACCCAGCAGGTTGCTGTGAAAAGCCCGGGAGGTGAGGGTAAGCTGCCGGGCCTGACTGACAAGGGCGGCTACAATCCGCGGATGGCAGTGGCCCTGGTTGACAGCCGAATAGCCGCTTAAAAAATCATAATAGGCCTTTCCTTCCACATCCCATACCCGGGCCCCCTCGCCACGGCTTAATACCACGGGAAGCGGGTGATAGTTATGGGCGCCGTATTTTTCTTCGAGTGTAAGATAATAGTGCGTATCGTTGGCCAATGCAATCGTACTGCTCATAAAATTCATTTTAAGAATGAGAATAAAAAGAATGAAATTGGAAAAATGCGGATACTGTTGAGGGCCTGCAGCTTACTGCAGGCACAGCATCCTTATCCTCGGTGATTGAGCAGATCGAGGTTACTGAAGAGAAAGGACGATATGACGGTTAAACTGCTGATGGCAGTAATTTTATGCAAGATATATTTTTTTTGTAAAACCGGGCCGGTCATTTTGTAAAGTCCTGGTTAAGCAATGTTCATTACCAGCAAAGCCTAGATGTCTTTCCGGCCCCGCACAGATTTTACAAAATAGCCACTGCCGGCGAAAAGATGGCCGGCGGGTTTATTTTCGAAGATGCCAAATACCGTACTGCCGCTGCCGCTCATAGCCGCATAAACCGCTCCTGCTGCATACAAATCATTTTTGATACCGGCAATAACCGGATATTCCCGGCCTACCGGTGCTTCAAAATCATTTATCAATTTTTCTTTCCAGGAAACAACGGGTTGTGCGATGATGGCGGCCACTGTTGTAGCCGGAACCGCAGGGGTTAATTGTGAAAAGGCCCATCCGGTATTGACATGAATACCCGGGTTCACCAGCAGAAAATAATAGGCGGAAAGATCGAGGGCAACCGGAGCAAGCAATTCTCCGCGGCCCGTGGCATGACAGGGCCGGTTGATGATAAAGAAGGCTGCATCGCTGCCCAGTTGGGCAGCATAATCAAGCAACTGTTCCTGCGAAATGCCGAGCTGGTATTTATCATTCAGCAGGCGCAATGTAAAAGCGCCATCAGCCGAACCGCCACCCAGGCCGGCGCCCATTGGTATCAGCTTATGCAGGTGAAGCCGGGAGGCAGGCAATTGCGGAAAATCATTTTTTAAAAGCTGCCAGGCTTTCAGGCAAAGATTATCAGAAACGGAGCCCGCAACGGTAAGACCGCTTTGGGTGAATGCCAGTTCCTGTTCATTGGCCGGTTGCTGTATAACTTCAAGTATATCATGAACGGGCAGGGGATAGAATACCGTTTCGAGGTTATGAAAACCATCCGGCCTTTTTTCAAGAATACGAAGGCCCAGGTTTATCTTACAGTTGGGAAAGCTGATCATGCTGATGATAAGTGAATGAGAATAACCACCGCCCGGGAAAGGGAATTAGTATTTATTTCTTTCTGCTTTTGATCTCATCCCGGATGGCAATGGCCCGGATATAATCTTCCTGGTCGAGTACTTCATTGAGCAGGTTTTCCAGTTCTTCCAGCGAAAGAGTGCTCAGTTCATCCTGGCCGCTGCTGATGGTATCACCGGCACCGGCAGTAACTTTTTTCTTCTTGTCATCTTCCATCATGATACCGGCCTGTTCCAGGATATTATCATACGTGTAGATGGGGCATCCAAATCGCACCGCCAGTGCCAGCGCATCGGATGTACGCGAATCTATCTCGACGGTATCATTGGCCGAACTGCAAACCAGCTTACTGTAAAAAATGCCTTCCTGCAGATCATTGATTACGATCTCATGCAGTTCCACATTAAAGGCCATCATGAAATTTTTCATCAGATCGTGCGTGAGGGGGCGGCTCGGGTTCATCCGCTCCAGCGCCACGGCAATGGCCTGTGCTTCAAAACCCCCGATCACGATGGGCAGCCGGCGCAATCCGTTTACTTCGCCCAGCACCACGGCATAAGAATGCGTTTGCGTGATGCTATGGGATAAAGCCACAATTTCCAGTTCTATTTTTTTCATACAGGATCGTCTCGGTCTGTGATGAGTATACTGCAAAGATAACTACAAAAGCATTTGAAAACCAGTGACCTGCTTACTCTTTTGGCCGCTGCGCCGCGGGTTTTGTTTTACCAGCCGCCGGCCGGGGTTTGGAGCTTACCGGGGACTTTTTGGGTTGGGTTTTCCGGGGCTTGCTGATAACCGTATCGGGTACCGGCGTGGTGCTTACAGAATCCACGGCTGTACTGCTGTTGTTCCGCCGATCGGTGAAGGAGGCGGGCACTTCCATATTTTCAGCGGCGGGCTCATAGGCATTCACCGAAACAGCGGTTGCCACAAAGGCTTCCTTCAGTTGCCCGGGTGCATCGTCCTCCTTATCCTTTTCACTGCGGGAAATCGTGAGTCCCAGTACGATCCTGTTGTCAAGAACCGCCATCAGTTCCGTATTGCCGGCAAGCGAAGCTGGTATATGATAAAAAAGACTGTCGGATACATAGGCTACCTGTGAACTGATTTCGGCAAAGGAACTCATTGCTATGCTGAGGCCGTTATTGGCTGTACTGACAGGACTGGTACCATAACCGGCAATAATGCGTTTGCCGGGGACGACGGTTTCGGGGAAGCGGGCCATTTTTCTTTTGCGGAAGCTGCTGTCGCGGTAATTGATGGCATAGGAAAGACCCGAATCGAGTTTGATCAGCAGCTCTTCTTTATCATATTCATCATTTTCCTTGAAACGTAATCTTACACGGTTTTCACCGAAAATAATATTCAAAGTGGCATCGGATTTATCCCCCAGGCTGCTGTGAATATTGTAGATGATTTCTCCGTGGAAATCTTTTTGGGCGGTAAGCGTAAGCAGTGAGAAACAGAGCAGGGGCAGCAGGATTATTTTTTTCATATCGTTGGTTGTGCTGCGAATATAAAAATAAAGCCTCACCACCGGTGAGGCTTTCGTATTTATTTGAAAAAGCGGATCAGGCGCTTTTTATTTTTTTAACGGCTTCGATGATCTTGGGCATCACTTCAAATGCATCGCCTACGATACCATAGTCGGCGGCTTTGAAGAAGGGCGCTTCGGGGTCTTTATTAATCACCACGATAATCTTACTGCGGTTTACCCCGGCCAGGTGCTGGATGGCGCCCGAGATACCGATGGCAAAATACAGGTTGGGGGCAATGGCCAAACCGGTTTGTCCCACATGCTCATGATGCGGACGCCAGCCCACATCAGCCACCGGACGGCTGCAGGCAGTGGCGGCTCCCAGTAAATGGGCAAGATCGGTTACCAGGCTCCAGTTTTCAGGGCCTTTTAAACCACGACCTCCGCTCACCACCAGTTCCGCCTCACTCAGGGGCACTTCGCCCACCACTTTATCGGTAGCGGTAACCTGTACTTTGGCCGTGTCAATAGTAGCGGCAAAGGGAGCCACTTCGGCCACTCCTTCACCCGTGCTGAAAGAAAAAGAATTGGCATTGAGTGAGATAATTTTCACTGCTGTATTGATGGCAACATTGGCAAATGCTTTGCCGCTGAAAACATTTTTCTTAACTACAAATCCGTTGCTGGTATCCGGCAGGGCTACAGCACCCGAAACCAGTCCGGCCTTCATGCGCACACTCAAACGGGGCGCAATCGCTTTCCCGTTGAAGTTGTTGGAAAACACAATAACACCGGCGTTGATGGCGCCGGCAGCCGCTGCAATGATTTTGGTGAATACCTGGGCATCCACCTGGTTGAGGGCAGCATCGGCCACGGTATGTACTTTCTGAATGCCATATTTTCCCAAGCTGCCAAGCTCATCCGTAACGGTGCCCAGTACAATGGCTTCGGCACTGGTTCCGGTTAATTCGGCCACTTTGGCGCCATAGGCAGCGGCTTCAAAAGAGGATTTTTTGATATGGCCATCGGCCTGGTCGATAAAAACTAAAACTGACATATGATGCGTTTAATCGTTCTTGATTGCGTTTAATGAATTAAAAGGCCTTGGCTTCTTCGTGGAGCAGCCTTACCAGCTCTTCGGGGGTGTCGGCCGGAACCAGTTTCACACCGGCTTTGGCAGGGGGCAGATCAAATGACACCACCGTGGTGAGTGTTTCCACTGCAACCGGTTCCACCACTTTCAGCGGTTTGGTACGGGCGCCCATGATGCCCTTCATGTTGGGGATGCGCTGCTCGGCCATACCTTTCTGGCAGCTTACCACCATGGGGAAGGGCACTTTATCGGTTTCTTCACCGCCTTCAATTTCTCTTACGATCAAGGCAGCTGAACCTTCAGGAGTGAATTTAGTGGCAAGGGAAACATAGGGCATTTCCAGCAGTTCGGCCACCATGCCGCCAATAGAGGCGCCATTGTAATCGATGGTTTCCTTACCGGTAAATACCAGGTCGTAGTTCCCCGATTTGGCCACGGCTGCAATTTGTGAGGCAATATAATAGCTGTCATGGTTATCGGCATTCACACGGATGGCTTCATCGCCACCCAGGGCCAGGGCCTTACGGATGATGGGTTCGGCATCGGCGCCGCCCACTGTAATAAGGTGGATGCTGGTGGAGGGGTCGGCTTCTTTCAATTCAATGGCCCTTACCAGTGCATACCATTCGTCGTAAGGATTGATGATCCACTGAACACCATCGGCCGCGAATTTCGTATTGTTATCGGCGAAGGCTATTTTTGCCGTTGTATCCGGCGTTTTACTGATACAAACCAGGATATTCATGAAACTTATTTTTGAGTGATTGATGACAACAACTTTCAGTGGTTTTCAGCAGAAAAAACTAAAAGTTGTTTATGCAACTAACGCAAAGATAATGGTAAAAAAACAGCAGGCAAAAAAAATATCAGGGCATGAGCCGAATCGAAAAATTACTGGAGTTTTTAGCAGCATCTCCAACGGATAGTTTTCTGCAACACGCACTGGCGCTGGAGTATATCAAGGAAGGCAACGATACCCGGGCCCGCGAGCTCTTTGAGACCCTCCTGGCCCGGGAACCGGATTATACCGGGTCGTATTACCACCTGGGTAAACTGCTGGAACGGGCCGGCGATAACCCAGGGGCCATGGATATTTACCGGCAGGGAATGGCTGCCTGTAAAAAGGCGGGCGATAACCATGCCTATAATGAATTACAGGGAGCGCTGGAGGAGCTGGAAGACTGGTAAGCGTCCCCTTCAATAAACTGCTTCATATCAATCTATGTCACTGCTTCAATCCTTTACTGATTTTATTACCCGGCAACAGCTTTTTACCAAAGCCGACAGGCTCTTGCTGGCCGTTAGTGGGGGCGTGGATTCGGTGGTGCTATGCGAATTATGCCGGCAGGCCGGTTATGATTTTGCCATAGCCCATTGCAATTTCCGGCTGCGGGGGGAAGAGAGTGAACGCGATGAAAAGTTTGTACAAACCCTCGGGCAGCGATACAAAGCGGAGGTATGGCTGCAACAGTTTGATACCGCAGCGTATGCCCGTGAAAATAAATTTTCGGTGGAAGAAGCCGCCCGGAAGCTCCGCTATACCTGGTTTGCCGCCTTGCTGGCCGAAAACAAGGCAACTGTGCTGGTTACGGCCCATCATGCCGATGATGCTGTTGAAACCCTGCTGATGAATTTTTTCAGGGGTACGGGTTTGCGGGGATTGCACGGCATTCCGGTACGGCAGCCGCAGCTGGTCCGGCCGCTGCTTTTTGCCCGGCGGGAGGCCATCGAAGCTTTTGCAAGGGAGCAGCAACTGACCTGGGTGGAGGACAGTACAAATGCCGGTAACGAGTATACGCGGAATTATTTCCGGAATGAACTGATCCCGGGATTGCAGAAGGTATTTCCGGCGGTGAAGGAAAATCTCTTACAGAATATTGCCCGTTTTTCGGAAGCAGCAATGATTTACCAGGCCGCCATGGATGAAATAAGGAAGAAATTGCTGGTGCCCCGGGGCCGGGAGTGGCATATACCCGTGCTGAAACTGCAGAAGACCAGGCCCCTGCATACGGTTTTGTTTGAGATCATCCGGGATTTTGGATTTACAGCTGCCCAGACGGCTGAGGTGGCGGCCCTGCTGAACAGCGAATCCGGCCGCTACGTAAACTCGGCCACCCACCGGGTTTTACGCAACCGTAAATGGCTGATTATCGGGGAACGGGCGGCGCCGGATGAATCGGTGATCCTCATAGAAAATATGGAGGAGCCCGTACGGTTTGCGGGTGGTACAGTAACCGGCGAACTGCGGGATATGGATGCAGGCGCCCCCGCAACCTTATCGCCATCGGCGGATTGTGCCCAACTGGATGCAGCCGCTATCCGTTTTCCGCTGCAGCTCAGGCGCTGGAAGGCCGGGGATTATTTTTATCCGCTGGGCATGAGAAAGAAAAAGAAGATCAGCCGGCTGCTGACGGATATGAAATTATCCCTGAATGAAAAGGAAAAAGTTTGGGTGATCGAATCGGCCCGGAAAATTATATGGGTGGCGGGCATCCGTATTGATGACCGCTTTAAGATCACGGGGGCCACACGCCGGATGCTGAAATTACAGCTGATCAGAAATGCGGATGCTGAATCTGCTCGATAAAAATCTTCACCGAATCGGGATAGGCAATAATCATAAATACCAGTCCATACAAAGATCCCCACAAGTGGGCAGAGTGCCCGATATTATCCGTTCCCTTCCGGGCCATATAGGCCGAGTAAATCAGGTAACCTACGGCATATAAAATAAAGGGAATGGGTATCATCATTTTCAGGTAAATCTTTTCCCAGGGGGCAAAGAGCACCATGGCAAAGACAACGGCCGCTACGGCACCAGAGGCGCCAAGGCTGTAATAGTTCTCGTTGTTTTTTTCTTTGATGTAGGTGGGTATTTCGGAAACGATAATCGCGGTAAGATAAAATACCAGGTAGAGGCCGGGCCCCAGTCCCAGTGCCGTGAAACCCGGTTCCAGTGCCTGTCCGAAAAAGAAGAGGGTCAGCATATTGAAAAGCAGGTGCCCGCCGTCTTTGTGAATAAAGCCGGAAGAAAGAAAACGGTACCATTGCTTTTGCTGCGCAACAGCCGGAGGATGAAAAATGAGTTTATTCAGCAGGTCGCTGTTACTGAAACAGATAAAAGAAAGCAGGCAGTTTACTGCAATCAGGATCAGGGTAATCGGGAAGGTGGAAAAGTCCATAGCGGTCGTTTGCTTTCAAAGATAGGGGATGGGAATAATAAAAAAGGGATAAGAAAAGAAAAATAAGAAATAAGATATCAGGTATGATGGTATTTTTCATTGCGCAGGATGGTACAGGCCCGGTAAAGCTGTTCGGAGAGGATCAGGCGCACCAGCTGATGCGGAAACACCAGTGAAGAGAGGCTCCATTTAATCTGCGCTCTTTTTGCCACGGCGTTACTTACACCAAAGGCACCTCCAATGAGGAAGATGAGATTTTTGGTGCGCTCATTGGCCCGGGTCTGGATCAACTGGGCCAGTCCTTCGCTGCTGAGCATTTTACCTCTTTCGTCGAGTAAAACCAGGAAATCATCCGGCTGCAGAAAATCGAGAATCATTTCACCTTCTTTTTCCTTCAGGTCCATTTCACTGAGCATGGCGGCATTTTTAGGTGAGGGGAGGATCGACCACCCGATGGGGTAATAATGCCGTATGCGCCGGGTAAATTCCTCAATTCCGGGTGCCACATAGGCCTCATTTGCTTTGCCAACCGACCAGCATTGGATCTTCATAGAACAAAAATACGGCATATACGGGTAGAATTTTAGCGGGAATACAAGGATTTTTCCGCGGCTCAGGTTATTGATAAAGAACAGGTTATAAACTGGCAGCTGGTTTTTGATTGCAGCTTATAATAAAATGATGATTTTTTCGTTTTTGTAGTAATATTACTATACGCGATCGACAAAATTTGAGATAACCGAACGGAAAAAAGACAAGAAAAAATACAATTTGAGTTAAAAAATGCTCAAATTGCATTGATATTCCAGACAATCCAATCATCCTGATCATGAAAAAGCCATTCTTTCACATGATTGATGGTATTGCGCAGCCCCTAACTGCAACAGCAAGCCAGTCTATCCTGCATTGTATTTATTGTAGTCAACATTTAAAACAGAAATTATCGTAACAATTTTAGTGTTCGTTGATCCTAACTATATCCAAACTATTCTATAAAAGATGAAATACCTGATTACCCGCCGGCTCCTCATGAGAAAAGCCCGTATTACCCTTATAGCAGGGGTATTGCTGTTTATACAGAGTACCACCCGGGCGCAACTCGGTGTTTATTCGTTTACCGGTACCGGTAACTGTCCGCACCAGAATCCTGCCGTGAACAGCCAGCCAGCCAATGCCAGCTTCAGCAATTTCAGCACAACTGTCAGTTGTGATGCGGCCGATGATATTTTCCAGACCAAGGGATGGACGCCCTCGGCCAGTATCAATCTCAGTGAATACAACCAGTTTACGGTTACACCGGCCTCCGGGTATGGGCTGACGTTAACCAGTCTGGCGTTTACGCAAAACACCAATGAGGATCCCAATACAGGTTCCACCTCCTGGACCCTGCGTTCCAGTTTGGATAATTACACAACGGATATTGCAACGGGTGTGGCCACGGTGGCTGCACAAACACCTTCCGTAACCCTGCCGGCCGCTTTTACCAATACCGGCGCCGTTACTTTCCGGCTCTACCTGGCCAACGTGAAAAGCGGTGGCACACGGTGGGCAGTAGACGAAGTAACCCTTACTGGCACAACCGTAACCCTCCCGGCCGACCCCGCAAACCCGGGGTCCAACTCACCGCAATGTGCAAGCCCCGGTGTAACTATGAGTTTTACCGGTTCGGCACCGGCAGGGGAGACCTGGTACTGGCAAACAACTGCCGAAGGAACCAGCACGGCCAACTCATCATCTTCTTATACGGTTACCAGTTCCGGAACCTATTATGTCCGTTCGCAGGATAATACCACACTGGCCTGGAGCGCCGGTGCCGGAAGCGTAACGGTAACGATATCACCCAATGTGGGAACCCCGGTATTTACGCTGGGTGCCACTTCCACCCGTTGCCAGGGAACCGGTACGGTAACCTATACGGCTTCTGCCAGCAATTCCTCCGGTATTACATATAGTCTGGATGCCGCCAGTATTGCGGGTGGTAACAGTATCAATGCCACAACCGGTGCCGTTACCTATGCTAACGGCTGGACGGGAAACACCATAATCACAGCTTCAGCAGCCGGATGTAATGGTCCGCTTACTGCCACGCATACCGTACTCATTACACCGATCGTTTCGGCACCCACGTTTACGCTGGGAGCTGCTTCCACCCGTTGCCAGGGAGCCGGAACCGTAAGCTATACCGCTTCTGCCAGCAATTCCTCCGGTATTACATACAGTCTGGATGCCGCCAGTATAGCGGGTGGTAACATTATTGTGGCGGCTACCGGTGCGGTAACCTATGCGGCCGGCTGGAGCGGTATCACTACCATTACGGCCACGGCGGCCGGATGTAACGGGCCGGCAGTATCCACGCATACAGTAACTGTTTCAGCTACCATCGGTACCCCTGTATTTACCTCAGGGGCCACGTCTACCCGTTGTCAGGGCGCCGGAACGGTTACCTATACAGCCACCTCGGCCAATGGAGGCACGATAACCTATTCGCTGGATAATGCCAGCATAACCGCCGGAAACAGCATCAACAGCAGCACCGGTGCAGTTACGTATACTGCGGGCTGGACTGGCGCTTCTGTTATTACAGCCACTGCAGCCGGCTGCGGCGGTCCTAAAACGGCCACCCATACGGTAACGAATACCAGCACAATCGGTGTACCGGTGTTTACACTGGGTGCCACTTCAACCCGTTGCCAGGGAGCCGGCACGGTAACGTACTCGGCTACATCAGCCGGTTCTACCGGCATGAGTTATGCATTGGATGCAGCCAGTATAGCCGGAGGTAACAGTATTAATACCAGTACAGGTGCTGTAACCTATGTGGCAGGATGGGCGGGTAACTCGATGATCACGGCTACCGCCATCGGTTGTAATGGTCCCACCACTGCCATTCATACCGTAACCATTAATCCAACCGTAGGTACTCCGGTGTTTACACTCGGCGCATCAACCACCCGTTGCCAGGGTGCAGGAACGGTTTCGGCTGATGCCAGTGCCACCAATAGCACAGGGATCACCTACAGTCTTGATCTGGTTACCAGCTTATTCCCCGGCAACTCAATTAACAGCAGTACCGGCCTGGTTACCTTCTCCTCACTTTGGTCGGGTAATGCTGTTGTAACGGCCAGCGCAGCCGGCTGTAACGGTCCGAAAACCGCCACTTTTACCATAAATACCACGCCAACAGTAGGCACACCTTCTTTCTCAGCGGGCAGCACTTCTTCCCGTTGTGTAGGTGCCGGTACGGTAACCTATACAGCTACCGCCAGCAATAACACAGGGATTACGTATTCGCTGGATGCAGCCAGTCTGGCTGCCGGTAATACGATTAACAGCAGCAATGGCGCTGTAACCTATGTGGCAGGGTGGCTGGGAGCTTCTACCATCACCGCCTCTGCGGCCGGATGTAACGGCCCCAAAACGGCTACTCATGTGGCCACCACCAATGACCTGGTAACCACTCCGGTCTTCACATTGGGGGCATCCTCCACCCGTTGCCAGGGCGCTGGCACCGTTAGTTATACAGCCAGTGCATCCAATGCCAGCAGTATCACTTATGCGCTGGATGCCACAACAGATGCCTTCCCGGGTAACTCCATTAATACTTCCACGGGTGCCGTAACCTATGCGTCCGGCTGGAGCGGCCCATCAACCATAACAGTAACGGCTAATGGCTGTGGCGGCCCGTTAACGGCCACCCACACTGTTACCACCACACCTACAGTGGGAACCCCTGTATTTACACTGGGCAGCAGTTCGAGCCGCTGCCAGGGAGCCGGTACGGTTAGTTATGCGGCAAGTTCTTCCAATAATACCGGTTTAAGTTTTACACTTGATGCCACGAGCACCGCTGCGGGAAACAGTATCAACAGTGCCAACGGCGATGTTAGTTTTGTAGCCGGCTGGAGCGGTTCCTCTGTCATCACCGCCACGGCCAGCGGCTGTAACGGACCCAAAACGGCCACGCATACCGTTATCACCAACGGAACAGTGGCTGTGCCGGTTTTCTCCGCAGGTGCCAGTTCTACCCGCTGCCAGGGCTCCGGTACGGTAACCTATGGGGCCACAGCCACCAATGCAACCAGTATTACTTACAGCCTGGATGCCACCACCGATGCGTTCCCGGGTAACTCCATAAATTCATCCACGGGTGCTGTTACCTATGCTTCCGGCTGGAGCGGAATCACCTATATTACGGCTACTGCAGCCGGTTGCAGCGGCCCCACCACCGCTGTCCACACGGTTACGATTACACCCACAGTGGGTACCCCGGTATTTACCCTGGGTTCCACTTCCATCCGTTGCCAGGGTGCCGGTGTGGTAAACTATGGCGCCACATCCACCAATGCAACATCAATAACTTATTCATTGAATGCCGCCAGCATTTCGGCCGGTAACAGCATTAACAGCAGTACCGGAGATGTTACCTATGTGGCGGGCTGGAGCGGAACTTCAATCATTACAGCTTCTGCAGCAGGTTGTAACGGACCTAAAACCGCTACTCATACTGTAACCATTACGCCCACCGTTGGAAACCCTTCCTTCACGCTGGGGGCCACATCTATCCGCTGCCAGGGAGGCAATAATGTTACTTATACGGCTTCGGCCAGCAATAATTCCGGCCTTACCTATTCACTGGATGCCGCCAGCCTGGCGGGTGGTAATACCATCAACGCCGGCACCGGTACGGTAACCTGGTCACCGGCCTGGAATGGCAATTCGATTATCACCGTTTCTGCGGCTGGTTGCAGCGGCCCCAAAACCGCAACCCATACCGTTACCATCATCCCAACTGTTGGCGCTCCTGTATTCACACTGGGGGCTACATCCACCCGTTGCCAGGGAGGCGGACTGGTTAGCTATGCTGCCACGGCCACCAACTCCACCAGCATGAGTTATTCGCTGGATGCCGCCAGTACGGCAGCTGGAAACTCTATTAACTCCACCACCGGTACTGTGGCGTATGCAGCCAGTTGGTCGGGCTCTTCCATAATAACAGCTTCTGCTTCCGGATGTAATGGTCCGGTAACATCCACTCATGTGGTTAACATCACTCCTACAGTAGGCACCCCTGTTTTCTCAGGTGGCAGTACGTCTACCCGTTGCCAGGGGGCCGGTACCGTAACCTATACAGCCACTGCCAGTAATGCAACCGGTATAACTTATTCCATTGATGCCACCAGTGCCACAGCCGGCAACAGCATCAATGCATCCACGGGGGTATTGACCTATGTGGGCGGCTGGAGCGGAAACACAATTATTACAGCTACCGCTGCCGGATGTAACGGTCCCAAAACCGCTACCCACACCGTATCGGTTACACCTTCGGTAGGGGCGCCTGTATTTGCGATGGGTCCCCAATCGGCCCGCACACAGGGTGCCGCCACCATAACGTATTCGGCTTCTTCTACCAATAGCACGGGCATGTCGTACAGCCTGGATGCAGCCAGCCTGGCCGGTGGCAACACCATCAATGCCAGTACCGGTGCAGTAACCTGGCAGGCAAACTGGAACGGTGTTTCGATGATCACTGCTTCGGCTACCGGTTGTAATGGTCCGGCTACTTCCAATCATATTGTAACGATCAACCCGGCCGTGGTGCAAACACCTTTGTACCTGTCGGGGCCTGGTCAGCTGCTCGACAGGATTGATCCGGTTGCCACTAATATCACCACTACCTTGTCTACCGGTGATTTATCAGCCGCCGCTACGGCCAGCGCCACATTCACGCAAACGCCTCCTCTCTGCGGGGATCTTAAAATCAAGGCGCAAACCATCACGGTTCTTACATATGTAAGTATCACCAGTGGTACGATGCCGGCCAATCCGGCTATCACAGCCACGCTGCAATACGGAGCCACCAATGTAATTACGCTCACCAACCCGGTATATAATTCTGGTACGCAAATGCTTACCTGGACAGGTACCCTGGGGGCCGATGCCATCATCCCGGCCGGCAGTGCCATTGCCCTGCAGATCACCACGGCCCAGGCAGGGGTGGTATTTAAAATTCAGTATCACAGCGTAAGCAAGCCTTCCCGTATCAGCCTGCTGCCTGTATCTACTTATATTGATATCACATCTTTCAACCTGTATAACGGGGCGTATCCCGGTGGCAGCATCCGCACCAGCGGCAATCCCGGCAATGTAATGTATGCCCGGGCAGTAGCCACCACACCGTTCGGTTATAAGGATATCACGAATATGACGGTTACCATCACTCCTCCGGGAACAACGGTAACGGCTACCTGCGTTGACTCCACCAGCTGCACCCGCACCTATGAGTATGCCTGGACAGTGCCGGCCGGAGCAGGCAGTGTATCACTGATGGCAACGGCTTATGAAGGCTACGAAAACAATATCAGGAATTCGGAAGTGGTGAATTTCACCAGCTGTACGGTTTGTGCCCCTGTTGCCGTAAATGATTCGGCTATCGGTGCCGGCGGCGCCCCCATCACCGTGGATGTACTGGCGAACGACTACGATCCGAATAATAATATCAAGCCCAGTACCTTATCAGTGTTTGTTCAACCCAATAATGGTACCGGTTACTATTCAAACGGTAAGATTGTTTATCTCCCCAATGGCAGCTTCTCAGGAAAGGATACTCTTACGTACCAGATATGCGACAGTACGGCACTTTGTGCAACCGGCCAGGTATTCCTGACGGTGAACCCGCTGCTGGTGGATCCCTGCTCGGAAGCCACCAAATCGCACCTCTATTATATTCCCTTCCCTGAAAATGAGGCCCGTATTGCCTTAGACAGCTCCACCAACCAAACGGTGGCCAGCAATAATATCCGTACAATCATCAGTATTAAAATACCGTACCCGGGTATGGTGATTGTGTGGGATCATTGGGAAGACGGCTACGAAGCCAACCCGCTGAACCCGCAGCAAAGCACCACGCAGATCTGGGGTGACGGCAATCCCTATAATGGTATTGCCCCGGGTTATACCAATGATATCCTGCCGGTAGGTGGCAGCATTGTTCTCGATAACACCATCCCCACTAACCCGAGGGTGCAGGCCAATATTTTCTACGACGGTAGAGATAAGATCTATTCCAGCGGGCAGATCGCCGTAACACAGGTTTGCGGTGAACCTTCTGTGATCGGCTTGCAGTGTATGAAGACCAACGTTTCATCCACCTTCGAGTTCGGTACGCAGTTTACGCTCCCGGTAGGTCAGGATTTCCCCAGTCAGGATTTCCGCTATACCGCATTGTTTATCCGGGCTACAGAAGACAATACCACCGTAAATATTGACAAAGACAATAATGGTACTTTCGAAACAACCGCTGTTCTTAATGAAGGTCAGGTGCTGCATGTAAATGGCGGTGTGTTATCAGGCGCTACCGTAACCAGTTCGGCACCGGTGGGAGTGGATGTGCATTTCGGCGGTAATGATAACTATTCTTCCCGCGAAGTGCCGGTATTCCCGGCTACCTGGTATTCCAATACCTACTATACGCCGGTACCCACAACCGGGCGGGCGCAAAACCCTGCCGATACGGCTGTGGTGATGCTGTATAACAGCCTGAACCGTTCGCTTACCATTAACTGGTCGTCTGGTGTTCCCAGCAGTGGCAGTATCACACTGCCGCCTAAAACGCCGGTTCGTTTTGCCATGCCGCTTTCGGCTACGGCCGCCTATAAATTTACTTGTCCTACCGGTGAATCTTTCACTGCCATCGAAATTGTGGATTCTTATACACCGGGCGGCGGTGGAAATATTGGGCAGGACTTTGACTGGTCGTTTAACCTGATTTCTGAATCCAGGCTCACCGACTATGCCACGATCGCCTGGGCGCCGGGCTCTACCGACGGCACCCGGAATGATAACCCGATCTGGGTTACGCCCACCAGCAACACCACCATCTATGTAAAATACAATGGGGATGTTACACAGGGCGGCAGCATCAGTCCCTGCGGATTGCACTATGATGTTTCTTATACGCTCAATGCGCTGAACCATAAGCGGGTGCTGGATCCCAATGATAATGACCAGAGTGGTATCGCCATCTTTACCTGTAACGGGGCCAAACTGGCGGCTGTTTATGGTGAGGATCCGTCTACCGCCAATGTTGCCAATCCCAGCTGGGATGTGGGTTCCACTATTCAGCCCTTCTGTAAACAGAAGCTGATCTTCGCCAATGATGATTATGCCCGTACCATGGTGGGGCAGCCGGTAACCATACCGGTGCTGCTCAATGATTTTGGCTTCCTGGCTGTGATCGATCCCACTTCCGTGAACAATGCTGGTTTACCGCTGGCAAGGCACGGATCAATCACCATCAACAGCAATGGTACCATCATCTACACACCCAACCCGGGTTATGTAGGCAAGGATACATTTGATTACGGCGTATGTTCAACACCGTCACCCATTGTTTGCGATAATGCGCATGTATATATTGATATCGCCGCCTGTCCGGCGCCTTTCAACCAGAATATTCTGGCGGGCCAGGTATTCCTGGATAAGAATGAAGACGGCATCAGCAACGATGGCGGGGCAGGAGTGGCCGGTGCGAAAGTATACCTCTATGTGGATGGCAACTGCAATGCCACTATCGATGCCAATGAGCTGAAAGATTCGGTTATAGTGGATGCATCGGGGACTTACCAGTTTATCACCTACCCGGAAAAATTTGTGGCAGATGATTTCGATGGCCCGGGCGGTACCAATACCTGTGCCAGCGGCTCGGATGGTAATGCAGCCTGGCTGGGTAACTGGACAGATATCGGAGACCCCTCCGTTGGCTTCTGTAATAATTCGCAATCTGCAGCCAATACGGATGTGGAAATCAAAATGGACAATGCATTTGGTTATGCCCTGCGCATGAAAGATGCCAACCGCTCGGCCACCCGCACGGTGAACCTGAACGGTGCGTCCTATGCCTTCCTTACCTTCTCGTACCGGCGCAAGAGCGCTACGATGACCGCTGGTAAAAACCTGATTGTACAGGCGTCTAAAGACGGCTCCACCTTCGGCACGGTATTTACGATTGCCGGTGATGGCAACACCGATGCGAATTATGTAACGATCTATAACCAGGATATCACACAGTATGCGGCGGCCACCACCTATATCCGTTTCCTCACCAACGGCTCCATGGCCGACGCGGATACGGTCTATATCGATAATGTGAAAGTGCAGTTCCTGCGCTACCCGCAGTGTTATATCACCCGGCTTGATCCGGCTTCGGTACCGGCCTACCACCATACCACCACGGTATTGCAATATGCGGTTACGGCCACCAGCTCGCAAACCTGCCTGGCGCCGTTCAACTTTGGTATTGCTAAAAACAAGATATCAGTTAGTGGTTCCTTATTCAATGACGGTAACGGTCTTACCGATAACCTGATCAACGGAACGGCTACCGGCGTGGTTAACGGTTCAATGGTTTATGCATACCTGGTGGATGCCGGCGGAAACGTTGCCTACCGGGCTCCGCTCACAGCAGGGGGAACCTTCAACTTCCCGGCTGTGGATATTCAAACCAATTACAACCTGGTATTATCTACCGTGAGTGTGAATGTGGGTGATATCCCGCCCGGCGATGTGTCGTTGCCCGCCAACTGGGTAACTACCGGCGATTCGTACGGCGTGAATAACCTGGCCGGCTCGGGTATCAAAATCGGGGCCGCCACGGCTTCCGTGCCGGTGAATACGGGTACCAGCAATATCACCGGACTCAACTTCGGTATTGAAAGATTACCGGATTCTGACGATAAATCGAAAAACTATGCCCTGAATACTCCGGGTGTGCAATATGCCGTACCGGGCCTCACCGGCTCGGATCCGGAAGATGGAATCCTTGGCAATGGTAATACCTACAGGATCACCACGGTGCCTAATAATGCCGTATTGTTCTACAACGGGTCGCTGGTAACACAGGGAATGGTGATCACGAATTTTGATCCGGCCCTGCTGCTGATCGATCCGAGTGACAATACCGTACTCTCCACTTTCACGTATGCATCGGTAGATGCGGCCGGCCTGCTGGATCCCACACCGGCAACGGTTACCATCACCTGGAACGCTGTATTGCCGCTCACCCTGATCGATTTCAGCGGTAAGCTCAACGGAGCGCAGGTAGACCTGAACTGGAAAACCGCCCAGGAAATGAATACCGATCATTTTGAAGTGGAAAGAAGCACCGATGGTATCAATTTCACGCAGATCGGCAAAGTAGCAGCCCGGGGCAGTCTCAGCAGCGTCACCAATTACAATATGGTGGATCCCATCCCGGTTAAAGGCATGAACTATTACCGCCTGAAGATACTGGATAAGGATGGTACCTACGAATACAGTAAGATTGTGATGATCCGGATCGATAATAATATCGAGCTGATCACGCAGGTACGCCCCAACCCGTTCACGGGTAAGGTGGATGTGTACCTCTCACTTTCGCACAATACCCAGGTGGATTTCCGCTTTGTGGATATCAGCGGCCGGGTGGTGTTCAGTAAAGTGGTGAAGGGCTATAAGGGCTTTAACTGGTATACGATTAACGACCTCGACCGGTTACCCTCTGCCCCCTATATGCTGAACATAGTAACCGATGATGCCGTGATTGTGCAGAAGCTTATCAAACAGTAAAGTTTTAACGTTCTCTCATAAAATGCCCCGCGCCATGGCGGGGCTTTTTTTTGTTAAACCTGTCCGGTCACGGATCAGGGGACAGGTTTAACAAAAATTAAATAATTTTGTCATTTCCCAATAATGTGTAAAATTTACACATTGAAATTTATTTCACCCTAACGCACTTGCTATGAAAAGAATGCTAATGACCTTACTGGTGCTGCTTGCTGCCAGTGCTGCCTATCCGCAAACCATTAACTGGGATGCCGATAATGCCGTTGGAAATTTTTCTTACTGTGATAACTGGTATGGTAACAGTTGCCCCACCAGTTACGGCGGTTTTAATTACGGTAATATCCTCCAGTTCAACTACCGGAACAATGGCTCGCAAACATCTGTTTTTTATGATCTTTCCTGG
>JAXLUF010000004.1:0-347500 GCA_046329685.1 Ferruginibacter sp.
AAGGTTCCGTTGGAGGTGAATAATTGCCAGTTGGTAAAGCAGCCGCTGTTGGAAGAGGCCGTTGTAATAAATGAAGCCCACACAGGCGCTGCAGGTGTGCCACTGTTATAATAATAACCATCGGCAATCGATCCGCCACTGCTGTATACCAAAAGACTTGTTGCCGGAGATACTATTGTAACAGCATCCGTAAGAGAGGTTAATGCAACACGGGTGATCAGGATTCCTTTGTTGCTGAAGTCGACATCCAGGGCAGCGGATGAATTTGGAGAGGTGCCCGAAGAATTGATTCCCAGTCCCTGCCCCATTATCAGCTTACAGATAAGCAGGCAAAACCCGGCAGTTATTATCTTTCGCATCATAAACAGGATTTAAGGTTACATCAATACTGCATTGCATTTGGACGATACTAAATTTACAATCTTAGTTCCGCAAATGCAATAGCCATTTTTATGAAGGCTGTTTGCCGGTGGAATTACTTCACAAATGCGTTGTCCGGTTTTCCTGTTGGCGGCTACAGCCGGTGCCAGCTGTCATTGGACGCTATATTTGGGAATCAGTTATATGTTTGTTACATTAGATAAAGAGCCGGGAAAGACAGGATTGCCAATTCACTTATTGCAACAGGCTGTTGCCGTTGATAGCATTCCGGACATAACTGAGTAAAATAAGTTAGTGACTCACAAATAAGTCAACTATGAAACGTATCCTGAAAAAAACAGTGAAGTTCCTTTTTCTCACTTTGTTTATCTGCTTTGTCATTTATGTATGGAAATTCCTTCCCATCCTATGTGGTCATGTAGCCAAAGAAATGTGCTCAGCTATTTTCATTACCGGCAGAACTCCTGCTGACATTGCTAAACACGAAACCGGTATTTTCCCATACAACCTGGCCTCTTACACAGTAAACTGGAAAGACAGCTCTGTAACTGCATCTGTATTGGGCCTTGCGAAAAGAAAGGCCATCTTCAGGAAAGGCCTGGGTGCCACCCTGATAAGTGGAATAAGTGAAGGCGCATTAAGAAACCAGGCAATAGCGCTTCCCGCCGGATTACCAGCCGGCCAGGACAGCAGCCGCTTCCCCCGGGGAATTTTATACCCGACAGCATGAAAGCCGGTGTGAATAAAAAAGAATTAGACGCCGCTATAGATGAGGCCTTTGCCGAACCGTATAAAAAAGACGAAAGGCAGACAAGAGCAGTGGTGGTGGTTTACGATGGCCGCCTGATTGGCGAAAAATATGCAGCCGGATATTCCGCAGGTTCAATGCAGCTGGGCTGGTCAATGACCAAAGGCATCGTGAATGCATTGATTGGAATTTTAGTGCGGCAAGGTAAATTGAATATTAATTCCCGGGCGCCTGTTGAAGAATGGAAAAACGATGAAAGAAGTAAAATCACGATTGCCAGCCTGCTCCATATGAGCAGTGGTCTCCGCTTTTCATGGTTCCCGGCAGGGCCCAGTGATCTTACAAATATGTTGTTTAAAGAAAGGGATATGAGTGAATTTGCCATTGAGAAATCGTTAACAAACGAGCCGGGCACTCAATTTCACTACTCTGATGGCTCTGCCAACATCCTGTCGTTTATCATACGCAAAACCGTTGGCGATAAGTATTATTACCGCTTTCCGTATGAACAGCTGTTCTATAAGATCGGGATGCGGCATACCCTGCTGGAAGTAGATTGCAGCGGCACCTTTGTGGGCTCCTCCTATTGTTATGCAACAGCCCGGGACTGGGCCCGCCTGGGTTTATTGTATGCAAACGACGGCGTCTGGAATGGAGAGCGTATATTACCCGAAGGCTGGGTAAAATTCACCTCTACTGCCCCGCCTGCAAAAAATACCGGCAAAGCGGGTAAATATGGCGCCTTGTGGTGGACAAATGAAGCTGATAAAAATAACCCTTCGGTTAAAACCTATCCCGATGTACCTTCAGACTGTATCTCCTGCCAGGGATACGATGGACAGTTTGTATGGGTGATCCCTTCAAAAAAATTAGTGGTAGTGCGGCTTGCATTTGAACAGGGCAGTAATTTAGACGCGAACCAATTCCTGGCCGGAATTATCAAAGCCCTGCCGGAGTAAGGCTGTGTTCCAGGGGGAAGTTTAATGTTACCGGCCAGCAAACAGGGCTACTGCTGGTTTTCAGCAAATTCATCCCAGATCTGCTCCAGCATCCTGGCCATCTTTATATCTCTTTGCGAAAGCTCGTATTCGATATTAAAAGTGCAAATCCAAAATTCCACCCTGTTCCAGGTATTTTGCCATTTGGGATGGTGGTTAAGATAGCGGATCACATTTTCATCAACCTTGAGCATAAATTTCCAGGCCTCTTCGTAGTTTTTAAACTCATAAAGCCGGTACAGTTCCCTTATCATTTCACCAACCGCATCCGTACGCTCGCTTTGCACAATCCTCCAGCCCGGACAGGCCGACAGGAATTCGTTTTCTTCTTCTTCCGTAAGCCGGGGAGGGAGGGGTTGTTTGATGGGCGTTACCACCGGGGGCGGATTGACACTAAAGCCATATTTTTTCAGCAGTGTACGTAAACCGGCAAAATCGGAGGGCTCTCCGGCCGTTCCCAGATTAAATGACTGAAAATCGCATAAAGAATCAAGTTCATCATCCAGGTATTCCTTATTCGGCATTTTGGCACCGTTCACTAATACCGGAATCAGCTCCAGCTTTTTATTACCGCTTTTCAGCTTCAGAAATGTTGTGATCTCCTGCCTTACCCAATCTGTTTCCAGATCAATCCGTCGTTTCCCGCTCATCTCGTCCTGCAAAAAAAGCCAGTTGGGGCCAATAATCAACAGCATTACATCCGCTTCTGCCAGGGCTTTTTTAATGGAATCGGGCCAGCGGGTTCCCGGCGACATCTCCCGGTCGATAAAAACCTTATCGGCACCGATTTCTCTCCGTAAAAAATTTACAACCCTGTTCGTATCCGACGAATCTGTGCGACGGTAAGAAATAAATATTCTGTTCATAGATGCCGGTTTGATTCTTTAAATGTACTCCAAATAATATTTACCGGCCACCGTAATCTCCGGCCAGGGATCCGTTTAAACCCGTTGCAGCCAACAGGGCAACTGCTGAGGCTTCCCGGGCCTATTCCCCGAAAAAGGGTTGCTTCAACCGGTTCAGCATGGCATCCTGGTTCAACCTGGCCTGTTACCGCACATTATTCTGTCATTTCCCTGCAGATTTTATTGTAATTTTATTAACCTGATCCCGGCCTGTGCCGGCGGAAAAATGCCCTCCGCAACTTGCCCGCTTCAGATGACACTTCCCGAACCCTTAAAAGAAAAACAATGAAACAGTACCTGAAATTTTATTTCCTCCCTCTTGCCCTGCTTCCTGTTCTCTCATCAACAGCACAAGACTCGATCCCGGCTTGTAAAGTAACCATGGAATCTTTGAAAGGCAGCTACACAGGCGAATGTAAAAAAGGACTGGCCCATGGAAAAGGCGAAGCCCGTGGCTTTTACCGGTACGTTGGCAATTTCAAAAACGGACTTCCCAATGGCAAAGGAATAATGTATTATGGAGAGAATTTCTTCGACGGCAATTTTCAGGATGGCCTGAAGGAAGGAAAGGGAGAAATGCATTTCCTGGCAAATGGAAAAGACAGTATCATTAAAGGTTACTGGAGCGGGGATATTTACCGGGGAAAAACCTACAAAACCTATGAAACAGATGCCAGTTCCAAATTCGACCGGGTGGAGATTTCCCCAAGTCCCGAAAGCGGCAACAGGATAACCATAGAGATTTCAACTACTTCCAATGATTTCAGCAAGGGAGGCGCCGGCTCTCCCCGTCCGTCCATCTCACTCACTGAATTAATGTCGGTTAAATTAAACTCATTGCTAAAGCTGGTTTCTTCCACCGAATCTGCCATCCGCTACAGCTGGACTTTTGAGCTTACCGAATTTCCTGTTACCCTCAGAGGAGTGCTCAGCAATGGACAGGATTTCAACCTGGAACTTTATAAATCCGCGAACTGGTCCTTTAAAATCTTTCTCAACCGCTAACGGCGGATAACCGGATTTATGCTATTTTCATACTAAAGGACTGCGGCCACAGCTACCCCTGTCAACTGCCTTTTCTGCAGGAATTCCTGCTGGTTCTTTCATTGAAACAACTAACTTATGAACGCATCACCCCTCAACAACGGTAAACTGAAATGCCTGGCTAAAGTAATTTTATTTTATGTCCTGTTCATCGTACTGCTGGCAGGATTTTCATTTTTCAAATCGCTGTTTACCGAAAAATATGAAAGGCTGGCATTTGGAATACTGGGTACAGCGGCAGGACTGTTGATCATTCTTATCTTCCTGAAGGCTGAGAAAAAAACTTTCCGGGATGCCGGTCTTTTTTTTCAGCGCAGCACGCTGCTAAAATTCCTGGCCGGAGCCGCAGCCGGTATCCTCATAATGGGAACGGTAACCCTGCTGGTGGTGTTTTTTTCCGGTCTTAAAATTGAATCCAACCCGAAAGGCAGCCTCCTGGCTTTTCTGTTGGCCACCGCCCCGCTAATTCCCCTGGCTTTTATGGAAGAACTGCCTACCCGGGGATATGCACTGACCGCTTTAAGAGAAAATTTCGGCATCCGCAGTTCAGTACTGATAACTGCCGTATTATTTGCCTGTTTGCATATTTTTTACGGCTGGTCGGTGCAATCCTCCATTCTGGGCCCCGGAATTATGGGTATCCTCTTCGCAGTTGGCGCCCTATATTCCGGCGGGATTGCCCTGCCCACCGGCATGCACTATGCATTTAATCTTACCACTTCAGCATTCGCTGTTACCGGCCAGTCTTTTAATTTGTGGATATTGAAAAATGCAAACGGGCAGTCATTGGAAAATTACCAGCAGCCCTTACCCGCCACTTTGCTTCCGCAGGTTTTCCTGTTAGCCGGCGGTTTGCTTTTACTGGAATTGTATGCCAGGAGGTATAACAACTCTTCCCGCTGAATACACGGGTATTACAGCCCTGCCCGCTTTCTCTCTGCTGCACAATCCGGTTCTGTGGTGCCGGTTCGATGCTCAGCAAAAATTATCTTATTTTAGACCTACTTTCCGATAAAACAAGCAGCCCGTGGATCACTCAAAACAAGCCGCCGGCATATTTGATAAGCTAGCTGAATTGTACCAGTCGAAGTTTATGGATGTTTCGGCCTACCAGCAGGAACTCAACAACTTCCTGGATCAGCTTCCCCTCTCCTCCCCTTCCATCCTGGAAATTGCCTGTGGCCCGGGAAATATTACCCGCTATGTGATTGGCAAAAGGCCCGATTTGCAGATACTGGGCATCGACCTGGCCCCGGGCATGATTGCGCTGGCGAAAAAGAATTGTCCCGGTGCGGAATTTAAAGTGATGGATTGCCGGGATATCCATACCCTGGAACAAAAATTTGACGGGATTATTGTTGGTTTCTGCCTGCCCTACCTCAGTCTGAAAGAAACCACAACGCTGATCGGATCCATTTCCCGCCTGTTAAACAACAAGGGCGTTTTATACCTGAGCCTAATAGAAGATGACCAGAAAAATTCAGGGTTCCGCAAAGGAAGTACAGGAGATGAGGTATTCATGAATTATTACCTGGCAGGTGATATCGTTCCAATTTTTAAAAAAAATCAACTGGAAATTGTTTCCCAAACCAGCTTTGCAGCCGTTCATAATAATCAAACGGAAAATGAACTCCAGTTTATCTGCATCAAACAATAACCCTGTTACCGGGGAAACCCCTATTCACCGGCATTCAACCGGCAAAAATTATACAGACCCGAAAAAAAGGTTTATATTAGTATAGCATAATCCGTCAATAACCACACTTTATGAACCGAAGCAAGCTATCTGTGCTTATTCTGCTGCTTTTCCTTTTCGCTTCCTGCAAGAAAACCGAAAGCACATCTGCTGTCATCCCTATTCCGAATGGCGATTTTGAAAACTGGACCATGCAACAACCGGATAACTGGCGTACAAACAGTTGCCCGCTCTGTTTGCCTCCTTACGAAACCTATATTGTGCAGCAAACAGCTTCTGCCTATACCGGGCAATATTGCGCCAGGCTGCTTTACAACTCTGTGTACCGTACTTATGCCATTAACAGTTTTGCGCTTACCGATCATCCGGTGGCCCTTCATGCCTATGTAAAGGCGGATATTATTGCCGGCGATACGGTAGCGATCGAAATCAACCTGCTCAAAAATTCCGCTGTTGCAGATAATGGCAGGTGGCTGCAAGCTGCTTCCATCAGCAATTTTACGGAGATAGTCATACCGCTATCCCAAAACAGCCCCACAATCGATTCTGTTTCCATAAAAATACTGGGGGGCTATAAAAATGCAAGCCAAACCAGTTCGCTCTGGGTGGATAATATGTACCTCGAAAAATGATGGTTCACCGGCTTGCTGCCCGGCTCTTATGGGAGTTAACTGAGGCATATTTTTCTCACAATACACGTAAATTGCAGTAAATTAACAGGAATCCTTCCTGCAGCAATTCACTGCGTATTCAACAATGCCGGTTCAAAAAATAGCCATATTGCTGTTACAGTTGCTGCTTCCGCTGCTGCTCTTCGGCCAGACGCTCTGCATCCAGCAAGGCAAAAAGAAAATAAAAATTCTGCCGGGTGCCAGGCTGGACTTACTTACAAAAAACGAGCGCCGGGATTTTACCGCTGATAGCAGCGCGGCCGAATTCCTTGTAAAAAATATCAGTGCCGACAGTATTACCCTTTACCGGCCGGTGGAATGGAAAGATACTTTCAGTTATAAATTCAATGCCTGGACAGGTAAGGATATCCCCGAAAAAAAAAGATATTACAAAGTGGCCATCCGCTTTGAACAAAAGCAGTTTTCACTGGCGGAGATCACACAAATTAAATACACCTATCAAAGCGACCAGTCGGGAGACGGCTGTATCGGCTGCCTGTTGATTCCGGGATTAAATATTTATTACCTGTTAAGTAAGCGTCATAAAACCCGGGTCTTTGATATGACCCGCTGGAAATTTGTATGGCAATAACAACTCCGGCCCTTTGTAAAAACGATTCGCTCATCACCATTTATAATTTAATTTATGCTGCCAGCAACATTCAGTTCTCCGCGTCTTTCCCTTCGCCTGATTTCAGCGGAGGATCATGCTTTTATCCGGGAACTGGTGAATACGGAAGGCTGGTTGAAATTTATCGGCGACAGGCATATACATTCGGAAGAAGCGGCCGCTGCCTACATCCAAAAAATAAGGAATACCGGCGACCTGCATTACTGGGTGGTGCGGCTACGGGAAACTCAAACACCTGTGGGCATTATCTCATTTCTGAAACGGGCTTATCTCGACCATTTCGATATCGGTTTTGCCTTCCTGCCAGCCCATGAAGGCCGGGGCTATGCCTTTGAAGCGGCAGAAACTGTTTTAGCTGCATTGGCCAGACTTGAAAAGTTCGGCACCATCCTGGCCACCACCCTGCCCGCGAATCACAAATCAATTAAACTGCTTGAAAAACTGGGGATGCAGTTCAGCAAAGAAATACAGCATGAGAATGAAACCCTGCTTGTATTTGAAAAGAAGAGCCTGGCGGGTTGATACCGGCCGCCTTTATAAACCACAAGTGTTATTTCACCGGCTGCAATTTATTTTGTAATTTACCCTATTCACAATTTTTGAACCCGCTTGCCATGACAAACAAAACAAAAAAGAATTTACCGGCGCAGGAGCAGGAACTGCTGCTGCAAACATTATCGGCCCGTTTCGAAAAAAACAGGCAACGGCATAAGGATCTTGACTGGAAAAAAATCCTGGCAAAACTGAAAGCTGCACCGGATAAATTATGGTCGTTATACGAAATGGAGCAAAGCGGCGGGGAACCCGATGTACTGCAACTTGAGGGCAAGTCTGCTGATTTTATCTTCATCGATTGCGCTGCGGAAACCCCGGCGGGCCGGAGAAGTTTATGTTACGACCGCGAAGCGTTGAATGCCAGGAAAGAGCACAAACCCGCCGGCAGTGCCATGGAAATGGCGGCCGCCATGGGCATAACAATTTTATCCGAAGCGCTATACCGGCAACTGCAGCAGGTGGGCAAATTCGATACCAAAACATCCAGCTGGATCCAGACACCCGATAATATCCGGAAGCTGGGCGGCGCCTTGTTTTGCGACCGCCGCTATGATACCGTTTTTGTGTATCACAACGGCGCCGAATCCTATTATGCCGCCAGGGGCTTCCGGGGATGGCTGCCGGTATAACAACCCAATACCATGCAGCCGTTTGCTTTTACCAGCCGGCGATACGCCTGCCGGTTTATGAATAGGTAAGGCTGAAACCTTGTCGGATGAAAGCATCTTCCCTGTATTCCTCATTTTTATGTAACTTCAATACCACAGATCCTTTTCCCGGTATCAGACAGTGACTATTTATGGACATCTTCCGTGCATTTTTTATTGGCGGTGCCCGAAGGGCATCCCGCAAGCAACCGCCCAGCCGGGAGGCCTCCCCTTACCGGATGGCAAAGGCTTACCGCGAATTTATCATTACCCTCCGGCGGCTCCTGAAAGATATTTTACTGATCGGCATCGGAATTTTTTCGGCAGCCTTCGGGTTTAAAGGATTCCTGTTGACCAACCATTTCATCGATGGCGGCGCCACCGGTATCTCCCTTCTCTTATCCGCGGTTTCGGGTATCCCCTTGTATCTGCTGATCATTGGTATCAATATCCCCTTCATCCTGCTGGGATATAAGGTGATGGGAAAACAGTTTGCTTTCAAAACCGCCTGTGCAATTGCCGGACTGGCACTCGTGCTGGCTACCGTGAATTTTCCGGATGTTACCAAGGACAACCTGCTGGTAGCCGTTTTTGGCGGCTTTTTCCTGGGCGCCGGTATCGGTTTTGCGGTTAGAGGAGGAGCGGTTATCGATGGCACCGAAGTACTTGCCATCTACCTGAGCCGCAAATTGGGTACCACCATTGGCGATATCATCATCATCATCAATGTGCTGATTTTCGGCAGTGCCGCTTACCTGCTTGGTGTGGAGGCAGCGCTTTACTCCATGATCACCTACCTGGCGGCCTCCAAAACCCTCGACTTCTTTATCGAAGGCATTGAAGAATATACCGGCGTTACGATCATCTCCTCCCATCATGAAGATATCAGGCAGATGATCATTGCCAGCATTGGAAGAGGTGTTACCATCTATAGCGGCAAAGGAGGCTATGGAAAAAGCGGTGAAAAAAGAGATATCGAAATCATTTATACCGTTATCACCCGGCTGGAATTAAATAAACTGAATACCGAAATTGAAAAAATTGATCCGAATGCTTTTGTGGTAATGCACAGTATCAAGGATACCAGGGGAGGGATGATCAAAAAGAGACCCTTAAAGCATTAGCCGCTGTCTTTACTAAGTAACTGCCCGTAAGAAAAAAGAAACCACCTATGTCTAAGTATTTTATTTCCCTCAGTCTTATTTTCGGCTCTGTAGCTGAAGAAGCGGGGGCGCAGCAAACGCCCATTCAAACCGACCGGCCGGATCAGACAGAATGTCCCGCCACTGTTCCGAAGTATTACCTGCAGGCCGAAAACGGCTTTTTGCTGGAATGGAAAAAAGCTGGGCAACACAATTTTGCCTCACCTTCCACCTTGTGGAAATACGGTATTGGCGAAAGAGTGGAATTACGGCTGATAACAGAATGGATAACCGAAAAAGAGAACGGCGAAACCCGGAGCGGGCTGGCGCCGGTTACCATCGGCTTTAAAGCAAAGCTTTGCGAAGAAAAAGGGCTGCGCCCCGCCATTTCCTTCATTGGCCATTTAACCACCCGGAATATCGGCAGCGGCGTCTTTGCAACCAGCTATGCGGCTCCCTCTTTCCGCTTCACCCTGCAGCACAATCTTTCAGACCGGCTTTCCCTGGGTTATAATCTTGGCGCCGGATGGGACGGAGAAACAGCAAATCCCGTTTATCTTTATACAGTGACAACAGGTTTCGCCACCGGGAAAAAAACAGGCGCTTACATTGAACTGTATGGATATACCGCAAAAGGGTTTTCTGCTGATCATCGTTTTGATGGCGGTTTTACCTGGACGCCCACGGCCGATATTCTTGCAGATGTATCCGGTGGTATTGGCTTATCGGGTCATTCACCCACGGGCTATATAGCGCTGGGCATCTCTTACCGGATCAGGTTGAAAAACAAATGAACCGTATGCCGAAAAAACATTTACCCCTGCTGGTGGTGGTTTGCGGGCTCCTGCTCCTGGTTACGGCAGGCTGGCGATACCCGGGAGGATCCCGGCAGGATCCCGCCAGCAAGGGCTACAGCTGGCAGCATAATTACCTCTGCAATCTTTTTGCTGAGAAGGCGATAAATGGCGCTACCAACGATGGTCGCTTTTTTGCCATGGGGGGCATGCTGCTGGTTTGCCTGGCCATGGCCCTGCTTTTCGCAGGGATCGCCCGGAAAGCGCCCTCGTCTTCCCTGCAAAAGATAATTGCCTGGCCGGGCATGGCAGCAATGGCGGCTGCCTTCCTGGTGATAACATCACTGCATGATCTGATGACCACCCTTGGCTGTACATTGGCCCTGCTGGCACTATTGGGCATCATTGTAATGCTCTTTCAAACCCGTCAGTTTATTTTTTTGGCAGCAGGCATACTGAGTATGCTTTCCCTTTATACAGCCAGCTACGTGTATTATTCCGGGCAGGGACTCTACTGGCTCCCGGTTTTACAAAAAATCAGTTTCTTCCTTACTATCACCTGGTTCTTGCTGCTGCATTATTACCTGCCCTTGCCGCAAAAAACGGGAGCTGAGCAGGAAGCCGGATCGCATCCCTGAGAGGAGCCATTGCGGTATTTATTCAGTTTTTTTAAACGAGGATTTCAGCTCCTCGGGATCATACGCACAGGAAGAAATAAGGTCTCGCTTTCCGGGTGTGCTATTTTCACCCAGGGCCGCTGCAAACAGCAATAAAAGGCTGAATAAAAGCGGCAGCAAGCAGGCGGTTATTCTTTTCATACGGGAAGATTACAGAGATACCAGGGTATCATAAATTCCGGTATACAGAAAAATTGCGGCGCTAACCGGCAGAAAAACAGGGCTGATAAAAATCAGGCGGCTGCATTTTCGATTTCCGTTCCGATCAATTATCTTACCATTTTATTCCCTGCCAGTATACATTGTATGAAAACAATTCTCTGCATCCTGTTATCGCTTTCGCTGCTTCCCTCCCACAGCCAGCCGGCACAATCCCGAAGGCAGTATTATGACAGTCTTATGATAGAAAACCACCGGATTCAGTTTTCCTTTCTGAATCTTTCCGGCACGGATACCGTTGCCGATATTGGCACCGGTGCGGGCTATAGCCTGGTGCCCATCGCCAGTCATTTTTCCGGTACCCGGTTTGTGGTGGAAGATATTGACAGCAACTACACCAGCATTCCCCTATTGCTGAAAACCGCGAAGAAAACAGGTTACAACATTGAACCGGAGAATTTTACGGTTCATATCGGTTCCGAATTATCCACCACCCTGCCTGCGGGCGCTTTCAACAAGGTGCTGGCTTTTGATGTGATCCACGAAATGACCTACCGGAATGAGATGCTGCAGGATATCAAACGGATTCTCGCCAAAAACGGGCGGCTCTTTATTGGCGAGATACTGGTATATAAAAAAAGAAGAAAGGAAAAAAGCTGCCACTACCCCTTTCTGAAAGAAGATGAATTAAAAGAACTCCTGGCTGCCAACGGCTTTACAATATTGCGGGAACAGGTGAGTTTTGAACATGCCGTAAAGCATAAATATTTCAAACTGTTCGAGTGCAGGGTGAATGAATAAAGACCTTCCCGCTCAACGATAATACCCTTAATCTTATCCCGATGAAGAAGTTTCTTCTGAAGTTCATAAAAAGGTTCCTGCTTATTTTGGGGCTGCTGGCCGGCTTGCTGCTGCTGTATATTCTATTCAACCTGAATCTTTTTCACCGGACCCGGCCGCCCGGCCGGGAACAGCTCAAGAGCTATCTTCTGCATACCGACAGCCTGGATCCCCTGCATTTTGTTGCTGATAAATTTGAAACCCATGATATTGTTTTCATCGGTGAAATTCACAAACGAAAACAGGATCTCGATTTTTTAAAGGCGCTGATCCCTTTTTTATACAAGGAAAAAGGTATAAAAATCATTGGCTGGGAGTTTGGCGCTGCCGCATACCAGCGGGAGGCCGACAGTATCGTTACGGCCAGCACATTGGACAGGAAGAAGGCGATTGCGCTGATGCGGAATTCTAACTGTTTCTGGGCCTATGAAGACTACCTGGATATATTCCGTGTGATCTGGGATTGTAACCGCGCCATTGCACAGGACAGCAATAAGATCCGGTTCCTGCAACTGAATGGGGTATATGTTCCCCGCCGTTTTGATTCGCCCGACCCGGCCATCCGGCTGGCTGAGCGCACCACGGCCAGTTTCGATGTGATGGCGCCGGGAATTGTAGAAAAAGAAGTGATCGCTTTGCACAAAAAAATACTGATTTACTGCGGTATTCATCATGCACTTACCCATTTTAAAACGCCTAAGTTTTTATTTCTGAAAGATAACGATTTGAGGGCCGGCCAGCACCTCTATACCCAATACCCGGATAAAATTTTTGACATAGACCTGCTGGCTCCCTTCCCACCCCGCTGGACAGCCTTCAGGGCCCTCACCCACCAGCAGGAAGGATCCTATGTATTTCCCTTTGATGCTGTTTTTAACCAACTGTACGACAGCATCCGGCATCCCTTTGCCGTGAACAGCCGCGACCCGGTTTTGGGCAGACTGAAAGACTATAACAGTTTTTATGCCTTCGACAGGATTACCGGTGTGCCACTGTCCGAATTTTGTGATGGAATTATTATGCTGGCTCCGTTCGACCAGATCAAAGCCGTAGACAGTATACCCGATTGGGTAACCAGTTCCGGGGAATTAGAGGCGGTTAAGCATGTATTACCCATAGAAGACACAGGGAAAATCAAAACCCGTAGCGATCTTTTTTCTTATATCAATTCTGCACAGAATCTTGAAGCCATCCGGCAATTCCACCGGATCAGAAAATTCTGGTAAGCAGCCAGCCCTTTAGCCCGGGCACTCAATAATAGTACAATGCCCTGTGCCAGGTATTTTCTATATTTACTTCCCTGCAATAACAATATACCAGTTATCATGAAACAAATCATACTGCTGTTGCTGATCCTGGGAGCATCTGCCAGCACCTATTCTCAGGTGAAAGATCCGGTTGAAATCAGCCCGGCATTATTGCAAAAAATAACCGCCGAAGTGGAAAAACAGGTACCGGCTTTCCGGAGCAACATGCAGAAAAACAGTTTTACGGCCGACGAGGTTGAATTTGCCGTTGATACATTCCGCATAGAACAAATTATGCAGCGCCGGATTGACCTCGACTATTCCACCCGGGGAATGAATCAAACCGTTGATGCGGCAACGGCTTCCTATGACAAGCTCATGAACAAATACTATAACAAGCTGCTGAAAATGTTAAGTCAGGAAGACAAAAAAGTATTGCTCACCGCCCAAAAAGCCTGGCTGGCATTCCGGGATGCTGAGCAGCAGCTGATCTGGACAATGGGAAAGGATGAATATTCGGGCGGTGGTACCATTCAATCCAATATTGCCACGGGAGCTTACTCCGATATCGTGATCCGTCGCACCCTCGAACTGTTTGCGTATTACAATAATGTTGTAAAAGAAAAATAACTGATAAACTGTATGCTCATCCGCGAAGCCACTATTGATGATATTCCGCAAATGCAGCGCATTCGGAATAGTGTAAAAGAAAACCAGCTCTCTGATCCTGCCCTGGTTCCCGATAAAGATTATGTGGAATACCTAACCCAACGCGGTAAGGGCTGGTTGGCGGTAACCGGGGAGCAGGTGGCCGGGTTTGCCGTGGCCGATCTCCTCGAAAATAATATCTGGGCTTTATTTGTGGATCCTCATTTTGAAAAACAGGGCATCGGCCGCAAATTACATGATACGATGCTCGACTGGTATTTTTCCCAGACCTCCGCTACCGTTTGGTTGGGCACGGCCCCCGGAACCCGGGCCGAAGCCTTCTACCGTAAGGCCGGCTGGGAGCCCTGTGGCTGGCATGGCAAAAAAGAACTAAAGTTTGAGATGCAAAAAGCCAGCTGGATGCGGAATAGATAAGACTATGGTTTAAACCTCAGTGTTTTGCGTTTAAAATCACTTTATTTTGCCGTGTATTCAACCGCATCCGGCTAGATTATTCTATTAGTTTTGATCCAAAATCCCTTTTATGGAGAAATTCAGCATTACGGCGAACCCGGTAGGGCGGATCATCTTTATTCATGGAATGAAAGATCATTGCCGTGCATTACCGTACCAGTTCTTTATTGAGTACTTCCTGAAACGGGATTTCGAGATCATTCGTTTTGATCTGCCGGGCCACGGGTTTTACGAGGGAAATACCTGGAGCCTTGGAAGATGGGATAAACTGCAGGAGCCCTGTCAGCGGGCGCTGGAGTGGGCCAATGAAACCCGCGACCTGCCCGTATTCATTATGGGCATCAACCTGGGCGGGCTCCTGGCCCTTAACACTGCCGAACGATTCCCCGCCGATGTGCAGGGCGTGATTGCCATCTCCCCCGCCCTGGATAAAAAAGGCATCCCCAGGATATACAGATTCCTGTTGAATGGATTTTTGCCCGTTATGTCGCGCCTCTCAATCCGTTTCGGCTTCAATACGCCAGACATAGCAAGGAACCAGGAAGAAGTGGCCGAATACATAAAAGATCCGCTCTGGGAAACCCATCTTACCACCGGTTTTGTAAGGGCCCTCATTACCGGAATGCGGGAAACCTTCCGCAATGCAAAAAAGCTGAAAATGCCCGTACTGATGCTGCAGGGCGGAAAAGATAAAATAATTCCCCCGCAGGGCGGCCAAGCATTCCTCAAACGGGTGCCCTCGGCAGATAAAACCCTTACAACCTATCCTGATTCCTTCCATAATCTATTCCTGGAGCTCAATCGCGACGAGGTATTTGCCGACATAGAAAACTGGATGCGGGCCCGTTGCTGAAAAGGATACCAACGCATCAAGTTTAGATCGGCAGTTTCTTTTCTATAACAAACTTTGGCAGTAACTTTACAGTACAGTACTGCCGGACTACCGCATTGGTTCATGCTACCCGCAGTAACTGATCAGTTTTCCCGGCATTACCGCTTTTGTTTACTAAATGCCAGTCTATGGGAAAGAATAAAATCATCCGGATAATTGCCATCTCCCTTTTACTTTTTACCGGTATCAATGCCATAGTGGCCGGGTTGCTTTTCATCATTGATCCCTCCGGCGCCAGGATGGGTATGACGCCAGCCTACCTCGAACATTCCCCCTTTCACAGTTTCCTGGTTCCTGGCATTGTACTGTTACTGGTTAATGGTGTTTTCAATATCATCGCTGCCGGTATGGTCATAAAAAAATCCCGCTTTCATATCCCTGCCATCCTTTTACAGGGACTGCTACTGGGTGGCTGGATATTGATCCAGGTGTTAATGGTAAGAGACCTGAATCCGCTGCACCTCATCATGCTGGGGATAGGCCTTGCCCTGCTGCTTTGCGGGTGGATATTAAACAAAGGCAATGCCCGGTGAATATTCCGTAACTTTATCAGCCATCCGGGCAGTCAAACTGCTACGCGGCAACGTTACTATATATACCTGATCCGTAAAGAGTTATAATAAGTTTATGCAAGCACCTGTTTCAATTCTGCTTTTGCTCTCCGTTTTCCTCAGTTCCGGTTGCAGTAAGGATACTACTAACGGGAATAACAATACCAATACAGCCTTTTTTGCCAAAGGAGCCGATATCAGCTGGGTTTCGGAAATGGAAGCGAATGGAAAAAAATTCTATGACAGTACCGGGCAGCAGCAGGACATCGTTACCCTGCTGAAATCCTATGGGATGAATACGATCCGGCTGCGTATCTGGGTAAACCCATCCGCCGGCTGGAACAATGCAGCCGATGTACTCAGTAAAGCCCGGCGGGCTGCTGCAGCAGGTATGCATATCCTGCTGGATTTTCATTACAGCGATAGCTGGGCCGATCCGGGTCAGCAAACCAAACCCGTCGCCTGGCAATCCCTGAATTTCAACACCCTGAAAGATTCCCTGCAAAACCATACCCTTGGTGTTCTCAACTATCTCAAAGCCGGTGGTATCAGTCCGGATTGGGTGCAGGTAGGCAACGAAACCAATGATGGAATGCTCTGGCCGGATGGAAAAGCATCCGCCAGCATGAGCAATTTTTCTGAGCTCGTAAAAACGGGTTACAATGCCGTGAAGACTGTCTTCCCGGCGGCAAAAGTGATTGTCCACATCTCGAACGGATATGATAACAGTTTATTCAGGTGGATCTTTGATGGACTGAAAGCCAATAATGTAAACTGGGATGTGATTGGTATGTCGCTCTACCCTGCTGTTAGCGACTGGCAGTTGCGGAATGATCAGTGCCTGGTGAATATGCAGGATATGGTTAGCCGTTATGGAAAAGAAGTAATGCTGGTGGAAGTGGGAATGCCCTGGGATCAGCCCGCAGCCTGCCGTTCCTTTCTGGCCGATATCATCAGCAAAACAAAAAGTCTTACAGCTAATAAAGGGCTGGGAGTTTTATACTGGGAGCCCGAATGCTATAGCTGGCAGGGCTATACACTGGGTTGTTTTGATCTGAATGGCCGGCCTACAACAGCCATGAATGCATTCCGCTGATCCTCCTTCATAAATCAAAAAAGGTGGCCTGCAACGAAAAACTGGCAATCCGGGTTCGGCAATTGCTGACAACCTGCGCAGGTGGTTTGCATCCTGCTTACATGACTGGCCCCGGCAGATTTTTTTCATCAATCATAACGCCAACGCCTGTGAGAGAAATTAGTTTTGCCAAACTCCCGCCGCTATTGACAATCTCTGCTTAAAGATGTAAGTTTACACTATGAAAACTATCACCTGCCTGGGCCTTTTCTTCGTCTGCACCCTGCTAAGCAATTGCACCAAATCAACTACTACCGATAAGACAGTGAACAGCGTTTCCACCCCTGTGATTGGCATTACGGGTACCTGGCAGTGGATGGAGTCGCTTACCGGATGGCAAACCACTCTTAGCCCCAGTGCTGATTCCCTTGTGAAACTGCGGATCTACAGCGACTCCAGTTATATATTGCTGGTAAATAACCAGCAGCGGAATGCCGGCAAGCTGCATACTTTCACAACACCTGCGCCGGGCAGTCAGCTCGTTATCCAGTTTGATAAAAATCTCAAGGCAGACAAAATGGCTTTGTTCGCTAATGAGGGTATCATGTTCTTACAGGGTGATTCGCTGCGGCTTTATGATTTTACGATAGTAGATGGCTCTTCTCATCTTTTCAGGGCAACAAATAATTAAGCTGCTTAACTTTATACAAAGCCTGTTTATGATCCGCCGTTTATCCCATGCATTTCTCCTGCTGTATGCCTGCTGCAACAGTTTAGTTGCCGGTGCCCAAACCGGGCAAACCGATTCGATCACCGGCACCTGGAAAGGGACTTCCCTTTGCCAGGTCAAAGATTCACCCTGCCATGATGAGAAGGTGGTTTACCATATCAGCAAAACGGATAAGCCGCTCGATTACAACCTGCAGATGAATAAAATCGTAAATGGAGAAGAAGAAGTGATGGGCAGCATCCTGTTTACCTTCGATCCGGTAAAGCATGAACTGGTGGCCACTCCGAAACCGTATATTCTCTGGCGGTTTAAATTAATTGGCGGCAGGATAGATGGCACCCTGATCTATCACGACCAGTTGTACCGTATAGTGGCAGTTGAAAAACAGCAGTGATTCCCCTCCTTTTTCCGGCGATATGATAATCGATAACTTAGCTTCATGAATTCATCCCTTCGGGAAAAATTAAAACCTTGGATCGCAGCGGCCGGCTTACCCGGGGATGGAGGCATTTCGGTATATATGGACCCCGTCTGGCTTACCGGCGATAATGCCCGTTTCATGAAAATGTATAACTGGATGTCGTATGGATATGATTTCGTGGAGAACACAATCGGGCGGCTGCAATACGGTCGCTCCATTGCCGAATCGCGGCAGGCCATGATGAACCGGCTGGAATGGAAGGATCATGCCTCCGTACTATATGTTTCCATCGGTACCGGTACCGATCTGCTGTATATCCCCGAAACCATTGATACCAGCACCCTTTCGCTTATGGGGGCGGATATTTCGATGGGCATGCTGAAAAAATGTAAAAAGCGTTTCAGTAATAAATTCAACCTGTCTTTGGTGAATTGCTGTGCCGAAGACCTCCCCTTTGCCGATGAAAGTTTTGATATCGTTTTTCATATCGGCGGCATCAATTTCTTTTCGGATAAGGCCAGGGCCATCCATGAAATGATACGTGTGGCGAGGCGGGGAACTAAAATCCTGATTGCCGATGAAACGGCAGATTATATCGATAAACAATACAAGAAAAGCTGGTTTTCGCGGAAGCATTTCCGGGATAAGACGTTCAACCTGGAAGCTCTTGAAAAGCTGATCCCCTCCACCGTAGCCGAAACAAAAACGGAATTATTATGGGAGAACCGCTTTTATTGTATAAGTTTCAGAAAATAAATTGTATCGTATGAACTTCAAACTCAGACCCTGGCGGCCGGAAGATCTCAGCAGTTTGGTAGAAAATGCCAATAATCCTGCTATTGCCCGGTTTATGACGGATGGATTTCCGCATCCATACACGGAGGAGGCCGGCCAACAATTTATAGAGTGGGCCACCAAGGATGATCCCATTCATATTTTTGCCATAGAGGTGGAAGGCCAGGCCGTTGGCGGAACGGGCATTCATCCGCAGCAGGATGTGATGCGTAAAAATGCGGAGCTGGGTTACTGGCTCGGCCAAAAATACTGGGGCCATGGCATCATTACCGCAGCAGTAAAGCAAATGATTGATTTTGCTTTTTCCACCTACGATATCAACCGCCTTTTCGCCCGCCCCTTCGGCACCAACCTGGCCTCGCAGAAAGTGCTGGATAAGGCCGGCTTTGTGCTGGAAGCCCGGATTAAGGATGCCATTTTTAAGAACGGAGCTTATGATGATGAACTGATTTATGCCATGCGCAGAGAACAATGGGAACTTTCTAAAACATCATCATCCGCCCGGGCCGATACATAACTGCTTGAATTTTTATTATTACATTTGATCAGCTGCGCAGTCTTGAAGGTAATATTTGCCCAGCCTGGTATCAGCTTAATACGTTCAAGTTCATTTATGAGTATCATAAAAGCCATCTTCAAAGCACTTATCCTTTTCCTGAACAGCATCAGGCTTTTTCCCCACTACCTTTTTTTTAAGTTCGGACGAAACAATGCCATACTGGATTATGATTTGAAAAGATGGATGCTGATACTATATCAGAAAAAATACGCTTCGGGCGCCGACTTTATCCGCTTAATGGCCAGTCACCCCGAATTCCGCAACCTGTTTTATTACCGGGCCGGCCGGTTCGCCGCATTGTTCAGTTTCCTTTGCCCCAAAATGAATACCCTCTTTATTGAAACAGCCGAGATCGGCCCCGGCCTTTTCATTCAGCATGGATTTGCCACCATCATTGCGGCCCGTTCCCTGGGTAAAGACTGCTGGGTAAACCAGCAGGTAACAATCGGTTTTGCCAACCGGAATGATTGTCCGGTTTTGCAGGATAATGTAACCGTTAATGCCGGCGCCAAGGTTATTGGCGGCGTTACAGTAGGCAGCGGCTCCACCATCGGCGCCAATGCGGTAGTGGTTAAAAATGTACCCGAAAACTGTGTGGTGGTTGGCGTGCCCGCTTATATCGTTAAGAGGGATGGGTTGAAGGTAAGGGAGGAGTTGTGAGACCCGATGCTGGCGGTGAAATAAAATTTTGCCGCTTCAGTAAGTCAATGCCTGAGTAAAGGTCGATGCGGAGTTGTTACTTGCCATTTATCTCAACTAATAAAATGAAAAAAATCAGCTTGAGGCAGGTAGGCAGGCAATTGCTGGCCGACCTCATTGGCAAGGATGTTTACAGGGGTGTCACCCATACCTACACCCTGCTGGCCAACCAGTTTGGTCATTTTGCACTCGGATTTATCCCTGTCACCATTTTTTACAGCCTCCGGATAGCAGATCATTTACCCGGCTTCAGCTCGCATTGGCCCTGGGCAGGCTGGGCCGGTGGCTGCATTATTTTTGAATCAGGCAATTACTGGTATTCAATCCTATTGTACCGCAGGGCCGCCCGCCGGAAATTCGGGATGAATGATTTTCCTTTCAAACCCTCCTGGCCGCAATTGCGCCTTGATCTTATAACAGATATGGGTTTCTTTTTCACCGGTGCCAGTTGTGCCGGCTGGCTTTTTTTAAGAACTACCTGGCTAATGTGGGTTTTCATCCTATCGCTGGTGATCTTTAAATCTATTTTCTTTCATTGGTATATCATTAAAATTTACGTGCAGGAAGCCCTGTTTCCCTTCCAGTTCCGTTTAAGTCAGTGGACACTCCCGATAAGCGATGAAAACAAGATTGCTGCGCTTTCCTTCCGGGAAAACAGGCAAAAAGGCAGGCACCTCCTGGTTTTCAGCGACCAACTGGCCGAGAAAGCCTCCCTCTGCATCGGAATCGCCACTGAGATGGCGTTCCGCAAAACCAGTTGTCTTTATGTTACCGCCATGCAGCTGCTGCCCCGCTTCAGCAAAGATTTACCCGACAGCAACCATTCCCTGGATTTAGTGAGTATCTGGACCTGGCGGGAAGTGGATGTGTTGCTGATAGATGATATCAACCCCACCCATTCGGGTGCCGATGAAATGTTTACCGCCGAAATGTTTTATAATGAAATTCATGATGAGACATTCAGGGAGGAGAATCTCGCTGCGCTGAAAGAAAAGAATGTGATCTGGATGCTGGGTTCGGATAACCCGGAAAGAAAGAAGGAAAAAAGCTGGCGGGAAAACCTGTTGCTTAAGATTGGTATTCCCGCGGAGAGAATAACGGTTATTCATCTCTGAAAACCTGCGGCAATACTATCAGGGCAGGATATGGTTTTCATAAGCGAACGCCACCAGGTGGGCCAGGCTTTTCACATTAAAGCGTTTATACAAAGGGTTAATTCTTTTTTCAATTGCCGAAACCGATACCCCCAGTTCATCGGCCATTTCCTTAAAGCTGTACCCTGCCGCCGCCAGGGCCAGGGCCTCTTTTTCCTTGTTGGATATGGCCATCTCATAAAAGAGAGTCTGATCGAGTTCCAGTTCAAATTCTTCCCGTTCGGGTCCATAAGCCGCATACCGCATCACCTTGCCGAAATAGAGACTGTGATCTACCCTGAAATTGCCGATAATGGAAACCACTCTGTTGTTCTCCACTTCGTACACACCCACCCGGGCTATAATCGGCACTTCTGCCCCATTTTTATGTCTCTTTTTCAGCTCAATGCTGAAACTGTATTTTTCAAGTTGTTCTGTTTTACTAAGTATAAATTTCAGCGCCTTGCGGTTCACTTCTTCCGAAAAAGGCGCAAAACGGGGGGTGGAGAGATTAACAATGAGCAGCATATTAATCTCATCATCCCGGTAGCCCAGGATTTCCTCCCAACCTGACGCATAAATCATCCGGTTTTCCTTAAAAGAATAGATATAAACGGCTTCATCCGGGAACCGGGGTATGGTTTGCTGGAAGTGCCTGGCGGCGGCACTGCTGAGGTCGGCGGGCTCATCAGAAATCAGTGATTTCCAATACTTTTCAAAATCTGCCGCGAGGTTCATATGAAGGGTGGTTAAGATCCGGACTAGTTCTACCTGTGGTTTTACACAGTTGACTTGCAATGCGGAACCGGCTAGCTTTGTTCCGGTAATTTTTAATCCGTTTTACAAGCCGTGTTCAATTGTTTAAGGTAAAGAAAAAGAAACAATTGAACAAATTAATTTATATTAGGTAATTGAAATCCGTACCCTATTCATTTTCTCCTATCTGTTGAAAGACCTTCCCTGTAATCCTATATCCCGCATTTTGTTTGCACCAATTGAATTATTAAATGGAAAGAATTTTCCTGGATACCGAATTTACGGAACTCAAACAGCATTGTGCCTTGATTTCAATTGCGCTGGTAGCCGAATCAGGTAAGGAATTTTATGCCGAGTTTACTGATTTTGATTCATCATTGGCTAGTGAATGGGTAATAGCCAAAGTGCTTCCAAAATGCTGGTTACAAAATAATGTTGAGTTCAGTAAAACCCCCGATGGCACCTATTTGCAGGGAACCAAAACCGACATAAAAGAAGCCCTCCAAAAATGGCTGTCAGACTTTCCCCTGGTAGAAATTTGGGCAGATGTTCTGGCTTATGATTGGGTATTATTTTGTGAATTATTTGGCGGTGCCCTCAACCTTCCTCAGAATATCTTTTTTGCCCCTTCCGATTTTTCAACCTACTTAAAAATCAGAGGCTATATTAACCCAATAAGTCAGTATGAAGAGGATCTGTCAAGGTATACATTTGCCGGAACAGATGAAAAAGGCAGGCATAATGCCTTAAATGATGCAAGAACAGAACTAGCCTGCTGGAAAAAAATTACAGGTGAAAAAACAAAGGAATCCGGAGTTCATAGTGTTCATACATTTATGTTACCTATCAGGTGGGACTATTTAACAGCCAGTTTTCATCCTGCCAATAAACGAAAGGGAGAAATTCCATTTGATGAAAGGACTGATTTACAGTGCTTTCTGAATATGCTTACTCCCGCTGATAAGGCAACAGATAATTTCTGGGAAAGAAAGTTTTACCGGATTGATGATAAAAAAGAAAGGTATAACGAATTGGTCTATTATCATGCACACGCAGCTACTAATTTCTTCGACCTGCAGCGGGAGGGTGAAATTGATGCTTTTACTGTTGCCAGGAATAAAGTGGCGCTTTACTTTGAACTAAAAGAAATCAATCCTGAAACAGATAGGTATTCAATTCATGTGAAAGAGGGCCCAACAGGGTTTCCTGTAGTTTACCACCTTAAACTTTCAGGCATTTCTTTACACGTGTTCACTACTGGAATATGCATTTTGTCATATACGCTTAAAAATGATGAATGGCCGGAAGCGAAAGATATCCTGTTCATCAATGAATTCGGCCGGCGGATTTATCCTCCTTTCATAGAGGAAGATAAGAGCCTGGACAAAACAAAATCGAAGGTACTGGCCGATAAGATTGAAATAAGTATAGCCGCATTAGGCGGTATCATTTGTACAGAAGATTTTGGCCGTTATACGGATTTATCAACCAATAACATTGACACGCATCGTTATGAAAATGACGTTTACCAATACCACACGATCATTGATTTCCCGGTCATTGTTAAGAAATTATTCAACCCATCCAAATTTGCTTTTTCTGCGCAGGAAGAAGGTAACAGGGAGGTAATCAGTTTCAGGTTACTTACCTCAGACAGGATGTTTTTTCAATGCTGGTATGGCAATGACCATATGGCCGAAACCCTGCGTAAAGAAGTAATTAGCCATTCCGGTGAAAAAACATATCTATTTTCCCAATGCAAGTTCTGGTATGCGTTTTTGTATGGTGACAGAGCGGAAAAATCACTTGGAATTGGCAATCCCTATTTTATGGAGCAGCAACTTTTGGCTAATACCTATACCCGCTGGGCTGAATATGGAACTCTTTATGGATTTACAAATGATTCATTTGTATGTATCAGTCAATCACTGCAAACATTATTTAATGCCGGGGCACCTGATCTCTCAGAGCATATGCAAAGCATATATTATACCATGGCTGTACTAAATCTTGTGCAAAGATCCAGCGCTTTACGATTCTCTGGTGAAGTAGCCATGCTGGCCGACCTCGGAAAATCAGAAAGCACGGATATTTCAAAAAGGATTCAGGATTTAAACCTGAATTACATTGAATTCATTAACAAAGTGTATTACCGTGAAATCTCACCGGAAATCCAGGGTATCGAAATCTATAATTTCTTCCAGAAAGCGATGAATATTGAGGCTGATGTAAATGATTTGAAAATGGAGATTGGGGAACTGCATAACCTGGCCATGATACTTCAGCAAACCCGCTCAGCTGACGAGCAGGCGTTGCTGGCTGAAACACAGGCTGATATAGCAAAAGAACAGGCAATACTCAATAAAATTGCTTTACTGCTTTTGCCGGCAACTTTTGTTTTCAGCATTATGGGGAGCGGGTTTTTAGCTAAAGAAAACTTCATCTTTTCTCTTCGGCCCGATCCCCTGGCTTTACTGTGGATACTAATCGGTTTGTCCCCTTCCATTGTGGTATTTATTTTCAGGAAACGTATAATTAAATGGTTAAAATCAGATTCCAATGTATAAGAAGACTTTCACGCTAGAACAACATACCCCGCTGATTCATTTCCAGGCGTTACAAAACGGGGCTAACATCAGAGCCACTGAAATCAAACCTAAGCTTGATAAATTCATCTGGTTGCAGTTGATTAATGAAAATGCAAATAAAGAAAATGCATTTAGTTTATTTAAACATCTGCTTATTGGTTATGAACCGAATAATATCCAAAGTTTAAGAACCCGTTTTTTAAATGGTTTTTTCGCTTTTAACTACAGTATTAAAGTTTTGTCTGAGGGTCAGAAAATAAATTCACAGCATCGCATCATTTCCGAAAATCATAATGGAGTACACTATACAAAAACAATTCTTGAATTTAAAGCATGGCAGCCAGAAATATTAATGTTGATTGAACGCCTTCTGCGAAATTTTTTGATTATCGAAAATTTTGGAAAAAGACAAAACAAAGGTTATGGTTGTTTTTACCTCAAGGGCACCACAAAGGAACAATTGATTGCCTGTCTGAAAAATATTTCAGGCGATTGCATTTTCATGAAAAATGAAAGTGTATCCGACTTTGAACAAGAAATTAATAAATCATGGTCCCGATTAAAGAGTGGCCAAAACAAACCTTATGAAAAGTCCAGGATTTTCCGATACGCCTCTGAAAATAAAATTAAGTGGGAAAAAAGGTTTATAAAATTGGAAATTGAAGACCTCATTGCTATTTCGGAAAATAACTATCCGGCACTGTACAGAAAGAGAGAACCTTTGGATTGCAGTGTTGACGAGTTAAAAGAAACATATACTGGGCTTGAAGATAATCCTGATGTTGAAACGGATATTAATTCAGAGTATAACTACTATTTCATGAGAGCCCTTTTAGGATTACCTGAATTATATGAATTCCAGGCAGTGGATGACAAATACCAGGTCATGATTAAAAGCGAATCCGAAGAGGTCGACAGGTTCAAGGCCCCTGTAACTTTCAAGGTATTTAACAACCATATTTATGCTTTCCCCAATCAATTTTCTGATCAGATTCTCGGACAAGGATTCATTTTCAGTGTTTATTTAAAATCTGAAAAGAAAAAGAAATTGAAAGAGTTTACTCTGCGTATACCAAGGCAGTTTAATCTGAATTCATTTCTAAGCAAATATCTTCCAACCGTTGGTTTTAATAAAATCATCTAATACAATGCCCAACAAATACGCCGCCCTTGTTATAGGCCCGGTTTACAAAACCATTCTTCAGGCCCGGAGCACCCGGGAACTATGGGCTGCCAGCTATTTCTTCTCAGCTTTTATGCGGGAAATCCTGCTGGCTGCCAACAAAGCAAATATAGGCACCCTCCTCTCTCCTGCCCTTATTGCCGAAACAGAACATATTCATGGAGCCGGGATATATCCCGACCGGGCTTTTTGGAAAATCAAAAAAGAGGATGCAGCCGACCAGTTCCCGGATATTATCAACCGCTCCATTACATCCCTCCAAAAGAAACTGGGAATCCCGGCGCAAATCATCCGGGATTATATTCAATTCAGTGTAGTACAGCTCGATGAAACAACCGGGGAAGATATCATCCTGCAACTGAATAAATTACTCGATACGGCCGAATTGTATGAGAAAACCTCCTCGCACAATATTGATCTGCCAGAGGAGCTGGAAAACAATATTCAGTTGCTGTACGATGACGGGCATCAGAACTGGAGAACAGGTCCGCATATCTTCCTTAATTATCAATGTAATTCTTTCTCCTTTAAACGACTGCCTTCAATAATAGAACTCAGCACCCGGGATCTGGAAAATGCTTCAAAACCGAATACTTACAAAGAGCTGGTTACCACTCCCATCAGTGAAAAAATTTGCGAATTGATAACCAAGAATCGCAAGCGCTATCAAAGAGTAAAAGCTGAAGAAGAACAGGAAACCCTGTTGATGGAAGAAATCAAAAAACAATATGGGGATGATTTTAAACTCCGGCACAAGTATATTGCTTTTGTATATGCCGATGGCGATAATATGGGTACCTGCCTGAAAGCCATAGGGAACGATGAAGAAAAGTTAAAAAATTTTTCGGAAGCACTCAGCCGGTTTTCGGTGAATGCAGCTGAAATTATCGTTAATTATGGAGGTATCCCTGTATTTATTGGTGGCGATGATCTGCTTTTTGCCCTACCCCTTGTAAATTCAGGCGAGAATGCAGGTGCTGCCGGAAGAAATCTATACAGCCTCATCCAAAAACTGGATGCGGTATTCCCGGTTGAAAAATTGAGAGAATTGAGCGGCAATAAAAAGGTGGAAACCTCCATCAGTTATGGCATCAGTATAGGTTATTATAAGTATCCTATGGCCGATATGATTGAAATGGCCCATCAAAAACTGTATGAGATCAAAAAAAGCAAACTGAAAAACCGGCTGGGCTTCGAGGTAAGAAAACACAGTGGCCAGCTTTTTGGTACCATCCTCCCCAAAGGGCCCTGCCTGGATTTTTTTATTACTGATTTCTTTGAAAAAAACAGGGATTTTAATGATGCCGGTTTCCTGGCTTCCACTATCCACAAATTTAAACAGGTCCGCATATTGTATATGGATGCCATGCAAAACAACTGCCTGGATGCATTTTACACCAATCATCTCAATGAAAAAATACACCACCGTATTCGTTCGCAAGAAGATAATTTTCTTGAATCGGTACGGAATTTTTCCGCCCTGCTGTATACCACCTATAACAATGCGGAAGCAGCATTTGAATCTCTTTATGCCTGCCTGCGGGTATTTCAGTTCTTAAATCAACCAGATCATGTCTAAATCAATACAGATAATTTTACAGCCGCTGGATTATTATTTTTTCGGCACCAACGAAACCTTCAATTTTGGAGCGAAGGGTATTAAGAATTTTACGGTTAAAAGTAATCCCTTTCCACAGCAGACGGCCCTACTGGGTGTTTTACGCCATGCCCTTTATACTATGGGGTTGCCCATCGGTAACAGTTTTGATCCGGAAAAAGAGGATCAGAATTTTGGGCTGATAGAGAAAATATCCCCCCTTTACCTGCTTAACGAGGAAAACAAGGTGCTGTTCCGGGCCGCCTGGCCATCAATCAAAGAGGAAGGCAGCAAGGTATCAACCGCACTTGATTTTGCAGCTACCGGGCAGGCCGCTATTTACAACGGTTGTAAATCGCCCGGCACTTTTTTGTCTGAAAAATTTGATCCGAAGCTGGAAATGGAGGATACGTGGATGAATCTTTCAAAGAATGGTGAGCTTGTAACAGGCAATGACATCTTCGCTGAAGAACAGCATATCGGAATTGATAAACAAAAAACAATTTCCAACCGAACGGATGAAGGCGCTTTTTACCGTCAACAATATTACCGGTTGAAAAAAACTGCTTTCGCCTTTGAAGTTACACTGAACGATGAAGTTGACGAGAAAAAACTGCCTTCTCTTTTACCATTTGGCGGTGAAAAAAGAATGTTCAGTATCCGGTATAACACTGGTTCATTTGCAAGCTGGGCATTCATTGCGGAACAACTCAATTCCCTCTTCCGTGCCCGCCTCAACAATCTGGGGCAGGACGCTGTTTTCCTGGCTACCGATTGTTATATCGCCGACATCAACCAATTGGAAAGCCTCTTACAATTTGCAGCCGTGAAAGCGAAGCCTTTCCGGAATATTATAACCCCCTCCTCAGTTAAAAATTTTTCAAGGCTGACCGACAATGATAAAATAGGCGACCAGCTTTATAAACCGCAACTAACCACTTATTTATTACAACAGGGGGGCCTTCTTTTTCCGCAGCCCGGAAAATTGGCGGAAGTTGAAAAACTGCTTAACCAGGCAGCATTCCAGCGTATCGGATACAACTATTTCATTACAAATAATTAATACTACAAACTATGCCTACAGCCATTTACAGTATTGAAGCCATTACCAACCTGCATGTTGGCAGTGGCGACGTAAACTACGATATCGTAGATAAGGAAATACAAAGAGATGCGGCCACAGAGCTGCCCACCATTCATGCCAGCAGTTTGAAAGGCGCCCTCCGCGAATTTTTGACCGATAAGGCATGGATGGATGTGGATACCGCTTTTGGCTGTGCCGAAGACACCAATGCCAATAAAAAACAACAGTCCGGAGCCTTCAGCTTCCTCGCTGCTGATATAGTAGCCCTGCCGGCTGCCACAACATCCAGTCCGTTTTATACCCGTGTACATTGTGATAGCCTGCTTGCTGATCTGCAATTGCGTAAATACAGCCACTTGCAATTTTCCATGCCTGCCGGCAACAGTTTTGAAGGTTCCATTGCCGACAGTGCGAAGTTTAGGGATGTGGCTGCCGACCTCCCGGTTATTGCCCGCAATCAACTCGATAATGGCATCAGCCAGAATCTCTGGTACGAACGGATTGTACCCCACAAAGCCGTTTTCCTTACCGGCATTATTTACGAAACCAGCGACACCGAAATGTTTACGGCATTCAATAACCTCATAACCAGTGAACTGGTGCAGGTAGGCGCCAATGCAACGGTAGGTTATGGCTTATGCCGTTTTAAAAAAATTAATTAAAAAAGCTACGATGAAAAAAAGAGTAGAAAATTATATACCCCCCGCTTTGTCGGCCATCCGGGAAAGCATTGCCGGCAATAATACCGTAAAGGAAGAATATGATGGGTATGCCGCCTCCCTGGGACCGGCCATTATCGCCAGTGGTCTCCTGCCCGCCATTTCCTTTTATACCGATATTCACAAAGACCGGGATGAAAACAAACCCCGGCGCTTTGCCATACTGGGCATTATTACCTGCATCCTGAATAAAAAGGAAAACAAGGCAATCCCTACAGATAAAAACGGATTACTTAATTACCTGATTGCTGCCCCCGATCAGGAACGCCAGGCTATTAAGCCACTGATCATGGATGCCATTGTGGCCACCAAACTGGCCCTGCGTAATTTTAAACAAGTAAAATCCGACTGATATGAACCCCCGCGTTTTCTTTTACAAAGACTACTATACATCCAGTATTCCCGGACAACGGCCCGGCAGCAGCGAAACTTTTGATTTAAAAAAGCCGGTTAACAAAGGCGAATTCAAAAGTGTAAAAAAATATAATGCCCCCATCATTGCGGCGGCGAACCGGCAACTGGAGAAATTTGAGCTGGCACGGGCTGATTATAACAGCCTGAAACTAGACATTGCCCCGGATATTATTACCAAAACCACTACCTACCCCGGGCTGCTGATTGGTACGGGCTATACCCATCAATCGGATAATGAGGGAGAATACAAGCTGGGATTTTATTTTGATTATACCTGTGGAATTCCCTGTATTCCGGGCAGCAGCGTAAAAGGAACGCTGCGGAGTGTTTTTCCACAACTGGGCCCCCATCCCTGTAAGCTGCCCAGGAATGAAGATCGAAGTCTGAAGTTGAGCAGCCTGCAGCAAAGCAAAACGGAGTTTATAGCCGGCCTGCTGGGCTGGAATACTGCCGACCTGGAATCATGCACCTTAAAAGTGCACCAGTTGGAACTGGTTTTATTTGAAGGAGTTGACCTGGAGCGAAGCCAGCAACCCGAACAGGCACCAGAATACCTGTCTGTTTACAAGCGCTGCATTTTTCATCATGCATTTATCAGCCGGGCGCCGGGTAATACCCTGTTTGCCACCGACACTATTACCCCACATAATGAAAACCCGTTAAAGGACCCCACGCCGCTGAATTTTCTGAAGATAAAGCCGGGTGTTGAATTCAGTTTTCAACTGGTGCTGAGAGCGATTCCGGCATTAGGGCTGGATAAGGATGCTATTAAAAACCTTTTCAGCAGTATCCTGGATACAACCGGTATCGGGGCAAAAACAAATGTTGGCTACGGCCAGTTCTAACCCAAAAAACAAGCACATGCACATTACCACGATTTCCTTTAACCTGCCCCTGCGGGAAAGCCAGATACCGGTGTTTAAGCAGGCCATCCTGGAGATACCGGGTATTGACCAGGAGCTGTATAACAATAAGCTTACCGGGCCCAATGGCGTGGAAAAAAATATTAACGATTACCCGCCCGTGCAGTACCGGGTGTACGAGGGGCATGCCAGCCTGTGGGCGCTGAACAAGGGGGCGGTGCAGTTGGAAAAGGATCTGAAGAAGAAAAAACTGCAGCGGTTTTTCTGGGAGGGGCGTGAGCGGGAATTTGCGCTGGTGCGGCATTTCACCAATGCCTCGGAAAGCTGTACTTATTTAGCGGCCGGTAAATACATGGAGTACCGCCTGCACAATTACCTGCCCTTGAGTGCCGAGAGCCACAAGGAATACAGCCAGGCAAAGGATATTTATAAAAAGATTGCCATCCTGGAGCGTTTGCTGGTATCGCACCTGGTATTGTTCAGTTATGCCGCCGGCTGGGAGCTGAAGCCGAAGCAGTTGCTGAAAGCAAAGATTGTGGATATCCTGGCCATTACGGAAGGCGTGTATAAAAAGTACGACCCGCAAAAAGCCAAACACTATATAAAATTTGATTTGCTGGTAAAGATCAATGCCCACCTGCCCGATGGCATCAGCATTGGTAACCAGAAATCATTGGGCTATGGCGTACTGGAAAAGCTGGAAGAATGAAGCCCGCCGCTCTTTGACATATTGGAAAAATGATGAGCACACTCCGTACGATAAAAAGAAAAGCAACTGTTTTCAGCAATATCAGGAGTTTGCGTGATTTCGCCGAAATCATACAAACTCCTGTTTTTACCATCAGCCTGCAGGCCGCCAACCCCCGTTATAAGATTTATGAAATACCCAAGCAAAAGGGAGGGCTCCGGATCATTGAAGACCCGGTACTTCCTTTAAAAAAAATATTGCGGGAATTGAATGAATATCTGCAGGCCACCTATCATGCCATCCGGCCGGATGCCGTATTTGGATTTTGCATCAATGCAGGTTTGGAAGAAGAACGGAATATTGTTTCCAATGCCAGCCGGCATCTTGGCAAACCCTGGTTACTCAATATTGATTTCAGGGATTTTTTTCATTCCGTATATGAATCGGATGTGGCCGCCATTTGGGATAAGCATTTCCCCGGTTTCGATCATACACTCACCGGCACCCTTACCCGGCTTACCTGTTTTAACCAGCGGCTTCCCATGGGCTCGCCCACCTCGCCGGTACTGAGTAATTATGCCGCTTCCCGCCTGGATGAGGAACTGATGCAACTGGCCCGTCACAGCGGCCTTACCTATACCCGTTTTGCCGACGATCTTAGCTTTTCTTCCAGCTATGAAATAGATACCCGTACCATCGGGCTGATCAGGGATTGTATTAGCGGCTGCCGCTTTACCATTAATGAAGAGAAGGTAAAATTATTTTCGCCCGGGATGGAAAAATCGGTAACCGGTATTATTGTTGGAGATGACAGGTTATCATTGCCTGCAACCTATCTGGTTCAGTTACAGCAAGAAATAGCCCGGCTCGAACAAACCCTGCTTGTGGAAGCAAGATACCGGACGGGTATGTCGCACAAAAAACTTGAACTGTTTGAACAAGAACTACGGGGCAAAATAAATTTTGCGCAGATGGTGCTGGGAGATACCGGAGAAACGGCGGGCCTGGCAGCCCAATTTGATAAAGCCCTGCTGGCCACCGAAGATTTTGAAAGTGGTAACTGGCTCGAAATGCCTTACAAGTATTTTTAAATTCATTGCTTATGCACCTGATCATAGACAATTACGGCGTAAAGATTGAAGTGGAAGATGAAAAATTTAAGATTGCCAGGGAAGAGGATATCCGTTACCTGAGTCCGCTAAAACTCAGCAGCATCAATATTTTAAAACCCTGCAGTATTACTACGGCGGCCCTGGTGCTGGCGGCAAAATCGGAAGTGCCGGTATTACTGTACGATGAAAGGGGGCATGTGGAAGCATGGGTATGGAGCCCCCGGTACGGCACCATTGCCGATATCCGGATTACCCAGGCCGGTTTTGTAAAAACGGAAGCGGCCACCACATGGATCATCCGCCTGATGCAACTGAAAGCCCAGGGGCATATAAATAATTTAAAGTGGCTGGCCGGTCGGATAAAAAGTAAAAAAGAATTGACTGAACGGGCCATCGGCCTGTATAATAACAGCAGCCGGTTATATAGCGGTTGTACAGGGCCTGATGAGATAAGGCACGCAGAAGCGCAGTGTTCGCGTATTTATTGGGACAGCATTGCGGCCGCACTGGAAAAATACATACTGATACCGGGAAGAATCAGGAAAGGCGCCGAAGACCGGTTTAATATCAGTTTGAATTATATGTACGGCATTTTGTACGGGCAGGTTGAAGCCAGTTTGCTGATGAAGGGGCTTGATCCCAGTATGGGCATCCTGCACATTAACCGGCATGCCCGGCCGGCGCTGGCATTTGATCATATTGAACCGTTCAGGCCCTGGGTGGATAAACTGGTGATGGAATTATTTATGAGCGGTTTTGCGGGGCCCGATAATTTTACGGCCGCCACCCCTGAAGGCGATGCATATAGTTTTACCAGTGCAGGAAAAAGGAAACTGGTAGAACGGTATTTTATGTTTATGGAAGAGCGGAGTTATTTGCTGGGCAAACGGATAAAGAACAAAGACCATATTCATTATCTGAGCAGCGAGCTGGTAACGGCGCTCAAAAAATTTAAAGATCCCTGATAATGTTACGCCTGGTTTGTTATGATATTGAAAACGACAAATACCGGAATAAGCTGGCAAAAAAGCTGGAGGCCTTTGGTTTTGAGCGGGTGCAGCGATCGGTTTTTTGCGGCAGCCATCCCCTGCACCAATGGGAAAAATGCCGCAGCCAGTTACTGGCCTTTCATGAAAAGTATGGCAAAGAAGACGATAAGATATATGTAATGGTGATAAGCCCGCGTATGCTGAAAGCCATGTTTACGGTTGGCAAGCCCCCGGATATTGATAGAATTTTAGATAAAATAGTTACTTTTTGGGTTTGAAAACAGCCAGTCCCGTACAAATTTTCCTGTATAACCACTATGAAAATGAATATTTTGTGTAAATTTACTGTACAAGTGCACGTAGAGCCAAATGATTACTGAAACGCTAATTTCGGACTGTGCAATAGCTGAGAAAGCTGTACAAGTGCACGTAGAGCCAAATGATTACTGAAACAGAAGGGGATGATGAATATTACAAACATCACGGGTACAAGTGCACGTAGAGCCAAATGATTACTGAAACATAAGATGTGGAGTTTAGGGATGCCTGTGTTTCTGTACAAGTGCACGTAGAGCCAAATGATTACTGAAACAAATCGTACCGCATCATGTAGCTTTTGGCTTCGGTACAAGTGCACGTAGAGCCAAATGATTACTGAAACAATTGATTCATTCCCATCTGTTCGTTCATTTGTAGTACAAGTGCACGTAGAGCCAAATGATTACTGAAACTCTTCGGTAGAAGAATTAATTCTAACTCCTACAAGTACAAGTGCACGTAGAGCCAAATGATTACTGAAACGTAAATCCAAAAGAGTAGGAGGCGACACTTTCGTACAAGTGCACGTAGAGCCAAATGATTACTGAAACTAAAATAAAGCCCGGCGAGCTGGGCGTACCCAGCGTACAAGTGCACGTAGAGCCAAATGATTACTGAAACTCAATGTCCTGCACTTCAATTTCGGAGTGATGGAGTACAAGTGCACGTAGAGCCAAATGATTACTGAAACAAAACTTAACCTTCTGTGCCTGTCCATCAAACGTACAAGTGCACGTAGAGCCAAATGATTACTGAAACTGTAGGCAGGAGTTGATGTCGCTGTGCTCCAGGGTACAAGTGCACGTAGAGCCAAATGATTACTGAAACTTCCGGTGGCAGATGTACTGCCTGCGTTGAAGTGTACAAGTGCACGTAGAGCCAAATGATTACTGAAACATTCTTCAGGTACTTCTGCCCAGGAATTGTATTTCGTACAAGTGCACGTAGAGCCAAATGATTACTGAAACTGCAGGCGCTCCACCCGGATGGATTTTACTTTGTACAAGTGCACGTAGAGCCAAATGATTACTGAAACTTCATATCGCGGAGGCCCCAGTTTTGCCGATTTTGGTACAAGTGCACGTAGAGCCAAATGATTACTGAAACTGCTTTGAACAAAAGCTTTTGCCCATCCTGGCATAGTACAAGTGCACGTAGAGCCAAATGATTACTGAAACATAGAAATACAGCTGTCAAACAGCCATGACACGTTGTACAAGTGCACGTAGAGCCAAATGATTACTGAAACTTGTTAAAGATGAAATGCTTCTAAAATCATATTGAAGTACAAGTGCACGTAGAGGCCAAATGATTACTGAAACCTTTATGCTCCTTTTTTTCCGCCGGCGTTCGAGTACAAGTGCACGTAGAGCCAAATGATTACTGAAACTTAATGGCAGGCATAATGCCTACGACGCATGCTGGTACAAGTGCACGTAGAGCCAAATGATTACTGAAACTTTTCCAAAATATAGTTTTCTTCCCCTTTATCGGTACAAGTGCACGTAGAGCCAAATGATTACTGAAACATCAGTCAACCCGTCAGGAACTCTCATTGCTGAGAGTACAAGTGCACGTAGAGCCAAATGATTACTGAAACTAGAGCCAGCCCAGGGGCTTTTGTGACTTAATCGTACAAGTGCACGTAGAGCCAAATGATTACTGAAACTTATTCGTAGATTTCATCATCCAAGTCTTTGCCGGTACAAGTGCACGTAGAGCCAAATGATTACTGAAACCCCTAAAACGTACAGTAAACCCGGTACTGGTACGTACAAGTGCACGTAGAGCCAAATGATTACTGAAACCCAGTCTTTCCTGGAGAGATTTTGCCTTCCCATGTACAAGTGCACGTAGAGCCAAATGATTACTGAAACAATTGGATGAATAAATTCATAATAAGTTTATTATGTACAAGTGCACGTAGAGCCAAATGATTACTGAAACATCCGGGCCTTTACCAGGCATATGTATTTCGTTGTACAAGTGCACGTAGAGCCAAATGATTATTGACCGACGGGAAACCCCGCAACGGGCCTGTGCGCTGCCGCGGGGCTGAAACAAACGGGATACCTTTGCAGAAACGTACAAGTGCACGTAGAGCCAAATGATTACTGAAACAGAACACGGGCAGGTAGCCAGGTTAACGCATTGTACAAGTGCACGTAGAGCCAAATGATTACTGAAACAAAAATGTGGTTGGTTGTCCGCAGGAAATAGTGTGGTACAAGTGCACGTAGAGCCAAATGATTACTGAAACAATCCTGATGCCTTTCCTGTTTTCGTAGTAGAAGTACAAGTGCACGTAGAGCCAAATGATTACTGAAACTTCAGGGTCAAAAATTGGATGTGGCGATTGATCGCGTACAAGTGCACGTAGAGCCAAATGATTACTGAAACTTTTTTCAGGGATGATTGCTTCAATAGTTACTTGTACAAGTGCACGTAGAGCCAAATGATTACTGAAACATCCACATCGGGCAGTTTGCGATCTTCATGATGTACAAGTGCACGTAGAGCCAAATGATTACTGAAACAGCAGATACTTACGATGGCCATGCCGTTTTTTAAGTACAAGTGCACGTAGAGCCAAATGATTACTGAAACTTATTATCGCTTCTTCTCCAAGTTCTTTCCACAGCTGTACCAGTGCACGTAGAGCCAAATGATTACTGAAACACTCGATTTCGTTCCCGCATTTAGCCGCATACCAGTACAAGTGCACGTAGAGCCAAATGATTACTGAAACAAAGATGCAAAGACTGATCGTCTTGCTTCCTCACTGTACAAGTGCACGTAGAGCCAAATGATTACTGAAACAGCCTTTTCCTTGCTCGACAGGTAGGAAACAATGTACAAGTGCACGTAGAGCCAAATGATTACTGAAACATTACAAACATCTGTTTCATATTTCAATTTTGGTGTACAAGTGCACGTAGAGCCAAATGATTACTGAAACTAAAAGAGTGTCGTCACCTGAATAAACACATAAATGTACAAGTGCACGTAGAGCCAAATGATTACTGAAACCAATTGTTGTGGGCGCCACCGGCACACCCACCTGTACAAGTGCACGTAGAGCCAAATGATTACTGAAACATTATAGAAATATGGTTTTCATCCAACTCAATACGTACAAGTGCACGTAGAGCCAAATGATTACTGAAACTCAGCTGGCAGTCCGTAGCAGGAAGTTCAACCAGTACAAGTGCACGTAGAGCCAAATGATTACTGAAACCCGGTATGTCTTACCTGGGGCAACTGGTGCTGATGTACAAGTGCACGTAGAGCCAAATGATTACTGAAACCGTTTTGGTTCACTTTGACTGACATACCAAACAGTACAAGTGCACGTAGCGCCAAATGATTACTGAAACTGGATCGGCTTTGGGTGCTTTGGCAACAACAGGTACAAGTACACGTAGAGCCAAATGATTACTGAAACCCAATAAAAGTTTCATATCGTCTATCTGGATGGTGTACAAGTGCACGTAGAGCCAAATGATTACTGAAACATTAAAACGAGCGCAAGCCTTAATAGCCATGCAGTACAAGTGCACGTAGAGCCAAATGATTACTGAAACAACTCGCTGGTTGGTTCTTCGAAAACCAGTGCAGATGTACAAGTGCACGTAGAGCCAAATGATTACTGAAACCAATGATCAATAGTCTCCAGGTACCTTCCGCAGTACAAGTGCACGTAGAGCCAAATGATTACTGAAACTGCGTTTCCCTCACCCAAAGAATATCGCCGGGCTGGGTACAAGTGCACGTAGAGCGAAATGATTACTGAAACGCGAGCCGGGCGTACCCAGACCAAAGCAATTTGGCGTACAAGTGCACGTAGAGCCAAATGATTACTGAAACTCCTGCATTATCAACTAAGGCTATGGTTCCCGTTGTACAAGTGCACGTAGAGCCAAATGATTATTGACCGCAGGGAAACCCCGCAACGGGCCTGTGCGCTGCCGCGGGGCTGAAACGAACGCAATACCTTTGCAGAGACGGCAAGTGCACGTAGAGCCAAATGATTACTGAAACTTCATAATCGGCCCATGCGTTTGCAACTTTATCGGTGCAAGTGCACGTAGAGCCAAATGATTACTGAAACATCGGTAATTTTACCGCAGGCCGCCGATATATTGGTACAAGTGCACGTAGAGCCAAATGATTACTGAAACTGTCTGACACCCCTCTTGTCCAAAGCTCTTGAAAGGTACAAGTGCACGTAGAGCCAAATGATTACTGAAACTGTTAGGCAGACGCCGGGATTACTTTTCCAGGAAAGTACAAGTGCACGTAGAGCCAAATGATTATTGACCGAAGCGAAACCCCGCAACAGGCCTTTGCGCTGCCGCGTGGCTGAAACAAACGCAATATCTTTGCAGAAACGGGCAAATGCTAGTAGAGCGAAATGATTACTGAAACCTCACTTGTTCAACTGCCCACTCAATTTCAACATGTGCAACTGTACGTAGAGCCAAATGATTATCGATCGAAGGGAAACCCCTGGCAAAGTTTGAAACTTTGCCAGGGGCAGCACTCCCCCTCTTCAACCGGGAGGCTCCGGGAGTAAAGCGTAAACTAAAACGGTCGACCACCTTTTAAAGGTGGTCGACCGTAAAACGCATTAAACCATCTCCCCAAAGTTGTAATCTTTACCAGCTGGTTGCACCCCTCTCCGGCCGGAGAGGGGCCGGGGGTGAGGCGATTACCCCAAACAAAAAAGCCACTCAATCTGAGTGGCTTTTAACCTGCGGACCGGACGGGACTCGAACCCGTCCCCACAATGCTGTGGGGATGACAGGGCGGCATTCTAACCAGTTGAAATACGATCCAGAATATTTTTGGGATGCACCAGCAACGATTCAATTCGTTCCCTGGTAGCTTTCTTCAGATTTTTTTCACGAAGCAACGCCTCCCGCTTTGTAATACACTCTTCTGCATAGACCAATTTCCAGGGTATCCCGGACTGAGTGCTTTTCGTTTCCCCTGCATTATGCTGTATTAATCGCTTAACCGGATCAGTTGAAAAACCTTTGTAATAAGTTCCCAACCGTTCACTTTTGATAATGTAAACATAGTACGGCATATAAATAAAGAAGCCCCGGTTTAAACGGAGCTTCCTCTGCGGACCGGACGGGACTCGAACCCGCGACCTCCGCCGTGACAGGGCGGCATTCTAACCAACTGAACTACCGATCCTACTATTCCACCCGCAAAAGCTTACCGCTTTTTTCGGGACGGCAAAGATAGGTTTCTTATTTTTCCGCTCCAAAACTTTTATAAAAAAATTCTGCGCCCTATTTTTACAGCCTATCTTGCAACTAACAAACTAATGCCTGTCATTAAATTGTTATCCTTAAACCGAAAACGGCAAACATGATCGACTTAAAAAAAAGGCAATTCCTGGATTTCGAAAAACCCATTAAAGAACTATACGACCAGATCGAGCAGATAAAAGTAACGGCCGAGAAGTCGAAAACCAATATGAGCGGCGCCGTAGCCATGCTCGAAGACCGCATCATTGAAACCAAAAAACACCTTACCGCCAATATCACCCCCTGGCAGAAAGTTCAGCTGAGCCGCCACCCCGACCGTCCCTATACCCTCAAGTACATCGAAAACATGTGCACCAGCTTCGTGGAACTGCACGGCGACCGCAATGTACGGGATGATAAGGCCATGGTGGGCGGTTTTGCCCAGCTCGAAGGGCAAACGGTAATGATCATCGGCCAGCAGAAAGGCTCCAACACCAAAACCCGCCAGCTCCGCAACTTCGGGATGGCCAACCCCGAGGGCTACCGCAAGGCCCTCCGCCTGATGAAACTGGCCGAAAAATTTGATAAACCCATCATCACCCTGATTGATACCCCCGGCGCCTTTCCCGGCCTCGAAGCCGAAGAACGCGGCCAGGGCGAGGCCATCGCCCGCAATATCTACGAGATGCTCCGCCTCAGAGTACCCGTGATCTGCGTGATCATCGGCGAAGGCGCCAGCGGCGGCGCCCTGGGCATCGGCGTGGGCGACCGTGTTTATATGATGGAAAATACCTGGTACACCGTGATCTCGCCAGAAAGCTGCAGCAGCATCCTCTGGCGCAGCTGGGATAAAAAGGAAACCGCCGCCGAGCAGCTCCGCCTTACCGGCGAGGATATGCTCCGCTTCGGACTGGTAGACGGCGTGATCCCCGAACCCCTGGGCGGCGCCCACTGGGATTACCAGGAAGCCGCCGATAAACTAAAGGCATTTCTCCTGCCCGTGATAAAAGAATTAAAGGCTATTCCCGCCGAAAAACGCATTGAAGACCGCATCGTTAAGTTCGGCAAAATGGGCTTCTGGGAAGAAGAATAGGCCGGAAAGGGCTCTAAAACCCGCCCCCCGCTTATTGACACTATGTTAACTACTTAGTTTCCCGGCCATCCCTTAATAACTTAACTTTGGCAAAACCAATGCTTTATGCTTAAGATAGGAGTAATTGGCGCTGGTCACCTCGGCAAATTTCACCTCAACAACTGGATGGAAATTGAAGGGGTACAGGTGATCGGATTTGCCGATACGGATGATGCGAATGCCCAACTTGTTAGCGAAAAATATAATATCCCCCGCTTTACTGATACCGAAGCACTCATCGATGCCTGTGATGCCGTTGATATCGTAGCCCCCACCACTTTCCATTTTGAACTCTGCGAAAAAGCCATCAAAAAAGGTAAACACGTTTTTGTGGAGAAGCCCCTGGCCAACACGATGGACGAAGCCCGGGAGCTGGTAAAGCTGGCCAAGGAAGCCAATATCAAATTCCAGGTAGGCCATGTGGAACGTTTCAACCCGGCCTTCCTGGCCGTACAGGCCCAATCCCTGCAGCCCATGTTTATTGAAGTGCACCGGCTGGCGCAGTTCAATCCGCGGGGCACCGATGTGAGTGTGATACTGGACCTGATGATACACGATATCGATATCATCCTCAGCCTGGTAAAAAGCAATGTAAATCATATCAGCGCCAATGGCGTCGCCGTGATGAGTGATACCCCGGATATCGCCAACGTGCGCATCGAGTTCGATAATGGCTGTGTGGCCAACCTCACCAGCAGCCGCATCTCGATGAAAAAAATGCGCAAAATGCGCCTCTTCCAGAAAGACGCCTATATCGGCATCGATTTCCTGGAAAAGAAAACCGAGATCATCCGGCTGAATGCACCCGGCGAAAAAAATGTATTCACCTTCGATATCGACACCAACCATGGTAAAAAAACAATTGCTATTGCCAACCCTGATATTAAAGAGGTAAATGCCATCAAAATGGAACTCGAGGAATTCAGGGATGCCATACGTAACAATACCAATACACCGGTTTCCGTGGTAGATGGATTCCGGGCAATGGAAGTGGCTCACCAGATACTGGAAAAAATCGGCACCCTGAGTGTGAGCTGATCCCGGTAGTGTAAACCTAAACCTGTTTTGAATCAGCACCGCATAAATATCCGCTGGTATGCAATGGGCGATTTTGTGGCCGGATTACTGGCCTGGATTGTATTCTATTTCATCCGCAAGGAAATCATTTCAGAAGCCTGGGTGGTGGGGCATAAGTTTTACAAAGGCCTGCTGCTCTTCCCCCTGGCCTGGCTGGTCTTCTTTCATATCACCGGCAGCTACAACAATATCTATCATAAATCCCGCCTCAGTGAACTGGCCAATACCTTTATGGTTACCTTCACCGGCAGTGTGCTGATCCTTTTCTTCTTCATCATCTACGATGTTACCGGAGATTACAGCATTTATTACAAGGAATTTTTATCGCTGATTGCCCTGCAAACATTGTTCACCTATGCCATCCGGCTGATCTTCCTTTCGCGGGTACGCTCGCAGCTCCATCGCGGGCAGGTGTATTTCAACACCCTTATTGTTGGCTCCAGCACCAATGCCGCCAAGCTGCACAGCGCCATCACCAACAACCAGGAGGAGACCGGCTACCGCATCATCGGTTTTGTTAATACCAATGGCACCACCGGTTCGTCACTGCCCGCAACAATGGAAAATTTTGGCAGGGCCGATGACATCACGGCCATCATCAATAAACATCATATTGAAGAAGTGATCATTGCCGTGGAGAAAAAAGAAAGGGGCCAGCTCGAAAATATACTGCAACTGCTGAGTAATCAAGATGTGAATATCAAGATCACTCCCGATACGGTAGACATCATCAGCGGTGCCGTACAAACGAACAATGTACTGGGCGTGCCGCTGATTGACCTGCACTCGGGCCTGCTGCCCTCCTGGCAACAGAATATCAAACGCCTGATTGATCTTACGGTATCCGTGCCGGGACTGATCATCCTCTCACCCCTGTTTCTTTACACAGCCATCCGGGTAAAAATTTCTTCCAAAGGCCCGCTGCTCTATCTCCAGGAAAGAATCGGTTACAAGGGACAACCCTTCACCATGATCAAGTTCCGGAGTATGATACCCGATGCCGAAAAAAACGGCCCCGAGCTGAGCAGCGACCAGGATCCCCGTATCACGCCCTGGGGGCGGGTGATGCGCAAATGGCGCCTGGATGAATTGCCCCAGCTCTGGAATATTGTAAAGGGCGAAATGAGCCTGGTGGGTCCCCGCCCCGAAAGAAAATTCTATATCGACCAGATCGTACAAAAACACCCCGAGTATAATTATCTTTTTAAAGTAAAACCAGGACTAACCAGCTGGGGCATGGTGAAATTCGGCTATGCCGTTAACATCGATGAAATGATCGAGCGCATGCCCTATGATCTGATCTATATCGAAAATGTTTCCCTGGCGCTCGACTTTAAAATCATGCTCCATACCATCCGCATCATCCTGCTGGGCAAAGGGAAATAATCCCCGGCTGCCAAAACCTTCTTTCGCCACTATTTTCAGCCTGTTTTTGTTATTTTTGGTAAAACTATACCGCTTTGAAAAAACTCATCGGCTTCCTCACCCTGTTCATCAGCGCCAGCGCAGGCTACGGCCAGCAAACGCCCTACTGGCAACAGGAAGTGAATTACAAGATTGATGTGACTTTTAAGGAAAGCGATTATTCCCTGGATGGTTTTATCCGGATGGATTACCATAACAATTCCCCCGATACGCTCCGCTTCATCTGGATCCACTGCTGGCCCAATGCGTATAAAAACGACCGCACCGCCTATACCGATCAGAGCCTCGAAAACGGCAGCACGAAATTTTATTTCAGCAATGCCGATAAAAAAGGATATATCAACCGGCTGGACTTCCGCGTGAATGGCACCGTAGCGCAAACGGATGACCATCCCCAGCACCAGGATATTATTAAGCTCCTTTTACCGGCCCCGCTGCTGCCCGGCAAATCAGCCACCATTGAAACGCCCTTCCATGTAAAGCTACCCTATGCCTTTTCGCGGGGCGGCCATATCGGGCAAACCCTCCAGGTAACTCAGTGGTATCCCGTTCCGGCTGTGTACGACCGTAAAGGATGGCACCCCATGCCCTATCTCGACCAGGGAGAATTTTATGCTGAGTTTGGCAGTTACGATGTGCAGATCACCCTGCCCGCCGATTACAAGGTAGCCGCCACCGGTATACTCCGGGAAGAAAATGAAAAACAATGGCTGCTCAGCGCCCCCGTCAATAAAGACGGGAATACCGGCGGCAAAAAAAACAGGAATAAAAATAAGGCAGCTACCCCTGCCCCCGCTGCTGGCAGCAAAACCCTGCATTACCACCAGGACCGTGTACACGATTTTGCCTGGTTTGCCGATAAAAATTTCATGGTTAAAAAAGATACGCTCCGGCTGCCTTCGGGCCGGGTTATTGATGTATATGCTTTTTATTACCCGCAAAATGCCGGTTTATGGAAGAACAGTACCGCCCTCACCAAGCGGGCGGTTCTCAACAAATCGGCCTGGCTCGGCGAATACCCGTATGATATTGTAACCGTAGTGGATGGCGGTAACGGCGGTGGTATGGAATATCCCACCATCACCTTGCTCGATGGCGGCGACGATGAAAAAAGTCTGGATTTTGTTATTAATCATGAAGTGGGCCATAACTGGTTCCAGGGTATCCTGGGCACCAATGAACGGCAGCATCCCTGGATGGATGAGGGTATGAATACCTTTTATGATAACCGCTATGCCCGCCGGCAATATGGCACTACGGGCATCTCCCTCATTGGTAATGCACCCGGCTTTCTGAAAAAACGCCTTCCGGAGAATGATGAACATATGCTGCTGCAGACACTCATACAGTCACGCAAGGATCAGCCCATTGAAACCGTTTCGGAAAAATTCAACTTCCTGAATTATAATGTGGTGGCCTATACCAAAACAGGCGAATGGATGGAACTGCTGGAACAGAAGCTGGGTACCCCCCTTTTTGACAGGTGCATGCAGGAGTATTATAAGCGCTGGCAGTTTAAACACCCCTATCCCGAAGATTTCAGAAAAACCTTTGAGGAACTGAGCGGACAGGAGCTGGGTGCTGTATTTTCCTTGCTGGATAAAAAAGGAAACCTGGAACCCTCCTCCCGCAAAAAAGATATCCGGTTCAGTTTTCTTTTCAATAACCGGGAAACCGATAAACATAATTATATCAGTTTTTCACCTGCGGTGGGTTTCAACTTTTACGACAGGCTGATGCTGGGCGGTATCTTACATAATTACAGCCTGCCCCTGCCAAAGCTCCGCTTTGTAGTGGCGCCGCTGTATGGTATGAAGAGCCGGCAGTTCAATGGGCTTGGCCGTATCAGCTATACCCTCCCGGTGGGTAATAACGGCGCCAATGCCGAAATAAGCTTTGCCGGTTCAAGTTTTACCGGCGACACTTACAAGGACTCCAACAATACCGTACATTACCTGCGTTTTGCCAAAATGGTACCCTCTCTCCGGTACACATTTGCCAACAAAAATCCAAGGAGCACCTTCACCCGTTTCATCCAGTGGAAAACCTTTTATTTCCGGGAACAGGGATTGCAGTTTACCAGGGATACCAGCTTACAGATTGATATCATTACCTACCCTACCAGTACCCGTTACCTGAATCAACTGCAGTTTGTACTGGAGAACAACCGGAAACTCTATCCCTATGCCGCCATCCTGCAGGCCGAGCAGGGCGATGGATTTCTCCGCTTTAATTTCACCGGTAATTATTATTTCAACTACCCCCGCGGTGGCGGTATGAACCTGCGGCTCTTTGCCGGTAAGTTTGTGTACCTGGGCGACCAGACCCTGCTGAAGAAATTCAATACCGATCCTTATCACCTGAATATGACGGGGCCGAAAGGCTATGAAGATTATACCTACAGTAATTACTTTGTAGGCCGCAACGAATTTGAACGTTTCTCCTCCCAGCAGATTATGATCCGCGACGGAGGCTTCAAAGTGGGCACCGATCTGCTCAGTAATAAAGTGGGCAAAACCGATAACTGGCTGGCGGCTGCCAATTTCACAACGGATATTCCGAAAGAGATCAACCCGCTTTCCATTTTCCCTTTCCGGATTCCCATCAAAGCCTTTGTGGATGTGGGCACCTTTGCAGAGGCCTGGAAAAAGAATGCCGAAACAGCCCGGTTTGTATATGATGCCGGCTTACAGCTTTCGCTGTTTGCCGATGTGGTGAATATTTACGTACCCCTTGTTTACAGCAATGTGTACAAAAATTATTACAAGTCGATCATCCCCGATAAGGGCTTTGCCGGGTTCATCAAGAAGGTGAGTTTCAGTATTGATGTACAAAAGATCAACCTGCGCCGCTTCATGGCGCCCCTTCCCTTTTAAATTGAGCATCCGCTATCTCACATATGATCAGATTGATAAAAAGCAGTGGGATCAGTGTATCAGTGAGGCCACCAATGGACTGATTTATGGTTATTCATTTTACCTGGATCAGATGTGCCCCGGCTGGGAGGCCCTGGTGTGGAATGACTATGAAGCCGTTTTCCCGTTAACGGGTAACCGGAAATGGAAGATTCATTATCTCTACCAGCCTGCTTTTACTGCCTGCCTGGGTCTCTTTGCCAAAGCCCCCACCGCTGCCCTCCTGCAGGCTTTCCTGGAAGCCATACCGGAAAAATTCCGTTACTGGGATATCAGTCTGAACCCGGGTAATTTCTTCTCCCTGGAAAAATTCAACCTGCACCAGCGGATGAATTATGTGTTACCCTTATCGGCACCCTATAGCATCATTGCAGCCGGCTACCGGGAAAATATCCGGAGGAATATTACAAAAAATGAGAAAGCAGGTAACAGCTGCCACCGGGATGTTCCGCTTGGTGCTGTGCTGACACTGGCCCGCGGGCAGGTGCCGCAATACGGAGCAGTGAAAGAACAGGATTTAATCCGCTTCGAACAGTTATGCCGGCAACTGCTCGAAAAGAAGATGGCGAAGATTTATGGTATCCAAAGCCCTGCCGGGGAACTGCTCTCGGGTTGTATTTTTTTCTTCTCCCATAAAAGGGCGTTTTATATTCTGCCCGCCAATCATCCCAATGGCCGTACGGCCGGGGCTTCCCACGCATTGATTGATGCCTTCATAAAAGACCATGCCACACAGGATCTTTTGCTGGATTTTGAAGGAAGTGATATCAGCAGCCTGGCCTTCTTTTACAGCAGTTTCGGTGCCACCGAAGAAAAATACAGTGCCCTCCGCCTGAATAAATTACCCCGGCTGGTAAGATGGTTAAAAAAATAAAAGACTGGTTTATGATGACTGCTGAAGAAACTGCTCCGCCACCACCAGGTCGATCGGTTTGGTAATTTTGATATTGCTTTCCTCGCCTTCCACCAGGTGCACTTTTAACCCGAAGGCCTCCACTACCGTTGCTTCATCTGTAAACCGTTCTTTAAAATCGATTTTATAAGCGGGAAGCAGAATTTTACTGTGGAAGGTCTGGGGAGTTTGTACCAGCTTCACATGGGAGCGTTCCAGGGCTTCGTTACCCTCTTTCAGCAACAGGCGTACGCTGTCTTTACAATCGGTTACAGGAATGGCCGTGCCGTGTTCCAGTGCGGCTTCATAACAGCGACGGATCAGGGAGTTACTTGCCAGGCAACGAACCGCATCATGCACAAATACGATACAGTCTCCATTGATGAGCTGTAACCCGTTTTGTACCGAATGAAAGCGGGTGGGCCCGCCGGCGGTGAGCTGGATACGGCTGTAATCGAAAAAAGCATCAATCACTTCCTGGCCGCTGGCCATATGCTCTTCGGGTAATACCAGGATAATCTGCAGGTCCTCATATGCCTGCAGGAAGGCAGCGAGTGTATAATAGAGAACAGGTTTTCCGTGAAGGGGAAGAAATTGTTTGGGGATAGAACTGTTCATCCGGGTGCCGGTTCCCCCGGCCACTATTACGGCGATCTTTTTCATCCGCAAATTTACAAATTTACTGCCTCGCTCAATCGTGGTAAATGGCAATCACCTGTTCGCCCTTGCTGTTGCGCATACCGCGGTACATACCGGCACTGTTGAACAGCATGGCTACATTACCCCGGGCATCCACGCCAATCATACCGCCTTCCCCTTCCATTTCCACCAGTTTGCGGTTCACCACTTCGTCCATCGCCTGGTAAAGGCTGATATTTTTATACTCCATCAGGCAGCTTACATCATGCGCCGCTACGGCCCGGATAAAGGGTTCACCATGACCAGTGCAGCTGATAGCGCAGGTTTTGTTATTGGCATAGGTACCGCAACCGATCAGCGGACTGTCGCCGATGCGGCCGTATTTCTTATTTGTCATGCCCCCGGTACTGGTGGCCGCCGCAATATTTCCCTTGCTGTCGCAGGCCACAGCCCCTACGGTACCAAATTTTTTATCCCGCAGCAGTTCTTCCAGGTTCTGGTGAGTATGATCGAGGGAGTAGTTATCACTGTCGCGGATGGCCTTCCACTGATCGTAGCGGAACTGCGAGAAAAAAAACTCGTCGGGTTCCAGTTTGATACCCTGTTTAATGGCAAAATCATTGGCTCCCTTTCCGCTTAAAAAAACATGGTTGCTGTTGTGCATCACTTCGGCGGCCAGTTCGATCGGGTTGCGCACATTGCGTACGCCCGCCACAGCCCCGGCACCCAGGGTTTTGCCATCCATAATGGCGGCATCCATTTCCTGTACCCCTTTCTTGGTAAATACAGAGCCGCGGCCCGCATTGAAAAGGAGATTATCTTCCAGTATTACAATGGCCGCCTTAACGGCATTGGTGGCATCTCCTCCCTCTTCCAGCACCGCATAACCGGCATTCACGGCATCTTCCAGTCCCTGGCTGTAAGCCTTCTCCAGTTCAGGTGTCATATCTTCTTTGAGGATGGTGCCGGCGCCTCCATGAACAGCAATCGAAAAAGTATGCATACGTGTTGATGGGTATTTATTGTACAGCCAAAAATATCTATTTTACTGCCACAAACATTCTAAGATTTAGGCGCAATGTTTAAACGAAGGCTAACAATTAGCGAAATCCTTTTAATAGTTGTCAATCTCATACCGCTCTATGGTGTCTGGTTCGAGGGCTGGGATCCACGTATGATCTTCCTGGTATATTGTCTCGAAACCATGATCATTGGCATTGTGAACGTTTTAAAGATGGCGATTGTAACGCTGCTTATGAAACCTACCGAGCAATGGAATAATAATGGGAGGGTAAGCAGGGTATCGGGCTGGTTCTTTATCTTCTTTTTTATCGTACACTATGGCATGTTTGTACTGATACAAACGCAGCTTTTTTTTGGAGCAAGCGGCCTGGTAAATGACACTTCTTTTTTCGGTGCCTACAGGCATATCCCCGGGTGGCTGGGCCCGGATGGGAAAATGCTCCTGCTGATTTTTGTGCTGTATTATTCCCTCCAGACATTTTTCGAATTCTTTCAATCCGGCGATTATAAAAACATTACGCTCACCCGGCTGCTATTTCAGCCCTACGGGCGCATCGTCATTCAGCAACTGATAGTGATACTGGGGAGTATGTTCCTGAGTTTTGGCGCGGGTAAAATATTCATGCTCGTTATGGTGGCGATAAAACTCTTCTTCGAACTCTATGTGAATCTGGACAGATACCTGCGCCTGGCCGAACGGATGAATAAAAAAGAAACGGGTGCTTCAGGAGAGTAGCTGTTTGCATTCAGCCTTTAAGCGGCTGGCATCAATTGCAACGGTGCCCACCTCCTCACAAACCAGTCCGCCGGCAATATTGGCCATCTCGGTCATCAGTTTTACATCCCGCTCCGCTGCATATACCAGTGAAGCCACGGCAATAACGGTATCCCCGGCCCCGCTTACATCCGCGATATTGCGGATATGCGTGGGAATGATCGCCGCTGTTTTATCTTCCTGGTAAAATATCCCGTGTTCGGAGAGCGTGATAAGTGAGATCCGGTGCTGCAGTTTTTCCTGTAGTTGGAGGTGCATGTCTTTCAGCAGGCTGAGAGCAGTCCCTTCACTAAGGATATTCAGCCCTTCCTTTACTTCTTTAAGATTGGGTTTGAAGATATCCACCCCTGTATAACTGAAGAAGTTTTTTCGTTTGGGATCCACCGCCGTCAAAACCCCCTGCTGCCGGCAAAGCGCCACCATGCGGGCAATCACCGGGGCCGTGAGCACCCCTTTGTTATAATCTTCCAGGATTACAATATCCGGGTTTTCGGCCGCCAGGTAGTTCTCAAAAGCATAGAGCAGGCGCTCTTCATCGGTATGAGTGATATCCTCCGTTGTTTCGGCATCCAACCGCATCATGTGCTGGTTACGGCTGATAATCCTGATTTTATTGGTGGTGATACGCTGCCCGCTCTGCACCATGTAGTGGGTGCCGATGCCGGCCCCGGATAATAAGGCAAGCAACTGATCGCCATCTTCGTCTTTCCCGATAACGCTGAGCATCTGAACAGCAGCCCCCAGGGAGCGTACATTAAGCGCCACATTACCGGCGCCCCCGATCCGCTGTTCGCGGCGGGTTACCGCCACAATGGGAACCGGCGCTTCGGGCGAAATCCTGTCTACCTTTCCCCACCAGTAAGTATCCAGCATCACATCACCCACCACGGCCACTTTGAGAGAGGCAAAACGACTGAATAGTTTTTCGAAATCCACGCGGTAAAATTATTTTCGGGTTAACTGCTTTGTTTATTCGCAATAGCCAGGTAGTATACCGGAATCCCTAACAGCACGATGCCCAAACCAATACCGGCATAAAGCGGTTTCATGATAATCAGGAATACACAGAAAACAAGGGCCAGCAAAATATAAATAACCGGTAATACCGGGTAGCCAAAAGCTTTGTAAGGCCGTTCGGCATCAGGCCTGGTTATCCGTAAGCGGAAGATCCCAATAATGGTAAGGGCATAAAATAATACCACCACAAAGGAGATCATATCCAGCAGGTCGCCATACTTACCGCTCAGGCAAAGCAGGGAAGCCATGATACATTGTGCCCACAGCGCAAATCCGGGAACAGCATTTTTATTGAGGGCCGCTGCCGGCTTAAAGAACAAGCCATCCCTTGCCATGGCATTGTATACACGGGCGCCGGCCAGTATCAGGCCGTTATTGCACCCAAATGTGGAGATCATGATCATTACGGCAATCACATAGGTACCCAGGTTTCCGAAGATCACTTTGCTGGCGGCTACCGCCACCCTGTCTTGCGGGGCCGAAGCCACTTCATTCAGGGGTAATACGCTGATGTACATCAGGTTGGCCGAAACATAAATGAGGGTAACGATCAGGGTGCCCAGGAAAAGGGCGAGCCCGATATTTCGTTGGGGATTCTTGATCTCCCCGGCAATAAACGTAACATTATTCCAGGCATCACTGCTGAAGATGGAGCCCACCATGGCTGCGGCAATAGCGCCCAGTACAGCCGATCCGGTAACCCCGCCGATGATGGCACCCTCACTGTTACGGGTGCTCATCTGCCAGGCATCTGCCCAGTTGGCATCCCAGATTCCGGCTTTGGCGCCAAGGATAAAGCCAAATACAATCAGACCGAAAAGCGAGAGAAGCTTAACCACGGTAAAACTGGTTTGAATCATCTTGCCTCCCTTCACCCCCTTGGTATTGATATAGGTAAGAAAAACAATGAGCAGGATGGCAACCAGCTGGGCGATATAGATTTTAAAACTGCCGATCTGCAGCAGGATATTTTCATCCTTCAACTCGAGCTGGGGAATAAAGTACCCGGCGAACTTGCAGAAAGCAACTCCCACGGCGGCAATGGTTGCCGTCTGGATAACGGTGAAAAAACTCCAGCCATAGAGGAAGCCGGCCAGCGGGTTAAAGGCCTCTTTCAAAAACACGTATTGTCCGCCGGCTTTCGGGAACATGGCGCTCAGTTCGCCATAACTGATGGCGGCCGTGAGGGTCATAAAACCCGTGATCAGCCATACAGCAATGAGCCAGCCGGCGCTGCCCACATTACGGGTGATATCGGCGCTTACAATGAAGATACCCGACCCGATCATCGAGCCGGCTACAATCATGGTCGAATCCAGTAAGCTTAAGGAAGGCTTGAACGAAGCAGTCTGTTCTGACATAGTATCCTGGTTTATCAGGACAAGATAAATAAATTGTACGTAAATATCATTTCGCGAGTGCCTTCATTTTCTCATTCATCCCCCGGATTACATCATTGGTGATATTGAGCGAAGAATCCTTATAGGCCATATAATCCTGGCCTGATCCGGTGGTAAGGATAAAAGTGTATTTCTTTGATTTGTTATATTCATTCAGAAACTCCCGGAGGTTTTTCTGGATATCATCCATGATACTGAAACTCTTTTCATTGAGTTTGGCCGTCTGGGTCTGCTTTTTATTATCCACCACCTGCTGTTGTTCCATCAGGTGGGCCTGAAATTTTTCAGCCTCTTCCTGTGAGATGGCAGCCCCTTTTTTCAGAAAATTGTCTTTCTCTGCCTGTAAGCCTTTGTAGCCGTTCTCCCATTCTGATTCTATGTTTTTCTGTTCGGCTTCCAGCTCTTTTCTTTTTTGACGGATATAGGTAATATTCTCGTTCAGGGAATCCAGTTCCACATAGGCAATGGACGCTGTAGTGCCGCCGGGCCCTGATACAGCAGCCGGATCAGTTGTTTTAACGGCTTCCTTCCCTTTGGAAGAACCTGAAAAACTGTGATAATACAAGTACCCTACTGCTGCAACCAGGATAAGGTTTAAGATCAAGGATAAATTTTTTGTCATGCACCTGAAATTTTACGGCAATATACTCAGATTAGCGCTCCGGGCAATATCCGGCGAAAATTTTTAGGAAAGGGTTAACGGCCGGGGATAAGGGGTAACTACCTGTTTTCAAAAAGGCTTATATATGATTTTGATCAGCTATTAGATCGGCAGAGGGCTTTATTTTTATAGAAGAAAAATGGCGTTTTAACCGGTAAAAACATTCCTTCGCCGAAATTGCAGACAGCGGACTATCATTTCATATAGTTTTATTGCTGTAATCATGTATACGGCTCCCTCAACGGCCGGAATGCATATCGGTAATCGAAAAACCATGACCCATGATTGTTGCTGACAATAAATTTGTACCCCTGGCCCAGTTGATTGATGAATCTATCCGCGGATGTCCCAAAATGCAGAAAATACTGTACCAGCATTTTGCACCCAAGATGTATACTGTTTGTTTCCGGTATGCTAAAAATGCGGAAGACGCAGAAGATATCCTGCAGGAAGGTTTTATAAAAGTTTTCCGGAATCTCCATAAATACCGCGGCGAAGGTTCTTTTGAAGGATGGATCCGTACGATAATGACCCGTACCGCCATCAGTCACCTGAACGACCCCGCCCGGAAATTTAAAATGGTGGATGCGGAAATACTCCATTCCGTAAAAGATCATGAGATATCGGTAAACGACCGGCTCGACGAAAAGGATATCGCAGGCCTGGTAAAACGGCTTACCCCCGGTTACCAGAAGGTTTTCATCATGTATGTGATGGAAGGCTATAACCATAAGGAAATTGCCGATATCCTGGGTTGCAGCGAAGGCAACAGCAAATCGCAGCTTTTCCGCTCCCGTATCCAGTTACAGAAAATGCTGAAAAAGACAGCATAAGAAAAATCATAGGTTATATTTTGGTGAATGTAAAAGAGCCCCGTTTCCGGGGCTCTTTTATTTTATCGTTCACCGAACAATTATTCTTCGTCATCAAAGCTCATGGCTTCCTTGGTGGTCATCAGCAGCTCGTATTCTTCCTTGCTGCCCACGATCATGTTCTCGAAATCACGCATACCGGTACCGGCCGGGATATGGTGACCCGTGATCACATTTTCTTTCAGCCCCAGCATATCATCGGTTTTACCCTGGATAGCGGCGGAAGAAAGCACTTTCGTGGTTTCCTGGAATGAAGCGGCACTGATCCAGCTATGGGTACCCAGTGAAGCCTTGGTGATACCCAGCAACAGGGGTGAAGAGGTCGCCGGACGGGCATCACGGTATTCCACCAGCTTCTTGTCTGCCCTCCTGAGTACCGAGTTCTCTTCCCGTACATCCCGCAGGGTAACGATCTGACCGGCTTTCAGCTTGGTGCTTTCGCCCGGATCGGTGATCACCTTCTTGTCGAAGATGAAATCATTCTCCTGGTTGAAATCGAAGCGATCTTCGGTATCTCCTTCCAGGAATTTGGTATCACCGGCATCTTCGATGGTTACTTTGCGCATCATCTGCCTTACGATCACCTCGATATGCTTATCGTTGATTTTTACACCCTGTAAGCGGTAAACCTCCTGGATCTCATTCACCACGTATTCCTGAACGGCAAAAGGACCTTTAATGGCGAGGATATCGGCCGGGGCAATTTGTCCGTCACTCAGGGCCGCACCGGCTTTCACAAAGTCGCCATCCTGTACCAGGATCTGGCGGCTCAGCGGAACCAGGTATTTCTTCACCACACCATCCTTGGCTTCCACGATAATCTCGCGGTTACCGCGTTTGATGGCGCCAAAGGTTACCACGCCGTCGATTTCGCACACCACCGCCGGGTTGCTCGGGTTACGGGCTTCAAACAGCTCCGTTACACGCGGCAGACCACCGGTGATATCTTTCAGCTTGCTCAGTACACGCGGAATTTTCACGAGTACCTGGCCGCTCTTCACATCATCGCCTTCTTCCACCACGATATGCGATCCTACCGGCAGGTTGTAAGCCTTCTTATCCTTTCCTTCAACAATAATTGAAGGCAGTTTGGTTTTATCTTTTGTTTCGATAACCACTTTTTCGCGGTGACCGGTTTGTTCATCTGCTTCATCACGGTAGGTAACCCCTTCGATAAGGTTATCGAAACGGATCATACCATTCACTTCAGCAACGATCACGTTGTTGAACGGATCCCAGGTGCAGATGATATCGCCTTTGCTCACTTTCTGACCGTCTTTCACGTTCAGGATAGCGCCATAAGGAATATGCATGGTATTGAGCAGCCGGTCGGCTTTCAGATCCATGTTACGGATCTCACCGGTACGCCCGATAACCACCTGAACCTTCTTGCCTTCGTTGTTTTCTGTGGTAACCGTACGCAATCCGTCGAACTGCAGGGTTCCATCGAATTTGGCAGGCAGCGTGGATTCCACCGAAGCCGATCCGGCCACACCACCCACGTGGAAGGTACGCAGGGTAAGCTGTGTACCCGGTTCACCGATACTCTGTGCAGCGATGATACCCACGGCATCACCCCTTTGCGCCATCATACCGGAGGCCAGGTTTTTACCATAACATTTCACGCAAACGCCCCGCTTGCTTTCGCAGGTCAGTACCGAACGGATTTCAACCGTTTCAATACCGCTCTCTTCGATCCGGCGGGCCATTTCGGCGCTGATTTCTTCACCGGCATGGATGAGCAGCTCTTCTGTAACCGGGTGGAATATATCATGCAAGGAAGTACGTCCTTCAATACGATCGCTCAGCGGTTCAATGATATCTTCATTATCCTTCAGTGCGGAAGTGGCAATACCACGCAGGGTTCCGCAATCTTCTTCATTAATAACCACATCCTGGCTCACATCCACCAGACGACGGGTGAGGTAACCGGCATCCGCCGTTTTGAGGGCGGTATCGGCCAGCCCCTTACGGGCACCGTGGGTGGAGATAAAGTATTCCAATACACTCAGCCCGTCTTTAAAGTTGGCGAGGATCGGGTTTTCGATGATCTCACTGCCGGATGAACCCGATTTACGCGGTTTAGCCATCAGTCCCCTCAAACCAGCCAGCTGCTTAATCTGCTGCTTGCTACCACGGGCGCCGCTATCGAGCATCATGTATACAGAGTTGAAACCCTGTTTATCAGAAGACAGTTCGCGGATCAGTGTTTCGGTAACCTTGGTATCCACACGGCTCCAGATATCAATGATCTGGTTATAACGTTCGTTATTGGTGATCAGACCCATGTTATAGTTTTCCCACACTTCATCTACTTCCGACTGTGCATTTTCAATCAGTTCCTGCTTGATTTCCGGAATGATCAGGTCGTTGATATTGAACGACAAACCACCGCGGAAAGCCATGCGGTAACCGAGGGTTTTGATATCATCCAGGAATTTGGCCGTAGCCGGTACATTCGTCCACTTGATGATATCGCCAATGATTTCCCGCAATGATTTTTTGGTGAGCAGGGCATTGATATAACCGGCTTCTTTCGGAACAAACTGGTTAAATATCACACGGCCCACCGTGGTATCAATGAGTTTCATCTGCAGGGATCCGTCGGCCTGGCGCACATTTACTTTCACACGGATATTGGCGTGCAGGTCTACCTGCTTTTCATTATACGCAATAATCACTTCTTCTGCGGAATAGAAGGCCTTGCCTTCTCCCTTCACTTTCTCAGTATCCGTTGATTTTTTACCCTTGGTGATGTAGTACAAACCCAACACCATATCCTGCGAAGGCAGGGTGATCGGCGTACCATTCTGCGGGTTCAGGATATTATGAGAAGAGAGCATCAGCAGCTGGGCTTCCAGTATCGCAGCATTGCTCAGGGGCACATGCACGGCCATCTGGTCACCATCAAAGTCGGCGTTGAAGGCCGTGGTAACAAGCGGGTGCAGCTGTATGGCCTTACCTTCAATCAGCTTGGGCTGGAAGGCCTGGATAGACAAACGGTGCAGCGTCGGGGCACGGTTCAGCATCACCGGGTGTCCTTTCAGAATATTTTCGAGGATATCCCAGATGATGGCTTCTTTCTTATCTACCAGTTTACGGGCACTCTTTACGGTTTTTACAATACCCCTTTCAATCAGCTTGCGGATGATAAACGGCTTGAAGAGTTCGGCCGCCATATCTTTCGGCAAACCGCATTCGTGCATCTTCAGTTCCGGACCCACCACGATCACCGAACGGCCGGAGTAGTCAACACGTTTACCCAGCAGGTTCTGACGGAAACGGCCCTGCTTACCTTTCAGCACATCACTCAGTGATTTCAGCGCACGGCCGCCTTCTGCCTTAACGGCATTGGATTTACGGCTGTTATCAAACAGGGAGTCGATGGCTTCCTGCAGCATACGCTTTTCGTTGCGCAGGATCACTTCCGGCGCCTTGATCTCGAGAAGCCTTTTCAGACGGTTGTTACGGATGATCACCCGGCGATACAAATCGTTCAGATCGGATGAAGCGAAACGGCCGCCGTCCAGCGGAACCAGCGGACGCAGTTCCGGCGGAATAACAGGAATATATTGCATTACCATCCATTCCGGACGGTTGTTGATACGGGTATTGGCATCGCGGAAACTTTCCACCACGCTCAGGCGCTTCAGGGCGTCTGCCTTACGCTGCTGCGAGGTTTCGGTGGCAGCGGCATTACGCAGGTCGAAGCTGAGCTGATCCAGGTCGATGCGTTTCAGCAGTTCGTGTACGGCTTCGGCACCCATCTTGGCGATGAATTTGTTGGGATCTTCATCCGGCAGGTGCTGGTTATCCTTCGGTAAGGTATCCAGGATATCCAGGTACTCTTCTTCGGTAAGCAGGTCACCGTAATTCTGGCCTTTATCAGCCCGGATGCCCGACTGGATCACCACGAAACGTTCGTAGTAAATAATGCTTTCCAGTTTTTTGGAGCTCATGCCCAGCAGGTACCCGATTTTGTTGGGTAATGATTTAAAATACCAGATGTGCACCACCGGCACAACCAGTTTAATGTGGCCCATCCTTTCCCGGCGAACTTTCTTTTCGGTTACTTCCACACCGCAGCGGTCGCACACGATACCCTTGTAACGGATACGTTTGTACTTGCCACAGGCGCACTCGTAATCTTTTACCGGGCCAAAAATCCTTTCGCAGAACAAACCATCGCGTTCGGGTTTGTACGTACGGTAGTTAATGGTTTCCGGCTTTAACACTTCGCCATAACTTTTTTCCAGGATACTGTCGGGTGATGCTAACCCGATCGTGATCTTCGAAAAAGTCGGTTTTGGACGGTTTTCTTTTTTAAAGGCCATATTTATATTAGCTTTTAGCTGTTAGCCCTTAGCTGTTAGCTTAAGGCATTGTAAATTATTTTTTTGATCCGTATGGCTGTGCTATCAGCTAACAGCTAATAGCTAACAGCTCACTTTTAATCAAACTTCAGATCGAGACCCAAGCCGCGTAATTCATGTACCAGTACATTGAATGACTCGGGGATACCGGCGCGGGGGATATTATCACCCTTAACGATGGCTTCGTAGGTCTTCGCCCTTCCGATGATATCATCCGATTTGAGGGTGAGCAGTTCCTGCAGGATGTTGGAAGCACCGTAGGCTTCGAGGGCCCACACTTCCATCTCCCCGAAACGCTGACCACCAAACTGGGCTTTACCACCCAGGGGTTGCTGGGTAATAAGACTGTACGGTCCGATAGAACGGGCGTGCATCTTATCATCCACCATGTGGTGCAGTTTGATCATGTAGATCACACCCACGGTGGCTTTCTGATCGAAACGCTCGCCGGTTTCACCATCATAGAGGTAGGTATGACCGAATTTCGGCAAACCGGCCCTGGTGATATATTCATCAATTTCTTCCACACTGGCACCATCAAAGATGGGGGTGGAGAATTTCATTCCCAGTTGCAGACCTGCCCAGCCCAGTACGGTTTCGTAAATCTGGCCCAGGTTCATACGACTGGGTACACCCAGCGGGTTCAGCACGATATCAACCGGCGAACCGTCTTCGAGGAAGGGCATATCTTCCTGGCGTACGATCTTGGCTACGATACCTTTATTACCGTGGCGACCGGCCATTTTATCACCCACTTTCAGTTTGCGCTTCACAGCGAGGTAAACCTTGGCCAGTTTCAGTACACCGGCAGGTAATTCATCCCCAATAGAGATGTTGAATTTCTCCCGCTTATAACGGCCCAGTTCTTCGTTGAACTTGATATTATAATTGTGCAGCAGGATATTGATCAGCTCATCGGTTTTGGCATCACCCGTCCAGCCCAGCGGATTTACATTCTGGTAATCAATATTGGCCAGGTTCTTGGCGTTGAATTTGGCGCCTTTGCCAATCAGCACTTCACCAAAATTATTGGTAACACCGGCGCTGGCCTTGTCTTTCAGCAGGGTCTGCAGTTTGTTGATCAGCAGTTCCAGCAGGTCGGCCTGGTTCTTTTCGTGTGTTTTTTCAATCTTATCCAGCTGGGCTTTTTCCCGCACTTTGGCATTCTTATCTTTCTTGGCACGCTGGAAGAGTTTCTTATCGATGATCACCCCTTCAGTACCGCTCGGTGCTTTCAGCGAAGCATCTTTGGCATCACCGGCTTTATCACCGAAGATGGCACGCAGCAGTTTTTCTTCCGGCGTGGGATCACTCTCTCCTTTGGGTGTGATCTTACCAATCAGGATATCGCCTTCCTTGATATGGGCGCCGATACGGATGATACCGTTGGCATCCAGGTCCTTGGTGGCTTCCTCACTTACGTTGGGAATATCCGGTGTCAGTTCTTCCTCACCCAGTTTGGTATCACGCACTTCAATTTCAAACTCACTGATATGGATAGATGTAAACAGGTCTTCTTTCACCACTTTTTCACTGATCACGATGGCATCCTCGAAGTTGTAACCTTTCCAGGGCATGAAAGCCACTTTCATGTTACGGCCAAGGGCCAGTTCCCCGTCGCGGGTGGCATAACCTTCGGTAAGGAAATCACCTTCGGTTACTTTCTGTCCTTTCACCACGGCCGGACGCAGGTTGATGCAGGTTTCCTGGTTGGTACGAACGAATTTGGTGAGTTTATATACCACCAGATCCTCGTCGAAGCTAACCAGTTGCTGGGTTTCGCTGCGCTTATAGCGAACATGAATTTCATTGGCATCCACAAATTCCACAACGCCATCTCCGTCTGCATGGATCTGGATGCGGGCATCGCGGGCAGCTTTGGCTTCCAGGCCGGTGCCTACCACCGGTACTTCCGGTCGGATCAGCGGTACAGCCTGGCGTTGCATGTTTGATCCCATCAGCGCACGGTTGGCATCATCATGCTCCAGGAACGGAATCAGCGAGGCACTCAAACCAACAATCTGGTTGGGCGCCACATCCATATATTCCACTTCGCCTTTATCAAGAATGGGGAAGTCGCCGGTTTGCCGGCTCTTGATCTTATCCCCTACAAAGTTTCCTTTCGGATCGATATCCACGTTGGCCTGGGCAATTTTGGCTGTATCTTCTTCTTCGGCACTCAGGAACGTGATTTTCTTCAGGTCCACCTTACCGTTATCCACTTTACGATAGGGCGTTTCGATAAAGCCCATATCATTGATCTTGGCGTGAACGCAAAGGGTGGAGATCAGACCGATATTGGGACCTTCCGGTGTTTCGATGGTGCAAAGACGGCCATAGTGAGAATAGTGTACGTCACGTACTTCGAAGCCGGCACGCTCCCTGCTTAAACCACCGGGACCGAGGGCCGAGATACGGCGTTTGTGTGTGATCTCACTCAGCGGGTTGGTTTGATCCAGGAACTGCGATAACTGTGATGTTCCGAAGAAGGAATTGATCACAGAAGAAAGGGTACGGGCATTGATCAGGTCAACCGGAGTAAATACCTCGTTATCCCGTACGTTCATACGTTCGCGGATGGTACGGGCCATACGGGCCAGCCCCACACCGAACTGGGCATATAACTGCTCACCCACCGTGCGTACACGGCGGTTGCTCAGGTGATCGATATCATCCACTTCGCTCTTACCGTTGGTAAGCAGTACCAGGGTTTTGATGATAGCGATGATATCGTCTTTGGTTAATACTTTTTTATCGATCGGGAAATTCAGTCCCAGGCGGCGGTTGATTTTATAACGGCCTACTTCTCCCAGGTCGTACCGTTTGTCGCTGAAGAACAGTTTGTCGATGATACCACGGGCGGTTTCATCATCCGGTGCATCAGCGCCACGCAGTTGTTTATAGATATGCTGCACGGCTTCCAGTTCACTGTTGGAAGTATCCTTGTTCAGGGTATTGTAGATGATGGCATAATCACCGCTCACTTCTTCTTTTTGGATAAAGATGCTCTTCACATCCATTTCCAGGATCATTTCGATAGCGGCTTCATCAAGTACGCTGTCGCGTTCCAGCACCACTTCGTTCCTTTCGATAGAAACCACTTCACCGGTATCTTCATCCACAAAATCTTCCACCCAGGTACGCAGTACGCGGGCAGCAAGGCGCTTGCCCACACAGGCGGCCAGGTTCTTTTTATCCGCCTTCACCTCATTGGCCATGCCAAAGAGTTCGAGGATATCCTTATCTGTTTCAAAACCGATTGAACGCAGCAGCGTTGTAACCGGGAATTTTTTCTTACGGTCGATGTAAGCGAACATCACGTTGTTGATGTCGGTGGCAAATTCCATCCAGGCGCCTTTGAAGGGAATCACACGGGCCGAGTAGATCTTGGTGCCGTTGGGGTGAACCGACTGGCCGAAGAATACGCCCGGTGAACGGTGCAGCTGGCTTACCACCACCCTTTCGGCTCCGTTGATCACGAAGGTACCGCGGGGTGTCATGTAGGGGATATTGCCGAGGAATACATCCTGCACGATGGTCTGGAAATCCACGTGTTCCTCGTCATTACAGCTCAAGCGAAGCTTGGCTTTCAGAGGAACCGCATAAGTCAGTCCCCTTTCAATACACTCTTCGATGGTGTAGCGCGGGGGATCAACAAAATAATCCAGGAATTCCAGTACGAAGATGTTACGGGTGTCGGTGATCGGGAAATTTTCCTTGAACACACGGAACAGGCCCTCGTTATTACGCTTGTCGGGGGTTGTTTCTAACTGGAAAAAGTCTTTGAAAGATTGGATCTGGATTCCGAGCAAATCGGGAGTCTCTGCCAACAATTCAACTTTTCCGAAATTGAAACGTTTGGCAGCGGGTGTTTTTGTTGCAGACATACTTTGTAATAAGACGTTTAAATGTGCAGAAGTCCTTTAGTAACGGGCCTTTCGGCGAACTGTCGCCACTAAGCCTAAATTAAAGGAGGGCAAAGTTAGTGAAAAAATGTGGATTTCAGGTTGTTTGGGCACGATTTTTTAGCCAATTGGAACCATTTTTGTGGAAAACTTCCTCCGCCCCCATTTTTTTCCCGTTTTTATGAAAAAAGGGCCGCCAACACCCTGTTGGCGACCCTTGTTAAGCAGTTTTGAGCAGAAATTACCAGATACTGGCCCTGCTTGCGGGTTCCAGGTAAAGCTTATCGCCTGGTTTTACACCGAAAGCCTCATAAAAAGGCCCGAAATTGGACACGGGGCCGTTTACCCTGAATTTATCCGGCGAATGGGGGTCGGAATTGAGGAGGGTGCGCTCCAGTTCATCGCGGTATTTCTCCCTCCAGGCCTGGGCAAAACCAAGGAAAAAGCGCTGGTCGGGGGTAAACCCGTCAATTTTTTCATTGTCCTGTCCCTGTTTGGTCATCTTGAAGGCATCATAGGCTATAGCCAGCCCCCCGATATCCGCGAGGTTTTCGCCGAGGGTGAGGGCACCGTTTACGTGGAGTGAATCGAGCAGGATGAAGCCATTGTATTGCTTCACCACGCCGGCTGTCTTCGCCTTGAATTTTTCCGCATCCTCTTTCTGCCACCAGTTCTGCATATTGCCGGCCGCGTCGTATTCTCGGCCCTGGTCGTCGAACCCATGAGTCATTTCGTGCCCGATCACCATACCCACGGCGCCGTAGTTAATGGCATCATCGGCGCCCAGGTTGAAGAAAGGATATTGCAGGATCCCTGCCGGGAATACAATTTCATTGTTGGTGGGATTGTAATAGGCATTCACGGTTGGCGTGGTAAGGCCCCATTCGGTGCGGTCAACCGGTTTCCCCACTTTTCCAACCATTTCCCTGAAATCATGCAGGCGGGTACTTTGGTTGTTTTCGTAAAAATGATCACGGCTGATGGTTACATCATCATAGTTCTTCCATTTTTCGGGGTAGCCGATTTTTTTCAGAAAAGCATGCAGCTTATCGGTGGCTTTTTGTTTGGTACTGTCCGACATCCAGTCGAGCTTCTTAATCCGGGCCTCAAAGGCAACCTGCAGGTTATTCACCAGTTCATTCATCCGCTGGCGGGCTTCCGGAGTGAAATATTTCTTTACGTATAACTGGCCCAGCAATTCGCCCAGATCGTGATCCACCCGCCTTATCATTTTTTTCCAGGTATCGTTCTGCTTCTTCATCCCACTGAAAACCCGGCTGAATTCGAAGCGGGCATCGGCGAAAGCTTTGCTGAGCACGGCTTCGTTCTGGTCTATATAGTCGAATGCCAGTTTGGTCTTCCAGGCTTCTAAGGGCTGACTGGCCAGGAGGCTGCTGAGGGCTGCGTAATAGCCGGGTTGCTGCACATTGATACTGTCGGCGTTAATTTTCAGGGAAGCCAGAAATTTGCCCCAGCCCATATTAGGGGAGAGTTTTTCAAGAGCGGCCAGGTTCATTTTGTTATAGTTAGCATGTACATCCCGCAATTCCTCGGGTGTACGGTGGGCTTGTGAAAGGGCCGTTTCCAGCGCCAGTAACTGGCTGGCCTTTGCCGCTGCTGTCACAGAGTCGGTACCGCTCAGCATAAAAAGTTTCCGGGCATAGGCAACTAAGGCAGAACGGGAGGCCGCTGATGCGCTGTCGGTTCGGGTATAATACCCTTTTTCCGGAAGGGAAAGACCTGACTGCGACAATATCAGGATATTCCGGCTGCTGTTTTTTTCATCGGCTCCCACACTCATACCCAGCAGCGGGGCTTCGCTGTAGGGCGCCAGTTCCACGAGAACCGAAATCACATCATTGTAGTTTTTTGCTGCAGCAATCTTATCCAGCATCGGTTTTAAAGGTTCCGCTCCCCTCTTTTCGCGGGCAAGGGTATCCATACCACTGGCATAGTAATCGCCAACTTTCTGTTCGATGCTGCCTGCAGCAGCATGAGCGGCCATGGCTTCTTCCACTATTCCTTTTAATTTTCTGATATTGTCTTCTTCAATCTGGTAAAAGCTGCCCCATCCCGATTTATCATCAGGGATACTGGTGTTTTTTATCCAGGTGCCATTTACATAACTAAAAAAGTCGTCGCCGGGCCTGATGGTTGTGTCCATGCCCGACTTATCGAAAGCCGGCCTGTTGGCGCTGTCGTTCTTCGTGCCTGTACCGTTACAGGCAACAAGGCATGCCAGTGCAGCGGCAGCCAGCCATTGGAAAGAATGCTTCATAAATTGATTGTTGTTTTAGACAGAAATGCAGGGCGTTTTGTTTTCCGGAACTAATTTATAAAAAAATGCAGAGAGGGTAAGAAAGATATGATAAGCGGAGACTCAGCCCAATGCAATGCTGTTTTCAACGGCCCTCCATAAATCCGGGTCCATCTTTCTGAATTCACCGCTGATGGTGGTTTTGGGCTTTATCCCAAGTTCCTTCATCCGCGGGTTGCTGATCAGCGCCCGGATTGTTTTGTCGTCTTTTTTATCGAACAGGAAAAGAGAAGATTTTAACGGGGTGGCGGAATTGACCCGAAGTGAAATAATGCTGAAGCCCCCCTGCCGCGGATAATCTTCCACAGCCATTACCACAGCTTTTATCAGCGCACTGTTGGGAGCCATTTGTACCATAACCCGCAGTTTGTAATCAAATCTACTGCAAACATACCGCCCAAAAAGCAAAATACCCGGCTGTTACACCAGGCATTTTGCTTCGTTTACCACCGTTGAATACACTATTTTGCCTTTTTAGGTTTCTTCTTTTTGGGTTTGGCGGCTGCGGCGGCCGGACCCGGTTTTACAAACAGATCGGCCTTGATTTTGCCGGAAGCCAGGCTGATGTTCTTTACGGCCACACTGGTATCGAGCCCCCCATAGCTTTTGCTGGAAGGATTGGTTGCGGCTGTGAAATTCTTTTTGTTCTTGCTGCCCGGCCAGGTATCCGCAGCATCGCCCGGGTTGGCCCCGCTTTCCAGTTGCTTCAGCCCATCGGCCTGCACCACAGCCACTTTATAATGCAATTCATTGCTGTTATCGCTGATAGCATCATCAATATGATAGATCAGCAAACCTTCCCCGGGCAGGTATTTGTCATAATTCTTTTTCATCCTGTTTTCGAGGAGAAAATATTCATTACCCGGTCCGCCGTCTTTCCATAAGCGATAAACCGACTTTCCTGTTTTTACATCCTCAATCAGCACGCCGGCCTTGTTAGTGGATTGTTTAACCGTTGTTACCCAGCTCTGCTGCACTTTGCACCAGGCACAGGGGTGGGCAGGCGTATCGCCATTATTATTCCAGCTGCCACCGGCCATGAGGCACCAGGCTCCCACTCCTTCACTGGTATAATCGGTATCGTATAAATCGGGGAAACCAAAGAGCAGGTGCCCTAATTCGTGTGCACAAACGCCCAAACGGCAGTCTTCCGGCACAGTTAGGTAGCCGTAAATATGCGTGCCATCCGCATTATAAACACCGGGCAACACCCATTTATGACTCCAGATATCGGTTTTCTTACCGGTTACCTCAGCGCCGCTGCCGGCATGGATCACCACAAAGGCATCCACGTAGCCATCGTGGTTATTGTCGTATGTACTGAAATCGAAATCGGGATTGGCAGCTTTGGCCGCATCACTGGCCAACGTGCGGGCATTGGGGGATGCATTGCCCATTCCGCTGGCATTATGCGCATATTCGCTGAGTTTTCTGGGCATCCGGTACGGTCCCACTACTTTACCGGTGATGTTCACCAGTCCGTTGGTTACTTCTTTATAGTATTCTTTCACACTCCCGGTGGGCACCACTCCTTCACTGAAAAAAAGGTTGTCAAATTCTTTTTTAGGCCGGGTCATGGGCTTGTCGCTGAAATCCACCAGTATCACCGCCACATTCAGGTTTCCCTGCAGGGGCGCCGCCATGGCCCGGGTAGCCTGGGCCGAGGTACCCAGCGGAAACACATTACCGGGCTGGATGAGTCCGTCATTCAAACCCACGCGGCTGTTGTCCAGCGGAGTAAGCAGATTACTTAATACCGAACTGCCCAAATCCCGTTTCAGATTTGCCAGCTGCTCTTTAAGTTTTTTGCGCAGATCCGGGTGTGGGGCGATCATGCAGCGTTCACCGTTATTGGATCCGGCAGCGGCCAGGAGAATGTCCCTGTAGCCGGACAATAACTTTGGTAATGATTTCTTTTTCATGAACAGACATTTAAAGCGTGGGGTGGCAGGCGGGTAAGAGGGTATAAAATTAGGCAGCAGATTCTGCCGGTGCAATACTACAAACTGGTAGTTCAGGGGTTTTCACAACCGTTTAACAGAAGGCACTGATAAAACAAAGCCGCCCCGTTAAACGGGGCGGCTTCCATTATCTGAATCAATGCTGATTAAGCGATTTCCACTTCAGCACCGGCTTCTGTCAGTTTAGCTTTCAGATCTTCAGCAGTGGCTTTATCCACACCTTCTTTAACAGGCTTCGGAGCGCCATCTACCAGGTCTTTTGCTTCTTTCAGTCCCAGACCAGTCAGTTCTTTCACGATCTTCACAACGGCCAGCTTGTTAGCACCACCGCTCTTCAGGATTACGTTGAAAGAAGTTTTTTCTTCAGCAGCAGCTGCGCCACCACCTGCATCACCACTTACCACTACTGCAGCAGCAGCGGGTTCGATGCCGTATTCTGTTTTCAGAAATTCAGCCAGTTCCTGAACTTCTTTTACTGTCAAGCCTACTAATGATTCGGCTAATGCTTTTACGTCTGCCATAAAATTTACATTTTTTCCGCCTTCATCGTTCGCCTCTGGCGAATCTCCGGCGGATGGTTATTAAAAAAATTGTTTCCTTGTTAATTTGATAATTTGAAAATTTGGAAATTTGAAAATTAAGGAGCCTGGTCTAATTGGCACATTTTCAAATTACAGTATTTTCAAATTAACATTATGCTTCGGCCGGAGCTGCTTCTTCTTTGGCTTCAGGCCTGTTTTGCAGGGCACCGATAACACGCTGGATCGGCGATTGCAGCAAGCCGATAACTTCGCCGATGAGCTCGTTCTTCGTCTTGATCTGAGTCAGCGCCTTCAGCTGATCATTACCTACAAATACATCCCCATTGATGAAAGCGGCTTTCAGCACGGGCCTTTCATTGTTGGTTTCTTTACGGAAGCTGCTGATGATCAGCGCCGGTTCTTTCGGGTTTTCGCTGAACAGCAGGGCCGTTACTTTATGCAGGGAATCAAATACGCCGGCATATTTTTCGGTATCAATGCTTTCCAGCGCCTTACGGATGAGGGTGTTTTTGGCCACCTTCATCTCCACCTGCTTGTTGAAGCAATGGCGGCGGAGCTTGTTCACCTGCTCTACTGTCAGGCTTTCCGTATCCGCGATGTAAAAATTATTGTATTGTGAGAATTTGCCTTTCAGCAATTCGATCACTTCATTTTTTTCCTGTTTTGTCATGTCAAATATTTTTATTCCGGCCTGATGCGGCAGGACATGAATAATTAGTTTTGAACAGATTTAGTGTCTATTGCAATACCCGGGCTCATCGTGCTGGCCATGCTTACGCCTTTGAGGTAGGTACCTTTGGCAGAAGAGGGCTTTAATTTGATGATCGCATTGATGAGTTCCTGGCTGTTTTCGGCAATTTTTTCAGAACTGAAACTTACGCGGCCGATGGAGGCGTGGATGATACCCACTTTATCCACCTTGAAGGCGATCTTACCACCTTTCAGATCGGTGATGGCGCCTGCCACATCATTGGTAACCGTACCGGTTTTGGGGTTGGGCATCAGGTTACGGGGACCCAGTACCTTACCCAGTTTACCAATCTTGGGCATTACGGCCGGTGTGGCCACAATCACATCCACATCTGTCCAGCCGCCTTCGATCTTGGCGATGAATTCATCCAGTCCTACATAATCAGCACCGGCGCCTTTGGCTTCAGCTTCCTTATCCGGCGTGCAAAGCACCAGTACGCGTTTGGTTTTACCGGTACCATGCGGCAGGGATACAGTTCCGCGGATGGCCTGATCGGCTTTCTTCGGATCCACACCCAGTTTGATGTGCAGGTCAACAGAACTATCGAATTTGGTGGTATTTACTTCTTTAACCAGGGTTGATGCTTCCTTGAGAGAATACATTTTGTTGGTATCAACCTTAGCATTGGCTATTTTTCTTTTTTTCGTAATCATTTCTTACAAATTTTAAGGTTGATAAAATTAATTTTCCCAGGGGGCTTTTCCTTCCACGGTTAAACCCATGCTGCGGGCGGTGCCGGCAACCATGCTCATGGCACTTTGCAGGGTAAAGGCATTGAGGTCGGCCATTTTATCCTTGGCAATCTCTTCTACCTGGGCCCAGGTTACTTTACCTACCTTGGAACGGTTGGGTTCTTTACTGCCACTCTGAATTTTGGCAGCGTCCATTAACTGAACGGCAGCGGGGGGAGTTTTGATGATAAAGTCGAACGACTTATCGGCATAAACGGTAATTACTACCGGGAGTACTTTACCCTGTTTATCCTGGGTCCGGGCATTGAACTGCTTACAGAACTCCATGATGTTGATACCTTTAGAACCCAGGGCAGGTCCTATTGGCGGTGCCGGATTGGCTTGTCCTCCTTTACATTGGAGTTTCACAAAGCCAGTGATCTCTTTAGCCATTTTTTTAATTTTTTGGTGTTAACGTTCCGGCAATGACCGGAACTCCCAAGTCAATACATTCCGTAAAAGAACTATTTGGGGCGGCAAAGGTAGGGTAAAATCATTGTTTTTAAATGCATTTTCTCTATTTTTCTTCAATCGGCTATTCCAGGATTATTTTTTCAGCAATGAAATTTTCTTCAATCTGCAATACCAGTGTATAAGTTCCACGGGAACAATTACTTATATCGATCGATTTATTTAAAATAGACTGTACCAGCTCTGTTTCCGTTTTATATACCCTTCGCCCGCTGACATCATAGAGTACAATAGCCACGTGCTTCGGTTCATTAAATTTCATCAGCAGGTTAAGCAGTCCCCGGGTAGGATTGGGCGAGAGGTACAAATGATAGAGTTGCCCTGTGAAGGTTTCCTCGGTAATGTTCGAGAGGGGTGCTCCCGCATCCGTTCCGGTAAACTCCGAAAACGCAATCCTGTCGCGTATCACCATGGTCCTGGCAGTGGTATCCACCACGGTGGGAATCACTTTTTTCCAGCTACCGTTGCTGTTTATTTCCTTTTTGTTAATAATCATCGCGGAGGGGGCCCGTACATGCCCAAGCAATGCCTTTGAATAATTGAGGGTAAGATTATATTTAAACCCGCTGCCACCGGTAACAGGTACCTGGAGGTAGGCATTCATGTAACTCGCGCCGGAGATCGTTCCACCATTGGTGGGGTCGTTGGGCCATACGCCTGTATACCAGCGCACCTGTCCAAATGTGGGCAGGGTACCGGCCGGGCCCCAGGTTACAGAAGCTACCTGCCGGCCGGCCCACATAAATGTTTCGGTTCCGCCAGGATTATGGAGCCCATAAATTTCTAATGGCGGCGGTTGTGTGCCGGTAGTGAACTCATCAGCCCCGATATCAGTAGCACCGTTGTTTATGGAAGTGGAACGTGTATTATTGTCAAAATCAGTACTGATACTGTCGATGGCGATACCTTTTCCGTTAACATACCAGCAATGCGGATCGGTAACCAGCAGGTGCAGGTTGGCCGTATCCGCATTGATAAAGAAACTGGCTGCCGGCACGGAACTGGTCAGTGCCATATAACTGTTTCCATCTCCGCCCGAAGCGGCTTTAAAAGCTGTCAGGCCGGTAGCTGTTACCGACTGCCAGCAGGCAACCCTGCTGGTATCGTTCACCACCATGAGATTATAATCGGATACGCCGGAGGGCCATTCATTGAAACTGTTGTTATTGGTGTTTACCACGATGGCGGTATGGCGGCCCGTTCCAACCGAAGTCCGGTTATTATACAACAGGTTATTTTTGAAGGCCATCATGCTGCCATGGAAACTCAGGGGTACGCCGGGGCTTTCTACCCGCAACACAGAAGAGGTATCAGCCTGCGTGGCATTACCGCCGATATAAACGCTGTTGTAATCCACCGTATGCGATGTTATACTCAGCGCCCCGCCATAAGTATCAATATAAATTCCATTCAACTGAACCGGGTTGGTATAAGGGCTGTTGGTTACTGAAACCATATTATTATACAGTTTTGAAATGCCGGCCAGGGTTGTCACGGCTATCCCGTTAATTTTTCCATTTATTTTTTCGTTCTGGAGCCCGGATATCCGGTTGCGTTGCACAAGCATCCTATCAGGCCATTGCCCTTCTCCCACCGTCAATCCGTTCAAGATAGCAGTACCCGTCAGTGATTTGATATGAATTTTCTGAATCGTGTTATCGTAAATATTTACAGGCCCCTTTGCCTCCACATCCCCGTATACAATACCATGCAACAGGTTATAACCACCCGTCCCCTCGATGCTGCTGGTAAGGTTGGCTATCGTGTTATTATAAATACTCACATTTGATTCATCCGCCCACATTACAGTTGAATAGCCCGGGCAACCAATACCCGCCACCTGGCTGGAATTGGAGGCTAACCCATTCAGCGTAAATCCGCCAATCTTATTGTTGGCTATCACAACATTCTTTGTGCCAAGGAAAGTGATACCGTAGCATTCCGTCTGATGCACATCCACATCCATACGTATATTATCCGCTAATGCCGTATCCCCGATAAAATTGCCGCTTTCCCCCCCGATGTCCATATGTGCCAGGTGATGAAAATAAATTCCGTTAAATATGGCCGGGTCGTTGGGAGAAGAAGTGATCACAGGCATTTTGAAGTTGCGGATATAGTTATGCTGTATAGAAACATTCATATCCTCCGACAGGGTCTGATTCTGTACAATCCGCAGCGCCCGGAATAATTTTGCCACCTGCAGCGGACTGCCGCCACAGTAAGGAGCGCTTCCGCCTATATAATTATCCCGTATCACGGTTGTATGGCTGCCATATAGACTGATCAGCGTTTCGCTGGTAAACGGAAGGGTACTGAAAAAGTGATTTCCCGTAATAAATGTGGTATCCATCAGCGTGATCACATTCAGCAGGCTGATGGCAGCATTGGATATATTGTTACCTGAGATGATACTGTTGCCGGCACTATTGATGTCGATCCCCATACCCGGGGCGCCGGTAGCTAAGGGGTGACTGGTAAGGTCATGAATGTTATTATCAATAAAGCGGTTATTCAGACTGGTTCCTCCGGCGCTTTCGATACAGGTCCAGCCATTGGTTTCAATAATACAGTTACGAATGGTAACATTACTGGTACCCATCTGGAGGAAGAAGGCCGAACGGAAAAAATTGCTGTTAACAGGAGTAGTTACGGCATAACTGAATTGCAGAAATTGTCCTGCGTTATTGAAACGGCCGTCAAAACTAATATGGGCAAGCGTCTGGTCGAGATAAATAAGAGGTTCTGTTACCGGCGAAAGATTGGTGATCCGTTTTACAGAACCGGTGGCAGGCACAATATTCACATCATAATTATGTAAGCCGGAGTTGAGCAGGTGCACGGCTCCGGTTTCATTCAGGTCGCTGGTGATTTTGGCATTGATATTCCCTGCCAATCCCCAGGCATTGATGGCCTGGAAGAGCCCCCCATTATTGGTCAGTGAAGTAAATTCCTGGCCAGTACCCACCAGCACATCTCCTGCCAGTTGGGGGCGTATAAAATATTTGTCAGGACTCAGGGGCGCAGCTACCTGTACATTTACAGAAGTATGCTGGGCGGCAGCCTTGCTTCCTACATTGGGAACAGGAGTAGCTTTGTCTTCTGCCACCACATAGTATTCAATTGAATCGGCAAAGGCGGTTGAACCCGGCAGCAGGCTGTAATCAATAACAAAATTATAGGTGCCATTATTCAATGTACCTGCACTAAGGCTGCCGGCATTACTTACCCAGGCTGAAACAAGCGGCCATTTACGACGGTACCAGATACGCGGCTTATTGGCGCCGGCGGTATCCACCCCCGAGCCTGCATCGCTGATCGTGGCAATCAGGATCCGGTTATTCAGGGTAACCGCATCCGGCAGAGTAGTGAAATTGATGGCAGGAGGCGTATTATCAATGACAACATTACTATAAAGACCGGCATCTGCACCCATATCAACCGGGGTAAGTACCGATCTGACTTCGTCGTCAATATCGCTGCTGATGGTATAAGCGGCTGTTCCGCCGCTTTCCGCCGGGGTTGAGAAATTGAGGTGATAATCCATCGTGGCCAGCGGGCCCGTCATATTCAGGAAATTGGGATTGCTGTACTGCGAATTATTATCCAGCAGGGTGGCCCCACTCCAGGCGCTGAGAGTGGTATAATCGGCTCCGTTAAACCTGCCCAGCACTCCATTGGTACCATCCGAAAAATAGAGATTGTAATTTTGGTATAAGCCCGAAAGGGGCACCGTGGTACCTGCCACAAAAACAGCATAATTTTTACCGGTACCGGTACTGCCCGATCTTCCATTATAAAAAATATTATTGGCTACCGAGCGGGTGCCCGAGGTGACACCCGAGTTAAAGGCATAGGTGCTGGCACTTGCGGCAGTGCTGTTGTTTCCGCCGATATACACCGAGTTGTGCAGAATACTGTTGCTGCCGCCATTTTCACTGATACCCGTCATGGTATAATTACCGCCAATGGCATTCCCGTTTTCATCAATTCCCAGGCGCACTACATTATTGTATACAACAGAATTTCCGGTTTCGATATGTATCCCCTTCAGGTTAACATTACCGGAGGAGGATGCTGAAAGACAAGAAACAATATTGGCGCTGAGGGTATCGCCCCCGTTAGTAGCGGTGCCATTATAAAGAATTCCATACACATATCCGGCTGCCACTGATAAAGTACTGCCGATCCGGTCAATTTTATTATGCTGTACCAGCAGGGCAGGCGTGCCACTAATATTGAGGGCGATGCCGCTGGCGGCAGGTGTAAGATTGCTGACAGAGGAACTGCTGGCTTTAAGGTTATTGATTACATTATTGGTCACCACATAGCGGCCGCTGGAACTGCCCTCTGAAAAAATTCCGACAACCCCTGCACTGGAAAAAGCAGACGTGGATGTAAGGTTTGAAATGGTATTGTTGGTAACATACAATGTACCGTTATTCGACGAATAATTAACCATCCGGATCCCGTATACCTGGCCCGAGCCACTGCTGGAGATGCTGTTGGGAACACCCGGCATACCAATTGTATTGGAATCAACGATATTGTAATACCCGCCGGCAATATTAATTCCGTAGAAAGTGGAAGAGCCTGAAACCGTTATTCCCCCTATCTTGTTATTTTTAATAACAGGAGGATCCGGATGCAGGAATACAGGACCGGTGATACCCATAAAACTGGAAGAGGAGCCTGTTGAGTTGAACTGCCAGGCCCCGGTGCCGGTTGTACTTCCTATGATATTATCATGGCAGGTGCCGTAAAAAAGACCGGAAGAAATACCCAGACTTATTGCATCATCCCAGGCCAGGGTATTGGTATGACTGGTACTGATATTGGTGATAACATTATTATAAACGGAACTGGGCCGGTTGGGGTAATAGGCGGCACAAACCCCCAGTGTGGTGAGCACAAAATTTCCCGACATGGTCATGGCACTGCCGCCTGCCAGCGGTTGGGTACCGCCGATACTGTTACCATAAACCTGGAAACCGGCATATACCGGGGAAAGAATTTTTATACAAAAAACATCCGGTGTAAAGGTGGAAAGCGTGTATACCCTTGCTGCGGTCTGGTAAAAACTGTTATTGCTGATGGTCCATTGCGAATTGTACTGTTTCAGATAAATACCGTAGCTGTTACAATTTTGCTGGTAAAAGTTGAAGAGTTTGCAATTGGAAACCGTGTTACTGTCGTTCGACTTGCCGATGGCGGCATCCGAGTAAATGAGCGTGCCTGGAGTATTGGTACTGGCATCATAAATACTGCAATTATCAATGAGGTTGTAATCGCAGCCGTTACCGGTAGTGGAAACAGCAAACTTTACAACTCCTACTGTGTCGTTGGTATTGGAGGAAGCCGGCAGTTCATTGAGGCAGGCGCCCCGCAGGTTCAGGTAACGAAGGGTATCATTCGAGGCATTGTTAATGAAGCGAATGGCAGCACCGGTGCTGTGGGTGTTTTCGATGGTAAGGGCTGTTGTTGTGCCGGTGCCGCCGGGCCGCCCATCAATTATCACACGTGCCGTGGCATTGAGGTCAAATGTATACTGGCTGGCAGTTGAAATAACCAGCCCGCTCGCCCCCGCTGCAGGGCGGATGGTAAGGGTATTGGTGGCGCTAAGGCAATTTATTCCGGTGAAATTGATCGGGAAGGTTTCACCGGCAGCTGAATAATTACTTTGTAATTCAAGTACAAGGGGCCCCGCAAGGCCATCCAGGCGCAGCGCATTAGCGACAGCCGTGAGGCTGGTATAAGTTCCTGAGGGGCCAATAGTAATGATACCGGTGTGGGTGCATTGGGCAGTGAGTTTCGAAAGATTGATGCATAAAAAAAGCAGCAATGAAATGAGTCTTGGGTACTTGTTCATGGAATACGTTTAGGCTCACTAAAGTTATGGTAAAATCTCTTATTAAATCATCAGTAGGTCTTTCTGCCGCATTTTTATATGCCCTGCCCTTATAAAACGAAAAAATCCCGGCAAGCCGGGATTTTAACAACATAAATATCAATAAGTTACATTACCAAAATCCCCGTTGCCTGCATGGTAATCTCCACTTTCGGCTCCTTAATGGCTTCAATTTCGGTTTTGGATTTCCCGGCATCTTCGGCATAATGACGCAGCATTTCCACGGAAGTTTCCTTACGGGTGGCCGTACCCTGCACCACTACGGTTTTACCGTTGAGCGAAAGGGGCACCAGGAATTTGTGATCTTTCATTTTGATAAGCATGGGGCCATCCGGCGCTTCCATCCGGATCCAGCATCCTTCGGCCTTGCACACTTCGCTCACCACCCCGCTCACTTTCACGTCCACATTATTTTTTTGGTCCAGTAACCTGGGGAGTGCATTAACGTTAATTGCATTATCGGCCGTGGTGGGGGCACCAAATACCATTCCGGGATCGGCAGGTCCCTTGGGAGGCTGTGCAGTAACGCAAAGCGCCAGCAGCAATACGGGAATAAAAAGGATTATTTTTTTCATGACGTTCGGTTTTTATGAAATATAAAGATAAAAAAAGCTGCCCGTAGGCAGCTTAGTTTTATACGATTTTTTCAACCTGCATGTAACTCAATTCAACCGGGGTGGCCCTGCCGAATATTTTTACCTGCACCTTGAGTTTTTTCTTCTCGTCATTCACTTCTTCGATCACACCATTGAAATCATTAAACGGCCCGTCGATAATCTTGATGGTTTCGCCGATGATAAAGGGTTCGCTCATTGTCATACCGCCGGCATCGCTCATCTCATCCACTTTACCCAGCATCTTGTTCACTTCGGCTTTGCGCAGGGAGATGATATTGCCTTTGGAACCTTTGCCGTCGGTGAGGAAGTGCATCACGTTGGTGATATTGCTCATCGACTGTATCATATCATCCGTCAGCTTGCCATCGGCCACTTCAATCATGATATAACCCGGGTAGAAGTTACGCTCCCGCATTACTTTTTTGCCGTTCACCACCTTATACACTTTTTCCACGGGCAGGAAAACCTGCTTTACCACATTGCTCCAGCCGTTGCGCACAATATCCTTATCCAGGTATTCCTTGATCTTACGCTCCTTTCCGCTCACCACCCGCAGCACATACCATTTGCTCTCCTTCTCGGCTTTCACCACCTTTTCAGCTATTGGATTTGTTTCTTCCATGGTTATTTAAATAAGGAGTAAATAAATTTCAGCACACTGTTCGCAGCCAGGTCCATCACCCATACCATAGCGGTAATGAGCAGGGTGGCCCCCAATACAATCATGGTGGATTGTGTCAGGTTATCGAAGCTGGGCCAGGTCACTTTTTGTATCAGTTCCTTGTAGGAATCCCTGACATAAGCGGTGAGTTTGTTCATAAATTTCAATTTGAAAATTTGAAAATGAGCCAATTTGATAATGCCTTTACATTTTCAAATCAACAAATTTTCAAATCGATTAAGTAATCTGCACGGGCACTAGGATTCGAACCCAGATCAAAGGTTTTGGAGACCCGTATGCTACCATTGCACCATGCCCGTAAGAAAGCTAAAAGCTATTAGCGGTTAGCCAATAGCTTTTAGCGATATTTCAAAGATAGTCTATTTTTTATCAGCGGCCCGGGGGCCGGCCAATAGCTAAAAGCCGACAGCTATCTTACTTGATGATCTCAGTTACCTGACCGGCACCTACGGTACGGCCACCTTCGCGGATAGCGAATTTCAGACCTTTTTCCATGGCGATCGGCTGAATCAGGGTAACGGTCATGCTGGTGTTATCGCCAGGCATCACCATTTCAGTACCCGCATTCAGGGTTACTTCACCGGTTACGTCAGTTGTACGGAAGTAGAACTGCGGACGGTATTTGTTAAAGAACGGAGTATGACGGCCACCTTCTTCTTTGCTCAGTACGTAAACTTCGCATTTGAATTCGGTGTGCGGCGTGATAGAACCGGGTTTGCAAAGCACCATACCACGACGGATCTGGTTCTTTTCAATACCGCGGAGCAGCAGACCGGCGTTATCACCAGCTTCTCCTTCGTCGAGCAGTTTTTTGAACATTTCCACACCGGTACAGGTGGTAGAAAGCGGTTTTTCCTGCAGACCTACGATTTCCAGGGGTTCACCCACTTTCACACGTCCCCTTTCGATACGACCGGTGGCAACAGTACCACGACCGGTGATAGAGAACACGTCTTCCACGCTCATCAGGAACGGTTGGTCAACCGGACGCGGAGGCAGCGGAATGTATGAGTCAACAGCTTCCATCAATTCGTCGATCGCTTTAACCCATTTTTCGTCACCAGCCAGGGCGCCAGTGGCAGAACCCTTGATGATGGGGGTGTTATCACCATCGAAACCATAAGAAGTGAGCAGTTCGCGGATTTCCATTTCAACCAGTTCGAGCAGTTCAGGATCGTCAACCAGGTCTACTTTGTTCATGAATACAACGATTTTAGGTACACCTACCTGGCGGGCCAGCAGGATGTGCTCTTTCGTTTGCGGCATCGGACCATCGGTAGCGGCTACCACCAGGATAGCGCCGTCCATTTGGGCAGCACCGGTAATCATATTCTTAACGTAGTCAGCGTGACCCGGGCAATCTACGTGAGCGTAGTGACGGTTCGCAGTCTGATATTCTACGTGTGCAGTATTAATGGTGATACCCCTTTCTTTTTCTTCAGGAGCACCATCAATTTCATCATATTTTTTAGCTTCCGCCAGACCTCTTTTTGACAAAATTTCGGTGATGGCGGCAGTCAATGTTGTTTTACCATGGTCAACGTGACCGATAGTACCAACGTTTACGTGGGGTTTATCCCTCTTAAAGTTCTCTTTTGCCATTTTGTTATTTTTTAAAAATGTTTTTAATTGGTTCCTGTTTAAAGCCTGTGAACCGAAGGCACAATTTTTATGAGCCGTTGATGAGAATTGAACTCACGACCTCTTCCTTACCAAGGAAGTGCTCTACCACTGAGCTACAACGGCAGTGTCGGTTGACAGTTGACCGTTGTGAGTTGACAGTACAAGACCGTCAACTATCTTCATCTCACTGTCGTCTATTCTGAGCGGAAGACCGGGCTCGAACCGGCCACCTGAAGCTTGGAAGGCTACCGCTCTACCAAATGAGCTACTTCCGCTTTTTACTTTGATGATTTGAAATTTGCAAATGTGCCAATTGTTGTCATCAAAACAAAGAACTTGTATCATTATCAAATTAACCCTTCAGCTAATTTTCAAATTGATTGTGGGCAGTGGTGGATTCGAACCACCGAAGTCGAAAGACAGCGGATTTACAGTCCGCCCCATTTGGCCGCTCTGGAAACTGCCCCAGAGCCGAAGAAGGGAGTCGAACCCCCGACCTACTGATTACAAATCAGTTGCTCTACCAACTGAGCTACTTCGGCATAAACGTTTAAAAGGTTAACCAGGCTCAGAAGGTTCATGCGGCCTGTTAACCTCTGTAACCATGAAACCTATGGCACCTTTATTAAGTTTTTAAGAACTCCCCCTCAAAATGGGCATACGAAGGCACCCTTATTTTTTGGGAAGGCAAAGGTAAGAGAAATTGCGCAATACAAAAACTTTGGAAATAAATTTTTTACACTGATTTCCGGGGATGTGAATAACCCTAAAAAAAAGTCCCGCCAGCAGGGGCGGGACAGCCTATTTTCAGGCCCGTCAGGCGGCCAATTTTTCTTTTTTTCTTTTTATCTGGTTGATGATGGCATCCAGGGCGACATCAAAGCTTTCTTCGAACGACTTGGATGATTGTTTTACAAAAAACTCGTAACGGGGAACCTGTACTTTAATCTCGGCTACTTTGTCTTTGATATTGTGCACCACATTGTCGAGCTTGAGAAATACATCCACTTTTGTGATGCGTTCGTGAAATTGGGGCAGTTTGGCGATTTTCTTTTCAATGTAGGATATCAGTTTCCCATCTGCGTCAAAACGCACAGTTTGAATGTTTACGTTCATACTTCTGTTTTTTTAAACTGTGATTAATAATGTAAAAGAGCGGGTAGAAACTCATAGCATAGGCATATCGTTTAAGGTTATCAGGGGCTGTCTATTTCGTAATGAAGTTACAACCAATAACGAATTTTTCAAAATAAAATTTTGTGAAATTCCGGGAAAATACGCAAGCGGCAAAATGAAGCAGAATACAAGTCCACAAAGGGTTTCAGGCCTTCGGGTGCGCCTTTTTATGAATATCCTTCAGCTTCTCGATGGTGTTATGGGTATATACCTGTGTGGCCGCCAGGCTGCTATGCCCCAGCAGCTCTTTTACCGCATTGAGATCGGCGCCGTTATTCATCAGGTGGGTGGCAAAACTGTGGCGTAATACGTGCGGGCTTTTCTTGTCGATTGTAGTCACCAGGCCCAGGTACTTATTCACCACATTGTAAACATAGCGGGGGTAGAGGCGCCGCCCCCTGGGGCCTACCAGCAAAACAGTGGTATCCCCTTCCGGGAACTGCTCCCGCTTGGCCGCCATATAGGCCTGCAATTCCTGCATGAGTACCCCGCTCACAGGTAAAATCCGCTCCTTATTACCCTTTCCCAGCACCTTGAGGGTCATATTATGCGGATCGGCCTGGCTTTCCTTCAGCCCCACCAATTCGGCCTGCCGCATCCCGGTACTGTAAAACAGGCTGATAATCAGCTTCTGGGTGCGCCCCTCCCAGGTATCCGGAAACTCAACATATTCCAGCAGGGTGCTCATATCCTTTTTCTCCACAAACTGAGGCAGGCGTTTGCTGATCCTGGGAGCCGCTATGGTGGCCATGGGACTCACCGAAAGCCGCTGCTGTTTGAGCTGGTATTTAAAAAAAGCTTTGAGGGCCGAAATTTTCCGGGCGATGGAACGGCTCTCCATCCCCTCCTGCTTAAGGGAGGCCAGCCAGCTGCGAACAAAGGGAGCCCTTATATCGGCGAGGGCCGTATCCCCAAACTGCAGCTGCAGAAAATCAAAGAAACCCGTAAGATCGTTCTGGTAAGAAAGGATGGTATGCGGAGAGTACCGCTTCTGGAAACGGAGATAATCGAGGAATTCCTGTATGGAGGTATCACCGGGGGGCATAAAAAAACTGATATCCAAAGTTACGATAACCGGATATCAGTTTAGTATTTTTAACCGACCAGGACGGCGATTAATCGAGTTTGCCAGAAGCCATCTGCTGCTTGTAAACAGCTTTGAGGATCTCACCCCTGCGCCTTACAGACGGTTTGGTGTAAGACTGGCGGGCCCTTAATTCCAACAGCACTTTGCTTTTCTCAAATTTCTTTTTGTACTTTTTGAGGGCCTTGTCGATGTTTTCGCAATCTTTAGAATCGATGATTAACATAATTTTTATATACCTCCTTTGGTGAATAATTCTGACCCTTTCGGTCAGGGGCGCAAAGATAGCCAAATTATTTTTAAAACCTAAAATCTTATCACAAAATCCGAAATTTGAGGCATGTTTACCGGTATTATCGAAAGTATGGGCAAGGTAACCGCCATCAGCGCCCATGGCAGCAACAAAACCTTCTGGATCGCCTCTCCTGTTTCGGATGAGCTTACAACCGACCAGAGCGTGAGCCACAACGGCGTTTGCCTCACGGTGGAAGAAACCCGCCCGGGTGAGCACCGGGTTACGGCCATCGACGAAACCCTTAAAAAAACCAACCTGGGTAACTGGACCACCGGCACCCTTGTGAACCTGGAACGCTGCATGCCCCTCAATGGCCGGCTCGACGGGCATATTGTGCAGGGACATGCCGACTGCACTGCCACCTGTACATCGGTAGTGGAAAAAGAAGGCAGCTGGGAATATCATTTCAGCTTCCCGGAAAATTTCAGCAACCTGGTGATCGAAAAGGGATCCATATCCCTCAATGGCACCAGCCTGACCGTTTTCAACGTGAAACCCGGCCACTTCACCGTAGCCATCATTCCTTACACCTTCGTACATACCAATATCGGGCAGGTACAGGCCGGCGATACGGTTAATATTGAATTTGATGTGGTGGGTAAATATGTGGAACGGATCATGCAAAACCGCCGTTAAACCACACAGCCTTCCATGCAAGCCTTTCAAATCACCAATACCAACCACCGCAACCTCGACGGGCTGCGGGCCCTGGGCATCCTGATGGTGATTTTCTCGCATTTCTTCGGCGAGTATATCAACCTCACCCTGTTCTGGACAAGCATTGATTTGCTTTTTGCGCTCTCGGGGCTGCTCATCACGGGTATCCTCATCGAAACCCTGCACGATCCCCGGTATTTTAAAAAGTTTTACATGCGGCGGATACTGCGGATCTTCCCGGTATATTACCTGCTGGTGCTGCTCTTTGTTATTTATGTGTACGGACTGGCCCGCAACGAAAGCAGCTTCCGGTATTTCAGCGACAATATTGGCTATTTCCTGACCTACACACAAAACTGGTATTTTATCAGCGCCGGGATGCCTGTTGCCGGGCATCTCAATCATACCTGGTCGCTGGCGATAGATGAACAGATTTACCTTTTCTGGCCCTTCCTGGTATGGGTTTGCCGCAGTCCCCGCAAGCTGATTTATCTCTGCGGTGGAACGGTTCTTTTTTCAATGATTTTCCGGTTATGGTATAATCATTTTTTTATCCCGGCCCATCCCTCGCCTCATCCCTTCCCCTATTTTCACAATACCCTCTGCCGGATTGATGCCTTTGCGGCCGGCTCTTTGCTGTACTGCCTGCTGCGGTTCAGAAATGAATTTTTATCCGGCAAAAAAATGCTGGTGCTTTTACTGCTGACCACGGCCCTGCTGCTTGCCTGCGGATGGGCTGATGGCGGCTTTGGCCGCGAAGGCGCTCTTATCTCGGATTTTGGCTGTACGCTGGCCGGCCTGCATTTTACCACCTGGCTTTACATCGCCATTACCCGAAAGTGGGGCTGGCTGAATGCTTTTTTCAGCAACCGCCTCATGGTATATATCGGCCGCATTTCGTACAGCCTGTATGTATTTCACTTTTTTCTGCTGGTACTGCTCACGGCCAGGATCCGCAACGGGCTGCAGCAGTTTTTAGGCATCAGCAACCAGTGGCTGGCCCTGCTTATCTGCCTGGGCATCACGTTTCTTGTTTCCATCCTCAGCTTTGAATATTTTGAGAAGCCCATCGTACGACTGAAAAAGCGCTTCAGTTACAAGAATTAGGCGAAAGTTGCCTGTTTGCCTTTTACTAACGCAGCCACTCCACCGGCTGCCAGGATGAGGATAAAAGGGAATAAGGGGGCAATAAAGCGGTTGGCCCAGTCATCACAGGTAACAAAAATAGCCAGGCAGGTAAACAGAAGGTACAAGGATGCCAGCAGCCGGGTGTGGTAAAAAGTCCCTGGGGAGCGCCGCCACAAACCGATCAGCGCCAGCGGGTAGAAGATAAACTGCAGCAATAACAATGCATTGCTGGCCTGGCTGTAATAACTCCGGTAAAGACCAAAAAAGGCGCCGAGTTTCCGGAATCCGGTCTTTAAAAAATTACCCGGCCCCACTTCATCACGGATAACAGTAAACGCTTTGGCAAGGCCGGCCCTGTTGAATTCGGTATAACTGGTATCGGCGCCGCTTTGCGGCACCTGGCAAATCACTTCCATGCGCCGGATGGCATCAGGATTAACAAATGCAGTTACCGGAGAATACAACAAAGCAACAATACCCGCCATGCAGAGTGCCAGTCCGGCAACAGCAAAACCTTTCCTTCCTTCCCGGTACAATCCGGCGATGATCACCAGTACGGATGCCAGTACAAAAATCACCCCTACCGGCCGGGAGAATAGTATGGCTGTTGCCAGCAGGGCAAATAACAGCCAGGCCCCAATGGTTTTATGTTGCCGGGCCCGGTACAGCCACCAGGTTCCGATGGTAAGCAGGCTGATATGAAGGCTTTCGGAATAGAGATAGAAATTCCATTTTTGAATGGGGTAGCAAAGCAGGTAGGCCAGGAAGAAAACAAACGCCAGCCGGCGGTTGGCAAATATGCTGTTAAGCAGGTAAAAAAGGCTGAGGGCGGCAAGAAAGGACAGCAATAACTGTAAAACTGCCACGCCGGCCAGGTTGAAAGAGAACTGAATAAAAAACGCAACGATTATCGAGTACGAAAAATAAAAGACCCCAAATACCCCGTTACGTAGTTCATCGTGACGGAGGATGCGGCGGGCATTATCAATATACTTTTCGGCTTCGCCACCGAGCTGAATCCCATACCGGTAAAGGATAAACCCAGCGGCCAGGAAATAAAGCAGTCCAACCAGGGCAAGGTATTTCGTGGCGGAGCTGTTATTCATGAAAGCATGACTGATTTAGATTTTTTTACCTGCCATCGCTGTGCTGATGGCCTGATCCATTACCCGCTCGGCATAGGGCCGCGAAATATCATTGAGCTCTTCTGTTTTGGTTTGTATCAGGTTCTTATCCTCCATCTCCAGCGACAGTTGCAGGGCCTGCATGGCCAGCGAAGTGGCGGTGATCTCTTCTTTGGTGAGCAGGGCAAAGTTTTTCTGAATGAATTTCTCCGTTGTCTGCAGCAATTGCTCGGCCTCTGTTTTGGCCTCGGTGAGGGCCCGCAGGGCCATATCATCTTTGGCATGCTCCATCGAATCCAGCAGCATCCGCTCCACCTCTTCATCGGTTAGGCCATACTGGGGTTTCACTTCCACGGATTGCTCGATACCGCTGCGCAGTTCCCTGGCTTTCACTAGTAAAATACCATCCGCATTGATGAGGAAACTCACTTCCACTTTGGGCAAGCCGGCCGGCATGGCCGGGATGCCGGTAAGATTGAATTCGGCGAGGCGGCGGTTATCCTTTACCATGTCCCGCTCGCCCTGGTAAACGGCGATCTTCATACCAGATTGCCCGTCTTTATAGGTAGTGTACTGCCTGGCAGCCTTTACCGGAATTTTGGAATTGCGGGGGAGCAGCACATCCATCAATCCGCCCATGGTTTCGATACCCAGCGATAGGGGTGTGATATCCAGCAGCAGCATCTCCCGGTTATTACCGGCCAGTATATCGGCCTGTACAGCCGCTCCCAGCGCCACCACCTCATCAGGATTCACAGAATCATTCACCGTCTTTCCGAAGAAATCACCCACGGCTTTTTTTACCAGGGGAATTCGGGTGCTGCCCCCAACCATGATTACTTCATCAATAGCGGCTTTATCAATGCCGGCATCCTGCAGGGCATTTTTGCAGCATGCGATGGTTTTATCGATGATCGGCTGTACCAGTTTTTCGAATTGCGTTCTTGATAATGTAAGTAGTTTATTATGGAAAACCGATTCAAAATCAGCCGCAGCAGAAAGTGCTTTTTTAGCCGCTTCGGCTGTAAGCCGCAGCTGGCGGCGGATTTCGGTGGCACCGGCCGCATCCGTAAAACCGGCAGTCTGCATCCAATAGTCCACTATCGCCGCATCCACATCATCCCCCCCCAGGTAGGTATCCCCGTTAGTGGATAATACATCAAAAACACCCCCGGCAATGGTGAGGATGGAGATATCAAAGGTACCGCCGCCCAGATCGTACACTGCAATTGTTTTATTCTCCTCCTTGTGCAGGCCCAGCCCATAAGCCAGGCTGGCGGCCGTGGGTTCATTGATGATGCGCAATACATCCAGTCCGGCCAGTTTACCCGCATCACGGGTGGCCTGGCGCTGTGCATCATTAAAGTAGGCGGGCACCGTGATCACGGCCCTGGTTACGGGCGTTTTTAAAATATGTTCGGCTGATTTTTTCAGTTCCGCCAGGATCAGGGAAGAGAGTTCCACGGGCGAATAAAATTTATCCCGTACCTGTACCTTCACCAGCCGGTCCTCATCATCAATAATCCGGTAAGCCATGCTGTGTACATTGTTGCGCACATCATTGTAGGTTTTCCCCATCAGGCGCTTGGCCGAGAAAATGGTATTGGCGGGGTCGCTCACCAGAAATTCCTTTGCCGGTTCGCCCACGGTAATGGTTCCCTCCTGCCCGAAATGAATCACGGACGGAACCAGCGAACTGCTGTCGTGTTCCTTTAATGCCACCGGCTGCTTGCTTTCGGGGTGGATGATAGCCACCAGGCTATTGGTTGTGCCCAGGTCGATCCCCACAATCATCTCGTTCTGTTGTAAACTTCCGGTTGCTATATTGATAGCTATTTTAGCCATGCAGTATCTGTTTTGCCCGCAAAGTTATGAAATATAAAAGGCTGCCGGTGGGCAGCCTTTTATATCTTTTTATAAGATCATCAGCGGATGAGCACCATCTTACCATATCCCTTGGTAAAGTATTTATCGGTTTGTTCATCCGGACTGGTATATTTATCCAGTGATTTGCCATTGAGGTTGGTGAGCACACGGTACAGGTACACTCCATTGGCCAGTTTGGCCCCATACATATCCGTGCCATCCCACTTGTATTCCGTGATGTTCGTGCCCACATGCAGCGGACCCAGCTCATCCTTCGTTATCTCCTTCACCACCTTACCCGTTACTGTCAATATCTGGATCCGGATATTCTGAGGCACCTCACTGCCCGTGATCTTGAACACAAAGGCCGTTGATGTGGTGAACGGGTTGGGGTAGTTCAGCAAATTCGAGATCATCGGCTTATTGATCACCGTGAAAATCACATGGTAATCCAAGGCCCCCGCCACATTTCCCGCCGCATCCTTGCCCGATACAATCAGCTCATACTCCCCGTCCTGCGGGAAATACGGCAAAAAGTCGATCGTGGCCGTATTGTGCCCCGTGGCCAGGTTGGCCGGCGTGAAACGCATCGTATCGCCAAAACTGTAGTTATGCAAACTGCCATCGGGGTACCGCACCTGCACTTTGATCAGCGAGGTATCCGATAAGGCCAGAAAACGGCTCTCATCCTTCAGGCTCGCCAGTATATGCGGCTTCGATGACACAATATCCTTATTCAGAATATGCACCCCATCAAAGGTTACATCCAGCAGCGGGTTGTACTTATCAGCCTTCACATAGAAATCCTTGTACAGCACATTATTAAAGTGATACTGCTCGGGCTGCGCATTGGCAGGATTTACATCCACCGCCAGCACATTGGCCCCCGGCAGGTTACGGGTATCAATGGTATAGCTTACCACCAGGGTATCGCCCGCCACCAGGATCTTACCCCGGGGCAGGGTGATCGGGTGCTGCTGGTTGCTCTTATCCGTGATCACAAAACTGATCTTCATCAGGCTGTCGAAATTATAGGCGCTGATATTTTTAAAGGCCAGTTTGAAGTTGATCGGTTCACCCTGGTCTGCTGTATCCTTCATCGAGAACAGGATATTGGGTGCCACGGCGCCTTCGGGCAGCGGCGTATAGTTCAGCCGCCAGTAACGAAGCTGGTAAGGCGTGCCCTGTACCTTATCCTGGTTGTACATCTTCAGTTTCAGGTACGGATACTGGCTGGCATTGATAGCCGAGATATTGAAGTCTTTAATCGTAGAATCAATCGTATACAGCGTCGTTTCGGTGCCCGAGGGGGTTACACCGATGATGCTGAAGGAGATGGAATCACCCGCGGCAGTCTCCTGGCGGCCACCCCGCCAGTGGAACTGGCTCCAGCTGCGGGCAGGACCAAAGGCCGGCGATACAATCGTACCCGAGGGTTTGGAAACCGGGCATACGGCATCCAGCACAATCTTATCGGTTAACCCTTCAGAGAACTGGAACATGGGTGTGAACGTGGCGTTATCATTTTTCTTATAGATAAAGTTAAATGCACGCGGACGGTTAAACGAATCAATCTGGGTGAAACCCGCAGCCTTTAAGCGATCATACAGCGTTTTATGGTTCACCGGATCATCGGCGGCCCAATCCGCTGCATACGTATTAGTGCTTGCTACGGTACCCGAAGTATAGCGAACGGTAACATAATAACCGTTAGGAATTAAATCCATGAAGGCAACAGCCGAGTCGCGCTTGGCACGGGTGAGCACATTGAACTGGAAGTTCCAGCGGCGGGTACTCAGGCTCTGCGGGTTACCGCACACCGGATCACTGCCATAGAAACCGGCGCCATTAATATTATTAATCCAGGGTTCCATACCAAACGGACTGAACACGTTAAATATGATGGCGGAAACACCGCACACGCTCTGGATATTATTGGAGCCATCCACTTCCACGGCAAAATCCTGGGCATCCCGGGCGGCCGTGGGAAATACCCCGTTCTTAATTTTAACGGCAGAGCTGCTTGTGCTGAACTGCCAGAGACGGTTCGGCTGTATACTGATATCCGAGCCGGTTGATTTCAGGTGCTGGTAGTAGTGCGACTGGTTGGATCCGGCACTGCTGTTAGACAGGTAGATGAAAGAGGAAGTATTCCAGATGTACTGACCAGTACCGGCGGGCACTACGGCTGTGCGCCAGTAGTAAACCGTGCTGTCGGTAAAGGTGAGATTAGTGGGTTTAAATTCAATCACGCCTCCGGTTCCGCTGGAATTATATGTTTTTTTGAAGGGCGAATTGAATAACTCGGTGGTATCCACTTCCATCACATATTGCCGCTGGCTCAGCAGCGGATTAGCCGTGCTGGCATAATAGGTTATGTTCTGCTGATTTACGATGGAGAAATTATACGGTGAAACCGGGCGCAGGTCATCTTCAAAAATATAGAAGTCTTTCACCAGCAGGTTATTGGTCTCCGACAATTCATCAATCCGGTGCTCATCTTCCACTTCCACAATCAACTGGTTCAGTCCCTTATCAGTGATGGGATTGATCGGCACATTGAAGTTGAGCGAATCCATGTAATAAGTAGCGCGGATCTTATGATTATAGATGATGCGGATGGTGCCATCGGGTAATTTCTGTTTCACACTTACATTAATGGAGTCCCTGATGGCTTTACCGATATTCATCATCTTGATATCCACATTATAAGTTCCGTTTGCCACGGTGATGATGCTGGGCGTGAACTTCACCAGCTGGTCTTCAATCACATAATCGGGTTTGTGGAATGAGTTGATCTTAAGTGCCGGATCCCCGTGCAGGTTCAGCTCTTCCAGGTGGATGCGGGTGTAGTAATCGAGATTGGCCGAATCGCTGCCCAGTGCCGTAAGCGTGTTTTTCATCTGGTTACCAATCGTATTTTCATACATGGCCCGGGTATAGTTATCAATAAAGCTGCTGTTGAAATAATTCAGGAAGGGCGCAATACCAAAGTGCGAACTGCCGATAAAGGCCACACTGCCCTTATTGTTTCCGAGCACATATTTTTCGGATAGTGACATACCCGCATAGCCGCCTGGGCGATTCACGTTATAGGTATAAAAGTTACCCACGGTACAACCGCTCACCGATACAAAGGGATATTTACCGGTATTATTATAGGTTTCGGGATAGTTGAGGTTGATGGCCAGTTCATTAGCAGAGGAGTGGCCGAAATAGTTAACGCCACCCAATCCGTTCTGGAACATATCCGAGATGCGCTGGCTTTGCTGTTGTTCGATAGCAGCAATGCTGGTTTTTTCAAAGGTTTCCACATGCCCGCCATAGAAAGTGTCCTGGATCAGGGCTTTATAGCTGTCCATATAACCCCTGAATTCATCCCTTTCAATGGTATCAGCCGGACCCGTGGTGTGCAGGAAGTTTTTCATCCAGCCCTTCATCGCGATAGTCTGAACAGGTGATTGCTGCACCTGCTCATATTGTTTTACTTTATTCAGGTAGTAGCCCACTTCGGTACCGTTTATGGCACCAATACGGCCTACCGGTACCAGGGGCACCACCCAACCCGGCTTACTCACCAGGAGGGCATCCGATGCGGGCCAGCCAAAAGTGGGAATCAGGTTGAGCTGATCGGCGGCAGGGCCCAGTGATTGGGTGGCCGCATAATCAAGATAGCTCATGGCCCGGCCAATAATGAAAAGATATTTGGGTTTCACGGTGAAGTTCTGATCGGCGAAACGTATAAAATCGCGGATAGAACTGGGATGCCGGTTGATGCCAAAACCAAACTGATCCGTAAGGTCATTGATATCATATACTTTGGCATTGTACCCGCCGCCAACTGCCGAACTGCGGTATTGGCGGTAGAGATCAACATTATTCACACCGTTGCCATCATTGTACAGTACGGGATGACTCACAATCATATAATCGCCCTGGTTGGCGGCTAGTGCATAATTGGTAAAGGTTTTGCCGGCCCCGATATTGGTAAGCACGTTGATGTTGGAAGGATCCTGGCTCACCAGGTTGAATTTCCGCACCGGATCGCTGGATGCCGGCAGGGCAAACTTCACCTGGCCGGGTGTGCTGATATCGCCGAGGTAGCGGCGGCCATTATTGTAATCGTAGAGAGCCGGGGGGATGCCGTTGCTGTTGAAATTGGTAATTACCAGGTAATTGCCAACGGCACTCGGTTTCAGTTCGAAATAAAAATTCTTTTGCCCGTTGAAATTAAAAGTGGCCGGGTACGTAAGCGTAACAGCGCTTACAATTATATGATCATTGGCATTGGTGGAATTGGTACCCACGAAGATGGGAACATTATCCGGGTTCAGCAGGATGGAAAGCGGCAGGTTGCGCACCGTGTCTTTGTGATACGTGAAGAAAGGCATAGGGTTTACACCGGCGGCCGACCCGGAACCCAGTACGGGTGTTGTCCAGATACGGGCAATCAGTTCGCGGGTAAAAGGAGCATTACCGGCAGCGGAAACGGTGAACATCACACTATTGGCCGGTCCGGATGTATATACATTCAACCCCGAGATACCCAGGAACAGATCATAACCGGGGGCGATATCCGTGGTAGACCAGCCTTCGCCGATATCGTAAGAAGAAGAGTATACATATTCGGGCAGTACAGCGGCATAGCCCCTGTTAACCTGCTGGTGGTAATTCATCTCCACGCGGCGCATGAAATAGGCATCGGCCGGCAAACTGTTGCCGGCGGTATTGTTAACGGATGCAGCATAGCGCAAACTGTTGCCCGCCGGGTTGACGGTTAAGAAATAAGCCACCGTATCGGTGTTCAGGTTGTAGCGGTCGCTCAGCTGGAAATCGGGATTGCGGTAAAGCGCTTTATCGGGTTTACCGTCATTCATCTCGCCCCAGAATTCGATATAATCGCCGGCCCCCATCACCCCGCTGGCAACGGAAGTGAACAGCCGCACCTCCTTCCCATTGCGCCAGAGCTGGAAGTTCTGGGCGGGTACGCTGCCCAGCCCCAGCGCAGCCAGTTGCGGCTGCGTGATCCGGCAAAGGGTATCCTTATTAAGCTTGAATTTGTAATAGGTTTTACTGTAATCAATCCAGCTGTTATTCAACTGCGAATAACCGCTGAGACACAGCAAAAGGATTACCGGCGTTAATAAAATTTTTCTCATAGAGATCATTTGTAATTATTTATTGATCCTGCTCCCTGCGGGCAAGATTTAAACGCAATGAAAAGATATGGGTATATAAGGGATTGGATTGATTGGCCAGGTTGGTGAAGGCATAATCAATCATTACATTTTTGATTTTGAAACCGGCTCCCACGCTGGGCTGGTAGATCCATACTTTTTTCTGATTGAGGGTATCCCCGTCGGCCAGGGCCCGCTGAAAATTGGTGATGCCACCCCTTACAAAAAATACATCCTTGATGCTGGCTTCCAGGCCCACATGCGGATCAGCGCTCACGGTGCTGCCGCTTAAAATGGTATTGCGCTTGCCATCGAAGGTTACGTCTACATTGGCTTCTGCCATCAGTTTAAAGGAAGGACTGATATTGAACTTATAGCCGCCACCGATAACCAGCCGCGGAGAAGTAAGTTCCGTTGATTTTACAGGAATATCATTCCTGGTAAGATAAAGCACTTCTTTTTCCTTATCGGTAAAGTGGAACGACCAGGCATTGAATGTGGTGGTGATATCACGGGCCACGATACCGAGGTTCCAGTTGCGGCCATGCATCTGCAGGCCGGCATCCAGGCCAAAGCCCCAGGCGGTGGCAAATTTGCCGATCTTCCGGTAAATCACTTTGGCATTCAATCCAAAGCTTACCAGTTTGTGTTCGGTTTCCCGCAGCTTCTGGGCAAAAGAAACCAATAAGGCGTAATCGGCAGATGAGAAGGTCTGGATATTGTTATAGTTGATGCTTCCATCCGGCTCCACCAGGTAAAGTGTGTTGGGAATATCATCGATGGCAAAACGCAGAATAGAGATACCCAGCGCCCGGCGGCCATCCTGTACCGGCATGGCAGCGGAGAGATAATCATATTTGGCTATGCCGGCAAAATAATCGGCATGCATCAGGCCGATATTGGCCCGGTTTTCCATGCCGGTAAGTCCGGCCGGATTCCAGTAACCGGCCGTTTCATCCTTTGCCGAAGCCACCTGGGCATTGCCCATGGCCAGGCCCCGGGCACCGGCGCCGATGTTCAGGAATTCATTAGAATATTTTCTAAACTGAGCAGTTGAAACGAGTGGAAACAAGAGCAACAGGTAGATTCCAATCTTGGTAAGTATTCTCATAAATGGTTTGAGTTAGTACTTCGAAATTGTTAGGGTGTGCCTATCAAACGTAATTATACTTGGTAAATTGTGTCAATATCAGGGTCTAAAATTAGGCTTTCTCACCCTAACCATAATTCACAATTGCTGAAAAATGGGGAAAAGGGCGGTTTCACCTGCCTTCCTAACCTCATAATGATGCGCTGAACGGGCATTTGGATGCTTGCAGCAACTAATTTTCCCGGGCACTTTTCCAATCAATTACTAATTAATCAATATATGTAGGGAGATAATTTTCATATTTATCGCATCAGCACCATTTTTCCATACCCTCCTTTAAAATACTTGTCAGTTTCCTCTCCCCGGCTGCTGTATTTATCCAGTGATTTGCCATTGAGGTTGGTGAGCACACGGTACAGGTACACTCCATTGGCCAGTTTGGCCCCATACATATCCGTGCCATCCCACTTGTATTCCGTGATGTTCGTGCCCACATGCAGCGGACCCAGCTCATCCTTCGTTATCTCCTTCACCACCTTACCCGTTACTGTCAATATCTGGATCCGGATATTCTGAGGCACCTCACTGCCCGTGATCTTGAACACAAAGGCCGTTGATGTGGTGAACGGGTTGGGGTAGTTCAGCAAATTCGAGATCATCGGCTTATTGATCACCGTGAAAATCACATGGTAATCCAAGGCCCCCGCCACATTTCCCGCCGCATCCTTGCCCGATACAATCAGCTCATACTCCCCGTCCTGCGGGAAATACGGCAAAAAGTCGATCGTGGCCGTATTGTGCCCCGTGGCCAGGTTGGCCGGCGTGAAACGCATCGTATCGCCAAAACTGTAGTTATGCAAACTGCCATCGGGGTACCGCACCTGCACTTTGATCAGCGAGGTATCCGATAAGGCCAGAAAACGGCTCTCATCCTTCAGGCTCGCCAGTATATGCGGCTTCGATGACACAATATCCTTATTCAGAATATGCACCCCATCAAAGGTTACATCCAGCAGCGGGTTGTACTTATCAGCCTTCACATAGAAATCCTTGTACAGCACATTATTAAAGTGATACTGCTCGGGCTGCGCATTGGCAGGATTTACATCCACCGCCAGCACATTGGCCCCCGGCAGGTTACGGGTATCAATGGTATAGCTTACCACCAGGGTATCGCCCGCCACCAGGATCTTACCCCGGGGCAGGGTGATCGGGTGCTGCTGGTTGCTCTTATCCGTGATCACAAAACTGATCTTCATCAGGCTGTCGAAATTATAGGCGCTGATATTTTTAAAGGCCAGTTTGAAGTTGATCGGTTCACCCTGGTCTGCTGTATCCTTCATCGAGAACAGGATATTGGGTGCCACGGCGCCTTCGGGCAGCGGCGTATAGTTCAGCCGCCAGTAACGAAGCTGGTAAGGCGTGCCCTGTACCTTATCCTGGTTGTACATCTTCAGTTTCAGGTACGGATACTGGCTGGCATTGATAGCCGAGATATTGAAGTCTTTAATCGTAGAATCAATCGTATACAGCGTCGTTTCGGTGCCCGAGGGGGTTACACCGATGATGCTGAAGGAGATGGAATCACCCGCGGCAGTCTCCTGGCGGCCACCCCGCCAGTGGAACTGGCTCCAGCTGCGGGCAGGACCAAAGGCCGGTGATACAATTGTACCGGAAGTTTTATCAGTTACACAGGTAGCATCCAGCACAATCTTATCAAAAATTCCTTCGGAAAATTGCCAAACCGGTGTGAACGTGGCGTTATCATTTTTCTTATAAATAAAGTTAAACGCACGCGGACGGTTAAACGAATCAATCTGGGTGAAACCCGCAGCCTTTAAGCGGTCGTACAGCGTTTTATGGTTCACCGGATCATCGGCGGCCCAATCCGCTGCATAGGTGTTGTTGCCCGGTACGGTACCCGAAGTATAGCGAACGGTAACATAATAGCCGTTCGGGATTAGATCCATGAAGGCAACAGCCGAGTCGCGCTTGGCACGGGTGAGCACATTGAACTGGAAGTTCCAGCGGCGGGTAATACCACAAACAACATCGCTGCCATACAGGCCGGGGCCGGATGTTACATTCTCCCAGGGAGCCATGCCATCATAAGGATTAAGCACATTAAAAATGATAGCCGAAACACCGCACACGCTCTGGATATTATTGGAGCCATCCACTTCCACAGCAAAATCCTGGGCATCCCGGGCGGCCGTGGGGAATACCCCGTTCTTAAGTTTCACATCGGATGTGGTTTGCCGGTATTTCCAGAGGCGGTTGGGTTGCAGACTGATATCAGTACCTGCCGACTGGAGGTGCTGGTAATAGTGCGACTGATTAGCGCCCTCGCTGCTATTAGAGAGGTATACAAAAGAGGCATTGTTCCAGATATAATTTCCTGATCCCTGGGGTACCGGGGCCGTGCGCCAGTAATACACTGTGCTGTCGGCAAAAACAAGACTGGCAGGGGTAAAGCTGATCAGTCCGCCCGGAGAGGTAATGCTGTAAGATTTTTTAAAAGGCGAGTTGAACAAGGCGCTGGTATCAATTTCCATCACGTACTGGCGGTTATCCACCAGCGGATTAGCCGTACTGGCCTGGAAGCTGATACCCTGCTTATTAACGATCGAATAATCGTAAGGCCAAACGGGCCGGAGTTCATCTTCAAAAATATAGAAGTCTTTCACCAGCAGGTTATTGGTCTCCGAGAGCTCATCCACTTTATGTCCGTCATCCAGTTCCACGATCAACTGGTTCAGTCCCTTATCGGTGATAGGGTTGATGGATACGTTGGGAAACTGAAGCGAATCCATATAATGAATTCCCCTGATCCGCTTATCATATAAAACCTGGATGCTGCCATCGGGCCGTTTTCTTTTTACACTTACATTGATTGAATCATTGATGGCCCTGCCCAGGTTCATCATCTTCACATCAATCTGGTAGGTGCCGCTGGCTACGGTGATGATGCCGGGGGTGAATTTCACCAACTGGTCTTCAATCACGTAATCGGGTTTGGCAAATGCATGGAGCCGTATGGCCGGATCTCCCTGAAGGTTGGTTTCTTCCACATTGAGGCGGGTCGTGTATTGTAAACCGGCCGGATTGGGCACCATCGCAGCAAGAGTGGCTTTCATGATATTTCCCACGGTATTGCCATACATGCTGTTGGTGGCATAATTCAGAAAGTAAGTGGAGTAGGCATCAAAGTCATCGGTAAGCCCGTAATGCGTATCTGCCAGAAAGCCGATGGCTCCTTTATGGTCGCTCAGAATATATTTTTCCGACAGTGACATGCCGTTATAATCAACCGGCCGCGTTTCACTGAGGGTGAAAAAATTACCCACGGTGCAGCCATTGATATGCATGAAAGGATATTTACCCGGATTATTATAATTCTCGGGATAGTTGAGGTTGATGGCCAGTTCATTGGCAGATGCATGCCCAAAATAACCCACATAACCCAGGCCGCCCTGGAAGAGATTGGTAATCTGCTGGCTCTGCTCCTGCTCTACGGCGGATACCGATGTTTTTTCAAAAAAATCGACATGCCCGCCAAAAAGGGTATCCTCCAGCCTGTTTTTATAATTACTGATAAAACCCCTGAAAAGATCGCGTTCAAAAAGATCTGATGGCCCCGATGTGTACAAACAGTTTTTCAGCCATCCTTTCACGGCAATCGTTTGTACGGGTGATTGCTGCAATTGCTCGTATTCCTTAACTTTAGAAAGATAGTTGGCGATTTCTTTACCGTTCACGGCTGCAATACGGCCGATAGGTACCAGCGGGGTATACTGCCCCGGTTCGCAGGCCAGTTTGATATCCGATGCGGGCCATCCAAACGTGGGCACCAGGCTCAGCTGATCAGCTGCGGGTGTAAGCGTATGCGATAAAGCATATTCATAATAGGGAAGCCCCCTGCCGATGAGCAGCACATATTTTGGTTTGATGGCAAAATACTGACTGGCAAAGCGGATGAAATCCCGGATGGCTGTGGGATGCTTATGAATGCCAAAGCCATACTGATCAACCAGTTCATTGATATCATAGATCCTGGCAGTATAACCTCCCCCGGTTGCCGAACTGCGGTACTGCCGGTAGAGGTCAACGTTATTAACACCGTTGCCGTCATTAAACAATACCGGGTTGCTGATAATCACATAATCGCCCTGGTTGGCCGGCACTGCGTAATTGGTAAAGGTTTTGCCGGCGGCAATATTGTTAACCAGGCTTATGTTGGAAGGATCCTGGCTCACCAGGTTGAATTTCCGCACCGCATCGGCAGATGCCGGCAGGGCAAACTTTACCTGGCCGGCCGTGCTGATATCACCAAGGTAGCGGCGGCCATTATTATAATCGTAAAGGGCCGGCGGAATACCATTATTGTTGAAGTTTGTGATTACAAGGAAGTTGCCGGTTGCCGAAGGGCCCAGCTCAAAATAAAAATTCTTTTCATTGTTGAAATTAAAACTGGCCGGATAGGTAACCGTAAGGCGCCCGATCACAATCAGGTCTTCGGTATTGGCGGATTGCTGAAGCACATCTACAGCCAGGCTGTTGCCGGGTAATAAGCTGAGCGGAAGATTGCGAACCGTATCATGGTGAACTTCCAGGTTGCTCAGGGGGTTGAACCCGCCTGCAGAGCCGGCTCCCAGCACCGGCTGATCGGAAATGCGGGCCTGCAAATCCCTCGTTCCAAAAGTATTCCCCGCCGCATCCAGGGTAAACATCACATTATTGAGCGGACCGGAACGGTATACATTGAGATTGGTAAATATTTTCTGAAGCCGGTTGCCCACTTTCAGGTCATTGCTTGTCCAGCCCTCCCCTTTATCATACGAAGCGGAATAAATGCGTTCGGGCTGGGGTTCGTAGTAGCCCTTATTAAGCTGATCCCTGTAATTCTCTTCCACCCGCCGCATAAACCAGGCATCGGCCGGAAGTGAATTTCCGGCGGTGTTATTGGCCGTTGCCACATAACGCAGGTTGTTACCGGCCGGGTTAACGGTGAGGAAATAAACAGCGGTATCTGAGTAGAGACTGTAGCGGTCGTTCAGCTGGTAGGACGGGTCCAGGTAAAGATTTTTATCCGTTTTGCCATCATTCCGTTCTCCCCAGAATTCGATATAATCGCCGGCCCCCATCACCCCGCTGGCAACGGAAGTGAACAGCCGCACCTCCTTCCCATTGCGCCAGAGCTGGAAGTTCTGGGCGGGTACACTGCCCAGCCCCAGCGCAGACAGTTGCGGCTGCGTGATGCGGCAAAGGGTATCCTTGTTAAGCTTGAATTTGTAATAGGTCTTACTGTAATCAATCCAGCTGTTATTCAGTTGTGCAAAAGCACAAAAAGAAAGGGTAAGGAAAAGCGGCAGCAGGATTACTTTTCTCATCAGCGTAAATTAAACAGGTAGTTGTAGGCAAATAAAAATTAGTCCCACCCAAGCAGTCTCTCCTGTCTTGTTCATTCTACTGCTGCTGGCCGGGCCCTTTAAAAACGTAACAGTTACTGCAAAATTGCCTTTTTTTTGGTTCCCGGCAGCTGGTAACCCATAATTGGAGCAGGTCAACTCATTTCTGTGTGAAATCTGGCAATAAGCGTGTAAATTTTCACTGCGGTGCCGGCAACTTTTATTTATTAGGTTTTTTATAGCATTTTTGCGGAAGAATCCGGCCGGAAGCCGGCTCATTTTTTATATATGCTGAATTTATTAGAAGAACTGGAATGGAGGGGAATGATACAGGATATCATGCCCGGCACAAAAGAATTACTGGAAAAGGAAATGGTAACGGGGTATATCGGTTTCGATCCCACCGCCGATAGCCTGCATATTGGCAGCCTGGTACCCATTATCTTACTGGTGCACCTGCAAAAAGCGGGGCACAAGCCAATTGCCCTTGTAGGAGGCGCTACGGGCATGGTGGGCGATCCCAGTGGCAAAAGTGAAGAAAGGAACCTGCTTTCCGAAGAAATACTGAACCTCAATATTGCAGGGGTTCGCTCCCAGCTGGAACGCTTTCTTGATTTCAACAGCAGCGCACCCAATGCCGCCGAACTGGTTAATAACTATGATTGGTTCAGGGATTTTTCTTTCCTGCATTTTATCCGCGATGTGGGCAAACATATCACGGTGAACTACATGATGGCCAAGGACAGCGTGAAGAAAAGACTGGAAGGTGAGAATGGCATGAGCTTCACCGAATTTACCTACCAGCTGGTGCAGGGCTATGATTACTACTGGCTCTACCAAAACAAAAACTGCAAGCTGCAGATGGGAGGCAGCGATCAGTGGGGTAATATCGTAACCGGTACCGAACTGATACGCCGCAAGGCCGCCGGCGAAGCCTTTGCCTTCACCTGCCCGCTGATCAAAAAATCGGATGGCGGCAAGTTTGGAAAAACCGAAAAGGGAAATATATGGCTGGATGCCGGCAAAACCACGCCCTACCAGTTTTACCAGTTCTGGCTCAATGCCAATGATGAGGATGCCCTCAACTGGATCAAAATTTTCACCTTCCTCGACAAAACCACCATTGACGGGCTGATAAAAGAGCACCAGGCGGATGCTTCCAAACGGGTACTGCAGAAAGCCCTGGCAAAAGAGGTTACTATTTTTGTACATGGCCGGGAAGAATACGAAAAAGCCATTGCCACCACGGAAAAATTATTTGCCAATCAAAATGCTCCGGCCGAAAGTCTGAGCGAAGAAGACCTGCAGCAGATGGAAGGCGTGGTGAAATTCAGTTTTGATGCCGCTAAAATTGCAGCGGGAATCGATGTGCTGAGTTTTCTTACCGAAACCGGTTGTTTTCCCAGTAAGGGCGAGGCCCGCAAAATGATACAGAACGGCGGCGTAAGCATCAACCGCAAAAAAGTGGAGAGCCCGGATTTTAAAGCTGATAACAGTTTACTGCTTCATGGAAAGTATATCCTGGTACAAAAAGGGAAGAAGAATTATTACCTCGTAATTGCAGAGGGCTGAGGGTAACGGGTTACGCGTTTAGAGTTGAGAGTTGACGATTGATCGATCGTTGACAGCATACTCCTGAAAGCCAATCGCCAATGGTAAATAGTTAATGGGTTATCTGTTCAGCAGGTATTTTTTCTCCCGGTATAGTTTCCATACCAGTTCTCCAAACAGTGTATTGGCCCAGGCAAACCATTTACGCGTAAATTTCGTGGCATCATCCTTATGGAAACCCTCGTGCATAAATCCGGTACCGGCATGGGTTTGCTGCAGCATCTTTAAACAGGCCGCAATTTCTTTGTCGTCCCGGCTGGTCATGGCCCGCATGATAATACTCATCGGCCAGATATAATCCATGCCCACATGTGGTCCGCCGATCCCTTCCGCCACCCTCCCTTTGAAAAAGTAGGGGTTATTTTCTGAAAGAATCAGTTTACGGGTATTCGCATAGGCCACTTCATCCAACTTCAGCTTCAAGCCGCTCAAATAAGGAATACTCAGTAAGCCGGGTACATTCGAATCGTCCATCAGAATATAATTTCCAAAGCCGTCAACTTCATAGGCATATACCTTTCCATGTTTCGGGTGCTGCACAAAACCGTACCTGTTCAGTGCCGCCTGCAGCTCCTCTCCCAGCGATTTTATTTCCTTTTGCAGCGCCGCATCGTTGCCGGCTGCCTTCACCAGTAACGACAGCTGTTTCAGTGCATACAAGGCAAAAAGATTTTCAGGAATATTGAAAGGATAGAGCGTGGCATCATCGCTGGCCCTGAACATACTGTGCAGGAGCCCCACTTTTTTGGTGGGGTTGCCATAGCCGCCCATCGGGGCCGTATCGGTGGGTACCGTGGTTTCGCGTTGAAACTGGTAGGGACCGTTATTGCTGATCCGCTGTTGTTCCCGGAAGGTTTGCAGCACCCGTTTCATGGCTGCCAGCCAGTCGGCATCCAGTACACTGGTATCACCGCTCTCTTCATAATACCCTGCCGCCAGGCGGATGGGATAGCAAAGGCTGTCCACCTCCCACTTCCTTTCGTGCACACCCGGTTTCATCAGAGTTTTATCGCTTTTCCATTCGCTCACTTTATTTTCATCCTTGTAAAAAGCGTTTGCATAGGGATCTTTCAGGATGCACTTTACCTGGCGGTTAATCACGCCTTTAATAAGTTCCTGCAACTGCTTATCTTCTTTCATCAGGGGCAGGTAAGGCCATACCTGTGCTGAAGAATCCCGCAGCCACATGGCATCAATATCTCCGGTAATTACAAAGGTGTCGGGCTTGCCATTGATCATTTCAAATTCAACCGTAGTATCCAGCGTATTGGGGAAACAGTTACCAAAAAGCCAGGCCAGCTCTTTATTTCCAACCGACCGGCTGATCTGCTGAATCAGGTTTTCCACCGCCGCACTTTTGAAACGCCGTTCGGCTTCGGGTACCCGCACTACCGGGAAACCGGTGCCGGCAGCGGCAAAAGAGTACTTATTGAATAAAATTGCTGCCGAAGCCAGCGTGCTTTGCTGAATGAATTTTTTCCGGTTCATGGAGGATGGAGTTACTGCTTAGGGGGTTGAGGGTGGTGAAAAGCTGACCGTTGCCTGATTGAACATGAAAACGTAACGCACAACTGAGCGAACAACTGAGAACTGCAGACAAACAACAGTTGCCTTTTCTTATTCTACATCTACCTGTTTCTTTACCTGTGCTCCTTCCCGTACCTCGGATACGAAGCGGCGTTCATTCACCAGGTAGCCATTGCCTTTTTCGCAGAAATGAACTTTAAGGTTTTCGATGCTGTAGGGGCTGCCATCGGGGATATCGGCAATATTGCTGTACCGCATATCATGGCCATCAACGATCACCACACAACCACTGCCAATCGCTTCCATGGTATTGCCGCCGGTGATCAGCATGCCGGTATCCTCGCCGAGTCCGATACCGATACAGGCAGGATTGGTAGCCACGGCCTGTGCCAGTCGCCCAAAACGCCCCCGCTTTTCAAAATGCGAATCAAAGATCACATCATCCATAAAACCGAGGCCGGTGGTGATTTTCACTTCTCCCTTCAGGTGGGCCCGGGTGGCATTGCCCTCATAAATCATGGTATTGCTCATGGCCATGGCACCCGCCGAGGTGCCGGCCACCACAAAGGGTTCTTCGTTGATATAGCGGTCCATAATAATACGGAGAAAATCGGTTCCGCCAAAAGTGGCGCTGAGGCGCAGCTGGTTACCGCCGCTGAACATGATGGCATCCGCCTGGCGAACTCTTTCCAGGGCTTCTTCTTCCATTGCATCCGTACGGTTGCGGATATGCAGCAGGCCGATATTGGTGCAGCCGATTTTGCCAAAGGCGTTCAGGTAATTATCTCCCACCTCATAGGGGATCATGCTGGCAGTGGTGATCACTTCGATGCGGGAAAGCGGGCCGTGGGCGGCCTCATCCACGATACGGCGCAGGATGCCGAGTTCGAAAAAGTTGAGGTTATTGCGATGGATTTCCCCTTTCTCCAGGTCGGTACCCTTATCCTCTGCCCCTCCTATCGCAATCAGTTTTCCTTTAGCAAATTGCATTCACTCTTTTTTGTGATTAACGCAAATTTAAGGGAAATCGTGTTTTATCGGGGCCCGGGAGTTATTCACGATTGTTGATAGACGCACCCCCGGCCGGATTTGAGTTTTGTTTTGCCAAGCAAGATGATTTCATTAATTTCCATCTTCTGCATTTCAACCGCGGAGAACAGAAGAAAAAACAGGTTCCGCTGCCTGCCCGTTGCTACGCTGTTCTTTGCGGAAAAAAAACAAAAACTGTAAACTGAACATATGAAGATTGTAGAAATCAAAGTACTCAAAGGCCCCAATTACTGGAGTGTACGCCGCACCAAGCTGATCCAGATGAAGCTCGACCTGGAAGAAAAAGAGCAGATGCCCACCAATGCCATTCCGGGTTTCCGCGAACGGCTGGAGGCCATCCTGCCCTCCCTCATAGAGCATCGCTGCAGCGTGGGCACCCGTGGTGGTTTTTTTAAGCGGGTGGAGGAAGGCACCTGGATGGGGCACGTAATTGAGCACATCGCCCTCGAGATACAAACCCTCGCCGGTATGGATACCGGCTTTGGCCGTACCCGCGGTACCGGTAAAGAAGGCGAGTATTACGTTTGTTTCAGTTATATGGAGGAAGATGCCGGCGTGTATGCCGCCAAAGCAGCGGTGCGCATTGCACATGCCCTGATATTTGATGAACCCTATACCCTGGATGAGGATATCCAGCGGTTGCGGGAGATCCGGGAAGATACCCGCCTGGGGCCCAGCACCGGTTGTATTGTGGATGAAGCCGCCAAAAGAGGGATTCCGTATATCCGCCTCAATAAACACTCACTGGTGCAATTGGGCTATGGCGTGCACCAGAAACGCATCCGCGCCACCATCGCCAGCACCACCAGCAATATCGCTGTGGACATCGCCTGTGATAAGGAAGAAACCAAAAACCTGCTGGGCGCCGCCGAAATCCCCGTTCCCAAGGGTGATGTGGTGCGCACCGAAGAAGGGCTGAAATCGGTGATCGGGCGCATTGGTTATCCCATCGTAATCAAGCCGATTGATGGCAACCATGGCAAAGGAAATACCACCAACATCACCACCTGGGAGCAGGCCACCCGGGCCTTTGAAGCCGCCAGGCAATACAGCCGGAGTGTGATCGTGGAGCGCTTTATCACCGGCTTTGATTTCCGCATCCTGGTGATCAATTATAAATTTATCTGTGCCGCCCTGCGTACACCGGCCGCCGTTACCGGCGACGGTGTCAATACCATCCGGCACCTGATCGATGAGACCAATAAAGATCCCCGCCGGGGCTATGGGCATGAAAAAGTGCTTACGCAGATCACCATTGATCAGTTCACCCAGAAAATGCTGGATGAAAAAGGATATACCCTTGAAACCGTTCCGCCCATGGGCGAACTGGTATTACTCAAACCCACGGCCAACCTGAGTACCGGCGGCACCAGCACGGATGTAACCGATGAAGTGCATCCTGCCAATGTGTTTATGTGCGAACGTATTGCCAGGATTGTGGGACTGGATATCTGCGGTATTGATATTATGGCCAGGGATCTGCGTACACCCATCACCGAAAATGGTGGCTGTATCCTGGAAGTGAACGCTGCGCCCGGTTTCCGGATGCATATCGACCCCTCGGAAGGGCTGCCCCGCAATGTGGCCGAGCCCGTGGTGGATATGCTCTTCCCCAAGGGCAGCTCGGGTACCATCCCCATTATTGCCATTACCGGCACCAATGGCAAAACCACCACCACCCGCCTCACCGCCCATATTGCCAAAACAGCCGGTTACAAAGTGGGCTATACCACCAGCGACGGAGTATACATACAGAACCAGATGATGATGAAGGGTGATTGCACCGGCCCGGTATCTTCCCAATTTGTATTGAAAGATCCCACCGTTGATTTTGCCGTGCTGGAATGTGCCAGGGGAGGTATCCTCAAAAGCGGGCTCGCTTTCCGCAACTGCGATGTGGCGATCGTAACCAATATCAGCGCCGATCATATTGGCCTGGGCGGCATTGATACGATGGAACAGATGGCCAAGGTAAAAGGCGTGGTGCCCGAAACGGTTTTCAAACACGGCTATGCCATACTGAATGCCGATGACGACCTGGTTTTTGCTATGAAGAACAGCCTGGAATGCAATGTGGCATTCTTCAGCATGGATGAAAATAATCCGCGGATCATCGAACATTGTAAAAAAGGAGGCTATGCCGCCGTTTTCGAAAATGGTTATCTAACTATCATGAAAGGCACCTGGAAGATCCGCGTAGTAAAAGTGACGGAAGTACCTGTTACTTATGGCGGCAGGGCCCTGCACAATATCATGAATTGTTTGCCCGCCATGCTGAGTACCTATCTCTGGCGCAATATCGGCATAGAGGATATCCGCCTGGCCCTGCAAACATTTGTGCCCTCGGCCACACAAACACCCGGCCGTCTTAACCTTTTCCATTTTAAAAACTTCAAATTCCTGGTTGATTTTGCCCATAACCCGGCAGGACTGGAACTGCTTTGCGATTTTGTAAGCAAGATGGATGGTGAACCCAAAGTGGGTATCATCAGCGGTACCGGCGACCGCCGGGATGATGATATCCGTGAACTGGGGCGCATATCCGGACGGTTCTTTGATGAGATCATTATCCGCCAGGATAAAAATCTGCGGGGCCGCACAGCGGAAGAAATTGTGAACCTCCTGGTGGAAGGTATCAATGAAACCAAAGCCAAGGATATCCCCATCACAATTATCTACCGGGAAAAAGAAGCCATTATGCATGCCTACAATACCGCCAAACCCGGCTCCCTCATTACCATTATGTGTGATGTGGTGGCCGAGGCGCTCGACCTGATCAAGGGATTGAAGGAGAAGGAGGATGAGGAAGAAGCTAATAGCCATTAGCTGCGAGCTGCCAGTGTGCGTCTTTATACCCTACCCTTTACATAACTTTAGCTGTACCCATGAAGAATTTCAAAGAATTAAAAATCTGGCAAAAAGGTTTCCAGATTGCCAAAAATTGTTTTGCCATTACTCGGCATTTCCCACAACAGGAAAAATATGGTTTGACCAGCCAGATAACCCGGGCAGGCGTATCCATCCCATCAAATATTGCGGAAGGAAGTGGAAGAAGTTCGGCCAACGATTACAAACGTTTTATCGAGATCGCCCTGGGTTCATGTTTTGAGGTGGAAATCCAACTGATGATTGCTAAAGAACTATCTTATGGGCAAGAAGAGCTGATTAACCAAACATTATTTTTACTCCAGGAAGAGGAAAAAATGTTAATGGCTTTCGGAAAAGCCCTTAACCTAACAGCTAATAGCTATCAGCTCGAAAAATGAATTTGGGTCATTAAGAGTTTCCTCTTATTTTTGCAGCCGTTTTTCTGGGTTATGGTGTAACGGCAGCACTACAGATTTTGATTCTGTCTGTCTAGGTTCGAATCCTAGTAACCCAACAAGCCTCCGTTTTGCGGAGGCTTTTTTGTTAACCGGGCGTTACACAGCCCCCCAAAGGGCCGATTCCGTCTGATAATTGTACCTTTATTCCGGTCGCAGACCGCCCTTAATCCCTGCTCTGTGCAAACTGCATTCGCTTTTTAATGCAGGAAGCATGAGATTTTTATTGCTGATAATAGGCTGCGGGATCACCCTCACCGGCTTCGGCCAGTATAATTTCTATTATGGGAATATACATAGCCATACCTCCTATTCAGATGGCAATAAAGACAGCGTTGCCACCGGCTACTATTATCCCGGCGATGATTATAACTATGCAAAAGGCAGCTATCATTTCGATTTTCTTGGCATCTCGGATCATAATCACTACAGTTCCGTAAACAACCCGGGCATGCATGTGGCCGATTTTTACCGCGGACTTTACCAGGCCGATACGGCCAATCATGACGGCAGTTTCGTTTGTATGTATGGTTACGAATGGGGGGTGATTGGTCCGCCCGGCGGCCATATCGTTACGTATGGTGTTCCCAAAATGATCGGCTGGGAAACGGGCAGCGGCGGCTGGGGCTCTTCCAGCAACTATGATACGTTCTGCGCCAAATTGTCCTACGCCAATTACTGGCCCATTGTTAATCTTTACCCCAATGCCTTCTGCACGCTGGCGCATCCGCAATCCACCGATTTCAGTGATCTTACAGGTGCCGCCGTTTACAGTGCCAGCGCCGACAGTGCCATTGCAGGCTGCGCCATCCGCAGCGGCAGCGCCACTTCCACCACCACCGATTACAGCGACCCCGCTCCCACCCAATACGAAACCTATTTTATGAAGGCCCTGGCCAAAGGCTATCACCTGGGGCCCACGGCCGACCAGGATAATCATTACACCACTTTCGGCCGTAACAACATGATACGCACGGTGGTACTGGCCCGTTCGCTGAACCGCGACAGCATTATTGCCGCTTATAAAGCCATGCGTTTTTTTGCCTCAGACGACTGGAATACACAGGTAACCTTTACCGTAAACGGCAATTACATGGGCAGCGATTTCAGCACCACGGCCAACTCGGCTGTTTATGTATCGGTAACTGACCCCGATCTGCCCGGCGACCCCAATGACAATGTAAGCAAGATTGAAATTTATTACGGTAATCCCGGCAGCGGTATCAATGCCACCATTCTTACTTCCATCAGCAATAGCAATACCCTTTCTTATACGCACTCCACCGTTGCCACCAATACCTACTATTATTACGCAAAAATCACTCAGCAGGATGGCGATATCCTATGGACGGCCCCGGTATGGGTATACCGCTCTGCCATCGCCCTGCCGCTGGATATCACCCGGTTCGAAGGGCAGGCTATCCATAAGCAGGTGCAGCTCAACTGGACTACCGCCCAGGAATTCAACAATGATTATTTTGAAATCGAACGCTCTGCAGATGGAATGAATTATACCCCTATCGGCCGGGTGGCAAGCCTTTTTCATACCAGCAGCACCCCTACCGGTTACCAGTTTACCGACAGTCTGCCGTTCAACGGCATTAATTTTTACCGGTTAAAAGAAGTGAATATAAGCGGCAGTTTTGCCTATTCGGATGTGGTACCCGTGAAAGTTAACAAGCCCCTGCTTGATTTCGTAAACATCAACCCCAACCCGGTTAGCAATACCCTCACAATCAGTTGCATTGCCAATGCCGCCACGCAGGCCAGCTGGAGTTTTTATAACAGTGATGGCCGCCTGGTAATGAGCGGAGCCGCTCAGTTAACAGCGGGTTACAACAGCATCAGCGCCAATGTATCGAACTTAGCAGCGGGTTTATATTTTATGGTGATCAGCCGCCCCAACGAACGACTCGCTGAGGCCAGGTTCGTTAAGCAATAAAGACTGTTTTTTTACTTTGGCTGGTTGACTTCCTGTTACTTCGTTACTTCGGTTATCACCTTCCCCACACATCCGCTGGGCATCTGAATCTGCAACAGGGCCGCTACCGTAGGAGCGATATCCGTCATGTGGGTTTCCCGGTTGGTTTTACCGGGCTTAATATTCCAGCCATACCAGAGCAGGGGGATATGGGCGTCATAGGGATTCCAGAGGCCATGCGTGGTACCTTTATTCCAGCCATCAAAATACCCTGCTTTAAATGTAAACTGGATATCACCGCTTCGTTTGGAGTTAAAGCCGTTCACCATCATTGTCTTTTGCGGCTCAGGTAAAGTGGTATTGGCGATATCGCGGGTTTCAAAGGCCGTAACTATGTAGGGCTTCGCTGTAAGTGTGGCGATCACGGCTTTTTTCACGGCAGCGGGGTCTTTGCCCTGTTTCTCCAGTTCATTCAGGTCGAGGTACACCTGATAATTCTGCAGGTCAAGCACCATATTCTTCAGTCCAAAATTCGTTTCAATCATTTTATTCAGTTCCTCTTTCAGGTCTTTTTCACTCACATTACCCCCCGGAATTTTGTGCTCGGCCAGGAAGCCGGGAATATGGGCCACCCCATGATCGGCCGTTAAAAAAACAAGGTAATTCCCCTTCCCGATCTTTGTATCCAGGTACTGCAGGAAACCGGCAATATCATTATCCAGCCGCAGGTAGCAATCTTCAATCTCAACAGAATTGGGGCCAAAAGCATGGCCGATATAATCGGTGGAGGAAATGCTCACCGTCAGGAAATCTGTTACACTGTTTTTTCCCAGGCCCTCATTTTCGATAGCCGCTTTGGCAAAATCAAAAGTGAAGCTGTTGGCGAAGGGAGTGGTTTTAAAAGCCTCGTATTTATCTGCGGCGCTGATGCCGGAAAGTTTGTGCGGAAAGGTTACCGATTTCTCTCCTTTAATTGTGTTCTCATAGGGTTTGTCATCCGCGGTGCTGAGATCGTATTTACTCATTGGCAGCAGGGTATTCCAATCCTGGCTCATATAGGTGCCGGCGGCATCTTTTGCATTAAACTGATTTACCCATACCGGCAGGGCATCCATATAGAAGCTGCTGCTGATCCATTTACCGGCATCATACCAGTAGGCTGCATTGGCCGTATGGCCGGCGGGTAAAATAGCGCCGCGGTCTTTCAGGGCAATACCAATCACTTTGCTCCTGAAATTATTGCTTAGCCGCAGTTCATCGGTAACAGTGGTTACCCAAAGATTATCAGGACTCATTTTGCCTGCTTTGGAACTGCTGCCCACTGTGGTAACGGTTGAATCGTCGGTGCAGTAAATATTGGCCCGGGTAGCCTTATCATACCAGTTATTGCCGATAATGCCCGTATAGGCGGGGATACTGCCGGTATAAACACAGGTGTGCCCCACGGCGGTATAGGTGGGCACATAGGGGATCAGCGTGTTTTCGCAGGAAAACCCCTGTCCCAGCAGGCGTTTGAAGCCACCCGGCCCGTAAAGGCTGTTGAATTTATAGAGATAGTCCCAGCGCATCTGGTCGATCACCAGGCCCACCACCAGCTTAGGTTTTGCCGTTTGGCCCTGTGCCAGGGAGAGGGAAAAAAGCAAGCTGATCAGCAGAAAGCGGAAACGAGAATTCATAGATTGAAAATTTTGTCAAAGATAACCGGAACAGGCTGAAAAATACGGATATACTGTTAAGCCAGTGTTATGCCTTTTGCCCGTAAAGCCTTAATTTTGCGGCACATTTGAATGAATTCCGTTTCATTCGGTTTTTTGCTAATAAACCCAACATTTCAATTATGGATGTATTTGAGAAACTTGTGAAAGATGGCGGCCCCATTGGTCAGCATATGGACCGGGCCCATGGCTATTTCGCTTTCCCCAAACTGGAAGGAGAGCTGGGCCCCCGGATGTCGTTCCGTGGTAAAGAAATGATTGTATGGAGCCTCAACAACTATCTCGGGCTCGTAAATCATCCCGAAGTGAGAAAAATAGATGCCGAAGCGGCTGCACAATATGGCATGGGCAACCCTATGGGCGCCCGTATGATGAGTGGAAATACCAGCAAGCATGAAGAGCTGGAAAAAGTAATCAGCCAATTTGTAAACCGCGAGGATACCATGCTGCTGAACTTTGGCTACCAGGGTATCATGAGCTGCATCGATGCGCTGGTTAACCGCCGTGACGTGATTGTGTATGATGCCGAAGCACATGCCTGTATCGTGGATGGTGTGCGCCTGCACATGGGACATCGTTATGCATTTAAACACAATGATATCGCCGATTGCGAAAAACAACTGCAGCGGGCTACCGAGATGGCGCACAAAAATGGAGGCGGCATCCTGGTAATTACCGAAGGCGTTTTTGGCATGGATGGCGAACAGGGTATCCTGAAAGAGATTGTGGCGCTGAAAAAGAAATACGAATTCCGTATCCTGATTGATGATGCCCATGGATTTGGTTATATGGGTCCCACCGGCGCCGGCGCTGATGAAGCACAGGGTTGCCAGGATGGTATTGACCTGTATTTCTCCACCTTTGTAAAAAGTATGGGCAGTATCGGCGCTTTTATAAGCGGTCCGAAAGCCGTGTTAAAATACCTGCGCTATAACACCCGCTCGCAGATCTTCGCCAAAAGTTTACCGCTGATCATCGTGGAAGGAATGCTGAAGCGTATGGAGATGGTGATCACCATGCCCGGATTAAGAGAGAAACTCTGGCATAATGTAAACCGCCTTCAGCAAGGGCTTAAAGACCGTGGCTTTGATATTGGCAAAACCAACAGCCCGGTTACGCCCATCTATATGAAAGGCGATGTACCCGAAGCCACCCAGATGGTGATGGACCTGCGGGAGAACTATCATATCTTTTGTTCGATTGTGGTGTACCCGGTTATTCCGAAAGGAGAGATCATCTACCGGATCATCCCAACCGCCGCCCACAGTGATGAGGATATCGATCTGACCTTAAAAGCCTTCGAGGAAACCAAGAAAAAACTGGATGCCGGCGAATACCGTGCCGTGGATATCCCCGATATGGCCGAAAAAAGTTTTGCGTAAAACTGACTAATGAACTAAACGATCCCGGACCTTACCCTCCGGGATTTTTTTTATCCTCCGGTAATTTTGATATCTTGGTAAATGGATAGATTTGCTGGCTCTTGCCGCTTTTCTATCACCTGTTAACTTTTAACTCTCCCCATGACCAACCAGCAAGCAGACAACTACATCGCCAGCTTCCCCGAAGCAACACAGCTGCAGCTCCAACGTTTACGCTCCCTGATCATGAAAGCGGCACCGGCTGCCAATGAAGTAATCAGTTACCGGATGCCCGCATATGAACAGAATGGCATGCTGGTTTATTTTGCCGGGTATAAAAATCATATCGGTTTCTATCCCACCGGTGAAGGGATCAAGGCTTTTCAAAAAGAAATTGCTGCTTTTAAAAGCTCGAAGGGCGCCGTTCAGTTTCCGCTGGATAAGCCCCTGCCCGCCGCCCTCATCAGCAAAATGGTTAAGCACCGCGTAAAAGTGAATAAAGAAAAAGCGGCGGGGAAACGAAAAACCGCGAAGAAGTGAGCAACAAACTTTGCACAGTGGAACAGCAAAAATAATGCGGCCCCTGCATTAATAATAATTTAACAAGCGCTGAAATGAACGTTGGAGATAAAAAATAAAAAACGTCAAAATACAGCAGGGACAAGCATTTCAGCCCATTCTTTTTTTGTTGGCGATAAAATTCCGCCTGACTGATTGGATTACTGCCCCGCTCCCGTCTCCCTAATTTTACATCCACAAGCGAATCAGACAGTACTTTTTATTTTTTCGCTCCCGGTTATCATACCTGTTCAGCAATTCTGCCATCTGCGATATTACGGTTGCTCCGCTGCATGAAAAAAGATTTAGTAACCTTTTAAATCAAATTTTATGAAACAGTACAAATTCGTTCTGGCAGTGGTAATTACCGCTTTTTTAGCAGTTCCTGCCTTCGCCCTTGACCATGAAACGCCTGCCGCAGTTCCGGTTGAGCTGAAACTGGCCGGCCGCCTGCAGAATATGCCCCTGCTGCAACTGGAATTCAGTCAGGCCGGCACCCACCCCTGCCTGGTAACTATTACGGATGAAAATGGCCTGGTGCTGTATCATGAAAAAATCAACACCGCCAAACAATTTCTGCTGAATACAGAAGACCTTGGTAATGCAGTATTGCGTTTTGATATAACTGATCTGCAATCACGTAAAACCGTAAGCTATCGCGTAAGTCCCGTTGCAACGGTATTACAGCAGGCGGAACTGGAAAAACTCTGATCCATTTACATAAAATAAATCGCCCCGGAAAACCGGGGCGATACTTACTGTTCCAATCGGTTGTTACTTTTTACTGGTAACCGTATCATTGATAAGATTGCCCTGGATCGACCAGGCAAAATCCAATTGCACTTTATTGAGGAAGAGGCTGTCGTTCATCGGGAAATAAATATCCGTGTTATACGGCAATCCTCCGTCTTCGGTAGCCATGCCATGGCAGCTCATACAGTTGGATTGCACACCAAACTGGTTATTGGGCTGGTTGGGCGAAAGGCCGAAGAAACTGGCTTCGAGATAGGGATTATACCCGTATACATGGGTGGTGCCGGTATTGGTACCGCCATTGATGGGCTGGTTGGGTAATACCATTGCATAAGCTGCCACCACGGCGTAGTGTGCAGCGGCTCCTGTTATTTCAGAGGGGCGTAAACTGGCGGCGAGGTTAGAGCTGGGATCAAAGGGTTGGGCCGGATCGGGCGCCCAGTAATAGGATTGCCAGGTCCAGTTGCTGATCTCTTTGGTAGCCACATGCATACCCACGAGTATGGCGATGCTTCCCTTGTGGGCAAAGCTGGGCCCGTTTCCGCCATTACTGCTGTCGGAGGCATTCATATGCGCTGCCATGGCTGAATCAACTTTGAAATTGATAAAATCACTCAGGTTGCAGGTGGCAGCGAGAACGGATGCCGGGTTGCGGTCTGACTGCAACGCAGGCACCACTTTTTTCCCGGAAGGCTGCCGGTTGTGAACATCAGCATATACACAACGGGGCCAGCGGCCAAATGAAAAACTATCGGCCGGTGAGGGCGCCCCGGGCCAAACAGGTATCTGTATCAGTGAATCCGTTTCACTTCCTACAAAATAGGTGGGCTTAATCGTAACGGATGAATTGGGAAAGGCCGGTATACTGCCGATACCACCTGGCACCTGGTATTTATTGATTACAGATATATCCAGGATCTTGTTGCTGATGGCATAATTGGCAGCGGCCGGACTGTACGAAACCGTTACCCACTGGTTATTGGCGGCATTGGTATCAATGGTGTCATTTTGGGGCGCCATCAATGCGGCTTTCAGCGCCGGCATTTTGTTCACCACATGAAAGCCGTGTTCAAACTGGCGGGGCCTTTCAAGAAAACTCCTTCTCTTTTTACCGGCAGCTTTTACAGCGGCGCCGGCATTTTGCTGAACGATGGCTTCTTTAATTTCCGAGACACCCATCCAGGTTTCGTATACCAGCAGCTTATCGCCGGCATACACCTGGTCGGTTTGTGCCGTTAACCCGGCCCATACGCCCCAGGCATGTTTATACACGCTGGCCGAGTCGTAATTCAGGGGCATCGAGGGGTTGTTGAGCCAGCCATAAATAACCGTTGAATCTTCGGGGAAATGAAACCCCGGCACTTTTACCGGAAGATCAACCGGGGTAATGCTGCCCGATTTTTCCTCCTCCTGCTTCGCAGGCTGATTACAATACATGACCAGCAATGACAGCGTAAACAGCAATGCCGGTACAATGACAATTTTTTTGAGTTGCATGATAAAGAATTATTGGTTAGGAAAAGGTTTACAAAAACGCATTACAATAAACAACAATCAAATCAGAGACGCAAACTATTCAGCCATTGTTTGGGTGCGGTTGGCAAAATCAGGTATTTATACGGATCCCGTTCCGCAAGTGAATTCCACTGCCATAAAAAAACCATCCGCCTTAAGGCGGATGGTTTTTTTTATAGTGATTCGTTACTAACCGGTTTATGGGAAGATACCCAGTTCTGCATAGCTGGTAGCCACTTTGTTGATGGCGCTCACATAGGCAGCGGTACGCATATCGGGGATAGCAGGATTATCTTTCCAGATCTGCATGATCTCGCGGGTGGCATTGATCATGGTTTCTTCGAGCCCGCTGTGCACCAGGTCAATTTCATCCGGACCATGCATGATGAAGCTTCTTTCTGTATCCGTTACTTTCTTACCGGTCAGTTCTTCAATCTGGGTAAGAATGCTCTTGTTGAGGTTTTCTGTAAACCTTTTTTCAAGGCGGCCATAACGAACGTGGCTCAGGTTCTTCAGCCATTCGAAATAACTCACCGTAACACCACCGGCATTCAGGTACATATCCGGCACGCAGAGAATACCTTTTTCGGCAAAAATTTCATCGGCTTCCGGTGTGCAGGGACCATTGGCGGCTTCACCGATGATCTTTGCTTTTACACGGGCCGCATTATCGCCATTGATTACGTTTTCGAGCGCAGCCGGGATCAGGATATCGCATTCCAGTTCCAGGGCGTCGGTATTTTTTGCCAGGTTGGTGGCACCCGGGAAATTCAGGATCGAACCGGTTGCTTTGCGGTGCTGGAATACTTCTTCTTCATTCAAACCATCGGCATTGTAAATAGCCCCTTCATATTCGGCCAGGGCAATTACTTTGGCGCCGCCTTCGCGGAAGAATTTGGCAGAGTGGTAACCCACGTTACCCAGGCCCTGCACCACTACAGTTTTACCGGCCACTCCTACGGTGAGCCCCTGTTTCTTCATAACATCTTCCATATTACATACTTCGCGTACACCGTAGTATACACCCAAACCGGTGGCTTCTTTACGGCCACGAACACCGCCCTGGGCAATGGGCTTACCCGTAACGCAGCCTGCAGCATCAATTTCGCCGGGCTTCAGGGATGCATAGGTATCAACGATCCACGACATTTCCCTTTCCCCGGTTCCGTAATCAGGCGCCGGAACATCGGTACCCGGGCCAATGAAATTCTTTTTCACCAGTTCGGAAGTATAACGGCGGGTGATCTTTTCCAGTTCGTACACACTGTAGGCACGGGGGTTGATCTTGATACCCCCTTTACCGCCGCCGAAGGGTACGTTTACGATGGCGCATTTATAGGTCATCAGGCTGGCCAGGGCCATTACCTCATCCTGGTTTACTTCGTCGCTGAAACGAATACCGCCCTTACAGGGAGTTTTGTGATGGCTGTGTTGAACACGGTAAGCCTCGATCACTTCGATGCTTCCATCATCCCTTTTTACGGGAAAACGCATCTGGTAAACACTGTTACAGGCTTTGATCTGTTCCAGGATACCGAGATCCCATTTGGTAAATTTGGCGGCTTTGTCAAAGCTTCTTTCCACACTTTGGAAAAAGCTGTATGGTTGTGTAGCACTCATAAAAATGTTGTTTTATTTAGGCAATCGTTATACAAAGTTTAGCAATATAACCCCTCAGGGGCGGGGTTTATTTTGTGGTTAGCGGGTTATCTTTTTATAGTACCGCATTTTGTTAAGGCAGCGGAAAACCATTTCATTTTCACATTTTCCGGTTGACCCGTTTTCAAATTACTTTTCTTTCTCCATCCGGCTGATCTTACGGTCGATCAGGAACACATAGGCAAACAGGCCCAGTAATATCAGCAGGCAGCTGGCCACCACCACGTATATTTTTCCGTTACCCCGCATTGTGGCATCAAGGCCTCCCCCGTTTTCCTGGGCAAAAACCATTACCTGCGAAAACAGGCCGGTGCAAAGCAGCAGCAAACGTGGCAGTAATTTATTCATTGATCAGGTTTTTATCTTTCAGTAATTGCATCCGCACCCGGAGGGTGGCAATCCATACCCCCAGCAATGTCCAGCCGATAACCGCCGGGTAAAAAACCAGGCGCATGGTGGCATCCAGGTCTTTCTCTGCATTGAGGGCGGGATTACCGCTGTCGCTGCCCGGGGCGCCGGGATGTAAACTTCCCACCAGCCGGGGAATAATCCAGATACTGGGAAATAACATGGCAAAGGCAAAAATATTGTACACGGCACTGATACGGGCCCGCTTGTCGATATCGGTAAAAGATCCTCGTAACACGAAATAAGCACCGTAGATCAGCAGGGCAATGGCTGCCCCGATCAGTTTGGGTTCCTTGAGTACGCTTCCGAGCGACTGGCTCTGATCGGTAAGCCAGGTATAGTTGGCCCAGATAGCGCCGGTGCTGTAGCCCAGCAGGCCGAACAATGTACCCACCGCAGCAAAATGCGTGGCATAAATATCATTTCGCAGGTTGAAGCCCCGCAGGTATTTGATACTGTAAACAAAACTTACGATGAAAAGCGTCATCATGGCCATCCACATGCACACATGAAAATAAAGATTACGGATAGACTGATGAATGATGGGGAGATCAGGAATTTTTATCAGGAAGCCGGCTACCACCGTGTAGCTCAGCAACAACAGAGATAATATTTTCCACCAGCTTTTTTTCAACACAGATATTTAATGAGTGGCGCAAAGATAGGCAGAGAATCCGGTTTTTTACCTTTATAAAAAGGTTATTTTATAACAGGTTATTCCTTCCATAAATAAGGGAATAATATCACCGCCATTGCCATTACCAGTATATCAAGCCCGGTAATTAATAAGGCCAGCTGCAGCACGGCCCCTTCCCGGAACACTTCGGCAAAAGCCGCTTTGCTGAAACGCATCAGCAGCAGCAATTGCGGTAAAATCACCGGGAATCCGAGGATGGCCATCAGGGCCGCATTTTGCTGGGCCTTGGCCGCAATGGCGCTCATCAGGGTGAAGACAATACTGATACTGCCGCCCCCGAGAATGACGATGCCGGTAAACCATACTGCATTCTGAACCGGACTGCCCAGAAACAAACTGAATAAAAACAGGCTGATCAGGCTCATCATGATCATCAGCAGCATATTGTATACGATCTTGGCCAGCACAAATTCCACCGGTGATACAATCGAATAAAAATACAGCATTCTTCCCTTGCTTTCCTGGAGGAAACTTTTGGCTACCGCATTCACACAAATAAATAACTGGATCACCCAGAAAAGCCCGTTCCACACATGGGCTTCCAGGCCGTTTTCTATAGACAGATACAGCACAAAAATAGTAGACGCCACATACAGCAGGATACCATAGAAAGTATGTTTTTGCCTGAACTCGAGCAGGATGTCTTTACGCAGAAGGGAAAGAATGCGGTTAAACATGGCTGCAAATTAACCCATTTACCCCGATAGCGTGCATAAAACTGCCTATAATCAGCTGCTAACTTATATGTGGAAAATACTATTTGATAAAAAAAGACTAATAAAGTTATTCACATCAAAACCGGTGCAAGTAGATTTTATACTACAAATTTAAAGATGGCTGATACGGGAGCTGTTAAAAATCAAGCCCTTATAAAAGGGGCTGCAAATAGGTTTGCGGATAAACAGGTCAATTTATTCACAGCGCATTTACGATGGGGCTTTTACTATTGGCAAGAAAATGCATTCATTATAGATTACGAAAAGATTTATTTCACTAAACTTAATTCTGTATGAAAAAAATTTTAATCACCTGTTTCCTGGGATCAGGCATATTGGCTGCACTGCAATCCGGTGCACAGGATATCCTGAAAGGCCAGCCGGGCATGTATCCCGAGCAAATTGTTTTCAGCAGTGGCAATGCGCCCCTGTTTCAAAAAGGATCGGTATTCATTGCCGACTCCTATGGAAAGATCAGCAGCACCAGTAATGCTGTATTGAATCACTCCGAAAAAGACAACCTGGGATTTGAACATTTCAGGTACCAGCAAACCTATGCCGGGATCCCGGTTGATAATGCCACTTACGTGGTGCATGTAAAAAACGGCGCCGTTCTCAGTGAGAACGGAAAATGGATAAAAGATTTTCCTGCCGGCCTGGCTACCCGTGCCAGTGTGGGGAAAACGGCTGCCCTGCAAAAAGCAATGGACTTCGTGGGTGCCCGTGAATACAAGTGGCAGATTCCCGCCGAGGAAGCTTTTATCAAGAGAGAACAGAATGATCCGAATGCCAGTTTCTACCCCAGATTCGACCTGGTATATTACAGCCAGGAGAATGATGTGGTGCCTGCAGAATTACGTCTTGCTTACAAACTGGATATCTACGCCAACTATCCCCTCAGCCGCCAGTATGTATATGTGGATGCCCTTACCGGGAAAATTCTCGGCAGCCGCCAGCTGATCCACAGCACCAATGCTACCGGCACCGCTGTCACCGCCTATAGTGGTACGCAAACAATCACTACCGATTTTACCGGCTCCACCTACCGCCTGCGGGAAACCGGCCGCGGTAATGGTATCAACACGTACGATATGCGGCTTGCCGGCACCAACTATGCCGCCGCCGTTGATTTTACTGATGCCGATAATAACTGGAATAATGTTAATGCCAATAAAGACCAGTATGCCACCGACGGCCACTGGGGCACTGAAAAAACATATGATTACTATTTCACCAAATTCAACCGCAACAGTGTGGACAATGCCGGCTTTGCCCTCAACAGCTATGTACACACCAACCTGGTGGCATTTGGCTATGGCAATAATATCAATGCCTTCTGGGATGGTACCCGCATGACCTATGGCGATGGCGGCACCAGCGGCGGAACCACCTACACACCGCTCACCGCCATGGATGTGTGCGGCCACGAAATCACCCACGGTGTTACCGAAAGAACTTCCAACCTGGTGTATTCAAAAGAATCCGGCGCCATGAACGAAGGCTTCAGTGATATTTTCGGAACAGCGATCGAATTCTACGCCAAAGGCGCAAACGGAAACTGGCTCATTGGTGAAAATATCGGGGCCGCTTTCCGTAATATGGCCAACCCCAATCAGTTCAGTCAGCCCGATACCTACGGCGGCACCTACTGGGTAAACACTACCAGCTGTACACCCAGCAATGCCAATGACCAGTGCGGGGTACATACCAACAGCGGTGTGCTCAATTTCTGGTTCTACCTGTTATCACAGGGCGGAAGCGGCACCAATGATATCGGTTCTGTTTACTCTGTTACGGGTATCGGCATTGATGCAGCAGCAGCCATTGCCTACCGCACCAACACGGTATACCTGGTTTCTACTGCCACTTATGCCAGTGCCCGCACAGCCGCCATCCAGGCTGCAACCGACCTTTATGGTGCCGGCAGCGCCCAGGTAATTGCCACTACCAATGCCTGGTATGCCGTAGGCGTTGGCGCCGCCTACAATGCCTGCAGCACGCCGGGCGGATTAGCCTCTTCGGGCATCACCAATACCGGCGCCACCGTTAGCTGGACAGCCGTTAGTGGTGCTAACAGCTATGACGTGGATTATAAAATTTCAACCAGCACCACCTGGACAAATGCCTTAACCGGCACCACTTCCACATCTGTTGCTTTATCCGGACTTACGCTGGGAACTATTTACGACTGGAGGGTTAGAACCAATTGCAGCGCCGGCAGCAGCGCTTATGCGCAGGCCCAGTTTACCACCACCGGTGGCACCAGCTGCAGTACGGCCTTTGAGCCGAATGAAACCCAGGCTGCGGCAGCCGCCATCAGTTCGGGCGTAACCAATTCGGCCGCCATTTCCACTTCCACTGATATTGATTATTATAAGATCACCACTACCGCTACCAGCAATATTGTTTACAATCTTGTGGGGCCCACCGGTGTTGACTATGATCTTTATATTTATAACAGTGCCGGTACTCAAATCGGCTCTGGTACCGGATCCACTGCCACCGAAACCGTAACGCTCAATAACCAGGCTGCCGGTACTTATTATATTAAAGTGATCGGTTACAATGGCGCCAACAGCGCTACTTGCTATACCATCAAGGCTACAGCCACGGCGGTAACCGGTTGTCAGAGCAGCTATGATAACAGCACCAATGGAACTACGGCGGGCGCCGCCACGATTCCGTTCAATACCAATATTACGGGATTGATCAGTCCGACCGGCGATATCGATAACTACAAATTTGTTATTACCACTGGTGGCACCATCACCATCACGCTCACCACACTGCCGGCCGATTACGACCTGAAACTGCTGAACAGCGCCGGTACACAGGTGGCCATTTCACAAAATGGCAGCACCACCAGTGAAACCATCAGCTATACCGCTGCCGCCGGCACCTATTATGCACAGGTATATGGCTATAATGGCGCCAATAACGCCAGCACCTGCTATACCTTAAAAGTGCAGCTGGGTACGGCTACTATCTTTGAGCAAACCACAACCAGCGCGGGCACCATCCGGGTATACCCGAACCCCGCCAGCAACCTGCTCAATGTATCGGTACTGGGTGAAGTGAACGGACAGGGTATCCTGAAAGTGATTGATCAGAATGGCGCTACTGTAATGCAGCAAACCATCAGTAACCGCCTGCAGCAGCTTGATATTTCAAGATTGCCCAAAGGTGTTTACATGCTGCGCATCAACAACGATGGTAACAACTTCACTTCGAAATTTGTAAAAGAATAAATCACACAGTGATTGGGTAAACAAAAGCCCTCCGGTTCCGGAGGGCTTTTTTATTTTCTGGGGATGCCTTTTTTATTTGTCCAGCTGTGCACAGATCCGGCAACGCGGTTCATACACATCTTTTTCGCCCAGCAGCACCTGGCCGCCCTCATTAATTTTCCGGTAGCTGATATTAGCGATATTGCCGCAAACCTGGCAGATGGCATGGAGCTTGGTGATATAATCGGCCTTGGCCAGCAGGTTGGGCATCTGCCCGAAGGGATTTCCCAGGTAGTCCATATCAAGACCGGCCACAATCACGCGGATCCCCCGCAGGGCCAGCGCTTCGCAAACATTGGCAATTTCGCTGTCAAAAAACTGGGCCTCATCAATCCCCACCACATCCACATCCTGGGCCATCAGAAGGATATTCTGGGAGCTGTCTACCGGGGTGGAATGGATGGCATTGGTATCATGGCTTACGATATTCACTTCGTCGTAACGCTTATCAATCGTGGGTTTGAAGATTTCCACTTTGAGGTTCGCAATCTTTACGCGTTTCAGCCGGCGGATCAGTTCTTCCGTTTTACCGCTGAACATACTGCCGCAGATCACTTCGATCCAGCCGCGTTTCTCTCCTTTCAGCGTGGGTTCTATAAACATTTTATATAAATTTTTTGAATTGGAGTTTGTAACTTAGACGGAAGGTTAATCACGCCTTCGTTTGTTCAGGGCATCAAAAGTATACTTTATCTATGGAAAGAGTGGAAACACTCCTTAAAAAATTACAGAACCAGGTGAGCCAGGAAGCACCGGTAAGCCAGTTATTGCTTACCGTGCAGATGCTGCAGGCCGAATTGCTGCAATTGCAGAGCGAAGGAGCAGCTACAGCCAGTTCTTTTGTGGCCCTGGTGCCGCCGCCGGTGCCGGTTGTACCGGTCCCGCCCAGCAACATAACCATCACCGAAACGCCCGCCCCGGTAATCACCAGCCCGGAACCGGAGGAAAAAATCATCGAAGTATTACAGGTGGATGAAGCGGCCCTGGAAGCCGAGCTGGAAGAGATCAAAAAAAATGCGGAGATCCTGCAGCAGATCAGTCACCATAAAAAACCGGCAATTGTTTTTGAAGAGGAAGAAGATATTCCCACCCTCACGCATCAGCGCAATGCAACTGCTGATACAAAAAAAGAAATCAATGACCTCGTAAGCAGTAATACCCCCTCGCTGAATGATAAACTAAAACAGAGCAGTATCGACCTGGGAGATACCCTCGTGGATCAGCCCATACGCGACCTCCGTAAGGCCATTGGCGTAAACGACCGTTTTCTTTTTATCAATGAATTATTCCGCGGCGACGAATCGGCTTATGAACGCAGCATCAAAACCATCAACAGTTTCTCCATCTACCCCGAAGCAGAATACTGGATCCAACGCGAACTGAAGGTGAAGAATGGCTGGAAGGATACCGATGAAGTGGTGCGGCAGTTTTATCAGCTGGTGAGAAGGCGTTTTGCCTGAATATATTCCATGATCCGCCCGGTGGCACCTGCCTGTTGCTGTACAAATTTACGCGCCGCCTGTCCCATTTTTTCCCTTTCGGCCTGATTCATGAAAAGTTGTTCCAGCATGGCTTCCAGCTCCAGCGGACCCGAAGCAGATACCGCCCCACCGGCCTCCCGCAATCCGACCGCCTCATCGTATTTATGAAAAACAGGGCCGAATACCACGGGCTTGCCATACACAGCAGCTTCCAGCACATTATGCACGCCGTCCTCGCCAAAACCGCCTCCAACATAGGTAACAGTAGCATACCGGTAAAGACGGGAGAGCATACCGATATTATCGATGATGAGCACATGCTTTCCCGTTGCCGCTTCTTTACTGCCCAGTTCCGAATAAAACAAGGAGGCCGGGAATTGCCTGCGCAGATCTGCCAGATTTTCGGGATCAATTTCATGCGGGGCAATGATGAAACGCAGCTGCGGGTTATTGTTTACAAAATGCAGCAGTTCCACTTCATCCTCATCCCAGGTGCTGCCCGCTACCAGTACCGGGTATCCGTTGCAAAATGCGCTGATTCCCGGCAGTTCCGTAAAATCTTGGGCAATGCTCAGCACCCTGTCGAACCGGGTATCCCCACTCACCGCAACGAGCGGCTGCAGGCTGATCGTTTCCAGCAGTTCAGCGGAATTTTTATTTTGCACAAAGAGCTGCGTAAAACAGTCCAGCATTTTTTTCCAGATGGCGCCATACCATTTAAAAAACGGCTGCGAGGGCCTGAAAATACCCGATACCAGCAGTAGCGGTATTTTTCTGGCACTTAATTCCATGAGATAATAATACCAGAAATCGTATTTCACCCAGAGCACCAGGGTGGGTTTCACCAGGCTGATAAAACGACGGGCATTCTGCGGGGAATCCATCGGCAGGTAAAAAATATGATCGGCTGCCGGCTGATCTTTAATCACTTCATAACCCGAAGGCGAAAAAAAACTCAGCACCGTACGGCATTCAGGGTATTGCTTTCGCAGCGCTTCCAGCAGCGGCCGCCCCTGTTCAAATTCGCCAAGACTGGAACAATGCATCCAGATGGTTGGTATATTGCCGTTTGCCGCAGGCGGTTCGGCACGCATCAGTTCGGTTTGCATCCGGGCAAAAATATCACTGCGCCCCGCGATCCATTTACGGGCCTTGGGATTCCAGTAGGCCGTCAGGCGAATGCCCAACAGGTATATTTTAGTGAAAATGGTATAGAAAAAAAGTCCCAAACAGCCGGTTTTTCAACAAATCTACCCCCTAATTTGAAATAATAAAATGCTTTTTGAATCGTTATCTTTGCGCCGCACAAAACTCCTAATTATGAGGCCCTTACAAATGGTTGATACCAAAACGCAGTACCAGAAGATCAAAGCGGAAGTGGATGCCGCCGTACTTGCTGTAATGGAAAGCTCCTTATTTATCGGCGGCAAAGTGGTGAATGATTTTGCCAGCAGCCTGGCTGCTTATAACGGAAGCAGGCATTGTATTCCCTGTGCCAATGGCACAGATGCCCTGCAAATTGCCATGATGGCGCTTGGCCTGGAGCCCGGCGATGAAGTGATTACACCTTCCTTTACCTATATCGCCACGGTAGAAGTGGCGGCTCTCCTGCGCATCAAACCCGTTTTTGTGGAGGTAGATCCCCAAACATTCTGTATTGATCCGGCTGCGATTGAAAAAGCCATCACTCCCAAAACCAAAGCGATCGTTCCCGTTCACCTGTACGGACAGGCAGCGGATATGGAAGCCATCATGGCCATCGCCCAAAAATACGGGCTGGCTGTAATTGAAGATAATGCCCAGGCCATCGGTTCGGATTTTTATTTCAGTGATGGCACGGTGAAAAAAACCGGCAGCATCGGGCATATCGGCTGCACCTCTTTCTATCCTTCCAAAAACCTGGGGGCTTTTGGGGATGGCGGGGCCATGTTCACTGATGATGATGAACTGGCAGCCAAACTCCGCATGATTGCCTCGCACGGGCAAAGCAAACGCTACTACCATGATGTGGTGGGATGCAACTCGAGGCTGGATGCCATGCAGGCTGCTATTCTTGCTATCAAACTGAAACACCTGGACGAATATATTGAAGCCCGCCGCAAAGCCGCCGCTGTTTATGATGCCGCTTTTGCCGGAAATGATAAGATCGCTGTTCCCTTCAGGCATGCCAATAACAAGCATGTATTTCATCAGTACACCCTGATCCTGAACGGGGTTGACCGCGATGCACTGCACCAGTTTCTGAATGAGAGAGGAATTCCCAATATGATTTATTACCCGGTGCCGGCCCACCGGCAGAAAATGTTCGATGCCTTTGGCGGCAGCAGCTACCAGTTGCCGGTAACCGACTGGCTCACCGAAAGGGTCATTTCATTACCCATTCACACTGAACTGGATGAGGAGCAACAGGCTTTTATCTGTTCCAATGTGCTGGAGTTTGTGAACCGTTGAATTTAGCGTTTTTACCATAAAAGGAAGCGGCCGCCCTATACAGGCCACTATACCATGAAGATTGCAGTTGTAGGAACAGGATACGTAGGCCTGGTAACCGGCACTTGTTTTGCTGAAACAGGAAATGATGTTACATGCGTGGATATTGACCAGCGCAAAGTGGATAAACTCTCGTCGGGCATTATCACAATCTACGAACCCGGTCTCGAAAAATTATTTCTGCGTAACCAGAAAGAAGGACGTTTGCATTTCACCACCTCCCTCCGGGAAGGCATTGCCGGCGCCTCCATCATATTTTTAGCCCTCCCCACCCCGCCCGGGGAAGACGGGAGCGCTGATCTGAAATACATCCTGGGAGTGGCCGCTGATTTGGGCGGCCTGCTCGACCCCGATGGTTATGTGGTGATCATCGATAAGAGCACGGTACCCGTGGGTACGGCCGAAAAAGTAAAACAAACCATTCTCAGCAGTTATAAAGGAAGCGGTTCGGTTGAAAACGCATTTGATGTGGTTTCCAATCCCGAATTTTTACGCGAAGGCGTGGCCGTGGATGATTTTATGAAACCCGACCGCGTTGTCATCGGCACCGGTTCCGAAAAGGCAAAAAAACTGCTCAACGAATTGTATATTCCCTTTGTGCGCCAGGGCAACCCTATCATCTTCATGGATGAAAAAAGCGCCGAGCTTACCAAGTATGCCGCCAACTCCTTCCTCGCCACCAAGATCACTTTTATGAATGAGATCGCCCGCCTTTGCGAATTGCTGGGCGCCGATGTGGACATGGTTCGGAAAGGGATCGGCAGTGATGAACGTATTGGCAAACGGTTTTTATTTCCGGGCATCGGTTATGGCGGCAGCTGCTTCCCCAAGGATGTGCAGGCACTTGTAAAATCTTCAAACGAAGTACAGTACGATTTCAAAATTCTGAATGCCGTGATGGAGGTGAATGAACAACAAAAACTGCACCTGATACCGCGGATAAAATCGTATTTTAACGGAAACTTACAGGGACGGAAGCTGGCGCTCTGGGGACTGGCCTTTAAACCCAACACGGATGATATCCGCGAAGCGCCGGCCCTGAGTATGATTGAAGCCCTCGTTGCCGGGGGAGCACAGATCACGGCCTATGATCCGGAAGCCATGAAAAATGTACAGGAACTGATAGGCGATAAAATCCGTTTTGCCGAACGGCAATACGATGCCCTGCAGGATGCCGAAGCCCTGATTATTGCTACGGAGTGGAGCGAATTCCGCACACCCGATTTTGAAAAGATCCGGCAACTGCTGAAAAACAAAGTGATATTTGATGGCCGTAATCTCTTCGACCTGGCCAAGATGGAAGAACTGGGCTTTTATTATGAAAGTATCGGCCGCCGTGCCATCAACAAATAATCCAATAAACCCGTAAATACACAGCGTGGCAACTAAAAGAATACTCATCACCGGTGCCGCAGGTTTCCTGGGTTCGCACCTGTGCGACCGTTTCATCCGCGAAGGATACCAGGTAATTGGTATGGATAACCTGATTACCGGGGAACTTAAGAACATTGAGCATCTTTTCAAACTGAAAGAATTTGAGTTCTATCACCATGATGTGTCCAAATTCATTCATGTTCCCGGTGTGCTCGATTATATCCTGCATTTTGCATCGCCCGCCAGTCCTATCGACTACCTTAAAATTCCCATTCAAACATTAAAAGTGAGTTCCCTGGGCACGCATAACTGCCTGGGACTGGCTAAATCCAAAAACGCCACGATCCTGGTGGCCTCCACCAGTGAAGTGTATGGCGATCCGCTGGTGCATCCGCAAAACGAAGAATACTGGGGTAATGTAAACCCGGTGGGCCCCCGCGGAGTATATGATGAAGCCAAGCGTTTCCAGGAAGCCATCACAATGGCCTATCACACTTTTCATAAAGTAAGTACCCGCATCGTTCGCATCTTCAATACTTATGGGCCGAGGATGCGGCTCAATGATGGCCGGGCCCTGCCGGCATTTATCGGGCAGGCCCTGCGGGGTGAGGATATCACGGTATTTGGTGATGGCTCCCAAACCCGCAGTTTTTGTTATGTAGACGACCTGGTGGAAGGCATCTACCGTCTGCTCATGAGCGATTATGTGAATCCGGTGAATATCGGCAATCCTGATGAAATTTCTTTGCAGGCCTTTGCCGAAGAGATCATTAAACTTACGGGCACCACCCAGAAAATTGTTTATAAAGACCTGCCCGTGGATGATCCCAAACAACGGCAGCCGGATATCAGCCTGGCAAAAAAATTACTGGGTTGGGAGCCGAAGGTGAGTCGCGCCGAAGGATTAAAGATCACCTACGATTATTTTAAAGGATTACCGGAAGAGGAGTGGTATAAGCAGCCCAAGGAATTCAGATAGCGCAATTGCGTCAATATGAAAATGTATCGATTTGAAGATGGGCTGATGGGCAAATGTGATGACGGGCAGCGATTGAATGAAATGAATGACCAACCCGGAGGGATGAAATTTATTCACAACCTTAGGCATTAACAGAGCCAAACCCCGAAGGGGTGATATACAATTATCTTATGTACCAGGAACTCCTCAACAAAGAAAAGAAACTGGCCGTTATCGGTCTGGGTTATGTGGGCCTGCCCATCGCCCTCGAATTTGCCAAAAAGATAAAAGTGATCGGTTTCGATATCAATGCCAAACGCATTGAGATGATGCGTAACCGGATCGATCCCAGCCAGGAGCTGGAAGCCGAAGCCTTCGATGGCTGTGATATCGAATTCACCAACGACCTGGATGTATTGCGCCAGGCAACTTTTTTTATCGTGGCGGTTCCCACACCCGTAGATGAACACAATGTGCCCGACCTGGTACCCGTTACCCGGGCCAGTGAAACCATCGGCAAAGTGATCAAAAAAGGAGACTATGTGGTTTTTGAAAGCACCGTATACCCGGGTTGCACCGAAGAAGATTGCCTGCCGATCATCGAAAGAATTTCGGGCCTTAAAAATGTAACGGATTTTAAACTGGGTTATTCACCTGAGCGGATCAATCCCGGTGATAAGGAGCATACACTGGCCAGCATTGTAAAAGTGGTGAGCGGCTGCGATACCGAAAGCCTGGATACCATTGCGCTGGTTTATGAACTGGTGGTAAAAGCCGGGGTGCATAAAGCCTCTTCCATCAAAGTGGCCGAAGCGGCTAAAATTATTGAGAACACACAACGGGATCTCAACATCGCCCTGATGAATGAGCTCTCCATTATATTCGACAAGATCGGTATCAATACTTTTGAAGTACTGGAAGCGGCCGGCACCAAGTGGAATTTTCTCCGTTTTCAGCCGGGACTGGTGGGCGGCCACTGCATCGGCGTGGATCCGTATTATCTTACCTATAAATCCAAGGAACTGGGCTACGACAGCCAGGTGATCCTGGCCGGACGCGTAATCAATGACGGAATGGCGGGGTATGTGGCTAAAAAAGTATTGCAGTACATCATCCAGCACAACGGGAATATTAAAGATGCCAAAGTGCTGGTGATGGGCGCCACCTTCAAAGAGAATGTAAGTGATATCCGGAATTCAAAAGTGGCGGATGTAGTGAAAGAACTCCAATCCTACTCATTGAATGTCCACATCACCGATCCGTTTGCCGATAGTGATGAGTTGAAACATGAATATGGCTTTTCTTTGACACCGGAACCGGGCAATGATTATGATGCGGTGGTGATAACAGTGCCGCATAAGAATTATAAAAACCTGGATGATGCCTATTTTGCCTCCATCACCAAACCCCAGGCACTGATTGCCGATCTGAAAGGAATGTACCGGGGCCGGATCAGCAGCCGGAGTTACTGGAGCCTCTAGTTCATCATCCCAACAGCAAGCATTCATCATGACTAATTTTCACGATACGGACATCAGCAACAGCAGCTTCCTGGTTACCGGCGGCGCCGGCTTTATCGGGGGGCATATTGCCGAATACCTCTTACAAAACGGGGCGAAGAAAGTGCGGGTTCTTGATAATATGGTGAATGGCTTCGAAAAAAATCTTGCCATCCTGCGCCAGTACCCCGCTTTTGAATGGATGGAAGGTGATATCCGCCATGCCGATACCTGCCAGCAGGCCTGTGCCGGTATTGATTATGTAAGTCACCAGGCAGCACTTGGTTCTGTACCCCGGAGTATCAAGGAACCGGTTTACTTCAATGAGGTGAATGTAAATGGTTTTGTAAACATGCTGAAAGCGGCGGTTGATAATAAAGTGCGGCAGTTTGTGTACGCTTCTTCTTCCTCTGTGTATGGAGATGAACCCACGCTGCCCAAGCAGGAAAACCGGGTAGGCAATTGCCTCTCGCCCTATGCCGCCACCAAAAAAACAAATGAACTCTATGCCCAGGTTTTTGCCGATGTGTATGGTATTAAACTGATGGGTTTCCGCTACTTCAACATTTTTGGCCCCCGCCAGGATCCCGATGGCCCCTATGCTGCCGTGATTCCCCTGTTTGTAAAAGGCATTATGCAACGCACCCCCGTTTATATCAACGGGGATGGAGAGCAAACCCGCGATTTTACTTTTGTTGATAATGCCGTACAGGTGAATATTAAGGGCATGCTAACCGATAACCCCGGGGCACTGAAAAAAGTGTACAATGTGGCAGTGGGTGAATATTATTCTGTAAACTATCTTTACAATGCCTGCCGGGAATACCTGGGCAGCGATTTTGCCGCTACTTACCGCGAACCCCGGGCCGGAGATATCCGTAATTCTTTAGCCGATATTTCCCTGGCAAAAAATTTACTCGGCTATCAGCCCACCAAACGATTTGAGGATGGCCTGAAAGAAACGATTGATTTTTTCAGGAACGTATATGGCGGACAGTAATCCTGCAGCAAACCGGCACCAAATAATTAACCTATGCCTATCATAAAAACAGATATCCCGGGACTCCTGATCGTTGAACCCAAAGTGTTCGAGGATAAACGGGGCTATTTTTTCGAAAGCTATAATGAACAGCATTTTGCGGCCGAAGGGATCAGCATCCGTTTTGTGCAGGATAACCAGGCCCGGTCGGGTTACGGGGTGATCCGGGGACTGCATTACCAGCAGGCGCCCCATGCCCAAACCAAACTCATAAGGGTACTGGAAGGAGCCATCCTCGACGTGGCCGTAGACATCCGTAAGGGCTCTCCCACATATGGCAGGGTATTCACTCTTGAACTTTCGGCAGCCAATAAAAAACAATTACTGATACCGAAGGGATTTGCCCACGGCTATGCAGTGCTGAGCCCCACGGCCGAAGTATTTTATAAATGCGATGCCTTTTATCAGCCCGCTGCCGAAGGCGGTATCCGCTATAATGATCCGCAATTACAGATCAACTGGCAGATACCGGCGGACAAGGCCATCATCTCCGAAAAAGACCTTAAGTACCCCGGCATTGAAAGCTGCTTAAATAACTTTGTGTTTGAAGAATGAACAACCCGTTATACTGGTAACGGGCTCTAATGGCCAGTTAGGCCGCGAGCTGCAGGTGCTGGAAGAATCCCACCCGCAATACCGCTTTATTTTTACCGACCGCAGCACCCTGCCGGTTGATGATACCGCCGCCATCCAAAACTTTTTTGCAAACAACCGGGTTCAGTTTTGTATCAACTGTGCTGCTTACACAGCGGTGGATAAGGCAGAAACAAATGCGGGCCAGGCTTTTGCCATTAATGCAAAAGCACCGGGCGATTTAGCCGCCGCCTGTTTGCAGCAGGGCGCCGCCTTTTTTCATATCTCCACCGATTATGTATTTGACGGAACCGCCTCACGGCCTTACACCGAAACCGACCCTACCTGTCCAATCGGCGTTTATGGCCGCTCCAAGCAACAAGGCGAAGAAGCTGTTTTAGCCAATCATCCCCGCGCCCTTATCATCCGCACTTCATGGGTTTATTCTTGTTTCGGGCACAATTTTGTAAAAACCATGCTGCGGCTGATGAAGGAAAAAGAAAGTATCAATGTGGTGAATGATCAGCTGGGTTGCCCCACCTATGCGGCAGACCTTGCACAAGCGCTGTTAACCATCATCGGGCAGTGGAACCCACAGGCTTTGCCGGCCAACCGCATTTTCAATTACTGTAACAGCGGCATTATCAGCTGGTACGATTTTGCCGACAGCATCCGGGAGCTTACGGGCAGCACCTGTATTGTTTCTCCCATACCCGGCTCACTTTATCCCACACCGGCTAAACGCCCGGCCTGGTCGGCACTCGACACAAAAAAAATCCGGGATACCTTTCATATCAGTATCCCCGGATGGAAAGAAAGTTTGCAGCGTTGCCTGCAACTGCTGCAAACCCATCAATAAATTTTACTGGTTAATATCCTTACCGGCCTGCAGCATAGGGATGAAAGACTCCAGTGCATCTTTATTCGCCTTATCGGTTACCTGTAACTGGGCGGCTTTGGCATATTTGAGCGCATTGGTAAAATCGCCGTTGGCCGAGTAACCCCGCATCAGTCCCATATTGGTCATGAATACATTTGGATTTTTCTGTGCATTCAGTTTAAATACTTCCAGGGCTTCCGCAGCCCTTTTTTCCCGCAGTAACTGGCGGCCATAATTATGCAGTTCCTGCATGTTCGCCATGGGAAGCGCTTCCTTCATGGCGGCCTCCGCTTCGGCCTTGCGGCCCAGTTTGTTCAGAACAGAAGCTTTGGCACTCAGGGTGCTGAAATTCTTTTGTCCAACAAAAGCGCCCCCGATGGCATAGTCGGCCCAGGTAAGGGCTTCCTCCAGGTTGGTATTACGCTGAACACAGAAATTAACCGCCTCCACCCAGGCCTCCCAGCGGAAACCTTTGTCGCTGCGCAGTTCCCGGCGATAGGATTCGATCTGTGTTTTCACATAATCCACTTCTACTTTAAATGGTATTGAAAGTTTTTCCCAGATCAGGGCCACTACGGCGCTGTTATCGGTTTCATCCATGAACTCGTACCGCAGGCGTTCCACGGATTTATCCAGCGGTTCAGTTTTAACCGTCACCCGCAATACATCTTCTTTGGGATCATAGAAAAAAGAACCCCAGGAACTGCTGTTACTGCTGAAGATAAGCGTGGCTTCACCGGTTCCCATGGCTACAAAAAAGCCATAGGTGCCCGCAGCCAATGGTTTGCCTTCTATCATAACATCGGTGCTGAAGGTGAAAGTGGTATTTTCATTGGCGCCAGCCCGCCAGGGAGCTGCTTTGCTGGTACCAAAACCCTGATCGGTAAAACCATAAGGTACCAGTTGGCCCCATATCTTTCCTTCGCGGCCCTTAACAGCCGGCCGGTCGTAATGGATACTTACTTCTGTAAGACCGATTTGTTCTGAAACCGCAGCTTTTTTGCTGCCTCCCTGCCGCATGGAAGTGAGCAGCTGGGCCGGTGCCGGCCAGCCGGCAATACACAACAGGGCAATAAGCGCTAGTTTTTTTCTGTTCATGGCCATTCGTTTTGATGAATACTGAAAGTAAGCCGAACCGGGCTTTTGTACAATGGCAAAATGATGGGCGGATATTTTTGCTGTTGAGAAAGAAATTAAACTTTTGACAAGAAAGCAGGTCAAATGCCCACATGAAGCGCCTTCGATTTCTCTTCACAATTTTACTGATCGCCGGTTCGGTTACCGCCTGCGGGCAACGGCATATTCCCGTATTACCACCGGGCGCCTTACAGGAATTACAATTAACTCCTCAGCAAAAAGAAGCCATGAAGGAGCTGATCCGGGAATACCGGATGGGCGAAATCAGGAGAAAAAGGATGTTGCGGCGGCGGCTGGTGCAGCTGCTTGATTTTGAACAGCGCATGCGGCTGCGGCGCTGGATCCGCCTGCACCAGACGATCTGATGACTGCCGCAGCAGCGGCTTATTTCATCACAAAACCTTCCATGAATTTGGTGGTGAAGTTGCCTTTGCGGAAATCCTCATTACGCATCAGCTGCTGGTGGAAGGGTATGGTGGTTTTCACCCCTTCGATTACATACTCACTCAGGGCCCTGCTCATGGTGTCGATGGCCTCTTCGCGGGTTTGCGCCACAGCAATGAGTTTGGCAATCATACTGTCGTAGTATGGCGGGATCACATAACCGGCATACACATGACTGTCTACCCGCACCCCGTGTCCGCCGGGCGTATGCAATACCGTGATCTTACCAGGTGAGGGGCGGAAATCGTTATACGGATCTTCCGCATTGATACGGCATTCAATGGCGTGCATCTGGGGAAAGTACTCTTTACCGGTGATGCGGTCGCCCGCTGCAATTTTTATCTGCTCTTTAATAAGGTCGTAGTTGATCACTTCTTCCGTAACGCAGTGTTCTACCTGGATACGGGTGTTCATTTCCATGAAATAGAAGTTGCGGTGTTTGTCTACCAGGAATTCGATGGTACCCACACTTTCGTAGTTGATGGCGGCAGCGGCTTTAATAGCAGCCTGTCCCATCTGCTGACGGAGTTCATCGGTCATAAACGGCGAAGGCGATTCCTCCACCAGTTTCTGATGGCGGCGCTGGATCGAGCAATCCCTTTCGCTCAGGTGGCAGATATTGCCGTATTGATCACCGGCGATCTGGATTTCGATATGCCGGGGCTCTTCCACAAATTTTTCCATGTAGATGCCGTCATTTTTGAAAGAGGCGGCGGCTTCTGCCTTGGCGTTATTGTAGTGCCTTTCCATTTCGGCTTCTTCCCAAACCACCCGCATCCCTTTACCCCCACCGCCTGCAGTGGCTTTCAGGATCACAGGATACCCGATCTCACGGGCAGCGGATTTTGCATGTTCCAGGCTTTCGAGCAAGCCTTCCACACCGGGTACCACAGGAACGCCGGCTTTGATCATGGTTTCTTTCGCCGTTACCTTATCGCCCATGGAGTTGATCATTTCGGGGGTGGGCCCGATGAATTTGATGCCATGATCGCCGCAGATTTTGGCAAACCGGCTGTTCTCGGCCAGGAAGCCATAGCCGGGATGAATACCGTCGGCATTGGTGATTTCGGCGGCAGCCATGATATGAGCCACGTTGAGATAACTTTCGGCGCTGGCAGGTTTTCCTATACAAACGGCCTCATCGGCAAATTTAACGTGCAGGCTGTCTTTATCCGCAGTAGAATAAACGGCTACTGTTTTGATGCCCATTTCGCGGCAGGTTCGGATCACACGGAGCGCAATTTCGCCACGGTTGGCAATTAATATCTTCTTAAACATCTTACTGATTTGATAATTTGAAAATGAGTCGGTTTGAAAATGGAAGGCAGTAATCTGAAAATGGAGAAGTCCTGTCTGCCATTTTCAAATTTTCAAATTTGCCCATTTTCAAATTAACTGGGGTCTACGAGGAACAGGGGCTGATCGTATTCCACCGGGCTGGCATCTTCCACCAGTACCTTCACGATCTTACCCTTCACTTCACTCTCGATGTCATTGAATAATTTCATGGCTTCGATGATACATACCACTTTGCCGGGGGTTACCTCATCGCCCACATTGGCGAATACGGGTTTACCCGGACCGGCCTGGCGGTAGAAAGTACCGATCATCGGGCTCTTGATGGTTAACAGGTTATCGGCCTTGGCTTCGGCGGCTTTGGCGGGAGGAGGCGTGGCAGCCTGGGCCGCCGGGATGGCGGCGGGTTGTACCGGCATGGCCTGCATCGCGGCCGGAGCCGTAGCGCTGGCCACTATATGCTGAACCGGGTCTTTTTTCTGTTTTACTGTTATTTTGATACCTTCTTCTTCGATAGTGATCTCACCAATATTGGTTTTATTGATCAGCTTTACTAACTCCTGGATTTGCTTAATGTCCATGTGAAAAAATTGAGTGGTTAATTTGATATCGAAACGGGCAGCTAAGATAGGCAATGATTACCCATATAAGCAAGTAAAAGAAATAAAAAAATACAGAAAACAGCCATTTTTGACCTAAAAATGGGCAAAAATGGGCAAAAAATGGGTAAAAAATCACAAAAATCGCCAAAAACGAAAAAGTGGATAACAGTTGCCTGTTATCCACTTTTTTTATACGTTTAGCCGGGTAATTTCTATTCCTTTACCCGTTCTACATACTCACCAGTTTTGGTATTCACCCGGATCAGTTCGCCTTCGTTTACAAACAGAGGCACATTCACGGTGGCACCGGTTTCCACAGTGGCGGGTTTCAGTGTCCGGGTAGCCGTATCGCCCTTAACACCGGGTTCGCTGTAGGTAACTTTCAGCACAATTTTATCAGGCAGCTCCACCCCCATGGGCTGGTCGGTCTCACCGTTGATCAGAACACCCACTTCCTGGTCTTCCTTGAGAAACTGGGGGGCGTCCACCATGTTCTCGGGTACGGTGATCTGTTCAAAGGTTTCGTTGTCCATGAAGGTATAACCACTATCATCCTTATAGAGATACTGATAGTTTTTCTTTTCCACCCGGACCGGGAAGATGGTTTCGCCGCTGTTCCAGGTTACTTCGATGGTACGGTTATTATCCACGCCTTTCAGTTTGGCCCAAACCTTGGCGGCCGCCCGGGCGGTTTTGTTCTGTCCGAATTCAATCACTGAGTACAGACTGCCATCCACTTTGATGATCAGTCCGGTACGCATATCTGCTGTAGTTGCCATAAAAACAAGTTTTTAAATTGGCTGCAAAAGTAATGATTGAAAAGCGAAATAAGAAAGAAATTGCCATTTACCTTCCCGGTGGGGCAGCGGCAGCAAATCCGGCAGGGAGAGCCGGTAGACCCTGGTTATTTTGTGCGAAAACAACTTTCCAGGACTTAACATCTTATTATCATACAAAAACAATAGTTTTATTCAATGATATACCGGATTTCCATGGTTTTACTGCTGCTTTGCTGCAGCACAATGGCCATTAAGGCCCAGTCGGACACAGGCCTGTTATATAAACGTTTCCCCACCGTGCCCCCCTTTAAGCTGTTCAGGGTACCCGACAGCACCATCATCACCAAGGATGACCTGAAAAAGAATAAAGCCACCCTGATCATGATCTTCAGCCCCGATTGCGAGCACTGCCAGCACGAGACCCAGGAACTGGTGGCCAATATCAAACTTTTCAAAAAAATACAGATTGTAATGGCTTCACCGCTGGAATTTGATTTCATCAACCGCTTTTATGAAGTTTACAAACTGGAGAGCTGCCCCAATATTATGGTGGGCCGGGATCCCTCTTATTTCCTGGGAACCTTTTACCGGGTACGCTCCTTCCCCGCCCTGTTTTTATATGATAAGAAAGGTAATTTTGTGCAATCATTCGACGGGTCTGTGCCGGTGGAAAAAATTGCAGCCGCTTTTTAAATCAGCTTTCACCATGAAAAAAATTCTTGCCTCCTTTATTTGTGTGATAAGTATGCAACTGCTTTATGCGCAATCAGACAGCAGCGCACCCTACCGCAAAAACCCGCAATTACCTGCTTTCAGCCTGATGGCCAATGATTCCACAAGTTTCCGGCTGGAAACCCGGGTTGCTCCCGGTAAACCAACACTGCTGATGCTTTTCAACCCCGATTGCGGCCATTGCCAGAAACAATTTGAAGTGCTGACGGCCGACCCCGATCTGGCCCGCCATATGCAGGTAGTGCTGGTTTCGGTAACCAGTCTTAAACTGAACCGGGAATTTGCCGCCAAATACCATGTTGAAAATTTCCCTTTTATCGCCATGGGGCAGGATTATAAGGGCGTTTTCGGTAATTTTTTCCAGCCGCGTACCATACCTACCCTTGTATTGTATGATGGCAATGGGCAGTTTGCGGCCATTCATTATGGTAACATGGAGAAGAAGGAACTGGACGATTTTCTCGCCAAAGCCCGGTAAGATCCCCTGCTGCATTCCTGATCAGTATCATTCCAAAAAATGGGTTCCGGGCAGTTTACGCAATGCCTGAATCGACTACCTTTGTGCCGTCAAAAAATTATCTCCTCAATAAAAAACGTCATTTAGTATGAAAATTACTGTTGTAGGTGCTGGTGCCGTAGGTGCAACCTGTGCTGATAATATTGCCCGAAAAGAATTATGCAGCGAACTGGTTTTATTGGATATCAAGGAAGGTGTAGCCGAAGGAAAGGCACAGGATATGATGCAAACCGCCACCCTGCTGGGTTTTGATACCCGTATCAGCGGCAGCACCAACGATTACAGCAAAACCGCCGGCAGTGATGTGGTTGTGATTACCAGTGGTCTTCCCCGCAAACCGGGTATGACCCGGGAAGAACTGATTGGCGTTAATGCCGGTATCGTAAAAGGCGTTTGCCAGAATGCCCTGCAACACTCTCCCGATGCCATTATCATCGTAATCAGCAACCCGATGGATACCATGACTTACCTGGCCCTGCAATCCACCGGTTTACCCAAAAACCGCGTGATCGGTATGGGTGGAATTCTTGACAGCAGCCGATTCAAATACCAGCTGAGCCAGCACCTGGGCTGCAGTCCGGCCGACCTGAATGCAGTTGTGGTTGGCGGCCATGGTGATACCACCATGATTCCGCTGATCAGCAAAGCCACCTGGAACAGTGTTCCCGTAACGAATTTCCTGAGTGCTGAACAGCAGGAAAAAATTGTAAAAGATACCATGGTGGGAGGTGCTACCCTTACCGCTCTCCTGGGTACCTCTGCCTGGTATGCCCCCGGTGCTGCCGGAGCCGCCCTGGTGGAAGCCATTGTAAGGGATGAGAAAAAATTATTTACCTGCTGTGTAAGCCTGGATGGCGAATATGGCCAGAAAGATATCTGCCTCGGCGTACCCGTGGTGGTGGGCCGCAATGGCTGGGAAAAAATCGTTGATTTTGGACTGAATGCAGACGAGCAGGCTGCTTTTAATAAGAGCGCCGATGCTGTAAGAAGCATGAATGATGTGCTGGCCACTTTGTAAGAAAGTATTATTCTCAGTGAGAGTCCTGTTGTTAACGCAGCAGGACTTTTTTTATGGAATAATATTTATTGGCTATCTTGTAAGATCATTGCAGCCGGAATGAAAAAACTGCTTATAATATTCTTCTTTACCCTTCTTGCCTTTCTGTTTTTTCAGGATTGTTCTGCCCAGTTAATCATCACCCAGCAAAGTAATGCCCAGGCCCTGGTGCAGCAACTGGTGGGGCAGGGTGTATCCATCAGCAATGTATCGGTTACGGGCTCTCCGCTGGCGACCGGTTTTTTCAATAATATATCCGGCACCAATATCGGGTTAGACAGCGGTATCGTATTATCGAATGGCCGGGTAAAAACCGTCGGCGCCACCTGGGGCATGGATGGAAACGGTATCGTACAGGCCTATACAAAACCCGTGCTGGGTTCAGATTCAAGTGCCACCGGTGCGTTTGCCAACAGCAATCTTAATCAGCCGGGTGATGCCGATCTTTCCGTGATTCTGGGCGGGGTGCAGACTTATGATGCCACTGTGCTGGAATTCAATTTTGTACCCCTGGGCGATACCATCCGTTTCCGCTATGTTTTCAGTTCGGAGGAATATCCTACCTATCCCTGCCAGGGTGTTAATGATGGCTTTGCCTTTCTCATCAATGGTCCCGGGTATTCCGGATTAACCAATATCGCATTGATTCCCGGCACCAATGCCCCGGTAACCATTGATAATATCAATTATAACCCGGGTTGCGGAGTATATCCGCAATTCTACCTGTCTAACCGCACCAATACAAATTTTACCTACAACGGCCATACCACCATCTTCACCGCCATCGCGGTGGTGCAGCCCTGCCAGCAATACCATCTGAAACTGGTGATCGGTGATGTTACGGATCATAATTATGATTCGGGGGTGTTTCTCGAGGCCAAAAGTCTTTCTTCCAATGTGGTATCGCTGAACAGTTCCACGCAGATTGATCAGCAGAATCATAATTATCTCGTGGAGGGTTGTATGACGGGAACGCTGAAAATTAAGCGGCCGGTGGCAGAACCTTCCCCTTTGAATGTTTCGCTAAGTTATGGCGGTACGGCCATAAATGGAGTTGACATTCAGGCACTCCCGGCTTCAGTAATCATCCCCGCCAATCAAACCGAAGTAACGCTGAACCTGGTGCCCATCGTTGATAATTTGCCCGAGGGAATCGAAGAATTACGAATCTATGCTATTGGGGGTTGCACCGCCACACCCACCGACAGTGCCATCATACAAATCAGGGATTATGATACCCTGGGTATCCAGCCCGATACTGCTTTCATCTGCAAAAACAACAGTATTCAACTGGTGGCTACTCCCGGGCAGATCACCTATCAATGGGACCCTGATCCCACACTCAGCAATACCAGCATTCATAATCCTGTTGCATCACCTGTAAATCATTCCACTACTTATTACTGCACTTCGGTAACCGGTAATTGCCATGGCCGTGATTCTTCTTTTATCGTGATGAAGGACCTGGAGTTGGTATCCAAAACGGATATCAATTGCAAAAATGACAATACCGGTGAGATAAAAGTGGCAGCGGGCCCGGAGTGGACGCATCCGGTTGCCTTTTCAATCAATAATGGCCCCTGGCAGCCCGACAGCACGTTCAGCAATTTACCTTTTGGAGTATACCGTATCAGAATAAAGGATGCTGCCGGTTGCCTTGACAGTATGGATGTCACCCTCACCCATGTACCCGATCTGTTATTCGCCGGTATTCCCATTACTGCCGCCACCTGCACCGGCAATCCCGATGGAACGGCTACGGTAAACATGACGGGCGGCACCCCTCCCTACCTGTATTCACTGGATGGCATCAATTATCAAACTGCTCCTGTATTCAATCTGCTGCAAGGCAATTATACCATTTATGTAAAGGACCAAAACAATTGCCCGGCATTGCAAACTATCAGCATCCCCCTGTTCAATCATATTGTGCTGGATGCAGGTTCTGATCAAACCATTTGCGAAGGCACCTCGGTAACACTTGCCTGCAGTTCCAATGCCGATACTTATAGCTGGACACCTGCCACAGGCCTTGATAATAATACCCTGAAGAACCCGGTTGCCAGTCCGGTAACCACCACGCTCTACAAGGTAACGGCCTACAGCGGTATCTGCTCCCGCACCGATTCGGCTACGGTTTTTGTAAACCCGGCGCCGCATCCCGATGCCGGTAATAATGTAACGATCTGTTATGGTCAGGATGTGCAGTTGCAGGGATCAGGCGGCACCTCTTTTTACTGGTATCCCAGTTCCTTCCTGAATGATATTCATGCTGCCAGCCCGGTGGCACACCAGTTATCGGGCTCTGTCTGGTATTACCTGCACGTAAGGGATGCGCTGGGATGTTATTCGCTGAAAAGAGATAGTGTATATATCACCGTTAGCAGGCCGGCCGCGGTGTTTGCCGGCCGGGATACAGTTCTGGCCATCGGCCAGCCGCTGCAGCTTTTTGCCACCGATGTTAATCATACCGGCTTTACCAGTTTTGTGTGGGCTCCTGCGTATGGGCTGGATGACGCCTTCCTGCAAGCGCCCCGGTTATTTGCCGAAAAAGATATCACCTATACCGTTACGGCCCGCAATCCTGTTGGCTGCATGGCCACCGGCGAAGTGAAAATAAAAGTGTACAAAGGCCCCGATATATACGTACCCAATGCCTTCACTCCCAACCGCGATGGATTGAATGATATTTTAAAAGCGATCCCGGTTGGCATCAGCGACTTTCATTATTTCCGGATTTACGATCGCTGGGGTAAACAGGTGTTCATCAGTACCAACCCTGCCAACGGATGGGATGGCCGCATCAGCGGTAATGAATTGATTTCCGGCACCTATATCTGGGTGGCAGAAGGAACAGATTATACCGGAAGATTGGTGCAAAGAAGAGGGTCTGTTATCATTGTACGATAACAGGCTGTAACTTCATTGTTTGGGTTGTTTTGAAAAAGTCTGCTCAGGAAACACCCTCCACGGCCATCTCCTTATTGATTTTCTGTACCAGTCCCTGCAACACTTTTCCGGGGCCTGCTTCGGTAAAGCGGGTGGCTCCATCAGTGATCATGGCTTCCACACTCTGTGTCCAGCGCACGGCCCCGGTAAGCTGATCAACCAGGTTCTTCTTAATTTCTGCGGGATTGGTTACGGCCCTGGCCACCACGTTCTGGTATACCGGGCAGGATGGTGTGGCAAATACAGTATTTTCGATGGCAGCTGCCAGTTCTTCTTTGGCGGGCAGCATCAGGGGCGAATGGAAGGCGCCCCCAACAGGAAGTATGAGGGCCCGGCGGGCACCCGCTGCTTTCAGTTGTTCACAGGCAATTTCCACGCCTTTGATAGAGCCACTGATTACGAGCTGGCCCGGGCAGTTATAATTAGCGGCCACTACCACCTCACCGGTTTCCTTCTGCACGGCGGCGCAGATTTCTTCCACTTTTTCATCAGGCAGCGCCAGCACGGCTGCCATGGTAGAAGGGTTCAGTTCGCAGGCTTTTTGCATGGCACTTGCCCGTATGGCCACCAGTTTGAGGGCATCTTCAAAGCCCAGGGCGCCATTGGCCACCAGAGCCGAAAATTCGCCAAGGGAATGACCGGCCACCATATCGGGCTTAGCTCCTTCAATGGTTTTAAAAGCGATCACAGAATGCAGGAAAACAGCGGGCTGCGTTACATTGGTTTTTTTGAGGTCTTCATCCATTCCGGAAAACATGATATCCGAAATGGCAAAGCCCAGTATGTCATTGGCCTGTGAAAACATTTCACGCGCCAGGGTATTATTTTCATAAAGATTTTTCCCCATTCCGCTGAACTGGGATCCCTGTCCGGGAAACACATATGCATGCGCCATCGTTGATTGATTTTAATGAGATACTACATGCGGCCGCAACCGTTTTGCAAGGTTACGGAATTTTATTCAGCGGGCAAATCCCGAATCATTTCGGGCAAAGCCCTGAGGGGTGCAAAGCAGAGAGGTTGTTGCTGGTTCTGTAAAACAAATCAATGCAGCCGGGCGCTGATCAGTTTCATGAATTCGCTCCGGGTTTTATCCTTTTCAAATTCGCCCGAAAAGGCTGAGGTGGTGGTAACCGAGTTTTGCTTCTGCACGCCCCGCATCATCATACAGAGGTGAGACGCTTCTATCACAACGGCTACTCCCAGCGGATTGAGGGTATCTTTAATGGCGCCCAGTATCTGGGTGGTAAGGCGTTCCTGCACCTGCAGGCGGCGGCTGTAAATATCCACCACGCGGGCAATTTTACTGAGACCGGTAATATAGCCATTGGGAATATAAGCCACATGGGCTTTTCCATAAAAAGGCAGCATATGATGCTCGCACATACTGAAGAGTTCGATATCCTTTACAATAACCATCTCACTCACATCTTCCTTAAACATGGCCGATTGCAAAACTGCTTTGGCATCCAGCTGATAGCCCTGGGTAAGGAATTGCATGGCTTTGGCCACCCTTTCCGGTGTTTTCTCCAGTCCCTCGCGGCCGGGATCTTCTCCCAGCAGCGCTAAGGTACTTTTGTAATTACTGATCAGTCCGTTGGTAACGGCTTCATCAAATTGTTCGGCTTTTTTGTATGCCATGGGCAATTTTTTTTAAGAGGTCATCAGCTGGCAGGATACTCCACAAAGTTGCGGGGTGTTTCATACAAGCGCACCTGCACCTCCAGTTTTTCGTCAATAAGCGGACGCAGGATATTATAAATCACTACGGCTATGTTTTCGGCGGTTGGGTTCAGACTGGCAAATTCCGGTACATCTTCGTTGAGGTTGCGGTGGTCAAACCGTTCAACAATATGTTGCAGCACCAGGTCGCTCAGCAGTTTGAGATCGTATACGTAACCGGTTTGCGGATCCGGGTAGCCGGTAATTTTCACAACCAGTTCGTAATTATGTCCATGATAGTGGGGATTGTTACATTTACCGAAAACAGCCTGGTTGGTGGCTTCATCCCAGGCAGGATTGTGCAGCCGGTGTGCTGCATTGAAATTTTCTTTCCGGTATACCGCTACTTTTGGATTCATACAATATGCTTAACATCCCTTGTCCGAAATTGTTCGGGTACTACAATTTAGTTTTTTACAAGGAAAAGAAGAATTGAATTGACAGGAAAGGCAGTGTTTACGATCACTGCCCGCCATAATACTCCACATAGATCTTGGGGGTTTCCACCAGTTTCAGTGCATGGAGCTGTACCCCCTGGGGTAAATGCGGTTGCAGTTCGTTCCAGATACCGATGACCAGGTTTTCGATGGAGCACATTTTGCCGGCCATAAAATCCACATCCAGGTTCAGGTTCTGGTGATCCAGTTTTTCAATCACATGTTCTTTGATGATCACACTGAGTTTCTTTACATCATATACAAAACCGGTGTCGGGATCGGGTTCTCCTTTGATCGTTACATACAATTCAAAATTGTGTCCATGCCAGTTTTTATTGGCACAACGCCCGAATACCTCTTCATTTTTCCCGGGGCTCCAGTTGGGATTATAGAGTTTGTGCGCCGCATTGAAATGCTCTACGCGTGTAATGTACACCATTGCGATCCTGAAAATTTCCGCAAAGGTAGGTCCTAAACAGGGAAATATGAAGCGTAAACACGAATTTTGCCCCATGTCCCTGTTAGTACTTTCGGCCACCCCTTTTGAGGTTCACCAGGAAATGATTGCCCGGCATACCGGTGTGCAACTGCTGATTGGCGGGGTGGGTGTTCCGGCAACCATATATACCCTCTTAAAAGCACTTGAAAGACAGCCCCGCCAACTGGTAATCCAGGCGGGTATTGCAGGCAGTTTTATGCCCGGATATAACCGTGTGGAAACAGTGATAGTGGAAAAAGACTGTTTTGCCGACCTGGGCACAGAGGAAAAGAATAGCTTCCGGTCTGTTTTTGAAAGTGGTCTGGCAGAGGCCGGCAGTTTTCCTTTCCGCGAAGGCTGGTTATGGAATGAACATCCCCTGCTGCCGCAACTGCCCCTGCAAAAGGTAAGTGGTATCACCGTTAATAAAGTAACCGATGACAACCGGCATAACCTGGCCTTTGCCCAGAAATATGGCGCGGCAGTGGAAAGTATGGAGGGCGCTGCCCTGCATTATGTTTGCCTGCAGGAAAAGATTCCATTCCTGCAACTGCGTACCCTCTCGAACCAGGTGGGCGAAAGGGATAAATCCAGATGGAAGATGGCCGAGGCCATTGAGCAGCTGAACAGGGAACTGGATCAGTTGCTTGCTTTTGTAAACAGTAATAACCCAACCGAATGAACCATTTTAAGATAGGTTTTTCTCCCTGCCCCAACGACACGTTTATTTTTGATGCGCTGGTGAATCAAAAAATGGATACGGGCGGATTAACATTTGAACCAGTGCTGGAAGATGTGCAAACCCTCAATCAATGGGCTATTGAAGGACGTTTACCCATCACCAAACTCAGTTACGGGGTATTGCCCCTTGTGATGGATAAATACAAAGTGCTGAACAGCGGGAGTGCACTGGGCCAGGGTGTGGGTCCGCTGCTGATCAGCAAAGAAGCGCCTTCAGACATCGTTGTTGAAAACTGCACGATTGCAATACCCGGCCAGTATACTACGGCCCATCTTTTGTTTTCCCTGGCCTATCCCGAAGCCAGGCAAAAAGTTTTTTTACGCTATGATGAGATTGAAAATTATGTGCTGGCCGGAAAGGGACTTGGTGTGATCATTCATGAAAACCGTTTCACCTACGCAGCGAAAGGTTTGCAGAAGATTACCGACCTGGGTGATTACTGGGAGAAAGTGACCGGCAACCCGATTCCCCTTGGCGGGATCGTGATCCGGAAAGATATGGCAGCCGCTGTGCAATTAAAAACCGACAGACTGATCCGGCAAAGCATAGAACTGGCTTTTGCTTCCTACCCCGCCCTCAATGATTATATCCGCTGTCATGCCCAGGAAATGAGCGAGGAAGTGATGCGGCAGCATATTGATCTTTATGTGAACAATTATTCGCTCCGCCTGGGAGAGAAGGGCCGGGCGGCCATCCTGAAATTACTCAGCGTATACAGCGATATGAACGGGGTGCGTATTCCCGGCGGGGATATTTTTGTTTCTCCTGAATAGAGAGCAGCTTCTTTACTGCTGAATGATTTTATGATCTGCTTTCAGCACTTTTCCATAGGCTTCCAGGCATCTTTTCCTCGCCAGCTCATGCTCCACCATTGGCGCCGGGTATTCAAAACTATCCAGTTCGGGCACCCATTTACGGATGTATTCCAGCCGGCCATCAAATTTTTGTGTCTGCAGGTAGGGGTTGAAAATCCGGAAATAGGGAGCTGCATCACAACCGCTGCCGGCAGCCCATTGCCAGCCGCCGTTATTGGCCGCCAGGTCGAAATCGAGGAGTTTTTGTGCGAAGTAGGCCTCGCCCAGGCGCCAGTCGAGCAGCAGGTGTTTACTCAGAAACGAAGCAACAATCATGCGTACACGATTATGCATATACCCGGTGGCATTCAGTTCCCGCATGCCGGCATCCACGATGGGGTAACCGGTTTTGCCCTGGCACCATTTTTCGAATTCGCCATTGTCTTTTCTCCATTCAATCTGGTCGTACGCCGGCTTAAAGGCCATTCCTTCCCCCGTTTGCGGAAAATGCCAGAGAATCATCTGGTAGAATTCCCGCCAAATCAGTTCATTGAGATAAGTTTCACTGTATTCCCGGTTTTCCCGTACCAGTTCCCGGATACTGACAGTTCCAAAACGCAGGTGCACACTCAGGCGTGACGTTCCGGGCAAGGCAGGGAAATCCCTTTGTTCTTTGTAATGAAGCAGGGTATTTTTAGTAACCTTTTTATCCGGAAAATCAGCTTTCACAGGCTGGAAGCCGATGGCTGCAATGGAAGGAAGCGGCAATGGGCTGGTTTGAAAAAAACCGGAGAAATATTTTTCCGTGGGATACGACCGGAGGTAAAAATCATTCAGCAGGGCTTTCCAGCGCTTACTGTAAGGGGTGAATACGGTGTAGGGGTGCCCGTCATCTTTCAGCACCTCGTCTTTCTCAAAAATCACCTGGTCTTTATAGGTATGGAACCCGATTCCCTTTTCCCGCAACCAGGCGCCCGTTTCCATATCTCTTGTACGGGCATAGGGTTCATAATCGTGGTTGGCAAATACCTCACCGATGGTGTAAGTGCTGGCAAGTGTTTCAAATGCTACGGCCGGTGTTGAATGAAATACCCGCAGCGAGGACCCCAGCGAAAGCAATTGGGCCTGCAGGGCTGCCAGGGCATCATGTATAAATTGAATGCGTTTATCCGCCTTATCCTCCAGGCGGTTAAGAATATTGGTATCAAAAATAAAGACGGGTAAAACAGGGGTGCCAGTGCGCAGGGCATGGTACAAACCTGCATTATCCTCTAAACGGAGATCCCTGCGAAACCAGAAGATATTGAGCATGATAAGGGCCTTTTCTGCGGCATTATCATAACATCAGCCTGCCGAAATTGTTGGCATCAGGGCCTGGTATATTTTACTGCAAATGGCATTGGAATAATTACGGTTTTCTATCTCCTTAACCCAGCGGATTTCATGAATGGAGTTGGTCAGCAGTACTTCATCTGCGTCCAGGAGCATTTCGGGGGTCACTGGTTGCTCAGTCGTTTCCCAGCCCAATCCCGGTAAATGATCCAGGAGGAGCTGACGGGTGATACCTGCCACACAGCCTTCACCGAGGGCCGGTGTAAAAATGCAGTTGTTTTTGATGCAGAAGATGTTGGCGATTGTGGTTTCGCAAACCCGTCCCTCCGGGTTCAGGATGATGGCATCATTCCAGTGCTGGCGGCCGGCTTCACGGGCCCCCAGTATATAAGGGAGGCAGTTATTGTGTTTGAGGTTGCTGATGGGGCCTGTGGGCTTGGTCAGGCCATGATAAATGCCCAGCACCAGTCCGTTCTGGTTCATTTCCCCGGCAGTTGCCGGCAGGGGCATGGCTTCTATGATATATTGCCCCTGGTTTGTTATGGGGTCAAAAAGCCCCCCTTCTCCCCTGAAAATATTAATCCGAATGCGTGAGCGCCCTTCCAGGCCATTTTTTTCTGCAAGCTGGAGGATAAAGGCTTCCAGCCTGGCCGGGGTAAGATGGGCGGGGCATTCTATCCCAAGTAAGTGCATTCCCAGCCAGAGGCGGTCAAAATGCTGCCGGGCAAAACGGAGCCGGCCTCCCGTCATTTTGATGGTTTCAAAAATTCCGTCTCCGTACCGCAGGGCACGGCTGGCCGCTGTTACAAGCGGGGTGGCCGCATCCAGGATTTTCCCGTTGTAAACGATCTGGGGCATATTGCAAATATGAAGATTAGCCGGGGAGATAACAAAGAAAAAGTCCTGCCGGGGGCAGGACTCCAAAAATTTTCCGTTGAAAGCTATAATTCGGCGTTGAGTATTTTATGTTTTACGGCGTACATGATGAGGCCGGCCGTGCTTTTAGCGCCGGTTTTTACCTTGAGTTTGTCGCGGATCGCTTCTACTGTACGTGGACTAAGATCCACGAGGTCGGCGATTTCTTTGGTGCTTTTTTCCTCGCACATCAGCCTGAGAATCAGCATTTCCTTATCATTCAGGTGGGCTTCCTGCTGCACCATTTTCTGGGGGGTGGCCACATTTCGCTGCTTCAGGTTGGTCAGGAGGGCTTTATTGGTGAGTGAATTGAAGTAATATTCCTGTTCGAAGCAGGTTTTAATGGCTTCGTAGATCACCTCGATATCGCTGGTTTTTGCGAGGTAGCTATTGGCGCCCAGCTCCATGAGTTTGGTAACCATGCTGTGATCTTCCATCATTGTGAGCATAATTACCTTGGTATTGGGGGCAATTTTTTTGATCTCGGGGAGGGTGGAAATACCATCCATGATCGGCATCTGGATATCAAGCAGGATAACATCCGCCGATATGTTGCGGATAAGGTTGAGCAGGTGGCTGCCGTTATCGGCTTCTGCGATCACTTTTACGTCGGGTTTGGCGCTGAGAGCGGTTTTCACTCCAGCCCGGTAGAGCACGTGGTCATCTGCTATTATTACTTTTATCGGCTCTTTTGCATTGTCATTCGGTGTCATAGCTCTCTACTTTTGGGGTCTTTCAGGATAAGCGTTTGCGTATATAACGCAGGGTGCAAGTTCATATTATATTGAAACATAATTATGAGTGTAATTACCCTATGTTTCGGATGGGGTTTTTACTAAGGAAATGGTGGCTTGCGCTGAAATATTTTCCCGGGAATCATCACAAGAGGATATTACAAAAATATGTAAAACAACTGAAAAATCTACGATACCCCTTTTTGCCTCGGGCTGCTAACAAAAAATGTACCCCTTGGAGGGGGTACATTCTGCTTAAACAATAGAGTACGGATAAACTCTATGAGGCAAAGATGGGAGGTTTGGTGGAGGTAAAAAAGGGAAAAAAAACCTAATATGGGAGATTTTTCTCTTCATTACTAACTCTTGGACTACTAATTTGTATCTGCAATATTATTAAAAAGAGCTATTGGGCATTTTTTATGCAAAAGGCTATATCCATTATACATATATCTGTCTATCTGGCATCACTTCTTTCATGCGCACTTTGCGCCAAAAGCTCCAAGTGCCCCAAAATAATGAAATTATTTTACATCTATCCTCTACTTGCATTCCTGATTACTTGTAATACATATTTTTTACAATATTCATCGCACTATAGATTACTTTTCCCAAAAAACTTTAATACAGTAATTTTAAATCTATCTTTCTTACTTCATTATTATATCTTAGGAAGATTCATTAATTCAAATCTTCATTCACCATTAAACAAACTCTCTAAGAGCATATTTTTCCCTGGAGTTCTTGTGGTGATTTTAATTCTCTTTTCTTATTCAGGTTTTTATGAAAGAAGTGGAATTGCATATGGGATAACCAATCTTTCACTTGTGATTTTATGTATAATTTATTTTTATAAACTTTTTGAAAACACTACTAATACAAATCTTCTAAGAGACCCGGGATTTTGGGTAATTAATGGAATATTTTTTGGAATGACAGCTACAATTCCAATAAATTTTTCAGGTAATTATTTTTCACAAGTAGCAAGCGTTGAGATAATCATTCTTTTAAAACGCATCGGCTTACTTGGATACATGACAATGCATCTTTTTTTTATCAAAGCCAGCTTATGCATAATTCAACCTTACAAGGCTTCATAATATTCATGTCAATAGCATCATTACTTATTGTCTCAATGACAATATTTGTGTCGGTAATTGTCCACAAATACCAGCAAAAACAAACCTCCCATATAATAAATCTTGAGAAAATAAAAGCTACACATGAAAGGAATTTACTGCAATCTCAAATTGAACTCCAAGAACAGACTTTTCAAAACATATCACGTGAAATTCATGACAGCATTGGACAGAAACTTACCCTCGCCAAACTAATGTTAAACACAATAAACCTAGAAACTAAAGATACTAGTCTTTCCAAAATAACCGAAACTGCGAGTATACTTGGGGAAGCAATTGAGCAGCTAAGTGACATTAGCAGGAGTTTAAGCACAGACTTAATTTTGAATAACGGCTTAATTAAAGCTGTTGAATTTGAAGTCGCACATATACTTAAACTAGGTATTTTTCAAGTAAATCTGGAGATTTCAGGTGACCCAGTTTTCCTACATGCTTCAAAAGAACTCATTGCTTTCAGAATTATTCAAGAAGCATTAAACAATATTATCAAACATTCAGAAGCAAAAAAAATTAGGATCGCAATGAATTTTTCTCCTTCAAATCTTGATTTAGAAATAGTGGATGACGGCAAGGGGTTTTCTACAGAAAATAGATTTAATTACGGAACTGGTATTGTCAATATGCAGAAAAGGGCAAGTATTCTCAACGGATCCTTTGAAATCAACAGTGTTCCAAAAAATGGTTCTATAATAAAAATTACAATTCCAATACATGAACGAACAAACGCCTTATAGTGTAATACTTGCAGATGATCATACTCTCCTAAGAGATGCGCTTGCAAACCTAATTAACACTTTTGAAGAATTCAGAGTAATAGGCCAGGCCGCAAACGGAAAAGAAGTCCAGGCTCTGTTTGAGGAAGGCCATTGCCCCCACCTGCTGATACTGGATCTCAATATGCCCCTGATGGATGGGTACGAAACCACGCAGTGGGTTTGGAAACATTACCCGGATGTGAAAATCCTCATACTCACCATGTATGATTCTGAGATAGCTCTTATCAGACTGCTGAAAGCCGGAGTACGCGGTTTTCTGAAAAAAGATATTCACCCGGCTGAATTAAAAACAGCATTATTATCTGTAGCAGAAGATGGCTACTATTACTCTAACAGCGCCACGGGCAAACTGGCTTCTTTTTTTTACCGGAGCCATACCAACCAGTCCTCCATCGAAAGAGCCATGCTGAACGATAAGGAAATAGATTTTCTGAAACTGGCCAGCACCGACCTCACCTATAAAGAAATTGCACAGTTAATGGGACTCAGCCCGCGAGCCATCGATGGTTACCGGGATGCCCTTTTTGAAAAGCTGGATGTGAAAAGCAGGGTAGGACTGGCTATTTATGCAGTAAAGCACGGTATTGTTACTTTTTGATATAGCAGCTACTCAATCAGCTTATTGCGCATGCCGTACATAATGAGCCCTCCGATGGTTTTGGCATCAACTTTAGCTTTCATGTTTTGGCGTATAGTTTCAATGGTGCGGGGACTCAGGAAAATAATCTTGGAAATTTCTTCGGTGGTTTTATCCTCGGCAAGTAATTTCAGAATTTTCAATTCCTTCTCGTTAAACTGAACTGCCGAGCTGGCGCCATAATGCTGGCGTACATTCTTACGTTGCAGTAACTTACCCATCACGGCCTTGTTCACCAGGTCGTTAAAGTAAAAATCGTCATTCATGCAGGTAAGTATGGCCTCGTATATCTCTTCGGGATCGGTTGTTTTCGTAAGGTACGCATTGGCCCCCATTTCCATCATCCGGCTGATCATCTGCTGGTCATCGTACATGGTGAGCACAATTATTTTTATATCCTCATACTCTTTCCGTATCAGCTGTATGGCATTGATACCGTCTATCTCAGGCATCCGGATATCCATCAGCAGCACATCTGGTTTTTTGATAGCTATTTTATGCATCATATCTTTCCCATCCTCGGCTTCCCAAAGCATTTTGAGGTTGGCTTTACCGGAAAGGGCCATCTTGATACCATCCCTGAAAATTTTGTGATCGTCGGCAATGGCGATTTTTATAAGATTATCGTTAGCCATATAGTTAGTGGTGTGGTTTTATTAAGATACCAGTGCAATGTACAAAACATAAATCGTTGTTTTCCACTGTTTTCAAGGGGCAATTTTTCCACAGCAAAATACCGTTCAGCCGGCTGTATTTTTTACTACGTAAATCTACGAATTACGCCATTCGTTTAACTACGATACATCCAGGCATTTGTACTTGATGGCGGGTAAAACCTGAATGCCGAAAAAAGAGCATTAGCCCTATTGCCGGAAGCGGGTGTTGTAGGTACCTTTGTATCAGTTGATTGACATTGGTTCACATTATTGTTCCTATCCAAATATCCATAGAACCTGACCTGATTCCAAATATCCCAGAAAGACCTGTTTGTGCTTGTGTTGCCAGTGTCAATCAACTTATTTTATTATTCCCCGCTTTAAATTCCAATTTTACAACTACCACCGAGTTGTAAAAATATTTTGATACACTAAATATTATTTTATAATTTGTATGTATCTTACGTGTTCTAGTAATATTGCAACTCTTTACTTAAGTAATTTACCTTCGTAAAATTCCCATTAAAAATAGTAAATTTTGCATAGTAAATTTACTATCCTAATTTAGTACATTTACCCAAATAATTAGGTTTTTTCAATTCAATATTGCCATAGAACCCTTTACTGTAGGGCATTTTATTAAAATTTATCATTTATCTGATGATATACCCGGTTGCAAGGTGATTCTGATTGAAGGAAGTTTGTGGTCTAATTATCGTAAACCACTAAAAGAATCAACCATGTTAAGCGGAATTATCGAGTTACTCGTTGAATGTTTCTAGTTAACGAATATTTTTGGATTTTGTAACGCATTAACTATTTTTGGGAAAATCTAGTTAACAATTTTACAAAACCTAAAATATCTAACTTACTTATCTGAAATACTACCTTTCGTGTTTTGTGTCTTGTATCGTAATAGATTAAAGACAAAAAATATGAGGGTATTTTTTTTATACTCTTTTGTCATAACACTACTTGTTTCACTTGGCTTCTTTACAAGATATTACTTAGGTTCCCTTTCTGCGTATTATTTGGAAACCAGAGTTTACAACATTGTTGAATATAGTCTGCTAGCATATTTCTTTTCTCTATACATTAAGAATAAGTCAGTAAGGAAAATACTGTTTTACTCTCCAATCCCATACTTTACGTTTTGTTTGGTTGACTTCCTAAATTCAAAAGAAGCGACAATAGCTTTCTTACCATTAATCTTCGAATACTTAGTATTGCTTATATTTATAATATATTTCTTCTTTGAGGTGATGCAGGAAAATGTTGTAGAGCCGATTTACAGTAAAGCAATTTTTTGGATATCTGTGGCATTTATCGTGAACTTCTCCGGAAACTTTTTTTTGTTCATTTATTCTAAGAATAGTTATGCTGACGAAGCCTTTAAAAGGCAATTCACCATAATATATAGTACTGTAACCATTCTGAAGAATATACTGCTTTCCATTGGCGTATCAATTAAAGAAGAGCATAAATCGAATGTTCCACCTATACCTCATGACTCTGATTTTGAGCCTTTTTTCCCATTAAAAAACCCTAACTAACTCTCTAAATTAAAATGTTCTTCTTACAAACTACAAATCCAACAGGGATTTCGCCTTTATTGTTCCTAGGAACCTTAGGTATGCTTACCCTTGCTATAGGTATTGTAGGGTTTGTAATATTCCACCAACGTAAAGTAATCCGTTATAACAGCGAACTCAAACGCCTGGAAGAAGAAAAACAACAGATCCTGCTCAATGCTTCTATCCGTTTCCAGGAGGAAGAAAGAAACAGAATTGCTGCCGATCTTCATGATGATGCCGGCCCCCTGCTGGCTACTGCCCGCCTCTACCTGAACGAAAATTTGGTCAACCAGGATAAGGCCCAGCAGCTCCAAAGCATCTACAGCGCCAAGCAGATCATCGATGATGCCATCCTCCTGATCCGGAATATCAGCCACAGCCTCATGCCCCCCACCCTGAAAAATTTCGGACTGGAAAGTGCTACCAATGACCTTTTCCAGAAAATCAGTGGCAGCGGCAGTCTTAACGCCAGCGCCCGCTTCCATGATTACCGCACCCGCCTGAAGGTAGACCAGGAACTGCTAGTTTTCAGAGTGATACAGGAACTGGTGAACAATATCATCAAACACAGCAATGCCGGCTTCATACACCTTACCCAGAACAACAGCGGTAACTATATGTACTTCCGCCTCCATCATGATGGCAGCGGTATCGTACAGGCAGATTTTGAAAAATTAAACCATAGCGCCCTCGGTCTTGGCCTCAAAAATATTGCCAGCCGCGTAAGGGTACTCAAAGGCCGTATCTTCTTCGAAATCGACCCCAGCCATACCTATTACAAAGTAACCCTGGAAATCCCCCGGGAACCCCTGATCTGAGCAAGCTGAGCCATCAGCCGCTGTTTTGTGCTATCCAAGGTCCTGAAAATCATGCAAAAGTTTTACAATCATAGCTTTTCATATAACAAATTGGTAATTACATTAACTTTTTTGTAATTTTATAGGAGCAATATTTCTATGAGTGAGATTAAAGTTGCCATAGCAGACGACCATAAAATATTCAGGAAAGGGGTGATTCTTTCCATGAGGCCCTATACAAATATCAAATTTGTGATGGAGGCGGAAAATGGAGAAGACCTGCTCTCTAAACTGGAAGAAGCGGCCCCGGATGTAGTACTCTGCGATCTCAAAATGCCCGTTAAGGATGGTATCGATACCACCAAACTCATTACTAAAAATTTCCCGCATATCCGTGTTATCATCCTCACGATGTATGAAGATGAACGCTTTGTAGGTCATTTAATGGATTGCGGCGCTGCCGGCTATCTTCTCAAAAGCACAGAGCCCGCCGAAATCAAGAGAGCCATCATGGATGTAATGCGAACCGGCTTCTACCTGAACCCGTTCGTTAATAAAGTGCTGATTAAAAAGAATTATTCCAAACAGAAATTCAACCCCTCCCTCACTTCTGAAGTAGTACTGAGCGAAAGGGAAAAAGAAGTACTCACGCTCGTATGCATGGAATTCACCGCCGCTGAAATTGCCGCAAAAATGGATATCAGCGCACGCACGGTGGAAGCTATTAAAGACCGGCTGATGGAACGGTTTGGCGTAAAAAATTCGGTAGGACTGGTATTCTACGCTATGAAAAATTCGCTGATCGACTAACCCCCCCTAAAACAAGCCAAATAACATCGAATCGATCTGGGAGATGATCTGCCCAAGATGTTCTTCGTTTTCTGCAAACTTATTTTTATCGGCATCTATAATCAGCAGGGGGCCTTCTTTATACCCCTCAATCCAGTTATTGTAAAACTCGTTGAGTTTTTTCAGGTAATCCAGGCGGATATTCTCTTCGTACTCCCGCCCCCGCTTCTGAATCTGTGCCACCAGCGTGGGTACTGAAGCTTTCAGGTAGATCAGCAGGTCAGGCGGCTGCACCATCGATTTCAGCGTTTCAAAAAACTTATAGTAATTATCAAAATCCCGCTTGCCCATCAGTCCCATATCATGCAGGTTGGGCGCAAAAATATTGGCATCTTCATAAATCGTGCGGTCCTGGATAACCGTTTCTGTACCACGATGTATTTCCAGCAACTGGTTCAGCCGGCTGTTCAGAAAATAAATCTGGAGGTTGAAACTCCAGCGGGGCATATCCTCATAAAAATCATTCAGATAAGGATTATGGTCCACATCTTCAAACTGCGGTATCCATTTATAATGCTTGCTCAGCATTTCTGTCAGTGTTGTTTTACCGGCACCAATATTCCCGGCTACTGCGATGTGCTTTGGTTTTTTTGCTTTTGCCATGATCCTTTTATAGTAAAATGAAAACGCTGATTCGCTGGTTCTAAAATACATATTCCGCCCCTATTTCGGCGGGTTTTATCAATAATATTTAAATCCCATCACCTCCCGAACGAGTTGCATCGTCTGGTCCGCCCTTTTATTGGCTTTTTCGGCTCCCTGCTCCATAACCCGGCGCAGGTAGGCTTCATCCTGCAGGATACTGTCTACCCGCTGACGGACAGGTGCAATAAAATTCACCATATCCTCGGCCAGTTGCTTCTTCATATCCCCGTAACGGATACTGCATTTCGCATAATCCGTTTCAAATTTTTCAACCACATCAGCGCTGCTCACGAGTTTCATCAGCAGGAATATATTCTCAATGTAATCGGGCTTGGGGGAATTCGGTTCCGCGGGACCACTGTCGGTTTTTGCCTTCATCACTTTTTTACGGATCATATCATCTTCATCGGCCAGGTAAAGGGTAGCCATCTGGTTTACACTCTTGCTCATCTTACCGGTTCCATCCAGGCTGGGCACTTTTACCAGTTGCTGATTGAAATTAAACGCCTGCGGTTCAGGAAACACTTCGCCATAACGGTAGTTGAACCGGTTGGCGAAATTGCGGGCCATCTCCAGGTGCTGTTCCTGGTCTTTCCCCACGGGCACATAGCTGGCCCGGTGAATCAGGATATCGGCTGCCATCAGTACCGGGTAAGTGAGCAGTCCGGCATTCACATTCTCCGGATGCTGCCGGACCTTCTCTTTGAAAGTGGTCGTTTTTTCCAGTTCGCCTTTATAGGCCAGCATATTGAGATACAGATATAATTCTGCAGTTGTGTGCACATGACTCTGACAGTAAAATGCTGCTTTTTCAGGATCCAGGCCGCAGGCAATATTTTCGGCCAGCACCCGGTGAATATTACCCTTCAGTTCCTTTGTATCGGGATGTGTGGTAAGCGAATGCCAGTCGGCCACCATAAAATAACATTCAAAATCCTCCTGCATCCGTACATAATTGCGGATCGCCCCGAAGTAGTTTCCCAGGTGCAGGTGCCCGGTGGGACGGATACCGCTCATCACTATTTCTTTATTCTTACTCATAAGGAGGACGAAGATAACAAAACTGCTGCTGGTAGCCTTGCACCGGTATAAAAAAACGCTAATCCCGGACAAAATCCCCTCCTGCTGCGCAAACTGAGCTATATTTGTTGTATGGAAATTAACCGTGAAATGGTTGAAAAACTGGCCCGGCTCTCGCGCCTGCATTTCAATGAGGCCGAGAAAGATGCGATCCGGGAAGATTTGCAGCGGATGATCAGTTTTGTGGAAAAACTGAACGAACTGGATACCCGCCAGGTGGAGCCCCTGCTGCACATGACCGATAACGTGAACATGCTCCGGGAAGATGAAATAAAAGGAAGCATTACCGCAGCAGCCGCCCTGCAACCGGCAGCTGTACATGATGAACATTTTTTTAAAGTGCCAAAAGTGATCAAAAAATAACCTGCTAAATCCCGTTTATGCAAGGCATTATCCATCTCGAAAATATCCGCAAGAGTTATTATCTCGGCCGGCAGGAGCTGCCCGTACTGAAAGGAATTGACATGGATATTTTCAAGAACGAATATGTGGCCCTGATGGGACCCAGCGGCTCCGGTAAATCAACCCTGATGAATATCCTCGGCTGCCTCGATTCGCCCACCGGGGGTAAATACATCCTGAACGGCAACGACGTCAGCCGCATGCCGGATAACGACCTGGCGGAAGTACGGAATAAGGAAATCGGCTTCGTTTTCCAGCAGTTTAATCTGCTCCCCCGCCTCACCGCCGCCGAAAACGTGGCCCTGCCACTGGTGTATAACGGAACCAGCAGAAAAGAGCGCATCGAAAGGGCCATGGAAGTGCTGGCCAAAGTTAAACTGGAAGACCGCAGCCATCACAAACCCAACGAATTGAGCGGGGGCCAGTGCCAGCGGGTGGCTATTGCCAGGGCCCTCATTAATAATCCTTCTATCATTCTTGCAGATGAGCCCACGGGCAACCTCGACTCCAAGACCTCTTACGAGATCATGGACATATTGGGTAAGATTCATGCCGATGGAAATACCGTGATACTGGTAACACACGAGGAAGATATTTCGCAATTTGCTCACCGGGTAGTGCGGCTGAAAGACGGGATCATTGAAAGTGACCGGCAGAACAGCAACCCTATCACCGCAATGCAGTCTGTTTAATACCTCAGCAGCCGAACCTTTGGCAAAAATGTTTGTTGCTCTATCAAATTCAGAAAATGGCCATTAAGATATATACCAAAACCGGCGACCTCGGTAAAACCAGCCTGATTGGCGGCACCAAAGTGCCCAAAAGCAATTTGCGCATAGAAGCGTATGGTACCGTGGATGAGCTGAACTCCTTTATCGGACTTACCGCCGACCTCCTGCCGGATGATCATTCCAAAAAAGTATTAAAAGAGATACAGGACCGTCTCTTCACCGTTGGCTCATCCCTGGCCTGCGATCCTGAAAAAGAACCGGCCATGAAAATTCCGGATCTCAAAGAAACCGATATCCTCCTGCTCGAGAATGAGATCGACCGCATGAACCAGGTATTGCCGGATATGAAATGGTTCATCCTGCCCGGCGGTCACCAGGCTGTTTCCACCGCACATGTAACCCGTTGTGTATGCCGGCGTACCGAACGCATTTGTGTGCATATGCAGGAGATGGAATTATTTGTTGATCCGCTCGTTATCAAATACCTCAACCGGCTGAGTGATTACCTGTTTGTGCTGGCCCGCTATGCCGGTCACCTGCTGCAAGTGGCTGAGATACCCTGGAAGGCCCGGGTTCAATAACAGTTTGCAAGCTATCCGGCCGGATAAGGAATGGCTCTTGGCAACACCGATAAAATTTCAGGGAAAAATTAATTCAGCATCCGTCCGTCTTTCATCTGCAGGATACGGTCGCTCATGCGGGCCAGTTCCTCATTATGCGTTACAATGAGAAAGGTTTGCTGAAATTGATTGCGCAGATCGATAAACAACTGGTGCAATTCACGGGCATTCACGCTATCAAGGTTACCGGTGGGCTCATCCGCCATTACAATCGCCGGCTCATTGATAAGGGCCCGGGCCACCGCCACCCGCTGCTGTTCACCTCCCGATAGCTGGTTGGGTTTATTCCCCAGCCGGTCTTTAAGCCCCAGCAGCTCCAGCAGGGAAGCCGCCCGCTCCATTACGGCCGATTTACGCGTACCGGCAATCCAGCCGGGAATACAAACATTTTCCAGGGCGCTGAATTCGGGCAGCAGGTGGTGAAACTGGAAAACAAAGCCGATTTCGCGGTTACGGAACGCCGCCAGCCGGCGGGCACTCAAACCGGAAACCTGCAGGTTATGGATGCTGATACTGCCCTGATCGGGCTTATCCAGCGTACCCAGGATATGCAGCAGGGTCGATTTTCCGGCCCCCGAAGAACCTACAATACTTACAATTTCGGCCTTGTCGATATGTATATCCACCCCTTTCAGCACCTCCAGCTTATCATACCGCTTATAAATATTAGTGGCCGTTAACATGCACCGAAAATAGGTAATTATTACAAAAATGACTTTGGAAACAACAGATTGCCGGTTTTAACCCTCTGTATATAATAATTCGCGGTTCACCGCGTTAAAAAAACACTTTTGGTTATTTCGTATGAACTTATACATTTGCAAAAAATTAAACCCCTTACAAAATGTTCTGGACGCTTGAATTAGCCTCACATCTCGAAGATGCTCCCTGGCCTGCTACCAAGGACGAGCTGATTGATTATTCAATCCGCAGCGGCGCCCCCATTGAAGTGGTGGAAAACCTGCAGGAGCTCGAAGATGAAGGAGAGATATACGAAGGACTGGAAGACATCTGGCCGGATTATCCCAGCCAGGAAGATTTCTTCTTTAATGAAGATGAATATTAAACAAGCCGCCGCCGGGGTGCGGCCGAGCATAAACTAAAAGCCTCCCGTTGGGAGGCTTTTAGTTTATGCCTGTTTGCCTGAAAATTATTTCTCCATCTGCGCAATCACCTCGGGTGTAACCCCGGTAAAGGAGAATCCGCCATCATGAAACAAATTCTGCATGGTAACCTTACGGGTCATATCGCTGAACAGCATCACACAATAATTGGCACATTCATCGGCCGTGGCATTGCCCAGCGGACTCATCTTCTCGGCATACTGCATAAACCCGTCGAAACCTTTTACCCCGCTGCCGGCCGTAGTACGCACAGGCGATTGCGAAATGGTATTCACCCGCACTTTTTTCTGCACACCGTAGTGATACCCGAAACTGCGGGTTATGCTCTCGAGCAGGGCCTTGGCATCCGCCATCTCGTTATAATCGGGGAATACCCGTTGCGCCGCGATATACGATAAAGCCACCACACTCCCCCATTCGGCAATGGCATCCAGCTTCAGGGCAGTAGCCAGCACCCGGTGCAAACTCGTGGCCGAAATATCCAGTGATTTTACATTGAATCCGTAATCGAGCTCGGTATAATGTTTTCCCTTGCGAACATTCAAACTCATCCCGATAGAGTGAAGGATGAAATCAACCGGACCGCCGAAATGCTCCATCGCCTGCTTCAGCAGGTTTTCCACATCTTCGTTGCTGCTTACATCACAGGGAACCACCGGAGCCTTCACCGCCTCTGCCAGTTTATTGATCTCTCCCATCCGCATGGCGACCGGTGCATTGGTAAGCAACAGGGAAGCTCCCTCTTCGTAACAGGCCAGGGCCGTACGCCAAGCGATCGAGCGTTCATCCAGCGCTCCAAAAATGATTCCTTTTTTCCCTTTGAGGAGATTGTGCGACATAACAGTTGATTTATTGTAAAGTAAAATTAATGATCTTATTGAAAGAAAAAGCCCCTGAAATAAATTATTAACCAGCTAAACAAAAACACCAGTAAAAACAGGCTCGCCAGGCAGGCAAGTACCAGCAGTAAAAAATGGGCAAACGACCGGTACGCATCTATCTTCTTCTTAAAAAAAAGGTATAATAAATACCCAGCCCATACCGTGAGCAGCATCAGCAGCAGTAAAAGTAATTTCTTGAATAACATAAGCCTGCTTAATTGCCCACCATTTCCCGGGCGTTCTGCAATGCAGCAGCAGTGGGCTTTTCGCCACTCAGCATCTGTGCAATGGTGGTAATGCGTTCTTCGGTGTTCAGTAAACGTACCGCCGTAACAATCCGGTCGTTCACGATTGATTTATACACAAAATAATGGGCATCGGCCCGGGCGGCTATCTGCGGCTGATGGGTGATGGCAATCAACTGATGCCCTTTGGCAAAATCCTTCATGATGGTGCCAACCTGGCGGGCGGCTTCTCCACTGATGCCGGTATCAATCTCATCAAATATCAGGGTGGGTAATTGCAGCTCTTTGGCCACCAGCGATTTGATACATAACATCAGCCGGCTGAGTTCGCCGCCGCTGGCCACTTTTTTCAGCGGCTCAAATTTTTCGCGGTTGGCGTCCTGTCCGGCCGGGAGGTTGGCATTGAATAAAAATTCAATGGTATCCTGCCCGGTTTCCGTCAATTGATCTGTTGCAAGGGATTCCACCAGGAAACGGGCATTGGGCATGCCCACCTGCGTCAGTAATCCGTTCACCTTTTTGGTAAAGGGCACCAGCGCTTTTTTGCGGCTGGCCGAAAGGCGGCCGGCTTTTTCCCGGCATTCCTGCATCAGGCTATCTGCCAGTTTTTCTTTGGCAGCTATTGTTTCGCTGATATTGAAAACCGCTTCCAGTTGCTGTTGCAGCTGCTCCTGTATCTCCAGCAGGGCGGCCGTACCGGTAACAGTGTGTTTCTTCTGCAGTTTGTATCCCAGGGCAATGCGGTCGTTCACCCATTGCAGACGCTCAGCACTGTATTGTATGCCGTTATTGATATGCTCCAGTTCAGCGGCAATATCATTTATTTCAACCTGGGCGCTTTGTAAACGCTCACGCAGCACCGGGATCCCGGTATGATAATCCTGCAGGCCCTGCAGCTTATTCACCAGCATCTTCAGCTGCTGTACCAGGGGTTGTTCACTTTCTTTCAGTTCATAGCCAATCATATCCAGCTGCTGCTTTACGCCCTCGGCATTGCTCAGCAGTTTCAGTTCGGCATCCAGTTCCTCCAGTTCATTTTCCTTCAGCCCCGCTTCATTCAGTTCTTCAAAGAGAAAGCGGTTATAATCCTGAGCCGCATTAGCTTTTGCCTGCTGCTCCTGCAAAAGCGCCAGCTCCTGTTTTAATTTTTTGTATTGCAGAAAACTGACCGCATACTCCTGCAGTAATTTCCCGTTGCCCGCCACTGCATCCAGCACTTCCTGCTGAAACCCGGCCGAGCCCAGCTCCAGGGTATCAAATTGCTGGTGCAGATCCACCAATAAACCGCTCAGCGATTTCAGTTGACCCAAACTTACAGGGGTATCATTGATAAAGGCCCTGGATTTACCGCTGGCAGCAATTTCACGGCGTACGCAGAGCTCCTCATCGGCATCCAGGTCGTTCTGCAGCAGGAACTGTTTTACATCCCGGCGCCCTGCCGCGGCGAACCAGCCTTCCACCACGCATTTCTTATCCTTCTGCTGTAACACGCCGCTGTCGGCCCTTTCGCCCAGTATCAGTCCCAGCGCCCCCATCAGGATACTTTTACCCGCGCCGGTTTCGCCCGTAATAATATTCAGCGAAGCCGAAAAACGGATCGTCAGCTCATCAATAATTGCATAATTCTGTATGTGTAATTGCTGCAGCATGCGAAGGGCAAATTAATAAAAAGTAGGCGAATAGCAGAGGGTTACGGGTGGAGGGTTCTGCATTTCTTATTCCCCGTTTCCGGCTCAAAAAAAAGCCCACTTCGCAGCAGGCTTTTCTTATCATTAAGTTAAAACGTTCCTTATTTCACTTCCACCGAATCATTCAGATCCGAATCCACCAGTATCCTTCCGCAGTTTTCGCAAACCATCACTTTTTTGCGGAGTTTGATTTCACTCTGGCGTTGCGGGGGAATGGCATGGAAACAACCACCACAGCTATCCCTTTCCACGGGAACCACGGCCAGTCCGTTACGGTAGTTTTTGCGGATGCGGTCGTAGCTGGTCAGCAGGCGCTCATCAGCCCCTTTACGGGCAGCTTCCGCTTCTTTATTGTATTGCTTTTCTTCTTTTTCGGTATCTACTATGATTTTTTCCAGTTCCCCTTTTTTGGCGGCCAGGTTGCCTTCTTTATTGGCAATCGCTTTTTTGGCGCCTTCCAGTTGCCGGGCTTTTTCGGCGATCTCTTCGGTAGCATCCTTGATATGCTTTTCGCAAAGCTTTACTTCAAGGGTTTGCATTTCAATTTCTTTATTGATCGCTTCAAACTCACGGTTGTTCTTCACATTCTCACTCTGCTTCTCATATTTTTTGATCAGGGCTTCCGCTTCCTTAATCGCTTCTTTCTTCTGCTCAATGAACTCCTGGATACCATTGATCTCTTCTTCGATACGGGTCTGACGGGCATGCAAGCCTTCAATCTCGTCTTCCAGGTCTTTTACCTCCATCGGCAACTCACCCTTCAGAATCTGGATCTCATCCAGCTTGCAGTCGATTTTCTGCAACAAAACCAGCGAACGTAATTTTTCTTCAACAGAGAAGTCTTTTACTGCGGACATATATTATGTTTTAATTTTTTGCTTACCAGCCTCAGTGCTTTCCCCGGCATCGTTGTGTCACTCCCTTGTACCGCACACCGCTATTCAGCCCATTTTCTCAAAAATAGTGCACGGGATTGGTTTTCACCCCCGTTTTGAGGACGGCAAAGTTAGGGAATTTTTCGCTTAATCGGTCAAACAGCAGGTCTATCGTGAATTGTTCGCTTTCAAAGTGCCCGATATCCGCAACCAGCAGCCGCCCGTTGGCATCAAAAAACTCGTGGTATTTGATATCGGCCGTAAGGTAGAGATCGGCTCCGGCCCCCACCGCCGCTCCTATCAGGAAGCTGCCGGCCCCACCGCAAACCGCAATTTTCTGCACTTTTCTGCCCGTAAAAGGGGTATGGCGTACCACCTGCAACCCAAAAGCCTGCTTGATACGGGCCAGGGCCTCCTCCTCCGTAACAGCCGTTGCCAGCTGGCCCAGGAGCCCGCTCCCGGTTTGCTGGTAGCTGTTATCCAAACTGATGATCTCATAAGCCACCTCCTCGTAGGGATGCGATTTTATGAGGGCATTCAGCACGGATTTCTCTTTCCAGGCCTCAAAAATAACCTCCAGCTTGCGCTCGGCCTCGGTATGGCGTTCACCGGGCCTGCCCACAAAGGGATCAGTGCCCTCGCCGCCCTTAAACGTGCCGTCGCCGGGGGTATTAAAACTGCATTCGGAATAATTGCCGATCTGCCCGCCGCCGGCCGCAAATATGGCATCCCTTACTTTGTCGAGCGAAGCGGTTGGTACATAGGTATACAGTTTCTTCAACAAGCCTTTTTTGGGTGAAAGAACCTGCCGGTTTTCCAGTGCCAGTTTATCAGCAATTGCCGCATTCACCCCATCCGGTACATTATCGAGGTTGGTATGGATGGCATAAATGGCAATATCATTTTTGATAGCAGCAATAACCGCCCGTTCCACATAATTTTTACCGTTCAGTTTTTTCAGGCCCCCGAAAATGATGGGATGATGCGCCACCACCAGGTTGCATTTCCGGGCCACCGCTTCCAGGATTACTTCTTCGGTGGCATCCAGGCAGGTAATGATACCGGTGCAATCCCATCCCGGGGCACCGGTAAGCAAACCGGCATTATCGTAAGATTCCTGTAAAGAAAGCGGCGCTATACTTTCAAGGAAAGCGCTAATATCCTGTATCTTCATCTGGTAAATTTATACAATGAACGCAGCTGCACTTTATGAACAGTACCAAACAAAGATGCAAAAAATTGCCGACGTAAAATATGCGTCGGCGGTATTGCAGTGGGACCAGGAAACCTATCTCCCGCCCCGGGGGGCCGGTTTCAGGGGGCAGCAGCTGGCCACCCTCAGTGAGATGGCACATGCCCTCTTCACCGAACCCGCCACGGGAGAGCTTTTGCAGCAACTCCATGATGCGGAGGGGCTGGATACCACACAGCAAACCAATATAGCCCTGAGCCTGGAGGATTACAACAAGAACAAAAAACTGAGCAGCGATTTTGTGCGCCGCATGAGCGAGGCCGTCAACAAAAGTTTTCATGCCTGGATACAGGCCCGGCGGGAAAATGATTTCGGTGTTTTTGCCGCCCCGCTCGCCGAACTGGTGCAACTGAAAAAACAGGAAGCCCATTTTCTGGGTTTTGATGAACACCCTTATGATGCGCTGCTGAATGATTACGACAAAGGACTTACCATGGCCAAAGTGGATGATTTTTTTGCAGGCCTGGTTCCGCAATTGCAGCTGATCCTGGAAAAAGTGAACAATCATGCGCCCGTTGATAACAGTTTTTTGAAACAGCATTTTGGCAAACAGCCACAATGGGATGTTGGCGTGGAGCTGCTCAGCGCCATTGGTTTCGACTGGGAAGCCGGTCGCCAGGATATCAGTGAACATCCTTTCACCACCAATTTCAACAGCTGTGATGTGCGCATCACCACCCGCATCGATGAAAATGATTTCGGCAATATGACCTGGAGCTGTCTTCACGAAGGCGGCCATGCCCTTTATGAACAGGGCCTCCCGGCCAGTCAGTACGGGCTGCCGCTGGGCGAATACTGCAGTGTAAGCATACACGAGAGCCAGAGCCGGATCTGGGAAAACTGTGTGGGCCGCCACTGGCCCTTCTGGCAAAAAAATTTCCCGCTTTTAGTGAAGTATTTCCCGGAGCAGTTTGCCACCGTGTCCGTCGAAAAATTCATGGCGGCCATCAATAAAGTGGAACCCTCGCTCATCCGCACAGAGGCGGATGAAGTGACCTACCATTTTCATGTGCTGATCCGCTGTGAAATTGAAAAACATCTGATCGAAGGCAGCCTGTCTGCCCGGGATATTCCTTTTTACTGGAACGATCTTTACCGCAAGTACCTGGGTATTGAAGTTCCGGATGACCGCCGCGGCTGTTTACAGGATGTGCACTGGAGCCATGGCAGTTTTGGCTATTTTGCCACCTACAGTCTGGGCAGTTTGTATGCCGCCCAGTTTTATCATGCCGCTCAAAAAAGCCATCCCCAACTGGAATCCGAACTGGCTGCCGGCAACAATTCGGTTCTGCTGAACTGGCTTCGGCGGGAGATCCATGCCAATGGCCGGCGCTACAACTCCCTGGAATTATGCCGTCAGGCAACCGGTGAAGAGCTGAACAGTCGGTATTTTACCGACTATATCCTTGGCAAGCTGCATCGCTTCATGGGTTTATAAATAACTGTTTTTCAATATTTTGGCAGAATTCCGACCCATTTTGTAAGCATTCATCCACATCGGGCTATCCCTATGGGATTTCTACGATTAATTTTGCCCTGCCCCACAATTTTTTCCCTGTTTTTGAGTTATTAAAAAGAAGTAGCATACGCTACGCTATCCAACAATTCTTTAAAAAACTAAAGCCAATCCCGATGACTGCCCGCCTTGCGGTCAAAACCCGAATTATAACTCTACTATTTATCCTTAGTGGTGTTTCAGCAAAAGCTCAACTGGCTGCTAATTTCTCCGGGAATCCGCTTTCTGGTTGCGTACCTCTTGTTGTCAACTTCACCGACCTGTCTACCGGTAATCCCACCCAATGGAAATGGGACCTGGGAAACGGAACCATTTCATTCCTGCGAAATCCTTCTGTAACCTATTTCAACCCGGGGCAGTATACTGTTCAACTGATCGTTTTCAATGCCTCAGGCAATTCGGATACACTTACCCGCACCAACTATATCACCGTAAATGCCTTGCCGGTGATTGGCTTCACTGGCAGTCCTTTAACCGGCTGTTACCCCTTACCGGTTCAGTTCACCGATCAAAGTAATCCCGGCAGCAGCGGTACCCCGCAATGGCTATGGGATTTTGGTGATGGTAATTCAAGCACGGTTCAGCATCCTGCCCATACTTACAATGCATCGGGCAACTACAATGTATCACTGCGGGTTACCAATGCGGCCGGCTGTGCTTCTGTATTAACCAAGCCGGCTTATGTGCACATCAACACGGGCGTACATGCCGGATTCACGAATTCAACACCCAATACCTGTACGCCGCCCACTACTATCAGTTTCACCAATACTTCCACAGGGTCGGGAACATTATCGTATCAGTGGACCTTTGGTGATGGTGGCACATCCACCCTTATCAATCCCAGTCATACCTACACAAACGCAGGCACCTACACCGTGCGGCTGATCGTTATCAATAACAACGGATGCCGGGATACCCTTACCAGGGCCAACAGCATCATCATCGGAACGGTAAATGCCGAATTTACCAATGCCCCGTCGGTATGCGTAAATAACAGCATCAGTTTCACCAATACCTCTTCACCCACACCGGTTTCATCGGCCTGGGACTTTGGCGATGGTACCACATCCACCGCTGCCAGTCCTGTAAAACAGTACAGCAATCCCGGCAACTATGTTGTACGGCTCATTGCCAATTTTGGCTCCTGCACCGATACGGCTTACCATAGTGTAAACGTGCTGCCCAAGCCAACCAGCGCCTTCAATGCCATTGACACGGCCGCCTGCCGGCCGCCGCTGACAGTTAATTTTATGAACGGCTCCCTGCTGCCGGGTTACAGCTATCAATGGGATTTTGGTGATGGCAACACATCCACACAGGCCTCCCCAACACATACGTATACCAGCAGCGGGTTGTTTACAGTAACCCTTATCACCACCAATTTTACTGGCTGCTCCGATACACTTAAACGAATCAGTTATATCAAAATACAACCGCCCCAGGTAACCATCGACAACCTGCCGCAAAGTTATTGTGCCCCGCTGACCTGGCAATTTACTTCCACGGTGAATTCGGTGGTACCCATAACCGGTTATGAATGGGATTTTGGCGATGGCAATACCTCCACGCAGGCAAGTCCTACCCATACTTTCCCGGCCGGCTCCTATACCATCCGCCTGGTGATTACCACACAGGGGGGCTGTACCGATACCGCCACCGTAGTGGATGGTATCATCGCCAGCACGCGGCCCAGCGCCAATTTCACCGCCACGCCCCGTGATGCCTGTGCGCATACGCAGGTTGGCTTCACTGATTTATCCACCGGGAATATAACCCAATGGCTATGGAATTTTGGAGATGGCGCCACTTCCACCGAGCAGAATCCCAACCATATGTATGAAGACACGGGTTATTTTACGGTTCGCCTCGTGGTATGGAATCATGGCTGTAAAGACACGATCATTTTTACAGATTATATTCACATCAATCCCCCGATTGCGAATTTCACAAATACCTTCAGTTGTACCGATCCGCGGATACAGACCTTTCACGATCAGTCGATCGGGGCCGATGAATGGAACTGGACATTTGGCGATGGCAACACATCCACCGTTCAGAACCCCCTTCATACCTATGCGGATACCGGCACCTATGCCGTGAGCCTGCTGGTGAAAAACTATACCACGGGATGCCAGTATACAAGAGATGCCGTGGTGCGGGTGATGATTGAAAAAGCTGATTTCACCGTTTCCGATTCTGTGATTTGCAAAAAAACACCGGTTACCTTCTCTGCCATCAATAGTATTGCGGCACATATTGCCAGCTACGAATGGGATTTCGGAGACGGCAGTACCGGCACGGGCCAGCACCCGGTGCATACCTACACCCAGGCCGGGCATTATAATGTGCGGCTGATTGTAAAAGATGTGATCAATTGCAGTGATACCCTTACCAAACCCCTTTATATTGAAGTGGACGGCCCCACGGCCAAATTCCAGTATACCGGTGGTATCTGTGCAGGGTATAATGTTTCTTATGCAGATCTTTCTGTATCCGATGGTGTTCACCCGATTCAAACCTGGATCATTGATTATTATGATGGCACCATCGATACGCTGCATACACCCGTATTTAATCACACGTACACATATTCGGGTGCTTTTTTTCCCAACCTGAAAGTGATCGACAGCAAGGGTTGCGTGGATTCATTTTTCTTAGCGGCCGGGGTGCTGATCTCGGATCCCAAAGCCGGCTTCTCCACACTTGATACCCTCTCCTGCCCTACAAAAACCATCAGCTTTACAGATGCTTCTGTGGCCTATACAGCTATGACCTATGAATGGGATTTTGGTGATGGCCAGACAAGTATAACCCAGAACCCCACCCATAGTTATACGGCCGACGGATTATATACCATCAACCTGATTATCACCGATACCTACGGTTGCAAGGATACCATGAACCGGCCCAACTATGTGCTGATCGGATCGCCGCATGCTGATTTTGCCATGAGTGATTCTGTCACCACCTGCCCGCCCCTGTTTGTAAACTTCAGTAACACATCGCTGAACTACGATTCGGAGGCATGGGATTTTGGTGACGGCACCTCCACCCAAACGCCCAACCCATCACACTTCTATACCACAGCCGGTATTTACCATCCTAAATTGTATATCACCAGTCCGGGTGGTTGTACCGACAGCATTGTAAAAACCATTATCATCCGCGGACCACAGGGCAATTTCAGTTACGGACCGGTGACAGGCTGCAAACCGCTTAGTATCAATTTCACCGCATCCACACAGGATCGCTTATCCTTTGTATGGGATTTCAATGATGGAAATGTAGTTAACAGCACCGATTCTGCCCTGACCTATACCTATACATTACTGGGCGATTACCTGCCCAAGATGATACTGGTAGATACCAATGGCTGCCAGGTGCCGGTTGCCGGTACCGATACCATTCATGTGCGGGGAGTGGATGCCAGATTCACCTTCAGCAGTCCCACCTTATGTAATTCCGGTGCAGTGGCCTTCACCGATGCCTCTGCCGGCAATGATCCCATAACCAGTTATGCCTGGGATTTTGGCGATGGTAATACATCTGCCACACAAAGTCCCACGCACCTCTATAATACAACCGGCCTCTTTACCCCGCAACTCATTGTTACCACGCAGGCGGGTTGCAAGGATACCATGACCGCCGCCGTTCCCGTGAAAATTGTTGCTATCCCGCAGGCCTCCATCGGGCAAACCCCCAATGGCTGTGCCCCGCTGACAGTGAATTTCAATGGTTCCCTCACGGTACCGGATACGTCCGCCCTCAGCTGGAACTGGAATTTAGGCAATGGCAATACTTCTTCACTGCAAAATCCGCCGGCCCAACTGTATACAACGGCCGGCACCTACAATATTCAACTGATTGTTGTTAACAGCTCCGGATGCCGCGACACGGTTAACAAAACAGTGGATGCCTACCTGGTGCCCACTATTGATGCCGGACTGGATACGATGGTTTGCCGCGGGAGTGGCACCACCCTGCATGCTACGGGGGCGGCCACCTATACCTGGAGCCCGCCAACCGGGCTGAGCTGCAACAACTGTGCGAACCCTGTTGCCAGCCCGGATTCGCTCACCAGGTATTCCGTAACAGGTACCACTGCACAGGGTTGCAGCAATACCGATTCGGTAACGGTAAGGGTGAAACAGCGATTTGTGATGGATAACAGTAAGGGGGATACCTTATGCAAGGGCGGATCCGTTAGACTATATGCCCGCGGAGCCAATACCTATGCCTGGAGCCCTGCTGCCTCACTGAGTAATCCCGTTTCGGCCACACCGTTAGCCAGTCCGCCCGCCACCACCACCTACCGCGTAATCGGTACTGATGATGTGGGTTGTTTCAGGGATACCGCTTTTATTACCGTAAAAGTTTATCCGATCCCAACCGTGGAAGCCGGGGAAGATAAAACGGTGAATGCCGGGCATTCCATCACCCTGATGCCAAAGGTTTCGGCAGATGTAAACAATGTTTTGTGGACACCCACACTGGGTATCGTCAGCAGTACTTTCCCGGGTGTGGTGGTGAAGCCCATGGCTACCACGCAATATACTGTAGAAGCCCGCAACGAAGGTGGCTGTAAAAGCAGGGATATTGTTACGGTACACGTCATTTGTGACGGGGCCAATGTATTTATTCCCAATACGTTTTCGCCCAATGGCGATGGCGTAAATGACGTGTTCTACCCCCGTGGTACAGGTGTATTCAGCATCCGGTCATTCAGGGTGTTTAACCGCTGGGGGCAGGTTGTGTTTGAGAAAAACGATTGTATGCCCAACGATCCCAATGCAGGATGGGATGGCCGTTATTATGGTCAGCGCCTGAATGCAGATGTATTTGTTTATACCGTGGAAGTGGTTTGTGATAACAGCAGTATTCTCACATTCAAAGGCAATATCGCCCTGATTCAATAAACGCATTGTACTTACCAAATAAAAATGCCGGCCCCTGGGCCGGCATTTTCTTTATCAGAAAAATATTCTATCCTTTTAATTTATTCACCAGCTCCACATAGTCACTCATGGCTTTTTCGGAAGCCATCCCCTTAACCGCTGCCCAGGCCTCGTATTTGGCTTTGGCCACAAAGTCAAAAGGATTCGAAGGCGGCTCATCACTTACATCCCCTTCGGTGGATTGTTTATATAAAGCATACAGTTGCAGCAGGGTATCGTTGCTGGGTTTTTCGGGCAGGAGCTTGCTCTCTTTCACCGCCTGTTCAAAAATTTCTTTCAGTTCCATTAATGGTATTTTTTTGCTAATGTATATCTTTTTCATCGCTGTGCAACTGCCTGTTATATCTTTACCTTCGTGTTAACAAACCCCCTTCATGCTACAGCTTCAGTTTCAACCATTTCCGGAAATTAAAACAGAGCGGCTCCTCCTGCGCCGTATTGGTATCTCCGATGCCAGCAACCTTTTTCAGTTTCGTACAGACGAAGATGTGATGGCGTATATCGACCGGGAGCGGCCAAAAGATATTTCGGAAATAGAATCGCTGATTGGACTGATCAATGAGGGTATCGAAAAAGGGGCGTCGATCACCTGGGGCATTTGTTACCCGGAAATGCCCGGTACTTTAATCGGCACCATCGGCTACTGGCAGATCCTTCACCAGCATTACCGGGCCGAGATTGGTTATATGCTGCAGCGGACACATTGGCGCAAAGGCCTGATGCACGAGGCCCTGGGCGCTGTAATCCGTTTCGGATTTGACAGCATGCACCTCCACAGCATTGAAGCGCATATCAACCCGGCAAATGAAGCCTCCGGCGCCCTGCTCGAAAAAAACGGGTTTGTGCGGGAGGGCTATTTTAAGGAAGATTATTTTTTCCGTGGCCGTTTCCTGGATACGGCTATCTATTCACTGCTTTCCGATAAGGGTCACATTTTATAAAAAAATCCCGCTGGCAAACCGGCGGGATTTTCAATTTTACTGATCGCTTATTGACCGGGCAGCAGTACATGATCAATGACATGGATCACGCCGTTACGCTGGTTCACATCTTTGATGGTTACCATGGCCATACCACCTTTCTCATCTTTCAGCACAATATTTTTTCCTTTCATCATCACCCATAATTTTCCGCCGGCTACAGTGCTGAGCTCAGCGCTTCCCTTACCGGCTTTAATTTTTGCGGCAAGATCACTTGCATTGAGACGCCCCGCCACCACATGATACGTGAGGATGCCGGTGAGCATGGCTTTGTTTTCGGGTTTCAGCAGGTTGTCTACCGTTCCGGCCGGCAACATACTGAATGCGCTGTTGGTGGGGGCAAATACAGTAAACGGACCGGCGCCCTGTAATGTTTCCACCAGTCCGGCAGCTTTTACAGCCGCTACCAGGGTTGTATGGTCTTTACTGTTCACCGCATTTTCAATAATGTTTTTGGTGGGATACATCGGGGCACCACCCACTTCAACGGTTTTAACCATCCCGTTGTCCATATTATCACTCATCTGGGCAGATGAAGTGGTTCCGATAAAAGCAGCCATTGCCACAAGGCAGAATTGTTTGATCTGTTTCATAAAATTATTTTTTTGGTTTGCATGTTTATGAACAGATACGGAGTGACAGGAGGGTTGGATTGGGGGCAAAAGAAAAATTTTGGAGAGAAGGAGTTGAGAGGCTGACCAGGGCTAGATAGTGCCCATTACCATTACCTTCGAAGGAACGGGTTTTTCGGGGCCGGCCTTTTCAAGCGAAATGGCAAAAGCCTGCACCTTGCCAAAGCTTTTCATCTTATGCAAATGAAGCGTGGTGCCGTTGTTCAGGGGAATCATACCGCCGCTGACCGGCTTGCCATCCACAATACCCCATAGCTGGTATTGCATTCCGTCGGGCGCCTTGGGCATGAATGAAGCATCAATATAAACATCGCCGTTATTCTGCATCCAATACACACGGGCCGCACCATCCGTTACATCCGGCATGGCTTTCAGCGATACCGGCATGGCATTTTTATCCGACATGATGCCCATATCGTTGTGCATGGCGCTGGCCAGTTCTTTCTGCTGCTGTAACTCGGTGCGAACAGATGCCAGCTCTTTGCCGGCAGTATTATATTTTTTGTAAAGACTGAAATTAAGCACCACACTTCCAACCAGGAGGATAATACTGGCCGCTGCAGCGTATTTCCAGGTATTGCTGGCAGGATACATTTTCACCACCGGGGCCGGGGCAGCCACTGTCTCATTGCCGCCAATACGATTCATCAGCTTTTCCTTAACCGCATTGTCGGGTGCCACCGCATGCGCCAGTGCATAGTTCTCCACAGCACCCTGTATAGCACTTATTTCGGCTGCCACTTCGGGGTATAGCCGGGCGGCTGCTTCCACCTGTTGTATTTCTTCGGGCGAAGCCATCCCCATTGTGTACAACTCGAGTAAACCGGACGATATGATATCCTGTGCTGTCAATTTATGATTGTAATATTTTTCTGAGTTCCAAAATAGCCGCCCGCACCCTTGTCTTGACGGTACCCAACGGAATTTCCAGCACCCTGGCTATCTCCTCCTGGGTATAGCCGCCAAAGTACGCCATTTCCAGTACTGTGCGTTGTTCGGGCTTCAGGCCGGCGAGCTGGTTCCGCAATCCCATAGCATCAAATTTAGCGGCGCCGCTGGTATCACCGGCAAAATTACTTACGGAATTTTCATCTCCCGAGATTTTGGTTTGCTTTTTATAGCCCTTGCTGCGGAGCGTATCAATGGTGAGGTTACGGGTGATATTGAGCATCCAGGTGAACAGGCGTCCCTTCCCGGAATCGTAGGCCATAAAATTATTCCATATTTTAACGAAGGCCTCCTGCAGGATATCGGCAGCCAGTTCGCGGTCTTCCACCATACGCAGGATAACCCCGTTCAGCGCGGCCGCATAATTATCGTAGAGATAGGAAAATGCCTGCCGGTCCTGGTTTTTCAGGAGCTGCACCAATTCATCCTCACTGTATTTAATGGCAGGCGACACGGTTGGGCCAGGTTTAATGGTCATCGAAAGTACTCGTTTTTTTCTAACTTGTCGTTGATTTGCTGCCCCTACATACACCGGAAAGCGGCATTAAGTTTTTTTATGACCGAAAATATCCTGGTTCGAACCATTCAGCCTTCCGATAATAAAGCCCTGGCGCAGATCATACGCCGCACCCTGGAAGAATTCGGGGCCAATAAGCCCGGAACGGTTTATTTTGATGAAAGCACCGATCACCTCTTTGAAAGCTTCCGGGTGGCGGGCTGTGTTTATTTTGTAGCCGAGATGAACGGGCAAATCGTTGGCGGAGCCGGTATCTTTCCCACCGCCAATCTGCCGGAAGGCACCTGCGAACTGGTAAAACTCTACCTCGCTGCCTCCGCCCGCGGGATTGGCCTCGGCAGGCACCTGCTGGATAAATGCCTTGAGGCAGCAGCTGGCATGGGCTATAAGCGGGTATACCTCGAAACCATGCCCGAACTGACGATTGCCGTACCGATGTACGAAAAAGCCGGCTTCACCTACCTCTCCGCTGCCCAGGGTAACAGCGGGCACGGTGGCTGTGATATCTGGATGATCAGGGAACTGGAAGAGCGGTAATAGTTGCGAGTTATGCGTTATAAGTTTTGGCATTGAGCAATGAGTTAGTAATCCTCTGCTTTTCCGTTTCGCCAAATTCCCCCGTCAATCCTTTTTCTCTTATGGATTTTCTTATCCCCTGCATCTGATTATCAGTTGTATTCTCCATGAAATTTTATTTACTCCTCCTTTCCGCCCTGCTGGTCGCAGCCTGCAAACACCCGCATCCTGTTCCTGCCGCCGGCACAAAAACAACGATGCCACCAACCGTTGCCGTCAGCCCCGTCAATTATGATTCCTGCAAGGAACTGGCGAACCGGCACCGCAGGGAACTGCGCCCCTTATGGAGTAAGATGACCCTTGCGCAAAAGGAAAGAATGTTTACCGGTATCATTACAAAATATATTCTGCCGGCCTGGACAGGTACCCCCTGGAGTTTTAACGGAACCAGCGAAAAACCGCAACAGGGCAGCATCGCCTGTGGTTATTTTGTAACCACCGTTTTACGGGATGCCGGTTTGCCCCTGGCCCGCGCCAGGCTGGCCCAATGTGCCTCGGAAGATATGATCAGAGGTTTGATAAACAGGAAATGCATTACCCGGTTCAGTAATGTACCTCTTGAAGAATTTATTGCGGCTGTTAAACAGGGCGGCTATGGTTTGTACATTGTGGGACTCGACAATCACACGGGTTTTATTTACAATGATGGAAATACTGTCCGCTTCATCCATTCCACCTTTGTGGGTACCCGCAATGTTCAGCAGGAAAATGCATCCATGAGCTGGGTGCTCAGGCAGAGCCGGTATAAAGTGCTGGGCAAGCTGAGCGCCGATGAAGCCCTGCTGAACCGATGGGAAGAAGGGAACAGCAAATAGGGAATGCGCAAGAAAAGCGGCAGGCAGTATACCGCTGTGCTGGTACCGGATTTTGATTTTTGAGGTATTACCTGTTTTCGGCCACCCTTACCTCGTACACCGGGCTGAACAGGTAGAGTTTTCCCGTACTCACTTCAATACATTTATACCGTTTACGCACCCGCTCACCTTTGCGGAAGATGCGGCCGCCCTCGATGGCAAACAGCGCCCCCTCGGGCAATTGTTCAACCAGGTGCATGCCTTCGCGGCGTTCATCATAGCGATGCAATACCCGCAGGAGCTTCTCATCCGCACAGCTGCTGGCAGCGGGATTGCCGAGGCTCTGCAAAAGCACTTTCCTGATATCCGGCGGAAAAATATCCCTGAGCAGAAACTGGGACAGCACCTGGCTGAATTCGTGCTTCCATTCGCTGCCATGGGCCTGTACCCGGCGGCCGAATTTTTCGAAGGTGAACAAATGGGCCAGCTCGTGCAGCAATGTTATCAGGAAGGCATATTTATTCAGGTTACCGTTAACACTGATACGGTGTGTTTTTTCATTTACGGCATGACGGTAATCACCCAGCAGGGACTGGCGTTTCCGGGTGATGGTAAGATGAACATGGTGCTGCTGCAGGTAGGCCGATACGGCTTCAAAACTCCCTTCCGGCAGGTAGGCCTGCAAGGCCGCCAGTGGCGCCTCCTGCTTAGCCATTTTGCTTACCCTTATTCATTTTAGAGATGGACATTACTTCGGTGAGCAGGTATACCAGGTAGATACCCATGGAGATTATCAGTGCAGGCCGGTTCACGTTTTTACCGCTGAGCAGCACATAGGCCAGAACGGCCCCGATACAGATAAAGAGTTTCAGCATAACACCTTTCATCACGCTCCGCACAAACTCATTGGGGTTGGGATCGTTCAGGGCTTTTCGCTGCAGGTTGAATACCAGCAGGCCCGAAAGCAAAAACACACCGTTGGCACCTGCCACCACGTAGTAGTTGATGCCGGCACGATGGTAAAACAAAGCCCCCAGCACTATCAGCACCATAATGGCAGCAAAACTTATCAGCAGAAGCCTTATTTCGCCAAAACGAGCATTCATGAACAAAGATTATTGATTTACTGCATTCGCCGCCGGGCGCTCACTGTTCAGTTCCACAATATTGGCGCCCATATGGCACTGCCCGTTGAAAGTGGCCGTGGGTTCAATCTGGAGTTTTCCGGCAAATATATCACCCTGCAAAACAGCCTTACCCCGGAGGAATAATAATTCTTTCACCTTGATGGTACCGGTTACCTTACCCAGTACATCAGCCTGCAGCCCTTCAATATCACCTTCCACGGATCCTTCCGGACCAATCAGCACTTTGGAACGGGCTTCCAGGTTACCTTTCAGGGTGCCGTCTATCCGGATATCCCCCTTGCTTACGATATCGCCGGAGATAACGGTGCCGGCGCCGATGATTGTACTGGCATTGGCCGCCGATTCCTCAAAATTGGTTTTGGATTTAGCATTAAACATAGGTTGGCAATTTTTACAGTTTGGTTATTCGGTATTGTCATCTGCCTTGGGCAGGTCAAGTTTATTGGTATCCAGTTTGGGCAGGTTACCCTGCAACACTTTCTGCAGATCGTTCAGGTACCGCTGCTTTTTGTTCAGGGCATCTTCGATGGAATCGGTGCGGATTTTTAAGAGTTTGAATTCCTTTATCTGCCTGGCATTCCCATAACCCACGCCGGGCAGATAGTATTTCAGGGGCGTAAACACAATCAGCGCCACGGTGAGCCCCACCAGCAATACAAAGAGGGTGCTCAGTACCACGTACACACTCATCCGGGTCAGTTTAAACTTAACCACTTCCTCGTACGTGTCCTCATTCATCACTACCAGCCGGTACCGGTTGCGAAGGCGTTTGAGCGTACCACTGGCATCTAATTTTAACATAATTACCCGTTGGGGCTTAAAATTAAGAAAAGCAGCCGAATAACCAAGATTTCGGCTGGTTTAAAAGAGCGGTTGGGCACTGAAATTCAGGGATTAACACAATAGCAGGTTGTAACCCTAAAAAAAGATTAAATGGCCCCATTTAGGCGGGCCCGGGCGCAATAATTACCAAAAATAACCGATATTTAGCCCGGGATTTAATGCCCGCCATGCTATGCAGAAAAGAATATTCGTTTTTTCACTTCTTACCCTTGTTTGCCTGCAATTTGCAAACAGTGCCCTTGCCCAACCTACCTGGACATATGATCTCTTTGGAAAAATAAAGAAACCCACCCAGTTCGAGAACCGAAAACTGGGCTCGGAAAAGATGGCCGACAAGAAATTTACGGTTTACCGTAACGTGGTGCAAAATAATGTTACCCATTTCAATTACTATTTCAACGCCAACAATAAAGTGAATGCGGTGGTGGAAAGGGCCAAGATGAGTAACCGTGATGATTACTCCCGCCTGCTTGCTTTCTACCCCTATGATCTTAAAGGAACCAGCGCCCAGAAAAATGACCTCGACTCGGTGATTACCACCTGCACGGCCGGTATCCTGCTGCACGACCTTCGGAACGACTGGATCGACAATATGTACCTGCTGATCGGTAAGGCCTACTTTTACCGGCAGGAACTGGACTCTGCGGAGATGACTTTTCAGTTCATCAACTACAACCTCTTCCCCCGTAAAAAACATGAGGAAGACAACCGCATTGTAGGCACCACCTCTGCGGCCGTTGGCAGCGCCATCTCCATTGCCAACAAAGAAAAAAGAAATATCCTGCAGAAGATGACGGCCCTGCCCCCCAGCAGGAATGATGCGATCATCTGGCTGATCCGTACCTGGATTGAAAAGGGTGAATACGGGGATGCCGCCGGTCTGATCAATACCCTGCAACAGGACCGCAACCTGCCCAAACGTCTGCGCAACGACCTGGAAGAAGTTAATGCCTACTGGTTTTATAAACAGGGTATTTACGACAGTTCCGCTGTACACCTGGAAAAAGGGCTGAGCAATGCAGATGACAAAGAAGATAAATCCCGTTGGAAATTTCTGCTGGCCCAGCTCTACGAAATGAGCGGCCGCTATGATAAAGCTTCTGAATATTATACCAAAGCGGCCAAACAAACCGTGAGCCCCTTACTGGATATCTATGCCCGCCTCAACGAAGCCAAGATGCTGCGTGATGGCAGCGATGCCAAAGAGCTCAACAAAACCATTGACAAACTGGTGAAGATGGCGCACCGCGATAAATATGAAACCTTCCGCGATGTGATTTATTATTCGGCGGGGCAACTGAGCCTGAAAAAACCGGATACCACCCAGGCGCTCGGTTTTTTCAAAAAGAGCCTGAAATACAACGAGAATAATCTTACCTATAAAAACAAGGCCTTCCTGCAGATGGCGGATATTGCCTACAAACGCAAGGAATACCGCAGCGCCGCAGCCCTCTACGACAGTTTGCAAACCAGTGATACCACCCTGGCCGATCGCCTGGATCAGATCCAGACACGTAAAGCCGCCCTCACCAAAATTGCAGATGCCATCACCAACATTGAAAAAGAAGACAGCCTGCAGCGGATTGCAGCCATGGAACCTGCCGCCCGCGATCTTTTTGTAAAAGCGCTGGTACGCAAACTGCGCAAGGAGAAAGGCCTGAAAGAAGATGCCAGCCTTGCCGGCGGCGGTGATTTCAATAATCCCTTCAGCAACAGTTCCGGAAAATCGGTTGACCTTTTTGCCACAAATGAAAGCAAGGGAGAATGGTACTTCAATAATTCCGCATTAAAATCAAAAGGCTTTAATGAATTCAAAAGCCGCTGGGGCAACCGTGCAAATGTTGATAACTGGCGCCGCCGCTCAGCGATCGAATTTAATAACGCCGCCAATAATCCCACTCCGGATAGCAAAAAGACGCCCGACAACAAATCGGGTAATAAAGGCAATACGGCGAATCCTGCCGATAACCCGGAGATCAGCTACGATGCCCTGATGAAGGATGTGCCGCTGACTCCCGAAAAACTGGCTGCCAGCAATGAAACGCTTGCCAGCAACCTGCTGGAACTGGCCAAACTTTACCAGAATGAACTGGAAGAATATGAGCTGGCAGCAGCCACCTACGAGGATTACCTGCGCCGTTTCCCGCAACGCCTGGCCGATGGCGAACCCTACCTGGGCCTCTACTATTGCTACAGCAAACTGGGCAACAAAGAAAAAGCCGCCTATTATAAAGACCTGTTGCAGAATAAATTTCCGAACAGCGCCGCTGCGCAAAAACTGAATCCCGCCGTTCAGAATAATAACAGTCGTAACGGAGCCGCCACCCCCATCTACGACAGCATTTACACGCTTTTCCTGGAAGGTGATTTTGAAAAAGCAGTGGCCGAGAAGAAGAAAGCCGACAGTCTTTACGGTGAAAATTACTGGACCCCGCAACTGCTCTACATTGAAGCCCTTTACAATGTGAAACAGCGCAACGATAGTGCTGCGATTGCCGGCCTGCAGGCCCTGAGCAGCCGTTACCCGGGATCCCCGCTGAAAGAGAAAGCCGCCACCATGATTGATGTACTGAAGCGGCGCAAGGAGATTGAAACCTATCTTACCAACCTCCAGGTAACCCGTGATACCGACAATGTGGTAACCATCATTCCGGATAAACCTCAACCGGTTACCGTTGTGAAAAAACAGGACACTGTTAAGCTGAAAGATACCGTGAAAGTGGCGCCCCCGCTCAGCAGTGGTTCGTACGTACTGAACCCCGCAGCGCCTCACAGCGTGATCATGATCCTGGAGAAAGTGGATAATGTATATACCAATGAAGCAAAGAATGCGCTCGACCGTTATAACCGTGAAAACTTCTATGGCCAGCCGATCCAGATAGCCAAAGAGGCGCTGGATGCCGATCATAATATCCTGGTGATCAGTTCTTTTGCCAATGCCGATGCCGCCCTGCAGTATTATGATAAGATCCGGCGGGAGGCAAAAAATGAGATTTCCTGGTTACCGGCCAATAAATATTCTTTCCTCATCATCACAGCCGCTAACCTGGATGTGCTGAAAGCCGGGAAGAACATTAGCGCTTATAAAAGCCTGTTAAATACACAGTATCCCAACCGGTTTTAACAAAACCACCCTGCCGGCAAAAAAACCATTTACTAGTTTTGCATGACCGCCCCGGTTTGAGGGCGGTGGCATAACCGACACAACTAATCACTGCATGAAACGTTCTGTAAAAATTCTCTGGCGCGTTTTCCTGGGCGGCCTGCTTTTCTTTATCCTGCTCCTTTTATGTGCCAATTTCGGGCTCTTTGGCAAGATGCCCTCCGTGGAAGAGCTGGAAAACCCGGAAGCCGATCTGGCGAGTGAGATTTACAGCAGCGACGGAGTGCTGATGGGTAAGTACTATGCCGAAAACCGCAGCGAAGTTAAATACAATGAGATCTCACCCAATGTAATCAATGCCCTTATCGCCACGGAAGATGAACGCTTTTACGATCATTCGGGTATCGATGCCCAGGCCCTGGCCCGCGTGGTATTTACGCTGGGTACCCAGGGTGGCGGCAGCACCCTCACCCAGCAGCTGGCAAAAATGATGCTGGGCCAGGGCCATGCCAGTATTTTCAAAAGAGGTATCGAAAAGCTGAAAGAATGGATTGTGGCGGTTAAGCTGGAAAGAAATTTTACCAAAGAAGAAATTATCACCCTTTACCTGAACCGGGCTCCCTGGGGGAATGTATATGGAATCCGCAATGCTTCCCGTACCTATTTTCAAAAAGAGCCCAAAGACCTGAAGGTGGAAGAAGCCGCCGTGCTGATTGGTATGCTCAAGGGTTTTATTTACAACCCCATCTCCCACCCCAAAGCCGCACTGGAGAGAAGAAATACCGTTATCAACCAGATGGTGGTTTGCAAAGAGCATTTTCTTACAGATGCCGAAGCCGAAAAACTGAAAGCCAAACCCCTGATCACTAACTACCGGAAGATTGACGAGAATGTGGGTGTAGCTCCCTATTTCCGTACCGTATTGGCCGATAAAATGCGGGAGTGGTGTAAAACCCATACCAACCCCAAAACCGGTGAGCCCTATGATCTTTACCGTGACGGATTAAAAATTTACACCACTATCAATTCCCGCATGCAGCAATATGCCGAGGAATCAGTGGAGCAGCATATGCCCGTGATCCAGAAAAAACTGGACTGGATCATGAAGAACAACAGTGCCCGGATCTGGAAGGGGCACGAAAACGTTATCGAAGCCGCTTTCAAATACAGCGAACGCTGGAAGAATATGAAAGAGGATGAAATAAAAGAAGAGGATATCGTGAAATCCTTCTATGTGCCGGTGAAGATGAAAGTGTTTTCCTGGAGCAATCCCCGGCACGAAAAGGACACCATCATGACCCCTTATGATTCCATCAAATACCATAAGCAGTTATTGCAAACTTCCTTTGCTGCGATGGACCCCAAAACCGGTGAAGTAAAAGCCTGGGTGGGCGGTATCGATTTTAAATGGTTCAAATTCGATCACGTAACCACCCGCCGCCAGGTAGGTTCTACATTCAAACCATTCGTGTATACCCTGGCGGTAGAAGAGGCTGGTTATACCCCGGAAACCGTGATCCCGGGTGGCGCTCTTACCCTGGGTGGCAAAACCATCAGTGGCGGCGGTGGTACCGTGGCCTATTGCCTGGCTCACTCCAAAAATATTGCGGCCTGGCGGCTGATCGGCCAGATCGGGGTAAAGCGCACCATTGAATTTGCCCAAAGTTGCGGGGTGAAGAGTCCTATGCCGCCCTATTATTCACTGGGTCTTGGTACGGCCGAGATTCCCATGCTGGAAATGCTTCAGGGCTATACCATGTTCCCCAACAAGGGCCTGAATATTGAACCCATCATCATCTCCCGTATCGAAGATAAAAGCGGTAACCTCTTGCAGGAATTTTCAAGTACACCCAGGCAGGTGATCAGTGAGGCTGATGCTTTTACCATGGTAAAACTGATGCAGGGGGTAATCCAGTTTGGTACGGCCAGATTATTGAACGGCTATAATATACCGGTACAGAAAGCAGGTAAAACCGGTACCACCAACAGCAATGCCGATGGATGGTTTATTGGTTACACGCCCGAACTGATGGCCGGTACCTGGGTGGGTTGCGATGATCCCTTCATCCGCATCTATGCCAATAACCAGGGCGGTGCCGAAATGAGCGCTCCCAAATGGGGCCTGTTTATGAGCAAGGTATATGCCGATAAAAAACTGGGCTATGGTAAGATAAAAGAGTTTGAAAAGCCTTCTGAACTGGCTAACGATCCGATCTATGCGGATAATAATATGGCCCGCTTCTTCCACGAAGGCGACAGTACCACGCTCGACCAGGGTAATGGGGATGCCGATGATTTTATTGTACCCCCGAATCCCGAGGATAACGGGCAGGGAATAATGGTACAGCAGGATCCTGCCACCAACCCGGCCGACAGTAATAACAAAGCCCGGAAGCAGGACGAGAAGAAAGATAATAAACTGCCTAACCCTGCCGCCAAACCACCGGCCGAAAACAACAACAAAAAAACAGTAAAGCCGAAACCGGCAAACGACTATTGATAAAAAAAGCGGACAATTGTCCGCTTTTTTTATCACCGGTGAACACTCTTACTAAATAACCGAAGTTTTTCATCTTCGCTTCGTGCGGCAAAGGAGATTCCCTGCCTGACTGCGCCATGCGGGCAGTGAACTAACTCATGCCACACTATCCGCAACAATTGAATATAAAATACTTGAGAAGTACATAGGGAAGACAGATAAACGAAAAGACCCCCGGAATATCCGGGGTCTTAAGTACCCGGGATGGGAGTTGAACCCACACTCTCATTACTGAGAACCCCGGTTTAAATCGGGGCTTGTCTGCCAGTCTGAGCACCGCTGCGGAATCCACCACTATTGATGAGGTTTTCTATATAAATACGGCTCTTCATCCGCTTTATTTGCGACTCCCGTTCTGATGCTTTACAACGTGTCGGAAACTCCTCAAGATATACTACTTCCCATGGGCGGTATTTTTTTGTAGATTTCACAGCTCCCCTGTTATGGCGTATCAATCGGGCCACCATATCCTCACAGTGCCCAATATAATATTGGTTGTAAGCAGCCGAATAAAGAATATAGGTGCAAAACATAAACGAAAAGACCCCGGATTATCCGGGGTCTTAAGTACTCGGGATGGGAGTTGAACCCACACTCTCATTACTGAGAACAGGATTTTAAGTCCTGCGTGTCTACCAGTTCCACCACCCGAGTAAATATCTATTGTTTAAGCTTCCATTTTTCAACCCTCCCTCTCATCGCTGCGAACCCCGATGTAAACAGGGCATTACCGACTAGTGAAAAAAAATCCCGACGAGTGTCGGGATCTTTGAGCGGAAGACCGGGCTCGAACCGGCCACCCCGACCTTGGCAAGGTCGTGCTCTACCAAATGAGCTACTTCCGCAGTTGCAATTTGAAAACCGTGTTTTCAAACCATTTAAAGAACTTACCGTTTTTTCGGATTGCAAAAATACGGCTTGTATAATAACAACAAAATTTTTATTTGTATTTCGGATTGTATAATGTGTTTTCAGGCACATTTACGGATGGCTTACCCTTATACCGGTGCTCATAAAGGTTATAGCAACCGCCCAGTACAAATGCAATGATCAGAAATACCTGGCAATACCAGATAAAACGCGAGGAAGACACCCAGTTATGGGTAAAATCCTTATGCGTGTTGTCAATGATTTCCTGTTCCATTTTTTTGTTGTTTGCGTTGCAAAAATAAGGGCTTCGGGGTAAAAAAAATTATTTGTTACCCACAATTTCTGAAAACCTTGTTTTCTTACGGATAAAATAGGCCCAGGCCACCGAACCGCTGAAATAACCCAGCAATTGCCCCTTGCGGCTGGCAGGAAAAACAGAGTACCTCTTCTTAAAAAACAGCCAGCCGGCATAGTGCCAATGCGCCCGCAAAACGGCTACAAAATACCCGCGATCGCCACTGAATAAACCCCGCCAGGCTGATAAAGCATCCAGTCCTATCCGTAGCGGAATTTTCCAGGCAGCCGTCTGCAGGGGATAGTTTTTGGTAAGCATGATAAGGTTATTCCTGAAATTCAGAAAAGTTTTGCGGCTGTTACCTTTCGGCAACGTACCCCCGCCAACATGATAGGCCACTGATGACGGGTTTACATAAACCTTATATCCGGCCAGTTGCAGGCGCCAGCAGAGATCAATTTCTTCCTGATGCGCAAAAAAGAATTCATCAAGTCCGCCCAGTTGCCGGTATAGTTGGGCCCTGATAAAGAGGGCGGCGCCGCTGGCCCAGAAACAGGGCTGAACAGTATTGTACTGCCCGTGATCTTCTTCACATACCTCAAATATCCGGCCTCTCATAAAGGGATAGCCCAGGTTATCAAGCCATCCCCCACTGGCTCCGGCATATTCAAACTGGTTTTTATGGTGCCATGACAGGAGTTTGGGCTGGCAGGCCCCGATCGTGGCATCCCTTTCCATCAGTTCGATAACAGGAGTTACCCATCCGGGTGTAACCTCCACATCGCTGTTGAGAAGAACATAATAATCAGCTTCCACCTGTTTGAGCGCAGTATTGTAGCCCCGGGCAAATCCTTCATTACTGCTGTTTTGGATGATGCGTAACTGCGGATAATGGCTTCGCAGAAAGGCAACGGAATCATCCGTAGAGGCATTATCGGCAACGATGACAACGGCATTGGGATAGGCTGTGGCCACTACAGAAGGAAGAAACTGCTCCAGGAAATGACGGCCGTTCCAGTTCAGGATTACAATAGCAACGGACGGGAGCGCAGGGGCTCCGCTTGCGGTTGGAGTAAGTTGATCTGCTTGTAATCCGCTCATTGGTTTGCAGGCATCGGGTTTTAAATAAGGCTATAACAAAAATACTGGTTTACAGGCGGAATAAATAGTAAAGAAGTCAAAACTTACATGACAAAGCAAAAAACCGGCAGGTAACTGGCGATGGCAATAACTGAATGACAAATAGTAAACCGTCGTCCCATTATTTCAGTATTTTTATCCTATGTTATCCCAATTGTTCAACTGGAGAACGGGCCTGGCCTTAATCGCTATAGCTATTGTTACGGGCACCATTTTTTATTCCAATTATCTATCCAAAAAAATTGAACAGGATGAACGCCATAAAGTGAGCCTTTGGGTGGAATCGCTGAAGGTTAAGATCGCTACTGAAGACCAGGCGGCTATCAATTTTACCAACATGATCGCTGCTGATAACCAGGAAATCCCTATCATTGAAACGGATGAACGGGACAACCCTTCTGGTATTTCTAAAAACCTTGATACCAATGCCGTAAAAACTGATACGGGTTACCTGCGCAGCAAGGTAAAAGAGTTCAAACAACTGCATGATCCCATCGTTGTGGAGATCAACAAAGACCCGCTCATCATCAACCGTTATTATTATGGCGACTCGGTGTTGCTGCAGGAGGTAAGGTATTACCCGCTCATCCAGCTTTTCATCGTAGCCCTTTTCATTATTATCACGCTTATTGCTATTTCCACCCGTAATAAATCCACTCAAAACCAGGTTTGGGCCGGCATGGCCAAGGAAACGGCACACCAGCTGGGCACTCCCCTCTCTTCCCTGCAGGGCTGGGTGGAGATGCTGAAAGAAAGTCCGGCTAACGAAAAAATCGCCGCCGAAATGAGCAAGGATGTTGACAGGCTGAAACTGGTAAGCGACCGCTTTGGTAAAATTGGCAGCACCCCGCAACTGGAAGAACATAATATTGTTGACCAGATCAATAATATGATCACCTATATCAAGCGCCGGGCTACCGACCGGGTGAGTTTTTCAGTGAACAGTAGCGGCGAAACAGAGATCATGGCGATGATCAACGGGCACCTGTTCGACTGGGTAATTGAAAATCTCCTCAAAAACGCCCTGGATGCCATGGATGGCAGCGGCAGCATTAATGTAACGATCCGCAATGAAGCTGCCCAGGTAATTATTGATGTCACGGATACCGGTAAGGGTATCAGCAAACAAAATATGAGCAAAGTGTTCAAGCCCGGTTTTACCACCAAAAAAAGGGGCTGGGGGCTCGGCCTGAGCCTTTCCAAACGGATCATTGAGCAGTATCACAAAGGGGAACTTTTCGTAAAAGCCTCCGAGCCGGGTAAGGGAACCACTTTCCGGATTGTGCTGAAAAAATAAGTCAGGATCTGCGGGTTAGGGGCTCAGGCCTTTGAGCCCCATTCCCTCCTCGATTTTCCTTTTCTTTTCCTTGCCTACTTTCGAACTTTATCCTACATTTGCAGTCCTCAAATGCGGCGATGGCGAAATTGGTAGACGCACTACTTTGAGGTGGTAGCGCCCGAAAGGGCATGGGAGTTCGAATCTCCTTTGCCGCACCGAAGCGAAGTTGAATAACTTCGCTTTTTTTATTTCCTCGTCGATAGAACATTCCCGCGGTACCCGGCCCATCTGCTTATCCCTGTTCCCTATTTTTTATTCTATTTTTCCCAATCCTCCCTCCTGCATTTTTCTCTTTATATTTACCTTGTAAAAAAATCCTGATGGCTACCGAGATCAAATGTCCCAGCTGCGCCCATGTATTCACCCTGGATGAGGTGATGAGCGGTGAATTGTCTTCGCAACTGGAAGCCGAAAAGAAAAAACTGCGGGATGAACTCAGCAAGTGGAAGAAAGAGCAGGAAGAACGTTTCCTGCAGCAAAAGAACAGCATCGAATCCGAAGCCACCCGCAAAGCCACTGAAGAAGCGGCGGTAAAACTGAAAATGCTGGAAGAGGAAGCCCGCCTCAAAACCCGGCAGCTGCAGGATATGCAGAAAAAAGAGCTGGAACTGATGCGGGACAAGGCCGAACTGGAAGACAAGCAGAAAAATTTTGATCTGGAATTAGAAAAGCGCATGCTGGAAAAACGCCGGGAAATTGAAGAGAGTACGATCAAACACGAACAGGAATTGTTTGACCTGAAGATAAAAGAATACAAGCTGCAGATGGAGCAGCAGCAAAAACTCATTGAAGAACTGAAAAGGAAAAGTGAGCAGGGCAGCATGCAGCTCCAGGGTGAAAGCCAGGAGATTCTGCTGGAAGAAATATTACAGGAGCATTTCCCATTCGACCTGGTGGAGGAAGTGGGCAAGGGCGTTGAGGGCGCCGATTGCATCCAAACCGTTCGCAACAGTGCCGGCACCCCCTGCGGCAGGATCATCTACGAAAGCAAACGCACCAAGGCCTGGAGCAATAACTGGATTGAGAAACTGAAAGCCGATAAGCGCCATACCGGCGCCGATGTAGCCATATTGGTTACACAAGCCTTCCCAAAAGATATGGATGGCTTTGGCGAAAAAGAAGGCATCTGGGTTTGCAGTTTCAATGAAGTAGCCAGTGTGGCACACCTGCTGCGCAGCGGCATCATCAAGATTTACGAGATTCAGAAAGCGCAGGAAGGCAAGGGCGATAAAATGCAGATGCTTTACGATTACCTTACCGGCAACGAGTTCCGCGGACAAATGGAAGCGATCGTGGAAGGCTTTATGTCGCTCAAAAATTCTATCAGCCGTGAGCGGGTGCAGATGGAAAAGCTCTGGAAAGAAAGGGAAAAGCAGCTGGAAAAAGTACTGATCAGCACCAGTGGCCTCTACGGCTCGGTGAAAGGAATCGCCGGAGCCTCGGTGAATGACATACCCCTGCTGGAAGGCGATGATGCCGGGCTCTTACCCGATGACTAGCCATCTTGTCACGTATAAAATTTATCCTGCCCCTGATTTTAACCGGCTGCACCGTTTTACTCACTACGCTGCTGCAGTATACCCTTGCCTATATTTTTTTCCTGGCTCTTGGTATTATTTTCTTCCTGCTATTCAATAAGAAAATACTTGATGAAGAAGATGAGCCGGCAGCGGCATTTGCCGGTGTGGCAAGGATAGAAGGGCCCATGAAATTTACCGGATGTATTATGGCGATGAACTGTGTTTCAGCGAAGCGGCCTGCAGAAATTCCTGCTCCCCCACTTCAGCACAATCTGCGTTTACCCGCAGGAGTTTATGCGGGTATATCCCGATAGCTGCTTTCCCGAAGGCAATGTGAGCGGCCATCTGATCAATCTTTCCTGGAAACATTTTCTGGATGGATACGGGTTACCGGATGCGGGACATAATGTGGGACTGCACGAAATGGCCCTTGCCCTTTATTACCAAACCTTTGTGAAAGAAGAAAACGTGGACAAAAATTTCAAAAAACGGGGTACCCTCATTTTGAGGAAGGCGCCAAAAAAGTAGTTGAGAGATAAAGAACCGGGGCCGGCCACCTGTATCCGGAATATGCCGGAAGGAAATTCCTGGAGTTCCGGGCCGAATTAATCAAGCTCTTTTTTGAAAAAACCCGGGACATGTGCAGCACCTATGCTGATCTTTCTGAAAATATCAGCAACCTGCTCAACCAGGATCCGCTCAGCTTCCGGCCATCAGGCATTCGTTAACACCCAGGTAAGATAGTTATTATTGAAGTGGAGGTAATGCACTTCCAGCTGCGTATCCCCGCGAAAAAGCACCCGGGCATGGCCCTCTGTGGCATCACCCCTGAGTTCCTGAATACGGATGTCTTCGCTGAAATCCACTCCGCCGATGCTATGCCATTTAAAAACAGATTCTTTGATACTCCAGATAAGGGTGGCAGTATTAGTAAAACTGCCTGCTGTGAGTAATACCTGTTCGGCGGGCCCGGTAAATTTACCGGTCAGCCGCCTGATCTTTTCATCCACCAGTTCAATATCCACTCCCACCCTGTGATCCGTGCTTACGATGGCAGCCGCATAATCGCCGCAATGGGATATCGAGAAATGATAGGGCTCATCCGGCAAAAAGGGTTTGCGGGTATCGGCCACCCGGATCAGCGTCACCGGGAAAGACGGGAACAATTCTTTCAGCAACAAGCGCCCGGCCAGGTGCTGCAACCGTTTGTGCGCATGCGTGATAGAACGCTGCAGCGGCACCTGTTCCAGGAAAAATGCCTCTTCTTCGGCAATATGCCAGACACCCATCCTGGAAGAAGCGTTGATATTTTGTTGATAAACCAGCGGCATGAACAATAAGGTTACCTGATATTGCAGAAGATTGGTGGATACAAAGAAACGAAATTAGCGGATAGCTTACTGCTATACCTCCCTGGCCGTTTGCGGGCATCCGGTAAACCGAAGTTAACTCATGTATCTTACCGTTTACTATTGCTATGAGCTATTGAACCACTAACCATTAACCCAAAACTTCAAACAACACATGATACTCAGCGATAAACGCATACTGGAAGAGATACAAAAAGGAACCATCAAAATTGAGCCGTTCGACCGCGACTGCCTCGGCAGCAACAGTTACGACGTGCACCTGGGCCCCCACCTGGCCCGTTATGTGAACAAGGAACTGGATGCCCGCAGGCACAACACAATAGAACATTTTGATATCCCCGAAGAAGGTATTGTATTGTACCCGCACGAGTTTTATCTCGGCGTAACACGGGAGTACACCGAAACCCATGCCCATGTTCCGTTCCTGGAAGGGAAATCCAGTACCGGCCGGCTGGGTATTGATATCCATGCCACGGCCGGCAAGGGCGATGTGGGTTTCTGCGGCAACTGGACACTGGAGATATCGGTTAAGCAACCGGTAAGGGTGTATACCGGTATGCCCATCGGGCAGCTGATTTATTTCCCCGTGGAGGGAGAAATTGAGATCAAATACAACCAGAAGAAAAATGCCAAGTACAGCGGCCAGCATAACAAACCGGTGGAAAGCATGATGTGGAAGAATAAGTTTTAAAAGCTATTTTGTAATTTGTAAACAAATCAGTTTACTGCCATGAAAATATGCTTATCCGGCTTTACACGTTACGTACTGCTTATCCTCTTTTTTAGCGGCCTATCTGCCGGCAAAGCCCAGCTCAACCCGGCCCTGGCTGATTCGTTCCTGAATTTTATCAACGCCAATAAAACAAGGGCTTCGTTATACATTACCAGGAATGATACCGCCCTGGCCCGGCTCAACGAAAACAAGCTGATGCCCCTGGCCAGCACAGTAAAAATTCTCATTGCTGTGGAATTTGCCCAGCAGGTATCCCACGAAATGATCAATGAGAACAGTTTTGTAAAGCTGGATGAACTCGATAAATATTATATCCCCAATACAGATGGCGGCGCCCATGAAGCCTGGATCGACTACCTGAAGAAAAACAACCTGCTGCAGGGCGATAGCGTGCGGCTGGTGGAAGTGGCCAGGGGCATGACGATGTTCAGCAGTAATGCCAATGCCGAATACCTGTCTGAGCTGCTCGGATTTGATGCGATCAAGGATGAGATAACACTTTTCAAAGTTAAACAACACACGGCGTTCTTTCCGCTGGTGGGTTCCCTGTTTCTGTACCAGGTGCCCAACCGTAAAACCAATGAAGAAAAAGTGCTGAAAGCACTGGAGAAATTATCGGATAAACAATACAGCATGCAGGCCTATGATATGCACCTGCAGTTGCGGGATGACAGTACGTTCAAGGCCACCTTCAAAGCCGACGACCTTACCCCCAGGATGCAGCGGGTATGGAGCAACCGCCTGCCGGCTTCCACCACCAAAGAATATGTATCAATTGCAGCAGCTTTAAATAACCGCGAATTACTGGATGAAGATGCCTATTTCACGATCGGTGAGGTATTGGAATTTCCGATGGAAAACAAAGCCTTCCAGGCTGCTTTCAAACATTTTGGCCTGAAAGGAGGAAGCACCCCCTTTGTGCTGACCCATGTGGTGTACCTGACTAAACTGGATGGCACCCGTATGGAACTGGCCATCTTCTTTAATGACCTCTCCCCGGCCGAAGAAAAAAAACTGGAAGGCTGGCTCGACCCCTTTGAGGCACAGGTAATCTTTGATCCTTCCTATTGGGCCAAACTCCGGTTCTGATTAAAGCTGCGGGTTTAGTTTCCAGATATAAAAGTTCAGCACCGCAGCAAAACTCACCCAGCTGATATAGGGCACCAGCAGCCAGGCAGCGATGGAACTGATTTTTCCAAACCACAAAATCGTGAGCAGGATCATCACCCACAGCAACGCCAGTTCGGCAAAAGCCCATCCGGGTAATTTGAAACTGAAAAAAATAAGAGACCAGGCAAAATTCAGCGCCAGCTGAATACCGAAGAAAAAAAAGGCAGTTTGTTTAACAGTTCCGGGAGAACCGGATTTCCAGACAAGGAAAAGCGCCAGTCCCATCAGCACATAAAGGAGCGTCCATACAGGCCCGAATATCCAGTTGGGAGGATTGAAAGCGGGTTTATTGGCCAGGGCATACCATCCGTTTACAGCCGGACCGGTAAACAAACCGGCCACCGCCCCCACGGTAAGGGGTATCAGCAGGGATAAAAAGAGTTTCATAACATTTTCAACAGCCCTGCAACAGAAAGGTTCGGCAGCGTTATGCTAAATGTATCCGAATTTTTTATAGAACGCAATCAGGAAACCTGTTACCTCATCATAGGCCAGCACGCCCTGCGGTTGTTCATTGCTTTGCAGGTATTTGCCATACAGCCACCTGAAAACGGGTTCAATGGGATTGCGGTGCCGCAGGTTAAACCGCCGCCATTCCTGCAGGTCCTGCTTTATTTCCGGCAACAGCCGGGCTGCATATTGGCGGGCGGCCGATGAATCCACAATAAACAAATTCCGGTTACTGTAGATGAAAACATCCAGGTAAACCGAGTACTGAAAAATGGTGTCGGCAGATGAGCGGGCGGCCAGGTAACCCACAAAATTGGCCTCCATCTCCCTGGCATAACCCAGCTGGTGAGCCACTTCGTGGCATCCTACATAGGGTTGCAGAAATTTCGGCACCGTTGTATTTACCTGTGCCTCCCCGGTAAAAGGATTATAGTAGCCCGTAAAACCCAGGTAATTACCCGCCCATCCCCAAAGGGAGGATTTGATGGAAGGCGGGCGGTAATGCAGGAATGGATACAAACTATCACAGCGCTGATAAGCCGCCTGCACCTTATTAAAAAGTACGGTATTGGCGGGATAGGGTTCATTTTTGCGCAGCAGTGCTGTTTTAGCAGCATTAACTTTCTCCAGTAAAAGACTGTTGATCTGTTCCAGGTCGGCCCGTGAATATTTTTCCATTTTCAGGTCCAGTTGCCTGGCAATCCCCACCCGGTTATAATTGATGCCCCATAAGAGGTTAAAAACGATATAAAGCACCAGGAAACCAGTGAGAAGGCCGTATCCATTTTTAAGGGTCCCGGCCAGGGTAAGCTGCCGGCCGGCCAGTTTTTTCAGAAATTTTACCAGCCGCCAGCCCAGCCATAAAATCACCCCGCCATAGAGCAGATCGCCAAGGCTGAAGGGCAGCCAGCCAAAAAACCAGCGTAAAACCAGGGAAAGCCGGGGATAAAAAACATGGCTGTAGCCAGCTTCGACCCGGAAGGAGTTCAACGAATACACCTTGATTATCAATGCAATACAAAGCAATGCACCTGCCCATATTATTTTTTTCCGCCCTTTCATCCCCCTAAAATTAGAGAAAAAAGAGCGGGCAATGGATAAGGGGCCTTCCCTCCTAATTCTTAATTATTAATTCTTCATTTTTCACTGAATCTTACTACCTTTGCCGTCCTTTAAACCATCCGTAATGGCAAACAGAAGGGCTTTTGAGATTGCGTTTGTGGGGTTGAAGCCCGGAGTTCACGAGTTCAATTACGAGGTGGATGATAAGTTCTTTGCGGAGCGGGAGAATCATGATCTCACCAACTGCCAGGCCACCATCCGGCTTTCACTCGATAAGAAAAGCGGTTTTATGCTGCTGAAATTCGAGATCGGGGGCAAGGCCGGTGTTACCTGCGATCGCTGCGGCAACCCGCTCACCATGGATATCTGGGATGAGTTCAACATGCTGGTGAAGATGGTGGAAAATCCGGATGAGATGAACCAGCAGGAAGAGGATCCCGATGTATTTTATATTTCCCGCACGGAAAGTCATATTGATGTGGCCGGCTGGATTTATGAATTTGTACTGCTGAGCATTCCCATGCAGCGCCGCTGCAGCGAAGAAGAAATGGGCGGTCCGCAATGCAATAAAGAAGTACTGGAGAAACTGAGGCTGATGGAAGCAGGTGAACAGGAGAAGCGCACGAATGAGATCTGGAAGGGACTTGAGCAGTTCAAGACCGCTAAAAAATCAAGGAAGAAATCAGGGTAACCTGGAACGTATACGTTTAACATTTAAAACTTAAGATATGCCAAATCCCAAAAGGCGCCATAGTCAGCAACGCAGTGCTAAAAGAAGGACGCATTACAAAGCCGAAGCTACTACCCTGAGCGTGGATAAAACCACCGGTGAAACACATGTACGCCACCGTGCGCATGTGAGCGAGGGCAAACTGTACTACAAAGGAAAATTAGTGGCTGAAAAAGCACCGCTGAAAGCATAATATTTTTCTACGTGTACATTCTAAACCTGCCTGCCGGCAGAGCGGTTCACCAACCGTCCCGGCGATCCGGTTTAGAATTTTTATTTGAGGGCCCTGCGTATTTTTGTGTGCAGGCCTTCTTATTTTCCTGTATTGGGCCCGCTACGTTTAAACTATAAGCTGCATGAATATAGCCCTGGACATGATGGGTGGCGACTTCGCCCCGCTGGAAGCGGTGAAAGGTGCTGCCGCTTTTATCGGGGAGCACCCGGATACAACACTGCAACTTACCCTCATCGGCGATGAAACGGCGATCAACCAGCACCTGCAGGCGCATCCCATCCCGGCAGCCAACTACCAGATCGTTCCTACCAGCCAGGTGATCGAAATGAACGAGCATCCCACCAAGGCCCTGAAAGAAAAAAAAGATTCTTCCATCGCGATCGGTTTTCAGCTGATGGCCACGGGTAAAACCGATGCCTTTATCAGTGCCGGCAATACCGGGGCCATGATGGTGGGCGCCCTGTTCAGCATTAAAACCATCGAAGGCGTGCTCCGCCCCACCATTGGCGCCTACATGCCCCGCGAAGACGGCACCCTGGGCCTGTTGGTGGATGTGGGCCTCAATGCCGATTGCAAACCCGAAAACCTGAACCAGTTCGCCATACTGGGCTCCTTGTTTGCCCGCCATATCCTCAATTTCGAAGACCCGAAAGTAGGACTGGTTAACCTGGGTGAAGAAGAAGGAAAAGGCAACCTGCTGGCACAGGCCACTTATCCCCTGCTGAAAGAAAACAAGCAGATCCATTTCATCGGAAATATTGAAGGAAGGGATATTCTGTTACCCAAAGCCGATGTGCTGGTTTGTGATGGCTTCACCGGCAACGTGGTACTGAAACTGGCCGAAAGTATCTACGATATCACCCTCCGCCGTAATATCAACGACGAACACTTCAACCGCTTTAATTTTGAGCAATACGGTGGCGTACCCGTTTTAGGGGTGGCCAAACCCGTTATCATCGGCCATGGCATCTCTCACGCCACGGCCTTCAAAAATATGATCCGCATTGCGATGCGTATGCTGGAAACCGACCTGCTGACGAAGATGCAGGAGAGTTTTAAGGCGGAGTAATCTTACTCCCCCTTCCCGGGTTATTCACTTCATAACAGGATAAAAGGCTCACAAACAGCATATTTATCATACCGGTTCGCTCACTTGTAAAGGGCACCTGTTTCTGCTTCACTTCCCCTCTGGCAAAAGAAGCGGATTAGCAGCTGAAAAACCGATTAAGAATATATATTTGTGTAATCTTTTACCAATTCATACCCTGCATGAAAAAGCGTTTCATTCGCAAACTGATTTTTCTATTCCTTTTCAGCCTTTCTGCTATTCCCGGTTTAACACAAACCACCCTAACCCTTACTTCCTGTGATACCACACTCATTGATCCCTCTCCTGCATTTCTGGGCGCCTGTGTGATCACTGTTAAGTCGGCCAACAATACCCGGCTTTCCTATAATGTTGACTTCTTTGATGTGAATTATTCAGACGTGGCAATTTATGACGGACCAAACATAGCCGCCCCCCGGATTACCCTGCTTGGGGATCCTTTTACCATCCTCAACCAGCAATTTGGCGGGCAGAGTTCAGGCAGCACGCTTACATTTCAGTTTGGCGGCATCTATCCTTATGGCCCGAATCATTTTAAAATCCATATCCGTTGTGTACAAACACCGCAAAATTATCCTGTTCTGCAGCCTTTGCCCGCTCTTGGAGCATCTGGCAATATACAGGCTGCAGATTATGATAATGATGGCGACAAGGATTTTGTGATAGGTGGCAGAATATTCAGGAATGATTCGTATTTCGACAGTCTTTATCTTTTTGAACGAAAAGCAGGTATAGTAAGCGGTGCCTGGTACAATGTATCAGCCACCAGTGCCGATTTTGATGGGGATGGTCTTAAAGATATTTTCCTCACGGGCAGCAGCACTGCTTTTGGCGGCTTACTGCGCCCGGTGGCTGCCATTTATAAAAACAATGGCAACAACAGCTTTACACTCGCCACTCCCGAAGCCATGTTTGCCGGGGCCAACAGAGGTGGCTGCAGTGTTGTTGATTTCAATAATGATGGCAAGCCCGATATCTGTTACACCGGCTCCACACATTATTATCAAAACAATTCCCGCATATTTAAACTGTATATCAACAACGGCAATATGAATTTTACTGATGCGGGTAGTACATTACCCGGTATCAGCGGCCTTATAAATGCACACATGAGCTGGGCCGACAGCGATGGGGATGGTGACCAGGATTTACTGATCAACGGGCATGATGGCAATGCCAGCACCGCCCGGCTCTACACCGTAAATGGCTCAGTATTTACAGATCAGAATCTGGCATTGCAACCCACAAGCGACGGGCTTATAAAATGGGCTGATATGAATATGGACGGCAAACCCGATATCATTAATTCAGGCGTAACCACACCGGATAATGTCAACGCTATCGTTCCCCAGTTCTTTATAAATAATGGCGGAAACAGTTTTACGGCCGTCCCTACAAACCTGCCAAGGCTGGCCCTGGGCAGTTTCGACTGCGCAGATTACGACAATGATCACGACCTGGATATTGTTATGGATGGGGCTGATTTTGTTAATAATACAGGTAAGTATGCCTATGTTTACAAGAACAACGGCAATGGCCAGTTTCAGCAAATCAACCTTGATGGCGCCACCGGCTCCACGACCATCCGGTGGTTTGATTTTAATAATGACGGCCGGGCTGATGTGGTGGGCGCCGGCGGCTATTATATCAAGAACATGGGCAATGATTCATTCCACATTGCCTCGTTTACCACTACTTCAAGAGATTTTCATGATGACGGTATGCTGATTGATGATTTCAACAGCGATGGCCTCATTGATATTTTTTGCATTACTTCTTTAACCGATGTGGACTGCAATGCCAGCAGCAATACCACGCTGGTGACAGGGCGGGCCTGGCGCTTATCGGGCGTACCCAAACTGAAAGAAGTGATGGATCTTAACAGCATTAATCCTTTCCCACCTGTTTCAGACAAATCCTATTACTGGAAATGGGGCGATTTCGACAGTGATGGCAAGCCAGATGTAATTCTAACCAACGAAGTTAACGCATCATCCAGTTTAAGGGGTGGTGAAGACATGGTTGTATTCGGCAATAAAGGCAATGATACGTTTGCAGTCATATTTGATGCCGCCACCACTCCTTTACCCAACTTTCCGCTCTATGGTGTTACCTATATTCAGCCCGGCCTTGCAGACCTTGATAATGACGGCATCAATGAACTGGTGTTCCCCTCGAATAATACGGTTTACAAAAGAAATGGCAATCAGTGGGAATTGTTTTACACCGATCAGCAGGGAGGTAATCCGGGATCAGCGCCATCCTATATTGCCTTTGCCGACTACAATCAGGATGGATTTATGGATGCAGCCCTGGGGGGATATGACATTGTTCATCTCATGAAAAATAATGGACACGGCCGTCTTGTATCCGACAGCTATATCAGCAGTATCGGTATTCAATTTTACAATAACACCTACCGGCAGATACATTGGGTGGATATGGATAATGATGGCGACCCCGACCTGCTGGTAGCAAAAGGTATTTTTGAAAACCGCAAAGATTCTTTCGTCTATGTTTCTTCCCAGTTTTTACAATGCCATTCAGGTGTGGGCGATCTCAATGGGGATGGCTTTAAAGATATAGTAGCCGTAAGGAATGTCAACAGCTTTGAGCCGATGGACCTGTATTACAACGAGCAGGGCTCCGGTTTCTTTGACCACCAGTCGATGGGTACCCTTGCCTATCTGGGAGCTGATTCCTGGAATCATTCGGCAGTATGTGCCGATATCGATAACGACGGCGATGAAGATATCCTGGATTCGGGCGGGGGAGGCTGCACCATCGGCGCCTTCATTATTGTTAACGAAGGCCGGTTCACAGATAAGCTCCTGCACGTGGTGTATCCCAATGGTGGAGAATTATTTAATCTGGGTGCATCCAAAACCATTAAATGGTATGGCTACCAGGTGAGCAGTACCGTAAAAATTGAAATCTCCAGAGACAGCGGTGCCAGCTGGCAGCTCATTGCCGCCTCTGTCGCCTCTACCACTGGTGGTGGCAGCTATTCCTGGACAGTTACCGGTCCTGTTTCTGATAAATGCATTATCCGTATAACAGATAATACCAACAACGTTTTGTCGGACAAAAGTGATGCAGTATTCAAAATAACGGATCCGCTTGCACTGCGGGCTTATGCCGGCAACGATACCACCGTTTGTCAGTTACGGCCTGTACGGCTGGGCAGGCCAGCCCTTGCCGGAGTTACCTATTCGTGGTCTTCGGCTCCATCTGGCTTTACCTCCGCTGAAGCTAATCCTCTTGTAACACCAGCCCAAACCACTACTTATTTCCTGGCAGCAGATAATGGCGTTATAACAGCCAGAGATACAGTAACCGTGCATGTAGTACTGGTACCGGTTGCATTAGATGATACCCTTTCTGCCTGCCCGGGCATTTCGTATAATATTGGTATCCCTGCTGTTGCAGGATATACGTACTTATGGAGATCAATACCGGCTGGTTTTGTATCCACACTATCAAACCCCATTATCACAGCCAGGGGCAACAACATGTATTATCTTACCATGACGGATTCTAATACCGGTTGTTCAGGTACCGACAGCATCTATGTAACTACCGATTATTGTAAAAACAGGGCCTCTGAAATAACTGTACATCCCAATCCCACGGAGGGCTTATTATGGCTGGATGGTATGCGGCTTAGCCGGCACTGGGAAACGCTCGAAATATATGATGTACTGGGAAGAAAACGCCGGCCGGATATTGATTTAAGAGGACTTGCAAGTTTAAAGTTGAGCATTGCAGATCTTAACCCCGGGATCTATTTTATCCGTATCATTAATTTTGATGGCGGTATGCTTGTTTTCCGTGTGGTGAAAAAATAGATTTTTTAATAAGCAGCCCAGATAGCTGTTACATTGCTAAAGGCCGCCCTCTTGATAAAGAGGGCGGCCTTTAGCTGTAAATCTCTGTTTATTAATTTTTAGCCTTATCATACGCCTTCTGCACCGCATCCAGTTTGGCCACATAAATACTCCTTCCATGCGTGCCAATCAGTAATTCATTTTCGCGTTGCTGGATGGCAATATCATGTACGGGTACCCGGGGCAGGTTGCTGCCCATCGCCATAAAGGATTTACCCCGGGTGAAGCTGGCATAAAGGCCATTATCACTGCCCACATACAATATGTCTTCGCGTTTGGGATCCTCCCTTACTACGTTCAGTGGTTCATAAGGCAGATCGGTGCCCAGCTGTGTCCAGGTGGTTCCATAATCTTCACTCACCAGCAGATAAGGTAAAAAATTATCATTGCGGTAGCCATTCAGTGTAACGTACACCCGCCCTTCCTGGTACAGGGACGGACATACGCGGCTCACATACAGGCCTTGCAAATTTTTAGGCAATGTTTTACTGATATTTTTCCAGGTATTCCCGGCATCCATGCTCACATTAATATTACCGTCATCAGCACCCACATAGATCAGTCCGAATTTTTTGGGCGATTCCACAATGGTGGTGAGTGTGCCAAAAGGAATGTCTCCTTCATGTGCTCCACCCGTTAAATCGCCGCTGAGTGTTTCTAACTTATCGCCTTTCACCATGCTGCGGTGAAAACGATTGGTTCCATAATAGAGTATGTCCTGGTTGAAGCGGCTCAGCCAGATAGGGGTTTGCCAGTTATAACGAAGCTTGTCTTCGCCGAGTTCGGAACGGGGATAGATGCTCAGTCCGCGGCCGCCCTCTGTGCTGCGGCGGCTGTAAAACCCAAACTGGGATCCGCTGTATATCGTGCGGTTATCGCGGGTATCCACCTGTACCTGCATGCCATCGCCTCCGCCGATATTTTTCCAGGGATAGGTACCCTCGTAATTCCACTGATCAATTTCCTTTGCAGATGAAGGGGCCCACCATACACCATTATCCTGCAAGCCGCCGTAGATATTGTAAGGTTTGGCCTCATCCACCGCAATATTATAAAACTGGCCCACCGCCGGGGTATTGGCTTTGAACCAGTGCTTGCCATCATCATACGTAACATTGCAACCTCCATCATTGCCCGCTATCCAGTGCCCGTCGCGGCTGGGATTCATCCAGCATCCGTGCCAGTCGGGATGCGTGGCCACATTATCCGTTACCGAAAAGCTGGCGCCCCCATCCTTACTCAGTATCAGGTTGAAGCCGCTCACCACCACTTTATTGGGATCGGTGGCGCTCACGGATATCTTCCCAAAATAATAACCATAGGTATTGAAAAGATTTAGACCGCTGTTATTCACTTTGCGCCAATGCGCCCCGGCATCGTCACTGCGGTACACTTCGCAACCGATAACAGGTGTTTCGAAAAGAGCGGTATTGGCATCAAACAAATAATCGTAAACGGCCGTGGGTTTTACCTTATCGGTTCTTACCAGCTCTTTCACTGTTACCGCGGTATATTTCTCAGGGAAATTATTATCATTCAAAAAACTGTCCAGCTTCTTATCATCCAGCTGCAGAAATTTCTCTTTGTCGAGGTTTTTAAAATCTTTCAGTACATAGCCGGTATCTTTTTTTTGTGCTGTATCGGGGCGGTGGTTCTGGTTGTCCAGCACGGCATAAACGATATTGGGATTGGCCGCATGCACGGCCACGCCAATCCGGCCGATCCCTTCATTGCCGCCGGGGAAGCCGCTGCTGCCCCCGGTGATGAGTTGCCAGCTATTGCCGCCATCGGTGCTTTTATAGATACCCGATGTTTTGCCGCCTTCCTCAAAATTCCAGGCCCGGCGGGTGCGGTACCAGAGTGCGGCATAGATTTCATCCGGATTTTTGGGATTGATATCCATATCGGCGGCGCCGGTATTGGCATCCACGGCCAGGGTTTGTTTCCATGTTTTACCGCCATCGGTGGTTTTAAAAACGCCCCGTTCGGGATTGGGCGAGTACAGGTGACCGAGTACCGCCACCCAGGCGGTATTATCATCGCTGGGATGCAGCACAATTTTTCCGATATGGTGGCTCTCGGGTAATCCCAGGTATTGCCAGGTCTTACCATTATCGGTGCTTTTGTACACTCCGGTCCCGGAATAGGAGGAGCGGCTGCTGTTGGCTTCGCCGGTGCCCACCCAGATGATGCGGCTCTTCCAGTTAACAGCGATATCACCAATGGTGAGGGCATCCTCATTATCAAAAACCGGCACCAGGCTCTGGCCATTATTCTGAGTGTACCAGAGGCCCCCGCTGGCATAGGCCACATAAAACTCGGTGGGGTCGGCGGGGTTTACGTCCACATCTACCACCCGCCCGCTCATGATGCTGGGACCCGTATTGCGGAATTTGATATCCTTCACTAAACTGTTCTCCCTGAGCAATTTCCGTTTCTGTAAGCCGTTCAGTCTCTCGGCAGCAGGTGTTGGCCTGATTTGTGCATACAGGAAATTAACAGTTCCGAAAAGCAGTATTGCTGTAAATTTGAGATAGTTAAACATAAATACAATGCGGTTTACTCGTTTAAAAATAGTGAAATTGGGCTTACCATTCCTGTTGGGCATGCTCTTTTCCTTGAATGGTAATGCCCAGTATAAGAGTTTTAAACTCAATGATGACGGGGATACCCTGAATGCCATTGATCAGAAAGACCTGAAGCAGGGCAAGTGGGTAAACCATATTGATGAATTAAGGGGAGAACCCGGCTATGAAGAGGAAGGCGTATACAAAGATGGCAAGAAAGAAGGTATCTGGCGGATGTATAGTCTGAATGGCGACCTGATCGGGGTTGAGAACTACAAATTCGGTGGCAAGGATGGCATCCAGCAGTATTTTACTTTTCTGGGCGACCTGGTAAGAGAGGAATCCTGGCGAGGGTATAACCCGGATGCACCTTATGATACCATCCCGGTTTACGGGGCTTACAATAATGAGATCGTAGATTATAAAATTGTAAAAGCCGAGCAATACAGCGTGCGCCAGGGCGAATGGAAATACTACGAACCCGGAAGCGGCCGCCTGATAAAAGTTGAGACCTACGACCATAACCGCCTCACCACTCCCGATGAACCGGCCAAACCCGTGGCGGTTGAAACGGATAAAACGAAAAAGGTTGAAAAAACTCCCGAAATGCTGCAATGGGAGAAAAAGAACAAGGGCAAGAAAAAGGCATTACGGGATGGGCAAACCAGTTTGTAGGGACGTGGATGAATTCGGTTTATCATTGACGATTTTCCATGAACTACAGACTAAGAACTATTACCCCCCCCCTTCTTCTTTTGTCTTTTGCTTTTTGATTTTTGTAGTATTATTTTCTCTCCCACTAATATAGTATAAAAAAAACGGGCTCCGTTACAGGAGCCCGCCAGACAAATCTGAAAGTATCTGAAACGTTAATCGCCTGTATTATTTTACCGGGATAAAGCTGATGGCACAACCGCCGCCCGGGGCCAGCTTGAGCTGCAGGATACTGGTATTATCCACCACCTGTTTGCTGATCTTATAAGCCGCTGCATTTTTTTCGTAGTGGGCATCATCAGCATCAGCATAAATCACCGCATTGTATTTTTTACCCGGATCCAGGAAGCTGCAGTTCACCGTGGTACTGCGTGCATTTTCATTGGTGATGGCGCCCAGGAACCATTTGTCTGTTCCTTTGGCCTTGCGGGTAACCGTAATGTATTCTCCCGGTTCGGCTTCGAGGTACTTGCTGTCGTCCCAATCCAGGGCCACATCTTTGATGAACTGGAAGGCATCCATATGTTTTTCATAGCTTTCAGGCAGATCGGCCGCCATTTGCAGCGGACTGCAGATGGTTACATAAAGCGCCAGCTGTTTGGCCAGCGTGGTATGAATGGTTTCTTTTTTATTTTTATCCCAGTAGCTCAGGTCGAGCTGGAAGATACCAGGCGTATAGTCCATCGGGCCACCCATAAAACGGGTAAAGGGCAGGATGGTTTCGTGGCGGGGTTTGTTGCCCTCGCTCCAGGCATTGAATTCCATACCGCGTGCGGCTTCGCAGGCCAGCCAGTTAGGATAGGTGCGGGATAAGCCGGTAGGCCGCACGGGTTCATGGGCATCCAGCATGATCTTATAGGAAGCTGTTTTTTTAGCCACCCGTACATAGTGATTCACCATCCACTGCCCGTCGTGGTGTTCGCCACGGGGAATGATATGCCCCACATAACCCGTCTTCACCGCATCATAACCAAATCTTTTCATGAAGCGGTAGGCCGTATCCATCTGCCGCTCATAATTGGTGACACTGGCAGAGGTTTCGTGGTGCATGATAATTTTTACATGTTTGGAGGCCGCATATTTCTGCAGTTCTTTCACATCAAAATCAGGATAGGGTGTTACAAAATCAAACACATCCTCCTTGTAACGGCCAAACCAGTCTTCCCAGCCCACATTCCAGCCTTCAATCAGCACGCCATCGAATCCGTTTTTTGCGGCGAAATCAATATAGCGTTTGGCATTGGCCGTGGTGGCGCCATGGCGGCCGGTGGGTTTCAGGTTACTGGGATCGAAACTGGTTGAGTTCTGGCTGCCGGCATAATCCCAGGTGGATTTGCCAATATGCATTTCCCACCAGATGCCCACATACTTGGTGGGTTTGATCCAGGACACATCGGTAAATGTGCAGGGCTCGTTGAGGTTGAGGATCAGGTGCGAAGCCAGGATATCCGTTGCCTTATCCGAAACAATAATGGTGCGCCAGGGCGTTTTTTCGGGTGTGTGCAGGTAGGCTTTATTGCCCAGTGCATCGGGCACCAGCATCGAGCTGAGGGTATTATTTGTTTTGTTGTAATTGAGGTTCATTGCCGGGTAGTTCACCAGCGCTGCCTCGTGTAAATTGATATAAAGGCCATCCGCCGATTTCAGCATCAGCGGGGTTTGCACCACCGATGAATCGATAAACTGATGGGCATAGATATTGGCCGCATATTTCGGATCCTTGGTATTTACTTCACTGAGTTTGCTGACGTTCGGACTGAATTCATTGCTGTCGAAATCGCCGGGGATCCAGAAAGCTGTATGATCACCGGTAAGACGGAATTCAGTTTTTTCATCCGTTACGATAAAGTAGGTAAGATTTTTTTGTTCGGGGAATTCGTAACGGAAGCCGATACCGTCATTGAATACTTTAAAATCTATAACAAAGCCGATCGATTTCTCGCTCCGCTGCTGCAGGGTAACCAGCAACTGCCTGTAGTTATCACGGATCTCCTTTACATCCCCCCATACCGGCTTCCATTTGGAATCGGAGGCGGATTGTTTGGAATCCATGATCATGAGGTTGCTCCGGAGGTTGGGCAATTGCTCAAACGAATAAGTTTCCTTCATCTCCAGTCCCATGGCCGAAGGCAGGATCACCGGTTTATTTTTATAAGAAAGCTCGTACATGGGCACCCCTCCGTCGGCAATCCAGAAATTAAGCGAGAGATTATTATCGGGGGAGGTTACATTGAGGCGGGTCTGGGCTGTAACAGCAGCCGTGATAAGCACTGCCGTCAGTACAGCTAACAATCGTTTTAAGAACATAACATTGAATTTGAGAGGTAAATCTACCAATTATTGTGTAAAAAATACGCATTCATTTGGAATTTACTTTCCCGGAGAAGTGGCCGCAAAAAAACGGCTGAAATAGAGGAGGTGGAAGGGCAGGCTGCTTTTCCAGTAGGCCCAGCTGTGCCCGCCGGGTTTTTCGGAGTATTCGTGCGGTATTTTCATCCGCAGAAGGGTCTGGTGCAGATGGCGGTTCCCATCAATAAAAAAATCATCCACCCCGCAATCAAAAATCATTTTAACCGGGGTAGATGGGTAATTTTCAACCAGGTATACCACACTGTTATCGTGCCAGGCGGCTTCATGGGTAAGGGTATCGCCGATGCGTTTGCTGATCTCGAAGCGGTTGTGACTTTCCCGCAGATCCACTCCCCCGCTCATACTGCCTGCCGCACCAAAAATACCGGGATGGCGTAAGGCCAGGAAGAGCGCACCATGGCCTCCCATGCTAAGGCCGGTGATGGCCCGGTGTTCCTTATCGGCGATGGTATGGAAATGACTGTCCACATATTGCACCACTTCGGCGGAGATATAGGTTTCGTAGCGGTAAGTGCTGTCGATCGGACTGTCGAAATACCAGCTGCTTTTGGCGCCATCGGGGCATACAATTATAAGCTGGTAGGTATCGGCATAGGCAGTAAGTTCAGGCGCTTTTTTTATCCAGTTGGCATAATTGCCATCATAGCCATGCAAAAGGTAAACAACGGGGAAATGGTTTTTCTTTTTTTGGTAAGCATCCGGCCTTATAATCACACAGGGAAATTCCTTGTGCATGGCAGCACTGTAGATAAGAACGGTATCCACCGTTGCGGCCGATACACGTGGCAGGCAGCCGGCTATAAAAATAAGCAGGAATAATTTTTTCATCGGCCCACTAATCTACGAAGAATGATGCCAGCTGCCAATACTAATCCTGTTTGAGTATCGTCCAGTTAACTCCATCCGAAATCACCATCACCGTTTTCACAGAGCTGCCGGCATTCAGGGTGTAGCTGCTTCCGCCCACCGAACTGTTTCCGGGAAAGAAGAGCCCTGCTGCAGTAGTTAATATGGCTGCATCGGCAGAACTGTTATTGCGGATAATATATTGCCGGCCCGGAACGCTTACCGGGCTGGGCAACTGGTAATAGTTATTCGTGCCATCAGCAGGCGACAGGCCAATATAGTATTTGGCATTGGCCAGTGATGCAGGTGAGCCGGAAGGGCCACCGGTTACACCCATGGTTAATCCCACTGCAACCGTTCCATCCACGTGCAGGGTACTGTTGGGCGATGCGGTGGCAATACCCACTTTACCATCGTTTTTGATCGTTAATCTGTTGGCATAGCTGCCACTGGTATTCATGGTATTAAACTGAAGCCGGGTGGGTATGATCCCCGTAGCAACAGTGCCATCAGCAAAAATATCCACTCCGGCCGAAAGCAAATATCCGGACCCATCATAATTCATGGTGGATATGGCCCCTAAATAATCACCACTTGTAACCCCGATGGGGGCTGCCAGTGTTCCTCTTGCATGCTGAAAAACCAGCCCGGGTGCGTAGCCTGAACTATTAGCCGCATTTCGAATGAGCAGGTCAGTAGGTGCACCAAAATTCTCTGAGGCTATTTCAACTTTTGCAAAGCCATAGCTTGAGTTGGGAGTGATGGTTCCGATCCCCAGCGTTTTATTGGAAAAGTCGCCATAGATGAGCGGAGGATTGGTGGAATTATTGGCGATATACAATTTGTTATTACCTGTTTCATTATAGCCGGCCTGGTAGCCCAGGAAAACGTTATTGCTGCCCGTGGCCAGATACCCAGCCTGCGTACCTAAAGCCGTGTTGGCAGACCCGGTAACATTCGCATTCAGTGCCTGCTGCCCGGTTGCTGTATTACTATTTCCCGAAGTATTGGAAGAAAGCGTCAGGTAACCAAGGCCGGTATTGGCGTTACCGGAACTGTTATTAAGCAGGGCCTGATAGCCGATGGCTGAATTATAAAGCCCCGTATTGCCGGCAGGTGTTGCCGATCCTTTCAAGGCCTCAAAGCCCACGGCAACATTGTTGTTGATGAAAGGGGTTGTGGTATTATTGGCATACAGCATCGATTGGTACCCAATGGCGGTGGCATTACTGCCGGCCACATTATTGTACATCGAATAAAACCCATAAGCTGTATTATTCTGCCCAACGGTATTCAATACCATACTGGCATAACCGGCTGCGGTATTTTGACTGCCCGTTGTGTTATCCCGGGCGGCAAGGCCCCCTACTGCCGTATTATTGGTACCGGTGGTATTGGAAAGCAGTGCCTGGTGCCCAAATGCAGCATTATTTTGTCCGGAGGTATTGGCATTGGCCGACTGGTATCCAAAAAATGTATTGGCTGTGCCATTATCGATCATTCCGGATTTTTGATTGTTAACCCGGATATTAAAAGGGATATTATCTTTTGTGCCGATAAAATTAGCGGTGGTGGTACCTGTATTGCCACCTGTACGCCAGGCCAGTGAATCCGCATTGGCGTTAGCGAAGAGCCATGTCCACCCACTGCCGTTATAATAATAAAACCCGGTACTGTCGGGTGCATTCTGAAAGATCAGCAGGCCGGTGGCCGGAGCAGCGATCGCATTCCGCTCGGCCCGGCTCATCCGTGGTATCAGTACTCCTTTTACTGTGGTTTTCACATCCAGCAGTGCGCTGGCATTAGCGGTACTGCCATCCGTATTCACGGCCAGACTTTGGGCATGGGCTGCCGGTTGCAAAATCTGCAGCAACAGGCATAAAATAATCACCCGAACTGGTATTCTTATATTTTTTTCATACAGTTTCATGCACTCCGTTTTTTGATGAATAAAATTCTTTCCGGTCTTCCTGATACAGAATGGTTTTACAGGGATGCGCAATATTGCTGATTGGATAAATGTGACGCAGCGATTAAATATACATATAAAATTAAAGCTGCCCAAAAGGGCAGCTTTAATTGAGAGAGCAGATTATATTCTGCTAGTTCTTAATTTCTTTCTGCATGGGATTGCCGCCGCCGCCGATGCCGGGGCCGCCACGCGGACCGCGACCTCCGCCATTTTTATATAACTGGAATTTGCTGGGCTCGGCAAAACTGGGCCAGTTGTTATTAGCCGTGTTGATATCAGCCGTTTCCCGCATGGGGTCGAGCTGGATGGAAGCCACTTCCTTATCCTTCATAAAGGTTTTGGTTACCTTATTTTCATTCTTACGCCAGATCTGTACGGGGATACGGTCTACCTGCTTGCTGCCATCTTTAAATGTCCATTCCACAATGATCGGCATCACCAGTCCGCCCTTATTACTGAATGTAATCTCGTACATGTACTTTCCGCCTGCAATATGGAAACGCTCCGCTTCGGTAAAGGTATCTACTGCCATTGGCTGAGAAGTAACCTGGAAAGGCGTGCTGTCTACTTTCGCCAGTCCGCGATCATATTTCCAGTAAAAATCACGCAGAGATTCGTCCGCATCGGTGGCAAAAACAATATTCTTGTCTTCGCGGTTACGGATTTTTGAAATATCATCAAATGTATTCAGCTGAGGTTTGGCCACGGGTACCGAGCGGGTGGTGGGGGCTCCGCCTCCGCTGTTGGAAGCAACCGCATCAGTTGATAAAACCGACCATTTAACGGTATCAATGGAGATATCGCAGGGCTCGGTACCATAGAACCAGCCGCGCCAGAACCAATCCAGGTCTTCGGCGCTGGCATCTTCCATCGTGCGGAATAAATCGGCCGGAGTGGGATGCTTGAAGGCCCAGCGACGGGCATATTCCCGGAAGGCATAATCGAACAATTCGCGGCCCATGATGGTTTCCCGCAGGATATTGAGGCCGGTGGCCGGCTTGCTGTAGGCATTCGGACCAAACTGGGCAATGTTTTCACTATTGGTCATGATAGGCTCCAGCTGATCTTTCGGCAGTTTCATATAATCCACGATCTTATAGGCCGGCCCCTTGCTTACGGGATATTTGTTATCAAACAATTCTTCTGTAAGATATTCCACAAAAGAGTTCAGGCCTTCGTCCATCCAGGTCCATTGTCTTTCATCGCTGTTGATGATCATCGGGAAGAAGTTATGCCCAACTTCGTGGATCACCACCCCCAGCATACCATTTTTGGTGCCTTCGCTGTAGGTACCGTCCTTTTCGCAACGGCCGAAGTTGAAGCAGATCATCGGGTATTCCATACCGTTGGCAGCCTCAATGCTCTGGGCCACCGGGTAAGGATAGGGAATGGTGAATTTTGAATAGCTTTTAATGGTATGGGCCACCGTTTTGGTGCTGAAGCGGCGGTAGAGGTTATACGCCTCTTTTCCGTAAGCGCTCATGCACATTACTTTTTTACCGGCCACGTTGGCGGGCATGGCATCCCATACAAATTTCCGGGAAGAACCCCAGGCAAAATCCCTGACCATATCTGCCTTGAATACCCAGGTTTTCCTGGTGCTGAGTTTTTGTTTTTCTCTTGCTTTGGCTTCATCCAGTGTGGCAATCTCGGTTACATCGGTAGCCGCCTGGGCTTTTTGCCAGCGGGCAAACTGTTCGGGAGATAATACCTGCTGGTAATTCTGACACTGGCCGGTTCCCATCACGATATGATCGGAGGGCACCGTCATAGACACTTTAAAGTTTCCGAAAGTGAGGGCAAATTCGCCGGAACCCACAAACTGGTGGTTCTGCCATCCCTGGAAATCGCTGTATACGCAAAGACGCGGATACCATTGAGTCATGGTATAGAGGTCGTTGCCATCTTCGGGGAAATATTCAAAACCGCCGCGACCGCCAAATTTGGTGCGCTCGATGATGTTATAGTTCCAGTCTACTTTAAAAACAAATTGCTGACCGGGTTTGAGGGGCTGCGGCAGTTCCACCCGCATCATCGTTTTGTTGATGGTATAGTTCAGCGGCTTGCCCGTGGCATCTGCCACACGGGTAATATTATCACCGTACTCAATATCCTTCACCACTTTACCCGTCTGGTAACGCAGTATATCACCCTCGGTTATCCCTTTCGGCATAAAGCTGCTGTTCTGGTAGCCCGAATTATTTTTACTGCTGTGCTCATTTTCATCCAGCTGCAGCCAGAGATAGGTAAGCACATCCGGTGAGTTATTGAAGTAGGTAATGGTTTCTTTACCGAACAGGCGGCGGTTGGGCTCATCCAGTTCGGCTGCAATATCATAATCGCAGCGCTGCTGCCAGTACTTGGGACCCGGCGCCCCGCTGGCCGTACGGTATTCGTTCGGCGTGGGCAGGATGGTACCCAATTGTTCAAAACGGTTACCATGATTACTGCCGGGGTTGTTTTTGATGTCTTGTGCAAAAATACTCAGGCAAAGTAGTAACAGGGCAACCAGGGAAGATGTTTTCTTCATAGCTATTCTGTGTTGGTTAATTGTTATGTTGTAATGATTATCAGAATTTCTTATTTCTCCTCTCATAACGGGCGGTTAGCCCATGCAATCAGCAGGGCCTTCAACAGGGCCAGCAGCGATAAACCCCCTACCCACCATTTCCGGTTCAGCTTCAGCGTATCTACTGCCAGATAGCTGCACAGCAAGATACAAAATACAGCAACAATCTGACCCGCTTCAAGGCCCACATTAAATCCAAACAGACTCCACCCCAGCGATTGGTTGCCGATCAGCATAAAACGGATGGCATTGGCAAAACCCATTCCGTGAATCAGGCCAAAAAACAGGGCCAGGAAATAATTCAGCCGCAGCGATTTAGCTTCAAAATTCCGTTGCGTGATGTTAAACAGGGCCGTTGCAATAATCGTACAGGGAATCAGAAACTCCACCCATTTATCGTTCACCCGGATCACATCGTATACACTTAACGCGAGTGTAAGAGAATGCCCGATGGTGAAAGCCGTTACCAGCACCAGCACCTGTTTCCAGTTACGGATCAGGTAGATAGCGCTGAGGGCCAGGATAAAAAGCAGGTGGTCCAGTGCCTCCCAGCTCATGATATGGTGCCAGCCCATATCAAAATAAAAGCTAAAATCCTGCATCCGCGTGGTTGACTTGTTGGTTTATGTTAGTTTTGCCTTCCAAATATCTCTAATTAATCAGTTTAAAGCGAATCTCTTTGGCAAATGGTAGCTATTTTATTTAAATGGTTGATGCTGGCAAGCCTCTTCGGCACCAAGCCCGGTGCGGCCACTCACCCCATCTATGTGAGTGTGACGGAAATTGAACATAACGCTAAAGACAAAACCCTTGAAATCAGCTGCAAGGTTTTCACGAACGACTTTGAAATTACGCTCCGGCAGGGCTATAAAGGCACTGTAGATCTGCTGCAGCCAAAAGATAAGGCCGCCATGGATGCCCTGGTGAGCGCATATATCAAAAAACATCTGCAACTAAAAGTGGATGGCAGGCCGGTAAACATGGAGTACCTGGGTTATGAACAGCAGGAAGAAGGCATTGAAAGCTATTACCAGGTGAATAATATTGCCAGTGTGAAACAGGTGGATGTAACAGATAATATTCTCTACGAATACAAATCAGAACAAATCAGTATCATTCATGTGATCGTGAACGGAAACCGGAAAAGTTACAAGCTGAATAATCCGGCAGATAAGGTATCGTTCAGCTTCTGAGCGACTGGTTATCAGCACGGTTACCATTTGCCATGAACTATCAGCTTCCCTCTATTTCCCCCTTCAGTTCCTCCGAAATCTTTACCAGGAGTTTATCAATTCGTTGTCCGTCCATATCCACCACTTCAATTTGAAAACCCCGCCATTCGATGGATTCACCGGTTACAGGAATATGTTCCAGTTCGTGCAGCACAAATCCCGCCAGGGTATCAAAATCATGTTCCGCCTCATTCATCCATTCTGTTTTTTCAAACCGGCTGAGGAAATCGTAAAAAGGTATCTGGGCATCCACCAGGAAGGTACCATCGGGCCGTTCAATAATCTCGTATTCTTCCTGGCCGGTTTGCGGTACATCCCCTACAATGGCTTCGAGGATATCATTGAGCGTGATCATACCCTCAAGGGTGCCATATTCATTCACAATAAAGCAGGAGTGGATGCGGGTATCCCTGAATTTTTCGAGCAACTGGTAGGCCGTATTATTCTCGGGCACAAATAAGGCTGGCTGGGCCAGCTCCTTCATCGTCCTGCCCGGAGCGGCTTTCAGCAGGTCTTTAACCGATACGGTACCCAGGATCGTATCCACTGTATCTTCACAGACCGGGTAGCTGCTGTAAATAATATCTTCAAATTTTTCCTTCACCTGCTGAACGGTTTCGCTGGCGTCGAGCCATACGATATCTGTACGGTGTGTCATCAGCGACGTAATGTTCCTGTCGCCCAGGTGAAACACCCGTTCAATAATTTCTTTTTCCTCTTCCTCGATGGTGCCCTGCTCACTTCCCTCGCTGATCATGGCTTTGATCTCCTCTTCTGTAACCGCATTATCTGCAGCCGTTTTGATATTGAATAGTTTAAAGAAGAGATAAGAGATCTTGGATAAGAGCCATACTACGGGATGGGTTACCACCGAGAGAAAATTCATTGGTCCCGCCACCAGCCGGGCAATTTTTTCGGCCCGCATCATCCCCAGCCTTTTGGGCACCAGCTCGCCAAAAATTATCGAAAGAAAGGTAACGAGGATAACGATCACCACCGTGGCAATGGTGGGTGCATAGGGTTTCAGCACATCTATTTTCTCAATATAGGGCTCTACATAGGCGCCGAATTTTTCGCCGGAATACACACCGGTAAGGATGGCAATCAGGGTAATAAATATCTGGGCCGTGGAAAGGAATTTCTCGGGATTCTCGGCCAGATCGAGTGCCGCCCGGGCCTTTTCATCTCCCTTATTGGCCATGGTTTCCAGTCGTGCCTTACGGGCACTCACCAGGGCAATCTCGCTCATCACAAACAGTCCGTTGAAGATGATCAGCAGTAATAAAATAATAATTTCAATCATAGTGGGGGTGCCAGGTTATAGGTTCGGTTATAGCTTTGGCCCGACAAATATCCGATAAGTATTCCAATCAGGGCCCCTGCCGTTACATCGAGCGGATAATGCACCCCTACGTATACCTGTGCCAGTGCCACCAGGAAGGCCCAGAGGAAGAACAGGTAACCCCAGCGTCCGAGCAGGGGCTTCAGGGTGATATAAATATAAACCGCCATTGCAAAATGATTGGCCGCATGCGATGACGTAAAACTGGAACTCTGGGGCCGGTAACCCACCAGCACATGGATCCAGGAAGCAAAGGATGGATTATTGCAGGGGCGCAGGCGCCAGACATATTCCTTGATGATGGAACTGCTGATGAAATTGGAGAGGAACACGGTAGCCACTCCCAGCAATACCCATAGCCATGCCCGCTTTTTATAATTCGCCATTACCAGCAGTATCAGGAAGAAATAAAGGGGATACCATAACTCGGCATTGCGCATCCAGGGCATCAGCCAGTCAAAAAAAGCATTACTCCCCCTGTAATTGATGAGCTTAAAAAGTGATCTGTCGATTCCCAGGATTTTTTCCATTGCGTACTTCAGCCGGATGGTGCAGCCGGGGCGAAGATAATCTATCTTCCCCTGATAGCGGAAACGGGCCTGGGGTTATCGCATCTCTTTAGATCTTGTTAAATAGATCAGCCGGCTTCCGGAATTAGATTAATTTAGCGGCGCAAACAATTTTACATGCCTTTTTTCCAACGCTTCCCCCGCCTGATCCGCTGGATCACGGCTGTTGTGCTCAGTTTCCTGGCACTGATGACACTCGGGCGTTTTATTGTTTTCTGGAAATACAATCCGCCGGGAAAGGCTTTTTCGGGCTCGGCCTTTATTATGGGCCTCCGCTTTGATGCCCGCATCGTTTGCCTGGTGGGTTTGCTGATATTGCTGCTTTGCGCCATTCCCTATCTCAATCCGTTCAAAAATATAAAGTCGCGGCGGGGCTGGAATATTTTCCTGCCCGTACTCTTTTTAGTGCTCCTGTTTTTCTACGCCGCCGATTATTACCATTTCGATTACCTGCACCAGCGGCTCAATGCCAGCGTGCTTAACTACCTGCAGGATGCCGGCATCTCTTATAAGATGGTATGGCAAACCTATCCCCTCTTCCGGATCCTGGCAGGCCTTATTATACTCACCGGCCTCAGTGTATGGTATTTCCGCCGCCTGTTAAAAAGGTACCAGTTGCAGCCGCCCGGCAAACCCCGCAAAGGCATTTTGTATTATGCCGGCTTTTTCCTGCTGCTGGGCATCGGCATCTTCGGCAAAATCGGGCAATATCCCCTGCGCTGGAGTGATGCATATACGCTCAGCGATGATTTCAAAGCCAACCTGGCCCTCAATCCTTTTCAGAGTTTTTTCAGCACCCTTGATTTCCGCAATTCCAGTTTTGACAGAAAAAAAGTAGCCGCTGCCTATCCCGAAATCGCCCGCTACCTGGGTGTACCGGTTCCCGATAGCACCACCCTCAATTACGAACGAATTTACAGCGGCCATCCCGGCAACACGCAACCCAATGTGGTGCTGGTGATCTGCGAAAGTTTCAGCGCCTACAAAAGCAGTATGTATGGCAACCCGCTGAACACCACGCCTTTCTTCAGCTCTCTTTGCAATAACGGGGTTTTCTTTGATCATTGTTTTACACCGGCCTATGGAACGGCCCGGGGTGTTTGGGCCACTATTACCGGCATTCCGGATGTGGAGAATCCGAAAACAGCCAGCCGCAACCCCGGCGCTGTAGACCAGCATACCATCATCAACGATTTTAACAACTACGAACATTTTTATTTCCTCGGCGGCAGCGCCACCTGGGCCAATATCCGGGGACTGCTCACCAACAATATCAGCAACCTGCAGTTATACGAGGAAAACAGTTATAAGGCGGCCAAGATAGATGTATGGGGTATCAGTGACAAGAACCTGTTCCTGGAATCCAACAAAATACTGAAGGAACAATCAAAACCCTTTTTCGCCGTGATCCAGACCGCCGATAACCACCGGCCTTACACGATTCCGGATGAAGACAAAAAGAATTTTCCGTTGCTTAATTTCCCGGCAGATACCCTGAAAAAATACGGTTTCGAAAGCAATGAAGAAATGAATGCTTTCCGTTACACGGATTATTGCTACGAGCAATTCATCAATGCTGCCCGCAAAGAAAAATATTTCGCCAACACCATTTTCGTTTTTGTGGGAGATCATGGCATCCGTTACAACGGCCAGCTGCCGCTTTTCCCCAGGGCCTGGACAGAGCAGGGACTTACCTGCGAACATGTGCCCCTGCTGTTTTATGCCCCCGCTCTTTTGCCCGCCCGGCAGGTGCATGAAGTGTGCTCACAGGTAGACATCCTGCCCAGTGTTGCCGCACTGGCCGGCATCCCCTTCCGCAACAGCAGTTTTGGGCGGAATCTTTTTGATACCTCCGGCAAAGCCGCAACAAAAGAGAAGTATGCGTTTGTGATTGATCATGATGTTAAAACAATCGGGCTGGTAAGTAACCGCTACTATTACCTGAAAAATTTCAAAACCGGTAAGGAGGAAATGGTTTCTGTTCTTGATAACGACCCTGTACCAGCCAATGCCTCCACCGATTCGGTAAAGAAAAGCCTGGCCCGGTTCACCGACGCATATTATGAAACTGCCAAGTATTTACTGCTGAATAATAAGAAAAAGAAACCCTGATCCGGGTGATTGCCTGCCGGCTGTCAAAATACTGGCATTAGTGGGTCGTCTTTATTATCTTCGCTGTCCCTTATCAAAAGCTGCGGATACACATGCTCATCAGGTGGAAAGTTCCTAAAACCGTGCAGTGGATAGTAAAGCTATTCCTGATCTACCTGTGCATATTCACGGTTTTCAGGATTGCCACTGTTATTTTTTTCAAACCCAAGGCTACGGGCTGGCTCGAGCTGTTTCCTTCATTCTGGCTGGGACTTAAATACGATCTCCGCTGGATCACCATTGCGCTGTCTCCGATTATAGTGCTTTCGATCTACAAAAAATTTTCTCCTTTTCATTCCGAAAAAAATAAGAAATACTGGACAGCCTACCTGGCCCTGATCACCCTGGTGATCATGTTTTTTTATGGTGCCGATTTTGGCAATTTCAGCTACAACCATACACGTATCGGCGCCAGCGCCCTCAATTTTAAGGATGATCCCTACGAGATGTTCCGCATGGTATGGGAAACCTACCCGATCATCTGGATCCTCATTGGCCTGGCCATCGCGGTGGTGATCACGGCCCGCCTGTTCCGGCAGTCGCACTCGGCTGTAAACAAAAACAGCAAGCTGCATAAATTCGAGTACAAGCGCCGCTGGTACCTGGTAGCCCTGCTGCTGATGGTTTGGTTTGTATACGGGTTTATGTGCCTGAAGCCGCTCACCCGGCAGGATGCCTACCTGCTGAATGATAATTTTAAAAGCTACCTGGCCCTGAATCCTTTCCAGAATTTCATTACCACCCTGAAGTTCCGGAAACCCGATAACAGTACATCCCCACCTGAAAAATATTACAACCGCCTGGCCGGCTTTCTTCAGCTCGACCCGCAAACCCGGCAGGGATATTCGTTTTACCGGAATGTGATTCCCAATAACCGGAGCCTGGAAAGCAAACCCAATGTGGTACTGGTGCTTTGCGAAAGCTTCAGCATGTACAAAAGCAGCATGAGCGGCAATAAGCTGAACACAACGCCTTTCTTTAATGAGATGTGCAGCAATGGCATCTTCTTCGACCATTGTTTCACGCCCACATTTGGTACGGCCCGCGGTCTTTTTGCCACCCTTACGGGTATCCCCGATGTACAAATGGCCAAATTCTCCACCCAGAATGACGAAGCCGTTAACCAGCGAACCATCATCAACAGTTTTGAAGGCTATAACAGGATGTATTTCATCGGTGGCCGCAGCCAGTTCAATAATTTCAGGGGATTGGTGGCCAATATTGACAGTGTCAGGATTTATGAAAAGGGAAGCTACCAATCGCCCGAAATAAATGTGTGGGGTATCAGCGACCGCGACCTGTTTCACGAAGCCAACCAGGTGCTGAAAGAACAGCAAAAACCCTTCTTTGCAATCATCCAGACGGCGCACAATCACCGGCCTTTTATGATACCGCAGCAGGAAAAAGAATTCAGCTGCCCTAAAGTGGAAAAAGAACTGCTGAGCAAATACGGTTTTGATTCACAGGAAGAATATGAAGCTTTTTGTTACACCGATTTCTGCTTCCGCAAGTTTATCGAAGCCGCCCGCCAGGAGCGCTATTTCAATAACACCATTTTTGTTTTTATCGGTGATCATGGTGTGGAGGGAGATGCCGATGCCGAATACCCGAAGGCCTGGACGGCCAACCGCCTGAGCGATGAGCATGTGCCCCTGCTTTATTATGCCCCCTCGCTGCTGCAGCCGGCCCGTTACAGTTTCACGGTTTCACAGGTGGATGTTTTGCCCACCCTCGCGGGCATGATTCATCAGCCCTATGTGAACACCACACTGGGCCGTGATATGATCAATCAGCAAAATGCCGAGCATGCCGCTTTTATTATCCATCATGATGAGGGCAATATCGGGGTGGTTACCGATGACTACTATTTTATCAAGAATATCAATATCAGCAAGGAAGACCTGGTTCCGCTGAAAGAGGGACTGCCGCCCCTTTCCCCTGCCCGGGCGGATACACTGAAGCGGGAACTCTCGAAGCTCACCTCGGCTATTTACGAAACCTCGAAATGGATGCTGATGAATAACCGCAACCGCTGATCTATTTTTTGCGGGCGATCATGAGCAGGCGGGGCGATTTTTTAACATCATAATTACTGAAGCCATAATCTCCAAAAACCTCCCGGAGCTGCAGGCCCTGGTAGGCGAACATCTCTGTAAAATCGCCCAGCGAAAATTTGGCAACTTTTTCAGTAAATACCAGGGGTTCCCGTAAGGCCTCATCCTCCACGATGATCTTTTTAAAAAAATGGGTTTCATCATACCATTTGGTAATGATAAAATTGACACCATCGATCTCTTTCTCCGACTGGTGCACCAGGTTATCCTCGGCATAATGCACATTCAGGTAGTCCATCACAAAAAAACCGCCTGATTTCACCGACTGGGCAATCGTACGGATGGCATCATCATGTTCCCTGCGGGTGCGGAAATAGCCGAAGCTGGTAAAAAAATTGAAAGCGTAATCAAAATAATTGATCCAGAAAGGCAGCCGCATATCATGCCGGTAAAAATGAAGATGACCCGTTTCATGGGCCAGGGCATCTTCAATACTCTCTTCGCTGAGATCTATCCCGGTTACATCAAAACCCTTACCAGCCAGCTGAATGGAATGACGCCCCTTTCCGCAGGCCACATCCAGCATATAGCTGCCCGGAGCCGGTTTCAGGTAATCGATCAGCTTATCTATGAAAGCAGCGGCTTCCCGCTCATCCCGTTTAAAATATAGCTGATGATAGTAAGGAGAATTAAACCAGTCTTTAAACCATGCCTGCTGCTGCATACGCAAAAATATATTTTTACCGGAAATAGGCGGGAAGAATTAGGGGAACTGCTTAATAGCTGATGGCCGGCAGTAAGGGTTCCGCTGACGCTCAAATCCCAGGAACCCCCAACGATGAACCATTCCCAATTCCGTATCTTTGCACCGCCAAAAAACGCACTATGGCTTTAATAAAAAGTATTTCAGGAATCAGGGGTACCATCGGCGGAAAAACAGCAGATAATCTTACCCCGGTAGATATTGTAAAATTTGCTGCTGCATACGGCAGTATTATCCTGCAACAAACAGATAATCCTAAAATTGTAATTGGTCGTGATGGCCGGATAAGCGGGGCCATGGTCAGCAACCTGGTAGCCAATACGCTGACCGGAATGGGCCTGGATGTGATTGACCTGGGACTGAGCACCACCCCCACAGTGGAAATGGCGGTCGTATTTCACCAGGCAGCAGCCGGCATCATCCTTACCGCCAGCCACAACCCCCGCGAATGGAATGCGCTGAAATTGCTCAATGCAAAAGGCGAATTTATCAGTGCCGAAGAAGGGCAGCAATTATTAACCGTTGCGGAAAACGAGGATTTCAATTTCGCACCTGTTGAAAAACTGGGTACCTATACCACCGATACCGGTTCGCTGGCCAAACATATTGAGGCCATCTGCAAATACCCGCTGGTGGACAGTGCTGCCATAAAAAAAGCAAAATTTAAAATTGTGGTGGATGCTGTAAACAGTACGGGTGCACTGGCGGTGCCGGAACTGCTGAAGGCACTAGGTGTAAAAGATATTACGGTGCTCAATGCCGAAGTGAACGGCAAATTTGCCCATAACCCCGAACCCCTGCCCGAACATTTAACAGAGCTGAGCCAGGAAGTGGTAAAACAAAATGCCCACCTTGGTATCGCGGTAGATCCCGATGTGGACCGTCTCTGTTTTGTTTGCGAAGATGGCAGCATGTTTGGGGAAGAATACACCCTGGTGGCCGTAGCCGATTATGTGCTGAGTAAACGGCCTGGCAATACGGTTTCCAATATGTCTTCCACAAGGGCGTTGAAAGATATTACCCTCAGTCACGGAGGCACCTATACCCCCAGTAGGGTGGGCGAAGTGAACGTGGTGAACAAAATGAAAGCCGTTAATGCGGTGATTGGCGGCGAAGGAAATGGCGGTATCATTGTTCCCGATCTGCATTACGGCCGTGATGCACTCGTGGGTATCGCATTGTTCCTGACCCACCTGGCCCACAGCAAAAAAACCATCAAACAACTCCGCAATACCTATCCCGGTTATTTCATCAGCAAGAATAAAATTGCACTGCAAAACGGGGTGGATGTAAAAGATATTTTTGAAAAAATAAAAGCGAAGTACAGGAACCAGCCCATGAATACAGAAGACGGATTGAAAATTGAATTTGACAACGACTGGGTGCACCTGCGCACCAGTAATACAGAACCCATCATCCGCATTTATGCGGAAAGCAATTTTGAAACCACCGCCGATAATATTGCCAAAAGACTGATGCAGGATATCGGGGAGATGATGTAGCAGGCCAGAGGTTATGGGTTAAAACTTGCGGTGAACCATCAGGGCCGGGCGTTCATGTATGAACGTTCAACCGCAAACCACCTTGAATTTTACTATTAAAAAAATCTGAACAGCAATACTATGTCAGCCAGTCGCATTTATCTCGATAATGCCGCCACCACAACGCTTGATAAGACAGTGTTGGATGCTATGATGCCCTACCTGACCGAAAAATTCGGTAATCCTTCTTCCATTTATTCGTATGGAAGAGAAACCCGTATGGCAGTGGAGAATGCCCGCAAATCCGTGGCAGCTATCCTCAATGCCCGGCCGGCCGAAATTTTCTTTACCAGCGGCGGCACCGAAAGCAGCAATACCGCCATCACAGCGGCGGTAAGAGACCTCGGCTGCACCCGTATCATCACTTCGGCGCTGGAACACCATGCCGTGGGACATACGGTTGACTATCTCCGGAAATTTAATAATATCCGTGTTGAACTCGTTGGTATCCTGCCCGACGGGCATATCAACCTCGCACACCTGGAGGAGTTGCTGGCCGCCGGTAATGACCGTACATTAGTAACCCTGATGCATGCCAATAATGAGATTGGCACCCTGCTGGATATGCAGGCAGTGGGTTCGCTTTGCAAACAATATCATGCATTCTTTCACAGTGATACCGTACAAACCGTAGGGCATTTCCCCTTTGATTTACGCAATACACCTGTTGATTTCATCACCGGCTCTGCACATAAATTTCATGGCCCCAAAGGAGCAGGCATCCTCTACATCAATGAAAATATCCGGATATCCCCCCTGCTGTACGGGGGCGGACAGGAAAGAAATATGCGGGCCGGCACCGAAAACCTTTATGGCATCGTGGGTTTTGCCAAAGCCCTCGAAATGGCCACCGCTAATTATGAAACCGACAGCGCTTATATCGGTTCACTCAAAGCCTATATGCACGATGAAATGCAGAAAAAAATCCCCGGTATCAGTTTCAACGGGTATACCCCCGGCCGGAGTTTGTACACCGTACTGAGTGCTAACTTCCCCAAAACTGAACGCTCGGAAATGATCCTGTATAATCTCGACATTAATAATATCTGCGTAAGCGGTGGCAGTGCCTGCACATCCGGCGCCAACCAGGGCAGCCATGTTATCAAGGCCCTGTATCCCGGCAGCAGTCTGGTAACGGTTCGTTTCAGCTTCAGCAAATACAACACAAAAGAAGAAGTGGATTATACCATCGCCAAACTGGAAGAGTTATTGTAAGAAGCAGGAATGGTATGCAGTGATTGACTGGTATACATTTATAGTCACCCTATATGCAAAAAGATATCCTGGCCTATCATCAGCAACTGGCCCCGGCTGATAAAGCCATCTGCGGAAGTTTGTTCGAACTGATCTGCAAAGCCCTGCCGGAAGCCGAATATAAAATCTGGCACCGCCACCCGGTATGGTTCCTGGAGGGCAACCCCGTGGCCGGTTACAGTAAACTCAAAAACTGTATCCGCCTGTTGTTCTGGAGCGGCCAGTCTTTCGATGAACCCCTGCTGCAGCCGGAAGGGAGTTTTAAAGCCGCGGAAGCCCGTTATACTTCTGCAGAGGAAATTGATGCCAAAGCGGTTAAACGCTGGCTCGCCAAAGCAAGAGAAATTCAGTGGGATTATAAAAATATCGTGAAAAGAAAAGGAGTGCTCGAACGCCTGAAATAATCATTTCCACATCCGTTCTTACCCATTGCGCTAAAAGCTGTAGCCCAGTTTATCCGTAATCGCTTTCGGTAAATCCGGCAGTTTTTTACGGTCTACCAGGAAACTGTTCAGTTGTGCCAGTTCCTTAAAAACATAATGTTTATCCATGGCGGCTTTCAGGTAGCCGGCGCCGGTGCTGCCGCCCGTGCCAATCCGGGTGCCGATCATGCGTTGCACCATATTGATATGCCGCTGGCGCCAGTTGCCAAGCTGGTTATCAATTTCCAGCAGGGTGTCCAGCAACTGGAAGGGTTGCTCCAGCATGGGATAACCATGATACAGCATGATAAAGAGAGCGCTGCGGCAAGCCCTGGGCGAAAAGTGCCGGGAGACGGGGTCGGCCGCACTGTCGTCAAAAACATCGCTGAAAAAACCGGCATTATTTTTTTCTGCCTCTGCCAGGCTGCCCACATATACCTGCTGGTAAGCTTCCCAGAATTCCGGTGTAAGAAAAGGCATCCTTTCCAGCCAGGCATTTATCAGTTCTGCCACCGATTTGCCGTTTTCTGCATCTTTAATCTGCTCAATATCTTCGGGGCGCAATTGAGAGGTATAATAATCCTGGCCGTGCCGGTTGGCAAATTTCAATCCCAGTTTTGCCTCCAGTATCTTAAACTGGAAACTCTGGAAGCCCGAAGCCGGGCGCAGCAAGTCCCTGAAATCCAGGAAATCCATCGGCGTCATGGTTTCCAGGATATCCACCTGCTGTACCAGTACCCGCAGAATGGTTACCACCCGTTTGAGGCGGTGCACTGCGGTTTGCATATCGGGGGAATTATCATTTACCGAAGGCCGGTCCATCATACGGATCACCGAATCCACTTCAAATAATATCTGCCGGAACCAGAGTTCATACGCCTGATGAATGACGATGAATAACATTTCATCATGTGCGGCTTCCTGTCCGGGCCTGAAACTTTCAGGGTTCTGCGCATGGATGATTTTATCCAGTTGCAGGTAATCTTTATAATATACCGGTTTGTTTTCCATGATCGCTGATTGAGCAACAAACTTACATAATTGTAAGCAGCGATCATACCCGTTTTTTGATGCGGTAAAAAAACTAACGGAACGGTTTTGCAATGCCGGGGCTTTTGTTAAGCGGTGGTGAAGGGCAGTCCCTTTAACAAAACCTTGCATTTCTTCCGGCACAATGGCACAGTTTTCTAAAGAGGATGCTACAAGCAGCCTGATAAAACCCTGCAACACCAATGAACAAAAAAATTTTTCTGCTGACGCTGGTAGGCGTTATCGTTATGAAAGCATCCGTAGCCCAGGTATCGTTCGGCATTCGTGCCGGCGTTAATTTCAACAAATGGCAGGGCGAAAGCATGCAGGTGATACAAGACCTCGTTGATAAAACAGATGGCTATATCACCACTAAAGGCACCACCGGTTTTCACGTAAATGGCTATGCCACAATTCCTGTTGGCGGCGGTATCAGTTTCGAACCCGGCCTGGGTTATTCCAAGAAGGGGTATGCAATGCGGGGCGACCTCAAAATAGATGTACTGAAATTCCTGGGCGTAAATGCCGGTGCCCAGGTGATGGAGCACTACATCGATATGCCGCTCATGGTGAAGGCTAACGTGTATAAGGGCCTGCATGTTTATGCAGGGCCACAGGTTTCGTACCTGGTACGCAGTACCCTCAACGCCAAAGCCGGCGTACTGGGAATCAATCTCTTTAATAAAGGTTTTGGTATCACCGGCCGTATGAATAAATGGGATGTGGCCGTGGCAGGTGGTCTGGGCTACCAGTTTACGAACGGGCTGAATGTGCAGGCGGGGTACGATTATGGTCTCTCCCGCCTCGACAAAAACGGGAATTACAATGTGCACAACCGGGTAATAAAAGTTTCAGTTGGTTTTAGTTTTTAGTTGGGTGATTAAGTTGGCAAAAGCGGTGCCCGGTTCCGGGTGCCGCTTTGTTTTTACCAACTACCGATTTTTCTTACATTTGCAGCCCATCCCGCAAACCGGGATGACTGATTATTATGGGACGCATATTTGAAGTAAGAAAAAGCACCATGTTTGCCCGCTGGGACAAGATGGCCAAAAACTTCACCCGCATCGGAAAGGAGATTGCCATTGCCGTTAAAGCCGGTGGCCCCGATCCCGATAATAACCCGGCCTTAAGAAGGTGTTATCTCAATGCCAAGGCCTGCAACATGCCCAAAGACCGTGTGGAGGCCGCCATTAAAAGGGCCATGGGTAAAGACAAAACCGACTACGAGGAAATTGTTTACGAGGGGTATGCCCCCCATGGCGTGGCCGTGATGGTTGAAACCGCCACAGACAATTCCACCCGTACCGTAGCCAATGTGCGCATGCATTTTACAAAAGGAGGCGGTGCCCTGGGTACCAGTGGCTCCGTAGCTTTCACCTTCAACCGGATGGGCGAATTCAAGGTGAAGAATGCAGGGGTAAATGTGGATGAACTGGAGCTAGACCTGATTGATTTCGGACTGGAAGAAATTGGTGAAGATGCAGATGGCAATATTATCATCCGCACCGCTTATACCGAGTTTGGCAACATGAGCAAGGCCCTGGAAGAAAGAAAGATTGATGTAATCAGCGCCGAATTAACACGTATTCCCGTAAATACCGTTGAATTACCGGAAGAACAGGCTAATGAAGTATTAAAGCTGGTAGACACCCTGGAACAGGACGAAGACGTGCAAAAGGTTTATCACAACCTGAAATAAGTTGGCTTAAACAGCATTGCCGGGAAAAGAAAGCTTCCCGGCTTTTTTATACCTGTATTTCTCCCTTCATATAAAATACGCCCTGCCCTTTCATAATCACCCTGTCGCCCCGCTGTTCGCACCACAGCTCCCCGCCGCGTTTCGATAATTGCAGGGCATGTAAGGCGGTTTTTCCCAATTTTTCGCTCCAGAAAGGGATCAGTTGCGAATGCGCCGAGCCCGTTACCGGATCCTCATCCACTCCGGCCCCCGGGGCAAAGAACCGCGAAACAAAATCTACCGGACCGGCTTCTCTTTTTTTACCGGGTGCCGTGATGATAAGTTTGTCGAAATGCTTTTTCATCAGCGTAAGATCGGGCTTGCAGTGCTGCACGGCTTCCTCATCATTCAGTTCCACCAGTAAATCGCGGTGACGGTATACGCCTACGATTTCTGTGCCGCCCAGTATCAATGCCAATTCGGCCGTGTATTCATCCACCCGCTCTGGTTTCCAGGAAGGGAAATCAAGGCAGATGAGATCCTTCTCCCGGTATACTTTCAACAAGCCGCTTTTGGAAGAAAAGCGGATCTCATTTTTTTCAAAGCCCAGCAGGTTAAACAAAACAAAAGCGCTGGCAAGTGTGGCATGACCGCAGAGATTTATCTCGATCTCCGGTGTAAACCAGCGGATTTCAAAATCGGCCTGCTGGGGATCAGCCGCCGGAACAAAAAAAACGGTTTCAGAAAGGTTATTCTCCAGGGCAATCTGCTGCATCTGTCCGGCATCTATCCATTTGTCCAGCGGAATCACAGCAGCCGGGTTACCGGCAAACAATTTGCCGGTAAAAGCATCAATCTGGTAAATTTTCAGTTTCATTAAGAACGATACATCTTTAAAGCGCAGGTTTGCTTTGCATATTATCAATCTGGCCCATTTGCTAATTACTATTCCGCCATCATCTTTTTCACCACCTCTACAATCTCTTCCACATTGGGTTTACTGAAATAATCGCCATCACTTCCATAACCCGGGCGATGGGCTTTGGCCGTAATCGTACGGGGCGCCACATCCAGGTAACGGTAGCCGCCCTGTTCTTCCATTACTTTGTTGAACATGTAAGCAGCCGCGCCACCAGGTACATCCTCATCAACAAATACGATACGGTTTGTTTTCTGCAAGGAACTAACAATGCTATGCGGCAGGTCGAAAGGAAGTAAGGTTTGTACATCCACCACTTCGCAGCTGATGCCGGCCTTTTCAAGACTGGCAGCGGCATCCATTACGATACGCAGGGTGGAACCATAGCTTACTAATGTGATATCGGCGCCCTCCCTGATCACTTCGGGCACACCCAAAGGAACGGTATAATCCAGTAAATTGGAAGGAAGCTTTTCTTTCAGGCGGTATCCGTTCAGGCACTCTATCACGAGGCCCGGATCATTGGATTGCAAAAGTGTGTTATACATGCCCACCGCCTGCACCATGTTACGGGGCACACACACATACATACCCCTTAATGCATTTATGATCATCCCCATCGGAGAGCCGCTGTGCCAGATACCTTCGAGACGGTGGCCGCGGGTGCGTACAATCAGCGGACAGCTCTGCTGACCGGCTGTTCTGAAATGCGTGGTACACACATCATCGCTGAGCGGCTGCAATCCATATAACAGGTAATCGAGGTACTGGATCTCTGCAATGGGACGTAAGCCCCTGAGCGCCAGTCCGATGCCCTGCCCCATGATGGTAAGCTCCCGGATACCGGTATCGAAAATGCGTTCGGCGCCGTACTTTTCCTGCAGGCCGCTGAAGCCCTGGTTCACATCGCCGATATAACCAAGGTCCTCACCAAATGCAATTACTTTTTTATTGCTTTCGAATAAGGCGTCGAAATATTTATTCAGTACCTCATAGCCATTCACCAGCGGGGCTTCTTCGCTGTAAATGGCCGGAACCGTTGCGGCCTTAAGCGCCGATTTGGGTCCTTCATTGTAAAGGCAACTATTGTAAAACCGGGCATTTTCTGCCTTCAGCTGCTCATAGTAAGTGCGCAGCGGAGCAGCTGCAGGGTTATCTGCACCGGTAAGTTCCAGTGCATGAGCCAGGGCTTTCATCACATCCCGGCGCATCGGCTCACGGGCATTTTGCAGGGTATCCGCAACGGCCTCGAGGGCAGGCGAAGCTGCTGCAAGGGGGGTCAGCAGCGCAAGCGTTTGGGTAACCTGTTCCCGGATGGGACCCTGGTATGCCTCCCAGGCCCTTTGTTTGCTTTCCCGCACAAAGGCCAGCGCGGAGGCTTCCAGTGCATCCAGTTCTTCTGCGGTGGCGAGGGAGTTGGCAATGATCCATTCCCGCATCTGCCGGATGCAATCCCATTCTTTTTCCCAGGCCAGCCGTTCGGCTGATTTATACCGTTCATGACTACCCGAAGTGGAATGCCCCTGCGGCTGCGTGATCTCTTCCACATGGAACAATGCCGGTGTATGTGTTTCCCTGATTTTGCGGATGGCGGGTTCCAGCACTTCACACATACCCGCATAATCCCATCCTTTCAGTCGGTAAATATCCAGCCCGTTACTGTTACCCTCCTGCTGAAAACCTTTCAGGGCTTCCGAGATGGAGCCCTTGGTGGTTTGGTATTCTATTGGTACAGAAATACCATAACCGTTATCCCATACAAATACCGCCAGGGGCACCTGCAGTACACCGGCCGCATTTATTGTTTCCCAGAAATGGCCTTCACTGGTGGAGGCATCCCCGATGGTACAAAAGCAAACCTCGTTTCCCTTACGGCTCAGTTCGGTCAGCTCATGGAGGGCGGGCACATCACGGAATACCCTGGAGGCAAATGCTAGTCCCAGTCCCCGGGGCATCTGTCCGGCCGTGGGGGCGATATCGGCGCTGACATTTTTACGCTGGGCCAGGGGCAACCAGTCGCCGTTTTCATTTACCAGGGGAGTGCTGAAATGGGCATTCATCTGCCGCCCGCCGCTGAAGGGCTCATGCGTGATATCGGGATCGGCATACAACTGTGCAAAAAACTGTTCTACGGTGGCCAGGCCGGATGCAAACATGAATGTCTGGTCGCGGTAATAACCCGAACGGAAATCGCCCGGTTCAAAAAACTTGGCCATAGCTACCTGGGCCACTTCCTTTCCATCGCCGAAAATGCCGAATTTGGCTTTTCCGGTAAGCACTTCGCGGCGGCCCATTAAACTGGTTTCACGGCTTTCGCAGGCAATACGGTAATCTTTGAGCACCTCGTTTCTGAAGTTTTCAAAACTCAGTTTTTCCTGCAAAGCAGCGTCGTAATTGATTGATGTATCCATATTTCAGCTTGTAGCAGCAAAAATATAAATTAAAGGATAGCTTTGTTAAAAATGTGCTAACGGAACAACAATTTAAACAAGATATGTTCGTTTTCCTATCTTTGATTTGCCCAAATAGCAACAGTTAATTATGAAAAGAATCCTGCTGTCACTCAGTTTCCTGGCCCTCCTTACCGCAGGTAAGGCTCAGGTAACCCCGGCTACTGTTATCGGCGGTCCTCCCCCCACCCCGGTGGATGAAAAATTGCTGGTGCTGAAAGAAACCGAGTTCGACTTTGGCAAGATCCCGCAGGGCAAACCCGTAACGCATATTTTTGCCCTGGCCAATAATACCACTGCCGATACCCTGAAAATTTCCAATGTGGCAGCCAGTTGCGGTTGTACCACGCCGGAATGGGAAAAAGACAAACCGGTATTGCCCGGCAAGGGTACCAATATCACGGTGGGTTATAATGCAGCGGCAGAAGGACCCTTTACCAAGCAGATCACGATCACCTACAATAACGGACAGGTTAAGGTGATGACGATCCGCGGGGAGGTTTGGCGCACCCCCGCCTCCTCAGCCCCTGAGAATAAAGGCATCAACGATTTAAAAAATTAAATAAACAAAACACACATCATCATGAAGAAATTATTCTTATCCTTAACGGCACTGGCTTTTTCTGCTGCGCTGTTTGCGCAGACAAAAACACTGGCCGATGCAGTGAAGTTTGAAACGGAGACCATCGACCAGGGCAAGCTCAAAGTAAATGAGCCCAAAGAAGTAAAATTTGTTGTGAAAAACATCGGCAAAGAACCCCTGATCATTGAACAGGCCAACCCCACCTGCGGTTGCACCATGGGCGATTATACCAAATCCCCGATTGCTCCCGGAGCCACCGGTTATATCACCGCCAAATACAATGCCGCTTCTATCAGCCATTTTGAAAAACACCTGACCGTAAAATTTGCCGGTTATGATGAAATCAAAAGCATCACCATCATGGGCGATGTGCTGAGCGCCGAAGATTACGACAAATGGGTAGCTGAAAACCAGGCCAAGAAAACTACTGATGTTGCCACCCCGGCCACCGGCACGCAGCAGCAAACCGGTAACCCGGCCAAGGCTAAAATGAAGAACAAAGAGAAGAGCAAACCCAAGCCCGCCCCTGCTACTAACCCTTCTAAATAACAGGCAGTTATATATTTTTTACAAAGGCCCCCGTTAAAAAACGGGGGCCTTTTTTGGATGGTGCGGTACCGGCAGGTTAAATAACCGGGCTTTCTTTATAATAAAAGGCCCGAATTGCCGTTTTATACAGGAACCTTTGAATTACCAAACCATAAGAACAAAATCCAATTCTATGAATAGAGGTTTACACAGTCTGTTGTGGACCCTGTTTATTTCATTTTTCCTGCCCGGGCAGGTAAATGCGCAGGACATACACTTCTCGCAGTTTTTCGAAACACCTTTGTTGCGGAACCCGGCACTGGCGGGTATTTTCAGCGGAGACATCCGGGTGCAGGCCGTTTACCGTTCCCAATGGAACAGCGTTACCGTTCCCTATCGTACCGGATCTTTCAATGCCGAATATAAAATGCCCATTGGCCGGGGCAATGATTTTTTTACCATTGCCGCCCAGGTGATATACGACAGGGCCGGAACCGTGGACATGAGCTCCACCCATATCTTACCCACACTGAATTATCATAAATCCCTGAGCGCCGACCGTAACATGTACCTCTCACTGGGTGTGATGGCAGGCTGGGTACAACGAAAGCTCGACCGCAGTAAGATGACCACCAACAGCCAGTTCGACGGAACCGGGTATAACGGTAATCTCTCCGATGGAGAAACCTTTACCAAAACCTCCTACTCGTATTTTGATGGCAGCGTGGGGATGAGTTTCAATGCCCAGCTGGGCGATAACCCAGACAATAACCTGTTCCTCGGAGCCGCTTATCACCATTTTAACAAGGCCCCCAGAATTTCCTTTTACGGCAATGCCGCAAACGAAATGACGCCCAAATGGGTGGGATCTGCCGGGCTGCGCATGAACATGAGTGAAGCTTCGTATTTCACCCTGCATGCCGACTATTCGAGGCAGGGCACGTACCGGGAAACCATTGCCGGCGCCCTGTATTCCCTGAAACTGGATGATACAGAAGATCCCCGCTATGTGTTGCATGTAGGCGCCTTCCTGCGCTGGAAGGATGCCCTGATACCCGTAGCCAAACTGGAGTTCAAACCCCTGGCGATCTCGGTAAGCTATGATGCCAATATTTCGCAGCTCACCAGCGCCAGCAGTGGCCGTGGTGGATATGAAGTATCACTAACCTACCAGGGTTACCGTAATCACGACAATAGTTACAGTGAAGCGGTAAGATGCCCGAAATTTTAAATCAGCAAACCCGGAAGAATAGAAAAGATTTATACATAATTGCAATCTATAGCTCAAAAGTCCTGCGCTGACCTGACAATTGAAGATTTTTGTTTTTATGGATTGTTTGGATAACAGAAAGCCCCTCCATTCCTGGTGGGGCTTCGTATTTTATAAAGTGGGTTAGTTTATTTATCGTCGGGATTATTGAAGCTGAATACCAGCGCTGCAACAGCACCGCCGCCCAGGCATCCAACCAGGTACATCCAAACCTGGTCCCAGCACAATGATTTCTGCAGGCATAAACCAATTGCCACGGCAGGGTTGTAAGCGCCGCCGGAAAAACGGCCCAGGGCGGTGGCCATGGCCAGAACGGTTCCGGCAATGGCAAGCCCATAAAAACTGTTGCCGCTGGTGCCTTTGGCAGTAGCTACATTGAGTACCACATAAGCCAGGGCAAACGTACCCAGTAATTCGGCCAGGATTCCCCGGGTGGTGCCATCGGTGGGAATACCGCAATTGCCACTTCCTTCTTCCTTGAAAACATAGGCCACGATCAGGGCGGCGGCTACGCCTCCCAGTACCTGGAACACCCAGTAGAGCATGGCATCCTTCATTTCGATGCGGCCCCGCATCCATACCGCCAGGGTTACAGCGGGATTGTAGTGGGCACCGGAAATATGGCCACCGGCATATATCATCACCATCAGGGCCAGGGAAGCGCCAACGGCACCACCAAAAGCAGCCCCCATCACCAGGAACAGGGTTCCAATAAATTCTGTCAGGTACTTGTTCATATTCTTTAGTTTTGGTTTTAAATATAGTTCAGCTAATTAAACCAAAACGTTGCAATCGCTGTTAACAAGTTTTACACAACCTTTATCAGAAATTTTAAAATCTATTATTTATGCCTCTTACCGTTGGCCAGCCTGCCCCTGCTTTCAGCCTCTTTAATTCCGACAAAAACAAAGTTGCGCTTTCCGACTACAAAGGAAAGAATGTACTGCTCCTTTTCTTTCCGCAGGCTTTCACCAGTGTCTGCACCAAAGAACTTTGTGCCGTAAGGGATGATATTGCCCGTTACAGCAATGTAAATGCCGAAGTATTGGGCATTTCTGTAGATTCGGTGTTCACCCTAAACCAGTTCAAACAGGAACAGGGCTATAATTTTCCGCTCCTGAGCGATTTCAACAAAGAAGTGTCGGCGCTGTATGATTGCATTTACCACGACTGGATCCTGGACATGAAAGGCGTCAGCAAAAGGGCCGCTTTTGTTATCGACGGGGAAGGCATCCTGCAGTATGCCCAGGTACTCGAAAGTGCCGGCGATTTGCCCGATTTTGAGGCAATAAACCAGACACTGGAGACGTTGAAAGCATAGAAAAAGCCGGTAAAAAGCAGGCCCAGTCTATCAAATTAAATAAAATATTAATATTTAATAACCGTTAAACAAATCGGGTAGCATAAAAACTTGGTATTTAAAAAGAATTCCCTATTTTTACTACGTTGAAGAAATTTGTTTATATACTAATTGTACTTATCGGATTTACTTTTACTTCTTTCGCACAGTCTAAAATAAGCGCCTCCGGCGATCAGTCTGCAAAGTTGATAAAAGTGTATCCTATCCCCGCTACCACGGTGATCAATTTTGATTTCCAGCAGGGATATGATAAGTCGTATACCCTGCAGGTTTACAATTTTGTAGGACTGAAAGTATATGAACGCAAAACCACTTCTCCGCAGATCAGTCTTTCTCTTGCCGAATTCTTCCGGGGTATTTATTTCTACCGGCTGCTCGACCGCAACGGGCGTTTCATCGAATCGCAGCGCTTCCAGGTTATTAAGTAATCCTTCCGCTTATTGCTGTTACTCTGCCTGCACGATCAGGAATTTGAGGTAGTGTGTATTTTCCTGTCCGGGAATGATGGGATGATCGGCCGACTGGGTATTGAATACCACCTGGCGGATCCGCCGTTTGGCGTCTATGGCTGCCTGTTGTATGGTTTGAATAAACCTGTCCGGCTGTACCAGGTTGGTGCAGCTGGAGCTTACCAGGAAGCCACCCGGCTTCACCAGTTTCATGCCCCGCAGGTTGATCTCTTTGTACCCCGCCAGCGCCTTGTCGATACTGGCCCGGCTCTTGGTAAAAGAAGGCGGATCCAGCATAACCACATCCCACCGGCGCTCCTCTTTCGACAGGCTTTTCAGTACATCAAATGCATTGACACATTCAAAACGGCAAATGGCTTCCAGGTTGTTCAGGCGGGCATTCTTCTCACACATCTCAATAGCCGTTTGTGAAATATCAAGCCCCAGCACCGAACGGGCCCCGTAATAGCCGGCCATGATTTCAAAGGATCCGGTATAACAAAAAGCCCCTAAAACATCTGCTCCTTTCACCACCCGCTCAATGGCCCGCCGGTTATCCTGCTGATCCAGGAAATACCCGGTTTTCTGCCCATTGGCGATATCCACATGAAACTGCACCCCGTTTTCCCGAATAATTATATCCGTATCGAAAGGGGCCGATAAAAACCCTTTCTGCTGCTCCATTCCTTCAAGTTCCCGTACCGGTACATCATTGCGCTCGTAAATACCCCTGGGCGAAAAAATGGTGTCCAGGGCCTTTACAATCGCAGGTTTCCAGCGATCAATACCCAGGGCCAGGGTTTGTACCACAAAATAATCGTTGAACTTATCAATCACCAGCTGGGGCAGCTCATCAGCCTCGCCGAAAACCAGCCGGCAATTTTCGGTATAACCCAGCCGCTGGCGGTATTCCCAGGCCTTCCGGAGGCGGCGCAGGAAAAAGGCCTCATCTATCATTTCTGCCTTATCCCGGGTAAGCAGGCGCACCATAATCTGCGATTGCGGGTTTATATAGCCCCGGCCGATAAAACGCTTATCATGCGTATACACATCCACAATTTCGCCCGGCTGCGCAGCCGCATCCAGGGCCTTTCCGCGGTTAACCTCATTGGCATACACCCAGGGATGCCCGTTTTCAATACGCCGGCTGATATTCTTGTTGAGATAGATTCCCTTCATGGCGCAAAGTTAACGTAATACGGGCTGGCGCCACAAAGCGGCAGAATTATCCCCGGATTTTGCCAATTTGGCTGCAAATAGGGGCTTGGCAAAATCTTTGACTGTTGTACCTTCGCAACCAATTTTAATAAGCGTATGCCAGAAAAAGAAGCTATGATCCCGGAAAACGAAGAAATGAATATCAATGCCGATGCTGATGTACCCGGAAACCAGCACCTGAGCAATGAAGGCGCCGAAAATGCCCTGGAAAAACTCCAGTCGGACCTGGAGGAACAAAAAGACAAATACCTGCGCCTGGTAGCCGAATTCGATAATTTCAAACGCCGGAATGCCCGGGAAAGAATTGAACTGATACAAACAGCCGGAAAAGAAGTAATCAGCGCCCTGCTGGAAGTGCTCGACGATTGCGACCGGGCCGAAAAACAATTACTTGAAAAAAATGATGCCGGCACCGAAGGAATCCTGCTCATTTTCAACAAACTCCGCTCCACTTTACAGGCCAAAGGCCTGAAACCCATGGACAGCATCCATACCGATTTTGATGTGGAAAAACATGAAGCCATTACCGAAATCCCTGCCGGCGATGATAAAAAAGGGAAGGTGGTGGATGAAGTGGAGAAAGGATATTACCTGAATGATAAGATCATCCGATTTGCCAAAGTGGTGGTGGGGAAATAAAAAACAATGTGCCTGTTTGAAAATGTAATATTTTGAAAATGAATGGCCGTTTGAGACGCACCGCTGCTTGTCATTATCAAATTGACTGATTTTCAAATTATCAAATTTGCATTTGATGAAAAAAGACTTTTACGAAATACTGGGTGTGGGGCGTTCTGCGTCGCAGGATGAAATTAAGAAGGCCTACCGCAAGGTGGCCATGCAATACCATCCCGACCGCAACCCGGGCGATAAAGCCGCTGAAGAGAAATTCAAGGAAGCGGCCGAAGCCTATGAGATTCTGAGCGATACCGATAAACGGGCCCAGTACGATCGTTTTGGTCACCAGGCCTTTGGCCCGGGCCGCAATGCCGGAGGCGGCTTCAGCGGCGGCATGAATATGGATGATATCTTCAGCCAGTTCGGTGACATCTTCGGGGATGACAATCCCTTCGGCAGTTTCTTTGGCGGCGGTGGCCGGCGCTCTTCGGGTGGCCGTAACCGTGGCGTACGGGGAAGTAACCTGCGGGTGAAGATCAAACTGAATTATGAAGAGATTGCCAAAGGGGCCAGCAAGACCATCAAGGTAAAAAAATACGTTCCCTGTACTACCTGTGGTGGCAGCGGAGCAAAGGATAAAAACAGTGTACAAACCTGTTCCACCTGCGGCGGTAACGGCCAGGTGCGCCGGGTGCAAAACACCTTTCTCGGACAGATGCAAACCGTAACCACCTGCCCCGATTGTAACGGAGAGGGTACTACGGTGGTAAACAAGTGCACCGCCTGCAAAGGCGATGGCCGCGTTTATGCCGAAGATACCGTGAGCATTGATATCCCGGCCGGCGTACAGGAAGGTATGCAGCTGAGTGTGGGCGGGCGTGGTAATGCCGGTGAACGGGGCGGCGGCAGCGGCGACCTGATTGTATTAATTGAAGAAGAAGCACATCCGCAACTGCACCGCGACGGGCTGAACGTGGCCTTTGATCTTCATATCTCTTTCCCGGATGCTGTGTTTGGCACACAGGTGGAAGTGCCCACCATTGACGGCAGGGCCAAAATTAAAATCCCCGCCGGTACCCAAAGCGGTAAAATCTTCCGGCTCAAAGGCAAAGGGTTCCCCAGTGTAAACAGTTACGAAAAAGGCGATCAGCTGATCCAGGTGAATGTATGGACACCCCAGCATGTGAGCGCAGAGGAAAAGCAGGCCCTGGAGAAAATGCAGCAGTCAACCAATTTTGCACCCAAGCCCGAGAAAAATGAGAAGTCGTTTTTTGATAAAGTGCGGGAGATGTTCAGCTAATCTTCTCCCTTTTTTTTCTTCTTCCGGGTGGTATATAATTTCTTCGCCTTACCTACCAGCGTCAGAAATTCCGTTTGCAGGTAATTATTGATATCATAGGCATCCACACCAATGGTTTCAATATCTTCCCAATCGGCATTTTTAATATACTTCGACTGCTTTAATTTCAATGAAAACATCAGTACTGCAGTGGCAAAGCGGTATTCCCGGTCGAGGTTCCTGAACTCCACATAATTATCCGGGCATACCATGTTCAGTTCTTTATGTACGGTGTCATTGCACAGACTGTATTGAAGGCTTAAATTGGCAATGGTAGTATCCATGGCAGACTGGTTACTGCCGGCCGAATCCCGGATAATTTCAAAAACGGCAATCACGCTGTTACCGCTGCCAATCTCCCCTCCTTCCATATCCAGGTTATTATCTGCCACAGCATCCCGGCGGTTATCAAATCCAATAAGCCGGTATTGCTTCACCTGCGCCGGGTTAAAACGGATATTCATGAACACATCATCGGCCACGGCATAAAAAGTCTGGGTAAGCTCTTTTACCAGCACTTTTTCGGCTTCATTGATATCATCGAGATAAGCAAAATTGCCGTTGCCCCTTTTGGCCAGTGCCTGCAGTTTGGAATCTTTAAAATTACCCATCCCCACGCCCAGGCAGGTGAGGTATACCCCTGTTTGCTTTTCGCGGCTGATCAGTTCCTCCAGGGCTTTTTCGGAGGTCTGGCCAACATTAAAATCCCCATCAGTAGCCAGAATTACCCGGTTATTGCCATCTTTATTAAAAGTTGTTTCGGCCAGTTTATAAGCCGTCATGATGGCGGCTTCCCCGGGCGTATCGCCATTGGCCTCCAGTTCCTCAATGGCTTTCAGTATTTTCTCTTTCTCATTTCCGCCGGTAGGCTGCAACTTGATGCTCACTCCGCCTCCATAGGTTACGATGGAAACCGTATCAATTGTCCGCAGATTCTTTACCAGCAACTGGAAAGCCGCTTTCAGCAGGGGCAGCCGGTTGGGCAGATCCATACTGCCGGATACATCAATCAGGAAAACAAAATTGCCGGGAGGTATCCGGTTCATATCCAGCTTGCGGGCGTTGATATTCAGAAAAAGCAGTTGCCGGCCGGCATCCCATGGGCAGGAGCTGAGCTGGGTTTCCATATTGAAGATATCCCCGGGTTTAGGCTCATGATAATGCAGGTTGAAATAATTCACCAGTTCTTCCGTTCGCACGGCATCCGGTGGCACCGCACTCTGCATATTCAGGAAGCGGCGCACATTGCTGTACGATGCCTTATTGACATTGAGCGAAAAACCGGTATTGGGGAATTTACTGGCATCCACATGCTCATTCTCCACCAGCTGAAAATAGGTTTCATCATTAACCAGCCAGCGCAGCCTGGTGGTTCGGTTAAGGTCCTTGGTAACCGAAATGAGTTTAGGCCGGTTCCGGCTCGATGTGGAGGAAAGAACATTCAGGGTGAGCTGCTGCCATTGGTCGGCCCTTACTTTCACGGTTCGGGTTTCATAGCCTTCGAGGCTCAGTTGCAGTGAATCATTCAGCACATTGGTGGTGATCCCGAAGCCGCCCCCGGCGCCACTGCTGTAGGTATAATGACTGGAAAGAAGAATTATCCGGACATTGGTAAGCGGCTGGTTTTTCTCGTCGCGGACTTCGCCCCGCAGATAGTACTGTCCTTTTGCCTGCAAAGCAAATAATAAAAGCAGGATATGAGCAAATCGTTTTATCACTGTACGGGATAATGCTGTAACTGGGCAGACCGCTCACTATGACCTGTTTCTGCAGCGTCTCGCTGCCTGCTACTCTTCGGTCAGCTGGTAAATTTCTTTCAGGTTACGCCCCAGTCCGTCATAATCAAGTCCATAACCCAGTAAAAATTTATCCGGAACACTAAAGCCAAGATAATCAATCCTGAGCGGATGTACCAGGGCGTCCGGTTTATGCAGCAACGCTGCAATGCGGAGCGAGGCGGGTTGCTGGTTCTGCAACTGCGGTAAAAACTCGTAGAGGGTTTTACCGGTGTCCACGATATCCTCCACTATCACAACATGGCGATCGTTCAGCGGTTCATCCAGCCCGATGGAAGTGATCACATTACCGGTGGATTTGGTGCCCTTGTAAGAAGCCAGTTTAATAAAACAGATCTCCGCATCAATCGTCAGTTCCCTGAACAGATCGGCAGCAAACATAAAAGAACCGTTCAGGATGGCAATGAAAAGGGGGCGTTTGCCCTCATAGTCGGCATTAATATCTGCTGCCAGCCGGGTGATCTGCTGCCTGATTTCATCAGCAGTAATATAAGGCCTGAATTTTTTATCAAGTACCTGGATAACCATTGTTGTCATTTATATATCCCCGGAGGGAATCATGAAATTATTTTCCGATAATCAGTTGCTGGCCCGGTTTCAGCTCATCTGTTTGCAGATGATTCCAGTTCCGCAGTTCACTGACACTCACATTATAACGCCGGGCAATCGCATACAAGCCTTCCCCGGGTGCCACGGTATGTACCTGAGGGTGGCCGGTGGCCGGGTTTTTCCCGGGCTGCAGCCATAAGCGGCTACCTGCAGCCGGTTTGTCGTTCCGGTTTAACCGGTTGTATTCGAGCAGCGATGCTAACTGGATTCCATTTTGCTGGGCCACATCGTAAAGGCTTTCGCCTTCCTGCACAATATAAAAATCTTTTTCCCCTGTTTTTGATTTTTTTTGAAGGAACACATACTGTGTTTTCGGCAGCAAACCATCTGTGGTCAGTTCATTATACTCCAGCAATTTTGCCAGGTCTGTTTTCTGTCGCTGGGCAATCGCCAGCAGGGATGTTCCCCGGGGCGCCAGTACACAGCGAAGATTATTGACGCTGGTAATTTTGGATGGATCAGCGGCCGGAAGTTTGATCAGTGTATCGGTAACCGGTGGCACCGGCGGAACAGGGTTATTGCTGATATATTTGGACCCGTCATAATCAGGCAGCTCCTGGATAGCAGCCAGGGTATATTGCTGCAGGTTGTATTGTTCGATATTACGGATCAGGATATCCGGATATTGCGGATTGGTGGCATAGCCGGCTTTTTTTAAACCGTAGGCCCATGCCTTATAATCAGCGGCATCCAGCTGAAACAAAAAAGCATAGCGTCCGTTGCCCCGCAAAAAATTACTGTGATCACGGAAACTTTCTTCGGCCGTTTTATAGCTGCGGAAACATTCCCCGGCGGCATCATCATCATGGTAAACCGTTTCGCCTGTCCAGGTATTTTTGCATTTGATCCCGAAATGATTATTTGATTTCTTAACCAGTTCGCTGTTGCCGTTTTCTGATTCCAGGATGCCCTGGGCCAGTGTGATGGCGGCCGGCACTCCCATACGTTTCATCTCGGTGATGGCCACGTCTTTATATTGCCGGATATATTCTTCGGGCGTTATTTTCTGGGCCGGCAGGCATACCGGCAGGAGATGAAAAAAAATAAATATAAAATAACGCATCAATTAATTTTTTCGGATCACCAGTAATCCATCCCTTACAGTAAGTAATACCTCTTCCACCCGCGGATCGTTGCGCACATGCTCATTAAATGCGTGGATGGCTTTGGCATTTTTTCCGGCTACCGGTGTTTCCAGTACCTGCCCGTGGAATAATACATTATCTGCAATAATCCAGCCACCCTTGCGCACACGGGGCAAAGTTAACTCGTAATAATTAATATAATTCACTTTATCCGCATCGATAAACACAATATCCCAAGTTTCGGATAAAGCGGGAATGATGGCTTGTGCATCACCAATGTGTAATTTAATTTTTGCTCCCAATGGGGATTGACTAAAATAAGCCTGTGCCCTTGCCGCATCTTCTTCGCGTAATTCGATGGTATGTAAAAGACCGGTTGCCGCTAATCCTTTTGCCAGGCAAAGGGCACTGAAGCCGGTAAACGTGCCGATCTCGAGTATCCGCTGCGGTACAATCATGCTGCTGAGCATTTCCAGCACACGGCCCTGCACATGCCCGCTCAGCATCTGGGCATGCGGATGATTAGCCAGTGTAAAATCTTCTATCTCTTTCAGTAAATTATCCAGCGGCGAACTGAATTGCCGGGCATAATTTTCGGCGGCTTCGCTAACAAGTTGCATCAGGACTGATTTTATTTTTGAGGAATCATTGAACGGCTTCGCCATTCCCGGGCTTCGAAATCAGGAGCAGTCCCAGGAATGTAATCAGGCCGTTAATGATCACCAGTTCCAGCCCGATCTGAAAACCACCAAACAATTTGCCCTGGAATTTATCAATGAGGAAACAAAGCAACGGCGATAAAACCGCCACTACGGGCACGAGGTTATCCGCCACTTTTCTTTTGGTAAGAATTCCGAAGGCAAATAAACCCAGCAGGGGCCCATAGGTATAACCGGCAATTTTCAGTATCAGCCCGATCATACTCGGATTATCGGCCCATTTGAATATCATCACCATCACCAGGAAAACACCGGCAAAGCTCAGGTGCACCAGCTGGCGGGTGCGTTTTTTAGCGGCATCCGTGAGGGTTTGATCCCGCTGTAATCCCAGTATGTCTATGCAGAAAGAAGAAGTGAGCGCCGTGATGGCCCCATCGGCACTGGGGAAGAGCGCTGAAATAAGGGCTATGATAAAAATAATACCGATATAGGGCGGCATATGCTTGATGGCAGCAGCCGGGAATAATTTATCACCGGTTTCGGAAATACCATTCTGCGCCGCATAAAGATAGAGTAAGCCCCCCAGGAAAAGGAAAAGCAGGTTCACCACCACCAGGATGGCTGAAAAACTCAGCATATTCTTTTGCGAATCGCCAAGTGTTTTTACGCTGATATTTTTCTGCATCATCTCCTGGTCGAGCCCCGTCATGGTTACCGTAATAAAGGCCCCGGCCAGTATCTGTTTTACAATAAAGAGTTTACTGTTGGGATCGGTAACAAAAATATTGCTGTAACCCTTTTCAGAGAGGGCGCTCATGGCGGTGCCCAGCCCCATATCCATATGATGCAGGATGAAGATCACGCAAACCACCAGTCCCAGCAGCATGCAGGTTGTTTGGAGGGTATCGGTATATACAATTGTTTTAACACCTCCTTCAAAGGTATACATCAGTATCATCAGCAGGATAATGAGGGTGGTGAGCCAGAAAGGAAGGTGAAAACCTTCGCCAAGGTTGGCAAAGATGCTGTCCTGCAGAATCCGCACCACCAGGTACAGGCGGGCAGTGGCGCCCAGGGTACGGGAAAGAATAAAAAAGGAAGCCCCGGTTTTATACGATACCACCCCCAATCGCTTATGCAGGTAATTATAGATGGAAGTAAGGTTAAGCCGGTAATAAAGCGGCAATAATACATAAGCGATGATCAGGTAGCCAATGAGGTAGCCCAGTACAATCTGGAAATAGGCAAACCCATCCGTTCCCACCCCGCCGGGCACACTTACAAAAGTTACACCGCTGAGGGAGGTGCCAATCATACCAAATGCCACCAGCATCCAGTTGCTGTTGCGGTTGCCGATAAAAAATGATTCATTATTACTGTTGCGGGAAGTGATCTTCGCCACCACCAGCAAAACCAGGAAATAACCTACTACAAATGAGAACAGGACAAGTGGTGTCATGAAAAATTAATGAGGGATTATGGTAATGAATATTTAGTTTGCACCGGATTCAAGATAACACAAATTTATGGCAATTAAAGCGTTAGCCGTTTTCTGCGGCAGCAAGGCCGGCAACAATCCCCTCTATGCAGCACATGCAACCGCATTGGGTCAGTTACTGGCACAGCATTCCACCACACTGATCTATGGCGGCGGCAATACGGGCATCATGGGCGCTATTGCCAATGCCGTGCTTGAAAATAATGGAAAAGTTACCGGTATCATTCCGCAGCTATTAATGGAATGGGAACACCATCACGAAGGCATCACCGAACTGATTGTTGTGGATAATATGCATACCCGTAAACGGATGTTATACGAAAAATGCGATGCGGCGCTGATCCTGCCAGGCGGCTTTGGCACCCTGGATGAACTTTTTGAAATGCTTACCTGGAACCAGCTGAATATTCACAACAAAAGAATATTCATTCTCAACTCGGCCGGGTTTTATGATCACCTGATTGCCCACTGCCGGATGCTGGAACAGGAAAGCTTCCTTTACGACAAGCTGGAAGACCGTATAACCATCCTTGAAACACCCGGGGAAATGGGGCAATGGTTATAACGCGGTAAAATTTGTAATGCAGGGAGCAGATTAAAAACCCCGGTTCTTTTTCCCCTGGAACAAAGGAACCTGCAACCCGGCCCTTATGATGGGCAATATATTCACTTTGCCGTTAGAGAGCGTTTCTACATAAGGAGAATTGCGGTTACGGGCGATATCTGCCAGGATCGATACATAATAAAACAAGCTACGGGTTCCTTCCCGGCCATTACAATAGCCACCTCCCACCAGGAAACTGCCGGCCGTGAGGTGCGACCGCTCATCGGGATCGCCATTGGCATAGATAATGCGCTGGTTCAAAAAGTTATATTCTCCCTGAGCCTGGATAAAAATAAATTTTACCGGAAACACCCTCACAAAAGCGCCGGGCCCAAAGAGGGTTTGGCGAAGTTTATCATCACTGTAGTAATACTGGTATGTAATGGGGTTGTAGTAAGTGACATGCCTGTCGGCCGAATAAAGAAAGTTGAAAACAATACCGGCATCAATCCATTTATTGATACTGTAACCCAGTACCGGACTGGCGCCCAGGGAGGTGGAATAATTGGAAAAAGAAAGGGTTATGCCACCCCCGGTAAAGAGGTTCTCTTTGTGGAATCCGCCTTTTTTTTCTTCCTTTTCGTCCTGTGCAAAACTGCCGGCTGATAAGGCTGCCAGCAAGAGCATCAAAAAAATTCTTTTCATGTGCTATATATTAAAGTAGAGTAGTGAACTATTTTGCGGGGAGCTGGTCCCTATTTAAATATCTTCCCGCTATTAAGAATACCATTCGGGTCAAAAAGCTGCTTGATCCCCTTCATAATGTTCAGCTGTACATCATCAAATACGATATCCATGTACTCTTTTTGTACCAGCCCGATTCCGTGTTCTCCGCTGATGGTACCGCCCAGTTGTTTTACTAATTGAAAGAGCGCCTGCAGGGCAGGTATCACATCGGGATTATTCAGGCTGTAGATACTTCCCGGTTTTTTGATACGGATATGCAGGTTACCATCTCCGGCGTGTCCGTAACATACGGCATGAAAATCATATTGCTTGCCCAGCTCTTTAACCCCTTTAATCAATGCCGGCAGCTCGGCCCGGGGCACCACCGTATCTTCTTCAATGGTATAACCATCCAGTTTTACCGCTTCGGCCACCCGGCGGCGTAATTTCCATAACTCGGCTTTCTGCTGGGCATCATCAGCAAAGAAAATTTCACCACAGTCAAAACCGGTAAGAAGCTCCGCGATGGCTTCCATTTCGGCCATCAGACTGTCCAAATGGTTACCGTCTGTTTCGATGATGAGGTGGGCCGCCACTTCGTCGGATACCGGCACAGCTGTACTTTCTACAAAACGGCTTACAATTTTCAACGCATCAATCTCCACCAGTTCCAGGGCGCTGGGGGTAAAGCCGGCCCTGAAGATGGCACTCACGGCTTCACCTGCTTTTTCGAGTGAGCGGAATGGCACCAGCATCAGCAGATCGTGTTTGGGATGCGGTAATAATTTCAGTACAATTTTGGTAACAATTCCCAGGGTGCCCTCACTGCCCACCACCAGCTGTGTGAGATTATAGCCGGTTGAATTTTTTAATACATTGGCGCCTGTCCAGATGATCTCGCCGGCAGGCAGCACCATCTCCAGGTTCAGCACATAATCTTTTACCACGCCGTATTTCACCGCCTTGGGGCCTCCGCTGTTTTCGGCAATATTACCGCCGATAAAGCAACTGCCGCGACTGCTGGGATCGGGCGGATAGAAAAGCCCTTTCTCCTTCACCGCATTCTGTAAAACCTCTGTAATAACACCCGGCTCGGTGGTAACCTGCAGGTTTCGCTCGTCGATCTCCAGTATCGAATTCAACCTTTCGGTAGAGATGAGCACCCCGCCAAACTGGGCCAGGGCACCTCCGCTCAGTCCGGTACCGGCACCCCGCGGGGTAACGGGAATCTGTTGATTGTTGCAGATGCGCATGATGCGGCTGATCTCTTCGGCCGATCGTGGTTTGATCACAATATCAGGAGGAAAATGAAGGTTCTCCGTCTCATCATGGGCATAGATCCCTTTGGTTTCTTCATCCACCAGCACATAGGCATCCCCCACAATTTCCCTGAAACGGCTAACTAATTCTGGCAGGTTATTTTTCCAATCTCCCGGAGCAGGCATGTAACATTATTTGTGTAAAAATCGTATAAAATAACGAGTTCCTGAAATGTGAAGGGCGCTGCCATTATCTTAATTGTTAAAATTTTGTAACACTGTTTGGAATTATAAAATCCCTGATTAGTTTTGCTACGAAATTATTCGTATTAATTAACCAACAAAGTAAAGCCATGAAACAATTTCTTTTAAAACACCGTGCCGCCTTAGCCGGTATCACCGGACTGCTGCTCACAGGCCTGGTTGCCTTATCGTTCGAAGACACGCCACTGGTGCAACAACAACCCACGGATACCCAGTATGCCAACGATACCATTCCGGAAAAGGAAAACCGGAACGGTTTGACCCGGAAGGAGTTTGACAAACTGGGTGATAAGCTGGATGACGCCCTGCTGGAAGCCACCCAGCAAATTAAAAAAGTGGACTGGGATGAGATCAGCAGCAATATTGCTGCCGCCCTGAAAGCCATCGACAGCAAGAAAATCATCGGCAGCGTGGAAAAAGCAATGGCCACTATCAACCCGGGAAAAATCCTGGAAGATGTGCGTTCTTCGATGAAAGCGATCGACTGGACCGATAACCGGGCCGAATTCCAGGAAGCCATGAAGAAAATGGACCAGGAACTGGAGAGAGCCAGGGTTGAGATCAAGGAAGTGAACCGCGAATCGCTGGATAAAGCCATGAAAGATGCATCCGCCGGCCTGGAAAAAGCCCGCCGCTCGCTGGAAAACATTGATTTCAGCAAGATCAGTGAAAAAGTGAATGCCGGTCTCAGCAAGGCAAAGGAGGAACTGAAACAAAGCGGCGAAATGTTTGATGAAATGGAAAAAGACGGACTGATCCGTAACAAGGATGGCTTCAGCATTGAGTACAAAGACAAGGAACTTTTTATCAATGGAAAAAAACAGCCGGAAGCGGTTACTGATAAATACCGGAAATATTTTAAGCGGGATCATTACAAGATCCGCATTGATAAAGAATAAGAAGCGCTTGCAGGATTAAAAAGAAAGGCAGCCGGATCCGGCTGCCTTTCTTTTTAATTTTTTTACTGATCAGAATGTGGGACAGAGAGAAGCCCTGTCCACATTTTCGGGATAGAAGCCATTTTTCAGCAAACTGAATTCGCTGGCGCCCCTGAAACTATTGTATTTACTGAGCCCGGAAACAGTTACATCATAACTGAACATCAGCCGGATATTCGCAATCTCCAGTCCTACCATCGGCACTATGCCATCACCCATCCGGTAGTAGAGCCCGGCCAGCAATTGTTTTTCGCCGCCGCCACTCAGATCATAGCGGCCATTGAGGCCCAGCATCAGTTCGGTGGCCGTTGTCTGCACACTGAAATAGGCGTTCGGATTAATGATGATACGGGGGGTCACTTTCAGGATGGCATTGGCAAAAACCGTATGCCGCAGGGGTACCCGCCCCTGGTTGGTTTGGTCGGCAAAAAAAGTTTCCCTGGGACGGTTCAGGTGCATCACCGAATAACCGGCATTGAGGTAAACATTTTCCTGCGGAAAATAAGCATAGTTTATCCCGGCCTGCACATCCATATAATTAACACTGTTATTCACCAGTGTAACACTGGTAGGCAAACTATTGTCGAAGAATTTGCCGTCAAACTGATCGGGGTATTTGAGTTTGCTGTTATCAATCCGCTTGCTAACCCAGCCGGCATTAAAGCCAGCGGATACCAGGCTGCTGAGGCCCAGCATCTGGTGATAAGCCAGAGAACCATATATGCGGGTGCTGGTAAGACTTCCGCTTCCCGCCACATCATTCAGCGCCACGGCCCCTAATCCCACCCAGCCATTTTCAAGCCGTTCGCGAAACAGCTGGGCATCGGCAAAAGCACTCATTGTTTTATAAGGCACCGTCATCACCGAACTCCATTGATTGCGGTAATTGGCGCCAAGCCGGTAATCCGCATCGGGAATAAAACCGGTATTAGCCGGGTTTACCAGCAAGGGTGCATTGAAGTATTGCGAATAGTGCAGTTGCTGTGCCGGCAGCGGCAAGGTTCCGGCCACTGCGATGGTTAACAAAAACACTATTTTAAATTTGGTCAACATGTTATTACCTGTTCAACTAATAAATTTCTTCTCTTACCGTAGCAGGGTTATATCACCGGTTTTCCGGAGTTTCTGTCCGTCGGTAAATTCTACATCTAACGTATAAGTATATACATCCATGGCCTGAACGGCGCCTTTGAAGGTGCCATCCCAACCCTGGTTGCGATCGGTTGTTTCAAATACCACCTGTCCCCAGCGGTTATATATTTTCCATTGCATTTTGCCGATACCAAATCCGGCTACTTTCACCACGGCATTAACCCCATTCCGGCCGGGTGTAAAGGCATTGGGAACATCCAGCAGCGGCCGGATGATGATGGGAACCAGGGCTTCGGCGCTGTCTACGCAGTTGGCCACATTGTATGCCTTCAGAACGGCCCGGTAGGTGCCGGTTGCGTTATACTGGTGAGCAGGACTGGTTGCTGTGGAACTATCTCCATCGCCGAAATACCATTTGTAACGAACAGCGCCCTGCGAGTTATTGATAAACCGCGTAATGGTATTTTCCAGCGGCGGGTTAGGTGTCCAGCTAAACCCGGCCGTGGGGATCGGGTAAACGGTAATCGGGAAATAAGCCGAGGTATCAATCTTGTTACAGGTACTGGTGTCAATCGCAATCAATCTTACCTGGTAAGTGCCGGTATTAGCATAAGTATGTGTTACCGTTGGGTTATTATCCAGGGTGAGCAAAGGAGGCCCGTCTCCGAATTCCCAATAGAAATCAGTGCCGCCCTGTGAGATGTTTTTAAATACGGCTGTGTAAGGCACACAACCCATTGAAGGGGTGGTAAAGAGGGCTTTCACATTGGGACTGATCCTCAGCAAATGCGAAACAGAATCAGGCGAATTACAGAAAGTGGTATCATCCACAATCAGCCAAATTTTATAGGTACCGGTTGACGGGAAGGTATGAATGACGGGTGCAAAGCCGGTTTGTACCCGCGGTGAGCCATCCCCAAAATCCCAGGTAAAGGTTTTATTGGTGTAATTGGGCAGTGCCGCTGTGGTAAGGTTATTAAACTGGTAACGCAGGCTGTTGCAGGAATCCAGTTTTACAAAACTAAATTCGGGATGCACATCGTTATTACCCACTTTTACGGTAACATGCGCTGTATCTGTGATATTACAGGTGGCAGAATCAACCGAGATCAGCATCACGTGATAAACACCCACCTGGCTGTACACATGGCTGGTGCTATTATTGGGGGCATACGTAGTATCCCGTTTGCTGTAGGAAGGATCGCCATAATCCCATACATACATTTTACCCCTCGCCAGGGTATCGGTGAAATTGATGGTTAGCGGCACACAGCCGATGGTATCCACCACGCCATTAATGGTTGCCTTTACACTGGCGCCCACTCCGGCAAAATTCATTTCAATTTTCATCACGGCTTCATTGCAGGCCGGAGAGCCATTGGTGGCGGCCCACACGCCAGGTGTGGTGGGGAAAGGTCCCCCGCCATCAAGGCAGGAACATACGGCCTGGTAAATAACACCGTTTGCATCAAAGCGGCTGGTGCCTCCGTCCACATGATCTCCTATTTGCCCGCCGTTATGCCCGAAATGCGAGCCAAATAACTGGCTCTGTGCATTTTTTTCCAGTACAAAGAAGAAGAAATCGGCGCCATCGGCGGCCGGAATACCCGGTATGGGATTCACTTCCGGCATACCTCCTGTACCGGAGGAGGAATACAATTTATAAATATTGATACCCCCACCCCAGCCCGAAACATAAACATTCTGGCAGCGGTCGACCAGGAAGGCAGTTGGCGAGATATTGGGTTTGGATGCAGGCGCTCCGAATACAGTAGAATAAACATAGGCTGATAAATCGGGTTGCAGTTTTGAAATAAACTGCTTGGCGCCGGGATTGCTGAAAGCCGCATTGACAACCGTCCAGGAACCCGTGGTGGTGCCGGTTATATAAGGGAATCCCAGTTTATCAAACTGGATCCCGTAGATCAGATCGGCGCCCCCGGTACCAAAATAACTGGTTTTGATGATCCCCGAGCCGTCGGGTTGGATCTCCGTTACAAAACCATCTGTTTCGCCACCGGCATAGGAAGGGCCGATTACACCGGTTTTATTCCCGGGGATATTATTGCTGGTAGTAGCTCCGGCCACATACAATTTTCCATTAACAGGATTCAATGATAGCACAAAGCAGGCATCATCGCCGCCACCACCGTAAAAAGTGCTGAAGAGATTGGTGGAGAGATCTGGTGAAAACTTGAGTATCACGCCATCCTGGTGATAGGCGCTGCTGCTGCCGGCAAATGCAGGCTGAATGCCACTGGCATTATTGATATAAAAATCGGACGACTGGGTACAGGAAGCCAGTAAAATATTATTACTGTTATCCAGTATCACTTCACTGCGGGCATCATCACCATAATTGCGACGGGTTTCATCATCTCCATCGGGGCCCGTATACTTGGGGCGGATATTTACGCCATCGTTACTGGTGCCCCCGATACGAACCGAACCAAGGATCGCCGTTCCGCTGGCATTGAATTTTGTGATAACGATATCATAGGCTCCGCCGGGCCCGAGTTTATTACCGGCCGGTTTTAGCGGAAAATTGGAAGAGGAACTGCGGCCCGCCACCACCAGGTTTCCCTGCGCATCACAGATCATACTATGGGGTTGTTCATTGCCATTACCCCCAAGATAGGTGGCATAAACCCGGTCGCCGCTGATAGCAGTAAATTTCATGATGGCGATATCATAGGGACCGGGATAATCGGCCACATTACCGCCGCCAAAAACAGTCTGGTAAGCCCCCGTGGTAACCGGGAAAGCCCCGCTTATGGAAATCCCCCCGGCAAACAAACTTCCATCGGGTCCGGGTGTGGCCGTATAGCCCCAGTTATCCTGCGGACTGCCTGTGAAAGTGGAAAATATCAGGGTTGGATCGATGATAAGTGTTTCGGTGGGTACATAATCCTTTACCTTAAAACGCACTACATTATCCCGCACCACGTATTTGCATTCCACCGGGGTGCGTTTGCCGGTATAAGCCTGGTAAGAGTAAGGATAGAGTTCTTTCACTGTACCGCAGGAAGTGCCGATTACCAGTTCCTTATCTTTCACCTGCAGGTTATCGGCGCCTGTATAACGCATGGCAATGGCTTCGGGATTGCCGCCGGGTTTTACGATGATATCGTACTTCAGTTTGCCGGCATCACTGTAATAGCGGACATCAATATGCGGGTAAACATTCTGATAGGTTACCGCTTCATAGAGATGGCAGTTGGAGGCCCATTTCGACTGATCGGATCCTTCAAAATAGTTATTATAGGTGTTGAGTTTTTTGTCAGGCACATCCTGAATTGCATTGCGGTCAGCACCCAGGAAATCCACCTTATAGGCATGTGAGCGGAGCACCAGCGGGGCTTCGGTATTGGGAGTATTGGGATGCCCGTGTAACCGGGCGGTAATGGCTGCCAGATCGGTGGTATTATGCAGCATCACCGTAAAGCCCTGTTGCTGCAGAAAAAAAGCGCCGGAAGTAAAATCGCCGCGGTATTGCACTTCATTGTTCCATTGCCCTTTGTTTTCAACAAAGTGCATTTGTGCCGCTGCCGGCCGTGAAAGAAATAGCAGGATGAAAAGAGGCAGGTAGTGGAATATTTTTCGCTGGCGTATCGTCAATTTATCTTTTTTACAAATTACTAAAACTTAACCATAAAAACGATGATATTGTTCGTCACAGAAAAGTCAGATTCATTTACGAGATTTTGCTCCAGGCCGTTTTGCCTTTTTGCGACAGCAGGTAATTTTTTACCAGCAAATTTTCAGCCAGTTCCAGCCCGGGATCGGTATCCAGTAACCTGCCGGCCGCTTCCCTGGCCGCTTCCAGCATTATTTTATCCTGTACAATACTGGCCAGTTTGAAGTTCAGGCCCCCACTCTGCCGGGTACCCTCAATATCGCCGGGGCCGCGTAATTCCAGGTCTTTCTCAGCGATCTTAAATCCATCATTGGTGGCCACCATGATTTTTAACCGTTCCCGGGCGTCGTTTGATATTTTGGGGCCTGTTAATAATATGCAAAAACTTTTTTCGGCACCCCGCCCCACTCTTCCCCTCAGCTGGTGCAATTGTGATAGCCCGAATTTTTCAGCACTTTCAATCACCATCACCGTGGCATTGGGAACATTCACCCCCACTTCAATCACCGTGGTACTCACCATAATTTGCGTATCGCCGCCGGCGAAGCGCTGCATATTGGTTTCCTTTTGTTCAGCATTCTGCCGGCCGTGCACCATGCTGATCCAGTAGGCCGGTTCGGGGAAAAAGGATTTTACTTCTTCATAGCCCTTCATCAGGTTTTCGTAATCCAGGCTGCTGCTCTCCTCAATCAGGGGGTATACAATATAGGCCTGCCTTCCTTTGCTGATCTCTTCTTTCAGAAAATCCATCACCTGGGGCCTCGCACTTTCAAAACGGTGACGCGTATCCACTGGTTGCCTGCCGGGGGGTAATTCATCTATCACACTGTAATCAAGGTCGCCATATGCGGTTAATGCCAGGGTCCTTGGAATGGGCGTGGCCGTCATCACCAGTACATGCGGGGGGATTGTATTCTTCTTCCAGAGCTGGGCCCGCTGGGCCACCCCGAATTTGTGCTGTTCATCTATCACCGCCAGCCCGAGGTTCCGGAACTGTACATGATCTTCAATCACCGCATGAGTGCCGATCAGGATATGCAAAGAGCCGTCTTCACAGGCCTGCTGAATTTCCTTCCGTTCTTTTGTACCAGATGATCCGGTGAGCAGTTTTACACAAACCGGCATATCTTTTAATACCTCCGTGATACTGTTGAAATGCTGGCGGGCCAGGATCTCGGTAGGTGCCATCATCACCGACTGGTAGCCATTATCGGCGGCCAGCAACATCATCATCAGGGCCACAATGGTTTTTCCGCTGCCCACGTCTCCCTGTAAGAGGCGGTTCATCTGGCGGCCGCTGCCTGTATCCGTCCGTATCTCCTTCAATACCCGCTTTTGGGCATTGGTAAGGGCAAAGGGCAGGTATTGATTATAAAAAGTAGTAAAAAAATCGCCCACCTGCTCAAAAACCAGCCCCTTACTGAACCGGTGACGGTTGCTGCGGATCATCCCCAGCCGCAGTTGTGCAAAAAATAATTCTTCAAATTTCAGCCGGCGGAGGGCATGCTGAAAATGTTTATCGCTTGCCGGGAAATGGATATGCCGGTAGGCTTCAAAACGACCGATAAACTTGTATTGCTTCCGCAGACTTTCGGGCAGATTCTCGGGAATATCTTTTTCGGTTAGCTGCTGCAGTAACTGGTAGGTGATTTTGGCCAGGGCCCTTCCATTGAGGCCCCGTGCTTTCAGTTTTTCCGTAGAAGGATAGACAGGCTCCAGGAAAGCTTTTCCGCCTGCTTTCGCAGCGGAGAAAGGCTCTATCTCAGGGTGCGCAATCTGCGGCTGGTTCATAAAGAAACTGAGCTTGCCAAATACCAGGTATTGCTCGCCTACCTGCAGGGCCTTCTGCACCCAATTGGCCCCGCGGAACCATACCAGTTCTATCTCACCGGTTTCATCCTGTAAGAGGCCTACCAGGCGTTTGCCTGCTTTTTGCCCGATTGTTTCGAGGGAAACCAGTTTGCCCGCCACCTGGGCATATTCATTTTTAAAGGTTAACCCGGCAATCTTATCCACCCGGGTTTTGTCTACATGCCGGATAGGGTAAAGTTCCAGCAGCTCACGAAATGTATGTACACCCAGTTCCTTACGCAGCAGGTCGCCCCGGAGCGTACTGATACCATGGAGATATTCAATAGGACTGTTTAATATATCCGGTAACTGGTTGATGCGGCTGATTTTTACAAATATATTTCAGCCCCGGCAGATTCGGAGGCGAAGAAACACCTGTTACAAGGTGAAATACTCAGCGGGGCGACTGGTTATTTTTCTTTCCCTGGAAACGGCGTGGTTTCGTAAAGCTGCGCTGCCGGCCATTCGCCCCCCTGCCGCCTCCGGATGTGGGGTTATAGGCGGGTGTTTCACCAAATTCGGGAGGTACAGCGGCCTTGGGCACTTCCTGCCCGATCAGCCGTTCGATGGAAGCGAATTTGCGTTGTTCTTTCGGACTGATCAGTGTATAAGCCGTTCCATCCGCTTCGGCACGGGCGGTACGGCCAATACGATGTACATAATCCTCCCCGTCGTGCGGCACATCATAGTTGATAACAAGGTCGATATTATCGATATCAATTCCGCGGCTGAGGATATCCGTGGCAACGAGCACATTGATGCGGCCGCTTTTAAAATGCATCAGCACTTCTTCCCGCTTGCTTTGTTCCAGATCGCTGTGGATCTCATCCACTTTCAAACCACTCCTTTTCAGTTCGCGGGTAAGTTGTTTTACACTCATCTTGCTGGAACAGAACACCAGCATCATTTTAAATTCCTTTTGCTTCAGCAGGTAACGGGTGAGGGCTGTTTTCTGTGCATCATATACCACAAACGCCTGCTGAATGATCTTGGCGGGTGGCTTGCTGATGGCGATATTGATTTCGGCGGGCTGGTGCAGGATTTTGCGGGCCAGTTCGCGGATCTTGGGGGGCATGGTGGCAGAGAAGAGCAGGTTTTGCCTTTTGGGCGGCAGGCTTTTGATGATGAACATAATGTCGTCGAAAAAGCCCATATCCAGCATGCGGTCGGCCTCATCCAGCACCAGGTATTTCAGTCCGGATAATTTCACATATCCCATTTTGATATGCGCCATCATTTTACCGGGTGTGCAGATCACAATATCTGCCCCCTGGCTCAGTGCTTTTTTTTCCTGTACAAAAGCCTGTCCATCGCCACCGCCGTACACAGCGATGGAGCTCACGGAGGTAAAATAAGAAAGCCCTTCCAGGTGCTGGGCAATTTGTATGGCCAGCTCGCGGGTGGGCACAATCACGAGCGCATTATTGGTATGATCCTCGTGCGGGGTAGAGATGATCTTATTGATCAGGGGCAGCAGGAAAGCAGCGGTTTTACCCGTGCCGGTCTGCGCCGAAGCGATAATATCTTTTCCCTGCATGATGAGGGGGATTACCTGTTCCTGTACCGGGGTGGCTTCTTCGTAACCCGAGGCATCAATTCCTTCCAGGAGCCTTTCGTCAAATCCAAATTCTGTGAATCGCACTACTTATTTATTTTAGCCGGTGAAGATACTAAAAAAGCCGCAGGGTTCTGCTGACAGGGGATGCTTCGGCCCTGCACAGCCGGGCAGGCCAATGCAACTGAAGATTACCCTTTGCTGCCCCCCGGCCCTTCCCGGCATCTCTTTTCAGTGAAAACGGGCAATACGCTACCTTTAAGCTTAATTATGATAAAAGTTGGAGAATATAATAACCTGAGAGTGGCCCGCGAAGTGCCCATCGGGGTATACCTGGATGATGGCGGAGAAGGTATTTTATTGCCCCGCCGCTTTGTTCCCCCCGGCATCCGCACGGGCGATCAGCTCCGTGTTTTCATTTATCACGACAGCGAAAACCGGCTGATTGCCACTACCCAGCAGCCCAAAGGAGTACTAGGTGATATTGTAAAACTTCGGGTGGTTAGCGTCACCCCCCAGGGGGCATTTCTGGATAACGGACTGATGAAAGATCTTTTTGTACCCAAATCCAAACAGCTCAGGGGCATGATTGCCAATGGCGAGTATTTTGTAAAACTTTACCTGGATGAACAAACGGGCCGGCTGGCTGCCACCGAAAAGATAGAACCCTTTCTGAGCAATGATGAACTGACGGTACAGGAAAAAGACAGCGTGGAACTGCTGGTTTACCGCCGCACCGATATAGGTTATGTGGTGATCATCAACAACCGGCACACCGGTGTTTTACATCACAATGAAATTTACCGCCCCATTACGCCCGGCGACCGCTTTGAGGGATTCATCAAGCATATCTATCCCGATCATAAAATAGATGTGGTGGCCGGCAAACAGGGCTATGGCCGGGTAGAGGATGAAACCGGTAAGATTCTCAGGCTGCTGGATGAAAACAATGGTTACCTCCCCTACCATGATAAGTCCGATCCGGATGCTATCTATGCTTTTTTCGGCATGAGCAAGAAAACCTTTAAGATGACGGTGGGCAACCTTTATAAGCAACGGAAAATTAATATTGAGAAGGAAGGGATCAGGAAAATTTGAAAATGAGCCGATTTGAAATGCTGGTAAACAGCGAACCGGAATCAATCCCGGAGGGATCTGATACCCTTAACAGCAGCTACCGGAATGGACTAACCCCGAAGGGATGCCTTTACCGATAAACAAACATATTTAATCAGATTTAACAGCTTTGGCAAGAATAAAAGTAGACCTGCACGATATCTATAATAACAGCCGGGCGATCGACCAGGCGCTACAGCAGGCATTCCAGGATGCCATCGACAAAAAAATCCGCGAAGTAGAAATCATCCCTGGTAAAGGAAGCGGTCAGCTCCGCAAAAAAGTGGAACGATTTCTTCAGCAACCCCATATCAAACCCCTCTACCACCGCATCGAGAACGACAGCAAAAATTTTGGCCGCCTTTTCGTTTACTTCCGGTTCTGAGAAACGATGACGAGAATCATCTTTTTTAAAGCTATTGCTGCGCAATAATACTGCCGGGAAGATTGTTTTAATAGCAACCGCCCGGCGGCCTGAATGCTATTTACCTCTCATCAAATATTTTAGAATATGAAGAACAATCCCTCCCATTCCTCGCTTAAACCCGTAGTACAACAAACAACCAACAATACCACTTCCTGGATCGGTCACCGTATCGGTGATACCCGTAACCGGGTAAGCGGGCAAACCTTTACCTGCCCTGATGAGGGAGAACTGGCTGCTATAGAAGTATTTTCTGCCCACGTAGCGGTTAAGGGGCCTGTCAACCTGAGCCTTCATGCCTTCGACGATCGCAATAAATCCTGGGGCCCCATCCTGCAAACATCCACGATTGAGCTCAACCGTGCCGATACCGGAAAATGGGTGGCTTTCCCGATTGAGGGATTAAAACTGAGAAAAGGAGCCTGCTATGGTTTCCGGCTCGAATGCAAGGACGGACTGGTGGGCCTGGGTGAAGCAGCCGGCAGCTATGATAAGCTCCCCTGCATCGGCGGCCAGGAGTGGTGGTCTCTTTCAGAAGATCAGCCCGGCGATTTTTATTCATACCTCAGTCTGGCCTTTAAAGTGGAAATAAGAGCCTGATTTCATTTCTCTTACTCATCAATGCATAACATAAAATAAGAATGCCATCCGCTTGCCGCGGATGGCATTCTTTATTCATAGCCGGGAACAATTAGTTGATTGTTACCGTCTGTGTGTTTTCGTTCAGTGTAATGGTGTAGGTACCGGCAGTGGCAGGTGTCTTGAAGTTCGGACCACCATCCCATTTGATAGCGCGGGGGGTACCCGTAGCCTGGCTGCCGCCGCTGTTATCTTCATAATCAAAGGCGCCCCAGGCATTGCCTGCCAGGAATTTAATTTCCTTATTGGCATACAGGGTAACGGTGATTGTCCATACGCCGTTTCCACCATAGGTCATCTGCGGTGAAGTGGGAGGATCCCAAACACCCACACCGGCCTGGTTGATACCATCACCCACCACACGCATTTCAGTACCGGGACTGGTAAAGTATTTCACATTATTCACATCACGGCCATCCCAGATTACACGGTAACGGCCGGCTGATGCATAATCATTGAAGTTGGGTCCATTGATCTGCAGGGTTGATCCGTCGCCACCGGTTGAACCATAGCTGTGGGTTTCACTGGGTGTCATGCTGCCATTATCCCACTGGTTGTTGTCAATCAGTTTCCAGCCTCCGGAAGTGAAGTTGGTTAAGCCAACGAACAGGTTGTTAGCAGAGTTACCCAATGCATAGTTGGGGAATACGCCCGGAGGATTCCATCCGGCTCCGGTGGCACCGCCAACAAAGCCCATACGGCCCACGCTGATATCATATTTGAGTGCACTGATATCAAATACCAGGCGATAGTAACCCGAACTGGCCACGGTGAAGTTAGCACCGCCGGCGGAGAGGTTACCGCCTGTACCGCCATAGTTAACAGCCCAATCCCTTCCCACGGTGATTTTAAACTGGGCACCGGCAGGCAGGAACATATAAGCATAGTACATTTTATTGAACACGGCCGAACGCAGATCACGGATCAGTTCGGGAGCGGTACCCGGATCCCAGTTATTACCGTTGCCGGTAGAAGCCTGGTAATCGCCCGGCATGTAAACACGCAGGATGGGTACATAGCTGGTAATCGTTACAAACACCACGTTCGAGTAAGTGATAGCGCCACCGGCAGAAACCGCTTTAATACGGTATTCCACTTTACCGGTATTGCCACCGGGGATACCCGAGTTAAGAGCGGTTGTGTTCATATCGCCCTGTGTCATGGTAAGTGAATAAAGCTGACTGCCTACTGCAATTTCCTGCGGGCTCACAAAGTTTTTACCGGCAGAATCATATTGCAGCGTATAAGTAACCGTACTCACATAGCCCGGGAAGGCAGCTCTCCATGAAAACGTGTTGGAATAAGCGCCGGCTGTGGGCAGTGTACAGGTTACCGCTGTATTAGCTGTACTCAGTATAGCCGGATCGGCATACGGCGTAACGGCAATTTTCAGTGTATTGGAAACATACCGTTCGTTGTTATTATTGTAAGAAGAAATCAGTCTTACATCGATACTCTGGGAAACACCCAGTTTAAAGCCCATGTTCACCAGGAAGGTGTTCAGTTCACGGCCGGTAAGAGTGGTATTCAGCACACCGTAAACGGTTTTGGTGTTTTCGGGTTTGAAGCTGGTTTTACCGCTGGAATCAATCTGCAGGATATACTTATACATAGCAGAATCCTGGGCGTACTTGGGATTTGTCCAGCTGAAAGTTACCACCGCCTTGCTGGTATCAGCGATTGTAGGCGCCAGTGTGGTGGCCGAACTGCTCAGCACCGGGGAAACACCCAACTGGTATTGGGGCAGTGCATCCACCTTATAAAGGTTGTCGTTTTTGTTACAGGCCGTAATAAAAGCCAGGCCTGCCACCACGGCAACCAAAAGAATTTTTGACAATTTTTTCATATAAATAATTTTAGATCAGTTTGCAATCCTGGTTAATTACAGTTTGGTGAGGGTGTATTTACCTGTTTGGAAATTCACCACCACTTTATACTGTCCGGCTCCCGGTGAGGGGAACTGAGGGTCACTGTCTTTTTTCTCAAAGTCGCCGCTCAGTTTGGCTGTACCGTCCAGGGCATGGTATTGTGTACCCCATACGCCCTGTGTCTGGATCAGTTTATAACCGCCGGTGGCATTAAAGGTGATGGTAGCCTGGTAGTGCAGCACATCACTGGTTCCGCCAACGCGGCTGAACTTCTGCGTTACATCGTAAGGAGCCGGTAAAGGGTTGCTCCAACCGGAAGCTACCGCATCGCCCACGATCCAAAGGGTACCGTCGAGGTAAAGAGCTCCGGGTGTTCCGGGAGGTTCCACCGCGAAATCGAGGTAATTGTTTACACTGATTTTAATCACGTTAGAATAAAGCGGCACACTGCCATTACCCAGGGTCGACTTGATCCTGAAATCAATATTATGGGCCACCCCTGCCTGCAGTTCCATTTTAGTGAGATAAAAGTTCACATCCTTAACCGTTAAGGTTGAACTCAGATCTTTTGAAAAGGATTTCTCCTGCAGTTTGGAACTGGTGAAGTTGGCACCGGTGGTATCCATCTGGAGAATATAGGTAACATCCTGTGAACTGATACCGGTATTGAACTGGTAATTAGGATTTGTCCAGGTAAAAGTTACGGCCGGCTGATCTTTATTAGCCGATAAGAGTACCAGGGGGGCCGTAGAAGAGGCCGTCAGTACGGGAGGCGTTCCGCCTTCGAAGAACACTTTGTTCTCATCTTTTTTGCAGGACGTCAATATGCCGGCGGCAAAGATGGTGCTGAAGAGCAATTTTAAAATATTTTTCATACCAAACAATTTTAATTAGTTAGGATTAAAAGCCCGGGTTTTGTGTCAGGTTGGGGTTAGCCGATAAGGCCGATGCCGGAATCGGGAACAGGTTATATTTCGCATCCACACCTGTTCCTGAGGCAACACCACCTTTCCAGGGCCAGAGATAGGCGCTGCTGGTTAAAAGGCCATACCTCACCAGGTCTGTACGGCGATGTCCTTCCCAATACAGTTCACGTCCCCGCTCATCCAGCACGAACTGAAGTGTCAGGTCGGCAAGGGTTATTTGTCCGCTGGAGGTTCCGCCATAAGCCCTTGCTCTCAGCAGGTTCATATAAGTTAAAGCGGTAGCAGTATTACCGTTAGTAGCACCTCTTAATACACCCTCTGCATAGATAAGATACATTTCAGCCAGGCGGAAAACCGGGAAATCGATATCGGCGAAATAGCCGGTAGGATCATGAATGGTGCCGCCATCAGAACGCTTGTTCACATATTTAATAACATGCGGTCCCTGGTCGAAATTGCTCACATCATTGATCACCAGTTGTGCCGGGCTGGTTCCATACTTGGAAGTAGTGAACATGGCCCTTTTATCGGTAGCGCCTGTTTTATCAGCAAAGAGGTTCAGTAAACCTGACGTAGCCCGGTAACCATACCAGCCACCGCCGGTAACGCCGTAATCAGACTGTGCTTCGTCGCCGGATGCAGCATGGGTAAAGAAGGTAGTGTTACCATAACCCTGTGTATGCAATCCGTCGATGGGTACTGCAAAGATGATTTCGTTACGGCGGGCATCATTATCCGCCATGAACATTTTTGAATAAGATGTTTCCAGTGAGTAACCACCAGCTATTACTTTAGAAGCGTAATAAACGGCGCTATCGTAATGCGGGGTTCCGGAATAAACGGCTGAGTTCAGGTAAATCCTGGCCAGTAAAGCCCAGTCGGCGCCCTGGTCAACCCTTCCGTATTCAATGGTTTTAACCGGGGCGAGATCATTTTCGATTGCCCTCAGTTCTCCCACCACATATTTAAAGAGATCGGTACGCTGAATTTCCCTGGGGAGGGGTCCGTTAACCACATCCGCTTCGGTAACAAAAGAAGATTTACCGAAAAGATCCATCATCAGCCAGTAGTTGAAGGCACGCAGGAAGCGTACTTCTGCACGGGTGGCCTTAATGGTGGCGGCATCGGCTCCGGAGATGCCATTGGCAGCAATCACATCATCGGTTGAATAACGGAGGTATTCATTAGCCAGGGTAATATTATACATCGGGCGGGCATACATTCCTTTCAGGAACGGATCCGCACTGGTAAAAGAAAGATTATGGTAGTCATGAATGGTCTGGTCGTTCCAGGCCACCACGGCTTCATCGGTGGGCAATTCCTCGCAATTGAAGAAAGGACGGATGAAAGCGATCTGGGAACCTTCGTCCAAACCACCACTGATATCAGGCTGGCCGGCCGGACCCTGGTTTCCACCAGCGGCGAGACCGCCATATATTTTTGCCAGAACTGATTTATACCCTGCCGGCGAAGAATATACCTTGTCCGGCGTAAGGTCGTTTACGGGATTTAAATCCAGCTTTTTGGCGCAGGAAGCCAGCACAAGGGTGGCCGCTGCTGCAAAAACTGATTTAATAATTATTTTATTTGTCATACAACGGGATTTAATTTGATTTAGAAATCTAAATTGGCACCAACTGAAAATACGCGGGGACGGGGATAGATATTATTGTCGATACCCCTTGTGTCTGAAATTTCAGGATCCAGTCCTTTGTATTTAGTTATCACAAAAACATTCTGCACACTTGCTGTCAGGCGCAGGCTTGCCATATTCCTGAGAACTTTACCCATATTGTATCCAATATTGATATTATCAAGCCGCAGGTAAGAGGCATTCTGTACATAGTAGTCAGAAGAATACTGATTGTTGACAAATCGGGTGTTCAGGTAGTCGGCACTGGCATTACCAATAAAGCTAACCGGGTTTTTGATCGTGCGCAACACCCCGCTGTTGGAAGCGAAGTTGTTGTACAGGTAAGAACCGATGGCACCATGAGCGGCGATTCCTGCCGACCATTTTTTATAGGTAACCTGGGAGTTGATACCGAATAAAATATCCGGGGCCGGTTTTTTATAATAGGGCCTGTCGGGACTGAGGTCGGCAATATCAATTTTACCATCCCTGTTGATGTCTTCATACAGTCCGTCAATGGGTTTACCCGTGATCGGGTCATATACCTGTTTCAGAACAGAGAAGGCGCCGGGGGCATATCCAACAGCATAAACGGCGATATTGTTACCGGTACCGCCACTAATGCCGGATACGGCAAGTGCATTCACGCCGGCTCCGAGGCTGGTGATTTTTACACTGTTATAGGCGATATTAAATCCGAAATCCCATGTAAGGTTCTTTTTCTTGATCGGTGTGGTATTCAGCACAAATTCCATACCCCTGTTGGTGAGGTCACCCACGTTGGTAACAATAGAGATATCGAAGTTTTGACCGGGGGCCTCATTTTTCAGCCCCAGCAGATCTTTGGTCTTCTTCACATAGAAATCGAATGAACCGGTGATACGGTTGTTCAGGAATCCGAAATCCAGTCCTACGTTCGTGGTGGCAGTTGTCTCCCATTTGATATTGGGATCATAAGCGCCCGGACGTAAGAAACTGTAAAAGGTACTGCCGAACTGGTATTGGGCAGCAGAGTTACTTTGTGAATACACAGGCAGGTAGGGATAGAGCGGGTTGAAGCTGCCGCCTGTACCGGAGATATCCTGCTGACCTGTTTTACCCCAACTGCCCCTGATTTTCAGGTCGCTGATGATATGGATATTTCTGAACAGGTCATCTTTGATTTTCCAGGCAGCAGAAACAGCCGGGAAATAACCTACACGGTTATCCTTAGAAAATTTAGAGCTGGCATCCCTGCGCACAGAAGCCATCAGGTAATACTTATTGTTAAAAGTATAGTTGATGGATCCCAGGTAAGATTCGAGCCGGTATTCCGGTTTGTCACTGGCAAATGTGGGAACACTGGTAGCAATGAGCGAACCATCCTGTCCGTAAGAAGGATAGTTAGATACATTGGTGAAGAAATCCTGGTAACCATGCAGGGCCAGTACATCAATTTTGCTCTTAATGCTTTTGATTTCCTTTGAATAGAACAGGGAAACCTCCGAGATGGTATTTTGCTTGCTCTGCTTGTAATAAGAGTAACGTCCATGTGTCTTGTAATCCGTAGCCATGGTGGAATCCTTCTTATCGTTGCCGCTTCCTTTGGCATAGTCGATACCGAAATTGGCCCGGATATGCAGGTCGGGGAAGAAATGAAGTTTATAATCCAGTTGCACGTTACCGATCAGCCTGTTCACTGTGGAAGTGTTTTTCCGCAGTTTCAGCAAGGCCAGCGGGTTACGGGTAGCCAGGTCAACCGGGTTACCGTTGGCCTGCAGCCATTCGTAATAACCACCCCATTTACCGGAACTGCCGTATACGGGCTGGGTGGGGTCGAAGCTGGCTGCGGCACCCACAGCACCCTGGTCGGCAAAACGGTTATGTGTATTGGAGTATTTGAGGTTCAGGTTAACGGCCAGGTGATCGCTGAAGAATTTGGGAGAGAGATTCAGCGAGGTGGACAACCTGTTGAAATTATCTGTTTTCAGGATACCGTTCTGGGTAAGATACCCCAGGGAAACCCGGAAGGGGATATTCATAAAAGCGCCATAGGCACTGATATTATTATCGTTTCCGATAGCGGCCTGGTAAATCTCACTCTGCCAGTCGGTATTGGCAGTACCCAGCATATTCTTATAGGTATTGTTACCGGTGGCGGCAGCATCCGCGTTGATAATATCACGGATCTGGTCGCCCGTCAGCACATCCACTTTTTTGGCGATGGTACCAACAGAGAACTGGGTATTGAAGTTATAGCGGATCTTTCCTTTCGATCCTTTCTTCGTGGTGATGATGATCACCCCGTTAGAAGCCCTTGACCCATAGAGCGCTGTTGCAGAAGCATCTTTCAGCACACTCATGGATTCAATATCATTCGGGTTGATGGTGTTGAGCAGGTTTGCAGATCCGGGGAGATTGTTGTTATCCACGGGTACGCCGTCGATAACAATCAGGGGATCGTTGCTGGCATTCAGTGAAGCCCCTCCGCGGATACGGATGGTACTTCCGCCACCGGCCGAACCACCACCTGTGGTAATCTGGAGACCGGCTACCTTACCCTGCAGTAACTGCTCAGAAGAAGCTACAGCACCTTTTTGAAAATCTTTGGCGGTAACCGCTGTGATGGAACTGGTCAGATCTCCTCTGCGGCGGGTGCCATAAGCCACCACCACCACTTCATTCAGCTGCTGGTTTGCCTGTACCAGTTTTACGTCTACAGAAGTTTTTCCAGCCGTACTCACTTCCTGGCGTGCAAAACCCACAGAAGTAAATACAAGGGTTGCATTGGCCGGGGCGTTAATTTTAAAAGAGCCGTCGGCGGCCGTTTGCGTGGCAGTTGCACTGCCTTTAACCGATACCGTTACACCTGCTACAGGTGCCCCGTCTTTTGAATCGGTTACTTTACCGGTGATCGCATTCTGCGCCCATGCCGTTCCGGAGAACAACATTAGCAGACAAGACACCAATAGAAACATCGGGATTTTTCTTGTACGTTTTCTCATAAAAAACAAGCGTTACATTTATTTGAATAATAGCAATCTCTACTTAGTAATGTGTACTTTTTACGCAATCGAAATGTGTAAAATTTACACAAATTAGGACTTTTTCGGGAATAACAATTTTTTGTTAATTTTTTTTTATCCTCTTTTCGTTCTAAAGTTAACACCCGGTCTGTCCGGATTTTGTCTGAAAACAGCCACCGGGCGGCCATTTCCGATCCAACTCCTTAAAAATCAATCCCCACGAATTTCTTCTTCCGCTTCTCGTATTTATCATAATTGAATTTGTACAATCTGCCCGGCCGGTGGGGTACATCCTGCTCCATTTCATTGAGATCAATCAGGAAATCCATGGAGAAAAATTTCTTCCGGAAATTCCGCCGGTCCATCTTGATATTGAGAATCGCCTCGTAGAGGTTCTGCAGTTCCCGGAGCGAGAATTTCCGGGGTAATAAACTGAAGCCGAGGGGATGCTCCTGCACGCGTTTGCGCAATTGCTCCAGGCTCACTTCAAAAATCTGCTGGTGATCAAAAGCCAGATCGGTTACATCCTCCACATCATGCCAGTGCAGCTCATTATCCAGGATTTTCAGTTTATGGTGCTGAATATTGATCAGGGAGCAATAGGCCACGGTAACCACCCGGCCCGCCGGGTGCCTGTCGGGCTTACCGAATGTACGCACCTGTTCCAGGTACACATCACTCAGCCCTGTGCGTTGTTTCAGGATACGGTAGGCCGCCGCATCCAGGTCTTCCCGGGGATCCACCAGGTCGCCCAGCAATGACCACTTCTCATGGTATTTTTTAAGGTCACTGCGTATCAGCAATACTTTAAGCTTGTTTTCATCAAATCCGAAAATGACACAGTCTACCGATAACGCAATGCGGTTAATGTTTTTAACTTCTGTCTGGATAGTGGAAAGGGTTTTCACACTGTGCTTGCCAGAGCGGTTATTTTCAGCATCCAACATATACATAAGAAGAGGGTTTAAGTGATTTATTGTTTGATGAATTTAACAGTGGCCCATTCACGGTTTTGCTCCACTTTCAGGAAGTAACAACCCCTGGGCAGGATATCCAGCTGGCTGATGATATTCAGCTGGTACTGGCCCCGCAGGCGGGTACCTTCAAAAAGGGTCAGCAGCCGCTGCCCCTGGCTGCCCAGCACCGAGATCCTCACCGTACCATAACCGGGAATCACATAATCCACAATACCATTATTCATGATCGGGTTCGGCGAAATCTTGATACCAAAGCCCTGGTGCCATGTTTCAATATTGCTGTTATGGGCACTTGTGGTAAACTGGCCCGTACTGAAGTTCGCTGCCGGACTTACTGAACAATTGGAACTCACCCTCCAGTCGTAAGTGGTAGCCGGACTAAGTCCCGTTACCGTAACCGAACCATTATTGGTAGCCGTTACGGCATTCTGCCAGGTGGCCGCACTAACCGGTTTATAATCTACCGTATAATACAACCCGGCCTGTATGCTCCAGTTCAGCACTGCGCTGTTCAGCGAAACAGAGGAAACTGTGAGACCCGTGGGTGCTGCCGGCGCCGGCGTTACCACAACCGTTATGGGAGTGCGCTGGCTGGCACCGCAGTTATTCGACTGGCTTACATAATAAATTGTGGAACCCGCTGTTGCGGTAGAGGGTACCGGGGCTGTGCTGCTGCCTGTTCCGCCGGTGGCCACCGTATACCATAACAAATTGGTACCCGTAGCCGTGAGCGCCACTGCCGCAGTATTCTGGCAATAGGTAACCGGCGAAGTGGCTGTTGGAGCAGCCGGCACAGTGGTAATTGTTACATTGATCACCGCCCGCGGACTTTCGCAACCGCTGGCGCTTTGTGTTACATAATACGAGGTGGTACCGACATTGGCTGTGGAAGGTGTTGGCGCGGTTGTGCTGCCTGTTCCTCCCGTGGCAGCCGTATACCATAAAAGGTTGGTACCCGTAGCCGTCAGCGGAACCGCCGTGGCATTCTGGCAATAGGTAACCGGTGTGGTTACTGCCGGAGCAGCCGGCGCCGGGTTAACAATAACGGAAATGGATGAACGCTGGCTTTCGCAACCGTTGCTGCTCTGGCTCACATAATAAAGTGTGGTGCCGGCACCGGCCGTGGAAGGTGTTGGCGCAGCTGCACTGCCGGTTCCTCCCGTGGCTACAGTATACCATAAAAGATTGGTACCGGTTGCCGTAAGCGGACCGGCGATTACATTCTGACAATAGGTTACCGGCGTGGTTACAGCCGGGGCAGCCGGTACAGCTGCCACATTTACTACAATCGCTGCACGCGGACCTTCGCCGCAGCTTTGGGTTTGACTTACATAATAGGTTACACTTCCCACGGTAGTGGTGGAAGGGGTGGGAGCAGTTGCACTGCCGGTGCCCCCACTGGCCGTTGTATACCATAAGAGGCTTGTACCGGTAGCTGTAAGCGGAACAGCCGTTGCATTCTGGCAATAGTTTACCGGGCTCACTACGGTGGGCGCCGGTGTGGTAGCCGTAACGTTCACCACGATAGCTGCACGTGGTCCTTCACAACCTCCAACTGTCTGGCTCACATAGTATGTAGTAGAGCCAATCAGCGTTGTTGAGGGTGTGGGAGCCGTGGCGCTTCCCGTGCCACCCGTGGCAACTGTATACCATAAAAGGTTGGTGCCGGTAGCCGTAAGCGGAACCGCTACCGCATTCTGACAATAGTTTACCGGGCTTACCACGGTGGGTGCCAGCGTATTACATACCGGTGTGCTTACATAAATATGATATTCGCCGGGTTGTAATGTAATCGTTTGGGCGGCAGCTGATAAAGTGAAATTGGATCCGGTGGCACCATTAAGGCCGGTGCCCGTTCCGTTACTGATATAATTAGACCAGCTGCCGGTTGCCTGGAAGGTAACCGTTTTTGTCTGGGCCACGACATCCAGATTGGCCAGGGCCACTACTTTTACACCATTACTATTGGGATCGGCGATCTGGAATAATTTTACCAGTCCGCCATTGTTATAAAAATCATACGTAAAGCTGGTATTATTGAATACCGCCTGATTATTCAGTCGTAACTGGATCATGCTCGTATAGGCATCATACAGGTGACGGCGGGCAGGATCATTCATGTACTCCCAGTGCGGTGGTTTATTAGCCACATTGGATCCGCCGAAATTGAGCGGAATATCATAGCCCCGCTCTTCAAACTGCCAGATCATTTTCGGACCGGGCACCGTGAAGAAAACAGCAGCAGCGGCTTCTTCGCGGGCAAGGGCGGTAGCCAGTGTTTTTACATTATAGCTTCCGTTGGAGTTACCGAAGGTAATGTTCTTGTACATGGTGCGTTCTTCATCATGGCTTTCCATATAACCCACCGAAGCCGGGTTACTGTAAGCCCGCTGTGTACTGCTGTACACTACGGGGCTGATATCAGAACCGGCTGTGTAGCCCATGGTACACTGGTTGTAGGAGTAATTATTGTTACCCCAGAGCATGAATCCGTGTGCGGCATATTCCTGTTCTTCCTGGCAGGGTAAAGTGCCCAGGAATTCAAGGATCATATATGTGCCGGGATGGTTGGCCACGGTACCGTCGTAATAGCGGTTGAGGTTGGCCACCCGGGTGGGATCATAGTTTTCAACGGTGGTGGTATTGGATTGTGTTTGGGTAAAGCCTTTGGCCAGGTCGAAACGGAAGCCATCGATCCGGTATTCATTGATCCAGTGATCCAGGGCCCGCTGCACCAGGTATTGGGTAGCGGTTGAGGTATGATTGAAATCGTTGAATACACTGTACGGATGCGGCGCCACCTGGTTGAGCCAGGGATTATTGGCCGCCGGACGGTTATTGGCAGCATCCCAGTACATTTTTGCCTGGGGCGCATTTCCCGTGCAATGGTTGAAAACCACATCCTGTATTACGGCGATACCGTTCTGGTGACATTTATCAATAAACTCCTTGAGCTTGTTTTTAGTACCATAATACTTATCTGGGGCAAAATAAAAATCAGGGTTATATCCCCAGCTTTCATTGCCGTCGAATTCATTAATGGGCATCAGCTCGATGGCATTGATACCAATATTTTTGAGGTAGTTCAATGAATCAATCAGCGACTGGTAGCTGTGTTGTGCCGTGAAATCGCGGATCAGCAATTCATACACTATAAGGTTTTTTTTATCGGGGCGGGTATAGCTGTTCGACTGCCAGGTATACTGGGGTTCGGCCGGCTGCAATACGCTTACGATGCCGGTGGTAAGACCGGTTGGGTAAGGTTTCAGGTTGGGATAGGTAACATTATCAATGGCGCCATCATAGTCGGGATCCAGTATTTTCTGTGCATACGGATCCGCCACTTTCAGGCTGTTATCAATAAGGTACTGGTAGGCATACTCGGTACCGGGGGTTAAGCCGGTAATGGTGATCCAGTAGTAGTTCCCATCCGGTGTCCGGTTCATCTGGTTGGCACAAAGCGATGCCCAGTTGGTGAAATCACCAATCACCACCACATTGTTTTTATTGGGTGCATACAGCACGAGTGTAACAGAAGTGTTGTTGGCCCCGTAATTGATCCCTTCCTGCACACCTGCCGGAAGCGGAGCCACATTGGTGGTGGGCGGTACATAAAAACTGAAGGAATCCTTAACAGTCACGGCTCCGTTCACGCCTTCAAGTATCACTTTATTATCGCAGGCCGTGGTAACCGTGGGCGTTGCCGACACTGTGCTGGCGTTGGTGGCTGTACCAACGGTATTGCCATTGAGTTTGAGCGTAAGGTTAGAGTTGGCAGAAGCCACCCCGGTAACGCTGAAGGAACCACCCACACTCACGCTGAGGGGTTCCAGCCAGGGGATGTAACGGGGTTCAAAGGGCGGCAGGTTAAACCTGACAGCATATTCACTGCTGCCATATACCGGGATGTACATATCACTGCCGTCGGAATTTACCTGCTTCTGGCTGCCACTGGCATTGCGGAAAATGATACAAACTTTTTTGATCGTTTCGCCGGCGGGCACGCCAAAGAAACTGCGTATATTCGTTATCGTATACTGGTACTTGTTACTGCCCAGCGGGGTTGCATGTGCCAGCGGGTCGGCAGTACCCCAGGTAAATTTCACATAGCGCCAGTCACCGGGCCCCGAGCTGAGACTCGTGATCACACCTACGTGCACATAAATATTGTTGGAATTTCCTCCCTCATAATTCAGGAGTCCCTGGTTGCCTTTGGCACAATCCACTGTTGCCACCAGGGTGGAATTATCGACAGGGAACTCGGGTGACCAGGAGAGTAAACGTTGGGATTTCGCAAACAGACCTATGCTGAAAAAGGTCAGTAAAAGCAGGAACTTTCTCATCGTGCAAGCAATTTAATGTGTAAAATAAACACATTAAATCCAGATTTGCAAAATAAACATTTCCCCCCCGGTGGCACCCTATAAAAAAAGCCCCGGTACCGGGGCTCAACCGCTTGATTTACAGCAGCAATTATTTCTGCAGCTCAAAAATAGCCGTATGGTAAGGTTCCACCGTAAATTCGGCGAGTGCTGTCTGCCTGCCGGTTATCACATCCTTCATTTGCGAGAACCCGCCGGTGCGTTCGGCAAACCGGGCCGGGTTAACTTTCCGGTTCTCCTTTGCAGTGTTCATCACCACCATTACCGTTTGCTGAGCCGTGTAACGGAAGTAAACATACACGGCATCCTCCGGAACATATTGCATGAGTTTGCCACTGGTGAGGGCCGGTGATCCTTTGCGGTAATTCGCCAGCGTAGCCAGGTATTGGAATATCTCCTGGTCTTTTTGAGTACGGCCGGCAATGCTGAATTTATTGGCAGCATCTCCGGGCCATCCACCGGGAAAATCAAGGCGCACATAACCATCACTCGGACTGGTAGTGCCGGTGGTAGCCAGTTCATCACCATAATAAATTTGGGGGATACCCCGGCTGGTAAGCAGCCAGCCCAGTGCTGCTTTGTACTTATTGATGTCTTCATTGACAACAGAATAAAAACGGGCCATATCATGATTATCCAGGAAGATTACCTGGCGGCCGGGATCCTTATAAACAAAATCCTGCGCCAGGGTGGTGTACAGTTTGTTCACCCCATCGGTCCATCCGAAATCCTTGTTCATCGCATCCGTGATGGCCCAGAGGGTCTGGAAATCTGCAGAAGCGGGCAGGTTGCTTTTAAAAGGTATATTGTAATTGTTCTCTACAAAATAAGACTGGTTAGGCAGTCCATGCACCCATGTTTCACCGAAGAGACTGATCCGCGGATATTCATCCATCAGCGCCTTATTGCAGCGGTTCATAAAGGCAAGATCATTATAGGGATAGGTGTCAATCCGCCAGCCGTCGATACCAAATGCTTCCACCGTCCACAGGGCATGCTGTATCAGGAAGTTCGCCACATAAGGGTTCTTCTGGTTCATATCGGGCATCATCTTCGTAAACCAGCCATCGCTCATTTTCTTTTGTTCGGCCGGACTTGCATACGGATCAAACAATACCTGGTCTTTGTAAGAAGTGTTAGTGTATTCGGGCCATTGATTGAGCCAGTCTTTCATCGGCATATCCTGCACCGTGACATGGTAAAGACCCACATGGTTATACACGGCGTCCTGTATGATCTTCATCCCCCTGGCATGCGCCGCATCAATCAGTTGCTGGTAAGCAGCTTCCCCACCCAGGCGGCGATCGATACGGTAATGATCGGTAAACGCATAGCCATGTTCGGTGCGTTCGGGCATATCATTCTCGATAACGGGATTGAGCCAGAGCGCCGTTACCCCGAGGCTGTACAAATAATCCAGGTGGTTTTGAATTCCTTTCAAATCACCGCCATGGCGGTTGAAAACAGTATCGCGGTTCAGGCTCTGATCCCGCATACCCGGAATCCGGTCGTTCGAAGGATCTCCATTACTGAACCGGTCGGGCATGATAAGATAAATAAGATCGGATTGATTCACCCCCTGTGCATAGCCCGATCCCTTGCCACTGCGGCGGGCCCTGATTTCGTATTCGAGATTCCCTCCCTGCGCAAACGGGATTTTGATGGTAGCGGGTTTGGCGGCAGGATCAATTTTAATATCCAGGAAAACATAATTGGGATTTTCCACGCGGGTGATACCCATCAGGTTGATACCGGCCGCCAGCTTGCTGCCGGTGGCGGGAATTTTGAGCATGGGCAGGTTATCCGCAATCTTATCGCCATGCACCATCACCTGCACGCGGTTCCATTTCATCCCCACCCACCAGTTGGTGGGATAGCAGGTGTAAGAGGTTTGTGCAAAAGAGAGACTACCCGCCAGGCAGAATAAAAACAGCAGCTTACACTTCATAACACTAATCTTTTTCTTTGATTAAAAAATAACAAATCGCGGCAGCTATGATCATAAGTACACCGCCAATCTGAACAGCGGCCAGGCGGTCGTTGTTCAGCACATTGCGCATGATCCATCCAAATCCCAGCGAGGCAATGATTTCGGGGAGTACAATAAAGAAGTTAAAGATACCCATATAAACACCCACCTTATTAGGGGGCAATACCCCGCTCAGCATGGCATAAGGCATGGAAAGAATGCTGGCCCATGCAATGCCCACACCCGTCATACAGCCATATAACATGAATTTATTTTCCACAAAGGCCACACTGATCAAACCAACTGCACCTGCCAGCAGGCAAATACTGTGTGTAAGTTTGCGACCAAGTTTTTTTGCGATGAGCGGCAACACAAATGAAAATGCAAAAGCGATTACATTGTAAAAAGCCAGCGTGAGCCCCCCAAAATTGGTGCCTTCGCCGTACAGGGGATCCGTTTCACTGCTTGCATGAAAGATATTACGGGCTACGGCTGCATTATAAAAGAACCACATCAGGAAAAGGCCGGGCCAGGTAAAGAACTGCACCAATGAAAGTATCCGCATTCTTTTGGGCATCCCGGTAATGGCATTGAATATTTCCCGGAAGCCTCCCTCCTTATTCTTATTCTTTGATTCTTCCAGTTCCGCTGCAGATGGCGGGTATTCTTTCGAGGTGAATACAGTATACAATACGGCAGCCGAAAAGAAGAAGGCCCCGATATAAAAACTCCATTTTACATTTTCAGGGATTTCACCACTGGCTGCAGTTGTCTTCATATCAAAAACATGGGTCATCAGCCAGGGCAACGAAGAAGCAATACTGCCCCCCAGTCCAATCATGAGGCTCTGCATAACAAAACCCTGCGTGCGTTGCTGCTCATTTAATTTATCCGCCACAAAGGCCCGGAAGGGTTCCATCGCCACATTCCCAAACACATCCATGATCCAGAGTAAGCCGGCGGCCATCCATAATACGCTGCTATGCGGCATCAGCACCAGGGCAATGGTGCTCATAATAGCACCGATCATAAAATAAGGCCGCCTGCGCCCGAACCTGGGATGCCAGGTGCGGTCGCTGAGATAACCGATAACCGGCTGCACCAGCAAACCAGTGAGCGGCGCTGCCAGGAAGAGGAAAGGAATTTCATCCGCATTGGCGTGCAGGTGTTCATATATCGGCCCCATATTGGCACGTTGCAAATCCCAGCCAAACTGGATTCCAAAGAAACCGACACTCATATTGATGATCTGGGATAAACTCAGACGCGGTTTTTCAATACCGGCTATTTCTGGCATAACAATCGTTTTGAAGAGTTAGTAATTGTGTAAAAAATACACAGTACTAAAAATACAATAAATACTTTGCTCAAAAAAATATTAGCCCTCCCTGTCAAACCGGGAAGTTGCAAAAGGCCGGGAAAGCTGAAGGATCTTATTTATACTCGTAAACCCGGTAATCCCAGGGCCCGAGTTCAAAGGATGCCGCCGCCGGTAATTTTTCCTGCTTACCGGAAAATACATTCCTTACGGTTCCGCCCACCCCGTTAATGCCGGCATGCTGCGCCCGGGGGGAAAGATTTAATATCACCAGGATTTTACGACCATTCTTAGCCCGCGTATAGGCAAAGATGGCATTATCATCGGAGCTCTTCAACCGGTTATAGGAGGCATCTGCCGCCAGGGCAGGGTTGGTTTTACGCAGGTTCAGTAAGGTTTTGTAAAAGCCCGCCATCGGGTAATGGCCATTCCAGCCAATTGTATCTTTTACAAAAAATTTCAGCCGCTTATGATTTTCCATTTCCTGCCCGCTGTAAATAAGCGGAACCGACTGGTAAAAGGTTTGCGTAAACACGGCGAAGGTTTTATAAGCAGCTCCGTATTTTTCAAATTCAGTGCCGGCCCAGCTGTTTTCATCATGGTTGGAGGTGAAGTACATACGGTACACGCCGGCAGGGTAACGGCGGATATTTTCATTGAGCAGCGAATCAAACTGCCCCAGTGTTTTTTTGCCGGCATATAAATCGGCCATGGCCGACATGATCTGCCAGGTGTAGGTGGCATCAAAACCGGCTTCGTGCAGGCCGGGCTTATCACCTTCGGCCAGCATAAATACATATTTGGTTTTGCGCAACTGGCTGATACATTCTTTCCAGAAATCCACCGGAACCTCCTCCGCCACATCGCAGCGGAAGCCGTCAATGTCTGTTGACTTCAGCCAGAACTGCATGGCGGCAATCATCGAATCCCGCAGTTCCCGGTTGGCATAATTGAGTTTGCGCACATCCGACCAGTCAAACGGCGAAACCGTTTTGCCGGCGCTGTCACGCGTATAAAAATCCGGGTGGGCCTTCATCCAGTGATTATCCGGTGAGGAGTGATTGGCCACCCAGTCGATGATCACTTTAAAACCCATGGCATGCGCCTTTTTCACAACTGCTTTGAAGTCGGCCAGGGTGCCGAATTCAGGGTTGAAAGCGGTGTAGTCTTTCACTGCATAATAACTGCCCAGATCGGCCGGCGTCATCTTTCTTTCTTCCACTCCAATCGGGTTAATGGGCATGAACCAAAGCACTTCCACTCCCATACTTTTCAGGCGGGGCAGGCTTTTTGCAAATTCATTCACTGAGCCGGACAGGGAATACTGCCGCAGGTTCACCTCATAAATATTACTCTGTGCACTCCAGGAAGGATGCGGGGATTGTGCCTGAAGGGTTGTGGTAAGCAGCAGAAAAAATACAAAGGAGAGGTAGGATAAAGCAGTCTTGTGCATAACTAAATTTTCAGGAAAGTTAGTGCATATTTCAAAAACTGCAGAGAAAGGAAAGACAAAGACGCTGCAAAACTGCTTAGCGTAATCTTTGTTCTCTGCCCGCCCGGGTAAAACTATTTCAGGTATTTATCAAACCAGGCCACAAAGCGGGCTTCTTCCACTTCCATATTTTTCCAGCCATGCCCGCCTTTCGGATGGATGATCAGTTCATGGGGAACGCCTGCTTCATTCAGTTTCCGGATGAGTGCCTCGGATTGCTGCAACGGCACAACAAAGTCCATATCACCATGGGCAATCATTACCGGCGGATCATCCTTGCTCACCAGGTTAATTGGTGAATTGGCTGCAGCAATTTTTTTCACCGCCGCATCTCCTTTAACCGATTCGTAGAGTCCGGTGGTATCGTTGAAGTATTTAAAATCAAAGGCCGCTATTACACGGGTGCGGATCAGGATCTGCTTTTGCAATTCGGGACTGGCATTCCCCCAGTTCAGGAAATCAACGGGCGGATAAAATACGGCAGCCGCCTGTACCCGTGAAGACACCCTGTCCACCGGGTCCCTCAGATCCGGCGCACTCTCTTCATCCGAAAGAGCAGCCATCAGGGAGAGATGTCCCCCCGAAGAACTGCCGGTGATGCCTATATGATCGGGATCGATCCCAAAATCCTTTGCATTGTACCGCACATACCTGATGGCCCGGCGTACATCTGCCACGGCATCGGGTATGGCATAACGGGGCTGAGAACTGTGGTAAACAAGAAAAACTGTATAACCGGCCCTGATAAAAATACTGGCACGGCGGATATAATTGGCCGACATGGCCGGATTGGAAATCCAGTTACCACTCACCAGGGCTATGATTCCGTGACCATTGCCATTTTCTTTTGGAGCAAGCTTCAGTAAGGTAAGCGCCATCCCGTCTTTTCGCGAATACACCAGTTCGGTATTGCTATAGCTTGCCGTATCCTGCGATTGCGCCAGTCCGGAGCATAAAATAAAAAAAACCAGCATTGTTATCCGCATACATACTATTTTGCCTTGTTTAACAAGAAAGTTCCCAAATTGTTCAGGAGGAAAACGGCCCTTAACAAGCCCGCCCTGAGGAAAAGCTCATAGCCGTATCACAGCATTCAGCGGCTTTTTCTTTTTGCCTTTTGACTTTTGTCCATTCCCTTCAATTTGTATACCCTGATATAATCCACTTCCATAGTGGCCTTTGAAAAAGCCGGATCCACCGCACCACCAAAACCGCCGCCCATTGCCAGATTGAGGATAAAGAAAAAATTATGATTAAACGGTATTTGCCTGTTATTGGGCACCGTATGATACAGGCGATGATCCACGCAGATGCGGATAAATGACGGCGACCATTCCAGGCTGTAAAGATGAAATCGGGTGCTGGCATCAGGTACCAGCGTGGTATGGCCATTTCCCTCCGCACCCGAATGACCCGGGTAATGCAATGTGCCAAAAATTTTACCGGGTTCGTTTCCCCGGTGTTCCATAATATCGATTTCGCCGCAGGCGGGCCAGCCCACTTCCGCAAAATTGCTGCCCAGCATCCAGATGGCAGGCCAGGTGCCCTTTCCTTCGGGTAACCGGGCCCTTACCGCCACATACCCATAGCGAAACGAAAATTTTTGGTGCGAAAGCAGGCGGGCCGATGTATACTTGCGGTCATGATAATCCTCCCGGATGGCATTGATCTGCAAAACCCCGTTTGTAACGAGGGCATTTTTGGGCCGGTCTGTATAATATTCCAGTTCATCATTTCCCCAGCCATTTTCGCCGGTACCCAAATCATATCTCCATTTACTGCTGTCGGGTTTACCTGGCTTATTGAATTCATCAGCCCAAACCAGCTGCCGTTTGGTAGCCTGACCGCTGGCCGTAGCAAAAAAGAAGAACAGTAGCAGGTAAGATAGTTTATGCATGTGCCTGTTTTATCATCTTAAAATTAAAATGAAAAACGCATTTATCAGGCACTGAATGAGAGAAAGCAGCCTGCAAGGTGATGGAAACCGTTTGCCTCAGCTTTGCTGCGGCGGTGGCAAAGAACTGCGTATTATTGCCCCCCGGTATGATAAAGATCATTTTTCGGTAGCCGCCATCGCTGCAATTTTGCCGCATGTCTATCTGGAAAAATATAATTAAGAGGCCTTCCTGATCCCCCCTTCCCCGCTCCTGCCTTCCCTTATTTTTCCTAATCATTTACAACAAGATTTTTTATGAAAACCATCATAGAGCCTTTCCGGATAAAGTCGGTAGAACCGATCTATTTCAATACCAAAGAAGAAAGAAAAGCCATTCTCGAAAAAGCCTTTTACAATCCTTTCCTCATCCATTCGGATGATGTGCTGATTGATCTGCTAACCGACAGCGGCACCAGTGCCATGAGCAGTGATCAATGGGCCGGCATCATGCGGGGAGATGAATCCTATGCAGGCAGTCCCAGTTTCTTTCGCTTCGAATCCACCGTTCAGGATATCACCGGCATGCCGCTGGTGATACCCACCCACCAGGGAAGGGCTGCCGAAAAAATATTATTCAGCATCCTGGGCGGAAAGGGAAAATATTTTGTAAGCAATACCCTGTTTGATACCACCCGCGCCAATATCGAATTTTCGGGCGCCGAAGGAGCCGACCTGCTTTGCGGGGAAGGCAAATATCCCAGTATCCCCGCTCCTTTCAAAGGCAATATGGATACTGCGGCGCTGGAAAATTTCATAGCCGAAAAAGGAGCCGCCAATATCCCGCTCTGTATTATCACCATTACCAATAACTCAGGGGGCGGGCAACCGGTGAGTATGCAAAATATCAAAGCCGTGAGCACGATTTGCCGTACGCATGGCATTCCCCTGTTCATTGATGCCTGCCGCTTTGCCGAGAATGCTTATTTTATCAAACTCCGCGAAGAAGGGTATGCCGGTAAAACAGTGCAGGCCATTGCCCGTGAAATTTTTTCTTATGCAGATGGCTGCACCATGAGCGCAAAAAAAGATGCATTCGCCAATATCGGCGGATTCCTGGCCCTCCACAATGAGGAGCTGGCACGGCAATGCCGGAACCTGCTGGTGATAACCGAGGGTTTTCCTACATATGGCGGACTGGCTGGTCGCGACCTCGAAGCCATCGCCATCGGTTTACGCGAAGTGATGGAAGAACATTATTTGCAATACCGTATCCGCAGCATCGAATACCTCAGCAATAAACTGCTTGCCGCAGGCGTACCAGTGATGCAGCCGGCCGGCGGGCATGCGGTATATATAGATGCGAAGGCCATGCTTTCACACATACCTGTTTCGCAATACCCCGGCCAGGCCCTTGTGGGTGCCCTGTATGAAGAAGGCGGTATCAGGGGCGTGGAAATCGGATCCCTCATGTTTGGCAAATATGATGAGCAGCATCAGCTGGTACCGGCCCCGCTGGAGCTGGTACGACTGGCCATTCCGCGGCGGGTATATACCCAGAGCCATATCGATTATGTGGCCGAAGTGATTATTGAAGTATTCAGTAAAAAGGAAAACATCAGGGGCCTCGAGATTGTGGAGGAAGCTCCCCTGCTGCGTCATTTTACAGCAAAACTTAAAACCGTTACACCATAAATATTCAACGATGAAAAATATCAGACACAGCTGGGCCGAGCCCTATAAAATCAAGATGGTAGAACTGCTTACCATGACCACTCCTGCCCAGCGCAAAAAAGCCATGCAGGAAGCCGGTTATAACACCTTCCTGCTGAAATCAAAAGATGTGTATATCGATCTGCTTACCGATAGCGGCACGAGTGCCATGAGCGACAGGCAGTGGTCGGGGATGATGATGGGAGATGAAGCCTATGCCGGCAGCGCAAATTTTTATCATCTCGAAGAAGTAGTGCGGCAAACGTATGGATATAAATACCTGATCCCCACGCACCAGGGCCGCGGCGCCGAAAATATTTTATCAAAGGTGCTGATCAAAAAAGGGGATATCATACCCGGCAATATGTATTTCACCACCACCCGCCTGCACCAGGAACTGGCCGGCGGCAAGTTCGAAGATGTAATCATTGATGAAGCACATGATCCCGAAAATGAATTTCCATTTAAAGGAAATGTGGATCTCAATAAGCTGGAAAAACTGGTGAAAAAATATGGCGCCGGCCGCATTCCGTATGTAAGCATTGCCACCAGTGTTAACATGGCCGGCGGACAACCGATCAGTATGAAGAACCTGAAAGAGTTAAGGGCCTTCACCAAAAAACACGGCATCCGCGTCATACATGATATGACCCGTGTGGCTGAAAACGCATTTTTCATCCAGCAACGCGAAAAAGGATACGAGGATAAGCCGATCAAAACAATTGTAAAAGAAATCTGCTCCTATACCGATGGCGCCACCATGAGTGCCAAGAAGGATGCGCTGGTAAATATCGGCGGATTCCTGGCGGTGAACGACTGGGATGTTTTTGAAGAAGCCCGAAACCTGGTAGTGGTATACGAAGGGCTGCATACCTATGGCGGATTAGCCGGACGTGATATGGAGGCCATGGCCATCGGCATCACAGAAAGTGTGAATGATGATCATATCAAGGCCCGCGTAGGCCAGGTGATTTATCTCGGTGAAAAAATGATTGAGTACGAAGTGCCGATTGTAAAACCCATCGGCGGTCATGGCATTTTTGTGGATGCCAAAAAATTTCTTCCGCATCTTTCGCAGGATGCCTTCCCTGCCCAGACGCTGGCGGCCGAGATATACATGGATTCGGGTGTGCGTACGATGGAGAGAGGGGTGGTATCCGCAGGACGTAAAGCCAATGGCGAAAATTATTATCCTAAACTGGAGCTGGTGCGTTTCACCATCCCCCGCCGTGTGTACACGCAGGCACATATGGATGTGATAGCCGAATCTGCTGCCAGGGTATACGAACGCCGTAAAAAAATCAATGGATTGAAGATGGTGTATGAGCCCAAATACCTGCGTTTCTTCCAGGCACGGTTTGAGCGTTTGTAAAAGGAGGCGGCCAGTGTAATCTCCGCCGGGAAAACGGTAAGTCTTTTTGCATCACAGACAGCTTTCCGTTTTTCCGGCCATTAAATAATCACCCTCTCTCCCAGTTAATTTTTTTTCCAAAGCCCAGTTTACTGTCGGTTAATTTGATATGATCCAGCCGGATCGTCCAGATATCGCCGGCTATGGCCACGGCCATAGGATGCCGGCGGAGATAAGTGCCTAAAGCATGCGTGGCCAGGGGATCATCATGACCGGTAATACTACCTTCAAACTGGATCCCTTTTACCACCAGTTTACTGAGTTTATCCGGCAATACGGTACCGGCCACCCGCGGATTTTCAGCAAGAATACCCGCATGCCGGGCGCCCGGCGATGATTTAAAATGCAGGAGCCCTCTTTCCGTATCAACGGCATAATAACAACTGAAGCACCAGGGCTGTCCCTGCTTATCCACGCAGCAAACGGTAGCGCAGGTTTGCTTTTCAATAAATTCGGTAATCGATTCGTTCATGATACACGTATAATTTTTACCGGGCAGGCTTTAGCCACTTCCCGGGTTTTATCCTCCTGGGAGGGCGGGATGGGAAGTATATACACATCTTTCGTATGACGGGCTTTCAGCAGGGTTGCCTTCCCGTCCTTCTTCGACATGCGCCACAAACCGGGCTGCAGTTCAAAGCAAATATTGCAGCCAATGCATTTATTGCGGTAATGAATGATCTTAGGCATCAGCGGCGGCAACGATTTTATAAAGTTTGTCCTGTGCCGTTATTTTTGCAGCCACCGGGAAAGTGATCTTATCACCGCGGCCGGCTTTATCGGCGCTTACCCCGTTTACGGTGAGCGTTGTCATCTCCTCTTTCAGCATGCCCAGCCGGGGCCCCGTTATCATCAGTGTGTCGCCGGTTTTCACCGTGCCGGTTTCCACTAAAAACTCACCCACTTTTATTTTAGGGTAATACCTAGTGGCCTTGCCCACATATACTTTTTTTTCTGTGGCAATGGAACCCGGTTCTTTTGTCCATTCCCCGGTCGGATGTCCCATAAAATAACCTTCCCAGAATCCCCGGTTATAAACTGTGCGCAGCCGTTCCATCCAGCCGGCTATTTTATTATCATCATAGGTTTTAGCCTGTATCGCTGTTAGTGCTTCCCGGTAACATTGTGTAACCGTATGCACATATTCGGCACCCTTACTGCGACCTTCAATTTTCAGTACATCCACTCCTGCTTTTACGAGGCGGTCGAGAATATGGATGGTGCAGAGATCCCTGGGCGACATGATGTATTCATTATCAATCAGCAGTTCTTCTCCGGTTTCGGTATCTTTCACTGTATATGACCGGCGGCAGTTTTGAATGCAGGCCCCCCGGTTGGCAGAGGCATTCTGCGAATGTAAACTCAGGTAGCATTTGCCGGAAACGGCCATGCAAAGTGCTCCGTGAACAAATACCTCAACCTTCATCAGTTCGCCAGACACCCCTTTTATTTTTCTTCGTTTAATGGAAGCACAGATCTGTTCCACCTGTTTGAGTGTGAGTTCGCGGGCCAGCACCACCACATCTGCAAAGCGGGCATAAAACTGAACCGCTTCGATATTACTGATATTGGCCTGGGTAGAGATATGCAAGGGGATGCCCATCCGGGAGCAATGTTCAATCACAGCATAGTCGGAGGCAATTACCGCATCAATCTTATGTTTCTTCACCTCTTTCAGAATCGTCTGCAGCAACTGCATATCATGATCATACATCACGGTATTGAGCGTGATACAGGCTTTCAAGCCGTCCGCGTGGCAGCGCTGCGCCACTTCCCTGATATCGGCAATTGTGAAAGAATTCGACGAGCGGGTGCGCATGTTCAGTTGCTCCACCCCGAAATAGATGGCATCGGCTCCGCTGTTGATGGCTGCCTGCAGGCTGTCGAAGGAACCTGCCGGTGATAACAATGCTGGTTGTTTCATTTTCACGATTGAAAATACTGGGATCCTGTTACCTGTGTCAGGATATGCAAAAGCCTACCCCGGACTGGATCCGCAAAGGTAAAAATATTTGCTGCATGGCCGGCCGGCTCCTTACCCGAGGCTGTTTCAGGCCCTTGTTTCCGGGTAACGCCTGCCCTGGGGCCGGAATCTTTTTTTGCGGAAAGAAGGTTTTATTTCTTTCGGCTTCTCCATCAGCACCGGCGCCTGTGCCGCCGGAAAGGAATGTTCACTGTTAACCGGAATAGTTTTGCGGATTAATTTCTGTATGTCTTTCAGAAAGGGCTGCTCCAGTGTATCACAAAATGAAATGGCGGTTCCTTTGGCGCCGGCCCGGCCGGTCCGGCCAATCCGGTGTACATAGGTTTCCGGTACATTCGGTAATTCGAAATTGATAACATGTTCCAGTTCATCAATATCGATTCCCCTGGCGGCGATATCCGTTGCCACCAGCACCTGGAGGGCGCCGCTTTTAAAATCGGCCAGGGCTTTCTGCCTCGCATTCTGCGATTTATTTCCGTGGATCGCGGCAGCTTTAACGCCGGCCTTATCCAGGGCCCGGGCAATTTTATCGGCAGCATGTTTCATCTGGGTGAATACCAGTGCCGATTTAATCGCGTGCCGGTCGAGCAGTTCCAGCAGTAACGCCATTTTATCTGCCTTGTTCACAAAGCAAACAGACTGTTCGATGAGGTCTACGGTAGAAGACACGGGCGTAACCTCCACTTTTACCGGATTGGTTAAAAGCATGGCTGCCAGCTGCATAATTTCGGGGGGCATGGTAGCCGAGAAGAATAAAGACTGGCGTTTGGCCGGAAGTTTGGTAACCACGCGGCGTACATCATGAATGAATCCCATATCCAGCATGCGGTCGGCTTCGTCCAGCACAAAATATTCTATCGTGTTCAGGGAAATAATACCCTGTTGCATCAGGTCCAGCAACCGTCCCGGTGTGGCAACCAGGATATCAACTCCTTTTCTCAGGGCTGCCACCTGAGGTACCTGTGATACGCCGCCAAAGATGACATGGTGTTTCACAGGGAGGTACCGGCCATAGGCCTGGATACTTTCGCCGATCTGGATGGCCAGTTCGCGGGTGGGTGTAAGAATAAGTGCTTTTATACCCGGCCGGGCGGTTTTGGCCGGCGAGGATGCAATCAATTGCAAAAGCGGGATTGTGAAAGCGGCCGTTTTACCGGTTCCGGTTTGGGCACATCCAAGTAAATCATTTTTTTCAAGAATGGGCGGGATCGCTTTTTCCTGAATGGGCGTGGGGTGGCTATACCCCTCATTGCTCAGGGCCCTTAACAGGGGCTCGATGAGCGCTAACTCATTAAATAACATCAGAATAGATTAAAATTGAATTGATAAGGCTGCCTGAAATTGTAACAGGCACTTTATCTGCCTTATGTTAGAACAATCAAAATTTGGGGAAATCAATCGGTCAAATAGAGAAAGACATAACAAAAGAGACTGCAAAGATAGGTTAAAAAGGCGAAATGCCTAAAATATTTCCCCCGGACCGGATAATAATGTGTACCTTTGCCCTGTGATTATAAACAGTGCTGTACTGTAAGTTAGATATCAATTTATTATTTCCTGCCTCCTAATACATTCCATTCTTTCTTATAGCCTCCATTTAGCATCACAGGTATTTTATTTTTTTATTTTAATTATTTTTTATGAACATGTACGTTGCAAACCTGAGTTTTGCTACAGGAGAAAAAGAACTGAACGAATTATTTGCTGCTTTTGGCGAAGTAACTTCCGTTAAAATTATTACAGATCGTGAAACCGGAAGATCCCGTGGATTTGGATTTGTGGAAATGAGTTCGGATGAAGCATCCCAGACAGCTATGGCCACTTTAAATAACAAGGTTATTGAAGGAAGGCCCTTATCCGTTTCAGAAGCCCGGAAAAAAACCGAAGGTAACAACGGTTTCGGGGGCCGCAGCCGTTATGGCAATTCAAAATGGTAATTCAACATTTCAAAAAGGCCGTTCCTTTCAGGAACGGCTTTTTAAATTTCACAAAATGACAAATACACAGATCGAAAATTTTATTTCAGAGAAAATTTCAACGGATAAAGCTGTTACCATCCATTTCAAAAGCAGAAATCCGGTAACCGGGCTCTTTATTAAAACACAGGACTTTGAAGATCTGAAAACCAAAAATTTCTGGAGAATTGTCGGCGAATCCAACCTCGCCGAATTCATTAAAACCCGGAATCAGAACCTGGCCCGCATTTTTAACGGCGCTGATTTCACAAAACTTGTTTCAAAATAAATTTATCTATGGCTAAATCGCAGGCTACATTTGCCAAAAAAGAAAAAGAAAAAAAGAAAATTCAGAAGCGTTTAGAGAAGAAAGAAAAGATGGAACAGCGTAAGGCTGACAATAAAAAGGGCAAATCACTGGATGAAATGATTGCCTTTATTGATGAGAATGGAAATATTTCCGATACGCCTCCGGATTATTCCAAAGCCCCCGTGATCAATGCCGAAGACATCCCGGTAAACGGCATCCAGGCAGCGCACAAGCCGGTGAGCAACACCCGGAAAGGCAGGATTACTTTCCTCAATGAAGAAAAGGGGTATGGTTTCATTTCTGATATGAAATCACAGCAGCGGGTTTTTGTGCATGTAACAAATTTCGCGGAACCTCTTAAAGAGGGCGCCGATGTGCTGTTTGAAACAGAACCCGGTCTTAAGGGAGAACAGGCGGTGAATGTGAGGAGCAGAACGCAGTCTGCCTGATAGTTTATTTCCCGATACAAAACTTCGAAAATATATTTCCCAGTATCTCATCATTGGTAACTTCACCGGTAATAAGTCCCAATGCATAAATGGCTTCCCGTATATCCAGTGCCACCAGATCGGTGCTAAGGCCTGCGCGGAAAGCCTCCTGCACTTTTTCCACGGCGGCTGCTGCATCCTTTAAGGCCTGGTAGTGACGAATATTGGTGATCAGGGGCTGACTGCTGTCAATTCTTTCGTCCAGGGCCACCGCTCCCAGGTATTCTTTAAGTTCGTCCACCTTATCTTTCCGGAGCGCCGATATTTCAAAAATGGTATAATCATTTCCAGCGCCTTCATTGATGCTGAACCGGAGCATCCCCAGGGCTGCTTCCTCACAGAGATCGGCCTTATTGGCGATGAGCAGTAATTTCTGCCCGGCAATATTCAGTTTACCGATATCTTCCAGTATTTCCAGTTCGGATGAAGTACTGGCATCAAAAACATAAAGCAAAATACTGGCATTGCCGATCTGTTGCAGGGAACGCTCCACGCCCATCCGCTCAATCACATCCGTAGCCTCACGTATACCGGCCGTGTCAATCAGGCGGAATACCAGTCCGTTGATAACAATCTTTTCTTCAATCACATCCCGGGTGGTACCGGCAATATCCGATACGATGGCCCGTTCGTCGTTGAGCAGGGCATTCAGCAGGGTGGATTTGCCGGCATTGGGCCGGCCGGCGATTACGGTGGTGATACCGGTTTTGATGGCATTCCCCATTTTGAAGGAATGGATGAGCTTTTCGAGATAGCGCCGGATCTCCTGCAGGAGTTCATTGAATTTATCCCGGTTGGCAAATTCCACATCTTCCTCGGCAAAATCAAGTTCCAGTTCCACCAGTGAAGCAAAATTCACCAGTTGTTCCCGGAGTGATTTCATTTCATTGGCAAAACCCGTCTTCATCTGCTGCAAGGCCGTACGATGTCCCGCTTCACTTTCGGAGGCAATGATATCCGCAACGGCTTCGGCCTGGGCCAGGTTCAGTTTCCCGTTCAGGAAAGCCCGCTGGGTAAACTCCCCAGCACCCGCCATACGGGCGCCGGCCGCAATACAGGCATGGATGATCTGCTGCTGCACATACGCAGAGCCATGACAACTGATTTCCACCACATCTTCCCCGGTATAGCTGCGGGGATTTTTGAACAGTGAAATAACCACTTCATCTATATCGGTTCCTTTCTCATCTTTAAGCCAGCCCACGTGGATGGTATGAGAGGGCTGGGCGGTCAGGTCTTTAGAAGGAAAAAGCCGGTTAGCAATGCTGATCGCTGCAGCGCCGCTGAGGCGGATAACCCCGATAGCGCCCAGTCCCTGGGGTGTTGCCAGGGCCACGATCGTATCCTGCCAGCCGGTGATGGTTTGCTGCATGCGGCAAAGATAGACAGTAATGCGCACTTCAGGTTATGCTGCGGAGAAGTGCAAGTGGCCACCCAAAAAATAAATAAGAGAGGAAATTCAGCGGCAGTCTCTGTATCCTGCTGCGGTAAAAAAAATAATCAGAAAGCCTGATTTGCCAGCAGTGCTTTATCCCGGTCATCCAATTCATCAAGATAATACCGCTTAATTCCGGTGATGGCCACTTCATCCATAATATCAACAAAATTGCTCAGTACCGAATTATCGGCCGGCTTGATGATCAGCACCATTTCAGCAGCCTGTCCGCGTGAACGGGCCACGGCCTCTTGTTTGGCTTCCAGTATGCGGCGGATACCCATGGGCGAAAAACTGGTTTGCCCCAGTGTGCTGTTGCCGGCAGCGGCGCCGGCATAATAGCCGATCCTGCCATCCTTTTCCAGGATAACAGTGAGGGTGCAGCTTTCACAAACCGGGCTGGGGGCTCCATCATGGGTATCATGGATATTCATCACTTTGGGTTCGGAAAGTTTGGTGGTGAATACAAAGAAGGTAAGCAGCAAAAACCCGAGATCCACCATAGGAGTAAGATCCACCCGTGTTGTTTTTTTATTGAGTCGTTTCACGCCTTTCCGCCTGGCGGGGCGTTGATCCGTTATTTCGGCCATAGCAGTACGTTTATAAAGAGATTCCGGACTGCCTGATTTCCATATTTAACCGCGTAGAACAGAAAAAAAGAAATAAAGCTGAGCGAGTGTTTGCGAAAACCCCGCTTCCTTCTTTTCTGAGGAAAAAAAATCCCCCGGTAAAACCGGGGGATGTGAATTATCTCATTAAAGATATTTTATTGTCCTTCTTCCACCACAAAGGTGATCGGCTGACGGCGGTAAGCGTTTACGTTACGGCCGTTCTGGATAGCGGGGGTCCAGTTCTTGGTTTTCTTGAGTACACGGATAGCTTCCTGGCAGGTACCGAAACCCGGATCGGATTCGCAGGTAATATCACTCAGGCTTCCGTCTTTACTCACCACGAAACGCACTACTACGGTGTAGGTTCCGGGGCTGGCACCATTATCATTGGGTACCTGGGCATTCAGGTTTTTCTGGAGGAAACTGCGCCAGGCCGGTTCACCACCGGGGAACTGGGCATCCACTTCCACTTTACTGAAGATCTTGTTTTCGTCATCTTCTTTCTTCACTTCCACAACCTGGGTTCCCTTGTCTTCCACCGGCGCCTGTACGATCGCTGTTTTGTTTTCACTTTCAACAGTTTTGGTACTGATCACCTGGTCTTCCTTGATCTCCTCGATCTTTTCATCGGGTTTAACTTCCTCATCCTTTACGATCTTGGGCGGTGTAAATTTCACCTGGTTGATCTCGGGGGGCGGTGGTGCTTTAGGCGGCGGGGGCGGCGGCGGCGGCGGGGGGGGCGGCGCATCTTTTTTGATTTCGGCCAGCTGCGTATCCACTACCTTAAAATTCTCTGTATTCTTCTTTTTTAATACACTGGCAAATACTGTTGAGAGAAAGATCAGCAATGCCAATGCCGCCGTAATCAGCAGCGCTTTAATGAGCCGGCGGTTGTAGGTTTTCCGCAGATCATAAGCGCCATATTCCTTGTTTCTCCCCTCAAAGAGGATATCCAGGAAATCGGCGGACAATATTTTATTAATATCCATTTTACTTGTTTTGTTATTAAGATTCAAAACTGTTTCAATTCCATAAACTATTTGATGCCATTGGCCTCTTCAGTCTTCTGGATCAGCATCGCCTCGGTATCGGATATATCCACTTCGGCGTAGTGACCGGGCGGAATCATGCAGATCTGCATTTCATCGAGGATATCGATAGCGTTTTTATATTTTGCTTCCTTATCGGCCTTGATGATGTACATCAGGTCGCTTTTGGGCTGATCGCCATTGGGAACCGAATTCCTTTTATCGAGGATGATCTTCCGGATATCCTTGAAATTGGTGCTTTTGAAGATCTGGCTGGCATTTTCTGCAGTCAGGTTACCCTCATAATAGTATACCTGATCTGCTTTACCCAGCAGGATCGTCATTACCGCCGATTCCTTCACCTTCATCTGGTTATCCTTATCATCCTTAGGCTCATTCATTTTCATTGCTGTGGGTTTACTCATGGTTGTGGTAAACACAAAGAATGTGATGAGCAGAAAACCCAGGTCCACCATGGGGGTAAGGTCAACCCGCGTGGACAATTTTTTACCTTTTTTGACGCCGGGGCCTTTCTTATGACCACCACCCGACGAGGTATCCATTTCTGCCATAGCAAACTATTTTACTTGGGTTATTTAATGTTATGATTCTTCTTGAACAATTCGGATCCCACCGGGGTGGCTTCTGAATTGGTTACGATCCTGAATTTGAACAGCTCGTTCTTTTTAAAAGCCAGCTTGATATTCTTGAACTCAGGATAAAGGGCATCATTATCCCCTTTTATCAGCAGCATTTTTTCGAGCTCCGACTGATCCGTACCCTTGTACACATTTACCACACTCCTGAGCCAGTCAACCAGTTCATTGTTGACACTGTCTTTGATGGGAATTCCTTCCATCTGGGTGGGGGGTAAAGGTTCGGTGAGGTTCACCAGGGGCTTCAGTTTGGCCAGGGGCATTCCGATAAAGCTCATCTTGCCCAGCTTCTTCATTTCATCGGGTGTTAAACCCAGCTGCCGCGTGTTATTGATATCTTCGATTATTTCCTTTTTCTTGGTATCATCACCAATCATCAGGAATACCTTTCCCTCTTTGGTGAGGGTGATCAGGATCGATTTTTCGGGAGCCGCTTCCGCAGAAACAGAAGAAGGAGCCGTTACGGCCACCGCTTCAGGCGGCTTTTGCTTGGTAGCCAATATGAAGAACGATAACAGCAGGAAGGCCACATCGCACATCGCCGTCATGTCTATATTGGTACTCTTACGAGGTATTTTCGCTCTTCCCATAATATTGTTTTATTTACTTGAGATGCATAATCGGGTTAAATCCATACTTATTTGTACAGAGAAGCAAAGCTTTGTGTAAGCGTAAAGCCGCTCTCGTCGATAGCGTATGTGATACCGTCGATTTTGGTAGTAAATATATTATAGAAGATAATCGCGAAAGCAGAAGTACCGATACCCAGGGCTGTGTTATACAGGGCCTCAGAGATACCTACCGACAGCTTGCTGGCAGCATCACCACCGCCTTCCCCTTCACCAAGGGCAGAGAACGAACGGATCATACCTAATACCGTACCCAACAGACCCAGCAGGGTGGCTACTGAAGCGATGGTGGAAAGGAAAACCAGGTTCTTTTCGAGCATGGGCAGTTCCAGGGAAGTAGCTTCTTCCACTTCTTTCTGAATCGCCAGTACTTTCTGATCGGTTGATAATTCGGTGTTGGAAATCATTTCTTTGTAGCGGTGCAGACCGGCTTTCATTACATTACCCACACTGCCTTTCTGCTTATCGCACTCTGCCAGGGCGGCATCGATATTTTTGTTTGCCAGGTGGTATTGAACTTTACGGATAAAGTCGGCATTGCTGCCAGAACCAGTGGCTTTTGAAATCGTGAGCAGGCGCTCAATCACAAACGTAATCATTGTCAGGAAGGTACCGATCAGGATGGGTACGATGATACCCCCGAGGTACATTTTGTTCAAACCATTTTTGGGACCTTCATAAGTAGGCCAGAAACCGCCACCGGAAATCACCCTGTTGAACCCATTGGGATCACCCAAGAGAAACCTCCAGATAAGATAGCCGGTAATGATGCAAATAACCGGGGCCAGAAATGAGATAATGTTGCTCGACTTTTTTACCTGTACGGATGAACCCGATTTTACAGTTGCAGTAGGTTTTGTTTCTGCCATGACATTCAAATTTTAGTTAGTGAAATTTTAGATTTTTTTGATTTGCTTTATAGTCACAATGCTACCAAAAAAAAGCTTTCGATAGCATTGATTTATACACATTTGTTAACAATGTGAACCCACAAGTTAATAAAATAATTGAAAGCAACAACGGAGGGTTTATTTTTTTTTGGTTATTTCCCTTACGATGCGAAAATGCTGATTTTACATAATAAATAAACGGATAAAATACAGGGTAATTGGCAACAAAAACGGCCAGCCGGCGGGAGGCAATCATAACCGGTTTATTCATAGCGCAATGCAACAATGGGATCGAGCCCGGCGGCCTTGCGGGCAGGATAAAATCCGGCGGCTAAACCCACCAGGGAGCAAACAATCACCCCCCGTAATACCCAGGCCCAGGGTACTACAAACCCGGAGTGAAGGAAATAACCTACCAGGTTGCCGATCAGGATACCAGCGATGATTCCTACAAGGGCGCCCATCAGGCTGATCAGGATGGATTCCCATAAAAACTGCGCCTGTATATCCTTACGGGTACCACCCAGCGCTTTCACCAGGCCGATCTCTTTGGTACGTTCATTCACGGCCACCAGCATAATATTCATCAGGCCGATGGCAGCCCCGATCAGGGTAATGAAAGCAATACCGATTGTTCCTTTCTGCAGGAAATCAAGATTGTTGAGCAGGGTTTCCGCAATACTGTCGCTCTTGTCAATATAAAAATTATCCTCTTCCTTAATGTCGAGTTTCCGGATCTGCCGGAAAGTACCCCTCGCCTCCTGGATAGCGGGGTCCATCATCTTGATATCGGATACCATCACGCCCAGGTTAAAAGTGGTATTATCATTGGCATACAGACGCCGGATATTATTGTACGAAGTGATGACGAGTTTATTGGCATTGAAGAATGCACTGGAACTTTTCTCCTCCAGCACGGCAATTACCCGGTAGGGAATATGATCCACATTCACCACATTATCCACTGCCTTGGCGGGATTATCGGGATAGAGCTTTTTGGCCACACTGATACCGAGCAGGCAGATACTCCTCCCCGACTCCACATCGGTTGGGGTAAAATTGCGGCCATACGCAATTTTATAACCATTCAGCTCCACATAGTTCTCATCCCCTCCCATCACATTGATATCGGGATTGGTTTTTTTATGATCATTGTTCACCACAATACTGTTGGGCCCCCGCACCATCAGTCCCACCGTAGCGGGAAACATATACCTGTCTTTAAAGGCTTTCACCTCATCAAACGTGATCCGTTTTCCCATACTCGATTTTCTTTCCTTCAGTGCCGAACGGGAAACCTTCATGGTATTGACACGCCGGCCACCACCGATACGGGCATTTCTTTCTTTATACCGGATGCTGAATGAATTGGCCCCCATGGTGGAAAAACTGGAGGTGAGACTGTTACTGGCTGCCTGGATAGCCGTGATGATAAGGATAAGGGCAAATATCCCGAGCGCCATGATGGCCACGGTGAGCGCCGTACGCAGTTTATTACCGGAAATATTGCGCCAGGATAATGATAAAGTGTCCTTTAATGTCATGTACTGCTGTATAAAGGTAGACAGCAATCCACAATGAGCGAAGTTTTTTTTATGAACGGGTACTAACCGTAGTGCAGCCAGTCAACAACCAGGTCGGGATAGGCGCCAATCAGCACAATAAGCAGGGCCGTGAAAAGCAGCAGGGCCTTGAAACCGGCACTGATATCCCATTCGGTGGTGGCATTCTCCGTGCTTTCGCGGAAATACATGGCCTGAATCACCCTGAAATAATAATAGGCGCTGATGGCAGCACATAAAACCGCCAGTATCACCAGCCAGAACTGGTGCCCGTTTTGAACGGCTGCCACCAGCATAAAGAATTTTGCCTGGAAACCGGCCGTCAGCGGGATACCTGTAAGTGAAAGCAGGAAGATGGTAACGGCCAGCGCCAGCAGGGGTTGCTGTTTGCCCAGCCCGTTGAATCCTTCAATAGTATAATCTTTCATTTTGATGAGCACGGCAAAAAGTCCGATGGTGGCCAGGCTGTAAGCGGCCGCATACAATACCAGTCCTTCCTTGGCCGTATCATTGAGTGCAAACAATGCAAACAACATGAAACCGGCCTGGGCAATACTGGAATAAGCCAGCATCCGTTTCACACTTTGCTGGAATACGGCTGTGAGATTACCGATGAGCAGGGTGGCCACAATGAGTACCACCACCAGTTTCTGCCATTGGGCATGCATCATCCCGAAACTGGACTCAAACAGGCGTACAAAGGCGAAGAAGCCGGCAACTTTCACCATCGTAGCCATGAAGGAGGTAAATACGGTAGGCGCCCCGTCGTACACATCGGGGGTCCAGAAATGGAAGGGCGCTGCTGATACCTTGAAAGCCATTGCTACCAGTAAGAGTATCATCCCGGTGATGATCATCGGAGAAACGGCGGTAGTGCCAATACCCAGGTTATTGATATAGAAAGAAGCAGTGGAGCTGCCCCCGTAGAGCAGGGCAATCCCCATGAGCATGATACCGGTGGAGAACGCCCCCATCAGGAAATACTTCAAACCGGCTTCATTACTTTTTAAATTGCGTTTATCGCTGCTGGTAAGGATGTATAACGGAATAGAGATGATTTCAATGCCCAGGAAAAGAATCAGCAGGGTATTAAAGGTGGCTACCAGCGAAATCCCGCAGAGCACAAAAAAGATAAGGGCATAATATTCCGACACATGCCTGCCCACTTTTTCCATATCCCGGCCGCTCAGCAGGAAATAAAGGAGGGTACAAAAGAAGATCACCGTGAGAAAGCTCAGGCTGAAACTGGTAAAGTGCAGCATATCATTCACCTCAATACCTGCAAACAGCGGCAGGGGGTCACGCATCCATAATTCGTAGGCATTGGCAAAGAGTACCAGCAGCATCCCTGCGATAGCCAGCAGGTGTGGCAGGCGCCTGTTTTTGAAAAATGCGCCGCCCAGCATCATCACCACACCCCAAACAGCCGTTAAAATAATTGCATTCATGCTTTATCCGCATCTGCCCGGAGGCAGATATATTGTTGGTTATTTAATCTTAGTTATAAACTGCGTTACCGCATCCTTTGTCAGTTCAATCACCGGTTGCGGAAAAACACCCATGATAAAGATCGCCAGGATCATTACCGCCAGGATGATTTTCTCGTGCCAGGCAATATCCCGGAAACCGGCCAGTGTTGCATTGGCCGGACCGTAAAATACTTTCTGCACCATCGTTAGGGTATATACTGCTGCCAGGATAATACTGATACCTGCCACGGCAGCAAACCAAACATTGTATTTGAAAAGCCCGCTGAACATCATAAACTCACCCACAAAGGCATTGGTAAGCGGCAGCGCAATATTGGCAAGCGCAATGATCACCAGGGCTGTCGTAAGCACAGGCGCCTGGTGGGCCAGGCCACCGAGCTGCGAGATTTTGCGGATGCCGGTCTGGCGTTCAATCATCTCAATCACAATCCACATTCCGATAATGTTAAGCCCGTGTGCAAACATCTGCACCATCACCCCCTGCACACTGGTGCTGTTGGCCGCGAAAATGGCCGCACACATCAGTCCGATATGGGCAATAGAGGAATAGGCCACCAGCCTTTTCAGGTCATCCTGCCGCATGGCCAGTAAACTGGCATACAGCATACCTGTTACCGAAAGCCCGATCACCAGGTTGCTGAAATGGGCAGCGGCCTGCGGGAATACCGGCAGTAACCAGCGCAATAAGGCAAACACTCCCATCTTCACCATGATGCCGCTCAATACCATGGTGGCAGCCGCAGGAGATTGCTCGTACGTATCGGGCTGCCAGGTATGGAAGGGAAAAACGGGCATCTTGATGGCAAAGGCAGCAAAGAATAACCAGAAGAGCCAGTTTTGCTGCGCCATGGTGAGCTGTGCCGTATAAAAAGCCTTCATGGAAAAAGAATGCGGTGCAAAAGCGGTGGCGCCTGTATGCATATATACGTAGATGATCCCCACCAGCATGAGGAGGGAACCCGTAAACGTATAAATGAAGAATTTAAAAGTGGCCTGGATCCTTCTTTCCCCGCCCCAGCGGCTGCACAGAAAATACACCGGTATCAGCGCCAGCTCCCAGAAGAAATAAAATACCAGCACATCGGATGCACAGAAAACTCCCATGAGGCCCGACTGGGCCAGCAACATCAAGCCATAAAAAGCAGGAGCGTTTTTGTATTTGTTATTATAGGTAGCAACAAAAATAAGCGGGAAGGCCACGGCAGTTAAGCTGGTAAGCAGGCGGCCCGTGCCATCCAGGGCAATGGCAAAATTAGCCCCCACATACTTCATCCATTCAAATGTGTAGGTTTGGCCGCTGAGTTCCTTGTTATCCGCGTAAAATAAACTGGCCACCGAAAACCCCAGCGTGATGATGGAAGACAGCAGGGCCCATGACCTCGCTCTTTTCTGATCGGCCATAATAAAGGAGATCAATCCTGCAATCAGGGGAAACCATATCAGCAGCTCGGGAAACCTTATTCCAAAATTTAGCATAACCGTGTTGTATAATTACAGAAACATTTGAACGATAAATAAAACCAGGATACCGATTACCATCATCAGCACATAGGCCCCTACCTGCCCGTTCTGCAACAGGCGGATCTGGCGGCTGCCATAATTCACCACCCTGCCCACCCCATTCACCAGGCCATCGATTCCTTTTTTTTCAACCACATTATTCAGATAACCCGCCAGCGACCGCAGGGGGGTAACTATAACCGTCTGATACAGCTCATCCACGTACCATTTATTTTGCAGCACTTTGCCCAACCCGGTTTCGGCAGCCTCTGTTTTCTGGTATTTGCTGAATTTGTTCCAGGCAAATACCAGGGCGGCCAGGGCCGCTACCACGGAAATGGCCATCAGCAGGTATTCCGTACTATGGCTTGGTTCGTGTTTCACGGCCAAAGCATTGCTCTGCTCAAAAACCGGTGCCAGGAAGGCTTCCAGGCGATGACCGCCTTTGATAAAGATTTCGGGGATACCGATCCATCCGCCCGCAACAGCCAGGATGGCCAGTATCACCAGCGGTACGGTGATAGCGGCCGGACTCTCGTGCAGGTGATGTTCCTGCTCGTGGGTGCCCCGGAATTTTCCGAGGAACGTCATGCCATAGAGGCGGAACATATAGAAGGCCGTCATCATCGCCCCCAACACACCAATACCCCATAAAACGGGGTTATGTGCAAAAGCCGCCGCCAGGATTTCATCTTTGGAAAAGAATCCCGAGAAAGGCGGCATGCCGGCGATAGCAATACAGCCAATTAAAAATGTGGCATGTGTAGTGGGCATAAATTTTTTCAGGCCGCCCATATTACGCATATCCTGTTCGCCGCTCATGGCATGGATCACACTGCCGGCACCCAGGAACAACAGGGCTTTGAAAAAAGCGTGTGTCATTACATGAAATACAGCCCCGGTATAGGCGCCCACTCCCAGGCCCAGGAACATATAACCGAGCTGACTTACCGTTGAATAAGCCAGCACTTTCTTAATATCATTTTGCTTCAGCGCAATGGTGGCCGCCAGTATCGCCGTGGCCAGTCCGGTAATGGCCACCACGCTTTGCGTAAGCGGCGCCATGCTGTATAACAGGTTACTGCGGGCAATCATATAGATACCGGCGGTAACCATGGTGGCCGCGTGGATGAGGGCACTCACCGGCGTGGGACCCGCCATCGCATCAGGCAGCCAGGTATATAAAGGTATCTGGGCGCTTTTTCCGGTGGCGCCTACAAAAAGCAGGAGCGTGATACCGGTAATATCCGTGGCCGATAGTTTGCCCACATTGGCAAATACGGTGTGGAAATCCACCGAACCGGTTTTGGCTATCAGCCAGAAAACAGCCAGTAAGAAACCAAGGTCGCCGATACGGTTCATCACAAAAGCTTTTTTGGCGGCATTGGTATAATCGTTATTGGTAAACCAGTAACCGATGAGCAGGTACGAGCAAAGGCCCACGCCTTCCCATCCGATGAACATGATGACATAGTTGGCCCCCATTACCAGCAGGAGCATCGAAAACACGAAGAGGTTCAGGTAAGCGAAATACCTGGCGAAATCCTTTGGCTCTTCATCGTGCATATAGGCAGTGGAGTACACATGAATGAGAAAACCCACACCGGTAATGATGAGCAGGAAGAGAGCGCTGAGCTGATCGATCTGCAGATCAAACCCGATTTTCAGATCGGTGATACTGATAAAATTGAAATAGTGCGCCACATGGGTATTGCCGGCCTTCACACTGAAAAAAACATAGACACTCACCAGGAAGGCTGCCAGTACCGTACCGCTGCCGATGAGGCCCGACAGGGTTTTGGATAACTGTTTCCGGAACAACCCGTTCAGCAAAAAACCCAGCAGCGGTAACGCCGGTATCAACCATACTAACTGTAAAACATTATTCATGCGTCGGTTCCCTTCGGGGATTTTTTTTTGTTATCAGATTAATTCTTCAACCGGTTCAGGAAATTCACATCCACCGAATGCACATTGCGGTACATCATCACGATGATGGCCAGCCCCACACTCACTTCCGCCGCTGCCACTACCATGATGAAGAAAACAAAGAGCTGGGCATCACCCACCACGCCCGGCATAGCCCGGCCGATGCCGGCCGCATGCATTTTTGAAAAAGCCACCAGCAGCAGGTTTGTGGCATTCAGCATCAGCTCAATGCACATGAAGATGATGATGGCATTGCGGCGGGTGAGCACACCGGCCACCCCGATACAAAACAGCGCCACCGCCAAACCGATATAATATTTGATTTCCATATTGCGAATGCTTCTCTTTCGTAAAAATCCTGAAAGATTATTTTTATTTAAATCACAATAAAATTAAAAAACACTCAACTCTCCTTCTTCCCCACCACCACGGCGCCAATCATGGCACTTAAAAACAACACGCTGCTGATCTCGAAGGGAATCACATAATCGTTGAACAGCGCCTTGCCCAGGTTCTTGATCAGGCCCTGATCGCCGCTCACCAGTTGCATGGGTGCCTTACCGGCGCCGGCCTTATTCAGCGAAGCCACCAACACCAGGAACAAACAGCCGCCGGAAATGATACCCGCAATCTGCATGATACGGTTACGCTGCGGCTCGGTTTCGGCATTCAGGTTCATCAGCATCACCACAAAAAGGAAGAGCACCATGATGGCACCTGCATACACAATGATATTAACGATGGCCAGGAACTGGGCATTCATCAGGATGTAATGGCCCGAGATGGCAAAAAAGGTAACAATCAGCCACAATACACTATGCACGGGATTACGGGCGGTTATCACCATCAGGGCGCTGCCCAGCGACAGTGCCGTTAGAAACCAGAATAATAGTTGTACGATGTTCATAATTACGCGTTAGCCTTTTGACTGGCACGGTTGCCTAATGCTTTTTTATATGCTTCCGGATCCTTGAGCGGATGCGGGATCAGCAGCTCTTCTTTTTTATAGATGAATTGCTTGCGCTGGTAATCGGCCGGGGCAAATGTTTCGCTCAGGTAGATGGCGTCTTTAGGACAAGCCTCTTCGCACAATCCGCAGAAAATACAGCGCAGCATATTGATCTCGTATTTGGCCGCATACTTTTCTTCACGGTAGAGCTGCTCCTCCCCCGGTTTTCTTTCGGCCGCCTCCATGGTGATGGCCTCGGCCGGGCAGGCCACGGCGCATAATCCGCAGGCGGTGCAGTTTTCCCTGCCCTCCGCATCGCGGTTAAGAATGTGCAAACCGCGGAATACCGGACTGAACGGTCTTGTTTTCTCGGGGTAATTGATGGTGGGGCGCCGCTTGAACATATGCCCAAACGTAATCATCATCCCCTTGAAAATGGCAACGAGGTAAATCCGCTCCAGGAAACTCATCGGCTTCCGCCCTACTTCTTTTGCCCTGTTGGTTAATGCCTGCATAGAATAAATGTTGCAAATATATTTTCAAATCCGGCTGCTGCCGGGGTTAAAAAAGATGCCAGTTGTTTTGTTTCAGTAATATCACCGCGCCGGTGATGAGCATATTCAAAAGCGCCAGGGGTATCAGCACCCGCCAGCCCAGGTTCATCAGCTGATCATACCGGAAACGGGGAATCGTCCACCGCACCCACATGAACAGGAACAGGAAGAAGCAAACCTTCGCCATCAGCGTTACGATACCGATGATAGCGGCGATATTCACCGAAAGATTGGCTTCATTCAGGAAAGGCAGATCATAGCCGCCAAAAAACAGGGAGGCCATCACCACACTGCTGATAAACATGTTGATGTATTCGGCAAAGAGATAAAAACCCAGTTTCATGGAAGAATACTCGGTATGGTAGCCGCCGATCAGTTCGTTCTCGGCTTCGGCCAGATCGAAAGGCGTGCGGTTACATTCTGCAAAGGCACAGATCAGGAAGATGAGGAATCCAAAAGGCTGGTAAATAATATTCCAGCCAAAGTGGGATCCTTCGGAATGCTGCTGCTGCACCATTTCACGGATACTCGGCGTACCGGTTACCATCAGCAGGGCGATCATTGAAATGCCCATGGCCAGCTCATAGCTGATGATCTGCGAAGCGGCCCGCATCCCCCCCATGAGAGAGTATTTGTTGTTACTGGCCCAGCTGCCGATCATGATACCGTATACCCCCAGGCTCACCACGCCAAACACATACAGGATACCGATATTCACATCTGCGATCTGCAGGTCGATGGAGCGGCCAAACAATTCGATCTTATTCCCCCAGGGAATCACGGCGCTGGTCATAATAGCGGTAAGCATTGCCATCGAGGGCCCGAGGATAAACAAAAATTTAGAGGAAAAATCAGGGATGATCTCTTCTTTGAAAAACAGTTTCAGTCCATCTGCAACGGGTTGCAGCAAACCAAAGGGACCGGCCCGGTTGGGGCCCCGCCTGTCCTGTAAAATCGCCGCCACTTTTCTTTCAGCATAGGTGGCATACATCGCAATCAGCAGGGAGGCCATCACCACCACCACAATGAGGATCAGTTTCTCCAGTATCAATGCTATATCAGTCGCTAAAAGCATAGTTTGGTATTAATATTTTTCTTGTCAGCCGTAAATCTATTTTCAACTTCAATGGAGCCTGTCCGCCGGTGGCGGATCGCACACTTGTACTTCATCACACTACTGAACCGTTTGAACATTGAACCAGGAACAGGGCATTACGGATATTGAAATCCAAACCCGTAATCCACTGCCCCACAACCACCAGCAGGTTCTGCAACCGGTACCGGGATATCGCCCTACCCTTTAAAATCATCCGAATGCGATGGCCCCATGATCTGGCTCAGGTGGCGTTCGGGTTTATTCACATCACTGACAGCATGGATATCCATCATCAGCTTAGGTGTTTTCCCGATCACTTCCGGAACCGTTTCCTTCGGCACCTCCAGTGTTTTATATTTATTGGCACCAATCACCGAATGGCGGCTGATGCTGGTTAATCCTTCAATGGTCCAGTCGCTGGTTTTCTTCTTATCAAAGCGGCAGGTATTACAGATCCAGCCGGGTTTTCCATCAAAGCTCTGCACTTCACCCCACTGATCTTTACGGGCCGTAACACGGTATACTTCATCTCCCCGCAGCCAGAGGGTGGCTTTACCGCAGCATTTGGGATTTTCACAATCCCGGTGGGCATCCACGGGCTTGGTAAACCATACCCTGTTTTTAAACCGGAAGGTTTTATCGGTAAGGGCCCCCACCGGGCATACATCAATCATATTACCGCTGAAATCATTATCGATGGCCTTTGAGATATAGGTAGAAATCTCGGCATGATCCCCCCTGTCGAGCACCCCATGCACTCTTTTTTCGGTAACCTGGTCGGCCACATAGGTACACCGGTAGCAGAGAATGCAACGGGTCATATGCAGCTGTATGTAAGGACCGATATCTTCTTTTTCAAATGTGCGGCGGGCAAACTGGTAACGGGTGCTGGCCTTGCCATGCTCGTAACCCAGATCCTGCAGGTGGCATTCGCCGGCCTGGTCGCAGATGGGGCAATCGAGCGGGTGGTTGAGCAACAAAAATTCCACCACGCCATTACGGGCATCCGTCACTTTATCACTGGTGATATTTTTTACCACCATCCCATCCATTACCGTGGTGCGGCAACTGGCCACCAGTTTGGGCATGGGCCGGGGATCGGCGGCGGAGCCGGCGGCCACTTCGCACAAACAGGTGCGGCATTTACCTCCACTGCCCTGCAACTTGCTGTAATAGCACATGGCGGGTGGCACCACATCCCCCCCGATCTGCCGGGCCGCATTGAGGATAGTGGTACCGGGGGCAACATCAATCGTGATGTTATCAATGGTTACTTTGAAAAGTTTTACTTCTTCGGACATATTCTTTGTTTCACGCAAAGGCGCAAAGTAATCGCCAAGGCGCTGTTTTTATAATCTGTTTATAAGCCTGTGTATGCCATCTTTAATCAGAGGTACTTTTAAGTTTATCAGCAATCCAAGTTTCATACCTGTTAATCTCAGATAGGTGAGCTGGTTGCTTATAATGTACTTCCTCTAAACGCTCAACAGACTTCAGCTCAATAATCAACTTCCCGCCTGCTATTAAATCTGGTTTAAACCCGATTCCCATATCAATCCCTTCATGCATCACCATACTTCCGTGCTGACGCAGGAAATCAATTCCTGTTTTTAACCACTCTTAACAAAATATTTCCTCATAAACACTCTCAAAAAATACCAGGTGCATATTGCTGATGTATCCAAAAACAAATATTCACCTCCAGCGTTGCCAGCTCGTTTTCAGATATCATAAGGTACGTAATACAACTTTGCGTTTCCTTTGCGACTTTGCTTGAAAGGATTATGCTGTAACCGGCACATGTACCGGATCGGCATAATGTCCCAATCCATAGTTACCCCTCAAACATTCTTCCGGGTTTTTCACATGCCATTCAAACTCATCACGGAAATGGCGGATGGCAGCAGCTACGGGCCAGGCGGCGGCATCCCCCAGGGGGCAAATGGTATTGCCTTCGATCTTGCGCTGGATATCCCAGAGCAGGTCGATATCTTCCATACGGCCTTTCCCACTATCAATATTCTTCAGAATTTTTTCCATCCAGCCGGTGCCTTCGCGGCAGGGACTGCATTGACCGCAGCTTTCATGGCGGTAGAACCGGGCCAGGGTATAAGTGTGTTTTACCACACACTGGTCTTCATCCAGTACAATAAATCCGCCGCTGCCCATCATGGTGCCGGTTGCAAAGCCACCATCAGCCAGGCTTTCGTAGTTCATCATCCGCTTCTCCCCTTTTGCCGTGGTGAGCAACAGGTTGGCCGGCAGGATGGGAACAGAGGACCCGCCCGGGATACAGGCTTTCAGTCTTTTTTTATTGGCAATTCCTCCGCAGTATTCATCGCTGAAGATGAATTCTTCCACAGAGATCGTCATATCAATTTCATAAACGCCGGGTTTGTTAATATTACCGCAGGCGCTGATCAGTTTGGTGCCGGTACTTTTGCCTACACCGATTTTGGCGTATTCCTCACCGCCATCATTGATGATGGGCACCACGGCGGCCAGGGTTTCCACGTTATTCACCACGGTGGGGCAATCCCAGAGGCCTTTCACAGCCGGGAAGGGCGGTTTGATACGGGGGTTTCCGCGTTTGCCTTCCAGTGATTCCAGCAGGGCGGTTTCCTCGCCGCAGATATAGGCGCCGGCGCCGCGTTGTACATAAATTTCACAATCGAACCCGCTGCCCATAATATTTTTTCCGAGGAAGCCGTTTTGCCTGGCTTCGGCGATGGCCTGTTCCAGGATATCAACGATCCAGGCATATTCACCGCGGATATAAATAAATGAAGTATTGGAGCCGAGGGCATAAGAGGCCACCACCATTCCTTCGATGAGGATATGAGGAATGAATTCCATGAGGTAGCGGTCTTTGAAGGTACCGGGTTCGCTTTCATCGGCATTGCAAACCAGGTAACGGGGCACGCCTTCGGGTTTGGCCAGGAAGCTCCATTTCATACCGGTAGGGAAACCGGCGCCGCCCCTGCCCCGCAGTCCGCTCTTCTTCACTTCTTCCACCACATCGGCGGGAGCCATTTTAAGGGCTTTTTCAACACTGCGGTAGCCTCCTTCACGGCGGTATACATCAAAAAAACGGATGTTTTCTACGTGTGCCTTTTCTAATAATAATTTTCTGCTCATTCTGCGAAGTCAAAAGTTAAAAGTCAGCACCTGCAATTACAAGCCTTACAGGTTTCACTGTTTTATTGCGTATCAAAAGTGAATAACACAGCAGCCCTGTTTTGGTTTTCACTTCTGCCTTATCCTCTTACGGCCTGCCGGCCGAACAATACCCATCGCCGGCCTTTCTTCACCCATACTTCCAGCACTTTCAGATGAAAGGATGCGCTGTTTCCTTTCAGCGTGGCATCCACATCCGACACAAACCGCACATTGGCCATATTACCGTTCAGCGTTATCCGGATGCTGTCTTCCGTGATCCGCTGATAACTGATGAGCCCTGATTCAAAATCCCGGATCAAATCGCTCTTGGTTTGCACCCAGCCATTGCTGTGGCCGTAACTCAGGGCCTTATCAGTTTGCTGGTTGATGGAAACCGTGTTCTGGCTTACCAGGGCCTGGTGAAATTCTTTCAGCGTTTGCGTAAGCTTCTCCTCTTCGGTTTGTGCCTGGCACAAAAGGGATACGCACACGAACAGTATGGTAAAGATCTTTTTCAATCTCAGTTGGCTTTGGCCCTGCATTCAGCAATGATGGCATCCACTTTTTCCTTTGTAAGATGTTCACGATAGTGCTTGCCCAGCTGCATCATCGGTGCATAACCACAGGCGCCCAGGCATTCCACCGTTTTCAGGGTAAACATCCCGTCAGGGGTGGTTTCGCCCACTCCGATATTCAGCTTTTCCTTTATGTAGGCGATGATATCATCGCTGCCATTGAGCATACAGGGACCTGTCTGGCATACCTCAAACATATAGCGGCCTACCGGTTGCAGGTTGAACATGCTGTAAAAGCTGGCCACTTCATAAACTTCTATGGGTTCGATATGGAGCAGGGAGGCTACATAATCCATGACGGGAACATCCAGCCATCCGCCAAATTCCTCCTGGGCGAGGTGCAAAACGGGGATCAGAGCGCTTTTTTGCTTACCGGCCGGGTAGCGGCTGATAATTTCATTTACTTTGGTTAAACCAGAACTGGAAAACTGCATACTAGCTTGGTTTGAAATCAGGTGCGAATTTACTTCATATAAATCCTTCCATGAAATAATTATCCCCAAAAATAGCAGGAAAACAGGGCCCGGTAAAAAATCGGGATACCCTTGGCAGACCGGTTTGATTCAAATGCGGGGCCGGGCTCTGCCGGATCATCCGTTCTTAACCGGGCATCGCCCCGGCGGCCCCGAAACCGGGATTCGGGCGGGTTAGCAATTATTTAATACGGGCGGCTTTCAAAACCTCCGGTTATTCCAGCTCCACAAGCTGGTTTTTGATGGCATAGATGATGATGCCGGCGGTATTGTGCACATCCATTTTTTCCTGGATACGTATGCGGTAGCCTTCTACGGTGCGGTAGCTGAGGCGGATCTGCTGGGCAATCTCTTTATTGGTTAATCCTTTGCAGATCAGTTTGATGACTTCCCGCTCTTTTTCGCTGAAACTCACTTTCACCGGGGTTTTATAGGGATTGTAACGGCTGGCGGCAATCATACGGGTGATCTTGGTAGTGGTTTGACTGCAGTAGTAGTGCTGGTGGTGGTATACCCGCATGATGGCTTCCTGCACCTCATCTTTGGAGGCATTTTTTACCAGGTAGCCCCTCGCCCCCGCTTCGAGCATATCGATGATCTGCTGTTCTTCCTCAAACATGGTAAGTCCGATCACCCCGGTACCCGGGTACTGGGCCACAATATGGCGGGTGGCTTCAATGCCGTCCATCAGGGGCATTTTAATATCTGTCAGCACCACATCGGGCTGCAGTTCTTTTACGAGGGCCAGCAGTTCTTTCCCGTTTTCGGCCATCCCCACCAGGCGGATGCCTTTGAGGGTGCTGCTGAGCAATTGCAGTCCATCACGGTAGATTTCATGATCATCAGCGGCAACAATTCGGATATCAGTGTTCACCTGTTGAATTTTTTTGAATAGGAATGATGAATGTATAACGGATGCCTTCTCCGGGACGGGAGTAAATATTGTATTTGCCATCCAGCATTTCGATCCGGCTCTTGATATTGGAAATACCATAACCGGTGGATACAAAATTATGACCGGTATAATCAAAGCCCACCCCGTTATCGGCAATATTGATCAGCAGGTTATCCTCGCGGCGCTCGAAAGAGAGCTGTAAACGGGAGGCTTTCGAGTGTTTGATAGCATTGGTGATGATCTCCTGCATCACCCGGTACAGGTTCAGTTCCGAATCGCTTTTGAGTGAAAGCTGCATATCCGGTAAATGGTAGTCTACCTTAAACTGCACATAGGAACCGATATTGATGATATACTCTTCCAGGGCGTGCAGCAGGCCTTTGCGCCGCAGGGTATTGGGCATGAGCCCGTTGGCGATCACCTTCACCCGCATGATACCCCCGTCGAGGTATTTGTTGATGTTCCGGATCAGTTCCTGGTCGCGTTCGGATTGGGCCGACAGGGCGTTTACATAAATCTTGATGGCAGCCAGGATCGGCCCCAGGTCATCGTGCAGGTCCGAAGCGATTTTTTTCCGCTCTTCCTCGCTGGTATAGATCTCGGCTTTGATTTTTTCGCGGGTCAGTTTCCGGTGTTGTTTGAAATAGGAAACGGTAAAGCCGGTAATGATCATGGCCAGCAGGACGCTGAAAAGCAGTATCCCTAAATAAATTTCACTTTCCTGGGCATGCATAAAAAAGCGATTGCAAATAATAAGTTGGTGGCCACGTTAATGATCACATAGATCAGCATATTCCATTTCCACAAATCGGCTGACGGATGAAACAGCGGCGAATTGAACAACGAAATAAACACGCTGTAGGCATAATAAAAAATAATTCCCACACTGATGTAGAGATAAGGGTTGTATTTCAGGAAATAACTGTTTTTGATCACCACATTATTCATCTGGTCGATTGCGATGAGCAGCAGCACCATCGAATACGCGATCCGGAAGGTAAAGTTTTTTCCGCCCAGGGAATGTTGCCAGCAATTATCCCATATCCACAGCAGGGTAAATATAACGACCACGGCTATTTGCCGGTTCCGCCCCACCCTTTCAAAAGCGCCCCAGCGGCTGAACAGCCAGAGGAACGTGATAAAATCCACGTACATGAAAACATTGAAAACATAGAGATTGTTACGGATACAGATACGAAAAAGGTGTGCCAGCATCTCTGCCAGCACACCGATCCATACATTATATGCCAGTGGTTTGAAGGCCGCATCAATAACCCTGAACCGCGCTAAGGCGATAGCAGCAGGGATCAGGATAACAAAACTGGCAATAAAGAACCAACTGTACATGCGGCTTGGTTTTTCTGCAATCGCTTAGGGTCCTACATAATTTCCGGAACAGGCTTCAGGACAGGGGGCGCCCATCTCCACAATAACCGGCAGATCGCCCTCCTTACAGGAATCACGGTTGGCATTGGGGTCGCTGCAATAGAGCACATCACCGCCTCTTGCACTCACCCCCACCATTACAAAATGCACCCTGTTCTCCTTATCCAGTCCGTTATAGATCCTGAATTTACAGCAACCGGGCTGCTCCAGCAATTTTTGAATGGCTTCGGCCGGGAAGGTTTCGGTGAAGAGCCAGTTCTTTTCTTTCAGGGTCTCACAGAGACGGCCTTCCCGTACGGCCCGGTGGTAATTATCCACCAACTCATAGGCATATTCGATCGATATAAAATGCTGTTCAATGTTGGGATTATTGCAACCTGTTGCAAGCGAACGGGCGGAAAGGGAGGGCGCCGTTTTATCATTCGAATACGGCCCCTGGTAATACACATCTTCCCGGCGGCAGGATAAAGCCAGGTAAGAGCCGAGGAACAACAACAGGAAAAAATGCTGATACCGTTTCATTGTAGACATAGTAGGTTTTTTCCCAAAATTAAATTATAATATATTATTCCATTAAGGTGTTATACGCTCATAAACAACGTATTAATACGCAGCACTTGGAGGTTTTTCCTATTCTTCTCTCTTGATAATCAGGCGTTTTGTTTTTAGGGCCCGGTGCCGCGTTGCTGATGGCAGCCCGTATTTACACGCAGGCACTACGTGGCACCGCTAAAAATCCGCTGCGTAATAATCGATAAGCGGTTGTGTGGTACTACGCTTGCCGGCCAACAGGCCCTCCGCTACATTTATCCAGCTAAAAAAATGATCTGCCGGCCCCCTTTACAATCCTGTAATAATAACCCTGTTATCAGATCATTTTTTTAAAGTACCCGCCAGGCTTTGCTTACTGGTGATCCGTTCCCGATTGAAAACGATCCGCATCAACCTGATTTTTTAACCCCCAAAAGAACTGTTATGAAAAGACCTGGCCTCATTTTCCGGCAAGCCCTGCTGCTTGTCATGCTGTGCCTTGGCGGCCACCTGCTGGCCCAGCCGCCCGGCATGGTAACACCCATCGTAACCATGAATGGTTACTCACTTCAAAAAAGTGTTTCGCTTAATTCGGTAAAGACCAATGATCCGTTCAGCTACACCGTTACTTTTTCGGTACCGGCCGGCGCCACTTCGGTAGTGATCTCCGATAATGTGCCGCTCCCCCTCGTGATCGATAATGTGATCGTTCCGGGTGCGGGCTATGCGGGCAATATTCCCACTGTTACCGTAACGGGAAACCTGGTGCAATTAAACTTTGCCTCTGTCACCGGTACCATCGCGGGTGGTTCTTTCCAGATTAATGTGCATTTTCCCGTAGATAAAAGCTGCAATGGTTTGCAGGTTTACAACGGGGCCAGCATGGTGGGCAAAACACCGGTTTGTGAACTGGTTACAGAAAGATTACTCACCACGGCCGTGGTAAACAATCCCTGGCGTATTCAGAAATACCCTACCGCCCCCTGGGTAAGCCCCTGCCCCTACGGCAACTTTACCGATACGGTGGAATACAATATCCGGATTGTAAAACAATGGTGGACACTCTCGGGTTCTGCCTCCCTTTATACGGTTTCCTTATTTGATATCCTGCCCGCCGGTGCTACGGTAATTCCTTCCACGTATTCCAGCTCGGCCAATATGTCGCCCAGCTCTATCAGTCCGGCCGGTGTGATCAGTTTACCGCCCGGGTTTGTGCTGGATGCCACCGGTAATAATATTTATACGGCGAAATTTAAAGTGGCTTTTGCACCCCTGCCCAATACCTGCACTATCAATACCGGGGTGTTACAGGGTAAGTATAATTGCAATGGCACCCCCTCTCCGCTTTACAGTGATACATCGCGGGTGGGTATTGCCAGGGATACGCCGGTTCCCAATGGCGTGCTTTCAAAATGGTACCAGGTATCCGGTAACAGTCCGGGTTGTACCGGCACCTATTATGTGCGTGTATGCAATACCGGTTTTGCGCCCATGTCGCCCTATGTACTGCAGGATAATTTCCCGAATACCTGTGTAACCGGGGTAACACCCACAGCGCCCGCAGGATGCACTATTACCGGCGGCCCGGCTGTTTATACACTGAGCGGACCTTCTTTAGCCCCGGGTCAGTGCCATACTTATTCTTTCAGCTTTACCATTGGCACCGGCTGCCCCAGTCCGATCGTCAACACCGTTTCCGTTGTATCGGGCTTTACTTCGCCGCCCCGTTCGGCTTCCATTTACCTCCTGCCCAATGATGCCACTCCTTGTCTTACCAAATCTGTTTGCGGTCCCACCAGTTATACCATCGGCAGCCTCGTTCGCTTCCGTCTCCGGGTACAAAATATCGGTGGCACACATATCATTGGCGGCGTTATCACCGATAATATAGATAATGGCAACCTGCAGTATGTTGGTAATGAACTGTACTATACCTATCCCAATCCTTTTGCACCCTGTGCTCCCAATAACACCACTCCGCCGGCTGGTGCCACTTTGTGGACAGGGGTAACTCCGTTGCACAATACGGCCACGGGGCAGTTAAAATGGAATCTTGATACGATCAGGGCCGATTGCGGTACGGTGGTATATCCCGCCTGCGGCTTTGCCTATGGTATGAAAGCCTATTATATCGAGTTCACCGTGAAAATCAGGGATACGGCCGGTTTGGGTAATGTGCTTAATAATGCCACCATTGCCGGCGGTAATATCCTTACGCCGGTAACCGGTTCTGCCACTATCGTAATCAATGGCAATCTGAACTATACCATTGCCAAACAGGTAAGTGCGGATGGCGGTACCAGTTTTGCCAATTCCGTAAATGCAGCGGCCAACAGCCTGGTGCAATACAAACTGATGGCTACCAATGCAGGAATCCCGCTGGTGAAACCCCTGATTGTGGATCTGCTGCCAAGGGATAATGTTGGCGGTACCCCCTATGTGGATAACCTGATCATGGCCAGCATCAACAGGGGCAGCCAGTACGATATCCGCTATAACAGCCTGATAAGTTCCAGTCATACCATAGCGCCTTCCGGTCAATCATACAGTGCTGTGGATGGCATCACCACATTTGCCGAACTGGGATATACGGTGAATGGTAATGGCCCGGGCTGGGTGCTGGCACCTCCCGCCAATACGGTAGATATCAAAACCAGTTTCAGCCAGTCGATCGGCGTGGCGCCCCCGTTTGCATATGTGTTTGATGCCCGTACTTCAGCCAGTGCGGTTGACGGCCAGACCGCCTGCAATACATTTGTAATGCGGCCCTCTGCCAAGTATCTTTTCAATTACAACCCGTATTATGTATTGCAGCCCAGCAGCCCGGATTGTAACACGGCCTGCGTAACCATTGTGAAGCCGCCCTGCTGTGATCCTTACGATTTCAATATCCCCAAAGAAATCTGTGCAGGCGCCCCCACACAGTTCTGTGCCATCGACAGTTGTAAGGAAGGCAGCATTGAGTATTACTGGAAATTTGGTGACGGCACACCGGTTCAGACAGGTAACTGCGTTACCCATACCTATACCGCTCCCGGCACCTACACCATCACCCTTTACTGGAAAAACGACTGCGGTGAATCGAAGAAAGAGTTTACCATAACCGTGAAGGAATGCTGCTGCGATCCTTATGCATTTGTGGTACCCCGGACCATGTGTGTGGGACTGCCCGAAACCTTCTGTGCCAAAGACACCTGCAAGGAAGGCAGCAACATCTATTACTGGAAATTTGACGACGGCACCACTATTGCCGGCGCCTGTGTAACCCATGCATTCAGTACACCCGGCACCCATACGGTATGGGTTATCTGGAAAAATGAATGCGGAGAACATATAAAAGAATTCCAGGTGGAAGTGAAAGATTGCCCCTGTGATATCAATGTGGTGTATAATGTTAGCACCAGCGGATTAACCATTGTGGCCGATGCCAGCGGTACCACCAGCTCATTGCCCATCGCCCTTTATATCTGGGATTTTGGTGACGGCACTTACGGAACCGGTGTAACGGCAACGCATACCTATGCTTCACCGGGTGTGTATATCGTTCGGCTTACGGTACATGCGCTCGACCAAAACGGGGATGTATGCAAATGCGTGAAAGATTGTAAGGCAGAAGTGAAAGTGGATTACAATACCGAAGCCTACTATTCCTGCGGGGAATCCCAGTTTGGCAATCCCAAACAGGCGATGAACAGGCTGAACAGCAGTAATATCATCCTGAAAGCAGCCCCCAATCCTTTCACGGATAAACTGACGGTCAGCATCGACTTCATCAATAAGGCCCAGGCGGGTGATGCGGCCGGCTATCGTTTAGAACTGGCCAATTCCAATGGCACCGTTTTACAAAGCAATCCGCTCGGCGGTTTCGGCAAAAGCCCTGTATTTTATACCGGCGGCTATTTGCCCGGAACCTATATTGTAATGCTGAAAAACAAAGCCGGACAGATACAGAGCCTGAAAGTGGTTAAGCTTCAGTGACAGAAAAATCCTGCTAAAAGCACTGCCGGGTCTCCGGCGGTGCTGCTGTTCCCGCTTTAAAATTGTGCGTAAATAGTAAGGGTATAAAAAAAAAGAGAACCGGCTGTTGCCGGTTCCTTTTTTTAATGCGTTGGTCAGATCCGGAAATATCAGGCATCGAGTTCACCCGCAATCAGGTTCAGGCTGCTCATCGTAACGATGGCATCACTGAGCATGCCGCCCCGGATCAGTTCGGGAAATGCCTGGTAGTAGATGAAACAGGGCCGGCGGAAATGCAGGCGGTAAGGGGTACGGCCGCCATCACTGATCAGGTAGAACCCTAATTCGCCATTGGCTCCTTCCACTGAGTGGTATACCTCACCGGCCGGGATCTCGGTTTCGCCCATGATGATTTTGAAATGGTAAATGAGCGCTTCCATCTTGGTGTACACATCCTTCTTTTCAGGAAGATAGTAGGCCGGCGCATCGGCATGAAACACTTCTGCTTCCGCCCCTTTAAACTCCTGCACCTTCTGGTAGGCCTGTTCGATGATACGCAGGCTTTGCCACATCTCTTCATTTCTGACGAGGAAGCGGTCGTAACAATCGCCGGTATTACCCACAGGGATGATGAAATCAAAATCTTCGTAGCTGCTGTAGGGCGAATGCACCCTTACATCATAATCCACGCCGGCAGCCCGGAGGTTGGGGCCGGTAAAGCCATAATTGAGCGCCCTCTCACCGGCAATCGGGCCGCAGCCAATGGTGCGGTCCATAAAGATGCGGTTACGGTTGAAGAGGTTTTCAAACTCTTTCAGGGTGCGGGGGTATTCTTTCAGGAATCTTTCAAGTTTTTCAAACGCTGCATTAGAGAAATTCCTTTCAAAACCGCCAATACGCCCAATATTAGTAGTAAGACGGGACCCACATACTTCTTCATATATTTCATAGATTAGTTCACGGTATTGCATTACGTAGAGAAAGCCGGTAAAAGCACCGGTATCCACCCCTACAATCGAATTGCAGATCAGGTGATCGGCGATACGGGCCAGTTCCATGATGATCACCCGCAGGTAATCCACCCGCTTGGGAGTTTTCACCCCCAGTAATTTTTCGCAGGTAAGATGCCAGCCCATATTATTGAGCGGAGAGGAACAGTAGTTCAGGCGGTCGGTTAAGGGAGTGATCTGGTACAACGGACGCCGTTCGGCAATTTTTTCGAAAGCCCGGTGGATATAGCCCACGGTTTGTTTGGCATCCAGGATCCGCTCCCCGTCGAGTTCGAGGATATTCTGAAACACACCATGCGTGGCCGGGTGCGTGGGCCCCAGGTTCAGCGTGGTGGTTTGCTTTTCTATTGAACCTTCCGGTAAAACGATATGATCGCTCATAATACTTGTAAGTTGCAGTTATAGGTCAAAAGTGAAAAGTCAAAAGCAACAGCGCTGAAATGTGCCCGGTTTATGGTTTTGACTTCTGTCTTTTAAATTTATCGTCCAAACATCTCATCATCCTTATCCACCCTTGTCTGGTCTTCCAGCGGGAATTCCTTGCGCAGCGGGAAATAATCCATTTCATCCACATTCAGGATCCGCCGCAGGTTGGGATGCCCCACGAAATTCACACCCAGGAAATCATAGGTTTCCCGTTCCATAAAATTGGCCGACTGGTAGAGCGCCGTAGCGCTGAACACATCCGGCTTTTCAATATCGGTGAATACCTTGAAACGGATCCGCACATTATCCACCAGGTTATGCAGGTGGTATACCACAGCCAGTTCGGCCCCTTTCTGATCGGGGTAATGCACCCCCTGTAAATCGGTCAGGAACTGAAAGCGCAGTTCAGGATCATCATACAAAAACTGCATCACTTTCAGGTTGAGTTCCTTCGGCGCGGTGAACGTGAGCATGCCATAAGGTTCCTGCCAGTTACTGAGCTGCTCACCGAATTTCTCGGTGAGTTTCTGCCGGATAATATCGTTGGTAAGTGACATCGTAATTAAATTAAAAAACCATAAGTCAAAAGCGAAAAGTTATTCAGAAAGCAGTAACCTGTGCGATTTTGAATTTTGAATTCTGACATTCTATTGTATTCCATAGCCGGCCAGCATATCCTTATACTGGTCGCTGTAGCGCCGGCGCAATCCTTCGGCATTCACCAGTTCCTGTATCTTCATAAAACCATCCAGGATGGCTTCGGGCCGCGGCGGGCATCCGGGAACGTACACATCCACGGGTATCACCTGGTCGATTCCCTGCAGCACAGAATAGGTATCAAAAATACCCCCCGAGGAGGCACAGGCTCCCACGGCCATCACCCAGCGGGGCTCGGCCATCTGCAGGTATACCTGGCGGAGTACGGGCGCCATTTTTTTGGCGATAGTGCCCATCACAAAGATCAGGTCGCACTGACGGGGTGAAAAGCTCATCCTCTCGGCGCCAAACCTTGCCAGGTCGTAGTGACTGGCGGCCGTTGCCATAAATTCGATACCACAGCAACTGGTGGCGAAAGGCAGAGGCCAGATTGAATTCTTGCGGGCCAGGCTCACCACTTTCTCAAAACGCGTTGCCATAAAGCCCTCTCCCATGTACCCTTCGGGAATCCCTTCAAACTTTACGGTGTTATTAAACTGTACCGGACGACTCATAATTAATTCAATTTGAAAATTTGTTAATTTGAAAATTTGAAAATTCGTCAATTTGAAAATATAGCCAGGCTGCGGTCATAAAATCTCCGGCCACCAGCTCATTTTCAAATCTTCAGATTTTCAAATTAATCACTCCTCCCACTTCAATGCACCCTTCTTAAAAATATAAACCAGGCCTGCCACAAAAAGGCCCACAAATAATAATACTTCAACAAATCCGCTCCATTTCAGTTCACGGAAATTCACGGCATAAGGATAAAAAAAGATCACTTCCACATCAAACAGTACAAACAGAATGGCTACCAGGAAGTACTTGATCGCCATCGGCTGACGGGCATTTCCCTTGATCTCAATACCGCTTTCAAAGTTCTGAAGCTTATCACCGGTTTTGCGCTTGGGCCCCAGTTTATCGGATCCCCAGATAATAGTGGCTATCAGGCCGATAGCAAATAAAAACTGTAATGCAATGGGGAGATAGTTGGTGGTAGTGTTGGCAGCTGTTACCTGCAGAAAGAATGATTCCATAAAATTACCTTTCGGTTGCTGCACAAAAATACGGCAGCCCCGGCAATTAGCAATAACTGCCAAATAAAATCCCCGCTGGTTTTGCCAGCGGGGACCGGTTATGTTGGTTAATTCTTACCCTTTACTTTTTTTTTTGTGCGCCGGGCTTGGTGCCGGTGGGCTTGGTGGATGTCTGGGCGCCTGGTTTGGTACCGGTGGCGGGTTTGGTACCCGTTGCGGGCTTGGTGGCCGGCGGCGGGGTATCTTTCATTTTGGAGATCACATCCTTATAGCTGATCAGCTCCTGGTCGGTGGGATCCACCAGCAGCCCCTTATCACAGAAAGAGAGGGCAGCGGCTTTATCCTTCTTAATATTGGCATTGTAGGCAATCAGGTACTTATAGCTACCCGTCAGCTGGGCAATGATCTTTGATTTATCCGGGTAGGCTTCTCCCACCTGAACGGCTTTCTCGAAGGAGGCATTGGCCAGGCCCTGGCTCATAGTGGTATCAATTCCCCAGTAGGATTTACCCATCATATAAAATCCGAAGATATCATCCGGGAATTTCTGGCTGTAGAGACTGAACTGGTCGGCCGCATTCTGGAAACTGCCGGCCCTGTAGTAATTGTAGCCCGAGTTGTAGAGGTCGGTCTTTGTGAGGTTGGCCTTTACATTCTGAATTTTTTTATACCAGTTGGCGGCATCCACAAATCTTTTCTGTTTTTCGTAGTTGGTGGCCATCCATTTGATCAGGGCCACTTTTCCGGCTTCGGTGCTGTCGAGGCCAACGGCCTGGTCAACAAAGGTACCGGCAAGGGCATCATTACCCGGGAATTTCATCAATACCTCGGCATAGGTTTTATAGTCGGTTATACCGATTTTATTGGGTTTCTGCTTCTGGAAATACTGTTCGAAAGCCAGTTTTGCATTGGCAGAATCCCCCAGTTTATTCAATGCATAGGCCTTGATACCATAGAGGTTGGGATAAGGGCTGGCGGAAGCGGCGATACACTCATCACATTTGGATACGGCCTGCTGAAACATACCCTGGGCATATACCATCTGGGCACGCAGGAAACAGGCATTGGGTTCATCACTGCCCTTGGCGGTCAGGTATTTTTCAAGGAATTCGGCCGACCGGCTAACGTTGGTTTCGTAATAATATTGATAGAGTGTCCAGTATACCCTTGTATAGTTCCGGTCGAGGGCAATGGCCTCATTGTAATACCGCATATAAATATCTTCCTGGGAAATTCCCTGCGACTGGTAAATACGGCCAATGCGGAATTTCGCACGGGCATAGGTGGGGTCCAGGCCCAGGGCGGCTTCGTAAGACAGCTGTGCGTTTCCGCCATCAGCCATTTTGCGGTAGGCATCCCCCAGGTTTACATACACATCCGGGTCTTTCATCCCCTTGATGGCAATGGCCTGTTTCAGTTTATCAACCGCATAAGCGGCATCACCGGCTTTGGATAAATAATCGGAGTTGGCAAATCCCACGGCGTTCAGCACAGCAATACTCTTGCCGCCGCTCAGGCTGATGGCCGTTTCAAACCGGTTACGGGCATCCTGGGTATTGCCTTCCAGCAGTTCCAGGTGCCCCATGCCGGCCAGCAGGATGGCGCTGTTGCTGTTGGCAGCCAGGGCATTCCGGTATACCTCTTTGGCACCGGCAATATCTTTGTCCTCATCAGGCGCAATCATGGCCTGTCCCAGCCAGTAAGCGGCATCGGCATCATTCGGATTGGCCGCCAGCATTTTCTGGAACAGGTTTTTTGCACTGATGTATTTATCATAGTACAAGAGCTTTCTGCCTTCATCAATTGTCTGGGCTTTGATACTGGTTACAAGCACGACCAAAACTGTACACAAAAGCCCGATTTTACGTTTGTTCATTTTATTTTGCTGATTTATACTTTACAATGTTAAAAATTTTACCATAGTTTTTTCAAAACAGCCGGTAATATTTTTCATAATTTTTCGCTCACTTCTACCGACCGGATTCCGAAATTCATCTCGGGCGCCAGGTAACTTCTCCTGAAAATCAACTGCCCCCGCTCGTACTGGAGAAAGGCGCCGAAGCCCGATCCTAACCCGCTGTAATTCTCTTTCAGGATATAATACAAACCACGTACCAAAGGATACCGTTTGCTCATGATGCTGGCCTGTGTGGGTTTTACATAGGGGCTGTCCTTACAGTAGCTGCATTCCACCCAGGCAATTTTAATTTTCTTTAACAAATTCAGCTGGGCCGTATCTTCCGGATTGCCAATCCAGCTGAAGCCCACCATCCCGATGGCATCCGGGTGATCGGCCACATAATGCAGCACCCCGGCGCTGTTGGGAACGGCCTTCACCACGGAGGTATCAAAATGCCCGCCCCGCAGGATGCTGTCGATCGCATAGCGTACCGTGCTCGTCGCATTCAGCCCGTCGAATACGATGGGACGCGGGGTTCCCCCCTGCCCGCTGAGATAATCCCTCAGTTGCTGCAGGGAAAATACAGAATCCTGGCTGTTTTTATTTACCACCAGTGTAATTCCGTCGGAAGCAATTTTCTGGTTCACCGGCGAATAGCCCAGGCTGTCATGGAAGATCCGCGACTCAGCCGAAGTAAGTCCGCGGGTGATAATTACCATACGGTTAAGTGTATCCGTAAACAAGTCGCGCAGGCAATTGGCTTCAGATTTATAAGCGGCGATGATATGTGTGCCCGGGTGCAGGGCTTCGTAAACGGCAATCTGTTCTTCCATCACGGGCCGGAAACTCTCATCCACGCTGATATAAATTGTACCGGCGGCGGGTGTATCGATCCCCGTTTTTTTGGTGCTCTTCAGCTGGCAGGAAGACAGTTCCAGCAGTACCAGGGCCGTGGCCAGCCACCACCAGCCCCGCAAATGATCTTTCCGTTTCATGAGTTTCTGAAATAATTTTTCCGGTAGCCCCTGTAAATCCTGAACAGGCCATATACCCAGCAGAGGATGGCAAAAATTTTGATCATGGTGGGGTCGTACTGGGCTATGCGGGGCTGAATGGCTTTTACCGGGAACATAAAAAGAAAACCCACCCCGATAAAGAAGAGGCCCATGGTATAGTTAACGATGCTGCGCATCTTCACAACATTCTTTTCCCTGTCGGATAATTCTTCCTTTTCAAATTCTTCGAGTGCCATGGTTGAATTTTAAATTGTTTTGCCGGGATGGCGGCGTATCGTTTCTGCTAAAGTTTTACCGGGAAGACGGTAAGAATTCAGCTTGCTTACCGTCTTCCCGGCATCACTTAGAAACCGCCAAGTTACTGAAAAAACCGGCAGTTTACTCATCATGCTGTGTAACAAACTTCACCGGTATCATATAATTCACTGCCACAGATTCGCCATTGCTTTTACCGGGAATCCAGTCGGGCATCTTGCGCAACACCCGGATTACTTCCTTATAAAAATCCGCATCGGTATTGCTGGCATCTGTAAATGCCTGAAGCTTACCGTCGTAGCCCACTACAAAATGCACCTGTACCGATACCACTTCCCCTTCTTCCAGGTCGCGGGGATTTTGCAGGTTGCGCTGTAAAAAATTCCGCAGGGCATCTATACCGCCGGGAAATGAGGGCATGATATCAGGATTATCAACGGGCCGGGTTTTATCGGTTGTTTTTACGGGTTCGGTGCCGGTACCGGTGCTGGTATTCTCGGCAGGCGTTACCAGGGTGGTGGCATTGGTGTCGCCATCCGCATTGTTCTGGCTGCCGATTGTTACATTGCCAGTCACCTCCCGGATCACATCTGTTGAATCAACCAGCTTTGTAATCAACATATGACTTAACAGTTTTACCTGCGGTGCCTTCGTTGTTACGGGAGTATGCTTTTGTTCGCGGGGAGGTTCATTCCTTTTGGATTCGTTCACTCTTGCCATTTCATAATCGCTTATCCTGATCACCGGGCCATGTGTTTTTTTGCCTGCCAAAACGGCGAAGCAGGAAAATACAGCGGCCATTCCCAGCATCACAGCCAGCGCTTTTCCCAAACGGCCACTGTAGTACCTGCGCAGATCATAGGCTCCGTAATCTTTGTTGCGCTTTTCGAAGATGATATCAAGCACATCGCTTTTCAGTATTAATTCTTTGTTCATGTCATTAGGTTTTGATCCCGTGTTATCGGGTGTGAATAATCAAAACCGGCGCCGCGTTTGAAATAAGATGATGTTCGGATAAAATTCCATAAGCACGATTCAGGATTACCTATTTACAGTTGATCATTTACCATTTATGGTTGACCATTTACGATTGACCATTTACTGTTAACTAAAAACTACCTTTGCCCCATGAAAATCCTGATGGTATGCCTGGGTAATATTTGCCGTAGCCCGCTGGCAGAAGGAATATTGCAGCAGAAAGCCGCTGAAAGGGGGTTGCCCTGGATAATCGACAGTGCCGGCACCAATGGCTATCATACCGGCGAAGCCCCGCATGCATTGAGTCAGAAAGTTGCCCGGCTGAACGGAATTGATATCAGCCACCAGCGCTCCCGCCGTTTTACCCGGCAGGATTTGCAGCAGTTTGATAAAATCTATGCCATGGCACCGGATGTGCTGCAGGATATTAAACGGATTGCCGGTCCGGAATTTGACCAACAAAAAGTAGATTTGCTGCTGAACGAATACTTCCCCGGCGAGCACCGCGAAGTTCCGGATCCCTGGTACGGCCCCGAGGCCGGTTACCACGAAGTGTACCAGTTGCTCGACGAAGCCTGTTCGTTCATCATACATAAATATTCATAGCGCTTCCGCATGGCCAAACCATCCCTTCCGCAAGGCACCCGTGATTTTTCGGCATCCGTTGTTCGAAAAAGGAATTTTATTTTCAATACGATCCGTTCTGTTTTTGAATGTTACGGTTTTGAACCGCTCGAAACCCCGGCCATAGAAAACCTGGATACCCTGATGGGGAAATATGGAGAGGAAGGCGATAAACTGATTTTTAAAATTCTCAACAACGGCCTTAACAGCGAAAAAAACAGTGCCAAGGCCAAAGAAGGTTTTGAAAAAATCCTGGCCGGAAAAAACAGCACGGATGTTACCGAACGGGCGCTGAAATATGATCTTACCATCCCCTTCGCACGCTATGTAGCCATGCATCACGGAAGCCTCAGCTTCCCTTTCCGCCGCTACCAGATACAACCGGTATGGCGGGCCGACAGGCCCCAGCGGGGCCGCTACCGCGAGTTCACCCAATGTGATGCTGATGTGGTGGGCAGTACTTCCTTATTCAATGAAGTGGAACTGGCCAATATCTATCACGATGTTCTGGTAAAACTGGGGTTACCGGATTACGAACTGCGGATCAATAACCGCAAAATACTGGCCGCCCTCGCTACTGCATGCGGCGGACCGGATAAGCTTATAGATATCACCATTGCCATCGATAAACTTGATAAAATCGGACCGGATAAAGTGAAGGAAGAGCTGTTGCAACGCGGACTAACCGGCAACCAGGTGACACTTATTGAATCGTACCTTGCTATCAGCGGTACAAACCAGGAAAAACTGGCCGGGATAAAAAAACTGCTGGCCACTACTGCCACCGGGGCAGAAGGTATCGCCGAACTGGAATGGCTGAACAGCCAGCTGCCCAATACCAACCTGGTAATCGATTTTACACTGGCACGTGGCCTTAACTATTATACCGGCACCATCTTTGAAGCCAAAGCGCCTGCCCGGGTAAACATCGGCAGCATCGGCGGCGGCGGCCGTTATGATGATCTTACCGGCTTATTTGGTGTACCCAATATTCCCGGGGTGGGTATCAGTTTTGGTGTCGACCGCATCTATGATGTACTCGAGGAACTGGCGCTGTTCCCGGCAGGTATCAACCGCAGCACCCGGGTGCTTTTTTTCAACCTGGGTAAAAATGAAGCGGCAACGGCCTTCGGACTGATGCAGACCCTCCGCCACAGCGGTATCTCCTGCGAACTCTATCACGAGGAAGCGAAAATGAACAAGCAGTTCAGTTATGCCGAGAAAAAAAATATTCCCTATGTGGTGATCATTGGCAGTAATGAAATTGCCGGGCAAACCTGCCAGGTAAAGCACTTGTCTTCCGGTGATCAGGAAACCGTACCCTTTGCAGCACTTTCCGCATTTTTTAACAAATAACCGTGGTTACCCAACCCGGCAAACCGTATTAATAAAAAAACAATTTATGGCACCGAAACTACGTACCTGGTTCCTGCCCGCCGTGGCACTGCTTCTCCTGCTGGCCTCCTGCAGCAAAACCAACCAGCAGGGAAAACTGGTACCCAAAGATGCAGCAGCAGTACTGCATATCAATGGCAAATCTCTCAACGAAAAACTTCCCTGGGATGAGGTGAAACAAAACCCGCTTTTCCAGCAGGCCTATGCCGACAGCACCCTGCCCGGCTTTATGAAAGCCATCCTCGACAACCCGGATAACAGCGGTATCGATATCAAAACTGACCTGCTGATCTTCGTGGAAAAAGATTCCCTCGGAGGCTATGCAGCCATTGAAGGCACCGTGAAAGATGAAGCCAAATTCAAACAATTTAACCTGGATGCTTCCAAAGGCTCGCTTACAGATGAGAATGGCCTGCATTTCATCAGCAAAACCCCTGCCATCGTTGGATGGAACAAGGATAAGTTTGTGTATGTTATCGATATCCCCGGGATGAAGAAGCGCAACCGTTATGATTTTTCGGATGATACCCTTGTGCCCCCTCCGGTTAAACGCGACCTCCTGGCGGCCTGCAAATCAGTGTTCAGTTTAAAATCCGAAAATTCACTCGGCGAAGATGAACGCTTTACCAGCCTGATGAAAAAACAGGGTGATATTCATTTCTGGCTGAATACCGAACAACTCTATAAAAGCGTGAACAGCGACCTCGGCATGCTGAACATGATGAAGCTGGATAAATTTTATGAGGGCAACCTGATGGTGGCTACCGGTAATTTTGATAACGGAAAAATATCCCTGGAGTATACCAGTTACCTGGGCAAAGAGCTGAAAAAAATCATCAAAGAATACAGCGGCGGCCAGGTAAATGAAGAGATGCTGAAAAGAATTCCGGGCCAGCAGGTGGGCGCCGTTTTTGCCATGCATTTCAAGCCCGAAGGAATCCGCAAACTGGTGGAACTCTCGGGTATGGAAGGCCTGCTGAATATCGGACTGATCAGCATGGGTTTTACCATGGACGATTTTATTAAAGCCAATAAAGGCGATATCATGGTTGCGCTTACCGATTTCAAGGTAAAAAATGATTCCATTACCCTTCCGGGCATGAAAGGAGATGACATGACTTTTGGCATGCGCCCCGAACCCAAACCCGATGTATTGTTTGCCGCTTCCATCGGTGATAAAGACGCCTTCAACACATTGATCAAAGCCGGCAAGCGGATCAGTAAAGACCGGTCTGCCGATGAGGATAACCTCATCAGCTACAATATGAACGACCAGTTCTTTGCCATTGGAAATTCAAAAGCGAACGTGGATAAATTCATCGGCGGCAGTACCGCTAAATTTGATTTTATCAGCCATATTTCCGGTGAACCCATGGCGGGCTATGCCGACCTGCAGTACCTGATGAAAAATTTCCCGGTACAGGAAAGCGACAGCCTCGAAAAAGTTACGTATGAGGCCTCACTGAAACTCTGGGAAAATGTTTATCTGAAAGGCGGTAATTATGAGGATGGCGGCCTCAGCTATCATATCGAGATCAACCTGCTGGATAAAAACACCAACAGCCTCAAACAACTCAACCAGTATTTCGGCCTCATCGGCAGGATTATGGAAGAGAAAAGAAAGAAAGATGAAGCCCGTTTTAAGGATTTTACCATCCAAACGGAAACCGATAGCATCGCTCCGGTTGTCAGCCCGGTTCCCGGCGCCGCCCCGAATGTGAAAAAACATCGTTAATATTGAGGGAAGTCATTCGCAAGTGACTTCCCTTTTTACTTATCAGTCCGCCGTTTGCATGCAGATAAAACTGGAACAGGTTGACCCTGTTTTTATTGAAGAAGAAAAGAAATCCGGTTCGGATATCTGGAAGAAAACAATTGCGTTTCATCCGGCCGAGTGGGTGCATATCATAGCGCCCAGCGGCAGCGGGAAAACCTCATTGATCCATTTTTTATACGGGCTGCGCAAAGATTACCAGGGCCGCATCCAATATAACGATACCGATATCGCCGGTTTCGATACCGAGGCTTTTGCCGGTTTCCGCCAACAGCATATCAGCATTGTTTTTCAGGACCTGCGCCTGTTTACAGGACAAACGGTTTTTCAGAATATCGAAATCAAACGCCTGCTGCAGCCCTGGCATCCGCAATCCCGCATCGAAGAAATGGCCCGCCGCCTGGGCATTCACAACAAGCTGGAAAAAATGTGCAGCACCTGCAGTTATGGCGAACAACAACGCATCGCCATCATCCGGGCACTCCAGCAGCCTTTCGATTTTTTATTACTGGATGAGCCCTTCAGTCATCTCGATGATAATAACCGCAAAAAAGCCATGGAACTGATGGAGGAAGAAGCTGCCGCCCGCAAGGCTGCCATCATCCTGGCTGATCTGAAAAAACTCGAATTTTTTCATGCCCATCAAACCCTGCAGCTCTGATCGGTGAAACTTTCCTTTTCTCATATCGCTCCCTTCCTTAATACCGGGCAAAACAAAGCCTCCCGCTGGCTGAGTTATATCGGTCTGGGTATCGGCGTGGTATTGCTGCTGTGCTCAATACAGATGTACATCAACATCAGTGAACTGCTCAAAAGCAAGAATCCGCGGAAAGATGGGTACGATTATATTTCCGTAACAAAGAATATCACCAATGAAAACATGGCAAGGGATCACAGTTTCAGTCCGGCCGAAATGGACGAGCTGAAAAAGCAATCGGCTGTGGAAGATGCCGCTCCCCTGCTGGCCAATAATTTTATCGTGAAAGCCACCGGCGGCAGCACCCTGCCTTTTGAAAGTGATTTTTTTATGGAAGCCATTGATGAGCGCTTCATTGATACGGTGCCGGCCAGTTTTACCTGGAAAGAGGGCCAGGCCATTGTACCCGTGATTGTATCATCGGATTACGTGGAATTGTATAATGCCGTTTTTGCTCCCAGCCGCGATCTGCCGCAGTTCTCCGAAAAAAGTATTTCTTCCATTGTCATCCGCCTCGAATGCCGGGGCAATATGGGCGAAGAGAATTTTGGCGGCAATATTGTGGCGCTGACCGACCGTATCAACTCGGTGCTGGTGCCCAAAAATTTTCTGGAATGGGCCAACCGCAAATTCGGAAGCCCCCTGCCGGCCAACCCCACCCGCATTATTATCAAAACAAAAGATGCCAATAACCCCGATCTGCTGAAATACCTGCAGCAAAAAGATTACCGCATCAACCGCGATAAAACAAAATTCGGAAGGGTGAAAACGGTATTGCAGGGAATTGTCAGCGGACTGGCCGGCTTCGGTATCCTGGTAATCCTGCTGGCCATGGTATTATTCTCATTTTACCTGCAACTGATGATTGCCCGCAGCCGCGAAAACCTGCAGCTGCTGCTCACCATCGGCTACTCTCCGCACTGGCTCAGTGTAACCGTTGCTAAAAAATGGATACCGGTATATGTGATGGTGATCCTGCTTTCCTTGCTGGTAACCGCCCTGCTGCATTGGGGCTTCCAGTATTCTATTATGAACAATACGGAATTACTCTCTCCTTTTGTTCACTGGATGGTATTGGTGATAGCTGCAATACTGCTCAGTATTGCCGTACTGGTTAATTTCCGGTTGTTGAAAAAACAATTGTACCAGTTATAAGCCTCCCTTTTCAGGCAGGGAAAGTTATACCGCTTCGTAGATAACCGCGGCGCCCTGGCCCACACCGATACACATGGTGGCGAGGCCGTATCTGGCCTTCCGCTTTTTCATCTCATGCAATAAAGTAGTGCTGATGCGTACACCGCTGCAGCCCAGCGGATGCCCCAGGGCAATGGCCCCCCCGTTTACATTTACTTTTTCCAGGTCGAGCCCCAGGTCGTGAATACAGGCAATGGATTGCGAAGCGAAGGCCTCATTGAGCTCAATCAGGTCCAGGTCGGCCACGCTGATCCCGGCCCGTTTCAGTGCCTTTTGAGTGGCGGGTACCGGCCCCACCCCCATGATGGCCGGATCCACTCCGGCCACTGCCATACTTTTGATTTTGGCCATCGGAATCAGCCCGTATTTTTTCAGGGCCTCTTCGCTGGCCAGTAAAACGGCGGCGGCTCCGTCATTGATTCCACTGCTGTTACCGGCCGTAACCGTGCCGTCTTTGGCAAAGGCGGGTTTCAGCTGCGCCAGTTTTTCCAGGCTGCTCAGGCGGGGATGTTCATCGGTATCAAAATCAAAAATATCCTTACCCACTGCCACATGGATGGGGGTAATTTCCTCGCTCCATTTTCCTGCGGCCCGGGCTGCCGCATATTTGCGCTGGCTTTCCATGGCAAACTCATCCTGCGCCATTCTGCTGATATTCCAGCGGCGGGCTACGTTTTCTGCGGTTTCTCCCATGCTGTAAGGATAATATAATTCGGCCAGTTTTTTATTTACAAAGCGCCAGCCCAGTGTGGTATCAAAAATTTGTGCTTCGCGGGAAAAAGCGCTGCTGCTTTTGGGCATTACAAAGGGCGCCCGGCTCATGCTTTCCACACCGCAGGCGATGATCAGTTCGCCATCCCCGGCGGCAATGGCCCTGGTTCCATCCATGATGGCCTGCAGCCCGCTGGCACATAAACGGTTTACAGTAGTGCCGGCAACGGTTACCGGTAAACCGGCTAATAAAGCAGCCATGCGGGCCACGTTGCGGTTGTCTTCGCCACTCTGGTTGGCAGCGCCGGCAATCACGTCTTCAACCGCATTTACATCTATCGTGGCATTGCGTTTAACCAGTACGCTGATCACGTGCGCCAGCAGGTCATCGGGGCGTACCGTACTGAGGGCGCCGCCATATTTGCCAATAGCTGTCCGCACCGCATCAACAACATAAACTGTTTGCATGGTATAAATTTTAAGGTCGAACTGCAGCAGTTCGACCGGTACAAATATAGGAAGATATTGAGTTACCGTCCTGTAAGCTCCACCAGCAGGTCTTTATTGCTCCCGTTACTGGTACAGAGATATACCTTACCCTGCGGGGACACACAAAGATCCCGGAGGCGGCCGAATTTATTTTTGTAAAAGATATCCGCAGGAGTGATGGATTGCCCGCCGGGTGCTATGTTGAAACTACGCAGGCTCTGGTCTTTCAGCGAAACCAGCAGCAGGCAGTTCTTCCATTGCGGTATCAGTGAATCAGCATAGTAATCAAGTCCGCAAACTGCAATGGTTTTATCACCGCTGCTCCAAACGGGTTCTTTAACCTTATTGGCTTCACAGAATGTTTTTTCTGATTCCTTGTCGCAGGGACCGTTCACCGTGGGCCATCCATAGTTACGGTTTCGTTCGATGATGTTGATTTCGTCTTCGATATCGGGCCCGTGTTCACTGGCATACAGTATCCCGTTTACCATAACCAGCCCCTGTGCGTTGCGGTGGCCATAGCTCCAGACGGGCGATCCGGGGAGGGGGTTATCGGCCGGGATGGAACCATCCAGGTTGAAGCGAAGCACTTTGCCAGAAAGGGAACTGAGCAACTGTGCATTGGGTTGCACAGAAGCATCACCGGTGGTCATATACAATACCGGCACGGGATCCTTACTGATCCAAAGACGGGATCCGTTATGAATCACAGCCGCCGGTATATCCTGCACAATCGTTTGCACCAGCTCAATACTATCGTCATGATACCGCAGCTTCACCAGCTTTTCGCGGTATTGATTTCCATTGAAATAATCATATACCACATAGAGATACCCATTTGTTACAAATCCGGGGTCCTGTACCATCCCCAGCATTCCTCCTTCATTATTCGCTACGGCATCTTCCACGCGGTGGCTGAAAAGAGTTTTACCCGTGGCGGGATCTATTTTGCTGATTGTTCCGCCCCGCTCCGTCATCCAGATATAATTATCGTGGCCCCATAAAATTTCCCAGGGATAATTAAGATCACTCCGCAGGGTGCGGGCAGGAGGATCCTGTGACGCCAGTGGTGAATTGTTGCCTGCGGGCTGATTGCAATTGCCCAGCAGGAGCAGGAAGAATGACCAGGAAAATAAGATATGTTTCATAGCTGTGGTGGCAGAAATCTACTGCTTTTTTACGAGCTGAAAAAGCCGGACATGTATCAGTATGCATTTTACACCAGGCTGATGGGTTTACCAAACCCGGAAAAAGGAGGTCCGCCGCAGCCCTGCTGGCCGAAATCGTTCAAATGCCGTTATCTTTGCGCCCATGACGGCTGTAAAAAACATTCGCACACTGAGTTTACCCGAACTGAAAGAGTATTTTGAGTCGATTGGTGATAAAAAATTCAGGGCCATGCAAACCTATGAATGGTTATGGAAGAAGAATGCCCGGAGTTTTGAGGAGATGAGCAATCTTTCAAAAGAGTTAAGGGCCAAACTGGCGGAGCATTTTTCGCTGCCGGCTGTTGGGATCGACACCACCCAGGTCAGCGCCGACGGAACCGTGAAAGCCCGTTTCAAAACCTTCGACGGGCATTTTGTGGAGGGTGTGCTGATACCTACAGAAAAAAGGCAAACTGCCTGCGTTTCTTCCCAGATCGGCTGCAGCCTTACCTGCCGTTTTTGCGCCACCGGGTACATGGAGCGCAAGCGAAATTTGTCGTTTGATGAGATCTACGACCAGGTTGCCCTGCTCAGCGAGCAAAGTGAAAAAATTTACGGTACCAAACTCAGCAATATTGTTTTTATGGGTATGGGCGAACCCCTGCTCAATTACCGCAATGTACTGCAGGCCATCGAGCGCATCACGTCTAACGATGCCATGGCCATGAGCCCCAAGCGCATCACAGTTTCCACCGCGGGTGTGGCCAAACAGATCAGGCAGCTGGGTGATGATAAAGTGCGTTTCAACCTGGCACTTTCCCTGCATGCCGCCACGGATAAAAAGCGGGATGCAATCATGCCGATCAATGAAAGCAATAATATTGAAGCACTGGTGGAGGCCCTGAACTATTTTTATGCGCAAACCAAAAATGATATCACGCTGGAATATATCCTGCTGAAGGAGGTGAACGACAGCCTGGAAGATGCCAATGAGCTGATTAAAATCTATCGCCGGATTCCCACGCATATCATCAACGTGATCGAATACAATCCCATCGATAATGCCCTTTTCAAAAAACCCGATGAAGACGCCACCCAGCGTTTCAGCGATTACCTGGCCGCTCACCGGGTGAATGTGCGCTTACGCCGCAGCCGGGGCAAGGATATTGATGCGGCCTGCGGCCAGCTGGCCAATAAAGCCTGAGTACATCTCCCTTAATTCTTATGCTTGTTTTTCCGGAGTCATTAAACTTCATGACCCTGGCATAGTCATATATGAAACAAAGTCAGCAACATGAAAAAAACAGTATTGATAGCCCTGGCAGCCCTGGTTGCTCTCGGTGCCAACGCCCAGCAAAAATCACCGGGTGATCACCGGCATCACCAGCATAAACGGTCTGCTGTGGCCCGTCAGCTCAATCTTACAGCCGGCCAGCAACAGCAGGCAAAACTGATCAATGAGGATTTCCGCAAAAAAATGCAGGACCTGAACAAGAATGAAAGTATCACAGTTAAAGAATACCGCGACCGCAAGGAACAACTGCACAGGGAGCACAAAGCCAAACTGGATGGCCTGCTCACGGCTGAGCAGAAAGCCAGGAAAGAAAGCCTGAAAGCGGATCGCCAAAAACAGCGGGATGCACATTATGCCCAACGGCTGAACCGGATGCAGACAGCATTGCAACTGAGCGACGCACAGGTTTCGCAACTGAAAGCTCACCGGGAAAGCATGGGCGCTAAAATGAAGGCCCTCCGCGAAAATGAAAAATTATCCCGTGAAGAAAGAAAACAGCAAATGATGGCCCTGAAAGAGGAAGCAAAGGCAGGGCGTGAAAAAATACTGACTCCCGAACAGGTAAAGAAAATGGATGAATTGCATAAAAAACGTTTCGGGAATCCTCCCGCCAGATAAAATCCTAAACCATTCACCTCAAAGGCATTCCTCCCGGGAATGCTTTTGCATTTTTATGAACAGCCTTCGCAGAATGGCGACTCACGGGAAAATGACTACCTTTGCCCTTCACTACTGTTGTAATAACAGCAAAACCCCTTCAGCATGAGCCAGTCTCCCTTTCAGAAATTCATCAACAAAAAGAAGAACAGTGTTGTAAAAGAAGAGTTCCGGCAGGAACGAAAACAGGCCCGTAAAGAGAAGAACGCCTACTTTGAACGCTTAAAAGCCGAGAAAAGAGAGGCCCTCAATGCCCGGCATAAAAATGAGAGTAATAAAACCAGCAGCTCTCCGGTAAAAAATACGGCTGCAAAAAACAGCGCTAAACCCGTTGCCGGCGGCGGCGGCAAACCAGTGGCGCCTGCTGAAACTATGCCCCTCAATAAATACATGGCCCATTGCGGTGTGTGCTCACGCCGGGATGCCGTGGCGCTCATCACAGATGGAAAAGTAAAAGTGAATGGAAAAATACTCAAAGAGCCCGGCTATAAAGTGTTGCCGCAGGATGAAGTGAGTTTCAATGGAAAAAAATTATTTGTAACCCGCAACCTGGTGTACATCCTGCTGAACAAACCCAAAGATTATATAACCACCACTGATGATCCGCAGGGCCGTAAAACAGTGTTACAGCTGATCAGGGCCGCCACACCCGAAAGGGTGTACCCGGTGGGTCGCCTCGACCGGAATACATCCGGTGTGCTGCTGCTCACCAACGACGGGGATCTCACCCAGAAGCTCTCCCACCCCAGCTACGAGGTGAAAAAGATTTATGAAGCAAAACTGGATAAATCACTGGCGAAAGCTGATTTTGATAAAATCCTGAAAGGGCTGAAGCTGGAAGACGGCGAAATTTCAGTTGACAGCCTGGCCTATGCAGACGCCAAAGACAAATCGATTATTGGCATTGAGATACACAGTGGCCGTAACCGTATCGTACGACGCATCTTTGAGCACCTGGGGTATGATGTAAAGGGGCTCGACCGGGTGATGTACGGTAATCTTACCAAGAAAAATGTGGAGCGGGGCAAATGGCGGTTTCTGAGCGAAAAGGAAATCCGCCTGCTGAAGTACCTGAATGCGTCCCGCAAAAAATAACCGCATGAAACTCAGCGACCAGCTCATTATTGAAACCGGCGATTACCTGGCCATTGATAAACCGGCCGGACTCCTTACCATACCCGATCGCCAGCAGTCAGAAGTTTCATTGAAAGATATGCTGCAGGAAAAATATCCTGCGATATTCACCGTTCACCGGCTCGACAAGGATACCAGCGGATTAGTTCTCTTCGCCAAAAACGAAGCCACCCATAAATTCTTCTCCCGGCTTTTTGAAGAACGCCAGATCGAAAAATACTACCTGGGTATCGTACTGGGAACACCGGCAGCACAGAGCGGACTGATTGATGCCCCGATTGCCGAACATCACCTGCACAAGGGACAAATGGTGATTCACCGCAATGGCAAAGCTTCCGCTACAGGTTATGAAGTACTGGAAGCCCACCGGCATTACTCGCTGGTACAGTTTCAGCTGCATACCGGCCGCACCCACCAGATCCGAGTACACTGCAAACATATTGGTCACCCGCTGGCCTGCGATCCTCTTTATGGCGATGGTAAACCCGTGCTCTTGTCATCTTTCAAAAAGAAATTCAAACTGAGCAAGGATGCGGAAGAGGAGCGCCCGATCATCAGCCGCCTGGCCCTGCATTCCTACCAGCTCAGATTCACCGGCCCCGAAGGAAAAGAAGTGGTGCTCACCGCGCCGGCTCCCAAATCCTTCCGGGCGCTGATGCAACAGCTACAGAAACTGGAGAAATAAAAAAGCTGTTCCGGAGAACAGCAAAAACCAACGTACAACGCTGTATTAACCAATACCGGGTTGCGGTGTGTAGCGCAGGTAGGGCTTGATGATATTCAGCCCTTTTTCAAATCTTATCAGGGCCTCTTCAGTACTTACAGCCGGCACCACCATTACATCCTGGCCGGATTCCCAATCAGCCGGCGTGGCCACACTGTACTTAGCCGTGAGCTGCAAGGAATCGATCACCCGCAGTACTTCATGAAAATTACGGCCGGTACTCGCCGGGTACGTAATCGACAGCTTCAGTTTCTTATCGGGTCCGATGATAAACAGCGAACGGACTGTAAATGTTTCGGAGGCGTTGGGATGAATCATATCGTAGAGGTGGGCCACCGTTTTATCCTCATCGGCGATGATCGGGAAATCTACTGTACAGTGCTGTGTTTCATTAATATCATTGCGCCAGCCAAGGTGTTTATCCAGCGGATCCACACTCACCGCCAGTACTTTTACATTGCGCCTGGCAAACTCTTCTTTTAGTAAGGCCGTACGGCCCAGTTCGGTGGTGCATACCGGGGTGTAGTCGGCGGGGTGCGAAAACAATACCCCCCAGCTGTCGCCCAGGTATTCATAAAAACGGATAGTGCCTTCCGTGGTGGCAGCCGTAAAATCGGGAACCGTGTCTCCTAAACGTAAACTCATGGTTGTATTTTTGAAGTGCAAATATAATTACCCTACTAATTCAATAGACTAATAATTACTTATTTTTTTCTACCTTTAACATACCGATTGTTATGTTGTCGAAAAAAACACAATACGCCCTTAAAGCCCTTGGCTACCTCGCCGGCCGGTATGGGGACGGGCCGGTATTGATTGCCGAAATAGCCCGTAAAAAGAAAATTCCGGTTAAATTCCTGGAGAGTATCCTGTTGCAACTGAAGCAAAAAAATATCCTCGGCAGCAAGAAAGGCAAAGGAGGCGGATACTTTTTAGCCGCTCCCCCAAAAAAAACGCGGCTTGCCACTGTGATCCGGAGTATCGACGGACCAATTGCGCTGTTGCCCTGTGTGAGTTTAAATTTTTACCAGCGCTGCAAGGACTGCAATGAAACAAGTTGCGGTTTGAATAAAGTAATGGCTCTTACCCGCGATGCCACCCTGAAGGTGCTGGAGAAAAAAACCCTGTACGACCTGATCGACAAATAGTTTATCCCGAAGATGCCCGTTTTACAGAAGCTTTACCAAAACGGTTTTTTACATTATCAATCGCTTTATATAACTCGCTCTTGCGTTCCACATCACTGAACAGGTTGGTTTGAATGGCATCATTGGTAAGTTCACTCAGTCTTACACCCAGTAACCGCACCGGCTGGCCCTTCCGGTACAACTGGTGAAAGAGTTCTTTGGCCACGGGAATAATTTCATCATCGGCACAGGTATACGGAATAGTGGTTTGCCGCGAAGTGGTTTCAAAATCGGGGTACCTGATTTTAACAGTTACACAACCGGCCACTTTTTCATCCTGCCGCAGTTCGTAACTTATTTTTTCCACCAGCCGCACCAGCTCGCTCATGAGGAACTTCATATCCGTTTTATTCTCATCAAAGGTATTCTCCGAAGAAACCGATTTGGCCTCGTGATAAGAGGCTACTTCCCCGTTATGGATGCCCTGGCTTTTGTACCAGAGATCCACACCCCATTTACCCAGCCGTTCTTCCAGTTCTTCCAGCGTACGCTCGCTGATATCCCTGATGGTGATGATCCCCAGCGCCCTGAGTACTGCATGGGTATGGTCCCCCACTCCCGGGATCCTTTCCACGGGGAGGGGTGCCAGAAATTCTTTTTCCTTCCCGAAGGGCACCTGCAGGTAGCCGTTCGGTTTGGCTTCATTGGTAGCCATTTTGGCTATCATCTTATTACTGGATAAACCGAAGGAAATGGGTAATGCTGTTTCATTGATAATCTGCTGGCGCAGATCGATCGTCCACTGCAGGGGATCAAAGAATTTATCCATCCCTGTCAGATCGATATAAAATTCATCAATAGAAGCTTTTTCGAAAAGGGGCGCTTTGGCCGCAATGATATTGGTAACCCAGCGGGAGTATTTACTGTACTCAGCCCGGGAACTGTTGGCCACAATCAGGCCGGGGCATAACTGGAAAGCTTTTTTGGAAGGCATCCCCGAATGAATACCGAATTTACGGGCGGCATAGCTGCAGGCCGCCACCACGCCCCTCTCCCGTCCGCCCACGATCACCGGTTTGCCCTTCAGCGAAGGATTATTGAGCACCTCCACCGATACGAAAAACGAATCGAGATCAAAATGGGCGATGATGCGTTGGGGAGCACTCATGGTGAAAAAAGTAAAAATTCAAAAATCAAAATTCAAAAAAGGATCTATCACCCGTGAAGTCTTTGCTGTTCACTTTTGATTATTGCCTTTTAATTATTTATAGATTTCCAGCAGTCCGTCGGGCAGTACCACATGTACTTTGCGGTTCTTTTTATCAATCTTTTCCAGGCTGTCTTCATGGATGGGTATCAGGGCCTCCTTATCCCCGAGCAGGATGGTGCATAATACCTGGTGGGGCTGTTCAATCACCTCCTGTATTTCACCAAGTTCCTCTCCTTCATTTACGAGCATAAAACCCAGGAGTGAAATGGGCGAGGAAGCGGCAGCGAACTTATTAAAATCAGCAGCTGGCAACCATACTTCTTTGGGTGTAAGCCTGCGGGCGGCTTCCATCACATCAATGCCCTCAAGCTTGACGATCGTTTCTTCCTCACTCCGTATTCTTGCGGATTCCAGGAAATAAGGAATAAAGCTTCCTTTTTTTTCTTCCACGAAGATGGCTTCCAGTCCTTTGAACCCTGTCTTCTTCCCCAGGTTATGCTGGAGAATGAGCTCGCCTTTAAGACCAGTACTGGCTGCCAGTTTCCCTATTTTAAAATATTGTTCCATCCGTTTTGCAAGTTAGCAAATCCGCGAAACTTTATGTACCGGGTGCGCCACCCCTGACGGGGGACACCCGGCACATAAAAAAAGTCCTGCACGGGGCAGGACTTCAATGAATTAACGAACAGAGGTATTTTATTCTTCTGTTTTGGTTTCTTCAGCGGCGGGGGCATCAGCTACGGGTGTGGCGGGTGCTTCTGCTACTACTTTTCTAACAACGGGCTGATTGCGTTTGTCCATACGTGCTTTTCTGTGGGCACTCTGGCGTTTGGCAACCTGAGCATCATGCTCAACGCTCCATTTGGTGAATTTTTCCATAGCAGCTGCTTCGTCGAACAAACCAAGGCCTACGCCACGCAGTAAATGTTTCAGGTACAGCACACCTTTGAAAGAAAGGATACGGCGTACGGTATCAGTAGGCTGTGCGCCTTTCTGAAGCCAGTCCAATGCTTTCTGACGATCGATCTGGATAGTAGCCGGAACGGTCAGGGGATTGTACGTACCTAATTTTTGAATGAATTTACCATCGCGGGGGCTTCTGCCATCTGCTACTACGATGAAGTAGAAGGGCCTTTTCTTTGAGCCATGCCTTTGCAGTCTCATTTTAACAGCCATAAAATAGAAATTTTTTGGTTGTGAATAATTGGGTTTCTCCCTAAAAAGGGATGGCGAAGATAAGGCCTGGGTTTGAAATTTTAAAATTAAAATCGAAAAACAACATTTCCTTACCGTTTACCCATGCCAGGCATGCGCCCCATGGGCATTTTATTCATCATCTTCATCATACTTTTCATTTGTTCAAACTGCTTCAGGAAGGCATTCAGCTCGGTGAGGTCTTTCCCGGCACCTTTGGCGATACGGGCCTTCCGGCTGGGGCTGATAATATCCGGATTGCGCCTTTCCTCCAGCGTCATACTGTTGATCATGGCTTCAATGCCTTTAAAAGAATCATCATTCACCTCCACATCCTTGAGCTGGCGCCCAACCCCCGGGATCATCCCCATCAGGTCTTTGAGGTTTCCCATCTTCTTAATCTGCTGTAACTGCGTTTTAAAATCTTCAAAATCGAACTGGTTTTTCCGGATTTTCTTCTCCAGGCGGGCCGCTTCCTTTTCATCAAATTGTTCCTGGGCCCGTTCCACCAGGCTCACAATATCACCCATGCCCAGTATCCGCTGGGCCATACGGGCCGGATAGAACACATCCAGTGTTTCCATTTTCTCCCCGCTGCTCACAAATTTGATGGGCTTGTTTACTGTGTACTGGATCGAAAGGGCGGCACCACCGCGGGTATCGCCATCCAGTTTGGTAAGCACCACACCGGTGAAATCCAGGCGCTGATTAAAGGCAGCTGCAGTATTCACCGCATCCTGCCCTGTCATGCTGTCCACCACAAATAAAATCTCCTGCGGATTTACAGCCGCCCGGATATTGGCCACCTCGGTCATCATCACTTCATCCACCGCCAGGCGACCGGCCGTATCAATGATGATCACATTTTTATTTTTGGAACGGGCTTCTTTGATCGCATTTTGCGCAATGGAAACCGCATCTTTATTTTCGCGTTCGGCATAAACATCCACCCCGATCTGACCTCCCAGCACTTCCAGCTGATCAATGGCCGCCGGACGATAAATGTCGGCTGCCACCAGCAGCGGTGATTTTCCCTTCCTGGTTTTAAGATAATTGGCCAGCTTACCGCTGAAAGTGGTTTTACCACTACCCTGCAAACCCGCAATCAGGATGATGGCCGGGCTGCCGGTTATATTGAAATCACTTTCCGTACCCCCCATCAGTTCGGTCAGCTCGTCCTGCACAATCTTTACCATCTGCTGACCCGGACTCACCGAAGTGAGCACTTTTTCGCCCATGGCTTTTTCCTTCACCTTATCGGTAAACTCCTTGGCAATCTTGTAGTTCACGTCGGCATCCACAAGGGCCCGGCGGATATCTTTCACCGTATTGGCAATATTCAGTTCCGAAATGCGGGCCTGGCCTTTTATATGCTTAAACGCCGATTCCAGTTTCTCTGCTAATGAATTGAACATGTTGGTTCTTTTTTAATCTATATATCTTTTTTATGGCAAAGGTCAAAAGTCAAATCCATAAAGATTGAACGCTCCACTGACTTTTTGCTTTTGCCTTTTCACTTTTTACTTATACAGTAAACGCCGTATCCAGCACTTCCGCCTGCTCTTTCGCATGCAACTTTGCATACCCCGTAGCAGTGGCCGCACTGGCCTGCCGGCTGATGATCGAAAAATTGATATGCTGCAGGTTCATCCGCAGGAAGGTGGCGGCACCCATATTCAGGGGTTCCTCCTGTACCCAGTACCAGATGGCCTTACTGTATTTTTTATACAGAGCGTCCAGCTGCCGTTGCGGCAGGGGATACAATTGTTCCAGGCGGATGATGGCGATATCCTCCCGCTTTTCTTTCTGCTTCCGCTCAGCCAGTTCAAAATAAATCTTACCCGAGCAGAACAGCACTTTGGTAACCGTTCCGGCATCCGCCACGGTGCTGTCATCTATCACCTCCCGGAAACCGCCGCTGGTAAATTCCTGCTGCTCACTGTAACTGCCCGGATGGCGCAGGTTGGCCTTGGGCGAAAAATTGATCAGCGGCTTGCGGAAAGGCCAGGCCAGCTGCCTTCTCAGCACATGGAAGAAATTGGCTGCCGTGGTTACATTGGTTACCACCATATTCAGTTCGGCACATTGCTGCAGGAAGCGTTCCATGCGGGCGCTGCTGTGCTCGGGCCCCTGGCCTTCGTAACCGTGCGGCAACAACATCACCACGCCATTCATCCGCTGCCATTTGGTTTCGGCGGCTGCAATAAACTGGTCGATCATGGTTTGAGCGCCATTGCAGAAATCACCAAACTGGGCTTCCCAGATGGTGAGGGCATTGGGATTGGCCATGGCATAGCCATATTCAAAACCCAGCACCCCGTATTCGCTCAGCAGGGAATTATAAATCCGGAAAGGCGCCTGTGCATTGCTGAAATGATTGAGGCGGTTGTATTCGTTATTATTGGTTTCGTCGTAGATCACAGCGTGGCGGTGACTGAAAGTGCCCCGCTTCACATCCTGGCCGCTCATGCGCACATCCTTGCCATCCAGTAATAAACTGCCGTAAGCCATCAGTTCACCGGTGGCCCAGTCTACCTTATTTTCATCTTTGAATAATTTGATCTTATCCTGTATCAGCTTATCCACTTTCCGCAGCGGTTTAAAATCAGCAGGCCATTTCATCAAGCCTTCAAATAAAGTGGTGAACTGTGCTTCGGTAACAGCCGTGATGGGCGATGCGTCAAAATCTTCGGCCCTGGCCCTGCGCAGGCTTTTCCAAACCAGCTCGGGTGGCTGGTAGGTATAGGGCAGCGGATTTTGTTTTACCTCATCCAGGCGCTCCTGCAGGTCGGCGAGAAATTTTTGTTCCATCTCCTTTGCCAGCGCTTTGGCATCGGCTTCCCCGTTCTCCATCAGGTACTGCGTATACACTTCCCGGGGGTTCAGGTGTTTATCTATGATGGCATATAATTGCGGCTGGGTAAACTTCGGCTCGTCGCCCTCGTTATGGCCGTGCCGGCGGTAACACACCATATCAATAAAAATATCGCTATTGAATTGCTGGCGATACCGGGTGGCAATTTCGCTGGCTTTCACCACGGCCTCGGCATCATCCCCGTTCACATGCAGCACGGGCGCTTCCACCATGGCGGCGGCCGAAGTGCAGTAATCGGCCGTGCGGGCATCATCAAAATCCGTGGTAAATCCGATCTGGTTATTGATCACAAAGTGAATCGTGCCACCGGTATAATAACCCGGCAATCCGCTCATCTGCAATACCTCGTATACAATGCCCTGCCCGGCCACCGAAGCATCTCCATGAATCAGCACCGGTAAAATCTTATCATAATCACTGTTGTACAGTACATCAGCCTTACTGCGGGCAAAGCCCAGCACTACAGGATCAACGGCTTCGAGATGCGAGGGGTTGGGACTCAGTTTCAGGTGTATCTTTTTACCGTTGGCCGTTTCCACATCACTGCCAAAACCCAGGTGGTATTTCACATCGCCGCTGCCCATCGTGGCATCGGGGGTGCTGGTTCCTTCAAACTCACTGAAAATCTGTTCATAGGTTTTCCCCATGATATTGGCCAGTACATTCAGCCTGCCACGGTGCGCCATGCCCATCACCACTTCTTCCACGGCATTATCGGCCGCAACCGAAATGATGGCATCCAGGGCCGCAATCGTGGTTTCGCCGCCCTCCAGCGAAAAACGCTTCTGCCCGATATATTTTGTCTGCAGAAATTTTTCAAACATCACCCCTTCATTCAGCTTCTGCAGGATTCTTTTTTTCTGTGCAATCGGCACCGGCTCCAGCAGGGTGCTTTCCACGGCCTGCGTAAGCCAGTCAATTTTATCCTGGTCGTTCAGGGCGCTGATCTCCACGCCCACATGCCAGGTATAGCATTTTTGTAAATGATCCAGGATGGTTTTCAGCGGAGCCCTTCCCACACCGGCAAATTTCCCGGCTTCAAATTCGGTTGCCAGGTCGGCATCCCCCAGGCCAAAATAGTGAAGCTCCAGATTGGCACCCCGGTCTTTCCGTTCACGGATAGGATTGGTTTTAGCCACCAGGTGCCCCTTTTTCCGGTAGGCATTGATGAGCTGGAAAACAGCAAATTCTTTATCAAGATTACCAACAGATACCGGCGAAACAGCAGGCGGGGCCGCCGCATTATTAGATACCGCAAAATCAAAACCTTCAAAAAATTTGCGCAACTCCGGATCCACGGCCCCGGGATCTTTTACAAAATCATTGTACAGGCTTTCCACATAAGCCGGGTGGGCGCTGGTGATGTATTGAAAATCCTTCATGATAACGTTTACTGGGTTTGTGCACCGGCAGTATTGCTTACCTCATCATCGTTGTGTCACTCACTTGTACTTTTCCAGCCGGAGGCGGCTGAGCGGAGTAAAAAACGGGGAAAGCGACTGCCGGCAGGAAGTACCTCGTCTGAATTCGGCTGCAAATATCGGTGAATTTAGAGTAAGACGAGCCAGCGATCAGTGCCAATTTATGAATGAGGGTTTACAATTTTCCCTTTCCCGCTATACTTCAAACTCTTATCTCTTACGTGCCGGTTTCAGGAGCGCCCCCACCACCGCACTCACCAGCACATAGGCCGAAAAATAATAGAACCCGGCTTCCAGGCTGGCGTTGGTATTATCCATGGCGCTGGCGCCCAGAAAGGCTACCAGGATACTGATGGCGAAAACATCTGCCATGGCCCATTTACTGATAGCCGAAACAAATTGCTCCCAGCGGGCCGTGGGTTGTTTACTCAGTAACAGGTAAAATATGGCCCCGGTTTTGATCAGCGGTACCAGGATCCCAAAAAGAAATATCAGGAAAAAGGGCCAGTAATGAGCGCTCTCCCACAGGGTTTGGAGAGTGCCTATGACACTGCGTTTTTCGTTGAACAGGTTGAAATCCAGGATCATATGAGCCGATACACTGATATGGAGCATATCCTGTGTCCATCCAAGGCCCAGCAGCACCAGTGAACCAAGATGCAGTCCGAGTAAAATCAGGCGAAGCGGCATAAAAAGCAGTAATTTAGCCCTGCAATGTAAAAAATCTTGTTTTCTCTTGCCATTTTAATTGGCAAACCCCTATCTTTGCAGCCCAAAATTCATTTTTAATGGCAAATCACTCAGCAACCAAGAAAGATGTGCGTCAGAGCGCAAAACGCAACGAACGTAACCGTTATTACGGAAAAACCACCCGTAATGCTATCCGCGATCTTAAAGCCAGCGATAAGGCTACTGCCACCAAAGAACTTCCGAAAGTTGCTTCCATGATCGATAAACTGGCCAAGCGTGGTACCATCCACAAAAACAAAGCTGCCAACCTGAAGAGCAAGCTGGCCAAACGCATCAATGCACAGGCAAAGTAATTTCGTAAACCTTTTTATACAAGCCCGTCAATATAGTATTGACGGGCTTTTTTGTTAACAAATTAATATCCTGCGGGCTGCCTAAATTCAATACTTTTGGTCTTTCGTATAAACGTTCCTGCATGTTCAGAAAATGCCTTTTCATCGTGCTGTCAGCAGCTGCCGCTCTTAGTGGAACGGCTCAAACCAATCCCGCTGCACAAACCCTGCCTTTCAGTTTCAGCAGCCTGTCAACAGGCACTTTACCCGCGGGCATGGCCATGCACAGGCTTGCAACCATCCCCACCACCCGGACACTCAATGCCGGAACCGGTGATCTGGCATATGCGGCCAGCTCCACTGCCGGGGGCTGGCGGGAAGAAGGCGCCAATGGAGTAAGTATGCTGGCATCCGGCGGTACCAATGCCCAGGCCGGCGGCTGCATCGTTTCGGTAAATACAACCGGCCTCACCAATATACAGGTACAATGGACGATACGGGTGATCCTGCAACAAGCCAGTCGCGATAACAGTATTGCCCTGCAATACCGTATCGGCACCAGCGGCAACTTTACCGATATCGGCACCACCACCACTTTTAGCAGTACCGGCCAGGCAAATGGAGCCTCCGCCAGTTTTACCGAAACCCTGCCCGTTGCCGCCGAAAATAAACCGGAGGTGCAGATCCGCTGGATATACTGGGAATCGGCAGGCAGCAGCAACTCCCGCGACCGCCTCGCCATTGATGATATCAGTATTGCGCAATCACTTCCGGCCTGTACCGCACCTGCGGCACAGCCAACCGGCTTATCACTTACGCCTGCCACCCTTTCGGTAAGCGGCAGTTTCAGTGCAGCCGTACCCGCGGCCGATGGATACCTGGTGGTAAGAAGTCTGTCTTCCTCTCTCAGTAATAATCCTGTGAACGGCACCTCGTATACGGCCGGACAGACCCTTGGCAATGGCACGATTGTACAGGCGGATGTGCTCACCAGTTTTACAGATAACGGGCTCGCATCGGCCACCCTTTACTACTACTATATCTTTTCCTACAACAATAATTCCTGCAGCGGCGGACCAGCGTATCTGACCGTTGCCCCGCTCACGGGTTCGGTTACCACACTGTCCTATCCGCCCTGTACCGCTCCATCGGCACCGCCCGCAAATTTGTCCTTAACAGCAGGCGGAACCTTTATCAACGGCAGTTTTACCGCCGAGCCCACCGCCAATAATTACCTGGTGGTGTACAGTACCAGCAGCAGTCCGGCTTTTATTCCTGCTAACGGCACCACCTACACGGCCGGACAGGTAACGGGTGGAGTAACCGTAGCCTATTTTGGCACCGCTACTTCATTTTTTATATCGGGGCTCACCAATCTTACTACCTATTATGTTTTTGTTTACGCCGCCAGCGGCACATGTGCAGGCGAACCTTTTTATAATACAAGCAGCCTCAACGGATCGGCCACCACTACTACCGGAGGCCCTCCACCCGGCTATTATGACGCTGCCGGCGGCCTTACCTGCCAAAACCTGAAAACAGCCTTGCGGGATATTATTACCACGGGTCAGGTGGCCCTTTCTTATGGGTCGATTGACGATATCCAGATGCCCGTGGTAGATACCATCCGCAGTGATGATGGCAGCAGCCCCATCATCTGGGATATCTATTCCAATAATCAATCCGGTCCCGAGCCCTTCACATTTACATCAGCTCAGAATGCAAGCGGTGGTTTTTGCGTGGGTGGCAGCACCCCCGGCTTTGAAGGCGGCTGCTGGAATAAGGAACATACCTTCCCCCGGAGCTGGTTCAAATTATCCGGCGCCTCCTATCAGCAACCCACTGAAGCAGATTTGTTTATTGTACGCCCCACCGATTCAAAAATCAATGGCAACCGGGCCAATATTCCTTATTCAATGGTTTCGGGTACTACCAGTTACCAGTTTCCCACAGCGGGACAATTTCCCGGCTACCCTATGCCGCCCAACCCGGTACTGGATAAAATCGGGGCTTCCACCTATCCGGGAGTAACAGCTTCTTCTGCCTTTGAACCCAATGACGCCGTAAAAGGAGACCTGGCGCGGGCTTATTTTTATGTGCTCACCCGCTACCAGAATGAACTGGCCAACTGGGTATCCCTGAATGGAAGTTCGGGTATCAGTACGGTGGTGGATGGAGCCAGCAATGGTGGCCTCTACCCTTCTTTCCAGCTGGCCTATTTATTAATGATGTATAACTGGCATACGCTTGACCCCGTAGATGCCAGAGAAACACGGCGAAACGATCTGATCTACTCCCAGCAAAACAACCGCAATCCCTACATAGATCATCCCGAGTATGTGGCACTGGTATGGCAATGCACCGGGGTACTGCCGGTAACCCTGATTGATTTTACCGCCACCCGACTCAATGACGCGGTGCTGCTGAGATGGCAAACCACTTACGAAACCAGTTTCAGGGAATACCAGCTCGAGAGAAGCACCGATGGCATCTCTTTCGCAGTGGTGGGTACCGTGCCGGGAAAAAATCTTGCCAATTACAGTTTCACCGACAGCAAATTGCCGCAGGCAGCTGTTGTATATTACCGCCTCCGCATGGTTGATCGTGATGGTAAATACAAGAACAGTAAAGTGGTGCCTGTACGTTTACAGAATGATCTTGCTGCAGTGCAGGTGTATCCCAATCCCAGTTCAGGCAATCTTACCATCGAATTACCCAGGCCGTTGCTGTTGAACAGCCAGTTATTGATAACCGACCTGGCAGGACGATTGGTGAAAAAAGAGAGCCTGCATGGCGGACAAAAAATGATCGCTGTTGATGTAAGCGCTTTAACGCCCGGCCGTTATTTTATCCGTATCGCTAATGAGCAGGAACGGATACAACAGTCGTTCACCCTTATCAGGTAATTTATTTTATTTGTATACGAACAAGAGCGCTGTCATCCTGCAGCGCTTTTGTTTTTTATAAACGGTTTCACCCGCCCGGAAAATTTATTGTAGTTTCATCTTTAAATCAGACGGATGAAACAACTGCTATTGGTTCTTACCAGCTTCTTTCCTTTTTTTTTCTGTGATGCCCAGCAATGCCGTTTCGAAAAATCAGAAGGCCGCGAATCGGCCACCTATGCCGAAGCCATCAGCTGGTACCAGCAGCTGGATAAAGCATCGGGCCTGGTGCAGGTGAAGGAGATGGGCCCTACCGATGCCGGCTACCCGTTGCACCTGGTACTGGTAAGCAGTGATGGTAAATTTGATCCCGTTCAATGGCACCGGCAAAACAAAGCGGTTATCCTTATTAACAACGGCATCCACCCCGGCGAGCCGGATGGGATTGATGCCAGTATGCTGCTGGTACGGGATATCGTAACAAAAAAAGTACCGCTGCCCGCCAATGTGGCACTGGCCTTTGTGCCCGTATACAATATCGGGGGCTGCCTCAACCGCAACAGTTCATCACGGGTGAACCAGAATGGCCCGCTCGAATACGGCTTCCGGGGCAATGCCCAAAACCTCGATCTGAACCGGGATTTCACAAAATGTGACAGTAAGGAAGCCCGTTCCTTTGCCCGGCTCTTTCATTGGCTTGACCCCGATATTTTTATTGATAACCACGTAAGCGACGGAGCCGATTACCAGCATACCATGACCCTGCTGACCACGCAGTATGATAAACTGGGAGCCGGATTGGGCAAATGGCTCCGCGACGAATTTGAACCCCAGTTGTACCAGGGAATGGCGGATAAAAAATGGGATATGGTGCCCTATGTAAATTTCGAAACTACCGATTTTGGCAAAGGCATGGAGATGTTTTACGATCCGCCGCGTTACTCATCAGGCTATGCGGCCCTGTTTCAAACAATCGGCTTTGTACCCGAAACGCATATGCTGAAACCCTTCAAAGACAGGGTGCTCTCCACCTATGCCCTGATGCAGACCATCATGGAAAAAGCTGCCGCCAATGCGGCGCAACTGATAGCGGTACGCATTAAGGCAAAAGCGGACATGCTGAAACAAAACAGTTTTCCGCTCAGCTGGGTTAACGATACCACACGCTACCGGGAAATTCCTTTTAAAGGATATGAACAGGACTTTAAAAAGAGCGCTGCTACCGGTATGGACCGGATGTTTTACAACCACGACAAGCCCTTCAGCCGGATGATAAAATATTTCGATCATTTTTGGGCGGTTGATTCCGTTACGGTACCCGCAGCCTATATCATTCCCCAGGGATGGAGTTCAGTAGTGGATTTGCTGCGCCTGAACAATGTGGCAGTGGGGCAATTTATGCAGGATACCCTGATCGAAGTAGAGACTTATCGCATTGAAGATTATAAATCCTTACCCCGGCCTTATGAAAAGCACCATAAAAATTCTTCCGTAAAAATTTCGGTGAGCCGTCAGAAGATCCGGTTTTTGAAAGGCGATTATTTTATCCGTACCAACCAGCCGGCCCGCCGCTATCTGGCCGAGATGCTGGAGCCCACGGGCGACGACAGTTTTTTTGCCTGGAATTATTTTGATGGCGTGCTGCAGCAGAAGGAAGGGTATAGTGATTACCGCTGGGAAGACCTGGCTGCCGCTTACCTGGAGCAACATCCTGAACTGCAGCGCCAGCTGGATGAAAAAAAAGCAGCCGATTCCAAATTTGCCGCCAGCAGCCGGGCTCAGCTCGAATTTATTTATAAACACAGCCCCTACTACGAACCCGGTCATAACCGTTACCCCGTTTACCGGCTGGTAAATTGAGCAGTTGGGGGTTTACAAATATCTTAATTCGAATTAAAATTAATTATTAACTATTAGTTACTAATTATTAATCCATTGAGGCCATTTCAAAAAAATTGCCCTCTTACTGGTAAAAAGAGCTGAAAAACGCTGAATCTTCCCCCTGTTTCATTACCTTTGCAACCCCGTTTTAAAGCGGGTTTTATTAATTTTTTTTAACCAAAAACAAGGGAAATGAATAACTACGAATTGATGGTGATTTTTACCCCTGTGCTGTCTGACGACGAATTCAAAGCCGCTCAGAAAAAATATGCCGACCTCGTTGTAGAAAACGGTGGTGAAGTGCTGCACACCAATCCCTGGGGACTGAAATCACTGGCCTATCCCATTGCCAAAAAAACCACTGGTTTGTATTGGGTAATGGAGTATAAAGCGCCATCCAGCTTCAATGAGAAGTTGAAAATTCAACTGCTCCGTGACGAATCACAGATGCGTCACATGTTCACTGCACTCGACAAATACGCCGTTGAGTACAATGCCAAAAAGAGAAGTGGCGTACAACAATCTTCAACTGAAAAAGCGGAGGCATAATCATGGCAAAAGCAAATGAAATCAAATACCTCACAGCTATTAAAGCTGAAAAGCGTCCGAAGAAATACTGCCGCTTTAAGAAGATGGGTATCCGTTATGTTGATTACAAGGATGCCGAATTCCTGAAAAAATTCATTAACGAACAGGGTAAATTATTACCCCGCCGTATCACCGGTAACTCGCTGAAATTCCAGCGTAAGGTAAGTGATGCTGTGAAAAAGGCACGCCAGATGGCTATCCTGCCTTACGTTACAGATCTTTTAAAATAATTTTTAACCACCCTAATCCGCCGCAGGCGGAGAAAGTCCGCAGAGCGGATTGGGTAAAAATGCAAAATCATGCAGGTAATTTTAATACAAGATGTAAACAACCTGGGTAGTGCCAACGAGCTCGTAACGGTAAAAAATGGTTACGGACGTAACTACCTGATCCCCCAGAAATTTGCGATTGAAGCCAGTCCGGCCAACCTCAAAATGATGGAGGAAAAGAAAAAGCAACAGGCGAAGAAAGAAGCCAAAATGCTGGCTGAACTGAACAGTGTAATCGCTGTACTGAAAGACGGAGCCCTGAAAATCGGAGCCAAAACCGGTACCAGTGGTAAAATCTTCGGTAGCGTTACCGGTGTTCAGATTGCCCGTGCCATCAAAGACCAGAAGGGGTATGAGATCGACCGCCGCCGCATCAGTATCGTGGATGAGGTGAAAGAACTCGGAACCTATAAAGCCAAAATTGATTTCGGTAACGGTAACGAAACTGAAATTGATTTTGAAGTGGTTGCTGAATAGTATTTATTTAGTTGATGATAGTAAAATCCCCGCAATGCGGGGATTTTTTTTTAGAAATGCATCAGGAACTCTTTCAGGGCTTCCAGGGAAGGTTCCATCAAAATGCTTTGTTTCTTTTTTTGCATCTGGCCCGCCACTACTTCCGGTAAAGGAATAGCCTGCCCGATGAGCGGCTCAATAACATCATAAAATTTTACCGGGTGTGCCGTTTCCAGCAACACCCCCCTTTGGCCCGGTTGCTGCCCGAGATATCCGGCCAGGACGGTAAAGGCTACTGCACCATGCGTATCAAGCAGGTACCCTTGCTGCTGAAACACATCCAGGAGGGTTTGCCGCGTCTGTTCATCCGATACGGTGCCGGCTTTCAGCAGCTGTCGAAGATTTCCCGCTTGCTTTCCGAATAATTCCAGGATGCGGACAAAATTACTGGGGTCGCCCACATCCATCGCATTGGAAATAGTTGCGATGGCGCTGGTGGGTTCGTACACCCCTGTTTCCAGGAAACGGGGCACCACATCATTGGCATTGCAGGCGGCAAGGAACTGCTTAAGCGGCAAACCCGAAACCGCGGCCAGCAAGCCGGCACAGATATTCCCAAAATTACCGCTGGGAACGGCCACTACCGGAGGGTGTTGTTTGTCTTCCCATTGCTTCCAGAGAAAGAAATAATAAAACTGCTGCGGCAGCCAGCGGGCCACATTTATGGAATTGGCAGACGTAAGTAAAAGCCTTTGCCGGATGGCTGCATCCATAAATGCCTCTTTCACCATCCGCTGGCAATCATCAAAATTCCCGTTCACTTCCAGGGCGGTGATATTACCCCCCAGTGTGGTTAATTGCTTTTCCTGCACACTGCTCACTTTTCCGGAAGGATAGAGTATCACTACATCCACCCCTTCCACTCCGTAAAAACCATTCGCCACAGCGCCGCCGGTATCGCCCGATGTGGCTACCAGCACCACAATGCGATTTTTAATAGTGCGGGCAAAATAGCCCAGGCAGCGGCTCATAAAACGGGCACCGGTATCTTTAAACGCCAGGGTAGGACCATGAAATAATTCCAGTGAATAAATACGATCCGTGATGGGTACCAGCGGTATGTCAAAATGCACCGTTTCTTCAGCAATATTTTTCAGTACCGTTGCCGGAATGGTATCACCGGTATAGGGAGCTATCACTTCATAAGCGATGGCCGCATCAGAGTATCCACGGATATTTTCCAGCAGCTCCCTTGAAATTTTGGGGATTTGTACAGGGAAATACAAACCCTTGTCGGGCGCCTGCCCGTTGATGGTAGCCGTTCTGAAATCCGCTTCAGGCGATTGCCCGTTCAAACTATAATACACCATACCAAATTATTTATGGGTTTTCAATTACCACACCTGCCGGGTTAATTGCAGTAACATAGGTATTAAATTCGATGCCGGTTTTCGTGTAAACCTCCTGCATCATTTTTTCAACTGCACGGGCGGTGGTTTCCTTTTCACTCAGCATGAATACGGAGGGACCTGAACCGGATATGCCGCCACCCAGTGCCCCGCAGTCCCTTGCCCCATTCTTGATATCGGAAAAAAAGGGAATCAGGATACTGCGCACGGGTTCGATGATCACATCTTCGAGCGAGCGGCTGATCAGTGAGTAATCTTTTTGTGCCAACCCGGTCACCAGTCCGGCAATATTGCCCCATTGCCGGATGGCATCTTTCAATTGCACTTCTTTGCGGAGTATCTGCCGGGCATCCGCGGTTTTAACTTCAATCAGCGGATGCACGATGGTTACAAATAAATCCGGGGCTTCCAGGGCTACAATATCCAGCGGATAAATGGAGCGTATCAATGTAACACCTCCGTAAATACAGGGCGCAATATTATCTGCGTGCTTTACCCCGGTTGCCAGCTTTTCTCCCTGCATGGCAAAACGCACCAGGTCGGGTTTACTGAAATGCCCGTTAAGCAGGTAATTGGCGGCCACCACGGCTCCTGCCGATCCGGCTGCGCTGGAACCCAGGCCACTACCCGGTTTAATCGTTTTATGCACGTTCAGCTCAAAACCGATTGGCTGCCCATAATCCTGTAACAAAGCCCGGAGGGCAGGGCCGGCAACATTGTGTTCCGGTTGCTCCGGTAAACCAAATGCATCCGTGTGGCGGATGCGGATCACCGGCTCATCAAGCAACTGTAATTCCATTGTATCACAGGGAGCCTGCAGGGCCATACCCAGGATATCAAATCCGCAAACGAGATTGGCCACAGTGGCCGGTACGCTAACTTTTACTTTCTTCATAATTAAACTTTTGCCACCCGCATAATATCTGCAAATACACCCGATGCCGTAACCGCCGCACCTGCACCGGCACCTTTAATCACCAGTGGTTGCTCGGGGTACCGGTCGGTATAAAATAACACCGCATTATCTTTTCCATAAAGATGATAGAAATCACTCTTCTCATCCACCTGCTGCAAGCCAACCGCCGCCCTGCCGTTTTCGTACCGGGCTACAAATTTCAGTTTTTTACCGGCCTGTTTGGCGGCCGCCAGCAGGCCGGCGAAATGTGCTTCCTCTTTCTCCATTTCATTATAAAAATCTGATACCGATCCTTGCATGCAGGTAGCCGGCATAAAACTGTTATTGACAATAGCGTCCATTTCCAGTACTTCGCCCGCTTCGCGTGCCAGGATCAGGATTTTACGCATCACGTCTTTACCGCTCAGGTCGAGCCGCGGATCGGGTTCCGTATAACCTTCCTCCTGCGCCTGTTTTACCACCGAGGCAAAGGAGCGGCTGCCATCATAATTATTAAAAACAAAATTCAGTGTACCACTCAGCACCGCATCAATACGGTTGATTTTATCCCCGCTCCGTAACAGGTCGTTCAGAGTGCCGATTACCGGAAGGCCGGCCCCCACATTTGTCTCAAACAAAAACTGACAATTGAATTCCGCCGCCAGGCTTTTCAGTTCTTTATAAACTTTGTAATCAGATGATGCCGCCACTTTGTTGCAGGCAACCACCGAAATGCTTTTTTGCAGCAAGGGGATATAAACAGCAGGCAGCGAATCACTGGCCGTCATATCCACAAATATGGAATTGCGCAGGTTTTTTTCCAGCAGAAGTGAAACGAATGCATGCATATTCATCGGGATACCCTGGTCAAGGAAGGTTTTCCAGGACTTCAGTTCGATACCTTCTTCATTAACATACATTCGGCGGCTGTTGGCAATACCTGCTACGCGTAGTTGCATACGCAGCTGTTTTTGCAGGAAGCCTTGCTGCTGCTCCAGCTGCGCCAGTAATTTTTCTCCCACATTTCCCAGTCCGGCAATAAAAAGATTCACCTGTTTATACGTGGTTTCAAAAAACTCTTCATGCAGCACGTTGACGGCTTTTTTTACATCCCCGGTACTGATCACGGCAGAAATATTTCTTTCGGAAGAACCCTGGGCAATGGCACGGATACTGATTCCATTACGACCCAGCGCTGCAAACATTTTACCACTGATGCCGGAGTGATTTTTCATATTATCCCCAACAATAGCCACAATCGACAATCCGTCTTCCGCACGGATCGGTTCTACCTTATTCATTTCAATTTCGTAGGCGAAGGCTTTATTCAGGAGTTCTTTTGCCCGGGCACTGGCCGCGGCCTCAATGCCTACGCAAATAGAATGTTCAGAAGAGCCCTGTGTGATAAGAATAACATTTACGGAGGCATTGGCGAGGGTTTCGAAGAGGCGTTTGGAGAAACCCGGAATTCCCACCATTCCGCTTCCTTCCAGGCTCAGCAATACAATATTATCAATACTGGAGATGCCCCTGATATTAGCCGTTGGTGCGGCTGTTTCATTTTTTATTACCGTCCCGGTATCTTCCGGGACAAATGTATTTTTTACCCATACCGGAATACCTTTCGACATAACCGGCTGAATGGTGGGCGGGTAAATCACTTTAGCGCCAAAATGAGATAGTTCCATCGCTTCGCGGTAGGATATTTCAGGAATAGGTTTACTGTTCGGAACCAGCCGGGGGTCAGCCGTCATCATTCCTGATACATCGGTCCATATTTCAAGCGCTGTTGCCGTCAGTGCTGCCGCCAGGATGGCAGCAGTATAATCAGATCCGCCCCTCCCCAGCGTGGTAGTGATACCGGTTTGATTGGCCGCGATGAAACCCGGTAACAGGAATACGGCTCCTTCTGTTGTTGCAAAATAGTTCCGGATGCGTTCGTTGGTTGGTATAAACTCCACTGCCGCCCTGCCATAATCGCTGTTTGTAACAATCAGCTCCCGGGCATCTTTCCAGGTAACCGGCAGGCCCGCTGATTCGAGGCGGGCTGTGATAATCCGGGAGGATAAGAGTTCTCCATAACTCACCAGTTTATCTTTCGTTCGTGCAGAGAGTTCACTGAGCAGGTAAATACCGTTACAGATATCCTCAATTTCGTTGCACATTTTTTTAACGAGGCTCAGCACACTGCTTTGCTGCTGTACCGGGATCAATGCCTTTACCTCGGCCAGGTGCCGCTCCTCTATTTCCTTTACGGTTTGTTTATAGATCTCATTATTTTGTTCGGCCTGTGTTGCTGCCAGTATAAGTTTATCCGTTATGCCTCCCAATGCCGAAACCACAATAATATTTCTGTGATCCGTGTTTTGTCCGGCTATGATGGCTACTACCTTATTTATGTTTGCTGCATTGGCAACCGAACTGCCGCCGAATTTTAAAACCTTCATTGTTGTAGAATTTAAGTACGATTAAAAAAAACAGAACACTCCTTTGAAGTGATCAGCCTTTGGCCCGTGTATAATATGCAAATAATACAACCCTAACGGGTTGTTGTTGTGGTGGTGGTACCGGAAAAAACAGCTGTGCAGGAGCTGCTGCCTGCATAATCAAGTGTGGTATAAAATGCTGATTTTTTCACCTATGAATGCTCAAGATAGTAATTTCCGCAATACAAAACGCAAACTGATCAATTATTTAAGTGACTGATAGTTAATGGGCTAAGACCTTCCCGGGTTAAAAATGAAAGGTATTTTGGCCAGATCTTGGCATTTTTGAGGATAAACCACTATCTTTAAGCCATTAATACTTAATGGTTTTAGTTTTTCGCTATTGGCTGATGTTGCTTTTTCAAGTCAGATTCAGTTCATTGTTATAACTAAGTCATTATTGTTTTTATCATTTTTTTATTTAAAAGTTTTTTTACAATGAACATCTACGTTGGAAATCTTCCTTGGTCAATGACAGATGACGATCTGTTGAATCTCTTCACCCCCTTCGGTCAGGTAAGCAGCGCAAAAGTGCTGAAAGACAAAGTTAGCGGTCGCAGCAAAGGCTTCGGTTTCGTTGAAATGGAAAGCGAAGAAGAAGCGCAGGCAGCTATCGACAATCTGAACGAAAATGAAGTGAGCGGTCGCAAATTAGTAGTTAACAAATCACAGCCCCGTCAGGATGGCGATAAGAAGCGCAGCTTCGGTGGCGGCGGTGGTGGCTACAAAAAAGGCGGCTATGGCGGCGGCGGTAACCGTGGTGGTTACGGCGGCGGCGGCAACCGCAATGGTGGCGGTTACAATCGTGATTATTAATTTAACCAGGATATAATTTTTTAAATCCCTTCTTCCCGGAGGGATTTTTTTTTATCTGTACCGGAAACTGAATTGAGCGGGCAACACCCTGAAAACAAAACTGTTTCCCTCCAGTAATTCTCCATCCGCATGTGCATATACACTTGTGGGCGTGATGATCGCTAATTCGGGCAGCTGCTGATAGTGAATAAAGGGTAAGGACAGGTGCCGGCCTTTCTGCATTACAGGCAGATAGCGCAATCGTTTTGGTACACTGAGCGGATCACAAATAACCAGGTCGGCCTTACCGTCATCAATTTTTGCATGCGGACTAATCAGAAAACCACCACCCGTTCGGGTTGAGTTGTTGATATTCAGCAACAGGAATTTTCCCTCCAGCTTTTCATTGCCCCAGCTAATATTGTAAAGTTTTTCCCTGAACCGGAAGATGTTACGGATCACCGCAAGCAGGTAGCCGGTGTACCCGCCCAGCCGGCGGATGGTACGGATGGCGTGAATAATCTCTCCATCAAAACCGATGCCCATACTGTTGATATATAATTTATCATTGCAGCAGATGGCATCAACTTTTCGTGGCGGCGATTGCAGGATAATTTCCACCTGTTCCTCCACACCGGCATTCCCATATAATTTCCAGGCAAAATCATTTCCTGTGCCCCCTTTAAAAATCGAGAGTGGCTGCCGGGTATCAGGATAATGATTGATAAAATAATTCAGGGTGCCGTCGCCGCCAATAATCCATATATCGCTGAATGCATCCAATACTACCGGCCAGTTGCGGATAAATATCCCATGCGGGATTTGCCGGGCCTGCAACAGCTGATGCAGTTGCCGGCTGATTGCTGCAGCATGCGTATGTCCCGAAAGCGGGTTCACCAATATGGCAATGTTGCAGATCGTGTCGTTGCGGGTAATCATGACCAGCAATAAAAATAACCAATCAATTTTGTAATTTCATTATCTAAAACTATACTATTGTTATGGGAAAAGGCCGGTTAGAAGCATTCAGTGACGGAGTGTTAGCCATTATTATCACGATCATGGTACTGGAGCTGAAAGTACCCCATGGTGAAGATATGAAAGCGCTGCAACCACTGATCCCTGTATTGCTGAGTTATATTCTCAGCTTCATCAATATTGGTATATACTGGAATAATCATCACCATATGCTGCATGCGGTGCACCGGGTAAACGGCAGCGTCCTTTGGGCCAACCTGCACCTGCTTTTCTGGCTTTCGTTGTTTCCTTTTGCCACTGCCTGGATGGGCGAGAATCATTTCACAACCTGGCCCGTTGCAGCTTATGGCTTTGTATCCCTGATGGCGGGTATCGCTTATTATATGCTGGCGCATTGTCTTATCAATATTCACGGTAAGGAATCCACGATCGGGAGGGCCCTGGGCAGCGACCGCAAGGGCGTTCTCTCCGTTCTTATCTATGGGCTGGGTATTGGTCTTTCATTTGTACATCCCTGGTTAGGACTCGGCAGTTATATCCTGGTGGCCTGTATCTGGTTTATCCCCGACCGTCGTATTGAGAAAAAAATTTCTCCCGATCATTCCCCAAATGAAAATGCCGTCTGAACATAGCCAATAATTTTCAGTCCGCTGAGCTTATCCAGCGGGCTATGCAGGGGCTGCTCGGTTACCTGGGCCACATGCAGATAAACCAGGGTGGTACTGATATGTGCATGGCCCAGCAGTTCCCGGATGGTAAGAATATCCACCCCATCTTCGAGCAGGTGGGTGGCATAAGTATGCCGCAGGCTGTGCACATTAATATTCTTTACAATCCCGGCCTTCCGGGCTGTTTGTTTAATGAGTGATTGAATACTCCGTTGCCTGATTGAACTGGCAAAGGCATGCCGGGCAGGCAGAGGTCCTCTCTTATTTTTCCCGGTAAAAAGCCATTCCCCTGGTTTTTCAATCCGGATATATTTTGCCAGGATATTGGTAAGCGTATTCCCCAGCGGTATATACCGGTCTTTTTTACCTTTAGCCTGGCGGATAAAAAGCATACTCCTGTCAAGATCCACGTCGGCGAGTTTGAGGTTCCGTAATTCTCCACACCGGAGTCCGCATCCATAAAGCAGTGCAATCATAACCCGTTGTTTCAGGTGAGAGGACACATTCATCAGGGCTGTGATTTCCTGACGGCTGAGTACAACCGGAAGTTTTCTGCGTTGTTTAACCGGCGGAAGTTTTATTGTGTACCCGGGAAGATCAAAATTTCTGAAAACGAACTGAAGGGCGCAGATGGCAAATTTAAAGCTGTTAAAAGAGCTGCCGGCACTAGCTTTCCGGAGCTTGTACAAATATTCCTCCAGTTGGTCTTGCGAGAGGGTGATGGGAAGCTGTTTAAAATGGATGGCCATAGAAGCCAATGAGCGGCTGTAGTTTTTTTGCGTACTGGTGGCGAGGCCATTGATTTCCATTTTTCGGATGAGCCGCTGGTAAAAATCTTCATACCCGGTCACTTGTTGGATTGCCGATTCGTGAATTGTCATTTTTAGCGGCAAAGTAAAAGAAGGTAAGAATAAGATTGCCTGGAGTCAATGAAAATTTTATGTGATAGCGGAATACATTTTCAGCGGGTTTCAAAGAGAAGGTAAAGCAAAAAAAAGGATGCTGATAGGCATTTCAATACTCTTGCGGGCAGGCAGGTATAGCAGCTACCTTCTCTTCCCGCATATTGGTGCAGAATTACCGGCCGCCGGGGCTGCTCATTTTTTGGGTCCGGCTAACATTATTAATCGCTGAAAGGCATATATGAAAAAAGCCTCTCAGTTTCCTGAAAGGCTTTTTCAATGAATATGGCAGCTACCTACTCTCCCGCATTTTGGTGCAGTACCATCGGCCATGAGGGGCTTAACTTCTCTGTTCGGAATGGGAAGAGGTGAACACCCTCGGTAAAACCACCATAAGAAGATGGCTGTTAGCTAATAGCTGATAGCTGTTAGCTCACCGCTTAATAAGGTGACATATTGGGTAAGCAATAACAGAGTGAGGAATACTTTTTAGAAAAGTAAAAAAATAAAGCTTACGGGCAATTAGTACTACTCGGCTTTGATGTTACCACCTTTATACCTATAGCCTATCAACGTCATAGTCTTTGACGACCCTTAAAAGTAAACTCATCTTAAGGAAGGTTTCACGCTTAGATGCTTTCAGCGTTTATCCTGGCCACACATAGCTACTCTGCATTGCACCTGGCGGCACAACAGATACACCAGCGGTGTGTACGACCCGGTCCTCTCGTACTAAGGTCATGTCCTCTCAATTTACTAGCGCCCATCACAGATAGGGACCGAACTGTCTTGCGACGTTCTGAACCCAGTTCACGTGCCACTTTAATCGGCGAACAGCCGAACCCTTGGGACCTTCTCCAGCCCCAGGATGTGACGAGCCGACATCGAGGTGCCAAACCTCCCCGTCGATATGAGCTCTTGGGGGAGATCAGCCTGTTATCCCCGGAGTACCTTTTATCCTTTGAGCGATGGCCCTTCCATACAGAACCGCCGGATCACTTTAGCCGACTTTCGTCCCTGCTCGACTTGTAAGTCTCACAGTCAAGCACCCTTATACTAATACGCTCTGCGTACGGTTACCAACGGCACTGAGGGTACCTTTGCAAGCCTCCGTTACTCTTTCGGAGGCGACCACCCCAGTCAAACTACCCACCATGCACTGTCTCCCTCTTTCCAGGGATTAGGACCTAAATATAAAAAGGTTGGTATTTCAACGCCGACTCCATGATGCCTGGCGACACCACTTCAAAGTCTCCCAACTATCCTACACATCAAAAATTCAAAATCAATGCAAAGTTGTAGTGAAGGTTCATGGGGTCTTTCCGTCCCGTGACGGGTAACCGGCATCTTCACCGATACTACAATTTCACCGGGCTCGTGGAGGAGACAGTGTTCAACTCATTAGACCATTCGTGCAGGTCGGAACTTACCCGACAAGGAATTTCGCTACCTTAGGACCGTTATAGTTACGGCCGCCGTTTACTGGGGCTTCAGTCAGAAGCTTTGGCTTGCGCCGAACATCCTTCCTTAACCTTCCAGCACCGGGCAGGTATCAGGCTCTATACGTCATCTTTCGATTTTGCAGGGCCCTGTGTTTTTGCTAAACAGTTGGTTGAACCATTTTACTGAGACCAGCCGAAGCTGGTACGCTTTATCCCGAAGTTACAGCGTCAATTTGCCTAGTTCCTTCTCCACGGCTCACCCGAGCGCCTTAGAATATTCATCTCGTCCACCTGTGTCGGATTACGGTACGGGTTGCTTCTGCCTAGCCTTAGAGGTTTTTCTCGGAGGTTTGATTAGGATCACTATCCATGCGGCCGAAGCTTTATGGTACTATCAAGTTCGACATTCTCTGCGGATTTGCCTACAAAAAATATATCTACACGCTTTAACCTGGTATTCCGTAACCAGGCGGATCTTTCACTACCCCGTCACCCCATCGAAACAAAAGCAAGTGTTGGAATATTAACCAACTTTCCATCAGGTGCGCCTTTCGGCTTTCCCTAAGGACCCGACTAACCCTGATCTGATTAACATTGATCAGGAAACCTTGGACTTACGGCGAAGTAGTTTTTCACTACTTTTATCGCTACTTATACCTACATTTTCTTTTGAAATCGCTCCAGCATCCATCGCCAGACACCTTCGCAGCAGATTTCAATGCTCCCCTACCGATTGTACAAGTACAATCTTAGAACTTCGGTTCGTAGTTTGATACCCGATCATTTTCCGTGCGGGACCTCTCGACCAGTGAGCTGTTACGCACTCTTTAAAT
>JAXLUF010000004.1:352500-366011 GCA_046329685.1 Ferruginibacter sp.
TTGAGCGAATCGGCCATATGAACCATCACCCGCTGCAGGGAGTCATAGGCCTGCTTCAGGATGGCAACACTATCAGGCCCCGGGTTTGTAATCAGAACCGGGGCTGCCGGTGTTTCCATTTTTTGTACCGGAACCGGCTGCGTGTTCACAGTTACCATATTCGAAACCGTATCCATGGCAGGGGTTGTTTGGGTAACGGGCGTGGATATAACCGTTTCACCGGGCTGCTTTACGGCAGGTTCCTGCACCAGTTCTTCCGGCTGCTTTTTATCTTCCTTCTTTTTACGTGATTTTTTAACGGGTCCCGAAGCCTTTGGCTGCTCTTCGTTCAGCACGGGTTTAGTGACTTCCTTAGCGGCATTTTTTTCTGCTGCCTCCTCCATAACCGGGGGTGTTTGAGCCAGGGCCGTATCCACCACGGCACCGGGAACATTTTTAACAACCGCTGGTATTTCAGCAGGCGCTTCTTCATTTTTCTTTTTTGTCTTTTGCTTTTTCTGCTTCGGCGTTTTTGTTATGGCTGACGGAGCAGCAGTGGAATCGATCCGCACAGCAGGATCACTGATCAGGGGTGCGTTTATGATTTCCCGGCTAAACGTGCTGCTGTCGGATACCCTGGCCGGTTCATTCACCACCGTATTCTGCTCATTCCCGGTCAGGGGCCTGGCACCGAGGCCGGCGATGGTATCTGTTACCGGTGTGCTGGTGATCACAACTTTATTAGGTGCTTCCGGTTCATCCGTAACCTGATTTGCAGGTTTTGTTAGGGCCGGAGCCTGTACTACAGGATCCGATTTAACTACCGGGACACTAACCGTCTCCAGGGGCTGCTTAACAGGAATTTCGGCCGGTGTTGTACTAACGGCGGTAGCCGGAATGATCACATCAATCGTATCGCGGCCCCCTTTGGAATTATCTACATAAACGAAACTGGCGCTGTCGGCCGACAGGTTTTCCCTGATCCTCCTGATAGCGGGCCTGGCCGGGGCCTTTGTATCGGCTGTTTTTTGTTTGGTATCGGTCTTCTTTTCTTTAGCAGGTTTGGCAGCGTTTGTTTCCTTGTCTGGCTGCACCGCAACGGACTCTTTTACAGGTTCAGCGGTCTGTTTTTCCTCAGTCTTACGGGTTTTCTCCTTTTCACTGGCGGTTTCGGCTGCGGAGGTTTTGATGGAGGGGTCGTTCACCACATTCGAGAGGGTGCTGGCAAAGGCATCCTGGTTTTGCTGGGCGGGGTCCTGGCGGCTGTCGTTATTGGCCATCAGCAGGTCCATTGTCTGGAAATTGAAGAGCCCCCAGCCCTTCTCCCCAAAATTCTTAAGTATATAGCCGGCATCCGTTTCCGTTACCTGGCATGTAACTTTTTGCTCGGGCCATTCGTTTTTAGGAAAGCCGATGGTGAAATTATAAGGCCCGGCCACCAGTTTGGGGATGATAATATACCCGGCCGTGGTGGAACTCATGATCTTTTTATCGAGTTTTACGTAAAAGGGCTGCTGGTTGTCGGACTGTATATAAATAAAGTGTTTTTGCTGGGCTGCCACCGAAAGGGTTACCAGGGTAAGAGCCAAAGCCAATACGTGTTTCATGCGTTGCCGGTGCTTTCCAACAAAGCTAATCAAATTCGCTCATTTACCATTTATATAAAAATTGGCTCCTTTTTAAAATATCGCCTGCTATTTTTGTAACCTAAACACTCGTTAATGAAAAAGCTCCTTTTCCTGCTTGCGCTGGCGGCAGGCCCCCTTTACACAATGGCGCAGCCCGGCCAGCAGCCCCAGGATACTTCCTGGAAAAAAATATACCGGGCCTCCGCCACCCGAATCAATGACCTGGTACATACCAAGCTGGATGTACGCTTTGATTACGACAAAGCCTGGATGTATGGTAAAGAATGGCTAACCCTAAAGCCCCATTTTTACCCCACCGATTCGCTGACGCTCGATGCCAAAGGCATGGAGATAAAGGAAATCTCCCTGGTGAACGGTAACAGTAAAACGCCGCTGAAGTATAACTACGATGGCTGGCAACTGCGCATCCAACTGGGCAAAACATATACGGCAGCCGATAATTACACACTTTACATTGATTATATCAGCAAGCCCAATGAAGTGAAAGTAAAGGGCAGTGCTGCCATCAATGATGCCAAGGGCCTGTATTTTATTAACCCGAAAGGGGAGGAAAAGGATAAGCCCACCCAGATCTGGACACAGGGTGAAACAGAAGCCAACAGCGTATGGATGCCTACTATCGACAAGCCCAACCAGAAAACAACGGATGAGATTTACATGACGGTTCCGGATAAATACGTAACCCTGAGCAATGGTTTACTCATCAGCCAGAAAAAAAATAATGATGGTACCCGTACCGACTACTGGAAGATGGATCTGCCCCATGCGCCCTACCTGTTTTTCATGGGCGTGGGTGATTATGCCATCATCAAAGACAGCTATAAGGGAAAGGAAGTGGCCTATTATGTTGAAAAAGACCAGGCTCCGTATGCCCGGGGCGTTTTTGGCTATACGCCCGAGATGATGAAATTTTACTCTGAGAAGCTGGGAGTTGAATATCCCTGGCAGAAATATGACCAGATCGTGGGCCGTGATTATGTAAGCGGTGCCATGGAAAATACCACTTCCACACTGCACCAGGAAAGCGCCTACCAGAATGCCCGTCAGCTCACGGATGGAAACAGCTGGGAAACCGTAATCTGCCATGAACTTTTTCACCAGTGGTTTGGCGACCTGGTAACCTGCGAAAGCTGGAGCAATATCACCGTGAATGAATCAATGGCTGATTACAGCCAGACACTCTGGATGGAATACAAGCACGGCAAGGATGCCGGTGATGAAGAAAACCAGCAGGGGCTGCAGCAATACCTTTCCAATCCGAATGAAGCCAAAAAAGACCTGGTACGTTTTTACTATGCCGATAAGGAAGATGTGTTTGACCTGGTGAGCTACCAGAAAGGCGGACGCGTGCATCATATGCTGCGCAACTATGTGGGTGATGATGCCTATTTCAAATCGCTGAACACATATCTCACCACCAATAAATTCAAACCCGGCGAGTCCGGGCAGATGCGGCTTGCCTTTGAAGAAGTGACGGGTCAGGATCTGAACTGGTTCTGGAACCAGTGGTTCTATGGCAGCGGCCACCCGATGGTGAAAATCGATTATCTCTATGATGATGCCGCCGGTAAAGCTTCTGTGATTATTGAACAAACGCAGAAAACCGGTAAGGTTTTCCGCCTGCCGCTGGCGATTGATGTATATAATGGCGACAGCAAACAACGCTATAAAGTTTGGGTAGAGAATAAGATTGATACATTTACTTTCAATTATACCAAGCACCCCGACCTGATTAATGTGGATGCCGATAAAGTAATGCTCTGGGCAAAGACGGATAATAAGACGGCTGATAATTATATTTTCCAGTACAGCCATGCGCCGTTGTATGTTGACCGCAAGGAAGCGCTCGATTATTTTGCCAAAAAAAGTATGAAGGAACTGAGCCTGGGCCTGAAAGACAAGTATGCACCCCTGCGCCGCAGCACGCTCGAAAAACTGGCCGCCTCAAAAATGGCCAAGGATGCGGATGTGCTGGCCAGCGCCCAGTATATCGGTGAAACGGAAAAAGACCGCCGTACCAAAGCAGCCGCCCTTTCCCTGCTGGCAGCCACGGAAGACAGCAAATATGCCGCCCTTTACAAGAAGAACCTGAATGATTCTTCTTACAGTGTTGCTGCTGCTGCCCTGAAAGGCCTTAATAAACTGGAGCCTTCGAATGCCTATGCATTAGCAAAAAAATACAGCGCTGATGCTAAAGGCGACCTGGGTGAAGTTGTGGGAGATATTATTATTTCCAGCGGAACAGAAGCTGATTTTGATTTTGTACTGAAAAATTTTGATGATGCCCCCCCGAGTGAATCAAAACTGAACATGATTGAACCCTTTACCGGCTATCTGGAAAAAATCAGCAATATCGCCAATGTGAAAAAAGGCATTGATGCCATATTGAAATTCAGGAACCTGATTCCCGAACAATACCGCGGCTTTACAGATCCTGTTTTCAAAGGCGCCTTTGATAAGCTGGGTAAGGCGAAGGGAGCCGAGATTGAAGAGTACATTAAAAATGGAATGAAGTAAAAACCTGCGTGTAAGCGGGTTGATCATCGACCGTTGATCGCACGCTACTCTTTTACCTGCCATTTCACCATAAAAAAGCCGGGGTGTTTGCCCCGGCTTTTTCATTACCAGCTGCCGCTGGCACCGCCTCCGCCGGAGCTGCCACCCCCAAAGCCGCCAAAGCTGCTGCCACCGCTGCTGCTGCCTCCTCCACTGAAAACAATCGAAGTGGCGATGCGCAGAATGGGCCAGATCAGGCCCGTTTTAATAAGAATAAACAGTACTATAATTCCCACGATCCAGAAGAGTATCCGTTGCCAGAGGGGATACTCGTGTCTTGATACGGCATAGCCTTCCGGGGCGGTGTACTCGCCGCGGGTGGCCTGCATAATGGCATCCGTTCCCTCATCAATACCCGCATAATAATCATCTCCTTTAAAACGCGGCACGATGACTTCATCTATGATATGTTTGCAGGTGATATCCGGAAGTGCCCCCTCGAGGCCATAACCGGTGGTGATATTCAGTTTATGATCATTCCGGGTAATCAATAACAAAACCCCGTTGTTCGTTTTCTTATTGCCGATTCCCCAGCTGCGGAACAGCTCCAGTGCATAATCTTCTATGGCCCTGTCGCCGGTGGTATTCACAATTACCACCGCCACCTGCGTGGAGGTGCTGTCGTCAAACAGCACCAGTTTATCTTCCAGGGCATCCCGCTGATCGCCGGTGAGGGTATTGGTATAATCAGTTACCAGGCGGGGTGGCTGTGGTGAAGGAGGTATCTGCTGTGCCTGCGCCAGCAAGCCGGTTAGGAGGAACAGGCAGAGCCATATTTTTTTTAGCTGGTGCATGCGGTTTTATTCTCCGAAAACGATATCGCCCGGCAGTTCATTTTTATCCGTTGTATGATCGTAGGGAAATTTTTCTTTAAGGGTGTCTCCAGCCGCACGGATACTTTTTACGATCGCCTCCGCCAGGTTGTTTTCTTTAAAATGCTGAATGATGTTAGCGATAGCCGTTTTCCAGTAGCCGGCTCCCACTTTTTCGTGAATGCCGGTATCACCGTAGAGAGCCAGTTCGTGGTGCTTCACGGCTATGTAGAGTAATACCCCGTTCCGTTGCCGGGTATGCTCCATTTTTAATTTGTGAAACACCTGGCGGGCCCGGTCAACCGGATCCACCATCGGGTTTTTCCTTTCCACAAAAACGCGTATCTCACCGCTGGTTTGCAGCTCTGCCTGCCGGATCGCTTCAACGATCCGTTCCTTTTCAGCAGCGGAAAAAAAGTTGTCCCGTTTAAATAATGAAGACATGATGAGAGATCATGTATTTGTTGCGAAGCAATGCCATTCCTTACCAGCTGCCACTGGCGCCACCGCCCCCTGAGCTGCCGCCGCCAAAACCGCCGAAACCGCCACCGCCGCCACTCCAGCCTCCTCCTCCACCGCCTCCGCTCCAGCCACCCCCGCTATTGTTAAGCAGGTTGGCAATTGTCCAGGCGGTGAATCCCCGGCGGCTCATAAACGAACCGCCTCCGCCCTTGCGGCCGCTGATGATAAGCAGGAGGATGATGATAAAAATAACGAACAGGATTTTCCAGCCGGATTTGGCAGCATTCCGCTGGTTATAGCCCTCAGGGGCTTTGTATTCGCCCTTTAAGGCCTGGATGATGGCATCCGTACCGGCATCAATGCCATGATAAAAATCGCCGCCTCGGAAACGGGGAACGATCTCCTGGTCGATTATATGCCGGCAGGTGATATCCGGCAGGGCGCCTTCGGCTCCGTAACCGGTGGTAATATTCAGTTTGTGATCATCTTTGGCAATCAGCAGCACTACTCCATTGTTGTGTGCTTTGCCTCCCACGCCCCATTTACGGAAAAGTTCGAGATTGTATTCGTCCACTTCCTTTCCCCCGGTGGTAGCCACAATCACTACAGCAATCTGCGTGGAGGTGCTGTCATCAAAAGCCACCAGTTTGCGTTCCAGCGCCTGTTCCTGGTCGGGGGTCAGCGTGTTGGTAAAATCGTTTACCAGTTTGGGCGGTTGCGGCGGATCGGGTATCTGCTGGGCAACAACCGTCAGTCCTGTGAGCAGGAAAACCAGTACTAATATTTTTTTGATAAGGTTCATGGGCAAGCGTTGCGGCATTTAATCGCCAAAAACTATCTCGTCGGGCAACTCATTTTTATCTTCTTTAGGCATGTAGGGAAATTTCACTTTCAGGGTTTCGCCCACCTGGCGGATGCACTGCACCACTCCCTCACAGATATCATCTCCGTTGAACCGGCTGATCATGTTTTTCACGGCCGTATCCCAGTATCCGGCGCCGGTGGCTTTGTAAATGCCTTCATCGCCGAAAAGAGCCAGTTCGCGGTGTTGGGTGGCGATATACAACAGCACCCCGTTGCGGTGTTCGGTGTGCTGCATCTGCAGTTTATAAAAAACCTGGGCAGCCCTGTCGACCGGGTTCACCATCGGGTTTTTGCTTTCAATATATACCCTTATTTCGCCGCTGGTTTCCTTTTCTGCCGCCCGGATGGCTTCCACCATCCGCTCCTGCTCGGCAGGGGTGAAAAATTTTTTCCGTCTGAAAAAAGGAAACAGTCCCATCAGAATTTAATTTCAGTTGATTTATCGGCACCGGCATCTGCCTGGAAGCCTTCTTTCACTTTAAATCCGGTGATGCCTGCCACCAGGCTGGAGGGAAAACGGCGAACAGCATTATTATACGCTGCCACCGCCCCGTTAAAATCCTTGCGGGCCACTTTAATGCGCCGCTCGGTTCCTTCCAATTGTGTCTGCAGGTCAGAAAAAGCGGAAGTGCCTTTGAGAGAAGGATATTTTTCGATAGAAATGATCAGGTTATTGGTGGCGATGGCGAGGTTATCCTGGGCCGTGGTTTGCTGGTTGTAGGTATCGGCCGAAATTTCATTCCCCGAAACCGTTACCGATGCCGCTTTGGCCCTGGCTTCAGCGATTTGCTGAAGGGTGGTTTGTTCATAATTCGCCAGCCCCTTCACTACATTCACCAGGCTGGGAATGAGGTTCAGCCTGCGCTGGTAGGCATTCTGTACCTCATTCCACTGGAGTTTAACTTTTTCTTCCTTCTTCACCAGGCCGTTATACGTGCTGATAAAATACAGCAGGATCGCGGCCAGCGCAGCCAATGCAATAAAAAGAGGAGTTCTTTTTTTATTCACCGCTTATTTCTTTTTATTCATGTCATCGAAATTCACATCTACTTTTTTCTCAGCACCGGCATCGGCTTTGAAACCTTCTTTGGCATGGAAACCAAACATACCGCCGAGAATATTCATCGGGAAAGAGCGGACTTTCACATTATAATCATTCACGGCATCATTGAATTCCTTGCGTGAATTTTTGATCTTGTTTTCAATCGATTCCAGCTGTCCCTGTAACTGCGTGAAGTTCTGGGTGGCTTTCAGATCGGGATAGTTTTCCACTACGGCCAGCAGGCGACTGAGGGCGCCGCTCATCTGGCTTTGGGCATCCTGAAATTTGGCAATATTCTCGGGGGTGAGATTATCGGCTGTGAAATTAACGCTGGTGGCTTTGGCCCTGGCTTCCACCAGTGCCGTAAGCGTATTCTGTTCGAAATTAGCGGCACCCTTTACCGTATTAACAAGGTTACCAACCAGGTCGGAACGGTTCTGGTATTCTGTCTGAACATTGTTCCAGGCTTTTTTTACATTTTCGTCCTGTTTAACCAGACCATTATAGCCATTGCATCCCCAGAAGATGAGGATAACCAATATGCCTAAAAAAACGAGCAAACCTGTGCGTTTCATAATTGTATTTTTTAGAGTTTAGGTACTAAATATAATATTCTTTTTGATTTAATAGTATTAATTCCCCACAGGCCTGATGGTAACCGTAAGAAACTGTTAAAGCATTTCGGCCTTCTCCCCAAACCCCTTCCTGCTGAGGGGGGCGTAAGCAATTATTATTCCTTAATCGCTTTGATACCCGGAAGTTCCTTCCCTTCAAAGTATTCCAGCATGGCGCCGCCGCCCGTGCTCACGTAGCTGACCTTATCGGCCAGACCGAACTGGTTTACGGCCGCCACACTGTCACCGCCGCCCACGAGGCTGAAAGCGCCCTTCTCCGTTGCAGCCGCTACCGCCCGGGCAATCGCTTTTGTTCCTTCCTGGAATTTTTCCATCTCGAAAACACCCATCGGGCCGTTCCAGAGGATGGTTTTGCTCTTCATGATCACTTCCGAGAAATCGGCAATGGCTTTTTTACCTATATCCAGCCCCATCCAGCCGTCGGGAATTCCATAGCTTTCGCAATTGGTGGTAGTGGCATCAGCGGCAAATTTATCGGCAATGGTGCTGTCCATGGGTAAGCAGATATTGACGCCTTTGTCTTTGGCCTTCTGTAACAGTTCCACTGCCAGGGCCAGGCGGTCTTCTTCCACCAGTGAATTACCCACGATTTTACCCTGTGCTTTCCAGAAGGTATAAGCCATCCCGCCGCCGATGATTATATTATCTGCCCGTTGCAGAAGGTTTTCAATAAGCAGGATCTTATCCGAAACTTTGGCACCTCCCATAATGGCCGTAAAGGGCTTCTCGGCATTGTGCAGCACTTTTTCGGCATTGGTTACTTCTGCTTCCATCAGTAATCCGAACATTTTATTGCCGGCCGGGAAAAACTGTGCAATCACTGCTGTGGAGGCATGGGCCCGGTGTGCGGTACCAAAGGCATCGTTAACATATACATCACCCAGCTTACTGAGTTTTTCGGCAAAGGCCGCATCGCCTTTTTCTTCTTCTTTATAAAAACGAAGATTTTCGAGCAGCAGCACTTCGCCGCCTTTCAGCATGGAAGCCGTAAGAGAGGCCTGCTCGCCAATACAGTCATCAGCAAAATAAACATGGGGCTGACTGCCCAGCAGTTCGTACAGATGTTTGATGAGATGCTTCAGCGAGTATTTATCGGTGGGACCATCTTTGGGACGTCCCAGGTGGCTCATCAGGATTACACTGCCGCCATCGGCCAGTATTTTATTGATGGTGGGCAGGGTGGCCCGCATGCGGGTATCATCGGTGATATTGAACTGATCGTCGAGGGGTACATTAAAATCCACCCGTACCAGGGCTTTTTTACCCTTAAAATTGTACTCAGAAAATTTGCTCATAGAAGTATGTTTTAACTACAAAACCGCAGAGAAAAGAGCAGCAGAGATATCGCCAAGCGAATGATATTATCCCTGTTTACGCATTTCCCTGCGGTTTAAAAAAGATGAATAAAGATAGGCCGTACAAGTGAGTGACACAACCTGCCGGCCGGCCGGTTGCTAGCGGCACCCCGCTTGTCTCAAAATTACTTTATCAAGGAAGCGAAATGATGTACGGTACGCACCAGCTGCGATACGTAGCTCATTTCGTTATCGTACCAGCTTACGGTTTTCACCATTTGCTTATCACCCATTGTCTGCACCTTGGTTTGGGTGGCATCAAACAATGAACCATAAGTGATGCCGATTACATCGCTGCTTACGATCTCGTCTTCTGTATAACCAAAGCTTTCATTGCTGGCGGCTTTCATGGCAGCATTGATTTGTTCAACGGTAGCCGGTTTCTCGAGGAAAGTATACAGTTCAGTAACCGAACCCGTGATCACGGGTACCCGCTGGGCACCGCCATCCAGTTTACCCTTCAGTTCGGGCAGTACCAGGCCAATGGCTTTGGCAGCGCCGGTTGAATTGGGAACGATATTGGAAGCCGCAGCCCTGGCCCTGCGCAGATCGCCTTTGGCGTGCGGGGCGTCGAGGGTGTTCTGGTCGTTGGTATAGGCGTGGATGGTGCTCATCAGGCCCGTTACGATACCGAAGTTATCGTTGAGGGTTTTTGCCATCGGCGCCAGGCAGTTGGTGGTGCAGCTGGCGCAGCTGATGATGGTTTCGCTGCCATCCAGGATGCTGTGGTTAACATTGAAAACAACGGTTTTCAGATCGCCGGTGGCGGGGGCAGAGATCACCACGCGTTTGGCACCGGCGGTGAGGTGGGCTTCGGCCTTGGCTTTATCAGTGAAGAAGCCGGTGCTTTCGATCACCACATCCACATCATGCTGTCCCCAGGGAATCTGGGCAGGATCTTTCTGTGCATATATTTTGATTTCATGACCGTTTACCAGGATGGCATTGTCGGTAGAAGTCACCTGCTGGTCGAAACGGCCCTGGGCGCTGTCATACTTCAGCAGGTGGGCCAGTACCTTAGGACTGGTTAAATCATTGATCGCCACAACATCAATCCCCTGCATGTTATAAATCTGGCGAAAAACGAGGCGGCCGATGCGACCGAATCCGTTAATGGCAACTTTTACTGTGCTCATAATAATTTCAATTAAAATGATAAATAATGTTCCGGACGACCCGGAATAGCGGTGCAAAAGTACAGTATACGGCAAACATAAAAAGGGAATATTTTGCACCAAATTCTTAAAATATTTGGCCGGAGCGTCCACACTTATTATCTTTGCCGTCCTTTACAGGAAATGCCGCGTTGGTCAAGGGGTTAAGACGCCTCCCTTTCACGGAGGAATCACGGGTTCGAATCCCGTACGTGGTACTAAAAAAGCTATAAGTTTTAAGTTATTAGTTTTAAGTTCACCTCCCTTTCCGGGAGGTTTTTTTATGCCCGTGATTATACAGATTCCTTAACAGATACTTCTGCAGCATTACCGATTATTAACGCCGCTTTCGTAGTTTGCAGTAAAAATCAAAACATATGCCCGTTAACTGGACAGGTATCTATCCCGCACTTACCACTCCCTTTACTGCTGCGGACGAACTGGATCTTCCTTTATTCGAAAAAAATCTCAACGCCCAGCTGGCGGCAGGTGTGGAAGGTATCATACTGGGAGGCACCCTCGGGGAAGCCAGTGTTTTATCCACCGCAGAAAAGGAAACCCTGGTAAAATTTGCCATTGAAAAATGTGCCGGCCGGGTACCGGTTATCCTCAATATCGCAGAAGGCGCCACCCGCGAAGCTTTGCAGCAGGCCGCCCATGCAAAAGCCTGGGGCGCCGATGGACTGATGCTGCTACCCCCGATGCGGTATAAATCGGACCATCGTGAAACGGTTACCTATTTTACAACGATTGCCGGCAGTACCGATCTGCCCGTAATGATCTATAATAACCCGGTGGATTATAAAATTGAAGTAACACTGGATATGTTTGCCGAACTGGCCGCCTGCGACAATATCAACGCCATTAAAGAATCCACCCGTGATGTTACCAATGTAACCCGGCTGCGGAACCGTTTTGGCGACCGCTTTAAAATTCTTTGCGGCGTGGATACCCTTGCCATGGAAGAAATCTGCCTGGGGGCCGATGGATGGGTGGCCGGTCTGGTTTGTGCTTTTCCTGCTGAAACGGTGGCCATATACAAACTGGTGAAAGAAGGCCGCATTGCAGAAGCTACAAAAATATACCGCTGGTTTATGCCCCTGCTCGAACTGGATATTCATCCCAAACTGGTGCAGTATATCAAACTGGCAACAGCGCAAACCGGTATCGGATCGGAATACGTGCGGGCCCCGCGACTCACGCTTGCCGGCGAAGAAAGAGAAAGAGTGCTGGATATTATCAATACCGGAATCGCCAGCCGGCCCGCTTTATAAAACAATATTAATTTAAACCGAACCGCCACCACTGCATGTTCAACGACGCCACACCTGAAGAAATAGACCGGGTAATGCAAAAATCCTGGGACGCTTTTATGATTTACCGTAACATGCCCCTGCAGGAACGGGCGCATTTTATGAAGACCATTGCGCTCGAACTTGAAAATTGTGGTGATGCGCTGATTGAAACGGCGATGCAGGAAACCCATCTTCCCGAAGCCCGCCTGCGGGGAGAAAGAGCCCGTACCATTTTTCAGCTGAACAGTTATGCCGAAGCGTGCGAAAGAGGCGATTGGCTGGAAGCAAGAATTGATACCGCTATTCCGGATAAAAATCCTCCCAAACCCGATCTCCGGAAAATGCTCGTGCCGCTCGGCCCCGTTGTGGTTTTTGGCGCCAGCAATTTTCCCTTTGCCTATTCCACGGTCGGAGGAGATACGGCCTGTGCATTTGCAGCCGGTTGCCCGGTTGTGGTAAAAGCCCATCCTGCCCATCCGCAAACCTCTGCCATTGTAGCCGGGGCTATTGAAAAAGCTGTAAAAAGCTGTAACATGCCCGACGGCATTTTTGCGCATGTATATGGCGCCGGATTTGAAACAGGCAGGGAACTGGTAATGCACCCGCATACCCGTGCCGTTGGCTTTACGGGCTCTTATGCCGGCGGTAAACAATTATTCGATTGGGGCAATCAGCGCCGTCAACCTATTCCGGTCTTTGCAGAGATGGGCAGTGTGAACCCTGTTTTTCTTTTACCGGAAAAATTAAAAGCAGAAACAGCCGCCATTGCAAAAATGTATGCGGGTTCCATTACTTTGGGTACGGGTCAGTTTTGTACCAACCCCGGCCTGCTGATTGGTATCGAAAGCGAAGCGCTTGAAAATTTCGCCGCCCTCCTGGCTGAAGAAATGAATGCAATAGTCCCTGGCAAAATGCTGCATCCCGGGATCAGCAAAGCCTATGCTGCAAAACGGGAACAGGCACTGGAGCAGAAGGGAGTAACCCTGCTGTCTGCAGATTCCGGTACGGGAAGCGGATTGAAAAATGATTGCGCCGTTCCCACCCTGTCGCTTACCAGTGCCAGTACTTTTTTACAAAATCCGCTGCTGCACCAGGAAGTGTTTGGCCCTTATTCTCTGCTGATAAAATGCAGCAGCATCCAGGAAATGAATGCTGTTGCCGCCACAATCGAAGGCCAGCTGACCGCCACCCTGATGGCTACGTCTGCAGAGTTGGCTGCCAATGAAATATTGGTGGAGCATATAAAAAATATCTGTGGCCGTTTTATTATTAATGGTGTTCCCACAGGTGTGGAAGTATGCCTGAGTATGCAGCATGGCGGCCCCTTCCCGGCCACTACGGATGCCCGCTTCAGTTCGGTGGGTGCTGATGGCATCAAACGCTTTGCCAGGCCGGTAGCTTTTCAAAACTGGCCGGATGGTTTGCTGCCGGCTGCATTACAGAATGCCAATCCGCTTCATATCTGGAGAACAGTAAATAATGAACTGACGAAGGAAATGCTGAATTTATAAGGCAGTGCTTTTGTTTGCGCCGCCATTTGCAGAAAATAAAGTTAGTCAGGGACATACGGAAGTTCACTCTCCAGCAACATACCCGGTTTAAAACACACTTTAACTTCTGCGGTATCGCCTTTGAATGATGAAAAATCAACCTCACGGCTGGACCCTAAAAAAAGGGCATCACCAATATAGCCTTCCATATATATCAC
>JAXLUF010000005.1:0-263003 GCA_046329685.1 Ferruginibacter sp.
ATGGGTGCAATGGAATAAAGGGGTTGTGAGCCTGGAAAGGAACAGGCATGGTTCTTATATCAGTTTTTTTACCACAACGGGGGGTGCATTTGAAGTGGATTCGGTTAACAATAAAATAGGGGAGCAATTTCTTGCCGGAAAAAAGATAAGCCATACCAAGCGTGATACAGAGGGAGAGTTATGGTTTACAACGCTGGGAGAAGGTGTGTATAAACTTGTTTCCAGGAGTATTCAAACCATTACTGCTGAAGACGGGGAAGATAAGCGGAGCAATGAAGTGTTTTGCATTGCCCGTTATGGGAAAGATATCCTGGCGGGTTGCGTATTCAGTAAAATGATGCTCGTGGATGCCCAAAAACAGTCCAAACGGGTATTGAATTTTGAGAAATTTATGCTGCATTCCGAACTGCCTTATGATAATAACCGGACCTACGCTATTAAGGTGCTGAAGGACGGGGCGCCGGTGGTGGGTTTTGACGGATTTCTGTTGAAGCTTGACGGACAAAAGCTCCTCCACAAAACAATTTTTCCCAACAAATCGATCGATGAGGTAAATGACAGCACCATTTTACTGGGAACGCGTTACGGGGCCTACCTGCTGAACAGTAAAGATCTCCGGGTTATGGATACTGTATGGAAGCACCGGGCTACAAAGGTGTATGTGTTCAACGACAGATACTATATTGGCACGCTGGACGGGTTATATGAGGTGGATAAAAACAAGAAAAGTTTATACCTGGGAGAAGCTGATCCGGCGCTAACCCGCCGCACCGTAGACATCGTAAGTGATAATAGCGGTATATTATGGATCGCATCCAGTGATGCGGGAGTAGTTGGTTATAAAGAGGGCCGGATTGTAAGAAGGATTGATGAACAGGCCGGCCTGAGCAGCAATATCTGCAAGTCATTATTCATGGATAAGCAGGTTCTTTGGGTGGGTACCAATAAGGGAGTTAATAAAATCCGGCTGGATAACCCCGCTGAGCCCATACGTTACTACAGCACCACGGATGGCCTGCCATCGGATATTATCAATGCCATTTACGTGGAAGACAGCATTGTGTGGTTGGGTTCTCCTGCCGGTCTTACCCGCTTCAATGAAAACAGGATTTCTGCATTTTCTTTTTGCAGCCTGAAACTCCTGAATGTTACTGTTTCAGGAGAAAACCGTTCCATAGACAGCTCGCTGCAGTTGCATTACCGGGATAACAACATCAGTTTTGCCTACACGGCCATTTCATTGAAATCGGGCAAGGAAGTAAAATATTACTACCGCCTCAAAGGGCTCAATAACGAGTGGCAGCAGACCCAGCAAAACAACCTTTACTATCAATCATTGCCGGCCGGAAAATATGAGCTGGAACTGTATGCGGTCAACAAATATGGAGTTAAAAGCGATGTTATTCATTACAGTTTTGTAATAGAAACGCCCTATTGGGCCTCCTGGTGGTTTTATGCCATTATCATTCTCTGTGTAATTGCCCTTACAGGCTGGCTGGTAAACCGGCGCAATCAGAAAAAAAGAGCCCTCCTGGAGCAAAAAAATAAAGTGCAGCAGCAGTTTGCGGCCCTTGAACAGCAGGCGCTGCAGGCCCAGATGAACCCGCATTTTATTTTTAACTGCCTTAACTCCATCCAGCAGTATATTCTAACCAATAACAAAACCAAGGCCAATGAATACCTTACCGGCTTTGCCTCGCTGATCCGGCAGACGCTTGATAATTCTGCCAAAAAGAGTATTACGGTGGCAGAAGAGATCAGGTATTTATCCACTTACCTGGAAATGGAAAAAATGCGTTTCGGCGATAACTTTACTTACACGCTTCATGTAGACGGGCGTATCAACGCCAGCTTCCTGGAAATGCCGGCCCTTTTATTGCAGCCCTATGTGGAGAATGCCATCCGCCATGGTATCCGTCACCGCGAAACCGGGATGGGAGAGGTGGACATCAGTTTTGAACTGGAAGGAGAGGTATTGATATGCCGTATCTGCGATAACGGGATCGGGCGGCAAAAGGCGATTGAACTGAAAAGCCGGCAGCATATCGAGTACCAGTCGAAAGGCATGAGTCTTACCGGTAAGCGGATTGAATTATTAAATAAGATGGACGATAAGCATATTAACGTAACGATTAACGATCTTTACCAGCCGGATGGTACGGCCGCCGGTACTGAAGTGATTTTAAAAATACCTGTATGAATACACCTCCGAAACCCATCCGTTCTGTGATCATAGATGATGAACCAGGTAATATTGTCACCCTTTCAGAACTGCTTCGCGAATACTGCCCGGATGTGCAGGTGCTCACTTCGGCCCAGGATATAAAAAAGGGATACCAGCTAATCCGGGAAATGGAGCCGGATGTGGTTTTCCTGGATATTGAAATGCCGTATGGCAATGCGTTCGACCTGCTGGATCAGTTGTTGCCTGTGGAGTTTGAAGTGGTTTTTATCACGGCCTTTAATGATTATGCCATCAAGGCGTTCAAATATGCGGCGCTGGATTATCTGCTGAAGCCGGTAAATATACAGGAGCTGCAGGAAGCTGTTAAAAAGGTGTCCCGGCGCAGGGATGAAAAATCAGTGAATGAACGGGTGCATTCTCTTCTCAATAACCTTCGCTCCGAAAATCAGCAACACCAGAAAATTGGGCTGCCCACCGCAGAGGGTTTTTATTTTGAGGATGTTAACAGCCTGATGTACCTGGAGGCCGCCGGCAGCTATACCAATATATTTATGCAGCCTAACCGGAAAATGCTGATTTCAAAAAACCTGAAAGAATTTGAAGATATACTGCCGGCAGAGATTTTTTGCAGGGTACATCACTCCCATATCATCAACATCAATTTTGTAAAAAAATATGTGAAGGGACGGGGCGGCTATGTGGAAATGGAGAATGGCGCCACCATTGAAATTGCTGTCCGTAAAAAAGAAGAATTCTTTACCCGCTTCCGCCACTGAGCCTTTATTCGGCACCCTTTCCCATTACTTTTTCCCAAAGCTCCGGTATGCGTTTCACCCATACCAGTTCCCGGGTTTTCACTTTGGCATCCTGTACGGGCGAACCAAAATAAGCTTTTCCGGCCTCCAGGTCGCCGCCCACCCCACTCTGGGCATACACCACGGCATTTTCATGAATGGTGAGGGTTTTACTCACACCCACCTGGCCCCAGAGGGTTACCCCGTCTTCGAGGGTTACCACCCCGGCAATACCCACCTGGGCAGCGATGAGACAGTTTTTGCCAATCACCGTATCGTGGCCGATATGAATCATATTATCCATCTTGGTGCCCTTGCCGATAATAGTATCGTGACTAACCCCGCGGTCGATGGTGCAGCCGGCGCCGATTTCGGCATAATCTTCGATGATCACACGGCCGCAATCCGGCATCTTTTTATACCAGAGTTCGCGGTCTTTTTTGCTGTTGTAATAGAAAGCGCTGCCGCCAATAACGGTACCGGGCTGGATCACCACAGCATCACCAATGATACAATGATCCAGTATGGTTACATTGGGATAGATGATGCAGTTTTTGCCAATGCTGACATGGTTCCCCACAAATACACCCGGGTAAATAAAACTGCCTTCGCCGATAACAGCCGAATCGCTGATCATTTTGGAAGAGGGTTCAAAAGGCCGGAAATGATTTACAATTTTGCAATAGGCATCAAAGGGCTGCTCCACAATCAGCAGTGCTTTTTCGGCCGGGAATTCCACTTCTTTATTGATGATGATAAAACTGGCGGCACTGTTGATGCACTTTGCATAATATTTGGGATGATCCACAAAAACCAGATCACCTTTTTCTACTTTATGAATCTCATTAATGCCTGTGGCAGCAGCCTGGGTATTACCCAGTAAGCGGGCGCCAACCAGGTCGGCTATCCATTGAATGGAAACAGGAGCAGGAAATTGCATGGCAGAAATTTTCAGCAAAGGTAAGTGCCTTTCTCCGGTACCGGCTTATGAAATAAACCCGGCGGGCTTCTTTTTTCACATTTTTTTATCGGCAGCCCTGGCTGGCCGAACTCAAAAAAAATGAAAGCCGCTGCTCAAAAAAAATGTACAGGCAAGGCAGGAGCATCCTGCAAATGTGCAATGCGGGCATTGCAATCTGTAAACTGCATTACCACTGAAACACTTGTAAAATCAATGCTTTCAGCAAATCATAAAAAAATTTTTTTTCAATAATGCTAAGAGCGGGTTACCTGCGCAACGGGGAACCAGCAAAAAACTTGTGTCAATACAGCTGTCCTTATCCACAGCCCTTTTAAAAATGTTAATAAAATTTCTTAAAAATTTTTTTATGTTAGTAAAAATTATTTTTAATATTGTGTAGGGAATCTTGGTTCCCGGTACTTACTAACCCATCCATATAACAAAGCCCGATCAAAAATCGGGCTTTATTATTTCAGCACTTCACTGTTTCTTATCACACAGCATTAATAATTCCTTCGATGGAAAATTTTTTTATCAGCTCGGACAAAGCAAAACTGGATATTGCATACATACACCAGTTTTTATGTTATGAAAGTTACTGGGCTAAAAATATTCCATTGGAACTGGTGCAGAAAAGTATCAGCGGTTCTGTTTGTTTTGCTGTTTACCGACAGGATGCAATAAGCGGACGGGATGAACAGGCCGGATTTGCACGCGTGATAACGGATGGGGCCACCTTCGGGTACCTCGCCGATGTTTTTATCGATAGCCGGTACCGCGGACAGGGCCTGGGAAAAATGCTGATGCAGGCCATCATGCAGCACCCCGATTTACAGGGATTCCGTCGCTGGATGCTGGCTACCCGGGATGCCCATGGATTGTATGCGCAGTTTGGCTTTGCCCCACTGGCACAACCCGAACGGTTTATGCGTTACAGTGCATTTGATGAATATCCCCCATAGTGAGCCCCGGGGATAACCGGTATTCAATCTTTTGGCAACCACCGGTAGTATGAAGCATTGCCGATAAACAGTTATCTTGCATATATAATAAACATATTGGCATGCTAAAATCAATGACAGGTTTCGGAAGGGCTGAGCAAACAGTGAATGATAAAACCTTTCTCGTGGAAATCAAGGCGCTCAACGGCAAGCAGTTTGAGCTGCAGGTGAAACTGCCCCCCTTACTGAAATCCTATGAATTTGATATCCGGAATATTTTGCAGGAGCAGCTCATACGGGGCACCATTGATTGCACCATCAGCATCAAACAAAACGGCGCCTCCCGCCCGGTTACCATTAATACCGATCTCATCAAAGCCTATTACCGGCAGATAGAAAACCTGGCCACCGAATTGCATATTGATACCAATTCGGTTCTCAGCGCCCTCCTCCGCCTGCCGGAAGTGGTTACCCCAACCAATGATATACTGAGTGAAGGAGAATTTGCAGAATTTAAGAAAGTGCTGGCCGCCGCTTTATCTGACCTCAACCAGCACCGTACAGAAGAAGGAACCGTACTGGAAAAAGACCTGCTGAAAAGGATCACCAATATCAATGAGCAGGAGGAAGCGATCCTGCAACTGGAACCCAACCGCAAAGTGCGGATCATCGAAGAAATCAATCAGTTACTCGAACAGAATGTGGGGAAAGAAAATATTGATAACAACCGGATGGAGCAGGAACTGATTTATTATATGGAAAAAATAGACATCCATGAAGAACAGATCCGCCTGCGCCAGCATTGCGAATATTTTCGCTCTGTCCTGAACGATCCGGAAGAAGGGAAGGGAAAAAAATTATCCTTTATCCTTCAGGAAATTGGCCGTGAGATCAATACCACCGGCAGCAAAGCCTATGATGCCGATATCCAGAAATGTGTGGTGGTGATGAAAGATGAACTGGAAAAAGCCAAGGAACAGGTGCTGAATGTATTATAAGCCGGCCCCTTACACTGCAGTAATTTATGAAACGAAATTATTTTTTAGCAATACATATATTTCTGCTGGCGGTTCTGCCGGCCGTTTGGTTCTCCTCCTGCCGGCCGATAGATGTTTACGAAAAAAGCACCCCCATCCCCGGCTATAAATGGAAAAGCAATTTTACCGTGAAAGGCAGCTTTACCATCCGTGATACGGTTAACCGGTACAGCATTTACCTGGTGCTGCGGCATACAGATGCCTACCGGTATAATAATATATGGCTGCACATCGGGCTGCAGGCCCCCGGGGATACCATGTTCTTCCAGCGCACCGACCTGCAGCTGGCTTCTGATGCCAGCGGATGGGAGGGCACCGGCATGAATGATATCTGGGAAGTGCGAAAATTGCTGAATGGCGAACCCAGGCGTTTCCGCAGGGCCGGCACCTACCAATTTTCCATTGCTCAGATCATGCGGGAAGATCCGCTGCCCGAAATTATGAGCGTGGGCCTGCGCATTCAGAAAGAATAAATTTCCTGTTTTAACAGGAAATTTAACAGAAACGTTTCCTGTGATCGTTTTAACAAACAAATGCTTATTTTGCACCTTATGAAGTTCAGCAACCTGGCCCCTTTGCTTCTTGGCATCTGTTTCTTTTCTTCTGCCTCCGCACAGCGTTATGATTATGTGCAGAAAGGCGAGTTTGGATTAACCGTTGGAGCGGCACATTATTTCGGCGATCTGAATAACCGGGTTGCGATTAACCGGCCCAAACCCGCGGTGGGTATTTATTTCCTGAAACAATTTGGTAATTATATCGGTTTACGGGTGAGCGCCCATTATGCCGAACTGGGTTACAGCGATACCTACAGCAAGAATGATTACCAGCGGCTGCGTAACCTCAGTTTTAATACCAGTATGTGGGAAGTGGCCGTGCAGGGACAGTTCAACTTTTTTAAATTTGTGCCCAACGAAGCCGAACACCTTTTCACTCCCTTCATCACCATTGGCGCCGGCGTTTTTACCTATGATCCCTACGCCTATTTGGATGGTCAGAAACAATACCTCCGCCGCCTGGGTACCGAAGGACAAAACATCGGGTACAATGGCCGCAAGCCCTACAACACCATGGCATTCTGCTTCCCGGTGGGGGTGGGCATAAAGTATAATATCAGTGAAAGACTGAATTTCCTTTTTGAAATCACCCAGCGGTTTACCACCACCGATTACCTGGATGACGTGAGCACCACTTATGTGGGTAAGTTCCGCTTCTCTAATCTCCCCAGCGGCGACCCCTCGCCTGCCAAACTGTTGCAGGACCGCAGTTATGAAGTAATTCCGGGCTATGAATTTACCGAAGGACAACAAAGGGGCTGGAGCAAACAAAAAGACCAGTATATCATCGCAGAAGTGGGGCTCTCCCTTAATATCGGTAACACCCGTTGCCCGAGCACCCGCTGATAACTGATATTACAAATAATTTTATGCACCGAAAATTCCGGTGCATTTTTTTTGTGATTTCACCAAAATTGCTATTTTTACACTTCCCCAAACAAAACAAGCGAAGTACCCTCGCTTGGTTTCCTTCCAAAGAATAACAACCATGTAAATCCTTTTTGTTCTGTGATGGAACCATAGTTTTCTATTCACCACCAATAAAAAAACTATGGCGTTCATTCGCAACTGTTTTGCAACAGTGGCAATGTTGGTTTCCATTGCTGCTGGCAAGGCGCAAACTGTTTATTATCCGCCGCTGTCTTCGCAGGTGCTGAAGGCTACGGTAACGGATGTGGCGTCTTTATTGCAACAAGCCATACCGGGTGCTCATTTTACCACAGCATCCTATACCGTGCTGCCGTCCACCGGCATCATCTTCCGCTACGATTCCAGCATCGCCGGCAACCAGGCCTGCCGTGTGCAGAGTAACGGCAGCTCTTATATCATATTCAGTGCAGCCGAAGATAATGGCCTTACCTACGGGGTTTACCAGTACCTGCAGGAGAAGGGATTTCGTTTCTACCAGCCCGGCACTATCTGGGAGCAAATACCTGTTTTAAGCGGAGCTTACGCACATACCGATACCACCTATCAGCCGGCCTACAAATACAAAAGCTGGGCCATCAGCGGTGGTTGCAACCGCTGGATTATGGATAACCAGGACTTTTCCTGGGATATGTACAATGGGGTTAACGGTCATAACTGGGCCCAGTACCAGCGCCGCAACGGCATGCTCGGCGAATACCGTTTTGCCGGTCACCGCGGTGATATCATGTCGGCTTCCTATCTCAGCACCTTACGCAATAATCCCTGCTATGTTGCCTGCTACAATGGCTCGCGTACGGCCTACCCGCAATCGGTTCCGGATATACATAACGAACAGGCCCTGCAGTTATGGGCCGGCAGTATCGAAACGGATTACAGTCAGACCCGTACTGCCATCTATAATAACAAGGAACTGTACACGAATTATTACCGCAGTTTTAATTATTACCGGGGGCTTATTGGTATTGAAGTGCCCGATGGCGCCCTCTGGGGAAATTCAACCGATCACAGCAGCTGCAGCGCCGGTGATTACCCCGAAGAAAGCGACCAGCAGTTTACCCTGGCCAATTATACGGCCGGAAAAATCAGCCGGGATATCGCCGGAAAACGGTTCCAGGTATACGCTTATTCCAGTCATGCCAATACCCCTTCGGCCGGTATCACCATCGGCGATAATATTGATGTGCAGGTGGTGCCCACCGCTTTTCAGAACGAGAGCAGTGTAAAAGGGTTGCTGAACCGCTGGTATAATAAAACCAATAACGTATCGGAGTATCATTATATGAATATTCCGCAATGGGGTGGCGAAACCCCGCTGATGAGCATCAGCGATCTGCAGCAAACCCTGCAGCGCCTCAAAGAGAAAAAAAGCCAGGGGATTACCTGGGAAGCTTCTCCCGCCAAATTTGCCTCCCTGCCTTTATTATGGGCCGCCAACCGAAACATGATCAGCGGAATACCGGTAGACAGTTCACTGCAGGAGTTCTGCCGTAATATGTTTGGCACGGCTGCCCCGCCGGTTTACCGCCTCCTGCGTACCTGGGGAGATGCCGGCATTTTCACGGCCGGGAATTATATACAGGATAATAAATTCAAGCTGCCGCTTTACCTGGGACTGGTGAAAGAAGCGGATCGCCTGGCACAAAATGAAAGCAGCCTGGTAAAACAGCGTTTGCTGGAGCTGAAAGCCTACCTGCATTATGTGGTACTCTATTACAGCTGGGCCTTTGATCAGCGGAGTATCAGCGCCCGGCGGGATAAGGCGGCCGCCATCTGCCTGTACCTGGCCCGCAGCAACCGCCTGCAACTGGTAAACAGTTATTTCCTGATCCTCGATATGGTGAGCCGGTTTCCCTCCACCGATATCTTTTACCAGCAGTATAATATTACCAATGGCACGGCTTACCAGAATGGGAACCTGGCGGCCCTGACCGATGAAGAAATTACCGCCAATTTCAACAACGACCTGGCCCTGCCTGAAAACAGTATCAGCAGCTATTCTTTTACTGCCCCGTCGGTGATTAAAGACCAGCTCCTGGCAAATAACCTGCAACCGCAGGAAACCATTGTGGTGAAAATGAGTTATACGGCTGGCTTTAACAATCCCTGCCGCAGCGGATATTATATTGAAGCGCCCCGGGCCGGAACCTTCACAGTAAACTATACCCCTCAGTTCAACCTGGCCGGCAGGGGCTATATCAATTTCACTGTGGAAGCCGTGAACAGCGCCTCCGCTGTGCTGGCCGATATTTCAGTGAACCGCTCCGGTCAGCCCGGCAGTTTTACCATCCATCTCCCCGCAGCGGGAACCTATCTTTTTTCGGTTACCACCAAGTTTCAGTCGGCCGTGGCGCTCCAGATCAGCACCAATGGAAATTATTTTTATAAAAACACGCCCTATACCGGAGCCGTTACCGAAACCTATACCGGTGGCCTGCCCGGCTATTTTTATGTGCCGGCCGGTATCAGCAGAATATACTTCAGTACAAATAATTCAGGACCCGGTGGCAGCGGATATGCCACAGCAGAACAGCTGAGCAAGGCCTTTGTTATAAAAGACAATAGTGGATCTGCCTTACTTCCACGTCTTGTAACCCCTAACGATTCTGCTTTCTTTTACCTGGACGTTCCGTATGGCAGCAGCGGCAAATTCTGGCAAATCCAGCAAATACCGCAGTATCACCTGTGTTTTGCCAATATCAGCAATGATTTCTGGCTGGCACAGCCCGGTTCCTGCACGGGGATGGCGTTTACCGCCAGTGTGGTAAAAAGCAATGGCAGCTGTGTAACCCAGCTCACCACTGCTGCCAGTACGGGAAACCTTATCTGGGAGGTGAACGAGGGAGGGAAACAGTCGCGTTATCTTAACAAGACAACGTTGCAGTTACCCTCCGCTCTTTCGCCCGATGCGGTGGTAACCCTTTTCAGCGGGAACTGCCAGCTGAGCAAGCGACTGGGAGATGACGGGCAGTATACAAAGGCACTGGAAAGCTGCAGCGGTAAAACGGAGACCCCCGGAGAGGCGGCTGTACCTGTGGTATTTCCCAATCCCTCAAATGGTATTTTCTTCTGCCAGGAAAATAAGAAACCCGTACAGGTAAACCAGCTGCAGGTACTGGATCTGCAGGGCCGGGAAGTGGCCGGCTTCAGTAATGTCAGTCAGTTCAATATCAGTCATTTACCGGCTGGTTTATATGTCTTCCGGATGCTGGTAAACGGCACCGAAACGCGGGGGCGGCTGGTTAAGCATTGAGATTTCGTTCAAAACGCTTATTCACACTAAATTTTACTACTTTTGCAGCCCCGTTTGCGCCCCGGTGCCACGGGGCCATTAAGCGTTATGAGCCTACGCGATAAAATAGATATGCAGCGGCTGCCCAGTCACATCGCCATCATCATGGATGGCAACGGGCGTTGGGCCAAGGAGAAGGGCGAAGACAGGCTTTTTGGGCACCTCAACGGGGTGGAAAGCGTGCGGGATATTGTTGAGGGTTGTGCCGAACTGGGTATTCAATACCTCACCCTCTATGCCTTCAGCACCGAAAACTGGGACAGGCCCGAATACGAGGTGAGCGGCCTGATGGCACTGCTGGTAGATACCATCCGCAGGGAAGTGCCCACCCTTAACAAAAATAATATCCGGTTACATGTAATAGGAGAGGTGGAAATGCTGCCCGAAGCTGCCCGGCAGGAACTGGAAGAGGCCCTTAGCGAAACCAGCCGGAATACCGGGCTCAACCTGATTATGGCCCTGAGCTACAGCAGCCGCTGGGAGATCGCCAATGCGGTGAAAAAAGTGGCCAAAGCCGTGCAGGCGGGTGAGCTGGCGCCGGAGGATATCAACCAGGATACCATCCGCCGCTACCTCAGCACCAGCCAGTTTCCCGACCCCGAATTAATGATCCGTACCAGCGGAGAATACCGTATAAGCAACTTTTTGCTCTATCAGCTTGCCTATGCTGAGTTACACTTTACCACCACCCTGTGGCCCGATTTCCGGAAGGAAAACCTGTACGCAGCGATTGTGGACTACCAGCAGCGGGAGCGGCGCTTTGGCAAAACGGGTGAGCAGGTGCGACTGGACAGGGTTTAACAAATACTTTTAAATAATGGGCTTAATTTGCCGCCCGTAAAAAACCAATTGATGCAGAGGATTTATACCAGGGTTTTCTTTATTGTTATTTTAGTTTTCGGCGGCCAGTTGGTAAGGGCGCAAATCTCGGTCGACCCGGCCCTGGAGAATATTTTCAATAACAGACCCCCCAAAGAATACAGCATTGCCGGTATCTCGGTTACCGGAACACAGGCATTTGATCCCAACCTGATTATTTCCATTTCCGGCCTGGCCGTGGGTGATAAAGTGATGATCCCCGGTACGGATGTTTTTTCGAAAGCCATCACCAAGTTATGGAAGCAGAACCTGATCTCTGATGTGCAGATTTCCTTTACCCGCCTGGAAGGATCCAACCTTTATATCGACCTTAAGATTTCGGAAAGGCCCCGCCTGGTGGATTTCCATTTTGTAGGGGTGAAGAAATCAGACAGGGAAGACCTGGAGAAAAAAGTAGAACTGCTGAAAGAAAGGGTGCTCACCGAAAACATGCGGCTCAGTGCAGTGGAAGCCATCCGCAAATTTTATTACGATAAGGGCTACCGCAACGTGGATATCCAGGTAAGGGAAGATAAAGTGGCCACCCTCAACAACGCGGTAACACTCACTTATTTCATCAATAAAGGTCAAAAGGTAAAGATCAACAGTATCAATTTCAGCGGTAACAGGAGTGTGGAAGCCGCCAAGCTGAAAAAGCAGATGAAGGGTACCAAGGAGATGACCCGCTTCACCCTCTTCCCTATTAAGGTGGCCAATCCTTTCGGCGATACGGTTTCCCGTATCACATTTAAGCAATACATGCGGGATGCCGGTATGTTATCGCTTACCAAAACCCGCGACTTCCTCAATCCCTATGCCCGCTTCACAGGCTTCGGCAGCAATAAATACAGTGAGAATAAATACCAGGAAGACAAGGAGCACGTGCTGGATTACTATAACTCCATGGGTTACCGCGATGCGGTGATCCTGGGCGATACGGCCATCATCGATCCCAACCATAACATCAACCTCTTTCTGAAAATGAGCGAAGGCCATAAATACTATTTTGGCAATATCGCCTGGAGGGGTAATACCAAGTATGGCGATTCCCTGCTGAATGCCTTCCTGGGTATTAAAAAAGGTGATGTATACAACCTGGAACTGCTGAACAAGCGGCTGGGTAAACAATTATCAGCCGAAGGCGGCGATATCGGAAGTTTGTATATGGATGACGGTTATCTCTTCTTCCGGGTGGATCCGGTGGAAACAGCCGTTTACAATGATACCATTGATTTCGAGATCCGCATGACAGAGGGCCCGCAGGCCGTTTATGGCAATATCACCATCTCGGGTAATGATAAAACCAAGGATTATGTGATTCGCCGCGAACTGCGTACTATCCCCGGTGAAAAATTCAGCCGGGCCGATATCATCCGTACACAACGCGAACTGGGGCAGCTGGGCTTTATCAACCCCGAAAAAATCAATCCCAATGTGGTGCCCAATCCCGATAACGGAACCGTGGATATCAACTGGGGTATTGAAGAAAAATCAGCCGATCAGCTGGAGTTATCAGCCGGTTTTGGCGGCGGGATCGGTTTAACCGGTACGCTGGGTGTAACCTTCAATAACTTCTCTATCAAGAATATCACCCGCAAATCTTCCTGGGATCCGCTGCCTACCGGCGACGGACAGAAGCTGAGCGCCCGTATACAATCGAACGGTAAGGCCTTCCGCTCTTACAACTTCTCTTTCACCGAGCCCTGGCTGGGTGGTAAGAAGCGGAACTCCTTCTCCATAGGTTATTCCAACACCAAGTATGCCAATGCCTATGATGCATATGGCGGTTACTGCAAATCCTGCGGTGATACTTCGTATATCAAAACAAGCAGTTTCAATATCTCACTGGGCAAGCAGCTGAAATGGCCGGATGATTATTTCAATATTATTTACTCCCTGAATTTTGAGCGGTATAAACTGCGTAACTATTCCAATATTTTCAAAGGCCTGTCGAACGGTACTTCCACCAATATCAGTCTGAAAATTGCGCTGGTGCGTAACTCTGCCGGTCCCAGCCCGATCTTCCCCACCAGCGGATCTAACTTTATGCTGAGTGGTCAGTTCACCCTGCCCTATTCGGCGCTGGGAATCAAAACATCGGCCGCCAACCCGTATGAGTTCCCCGAGTTTCACAAATGGCGCCTCAATACCGAATGGTATGTGCCGATTGGCCGGCCGAGGGGAGAAGAGAAAAACAAGCAGTTCATCCTGAAAGTGGCTGCCAAGTATGGTTTCATTGGTAAGTACAGCAAGAAGCTGGCCATCTCTCCGTTCGAGCGCTTCCAGCTGGGAGATGCCGGGTTGAGTAACAACTTCGCCCTGCTGGGGTATGATATTATTGCACATCGTGGTTACCCGGTGTATGAGTCTTCCAACCCGAAGATCAACCCCGATGGTATCACGCCTACAGAATTCTTTACTATATTTAATAAATATACGATGGAACTGCGCTATCCGTTCAGCACCAGTGCCAGCAGCACCATATATGCGCTGGGCTTCTTTGAGGCTGCCAACGGCTGGTACGATTTCAAGAGCTATAATCCTTTCAAGCTGCGCCGTTCAGCGGGTGTGGGTGTACGGTTCTTCCTGCCGATGTTCGGTTTGCTTGGGTTTGATTATGGCATAGGGTTTGACAGGTACAATCAGTCTGGCGGATTGAAAGGTGCAGCCAAATTCACCTTCATGCTGGGCCAGGAACCGGAGTAAAACCTTTTAACCAATCAAAAGATCGCAATGAAAAAGATTGTATTTCTTGCTGCCTGCCTTTCCTTCCTTACCCTTACCGGAATGGCGCAGCGTTATGCCGTAATTGATACCAAGTACATCCTGGATAAACTGCCTGAATACAAGGAGGCCCAGAAAAAACTGGACCAGGTAAGTGAACAATGGCAACAGGAAATCGACCAGAAGCAGGCGCTGCTGGATAAGATGTACAAAGATTATGAAGCCGAACAGGTGATGTTAAGTGACGCCCTGAAAAAGAAAAGGGAAGACGAACTCTACAATAAGGAAAAGGAACTCCGTGATCTGCAGAAAAAACGCTTTGGCTTTGAGGGCGACCTCTTTAAAAAACGCCAGGAGCTGATCAAACCCATACAGGATAAGGTTTATAACGCCGTACAGAAACTGGCGGTAGAAAAGCAGTACGACTTCATTTTAGATAAAAGTGAAGGAATTACCGTTATCTTTGCCGACCCCAAACTGGATCGCAGTGATGATGTGCTCCGGAACCTGGGTGTTAAATAATCGCTAAAACGGCCTGCCGGGTGGCAGCTGAGCAAACGTATTTCAAATAACAACATCAAATAAACCAAAAAGCAAAAATGAAAAAATTTATCGTAGCGGGTGTGATGGCTTTAGGAATTTTAAGCGCCTCTGCACAAACTAAAATTGGTTACATCGATACGGATTCTCTGATCGGATATATGCCCGAAGCAGCCCAGGCCGATGCTGAACTGAAAGCGTTCCAGGATGCATTATCTATGCAACAGGAAGACCTTGCTAAAGAATTCCAGACCAAACTGGATGCCTACAACAAAGATTCTGCTACCCTCACGCCCAGCATGAAGGAAGTTAAAAAAACAGAACTGGCCAGCTTATACGGACGTTTGAATAACTGGAACCAGGAAGCACAGGATAAGTACAATCAGAAAGCCTCTGAAAAAATTGCACCGATCCGCACCAAGGCCATGGACGCCATCAAAACCGTAGCCCGTGAAAAAGGTTATGGGTATGTACTGGATGCTTCTGCCAGCGGCATTCTGGTATCTCCCCCCGGTGATAACCTGTTACAAGCCGTGAAAGCGAAACTGGGTATTAAAGACAGTCCGGTGGCACCTGCCGCTGTTCCGGGTACCAATAAGCCCAAGAATAACTAATTTCTTACCCGGATAAAATGATTAATAAAGCCCCATAACCGGGGCTTTATTATTTTTGACGTATGAAGCAGCAACCCATTGGTGTATTCGACAGCGGTTATGGAGGACTTACCGTATTGAAAGAAATTGCGGACGCTCTCCCCGGCTATGATTTTATCTACCTGGGCGATAATGCCCGGGCACCCTATGGTAACCGCAGCTTCGATACCGTTTACCATTACACGCTGGATTGTGTGAACTGGTTTTTTAAACAGGGTTGCCCGCTGGTGATACTGGCCTGCAATACTGCCTCGGCCAAGGCCCTTCGTACCATTCAGCAGCACGACCTGCCGCTGATTGATCCTGCAAAAAGGGTGCTGGGGGTAATCCGACCCACCACGGAAATTATCGGGCAATACAGCAAAACGGGCGAGGTAGGGGTGCTGGCTACCAACGGTACAGTACTGTCTGGCACCTACCCGATAGAAATTCATAAATCTTACCCCGGTATTAAAGTATACCAGCAGGCCTGTCCTATGTGGGTGCCCCTGGTGGAGAACAATGAATACAATTCGCCCGGGGCCGATTATTTCGTGGAGAAACAACTGGAGCTGCTGATGCAGCAATCCCGGCATATTGATACAATCCTGCTGGGTTGCACCCATTATCCCCTGCTGATCAATAAGATAAGGAAGTTTGTGCCACCGGGGATGACGATCCTTTCGCAGGGAGAGATTGTGGCCCGCAGCCTGAAGGATTACCTGGCCCGACACCCCGAAATGGACGAAAAATGCAGCAAAACAGGCAAAATCAGCTTTTTTACCACCGATGCTACCGCGGATTTTGACAATCACGGGGCCATTTTCTTCGGAAAACCAGTGAAATCGGCCCATGTAAGCCTCTGACCGCAAAAAATCTGCCTGTTACGGTTCCTCAACTCATAAGTTTGCACTACCTTTGCCGTCCTTTCACAAACAACGGGGATGGTGCCCTGATGTGTGTAAAAATGGATTTCTTAATTAATTTGAACAAGGAAAAAATTTACTACCATGCCAGGTAAAAAAAGAACCTACCAACCGCACAAACGCCGCAGGAAATCTGTTCACGGATTCCGTAAGCGCATGCAGACAGCCAACGGCCGCAAGGTACTGGCCAGCCGCAGAAAGAAAGGACGTCATAAACTGACCGTTTCCAGCGAACACGGCGATAAAAAATAAACAGACCCCTCCGGAGGGTTTATATAATTAAGTCCTGCTTTACCGGCAGGACTTTTTTAATTTTGATCTGCTCCGCAGGAAAGCGGCGCTCTTTATGTAATCAACGCCTCTCCCTTCTCTGTGGTTAAATAAAAAATGACAGCACCGGTTAACTATACCCTTAAAAAAAAGGAACGGCTTAAAAGCCGTAAGCAGATTGAATTGCTGTTTAAAGAAGGGCACTCCTTTTCGCATTTCCCGTTCCGTATCATCTGGATTTTCAGCGATGCGGCGGCGGAACCGCTGCAGGCAGGCTTTTCGGTAAGCAGCCGGTATTTCAAAAAAGCCACCGATCGCAACCGGATCAAGCGGCTCATGCGGGAAGGGTATCGTTTGCAAAAACAAGCCCTGCAGGAAGCGCTGCAAAGCAGCGGAAAGAAAATGCAGCTGTTTTTTATTTATGCCGGCAACGAATTACCGGAATACCAGCTGGTACACCAGAAGGCGGGTACTGTTATCAACCGTTTAATCAAATTACTGCATGAAACTGCTGGCGCAACTGTTTAGTTTTCCCTTTATCCTCCTGATCAAGCTGTACCAGTGGATCATTTCACCCTGGATTGGCCCCCGCTGCCGCTATACGCCCACCTGCTCGCAATATGGTATTGAAGCCCTGAAAAAGTACGGGCCCATTAAAGGTTTATGGCTTACCATTAAACGGGTCTCCCGCTGCCATCCCTGGGGCGGGCATGGCTACGACCCGGTTCCCTGAATAAAAAAAGCCTGCCGGCGGGCAGGCTGCTTGCTTATATTATATCTGTCTAAGCTTTTTCGAAACGCTCGGCTACTTTATTCCAGTTCACTACATTCCAGAATGCAGCCAGGTAATCGGCACGGCGGTTCTGGTAATGCAGGTAGTAAGCATGTTCCCATACATCACAGCCAAGGATGGGAGTGCCTTTTACTTCGGCGATATCCATCAGCGGGTTATCCTGGTTGGGGGTGGAGCTGATTTCCAGTTTACCATCTTTTACAAGCAGCCAGGCCCAGCCGCTGCCAAAACGGGTCATCCCGGCATTGGCAAATTTTTCTTTGAACGCATCAAAAGAGCCGAAGGCAGCATTGATGGCATCCGCCAGTTTTCCGGCAGGTGCACCGCCGGCATTGGGAGCCATGCTTTCCCAGAAGAAAGTATGATTCCAGTGGCCTCCACCATTGTTACGAACGGCCGGACTGATGCTGCCGGCGGCGGCTACCAGCTGTTCAAGCGTTTTATTTTCATTATCCGTTCCGGCAATGGCTTTGTTGAGGTTATCAACATAGGCCTGGTGATGTTTGCCATGATGGATCTGCATGGTTTTGGTATCAATATGGGGCTCCAGAGCTTCATGAGCATAAGGCAGCGCCGGTAATGTAAATGCCATAAGTATCTTTTTTGTGTGTGATAAGAAAATGTTGTTGTAAGGAAAACAAATTTACAACCCGTTGGTTGATATTAAGAGACCGCAACGGATTTCTTTCTGATTTCGAAAATGAACCCGTGACCCGGTGCCTGCGCTGCCCTTCCCGGGAAGGATTTATCAGCGCCTGGCTTTGAAAAATGCCTTCATCAGTCCGGCACAGTCATTTTCCAGTATGCCCCCGCTGAGCTGGGTTTTGGGATGAAAAGGATTGGTGGCGCCGGTAGAGCGGTGATAACCGTTCTTTTCATCCCGGGCGCCATAAACAATCCGCCCGATTTTACTCCAGTACAGGGCGCCGCAACACATCAGGCAGGGCTCCAGGGTAACATAAAGGGTGGCATCCGGAAGGTATTTGCTTCCCAGGAAATTATAAGCTGTGGTAAGAGCCAGTATCTCGGCATGGGCGGTACTGTCGTTCAGTAATTCCACCTGGTTATGGGCCCGGGCAATGATCTTTTTATTCATCACAATCACCGCTCCCACCGGTACTTCGCCGGCATCATAAGCCTTTTGGGCCTCTTTGAGGGCCTGCAGCATGTATTGCTCATCGGTGGTATCGGCGGGCGAAAGCATTTTCTTACCTTTCCGCAAATTTATGGTAATGGAAGAGATAAAGCCACTTTTAGCCATGCGGCGTTTTTACGAAACCGGTGTTACGAGGGACTATCGTTTCCGGAAACAGCAACTGATCCGTTTACGGGAGGCCATGAAAAAATATGAGTCGCAACTGCATGCCGCCCTGTATACGGATCTTAAAAAAAGCCCGGAAGAATGCTGGGTTACGGAAACCGGTTTTGTGCAGGCCGAGATCAGCAATACCCTTCGCCACCTGGCATCCTGGATGGAACCGCAGGTGAAACCCACCAACCTGCTGAACCTTCCTTCCAGGAGTTTTGTGGTGGCCGAACCCCTGGGAACCGTGCTGATCATCGGCCCCTGGAATTATCCCCTCCAGCTTTTATTCACACCGCTTTGCGGTGCTATTGCGGCCGGTAACTGTGTGGTGCTGAAACCCTCCGAATTTGCCCCGGCTACCGCTGCCGTGATGAAACAACTGATCGAAGAAACATTCAGCAGCGAGTATATTCTTTTCGCAGAAGGAGATGGAGCCGCCGTGATACCGGCGATGATGAATAACTTCAGTTTTGATCATGTGTTTTATACCGGCAGCACTGCCGTTGGGAAGATCATTTACAAGATGGCGGCGGAACGCCTGGTTCCGGTAACACTGGAACTGGGCGGGAAGAGTCCCTGCGTGGTGGAAGCTGATGCGAATATCCGTGTGGCGGCCCGGCGGATAGCGATGACAAAGTTTTCGAATGCCGGCCAGATGTGCGTGGCCCCCGATTATGTGCTTGTGCACGAAACCCGGAAAGAAGCCCTCGTAGAAGCGCTGAAACAAACCCTCCGGCAGTTTTTTGGGGGGCACCCTGAAGAAAGCTATAACTACGGAAAAATCATCAATGAAAAACAATTCAACCGGTTGGCGGGTTATCTGAAAGAGGGCTCGATTGCATATGGTGGCCGCACCGACGCCGGCCGTCTTTTTATCGAACCCACTTTGTTGCTGGATGTGCCGGCTGATGCGGCGGTGATGCAGGATGAAATTTTCGGACCCGTGCTCCCCATTATCAGTTTTTCCGATGTGGCAGGGGCTAGGGAATGGATAAATCGTCACCCCAACCCCCTGGCCTTTTATGTTTTCACTTCTTCCCGGAAAAAGGAAAATGAATGGCTGAGCCAGACGGCTTTCGGGGGAGGTTGTGTCAACAATGCCAGCTGGCATCTTACCAATCATAACCTGCCCTTTGGCGGCCGGGGTTTTAGCGGAACAGGACAGTATCATGGCCACTATTCCTTTACCTGCTTCAGTCACCAGAAAGCAATTATGAAAACACCCACCTGGTTTGATCCGGCAATAAAATACCCGCCTTTTAAGGGGAAGCTGCGGTTGTTTAAGTGGATCATACGATGAAGGCAAAAGTAAAATTCAAAACCATTCTCACCCCGGCAGTGGTTTCGAACCCTGCCGGTGGATGAAAAGGGAGTCTATGATGGAGGGAGAGTGTAAAAAATATTTCACCAGCAACCTCATATAAATCCCTCGCTTCATTTGCGAATCACTGAAGGATAAAATCAAAAGTGAAAACCCAAAAACAAAAAATAAGAGCACGCCGGAAAACCCTGCTGGGAATCTTTCTTTCCCTCCTGCTTCTTTTCTTTGCCTGGGTTGAAATCGTTAACAGAAATTCTGTACATATGACCTATCGCCAAAAATTCCTGAAAGCCGTTTATCCTGCCTGGATATGGTGGACCCGGCTTACCGGTGTCAATACACAAAAAAAAGCCAATGTAAAAGCCAGGGCCAGCGTGTCCTTTTATTCCCTGCGTTATAAACTGAATAATGGAAATGAGCTGGATTTTTCATCCCTCCAGGGTAAAAAAATACTGATCGTCAATACCGCTTCTGATTGCGGGTATACCAACCAATACGCCGATCTGGAACGGCTCTGCCAGCAATACCCGCTCAAACTGCAGGTACTGGCATTTCCGGCCAATGATTTTAAGGAACAGGAAAAAGGGGATGATGCCAGTATTGCGGATTTTTGCAAACGCAATTACGGGGTTAGCTTTCCCCTTATGCAGAAATCGGTGGTAATAAAAACAGCCGCACAAAACCCTGTTTTCCGCTGGCTTACCGATTCCACTCTCAATGGATGGAATAATGAGCCCCCCGGTTGGAATTTTTGTAAGTATCTTGTAGATGAAAAGGGGCAGCTCACCCATGTGTGGGGTCCTTCGGTGGTGCCGTTTGCCCCGGATATTATCCAGGCCATAAATCAATAATCATGTTACAGCTCCGCGATTTCAGTTTTGTACATAAATATTTTATCGGCGAAAAGCAGGAGAGTCTTTTATTCCTCTCCATTGGCGTATTGGCATTGGTATTGTCAGTGGTATTTTTCTTCTTCATCAAATCAAACCCTTCGTTTTTTAAGGGAGCGGCCATTCCGCTTTTTGCCGTTGGTATGATACAGGTGGCTGTTGGCTATACGGTTTATGCCCGCAGCGATAAGCAGCGCTCGGATGTTGCGTATAACCTGGGCGTGGAGCCGGTGCATTATGCGCAGGAACAGGAATTACCCCGGATGAAAACCGTGATGAAAAATTTTGTCATTTACCGCTATACCGAAATCGCACTGGCATTGATGGGCATCGGACTGTTCTTTTATTTCCGCACGGCACCCGGGCAGCAATTATGGAAAGGGCTCGGACTTACACTTGCCATCCAGGCCCTGCTGATGCTGGGTGCTGATTATTTTGCCGAACAAAGGGGGAAAATTTACCAGCAGGGGCTGGAAGCGATGACAAAGGTTTAGTTCACCGGGCATTTCTGGTGATAGTCTACCAGCTCAATCGGTGTTTTTTCGAACTGGTAGCCGGCATAGTTGGCTGCAATTTCATCCAGCACTGCATCAATTTCTTCCACGGTTTTAAGGGTAACCAGTTGTGAACGGTATTCTTTTATATTGGGCATGCCTTTGAGGTAATTGGCATAATGGCGCCGCATCTCGTAAATACCCACCACGGGGCCCTTCCACTCAAACGATTTATGCAGGTGTTTTTTGCAAACCGCCACGCGGTCTTCAATAGAAGGAGCGGGCAGGTGTTCGCCGGTTTGCAGAAAATGTTTGATTTCATTGAATATCCAGGGATAGCCAATCGCCGCCCTGCCGATCATGATGCCATCCACCCCGTACCTGTTTTTATAGTCGCGGGCTTTTTCCGGGCTGTCAATATCGCCATTGCCAAAGATGGGAATTTTAATGCGGGGATTATTTTTCACTTTCCCGATCAGTTCCCAGTCGGCCGATCCTTTGTACATCTGCATACGGGTGCGGCCATGGATGGCAAGCGCCCTGATGCCCACATCCTGCAGCCGCTCAGCCACTTCTTCAATATTCTTTGTTTGCTCATCCCAGCCTAACCTGGTTTTTACCGTAACCGGCAGGGAGGTTGATTTTACCACAGCGGCCGTCAGGCGTACCATCAGATCGATATCTTTGAGCACGCCGGCGCCGGCGCCCTTCATAGCCACTTTTTTTACCGGGCAGCCGAAGTTGATATCCAGCAGGTCGGGGTTGGTAACATCCACAATCCTGGCAGCCAGGGCCAGGCTCTCTTCATCACCACCGAAAATCTGTATCCCGATGGGGCGTTCGTAATCGAAAATATCAAGTTTCTTGCGGCTCTTGATGGCATCGCGGATCAGTCCTTCGCTGGAGATAAATTCCGTATACATGAGGTCGGCCCCATGGTCCTTGCACACGGCCCGGAAGGGCGGGTCGCTCACGTCTTCCATGGGCGCCAGCAGGAGCGGGAATTCCGGTAAATCGATATGACCAATCTGTGGCATTTTATTTTTTATACCTCCTGTACATTGTATATTGCGGGGCAAATTTACAATTAATCGGCTAAGCATATGCAATACAGGAGTACCAGGGGTATAACGGGGTGGGGGCAACTGGGGATGCTGATCGGTTTTACGGGGCTGGGGATGGTGCTGGCCGGCCTTGTGCAAGTGGTACTGGGCATGCAATTGGTGCCATCCGGGTTACCTGCGGATAAAATGCCGGAAGCCATTACGGCGGCCTTTGCCAAACCCGAAAATGTTAATTATGCCCGCTTTTTGCAGGCATCCGGCACTTTCCTGATGCTGGCCCTGCCGGCCCTGCTCTGCCTCTGGATCGCCTATGGCAAAAATCTTTTCTGGGCGGGTTTCAACCGGCATATCAGTCCGCTGCAGATACTGATCGGCTTTTTTCTGATCTTCCTGGCCAATGCCATTGCCCAGCCCCTGGCCGAGCTGAGCCGCTCCGTTCTTACCCATCTCCCTTCATTGAATGCCCTGGGGCAGAAGATGGAAACTCTTTATAATGACCAGGTAACCCAACTGAGCAATCTCAAAAGCTGGGGTGAGTTTTTTATGGCCCTGCTTATCATGGCATTCTTTCCGGCCCTTTTCGAGGAACTGTTTTTCAGGGGCGTCCTGCAGAACCTGCTCGAACGCTGGTGGAAGAAACCGGTGCTGGCCCTGGTGGTTACATCGGTTGTTTTCAGCCTGATCCATATGTCGGTTTTTCTCTTTCTCAGCCGGATGGTGCTGGGTTTAGTGCTGGGACTGATGTACCAGCAAAGCCGTAATATCTGGGTGAATATTGTAGCCCATTTTCTGAATAATGCCATTGCCCTGATACAGTTGTTCTGGCTTACCCGCCATGGACAGAGAGTGGAGGCCGATAAGCTTGATCCCAGCATACCCATCTGGGTGGCCCTGGCAGGCTTGTTTTTCCTGGTGGGCTTATTCATACTCTTTTACCGTGTTTCCGAAAAAAACCGCCGGCAGATCGGATTCGAAGAACAGAACCTGCTGGATAAAATCCATAGCCCGCTAACTATTTCCTAAATAAACCTGCTTCATTGGCACTTAATTTTCAAACACTCAAAACCAGGGCGATCACCGCATTGATCTTTGTGCTGGTAATGCTCACCGGCCTGCTCTGGAACAGCTGGAGCTTTTTGATATTGGTCAGCATCATTCATTTTGGCTGCTGGATAGAATTTCTGCAACTGACCGAAAAAATCCATGCTGTTCAGATGGATACTGTTGAAAAATACTTTTTGGCGGTGGGAGGCTATATGCTGGTGCTGCTCTTTGGTGTACGGCATTATTCCTTCGATACGGGCAAGTCGGTGGCAGGTATTCATCTCAGTTTCAAATTGCTGCTCTGTGCCTTTGTGTTACTGGCCCTCTTCTTTTTTCTTTTGCAGAACAAACGGCTTACCAACCCGGCCAAATGGATGGTGGGTGGCGGGTTTGTGTACATTTCCTTATCGCTCACGGCCTTTCTTCATCTCCGTAACAATACCCTGCAACTCCTGCCCGATGGGAGTTTTGCAGAACTGGGCCGGCTCATCACCTGCGGACTGGTATTCTCTATCTGGATCAATGATACCATGGCTTACCTGGTGGGCTCGATGATCGGGCGTACACCATTTTCAAAAATATCCCCCAAAAAAACATGGGAAGGAACGGCGGGAGGGGCCCTTCTTTGTGTAGCCGCCATCGGAATAGCGGGTTATTATATACCGGTTGCCCGGCCGCTCTCCGTCTGGCATTGGGTGGCCATCGCCGCCATTTGTGCTGTTTTTGGCACCATGGGCGATCTGTTTGAAAGCAAACTCAAGCGGATGGCGGATGTTAAAGACAGCGGTTCCATCATGCCCGGCCATGGCGGTTTCCTCGACAGGTTTGATTCGATGCTCTGGGCGGCCCCGGCCGTGTGGCTCTATGTGCAGCTGTTTGTTTGATTCCGGCACTATATACCCTGCTTAGCCTATATTTGCACTTCAATTTTAGCAATGACAATACACCGCGAAGGATATAAATCCATTGCCATCGGTACCCTGCTTTTTGGGGCGCTTAATATTGCGCTTTTCTTTTTTTTCAGCGCTTCGCTGATGTGGCTCTGTGTTACCGTGTTTTTTATCACGCTGGCGCTCCTGCTCTTCCTGGTTTCCTTTTTCCGGATACCCAGCCGGCAGTTTACCCTCGACGAAAACAGTATTATCGCCCCGGCGGATGGCAAAGTGGTGGTGATTGAAGAAACCATTGATGAGGAATACTTTAAGGCGAAACGACTGCAGATCTCTGTCTTCATGAGTCCGGCCAATGTACATGTTAACCGCAACCCCATCAGTGGCGAAGTGGTTTATAATCAATACCATAAGGGCAAATACCTGGTTGCCTGGCATCCCAAATCCTCCACCGAAAATGAACGGCATTCGGTAGTGATCCGTAAAGACGGAAAGGAAGTGCTGGTGAAACAGATTGCCGGCGCCCTGGCCAAACGGATTGTAAACTATCTGCAGGTGGGACAACGGGTTAAGCAGACAGAGGAGATGGGTTTCATTAAGTTTGGCAGCCGGGTGGATCTGCTCCTGCCCCCGGGCACAAAAGTGCATGTGCAGCTGAACCAGGCTGTGAAAGGGGGGGTAACTGTACTCGCCAGCTTCTGATTTTAACAATTTCAAATTGGCTTTCTGACGGGAGTCCTTTATTTTTACAGGGATTAATCACAAAAACAATCATTATAATGAAAAAAGCATTACTGTTAGCTACAGCAGCATTACTGGTAACCGGCGTAACTTTTGCCGACAACGGAAAAGGTAAAAAGAAAAAATGCGCTAAAGGTAAAACCTGCTGCTCCAAGCATTCTAAATCCTGCTGCAAAGACAAGTCGAAAACTGCCACTATGTAATTTTGCAGTCAACTTATGGAAAACCTTCCCCCGGGAAGGTTTTTTTGTGCCTGTTCAGAAAATATCTTCCAGTTCTTTCAGATGGTACACAGTGTAGGTGGGTTGCAGATGCGGGGTGGCATGGATATGATTCACGAAAACCGAATCCATCCCGGCATTCATAGCGCCCTGGATATCAGCTTCCAGGTTGTCGCCAATCATAATACTTTCGGATAGGGAAGCGCCGGCTTTGTTCATCGCAAATTCAAAAATTTCCTTTTTGGGCTTCAGGCTGTTACTCGTTTCGGAGGTGATCACATAGGTAAAATAATGCCCCAGGCCGCTGTTATTGAGTTTACTCCATTGGGTGTTTTCGAAGCCATTGGTAATAAGGTGCAGCGTATAATTTTTCTGACTCAGATAATCGAGTATCTCGGTAGTATATGGAAAGAGCAGCTTTTTGGTGGGCAGCAGCTCCAGGAAACGGGCGCTCAGCGCCCTGGCCAGCTCTTCATTGCCGATTTTGAAATCCAGCAGGGTGCGCCACATCCTTTTCCACTTCAGTTCGTCGGCCGTTATCAGGCCCTTGTGGTAACGATCCCACAAAATCTCATTGTGATGCAGGTATTGCCGGTAAAAAGCTTCAAAGGGAGCGCTTACGGTGGCGGAAAGATCAAACTGCAGGTACAGGTCGGTTAGTGTTTCTTTGGCATTGGCATCAAAATCCCAGAGTGTATGGTCGAGGTCGAAAAAGAGATGTTTGTATTGTTGCATGAAAAGAGTGCTGCCGGGCGGCCGATTAATTTTATTTTTGCCCCGCAAGATAACTAATTTAGCGGGCAGCGGAACGTACTGCCCTGACGGCATAAAACAAATTAAAACAACCGCCTGCCTATTTTAAAATCAGCTTATGAATGTTGTTATCACCGGAGCCAGTAAAGGAATTGGAAAAGCCATTGCGGCCGCTTTTGCTGCCCAGCAGGCCACGTTGTATATCTGTGCCCGCAATGAGGCAGCACTGCAAACCACCGCAGCTGAGCTGGAGGCCGGCTATCCGGGATGCAGGGTTTATTACCGGGCTGCCGACCTTTCTGATAAACAGGCGGCCATAGCGTTCGGGCAGTGGTGTTTGCGGCAGGGGGTGCCCGATATTCTCGTGAATAATGCTGGCTTTTTTTTGCCGGGATCGGTATACAATGAAGCCGAAGGAAACCTGGAGCAACTGATGGCCACGAATCTCTACAGTGCCTATCATCTTACCCGCAGTCTCTTACCTGCGATGATGCAGGAGGGAGCCGGTACCGGGGCCGCACGCCATATTTTCAATATCTGTTCGGTAGCTTCCCTGCAGGCCTATCCCAACGGAGGCGCCTACAGCATCAGCAAATTTGCCCTGATGGGTTTCAGCAAAAATCTCAGGGAAGAATTGCAGCCCCATGGTATTAAGGTAACAGCCGTTTACCCGGGTGCGGTATTGTCGGATTCCTGGAAGGGATTTGATAACAGCAACGGACGTATTATGGAAGCGGCGGATGTTGCGGCGATGATTGCTGCCGCCAGCCGGCTTTCGCCACAGGCCGTGGTGGAGGATATCGTGTTGCGGCCGCAGCTGGGCGACCTTTAACAGTTTTTTAAAACCGCTTGTCGGTATTCCCCGTTTCACTAAGCTTCACTGAATTAATTTTGTGCAGATATGTACAAGCGTTACCTGCAGAATTTCATTGCTCTCTTCTTGTTGTTGCTGACTCACCGGTTACCGGCGCAGGTAAAATTTTCGGCCACGGCCGATCCTTCGCAGATTGCCCGGGATGAGCTTGTTCAGTTAAAACTGGCAGTGGAAAATGCCTCCGATGTACAACAGATACTACCGCCTTCGTTTAAAGATTTTATACTGGTAAACGGCCCCAGCGAGGAAAAAGGCATGACGGTTGTGAACGGCAATGTAAAAAAATACATAGCCCTGAATTACCTGCTCAAGCCCAAAAAGCCGGGTCGTTTTACCATACCTGCTGCCACGGCCATAGTGGAAGGTAACACGTACCGCAGCAATACTGTAACCGTGGAGGTCAGCAATGCCGTTAGCGGTAACAGTGCCGGCGCCGGCAACCGCAGTATGCCTTTCGGGTTTGTGGATCCTTTTTCTGATGCCCAGCCCCGTCCTTCCTTTAATGATTACATTCTTAAGAAAGGAGAGAACCCGGGTGATAAGATCCGCCAGAATATTTTTGTAAAACTTGAAACCAACAAAACATCCTGTTATGTGGGGGAGCCCGTTATCGCCACCTATAAACTCTATACGCGGCTGAAAAGCGAAAGCAATATGACCAAAGCGCCTTCCTTTAACGGCTTTTCGGTGATCGACCTGCTGACGCCTGATAACAATGAATTTCACCAGGAAAAACTGAACGGGCGCGAGTATAATGTGTATACCGTCCGAAAAGTGCAGGTGTATCCCCTGCAACCGGGTAACTGCGAACTTGAAGCGGCCGAAATTGATAATACCGTTCATTTTATCCGCGCCGAATATGCCAGCCGCCAGCAGGATATGATGAATGATATTTTCAGGGATTTTGCCGATGCCACCATCCCCGCTGAAGGAATGGTGGATGAAAAGGTAACCCTGCAAAACAAACCCATGACCATCCTGGTGAAACCATTACCGGATGCCAATAAGCCCGCCGGTTTTGGCGGCGCCGTTGGGCATTTCACCATAACGGCGGCCCTGGAAAAAAATAATTTCAGCACCGATGATGCCGGGCTGTTGTCGGTTACCATTGCCGGGGAAGGCAACCTGCAGCTGGTTACGGCTCCCGGGGTTCGCTGGCCTGGCGGGGTGGATGTGTTTGAACCCCGGAACAAGGATGACCTGTACAAAACAACCGTTCCGGTTAGCGGAAGAAAAATCATTGAATTTCCCTTTACCGTATCAACGCCCGGAAATTATACCCTGCCGCCCGTGCAGTTCAGTTATTTTGATCCGAAGACAGCGTCGTATAAAACCATCAGCACCGATAGTTTACATTTCAGCGTGACCAGGGGAACGGGAAAGCCGGCCCGGCAGCGGCTGATTACCGGTAATAACAGCAATAACAGTGATTCGCTGCTGAATCGTTTTTTCAGCAGCCGCCTGCGGGTGGTGAGTACGGTGGCAGTGCTGATCCTGATCGGACTGATTGTTTGGCTGAAACTCGACCGGCGAAAAAGTAAACACCCTGCGGTTGCGGCGCCGGTACCGGTGGTTACGGCTGAGGAAGAGACGGTTTCAGTGGCTGCAGAAAAAATAAATGCCGTTCAGCAACCCCTGCTGGCGGCTGAAGCCTGCCTGCAGGAACCGGCCGCGGAAAATTTTTACCAGGTATTGAACCAGTCATTGAAGGAATTCCTTTCTTCCCTGCTGCACATTCCGGCCGGGGAACTTAATAAGAAACTGATCAGCGAGGAAATGGATAAAAGAGGTGTAAGCAATGCCACCAGCCTGGAGCTGCAGCAACTGATGGATGAGATTGAGTGGCAGTTATACACGCCTTTCGCCGGCGCCACGCAAAAACAGGCGCATTACGATAAAGCCAACGAACTGGTACAGCTGCTGAATACCTACAGGGGCTGATTATCAGTGAACTTGTAGCCTACGCCGCGAACCGAATGAAAATATTCGGGATTACGGCTGTCTTCTTCAAAATACTTGCGGAAGTTGAGAATAAAATTATCAATGGTACGGGTGGTGGGATAAACATTGTACCCCCAAACCACCTGTAAGATTTTTTCGCGGGTAACCACCTCATTGCGGTTTTCAATGAGCAGTTTCAGCAGCAGCATTTCTTTTTTGGTGAGGGTGAATTTTTCACCGTTCTTATTAAAAGCTTCCGAGGCTTTAAAATCAACTTTGTTATTACCAAAAGTAAAGGTATCGGCCAGGGGTTGTTTGGCGCTGAGGCGCTGGCTTTTGCTGATCAGTTTGTTCACCCTTAGCAGCAGTTCTTCCAGGTTGAAAGGTTTTGTAAGGTAATCATCAGCTCCTTTTTTCAGTCCCAGTATCCTGTCGGCGCTGCTGTTTTTGGCGCTGAGGATAAGGATCGGCAGGTCGGGGTGACTGATGCGCACAGTTTCGCATACACTGATGCCATCCAGTTCCGGTAACATAACATCCAGGATTATAAGGTCGAAAAATTCTTTCTGCACCGCTTTCAGGGCTTCTGCGCCATCATAGGCGCTTGTTATTTCGTACCCTTCCAGTTCAAGGTTCAGCTTCAGGGCTTCCTGCAGATTTTCTTCATCTTCAACCAGTAATATCGAATATTTCTTCTCGGCCATGCTTTACTCGCTCTTTTCAGGTGAAACAGGTATTGAAATGGTAAAGATAGCGCCTGTGGGTTGATTGTCTGTCACAAAAATGTATGCATTATGCTGTTCCAGTATCTTCCGGGTAAGATAGAGCCCCAGCCCGGTTCCCTTGGCCGCCCGGGTGGCGGCATTACCGATGCGGTAAAATTTCTGGAAGATTTGTTTTTTTTCTTCCTCCGGTATGCCCTTGCCCTGGTCTTTTATCTGCAGCCGGATACGTCCTTCCTGCTCATCCAGCTGCACCTGGATGGCGGTTTCTTTGGGAGCATATTTGATGGCATTATCCAGCAGGTTATTAATGGCCAGCTGTAATAAGAGGCGATCACCGGTAACAAATAAACCTTCCTGCACGGTTCTGATAATCTGCCGTTGCGGGAAGCGGCCGGTAAAATCTTCTGTGCAATTCGTAACCAGTTCACTGAAATCCGTTTCCTCCGGGGTGGTGCGGTAGCCGCCGGCTTCGATCTGCGAGGAAAGCAGCATATTGTTGCAAAGCGAATTGAGTCGGTTGGTTTCCTGCAAAGCCGTTTGTAAAAGACGCTCCCGCTGTGCGTCATCAAGTTTTCTTTTTTGCAGGGTTTCCAGGTTCAGTTTGGCTACGGCAATGGGGGTTTTTAATTCATGGGTAAGCGCCATCATAAAATTCTGCTGCTCCTGGCTCTGCCGTAACTGGCGCCTTACCGCCCGGAACACAAACACGGCCCCGGCCACTATCAGCAGGAAGAAGATCGAGCCTTCGCCGGTATACTGGGCTGTTTTACGCTTGTTCTCTGCCTGGATCGCTTCCAGTTCAGGCGAATTGGTTTTACCCGTAACGCCGGCAAGATTCATTTTCAGGATTGACATCTGGTTGTTCTGCCGGTTCAGGGCGATGAACCACCACACCAGGGCCGCGAGGATATACACCAGCAGCACCCAGTAGATGATAAAAGCAAGACGAAGTTTTTTTACAGCAAATGGCATGGTTCAGCAAAGTGACGTTGACAGTTCAAAGTTACGGGTTGATGGTTCCCCGCTGCAGGTAAAGCTAAAACAGTAATCCAGCAATTTCACCGGATGAAAATCAGTTCCGTTTATCCAGTCCCCAGGATAATTTATTACGCAGGGTTTGCAGAAAATTATTTTCATTGAGCCGTATCAGGTTGATACCGAATTCCTCTTTCTTTACCGCCAGCTGCACTTCTTTCGATACAATTTCGCGGCGGCTGTCAAGTGTACAAAGGAAACCATCCGTACGGCCTTCCACTTCAAAGGAAATAATATTGTTGTCGGGCACCACAATCGGGCGGATATTCAGGTTGTGCGGAGATACAGGGGTGATAACAAAACTGCCGCTGTCGGGAAATACCACCGGGCCATTGCAACTCAGTGAGTATCCGGTGGAGCCGGTGGGGGTGGCCACGATGAGGCCATCGGCCCAATAAGTATTCAGGAATTCACCGTTCAGATACGTGTGTATCTTAATCATCGGCGAAGTGTCTTTTTTGTGCAGGGAAAATTCGTTGAGGGCATAAGGCACGGAGCCAAACAGGGGGATATTGGCATCAACATGTATCAGTGTCCGTTTATCGAGAACATACGTGTGATTTACCAGCGCCTCGATAGCCGAGGGAAGTTCTTCGCGGCCAATATTGGCAAGAAAGCCGAGGCGGCCGTAATTGATCCCGAGCACCGGCGTACCCTTATCCCGTACCAGTGTAACGGTATCCAGCAGGGTGCCATCGCCGCCCAGGCTCATGATGCAGTCGAAAGATTCATCCAGGTCTTCGTAACAATTAAAGGTGGAATATTTATCCCTGATATTGACAGCCGAATAAAACTGGTTAAAGAAGTCCTGGTAGAACACCGGCTCCACCCCATGGGCGGCCAGCTCTTTCAGCAGCACTGTGATGTCGGCCAGTTGGTTGTTTTCGATGCCCCGGCTGTAAATGGCTATTCTCATGAGTGAATGGCAAGTTTATGCAAGGTAAGGCTTAAAATCCATTCTGGGTATGGAAAAACAGTCCCCGGCCGCCTAACTGGTTCAGGCTATATTCGAACCGGAAGTTCACATCATACAATGTGAGGATATCGATACCGATCCCCCCCGAATATAATAATCGGTTGCTGAGATAGGTGTCGTATCTTTTTCTTGTATACACATAGCCGGCATCGGCATAGGCTTTTGCAAAAAAGGTAAAGGGTATCTTGGTAAGGATGCGCGGGAAGAAGGGGAAGGGGATACTGAAGGAATACAGTTTTTTCTTCAGCGTGGATTTCACCAGGCCATAGGCCACCCCGTCGATTACCTTGTATTCCAGGCCCCGTAAAAACACTTCTCCATAGCCGAGTCCCCGCTGATTCAGGTAAGCCGTAACAAAAGGCACTTTCACTTTGGCATAAGCCTGAACATTGGCATACCAGTTTTTTTTCAGATCGAAATACTTGTCAACACCTCCTTCAACGGATAACATTTCCATGCCTTCACTGAGTCCCCATCCTCTTTTCACCACGGCGGCATAGGCGGCCAATCCGCTCAGGGGATAGGAATTATTACTGAGTTTGCTGTACGAAAAGCTGTAGGCCAGATCAAAGTAACCTTTATGAGATACTGCTTCGCGTTGCCCGAAATAATTGGGATTGTATTTCGCCGTGAGCAGGGAATCGGCAACACTGGCATAGGTGTAATTAATAGAAACGGACTGGCGGGTGAATAATCCTTTGCGGATGCTGTAGCCGCCGCCGATGGAAAAACCATGACGGATGAAATCACCGGTTACTTTTACTGAATTACTGGCGGTAACGGGAAAAAACTGCAGCACGTTATCATAGCTGCTCCTGTACGACACTTCCCGGTTCTGGAAATAGGTGGCATAAAAGGAAATGCCCCGGTTCAGTTTTTTATTGAAATAGGGATTGGAATAGGAAAGGATATAATTCCGCGAATAGCCGTTGATGAAATACACCCGCAGCTGATCCCGGCGGCCGGTAAGATTGTAATGGGCGAATTTGATACCATAATTCACCCGGTCGAAACTATGGTGATAGGTTTTCCACCATTCATTAAAATTCCGGTCAACCCACTGAAACTGCGGCACGGGATAAATATGCCAGCGCTCTTTAACTGTTACCAGCACATCCACGGCTTTTTCCGAAACCGCTGTGGCGCTAACCCGTACTTCATTAAAAAGAGAAAGATTGTATACCTGCCGGCGGGCCTGTTCCAGTTCTTTTACCAGGGTAAGGGCCGGCAGGGAATCGCCGGCTTTAAACTGGATCTCCCGCAATATAATTTTTGTTTTTACAGTGCGGTTGCCGCTGACCAGGATATCCCGGATATAACGTCTGGCGCTGCTGTCCTGTGCCCTCCCCTGCCCATAGCAGAACAGAAGGGTGAGCAGGAGCCATATTTTTTTTGGATGATTCATTAACGGTGCTGCCGGTATGTTGTAGCCGCTGTTAAAGAGGCTGTTACATATCCAGGTAGTTCATGAGATGCCGGTAATTACTGTGGATTTCGTTTTCGAAGAGTTCGTTGCCGAAATAATAGATCACATCAAACTCATACCGTTCAAATGTGGCAACGATCGAAGATATCTCTTTCTTGTTGATATGCAGCGTTACGGTGAGCATACCGGTGTCCGGACTGATCGTCGTGTTCAGGTGAAAGATCGTGGCATCATTGCTTTCCACGATCCGGCTGATCTCGGAGATGGCAAACTGGCTGCGTTCCATTTCCAGAACAATGATGCCGCCGATTTCATTGGCGCCGGCAAAATTGCCCAGTGTTTTCAGTAATTCGGCCGTGGTGATGGTGCCCAGGAATTCCTTTTCCTCATTGATTACCGGCACTACCGAACTGTCGAACTGGCTGCTGTAGTTTACGGCATTCAGAAAATGTTCGTTATCCTTTACGGCAGCCGGTACAAAATGGTCCTGGAAGGCTTCAATGGGAATCTTTGTTTCGTCGGCATCCAGCAGGTCTTCTTCACTGATCAGTCCCAGGTATTTTTCCTCGGCCACTACCGGCAAATGCGTTACGCGGTAATCATTGATAAGACCGAGGGCCTTGGCTACAGAATCCTGGAGTCGTAAACGGGGGATATTGTTATTGATCAGTTCTACTGTTAACATGGTTTTTGGTATGCTTACCCGTATCTGACAGTAACGGCAAATACAGGCTTAAAGTATACGGACAAAAGATTTTGTTAAACCGTTGCAGCGGGCGTTTTCAATTTTGACAAAAACTGGGTTAAGATGCGGTTAAACTCATCCGGTACTTCCATCATAGGGGCATGACCGCATTTATCGATAAAATGCAGCTCGCTGTTAGTCAGCAGGCGATTAAATTCTTTGGCCACAAAAGGCGGTGTAATGGTATCATTATTGCCCCATATCAGGCAGGCCGGTTGTTTTATCTGGTTCAGTTCTTCCCCGAGGTTGTTGCGGATGGCGCTTTTGGCCAGGGCAATAATCTTAATGGCTTTCATCCGGTTATTGGTAATCTCAAACACTTCGTTTACCAGTTCATCGGTGGCAATGGCCGGATCATAAAATGTAAGTTCTGTTTTCTTGCGGATATAGTCCCGGTCGCCCCGTTTCGGATACGTATCACCCATGCCGTTTTCAAAAAGACCCGAACTGCCGGTGAGAATGAGCGATTTAATACGCTGGGGCTGTTTAAGGATGTGCACCAGCGCCACATGGCCGCCGAGCGAGTTGCCCAGCAGGTGAATATTATCGTAATTGCGTTGTTCAATAAAGCGCTGCACAAATTTCTGCAATCCGCCCACGGAAGTATGGAGCAGGTCCAACTCCAGCAGGGGCAGCAGCGGCACCACCACCTTGTGGGTATTGCGAAAATGGGAAATTAGGTCTCGGAAATTGCTGAGGGCACCAAAAAGTCCATGCAGCAGTATCAGCGGTTCGCCTTCGCCCTCTTCGATAAATTTGAACTTTCCGTCTTGTTTTATCTCGTAACTCATCCGTTTTGTTGCTAAAGATTCAATCAGTTGCTAAAATAAACGATTTAGGGGAAAAAACCCTGTTTTGCGGCAAAGATACACTACTGTGAACTAGTACGGCAATCGCTCTTAAAGTGCTTTCCTGAATTATTGATAGGATAATATTACGGGCTGCGCCGGGCCTTTACCAGTTAAAAAAACTGCTTACGGGCTTTGGAGAGGCAGGTTGCCAAAAAAGTGCTGAAGATCCGTAAAACTGTCCCTGAAAACCGGAATCAGCTTTCCCAGCCCGTCAAGTGCCCGGGGCCCCCAGGGAGCTATAAAGCTGTAGGTTTGGGAGTCCTGGAAGCTGGCAGGCTTCAGCAGGTGCAGATTCTGGGCATAAAAAAGAAAAATACTGAAAATCAGGGTGTAAATAACAGCATATAACAGGATGCCGGCTATACGGTTGACCCAGCCCAGCATAATGGCCTGAAAACTGGTTTCTACCAGCTTTCCACCCCAGTGTACCAGGAGTACCACCCCCAGGAATACCAGTAGAAATGACAGAAATGGCAGCCAGCGGGCCGATACCGAAATACTGTCTTTCAGGTAACCCGCCACCACAGCCGACAGTTTCAAGGCGGCGGCCAGGCCCACAAAAAAGGCCAGCAGCGAAAATACGGCCAGTATCAGCCCTTTCCGGTAGCCCTTGATCGCAGCCATTACCAGCAGGATGGCAAAAAGCAAATCAATTATCATGAATTTATTTTGCGAGCAGCTCTTTAACCATCGTACTGATGGTTTTGCCATCGGCCTGTCCGGCCAGTTGTTTACTGGCCACGCCCATCACTTTACCCATATCTGCGGGCGAAGCGGCCCCGGTTTCGGCAATAATTTTCTCCAGCAGCGCTTTTAATTCGGCTTCATTAAGTTGCCGGGGAAGAAACTTTTCAATCACGGCCATTTCTTCTTTCTCCCTGGCGGCGAGGTCGGCCCGGCCCTGTTGTTCAAAAATTTCCAGGGAATCCCGGCGCTGCTTCATCATGCGCTGCAGAAATTTCTGTTCGGTGGCTTCATCAATTTCACCACCGGCGCCCGGTTCCGTTTTTGCCTTGATGATCTCGGCTTTGATGGCCCGGAGCGCCCTTAATACGGCTTCATCTTTTGCTTTCATGGCTTCTTTCATTTCGGCCATGATCTTTTGTTCTAAACTCATATGGTAGTAATTGATTTCAGGAAAATGATCAATGCGGAGCGTTGCCCCTCCGGTTGATGTTTATTGCTGACTAACCTGGCTGGCCCTGAATTTTGTGATAAAACTTTTCGCAAACTGCCGCAGGTCATTGCAGAGATCTTCCTGGTGAGTGGCCCGGTTGAAACTGTCGGCCATGCCCATCAGCATCTGGTAATAAAAATCGGCCATCTCATCCACCATCATGTCTTTGGTCCACAAATCAATGCGCATGGCAGATTTATCCGCCGCATCCCAGAATGCAATGCTCATGGATTTGGCTTTTTGTTTCATCTCGGCCGTGGTATCCGAGGCCGACCAGTTAATCTGCTCCGGAATCTTATCAGGATCAAGTAAAACGTCGATTGTTATCGTTGACTGGTTCATTGTTTTTTGTATTGTTGCGGGCAAAGTTAGGGTGTTTGGGAAGAAATCAGGTCTTCAATGATTTCAGCCACCCGGCTGCTGAAACAACCGGCTGAATGGGTGGCTGCCAGCTGATTGCCGGCATGCACCATTTTTTTATACTGATTCTCATCTTTATATAGCCACATCATCTTCTGCGCCAGGTCGGCTACATCCGTTGCGTTGCTGTATACGGCTGCCTCGCCCCATCTTTCGGTATAAAAAGCGGGGTTTCCGGCAATAACCGGTACGCCGCACTGCATGGCGGCCAGCGGATAGGATTCGTGACCGGGCATACAGGCAGCCGGGTATACAAAAATGTAGGCCGCCCCCAGGATGGCCGCTTTTTCTTCAGCCGGCAAAGCAGTTAATACACTCACTTCATCCCTGAATTTATAGGTGTTGAACTGTGCGGCAAACCCGGCCGGTATTTCATTGGCCAGCAGCAGCAGCCGCATATTGCTTTTCTGTCTTTTTTTGAAGAATGAAAATGCTTTCAGCAGGTTGATGACTTCATAGGCAGCATCCAGTTTGCCGGCAAATAAAAAATACTCCCTGCCAGCGGTATACTTTTCTTTCACAGCTGCTTTTTCCTCTTCAGTCAGTGGCCTGAATGCCGGCGGGATGGCATAGCCGGTTACCGCCACCTGGCTGTCTTTTAAGCCATAACGGCGGAGGAGCCGTGTTTTGTCAGCGGCCGTATGCACCAGCACCCTGGCGGCTTTCGAAAGAAAAGCGGCCGTATTCTTTTTAAAAAAACGCTGTTCTTTTCCAGGAAAGAATTGCGGGTAGGCATCCCTGTCTGCATCGGGCAGCAACAGTACCTGCGGAATCCGGGTGCGTAATGCGCAGCAGCCATCCGTACTGATAAAGAGGGTAGCTCTTTGTTTTCGGAGGATTGCCGGTAATGTATACTGGTACCAGTAGCGCCATAACAGGGTGCTGGCCGGTGGGGGCGTTACCGGGAGGAGGCTGATATTGCCGGCAAGGTTTGATCCGGACACTGCCGCATCTGCCGTGAGCAATACAAACCGGTATTGCGGAAAATGGCTGGCCAGTGCTGTTGCCAGCTGCCGGGTGATCGCATTGCCGGCAACAGCAAAATGCGAAACACGGGTGCAGGTATTGATGGCAATGATCATGTCGGGAACGGGGCTGCTGCCGGCCGGCGGAAGCCGTTGTTTATTTGAGTACTTTCAGTTTGGCCATTTCGATACGGGTATCACTTACATGCAGGATATCGAATTCGTAATTGGCAATGATGATCCGCTCTTTTTGTTTGGGGATCTCTTCATTGTTTTTGATGATATAGCCCGACAGTGTTTCGGTGGCCTCATCATTGGGAAATTCCAGCTTGTATTTTTCCGTGATATAATCCAGCTCCAGGCGGCCGCTGAAAATATATTCGTTGGCGGATAATTGTTTCTCCACAAACTCCTCCGTATCGTATTCGTCTTTGATATCGCCGAAAATTTCCTCCAGCAGGTCTTCCATGGTAACAATACCCGCCGTGCCGCCAAACTCATCCACCACCCAGGCAATGCTTTTTCTTTCCCGGCTGAATTTATTCATCAGGTCGGTGGCGCTCATACTCTCGGGTACCGTGGGGATGGGCAGCAGTACATCTTTTAGTTCGGCCGGACTCTTAAATAAATCCAGCTGGTGTACATAGCCGGTGATGGAATCAATATTACCCTCATACACCACCAGTTTGCTTAACTGGGTGCTGATAAATTTTTCTTTAACCTGTTCAATGGGAGTGCTGCTGTCAACTCCTTCGATTTCTTTACGCGGAATCAGGCATTCCCGCAGTTTCACTTCGCTGAGCGAAAGCGCATTTTCGAAGAGTTCCTTATTGATCTCACTGGTATCTTCTTCCTCGTGGGTTTTGGTTTGCTGGATAAAATGCTCCAGGTCGATCTTGCTGAAAACGGCTTTCTTGTCGTTCAGCTTTACCGAGAAAATATATTTCAGGATCCACTCGGCAATATCCACAAAAAAAGCCGCCAGGGAAGAGAGCAGCCAGTAAAAGAACTGCACGATATAACTGATTCCGTCTGTGCTGAGAATACTGTTGCTGCGGGCTTTGAAAAAGGCCTTTGATACAAATTCAACAAAGAGGATGATGATGGTGGATAACAGGGTTTCAACAAAAAGCTTGATATATTTTACGGATCCCGAAAATTGAGCGGGGATATGCAATTCGATCCAGTGCCAGATCGGGTACAGCATATCGCCGATGAGCAGGCCATAGATCACAAAAACTATATTGATGCCCACCAGGGTGGTGCCGATAAAACGGGCCGGCTTATCGGCAAATTCGCCCCAGATTCGTCCACTGGCAGTGCCCTGCTTGCGGTTCAGTTCTATTGATAATTTGTTGGCCGAAACAAAGGCGATCTCGGTACCGGCAAAGAACCCGATAAAGATCAGCGAGGCTATGATGGCCAATAATGCAATCCAGTCCATGGTATAAAAGTAATAAAGAAGCGGGAAATGCCTTTATTCGGGTACTGGCGGCCCGCTATCAGTTCAAAAAAGCGCCTACCGCAGCCGCCGCTTCGGCACAGGCTTTTTGCAGGTCATCATTAACGATTACCTTATTAAAATGCTCTTTGAACGAAAGTTCATAAGCCGCTTTGTTAAGGCGGGCCGCCAGGGATTCGGCGGTTTCGGTGCCCCTGCCTTCCAGCCTTTTCTTGAGTTCTTCCACTGAAGGCGGTTCAATAAACAGGCTGAGGGTATTGCCGGGAAGCTGTTGCTGCACATGGATGGCCCCTTTCACATCAATATCCAGTACCGGTACCTGGCCCCGGTTCCATATCCGCTCCAGTTCGGATCTCAGGGTGCCATAGTATTTGCCTTCGTAAACCATTTCCCACTCAATAAATGCATCCAGCTGGATACGGTGCTGAAATTCTTCCACACTGATAAAATGATAATCCACCCCGTCTTTTTCATTCCCCCTCGGCGCCCGCGTGGCCGCCGAAACGGAGAAAGCCAGCTGCGGAAACTGCCGCATTAAATGATGGGTAATGGAGGTTTTACCGGCACCCGAAGGGGCGGTGATGATAATGAGTTTATGAGCGGGAGGAGAGGGCATGCGGCAAAGTTAGGTAATTAGGTATTGCGGGCATTGCTTTGAACAGTTAACCCGCCGGGCAGACAGCCGTTAAAGCAAAACAATGGATCCCAAAGTGAAAACAGTGATAATATTCAACAGGCATTGCTCAATCTTCGGGGCTCAGATGGTGCGGGCCCGGGAGCAGTTTCCGGTCTTGCCCGCGGTGACAGGAGTTAACAAAATGCCATTCGTCAGTCGGCTTTAAAATGCATTACTATATTTTTTTCTGCTGCATTACCCGTGAGAACCATCTCTGTTTCGGTAAGGGTATTAACCCGGTAAGCGTTGATAGTATTTCCGGAAGCAGGCCTGCAGATAAGGGTTTTGCCGTTATCCAGGAGCTGATAAGTGCCGGCAACTGCCAGGCGTCCGCCCACGCGGCACTCGTAAGAATTGTTTTTAGTGAAAGTCCAGCTTAGTGATTGCAGGGACTGGCGGATGCTAAGGGCTGTAACCGAATCTTCTTTGCTGAGAAAGTGATTTTCTTTCTCTTCCAGGTTATCCACCGCCACACAATCCCATTTTTTGCTGATCAGCGCTGTGTGCGGATTATTGCAGGATAGCAAAAGCACCATGGCGCCTGCCAGCAAACAACCAAACCATCCGGATGAAATGCTTTTTTTCATGCAGGGGGATATTTATTACTGAACCACCCTGCGGATATCGGCACCCAGGGCCCGCAGGCGTTCATCAATATGCTGATAGCCCCGGTCGATCTGTTCAATATTCTGGATAACACTTTTTCCCTGGGCGCTCAGGGCGGCGATGAGCAGGGCTACCCCGGCACGGATATCAGGGCTGCTCATGGTGATGCCCCTTAACTGCTGTTCGCGTTCGAGGCCTATTACAACGGCCCGGTGCGGATCGCAGAGAATGATCTGGGCGCCCATATCAATCAGTTTATCCACAAAGAACAGGCGGCTTTCAAACATTTTCTGGTGAATAAGAACACTTCCCCGGGCCTGGATAGCTGTTACCAGTACAATGCTGAGCAGGTCGGGCGTGAAGCCGGGCCAGGGATGATCGTAGATGGTGAGTACACCGCCATCCATGAACTTTTGTATCTCATAGATTTCCTGGGCGGGGATATGAATATCGTCTCCCTGGATATCCAGCCGGATCCCCAGCTGCCTGAATTTATCGGGAATGATGCCCAGGTGTTGCACCCCGGCATTTTTAATGGTGATCTCACTTTGTGTCATAGCGGCAAGACCGATAAAGGAGCCCACTTCAATCATATCGGGCAGCATGCTGTGTGTGGTGCCGCCCAGTTCCTGCACGCCTTCAATGGTAAGCATATTGCTGCCAATACCGCTGATACGGGCACCCATGCTGTTCAGCATATGACAAAGCTGCTGAAGATAAGGTTCGCAGGCGGCATTATAGATCGTGGTGGTACCAGTGGCCATTACGGCCGCCATCAGGATATTGGCAGTACCGGTTAAACTGGGTTCATCCAGCTGCATAAAACGGCCCTTCAGTTCATCGGCAGTAAGGTAGAAAAACCCGTCCTCATGATAGGTGAAGGCAGCCCCCAGTTTTTCGAACCCGATGATATGGGTATCCAGGCGGCGCCGGCCGATTTTATCACCGCCGGGCTTGGGGATATAGGCTTTTTTGAAACGGGCCAGCATCGGGCCGGCCAGCATGACAGCGCCCCGCAGGCGGCCGCTTTTTTTATGGAAGGCATCACTGTTGAGGTAATCCACATCCACTGCATCCGCTTTAAAGAGGCAGGTATCCGGGCTCACCCGGTTGATTTTCACTTTCATCTCGCCCAGCAATTCAATCAGCAGGTTGACATCAATGATATCGGGGATATTGCGGATGGTAACTTCCTCCGCCGTAAGTAATACGGCCGATATGATTTGCAGGGCTTCGTTTTTTGCACCCTGCGGCGTGATACTGCCGGATAATTTTTTTCCTCCCCTTACTTCAAATGATCCCATGGTATTGCGATAGATGTTTGAAAGCGTAAAAATAAAAATCCCGAAACCAAATTCCGGGATTTGCTGCGTTAAATCTTTCGGGACCGGGCGGCCACGCCGCTGCGATCCTAGTATCTTTTTTTGAAATTGCGGTTGTTGCGGTTATTGTTGCTGCTGCCGCCCCGGTTACCACTGCGGTTATTATTGTTGCGGTTGTTATTGCCGCCAAAATTTTTGCGGTAGTTGTTACCCCGGTTATTGCTGCTGCTGCCGTATTCATTATCCTCGCCGCGGCCATCCACCCGGTGTTTTACAAAGGGGCGGTTATTGAACTCTAACTGGCCATGGGTAATACCGGATAATTCACTCTGGATCGCATCATCGTGCACCAGTTCCTTATGCCAGTTACTGTAAGTAAGTTTCATATAATAAGCAATGGCATTGGCAAATCCCTGGCGCTTATCAGGGTTCTCTTCCTGCAGGGCCTTGTCGATCACCACTTCAATATTTTTTCCGAGGTGGTTGAACTTGGGATATTTTTTTGGATACGTGAGGCGTTCGGGCCGGGCTTTCAGGGTTTCGCGGGTGGGGATGGGATAGGGACTCTCCACATCCAGCTTAAAATCACTGATCAAAAAAAGATGATCCCAGAGTTTATGCCTGAAATCTTCCACATTTTTGAGGTGGGGGTTTAAGAATCCCATCAGCTCAATTACCGCATAGGCATTCGCCTGTCTTTCTTCTTTATTTTCTACCGTAACCAGGTATTCAATCATCTTCTGAATATGGCGTCCATATTCTTTCATGATCAGGTGATTACGGGTTGTATTATATTCCATAATTATGGGTTGAAAAAGCAAAGATACGCTTTGCCGGCTTATTTAATGAAACGCCATTTCACAATGGCAAAGGCCAGCAGGGCGCCGAAGGAGTCAGCGGCCCAGTCGAGCAGATCAAAATTCCGGCCCGTAACAAAAAATTTCTGGATGAACTCAGTGGTTAATCCCCAGATAATCACTGCGATGGTTACCCGGATGGCGGCCTGCAGCCGGGCGGTTCTGCCGGTAGCAGCCTGCAAAAAGGGATAGGTGAATAATAAGCAGAGAATGCCAAACAAACCGGCATGCACCCATTTGTCGAAATAAATCAGGCTCAGCCAGTCATCCACACTGGGTAAATCCTGCCCGGGCAGGCATATCAGTACCATAACAAGAAAAAACCAGGCAATGCCTGGCAAAAATTTTTTAAAGCGGATGTTTCCGCCGGATGATGAGCCTGGGTTCATAAATAATTATGCAACATAGGCAGCATATTGTTCAGCTGTCATCAGCTTATCAATATCAGCCGGGTTTGAAACGGTCATTTTTACCATCCAGCCGTCTCCGTAGGGATCGCTGTTCACCAGTTCAGGTTTGCCGCTGAGGGCATCGTTACAGGCGGTGATAGTGCCGGTAACCGGCATCAGCAGGTCGCTTACGGTTTTCACCGCTTCCACGGTGCCAAAAGCCGATTCAGCAGAAAAGGTTTCGCCGGTTTTCGGCATTTCAACATATACAATATCACCCAGCTGATCCTGGGCATGCGCCGTAATGCCTACAACGGCGATATCGCCGTCCATGCGGATCCATTCGTGGTCTTTGGTATACCGGAGGTTATCAGGAAAGTTCATTTTGTTGATTTTAGAAGTGCAAAGTAATGTTTTTTAAAAAATAAGCGGGCGCCCCGGTTTGTTATTTTATGATTTCGGCATACATCCGGATATCACCCACGGGACGGTCGCCATACCCTTTCGGTGCGGATGCAATTTTATCAATTACTTCCAGGCCGCTTTCCACTTCACCAAATACGGTATAGTTCATATCCAGGAAGGGGGTGCCTCCCAGGGTTTTATAGGCGGCTCTTTTTTGGGGCGAAAACTTAATGCCCATCTGCTGCTGCAGGGCATCCAGTTCAAAATCGGCGTATTTTCTTCCCTGTACAATATAAAACTGGCAGCCACTGCTGGCTTTTTCGGGGTTATCGGTACGGGCCGCTGCCAGGGCGCCTTTTTTATGGAAAAGGGTGCTGTCAAATTCGGCAGGAATGGTATAACCCACATCACCGGCACCCAGCATGGTACCTGCCGGGGCATTTTTACTCTGGGGGTCGCCGCCCTGGATCATAAAATCTTTGATGACGCGATGGAAAAGCAGGCTGTCGAAGAAATGTTCGTTCACCAGTTTTACAAAATTATCACGGTGTTTGGGCGTTTTATCATACAGGCGCAGCACGATCACACCGGAGTCGGTGGTGAGCTTCACACGGATACCGGGTACCCGTATCTGTTTGGGTGCATTGGCTTTACGCACCACATTTCCTTTGGAGACAGGGGCGGGTTGTTTCTTCGTACCTGCTTTTTTCACCTGGGCCTGGGCGGGCAGCAGCAATAAGGCAAAAGCTGCCACCATTGTGATCTGTAATAAACGCTTCATAAACATAAATGAGATTTTAATCAATGAAATCCTGGTTTTGAAAATATAATAAAATATGGTCTTTCAGAAAATTCTCCTGTTCCACCCCGGCCAGTACGGGCAGGGGTTTCAGCTGCGTAAAATGCGGCCATCCGTCTTCATCTCTTCCTTCCAGGGCATAATAACCGCTGGGCGAAAGTACAGTACAAACGGCAATATGCATGAGATCCTGTTTCTCTTCCTTGCTGAAATCCTGCTTGCCACTGCCCAGTTCCTGCACTCCTATCAGGAGCAGGATACCGTCCAACTCGGGTTTGATGCCCAGTCGCTCCTTCATCCGGATCCGCAATTTCAGCCACCTTACCTGTAAATCATCATTTGCTGCTGGCATGATGCAAATATAAAGAGAGCAGGGGAGTGAAAATCAAAAGTGAAAAGCCAAAATCTAAATCGTTGTGCAGGCTTCGCTTCTCTTTCCCGGCGGCAGCATTCCGTACAGACCGCAAAAAGGAACAAAGTCATTGTGAGAGATTGTAAGGGTAATTTGTAAAACAACAAGGGGTATTGCAGTTTACAGGCCTTCCTTTCCGGCCTCGGCCACAAATATGTATCTTTGCGCAAATTTTGAATTTACATGTTACAGATCAATTTTATCAGGCAAAATGCCGGGTTGGTGAAAGAAAGGCTGGCGGTAAAAAATTTTGCCGATCTGGCTGCGGTAGACCGTATCCTGGAAAAAGATGAAGAACTGCGCAAGCTGAAAACCGCTTCCGAAAATATCCAGGCCGCCATCAATGCTGCCAGCAAAGAGATAGGCCTGCTGATGGGTAAGGGCGAAAAGGAAGCCGCTGAAGCCCGCAAACAGGAAGTGGCGCAGCAAAAAGCTTCCCAGCAGCATCTGCAACAGCAACTTACAGATACCGAAAAAGACCTCCAGGAAGAATTACTGAAACTGCCCAACCTGCCCCATACTTCGGTGCCCCGCGGAAATGCCGCCGCAGATAATGAAGTGGTGCGCCAGGGCGGTACAATGCCCAACCTCTACGAAGGCGCTGTTCCGCATTGGGACCTGATCAAAAAATACGATATCGTTGATTTTGAAACCGGGGTAAAACTTACCGGCAGCGGTTTCCCGGTTTATAAAGGGCAGGGAGCCAAATTGCAGCGTTCGCTCATTCAGTGCTTCCTGGATTACAATACGGCCGCCGGTTATACCGAATACCTGCCACCCCATATGGTAAATGAAGCTTCGGCCTATGGCACCGGCCAGTTACCCGATAAGGAAGGGCAGATGTATCATATGACAGTGGATAATTTCTACCTCATCCCCACCGCCGAGGTACCCGTTACCAATATCTACCGCGATGTGATTGTGAAAGAATCAGAGCTGCCCATCCGGATGACGGCTTATACGCCCTGCTTCCGCCGCGAAGCCGGCAGCTTTGGTGCCGATGTACGCGGACTGAACCGGGTGCACCAGTTTGATAAAGTGGAGATCGTTCAGCTGGTACATCCCGATAAAAGCTATGAAGCGCTCGAAGGAATGGTGAACCATGTGGAGCAACTGCTGCAAAAACTGGAATTACCCTACCGTATTCTTCGTTTGTGCGGCGGCGATATGAGCTTCACTTCAGCCCTTACGTATGATTTTGAGGTATTCAGCGCAGCCCAGCAAAAATGGCTGGAAGTGAGCTCGGTGAGCAATTTTGAAAGTTTCCAGACCAACCGGATGAAGATCCGTTTCAAATCGGATGCAGATGCAAAAACGCAGCTGGTCCATTCATTGAATGGATCGTCACTGGCCTTGCCCAGGATTGTGGCCTGCCTGCTGGAGAATAACCAGACCGCTGAGGGGATTGTCCTGCCAGCCCTGTTGCAGCCCTATTTTGGCGCCGCCTTGATCCGTTAACATATTTTTTAGGATTAGCCGTCCGCAGGTACAGCTATTCTTCTTATTTTTAGATTTCATAAAATAAATCAGACAGATATGAAAAAACTTTTGACCGTTATGTGTTTGGCCGTTTTTGTTTGGAGTTGTACCAAAAAGGCAACCCCCACCAAATCAGAAACGCCTGCTTCCAATGTGGGGGGTGTTACCGGCGGCAATAACAATTCCGGTTCAGGAAATGCCAGTATGAATAACACGCCTCCTCCGCAAACCAATAATGTAAATGATGCCAAAACACTCACCCCTTCCGCTACTACACAAACACCCGAAGTGATGGCCCAGATAGAAGGTCAGAAAACATTCAACGCCAAATGCGGCCGCTGTCATGGTTTAAAAGTAACCACCGATTATACCGATGTGCGCTGGGTGCAGATCATGCAGGTGATGGCTACCAAGGCCAATCTTACGGCCACCGAAAAGGATAATGTGCTGGCCTATGTAAGGGCAAACTGCAAAAAATAAAAAAAGAGATTTTATAAAAGAGAAAGCCGGTCTGCGCAGACCGGCTTTCTTTTATGCTTTCGCTTTTAATTTCCGGATCTTCCGGTTCATTACAAAAAACCAGGCGGGTGGTATCAGCGCCAGTATCATACTGCCGGGGTAGCCGGTGGGTAGCTGCGGCGCTTCGTTGTGATGCTGTAAGGTCTGATATTTCTTACTGGCCAGATAATGATGATCGCTGTGGCGGCTCAGTTCAAACAGCATCAGCCGGCCCAGGATATGATTGCTGTTCCAGCTGTGCCAGGGCATGGCCCGCTCGTAACGGCCCCCGCCGGTAGCTTTCCGTTGCAGCCCGTAATGCTCAATATAATTCACCGTTTCCAGCAACAGGAAGCCGATGGTGGCCGCTCCCAGGAAATAAAGGGTGATCAGGCCACCCATCCACCACCAGATACCTGCAACAAAAAGCAGTTGCAGCAACTGCGCCTGCAGCATTTCATTCTTAACGTGTAAAGCGGGTAATCCCTTCTTGCGCATTTCTGCATTGGCAATCCGCCAGGCCGAGAGATAGGAGAAGATGACGGTGCGGAAATAAAAAGTATACACCGGTTCATTATAGCGGGCACTGCTGGGATCTTCGGGAGTGGCCACATTTTTATGGTGGCCTTTGTTATGCTCAATGAAGAAATGCATATAAAGCGAAGTGAGCAGGAGGGTTTTGGCCAATGCCTGCTCGAACCGGTTTACCCGGTGCCCCAGTTCATGCGCCACATTTATACCAAATGTGCCGCATAATAATCCCATGCTTAATATGCGCCCGGCAATCTCCCACCATTGCAGGGACGCATCTTTCATGGAATAAAGAAAAAGAACCAGGGCGCCATACTGGAGGGGCACGATCAGATAAAGAATATAATCATAAAGGCGCTCTTTTTTGGCCAGCTCTTCCTCGGCCGCGGAGAGATTTTTTTCATCCGGACGGATAAAAAGCTCGGTCAGGGGCAGCAATACCCAGGCATACAGGAGCGGGGTCCAGGTACGCCAGCCGGTTTGCGTGAAAGCCAGCCAGGCGCCCAGGTAAATGAGCAGGGGGGTGCAGTATTTCAGTGCTTTTACCTTCATGCTCCTAAATTACAAATAAGATGGGGATTGCGCTATTCCTGTTAAATCTTGGTTACGGGTTTGTTATAAGCTGTAAAATTTGGGCCGATACAGGCTAAATGATTAAACTTAGCGTTATAAAATAAGTCGAACCCCTTAGCCCTCGCAATCTAAACTCTGGTATAGCATGTTAACCAACCGACTAAAAAACCAACATCTTTTGTGGAGAGCCGCTTTTGGTCCGATGGCCGAAAGTGCGGCAGACCTGGACGAATTAAAGCCCCATAAAGTTTGGGAGCTGCTGCTGCAGACTTCTGAAAAAAAACCGCAAAAAATTGTGGTGGCGCAGGATGTGGTTGATTATTTTATGAGTGCTGTGGGCAACAGCCCTGATCCGCAGAAGAAAGAACTCACCAAGGAGCAACGCAAGGAAATACAGGAGCTTTCGAAGGAAGGGTTAAAGCGGCTCAACCTGATCTGGCTCGATGAAATGATCAACAGCGAGGCTCAGCTTCGCGAAAAGATGAGCCTTTTCTGGCATGGCCATTTCGCCTGCCGCGAACAAAACAGTTTCTACCAGCAGGAAATGCTGCAGGTGATCCGGGAGAATGCCCTGGGCAGTTTCCGTGACCTGCTCACGGCTGTAAGCAAGAGCCCCGCCATGCTGCAGTTTCTCAATAACCAGCAAAACCGCAAGCAGCACCCCAACGAAAATTTCGCCCGCGAAGTGATGGAACTGTTTACCCTGGGCCGTGGTAATTATACCGAAAATGATATCAAGGAAGCCGCCCGTGCCTTTACCGGCTGGGGTTTTACTATTACCGGTGAATTTGTTTTCCGGCAGCCGGCGCATGATAATGGTATTAAAACCGTGCTGGGCAAACCGGGCTACCTCAACGGCGAGGATGTACTGGATATTTTGCTGGAGCAGAAACAGACAGCCCGCTATATCACCCGCAAAATTTACCGGTTTTTTGTAAATGACACCCCGGATGAGCAGAAAGTGGAATGGCTCTGCAACCGGTTTTATAACAGCAATTACAATATCACCAAACTGCTCACTGATATTTTCACTGCCGACTGGTTTTACGAGGATAAAAATATCGGTACGCATATCAAATCACCCGTTGAATTGCTCGCGGGTATCCGGCGCTTATTACCCATGCAGCTGGAAAACGATCAGTCGCAGCTGCTCTTCCAGCGGGCATTGGGCCAGGTATTATTTTACCCGCCCAATGTGGCCGGATGGCCGGGAGGGAAGAACTGGATCGACAGCAGTTCGCTGATGCTGCGCCTGCGCATCCCCCAACTCATCTCAGCCAATGAGGCCCCCGATCTCAGGCCCAAGGCGGATGATGATGTAATGATGGGACAGATGGCGGATGCCGGAATGAAAAGGCTGAAAGCCGCCGCCAGGGGGGCCACGGCCACTATCAACTGGCCGCTGCTGAATAAAGTATTTGAAAAAACACCCCGCGAAAAATTACTCGGGAAAATTGCGGCAACGGTATTGCAGGTAAGAGAACCACTCAATTATACACTGCTCAGCAAATATATCAATACCGAAAGCCGTGAAAATTTTATCAAGAGTGCCATCATTAACCTGATGTGCATGCCCGAATACCAGTTGTGTTAAATAAAAAATTTTGAATGAACCTAAATTCAAAAATCAGTGTTCACAATTTAAAGCAGTATTATGGTTATCAAGCGCAGAGAGTTTTTACAGGCAGGGTCCCTGGCCACAGCCTCCTTGATGCTTCCTAAATTCCTGAAAGCATTTGAGCGGCCGATGATGGTGCCACCCGGCAACAAGGTGCTGGTGGTTATCCAGTTGAGCGGGGGGAATGACGGGCTGAATACGGTGATACCCGTACGCAACGATATCTATTACCGCGAAAGACCCAAGCTGGGAATTGTGCGGGAACAGGCGCTGGCCATTACCGATGAGGTGGGATTGAATCCTTCACTGCAGGCGCTCAAATCATTCTATGATGACGGCAGCCTGGCCATTTTGAATAATGTGGGGTATCCGAATCCCGACCGTTCGCATTTCCGCAGCATGGACATCTGGCAAACCGCCAGCAACAGCAAAGACTATCTTACTACAGGATGGATTGGCCGTTACCTGGATGCGCAGTGCAAGGGCTGTGATAAACCCACGCAAGCCATGGAAATCGATGATGTGCTGAGTCTGGCCCTGAAGGGCGAAACCAATAAGGGACTGGCATTCAAGGATCCGCAGAAATTATATACTACCAGCAATGGCAATTATTTCCGTGACCTCAACAGCGATCATAAACCGGGTGAAGAAACAATTGATTACCTGTATAAAACCATGAGTGCCACCCTCAGCAGTGCCGAGTATATTTATAAACAAAGTAAACTTCACCCTTCGGGAGAAGAGTACCCGAATACCGGTCTCGGGAAAGACCTGAAAACTATTGCCTCCCTGATTTTCTCTGATATCAATACCAAAGTATATTATGTGTCGCTGGGAAGTTTTGATACGCATGTGAACCAGGATAATCAGCAGAAAAGATTATTCACCGAACTGAGTGATGCCCTGAAATCCTTCACCACCGACCTGAAAAAGAATAACCGCTTTGATGATGTGATGGTGATGACCTTCAGTGAGTTCGGCCGACGGGTTTCGCAGAATGCCAGCGGGGGTACCGATCATGGCACGGCTAATAATATGTTCTTTATCGGCGGCGGGCTAAAAGCAAAAGGATTGCTTAATGAAATGCCCGACCTGCGGGATCTGGATGAAGGAGATCTGAAATATAAAATCGACTTTAAAAATGTTTATGCCACCGTGCTGAATAAATGGCTGGGGGCTGATGATAAATTGATACTGGGCGGCCAGTTTGATTACCTTGATTTTCTAGGATAAAAAATACGATTTGGCCAGGCATAAAGCAAGAGGCAGTACCAACGTACTGCCTCTTGCTTTATAAATGCGTTTGTAATTATTACCTCACGCCGTGCATCATTTTCTTTAACCGCGGGGTTAATGAAAACAGCAGGATTGAAGCCAGGCCGCAGAGCACCACAAACACCATAAAGAACTCGAACAGGTTGTGAATGGTGAATCCGGCGAAAGTGGGATTATGAATGCTGATCTTTTTCTCGGCCAGCATTTTGATCTGCTCGGCCGTGGGGATGATTTTGTTATCCAGGATTCCCTGCAGGTCGATATTCATTTTTTGGGCTTCGGCAAATTGTTCGCCGGTAGCCGGGAGGATGGAACCCAGGGTTCCCGCCAGGGCATAGCCCGATGCATTCGACAGGAAGAACACTCCGTAGAGTAAGGAGGAGAAGCGCTTCGGCGCCAGTTTTCCTACCAGTGATAAGCCGATGGGAGAAAGACAGAGCTCTCCGAATGTCTGAATCAGGTAGAGCAGGATCAGCCAATGTACAGCCAGCAGGCCGGTGGTACCCAGGCCTTTCACATTATGGGCAATGATAAAATAGCTGAGGGCGATCAATGCCAGGCCAATCGCTTGTTTGAACGGAGAAATGGGTTCCCGGTTGCGGGCCCTCAGTTTATCCCAGAGGATACTGAATGGTACGGCAAAAACCACCACGAAAATACCGTTGAAGATCTGCACCATGGAGGGCGGCATCTGCCAGCCGAAGAAATTGCGGTCGGTTTGATTATCTGCAATAAAGGTTAAGGAAGAACCGGCCTGTTCAAATGCGGCCCAGAAGAAGATGATGAAAAAGGATACAATATAAATTACGATGATCCGGTCTCTTTCTTCTTTGGTGAGGGAGTTATCCGTGAGGATCAGTCCCGCCAGGGAGATACCGCTGGAATAAATGATTGAGTAAATAACATTTTGTCCGAAAACATAGAAAAACAACAGGGCCAGTCCGGCGAATGCCACAGCGGCGCCTGCCAGCGCTTTCGGGGTGAAAACGGCATGCTGGGCTTCTCCTTCGGCATAGTCAGAAGCTTCGTTTTTGGAAGGAAGTCCGCCAATGGCTTTACCTTCGGGTGTTACCACATATTTGTCTTTCAGCAGGAAGAAAGTGGTGGTACCGATGATCATGGCAATAGAGGCAGCCAGGTAGCCCCATTTAAAGGCATAGATATCACGAACACCGCTTTTATCAACAATATCACCAACGAGGGGGCAGATCAGCTGGCCCAGGAAGGCGCCGAGATTGATACCCATGTAGAAGATGGTGAAGGCGGTATCCAGCTTGTTTCTCTCCGATTTGGGGTAAAGGCTGCTCACCATACTGGAGATATTGGGCTTGAAGAAGCCATTTCCGAAGATGATGATACCGAGGGCGATGTAGAGGATGGTACGGGCCAGTTCCAGGTTAGAACTGAAGATATTGGCACTGAAGAAAAGTAACAGCTGACCGAGCGCCATGAGCAGGCCGCCGATCATGATACAGTAACGGTTACCCAGGAACCTGTCGGAGATAAAGCCGCCCAGCATGGGGGTTAAATAGCAAAGACCCAGAAAACCACCGTAGATGAGGGAGGACTGCTCCTTACTCATCATGAGCGCATTTACAATGTAAAGGGTAAGGATGGTCCGCATTCCGTAGAAGTTGAACCGCTCCCACATCTCGGTCCCGAATAGTACCCATAGTCCCTTGGGATGGCCTTGTTTTTGTGTTACTTGGTCACTCATGTTACAATTTTTAGATGCTAAATTAGTTGGTTTAATTCCCCAAAATAGTGAAATTCTCATTAGTACCCGCAAAATGGATAAGCCAATTTTTAAAACAACAGTTTAAAATTGAAAATATTCGTGGCCGTCCTTAGATTTATCAGGATAATCGGCCGGTAAATTTTAAATTCGCATACTGAATTCCTCCCTACTCATTAATTGTTTAAAATGAATATCCTGATTATCGGCTCCGGTGGCAGGGAACATGCTTTTGCATGGAAGCTGAAACAGAGCCCCTTGTGTTCAAAATTACTTATTGCCCCGGGTAATGCCGGAACGGCCAGTTGCGGTACCAATGTGGATATTGCGGTAAGCGATTTCCAGGCTATAACGGAATTGTGTATACGCGAAAAAATTGAGATGGTGCTGGTAGGTCCGGAAGAACCCCTGGTAAAAGGTATGGTGGATTACCTGCGCAGTAATCCCGCTACGGCTCAGTTGCACGTAATCGGTCCTTCCGGGGAAGCCGCGCAACTGGAAGGCAGCAAGGCCTTTGCCAAGGAGTTTATGCAGCGCCACGGGATTCCCACGGCGGCCTATGCCGAGTTTACGGTGGAGAACTATGCCGAAGGCGTGGATTATATCAAATCACATGCCTTGCCGGTGGTGCTGAAAGCAGACGGCCTGGCTGCCGGGAAAGGAGTGCTGATTTGTCAGAATCCTATTGAGGCCTTATCTGAATTTGAACTGATGATCCTCCGCTCCAAATTCGGGGAAGCCGGCAAAAAAGTGGTGATAGAAGAATTCCTGGAAGGCATCGAACTCAGTGTGTTTGTACTAACCGATGGGGAGCACTATGTATTGTTGCCGGAGGCAAAAGATTATAAGCGGGTGGGGGAAGGCGACACCGGACTGAATACCGGGGGAATGGGTGCCGTGAGTCCGCTGCCCTTTGCCACACCGGCTTTCCTGGCCAGGGTGGAAGAGCAGATTATTATTCCCACCATCAATGGATTGAAAAAAGAACAACTGGATTACAGGGGTTTTATTTTCTTCGGACTGATCAGTGTGAACGGCGAACCAAAAGTAATTGAGTACAACTGCCGCATGGGTGATCCGGAAACGGAAGCCGTATTGCCCCGAATCAAAAACGACCTGGTGGAGCTGCTGCTCGCAACCTCACAAAAACGGTTAAACGAAGTTAGCCTGCAGGTGGACGAACGTGCCACTGCCACCGTGGTGGCTGTGAGCGGAGGATATCCCGGTGATTACAGGAAAGGACTTCCGGTGCTGGGGCTGGAGATAGCTCCGGCGGAAGAAGTAATGGTATTCCAGGCCGGTACAAAAGCAGAACCGGATGCCGTGGTGACCAATGGCGGAAGAGTGCTGGCCGTAACGGCATTGGGCGCTAACATAACGGAAGCGGTTGAACGCTCAGTATACATGCTTGAGCAATTACATTTTGAAGGAATTTATTTCCGTACGGATATCGGGTACGAATTCAAAGACGAGAACCCGCCTGCCGGTAACTAACCCTGCCGGATAAACGCAAATTGAATTTTTACGGGGAACCCGGATAGCTAAAAAAATTAGCATTTTGCCCCGGAAACACAGATGGCTGGCCCGAAATAGCAAAACCTAATTTTCTGTAAAATGTTGAAAAATAAAGGGTTTGCCGTTGTTAATTCAAATAATTTCCTCCAACTTTGCAGCCATTAATCCTAATCGTTTTACTCGATAATATATGGGCCTTTTTAACTTTTTTACACAGGAAATTGCCATTGACCTGGGTACTGCCAATACCCTCATTATACACAACGACGAAGTGGTGGTGAATGAACCCTCCATTGTGGCGCTCGACCGGAACAATCCCAAGAATATTCTTGCCGTGGGGAAGAAAGCCCTCATGATGCACGAGAAAACCCATGAGAGCATCCGTACCGTCCGCCCCCTGAAAGACGGGGTAATCGCCGATTTTAACGCTGCCGAGCTGATGATCAGGGAGATGATCAAGATGATCTACCCCAAAAAACCGCTTTTTGCCCCCAGCTGGCGCATGATGATCTGCATCCCCAGCAGCATCACCGAGGTGGAAAAGAGGGCCGTACGCGACAGCGCGGAGCAGGCCGGCGCCAAGGAAGTATACCTGATTCATGAACCCATGGCTGCGGCACTGGGTATAGGTATTGACGTGGAAGAGCCCGTGGGCAACATGATCATCGATATTGGCGGTGGTACCACCGGTATCACCGTGATCGCCCTGGCCGGGATTGTGTGCGACCAGAGTATCCGTATCGCCGGGGATGAGTTTACTGCCGATATCATGGAGGCCCTCCGCCGTTACCACAGCCTCCTGATCGGGGAGCGCACAGCCGAACAGATTAAAATACAGGTGGGCGCTGCCATGAAAGACCTTGATAATCCGCCGGATGATATCCCGGTAAATGGCCGCGACCTGGTAACCGGTATCCCCAAACAGGTAATGGTGAGCTACCAGGAAGTAGCCGAAGCCCTTGACAAAAGCATCTTCAAAATCGAGGAAGCCATCCTGAAAGCCCTGGAAACCACCCCGCCGGAACTGGCCTCCGATATTTACCGACGTGGTTTATACATCACCGGTGGTGGTGCCCTGCTTCGCGGACTGGATAAACGATTGAATGCCAAGATCAAACTGCCGGTACATGTAGCCGACGACCCGCTGAAAAGTGTGGTAAGAGGCACCGGAATTGCCCTGAAACACTACGACAGGTACCCCTTCGTGATGCGGTAGTCTCTTCATTTTGAATGTTGAATAAAAAATTTTGTATCCGGAGCCGGACCCTGAACGGCCTCAGCGCTCAGAAATTTAATTCAGCATTTCAGATTCAACATTTAAATTAGTTCTAACCCGGTGCGTAATATCTTCCTGTTCATACGCCGCTACTTCAACCTATTGTTCTTCCTGCTGCTGCAGGTTTGCTGCATCTATTTCATTATTCACTACAGCCGCTACCATAATGCCATTTTCAGCGGCACCATGAACCAGGTTACAGGCAAAATCAATGAACAATATAATAAGGTGGAATACTATTTCCAGCTGAAGCGCACCAATGATTCGCTGATGGCAGCTAACGAACGGCTTTACAATAAGTTGCGTAACGATTTTGAATTACCCGATACGGCTTCAAAATCGGTGATCGATACCATCCGGGTGGATTCACTGGAGCAGTTCCGGAAATACGAATACCTGCGGGCCAAAGTGGTGGCCAATTCCGTTAATACCCTCAATAATTTCATTGTACTCAACCGCGGATCCAGCCGCGGGTTACGCGAAGGCATGGGCGTGATAGATGCCAATAACGCCGTGGTGGGCCGCATTACCGAAGTGAGTAATGATTATGCGGTGGTTATGAGCCTCCTGCACTCCGACAGCCATATCAGCGGTAAGCTGTTGCATGGCGGCGAAACCGGTACGTTGAACTGGGATGGCAAAACACCCAATATCCTCTCCCTCAACGGGATACCAAAAAGCGCCCGGGTAAACAAGGGTGATACGATCATCACCAGCGGCTTCAGCACCAGCTTCCCCAAGGGCATGCTGATTGGGGTGGTGGAAGAAGTGATACCCGAGAAAAGCACGAATAATTTCAGGATCCGGTTCCGGTCTTCGGCCAATTTTTATAACCTCGAATTTGTATATGCCATCGAAAACCGCCAGGCCGGAAACATTGATAAACTCCTCGATAAATCAAAAAAACAACCCTAGTCCATTGCCCGGCAACACATGAGCACGCTCATCAGAAATATTATCCGTTTTATCCTGTTTATCGGGGTGCAGGTTTTTGTGCTGGATAAAGTGCACCTGCATCAGCTGGTTACACCCTATATCTATTTCCTGTTTATCCTCTGGCTGCCCTTCCGGATGAACCGGACCTGGCAGATGCTGATCGCTTTTGCGCTGGGCTTTGTGCTGGACAGTTTCCGGCATCACCCCGGCTTTCATGCCGCCGCCTGTGTGCTGATTGCCTATATCCGCCCCTTCCTGATCAACCTGCTGATTCCCCAGGAGGGAGCCGATACCAATTATGAAGAGCCTTCCATCAAAAGCATGGGCGGCCTCATACCTTACCTGATCTTCAGCGGGGTGCTCACGGCTGTACACCATACCTGGCTTTATATCCTGGAAGCCTGGCAATTCGGGGATATCTGGCATTTTCTGCTGAAAATACTCATCAGTACGGCTATCAGCCTGCTGCTGATCCTGATCACAGAAATGCTCTTTCCCAGAAAACAAAAATTCAAAACCAATACGATTTAAGATTGTATGAGTAAAAGACAGGTGCCTGTTGCGGGTGATGCGCCTCTTTCCGGGGGCTCACTTCCTCATTCCTTATCTTTTATTCCCAACTTCGCTAACAATTAATCGCCGCTACCGTGTCAGTATTTAACCAGTCACGCAAAAATGTAATTATGCTTGTTTTCGCAGGCATGTTCCTGGTTATTATTGCACAACTGGCCAACCTGCAGCTCTTCTCTTCCAAGTATAAGATCATGGCAGACGACCAGGGTAAATTCCGGAAAGTGATTTACCCCGACCGGGGTATCATATTCGACCGGAAGGGAAAAGTGATGCTGCAAAACACCACGATTTACGATCTGATGGTAACCCCTTCTAAATTAAAAGGGGTGGATACGGCCGGTATTTGCGATATCCTGGGTATCGATACCACGCAATTCAACAAACGCGTACTCGACCTGATTATCAAGAATGGCCGTTCCCGGGAATCCATCTTTGAAGCGATGCTGAGCGAGGAGAAGATGGCCAAGCTCAGCGAATCAATGTACCGCTTTGCACCGGCTTTTTACCTGCAGGAACGTTCGGTGCGCAGCTATCCTTATGATGCGGCGGCAAACGTACTGGGCTATACAGCCGAAGTGGATACCAACTTTCTGAAAAAACATAAAGACGAAGGCTATGTGCCCGGCGATTATGCGGGTATGACCGGTCTGGAACGCAGTTACGAAAAAGTGCTGATGGGTGAACGCGGTATCGAATACTGGAAACGCGATAACAAAAACCGCCTCACCGAAAAACTGGATAATGGCCGCTATGATACGGCTGCCGTGGCGGGTCAGAATATGCATACCTCCATTGATATTGAACTGCAGGAACTGGGCGAAAAGCTGATGCAGAACAAACTGGGTTCCATTGTGGCCATTGATCCGAAAACCGGCGGTATTCTGGCAATGGTGAGTGCACCTACCTACAATCCTAAATTTCTTACGGGCAGCGAACGCAAAAAACACTTTTCGCAGTTGTACCGGGATCCGAGTCTGCCCCTGCTGAACCGCTCTGTAAATGCCGCCTACTCACCCGGCTCCACCTTTAAAACCCTGCAGGCCCTGATCGGGCTGCACGAAGGCGTGATCACCACCAAAACCACGTTCAGTTGCGGGGGCGCTTTTTATGGCTGCGGCAGCGGCAAACCCATGCGTTGCCTGGATCCGGGTACTTTTATCCTGAAAACAGCCATCACCCATTCCTGCAACACGTATTTTGCCAATGTGATGCAACGGGTAATCAATAATCCCAAGTATCCCGATCTTGACAGCAGTACCAATGCCTGGCATAATTATATGTATGCCTTTGGCCTGGGGCATAAACTGGGCGTGGATGTACCCACTGAGCGCAACGGACTTTTGCCGGGCGCCGATTATTTCAACAAAGTGTATGGAAAAGGCAAATGGAATTTCTGCACCTACCGCTCCATGAGCATCGGCCAGGGAGAGGTAACGGTAACGCCTATCCAGGTAGCCAACGAAATGGCTTATATTGCCAATAAGGGCTGGTATATCACACCGCATGTGGTGGATTCGATTGATGGAGGCGATAAATACGGCCTGCTGAATAAATATAAAATAAAGAACAAGCCCCTCGATATCCCGGATAGTATTTTTGAAGCCGTGCACGACGGGATGCAGGGAGTGGTGGAAGGCGGTACCGGGCAACGGGCCAAGATTCCCGGTATCACCATCTGCGGTAAAACCGGTACCGTGGAAAATTATATTGGTATTGTTAAGCAGAAGAATCACTCCTTCTTTGCCGCTTTTGCACCCCGCGAAAATCCAAAGATTGCCATCATGTGTGTGGTGGAAAATTCGGGACAGGGCGCCTGGTATGCAGCCCCCATTGTGAGCCTGATGATTGAAAAATACCTGAAGGATTCCATCACCGATAAAAGCAGGCTGGCCCTGGAGGATAAGATGGCCAATACCAACCTGATCCCGCCGCGTATTTACTCAGAACTGCGCCGGCTCGATTCGCTGGAACATGCAAAAGATTCGGCTTACCTGATCAGGAAAGGCTATATCCGTATTGTGAAAGATACACTGGAACTGGAGGATGATCCCGATGCTGATAAGGCGGAGGATTCGGATAAGAACAAAAAGCAGCTGAAAGAGGATACACAAAAAAGAAAAGACTCCCTGCTGCAGGTAAAAAAAGCCGAGGCCCTGTTGCCCGACGAGAAGAAGAAACCAGCACTCAGGGACACCGCAAAAAATAACAAATAACCTGGCATGTATCAGAAAAACCCGGTAATAGGAAAGGGCATCGACTGGCTGATGGTATGGCTGTATATCATCATTGTATCGATCGGACTGGTTTGTATTTTTTCGGTGGAGTACCGGAGCAGTGATAACCTGGTGCAAAGTCTGCTGGGTTTTAAAAAAAATTACAGCAAACAACTTTATTTTTTCGCGGCCTACCTGGTACTCGCCTCTTTCATCCTGCTTACCGATAGTAAATTATTTACGGCCACGGCCAATCTGTCCTACCTGCTGGGTATCCTGCTCATCCTGGCCACTTTTGTATTGGGGAAAGAAATCAAGGGATCCCGGAGCTGGATAGCATTAGGATTCATGAACCTGCAGCCGGTGGAACTTTGTAAAATATTTGTTGCCCTGGCCCTGGCCAAATACCTCTCAATGCCCGAAACAGATTTCCGCAAACCAAGGGCCCAGCTGATTGCAGCAGCCATTGCCTTTACACCGGCTGCCTTTTCGATCCTGCAAAGTGAAACCGGGCTGGCCCTGGTGTACTTTGCCTTCCTGATTCCGATGTACCGCGAGGGCTTACCGGCGGGTTATCTTATTGCCGGCATCATGATGGCTGTGCTGCTGGTGGTGTCGCTGTTGTTTCATACCAAAACCCTGCTCATCGCTTTTACCATCATTGCGGCATTGCTGATCTATTACTACCGCCGGCAGATCAAACGGAACAGCCGGCTGGCCTTTCTCTTTGTGGGGGTATGGGCTTTCTGTTGCCTGTTTGTTGGGGTGGGGGTGCCCTTTGTTTTTAAACATGTATTTAAAAAATACCAGGCCGACCGGATCTTCTCCATGGTGGGGGTGGATAACCCGTTTGCCGATAATTCGGCAACGGATGGCGCCGCTTCAGAAGAACAAAAACTACGCCTGCGGAAATCAGAGAAACAGGATTATAATGTGAAGCAATCAAAAATTGCCATTGGCTCGGGGGGCTTTGTGGGGAAGGGCTTTTTAAAAGGGACCCAAACGCAGGGCGATTTTGTTCCTGAGCAGCATACCGATTTTATTTTCACATCTGTGGGCGAAAATTTTGGCTTTATCGGCTGCACCATCGTGATGTTGCTCTATCTGGGACTGCTTCTGCGGATTGTAAAAATAGCCGAGCGACAGCGAAGTACGTTCAGCCGGGTATATGCCTACGGGGTGGCGGGCATCATTTTCTTTCATGTGGCAGTGAACGTTTCGGTAACGATCGGCCTTGCTCCGGTGATCGGGATTACCCTGCCCCTGATGAGTTATGGAGGCTCTTCCTTGCTCACCTTCACCATTTTGCTTTTTGTGCTGATCAAACTGGATGCCGACCGGCAGATGGTACTGCGGTGATCCCGGCCAGCGGCAACTCTGACAGCAGGGAGCTAACAATCAAAAAGCAATACCGAAACGCAGCAAAGCAGGCTTTTAATAACTGTACCAGCACAAAATCCATGATGGTACATTACTAACTTTGTATTTAAACTCATTTTGGGAATGCAAATAATTCCACTCAGCGAAGGCAGTTTCACCATCGACGGCACCAAAAGATTTATTCCCTTTAATCCGGAGCAGGATGATTTGCGGCAACGGCCACCCGGCAGTTTGCTGGTGGAGATACAGCCTTTTGCGGTGGTTACCGGCCGGGATGTATTACTGATTGATACGGGACTTGGTTTCACCAATCCGGATGGCACTTTGCAGATTCACCGCAATCTGCTGGATAAAGGTATTGACCCGCTGGCAGTTACTAAAGTGCTGATGAGTCATTTACACAAGGATCATGCGGGCGGTATCAGCAAGGAAGACAAAATGCTGCGGCAGCGCTTCCTGAGTTTTCCCAATGCCACCTATTATGTGAACCGGGATGAATGGATCTATGCCCTGCAGAAGGGCAAACCCTCATATACGCCGGAGGATTTTATGCCGCTGGGGAATGCCGATAATGTTGTGTTCCTGGAGGGCGATGGTGTGATTGATGATTATATCCGTTATAAAGTAAGCGGGGCGCACTGTCCCTTTCACCAGGTTTTCTGGATCGAAGAGGAAGGGGTAACCGCATTTTTCGGAGGCGATGTGGCGCCGCAAATACAGCAGATGAAGAACCGGTTTATTGCCAAATATGATTACGATGGAAAGAAGTGTATGGAATTACGGCAGCAATGGTGGCAGGAAGGCAGGGAAGGAAAATGGACCTTTCTTTTTTACCACGATATTAAATCGCCGGTTTGGAGATTTGATAATTAAGTAATTTGAAAATTTGAAAATGAACAAACCAGCTACTATGCAGAATCTTACTCTAAGAGGTTACTAAATCCTCTTATTTCAAATTTTCAAATTGACACATTTTCAAATTACCTGATCTTGTGCAGGTAATCGTTATTGAGGAACTGCTTCTTAATATCTTTTAAATCCCGGAGAATGCTGGCATCCACCAGGGAGCCTTTTGTTTCGAGCAAAAACCCTCCGATCAGTTCGGGCTTAACGGCTGTTTCAATTTCAAAAGTTTGCCCGGCCTTTGCACCCGCTTCCACATTCCTCATGATGGCAGCTTTCATCTCTTCCGAAATGGGATCAGCCGTGGTGATTTTAACTTTATGAATATTACGGAGGGTATTGAACTGGTCGATAAAGGCTTCCACAATCTCGGGCAGGTTGATTTCACGGGCCTTTTTAACCAGCAGCTGAATAAAGGCCGTGGTGAGGGCGCTTACATTGCCATTGATCACTGAGCTGATAATCTTTTCCTTGGTAGTGGGCTTGATGATGGGGCTGTGCAGCACATTCACAAAATCGCGGCTGCTTTTGCAAAGACGTTGCATCCATTTCATATCGGCACATACGGTATCCAGCTGGTTCTGTTCTACCGACAGATCCAGTAAACTTTTTGCGTACCGGCCTGCTAAACGGGGATTGTTCATGCTTTCAATTTGTAAATTTGCTGATTTGAAAATTTGTTAATGGATAACCTGAAGCATTAGCGAATCTTCAAATTATCAAATCTTCAAACCGATTAGTTCAGTTTTACTTCGCTGGCCAGGGTTTTGATATAGTTCTCCTGTTCTGCTTTGTTGCTGAGTTCTTTCCGCAGCACTTTTTCGCTTACTTCGATAACAAGGTTGCCCACCTGGTTTTTGATGTCGGTGAGGGCGGCCATTTTTTGCTGATGGATAGCGGCCTGGGCATCTGCCATGATTTTGGCAGCGGCATTTTTAGCCTCTTCCTTGGCGTCGTTCACCATTTTATCACGGGTTTCCTTGGCTTCTTTGAGCAGGGTGGCCCTTTCTTCCCGGGCTTTGGCCAGCAGGGCCTCGTTATCACTTTTCATCTGTGCCATTTCCAGTTTGATCTTTTCGGCAGAAGCCAGTGAATCAGAAATGGTTTTTTCGCGTTCGGCCAGGCCATTGATGATCATGGGCCAGGCAAATTTCTTCAGGATGAAGAAAACCACGAGGAAAGCCAGGAGTGTCCAAACAATAAGGCCTAAGGCCGGTGTTAATAATTGCATACTGATTTATCCTTTATCTCCGCAGGGGAGTGTTTATGATTCGAAACGTATAAGCTGCAGTAAGGTATGCCGTACAAGTGAGTGACACAACGATGCTGCACAAAGAACCGATGCCGGTGAACAAAGAAAAATACTGCATCCTCCGCCCTGTGCTTTGGATGCAGTAAGTTTTTTAGAGCACCATAGCGAGGAAGCCGATGATGATCGCAAACAGCGCAGCACCTTCTACCAGCGCGGCAGTAAGGATCATGTTGCTGCGGATGTCATTGATAGCTTCCGGCTGGCGGGCGATAGCTTCCATCGCACCTTTACCGATCTGACCAATACCGATACCGGCACCAATAGCACCTAAAGCGGCACCAATAGCACCACCTGCATTGGCGAGGGGGGAGCTCAACAGAACATTCAATAAACTCATGATTGTTGCTTTTTTATTGTTGATTAAAAACTTGATTCGGTGTCTGATTAATGATGGGCGTGTTCGGCATCATGGCCGCCTTCAAAAGCCTGCCCGATAAATACCGAGGTAAGCATGGTGAAGATAAAGGCCTGCAGAAATGCCACCAGCACTTCAATCATATAAATGAAAACCGTAAAAGCGATGGAAAAGGGTGCAAAACCCCAGCCGATCCATTTGTTCAGCGCCGCCATGATAAAGATCAGCGAAATCAGGCAGATGATCAGGATATGCCCGGCCACCATATTGGCGAACAACCTGATCATCAGGGCGAAGGGCTTGGTGAAGATACCGAGAATCTCCACGGGCACCAGGATCACTTTCACCCATCCCGGAACGCCGGGCGGGTTGATGATATGCATCCAGTAATGACCATTGGAACTGATCATAATGGCTGCAAATGAGATAATGGCCAGTACAAAGGTAAAGGCGATATTTCCGGTTACGTTGGCCGTACCCGGGATCAGTCCCACAATATTATTAATCAGGATGAAGAAGAAAACCGTGAGCAGGTAGGGCAGGTATTTCCGGCTCCTGGCGCCCAGGTTGGGTTTGGCCACTTCATCATTTACAAAATTGATAACCGTTTCCATGGCATTCTGCATGCCTTTGGGTGCCGAAGTTACCCCCTGGCCCTTGCTGTAGCGGCGGGCTATACGGATCATGATCACCACCAGCAGGGTAAGTGCCAGCAGCATCTGCACCACGTTACGGGTGGGCGAAAAATCATAAACGCTCACGCTTTGATCAATTTCACCGGCTTCATTCACGGCCACGATCTTACCGGCCATATATTTATTGCGGTCGAGCTGCAGCTCATCAATCTTTTCGTTGCTGAGCATGGCGTACCCGTTATAGGTTTCTTCGCCATGGTGGAACCTGGAGGCCATGAAGACAGACAGGCCCCTTTCTTTGCTGTACAAAATCACCGGCAGGGAGAGGGTGGCATGGTGTTCTTTGCCTTCGCTGTCTTTATAAGAGAAAAAATGGAATTCATGGGCATCCATGATGTGTCCGAAGATCACTTCATTGGCATCAAATATTTTCGCTTCCTTCGGCGCTTCTTTGGGTTCTTCGGGCTGGGCCTGAACACTATGGGAAAAAAGCAGGCAGCCCACGCTAAAAACCGCTACCAGCAATGATTTGATGCTCTTTGATGCCATAAAATCCTTCAAATTTGGCGCAAAGATAAGGCGGCAGGGGTGGAAATCCGAAAAAGATGACCAAAAAATAGGAAAAAGGAGCATTTTAGGCCAGGCTGCCCTGCTCCCGGAACTGCATTTTATGGAGGTTATAATAAGCACCCTGTTGGGCAAGTAATTCTTCATGACTGCCCATTTCGCAGATCCCGCCCTTGTCCAATACCATGATGGTACTGGCTTTTCGGATGGTACTGAGGCGGTGGGCAATCACAATGGACGTTCGGCCGGCAATCAGCTTATCAATGGCTTTTTGTATAAGTTGTTCACTTTCAGTGTCTACCGACGAGGTGGCCTCATCCAGGATCAGGATGGCCGGATTATACAAAAGGGCCCTTACAAAGGATAAAAGCTGCCGCTGGCCCAGGGAGAGGGTGGCCCCTCTTTCCATAACATTATAATCGTAGCCGCCGGGTAATTGCATTATAAAATCATGAATACCAATCAATTTGGCCGCATTTATTACCTCCGTCCGGGAGATGGCCGGATTGCGTAAGGTAACATTATCCAGTATCGAACCGCTGAAAAGGAATACGTCCTGGAGCACGATAGCGATATGGCTCCGGAGGGCTTCCAGCCGGTAATCTTCAATATTTATCCCGTCGATACTGATTACCCCCTCCTGAATATGGTAAAGGCGGTTGAGCAGGCTGATGATGGAAGTTTTGCCGCTGCCGGTATGTCCCACGATGGCCAGGGTTTGCCCCGCTTTTACATGAAAGCTGATATCCTTCAGTACATAGTTCGCATCATTGTAGGCAAACCAAACCTTGTCAAAGCGGATATCGCCCTTCATTTGCCCAGGGGCCTGGGTTCCGGTATCATCAGCGCTGTCTTCGTTATCCAGTACTTTAAATACCCGCTCACTGGCAATCATACCCATCTGCAGCACATTAAATTTATCGGCAATCACCCGCAGGGGGCGGAAGAGCAGGTTGAGGCAGAGAATAAAGGAGGTGGTGATGCCGGCTACCTTACCCGCCTCATCCGGGTTCAGCGCATCCTTGGCAGCCCACCATACCAGCAGGCCCAGCGAAAGGGCCATCACCAGTTCCACCACCGGGAAGAAAACCGAGTAGGCAAATATGGCCCTGATATTGGCATTACGGTGTTCCTTGTTGATGGCTTTGAATTTATCAGATTCTCTTTTTTCGGCGGCAAAAGCCTGCACCACACTCATGCCCGTAATGTGTTCCTGCACAAAGGCATTGAGGGCAGCCACCGCATTGCGCACCTGAATAAAGGACTTGTTTACGTTCTCCTTGAAAAAATAAGTGGCCAGTATCAGGAAAGGAAAGGGGATCAGGCAGATCAGTGTTAGTCCGGGCGCCACACTGAACATATATACCAGTATGGATATGATCGACAGCAGATCGGCAATGATGGGGATCAGCCCGTCGCTGAAAATATCATTGATCGATTCGATATCGTTCACTGTGCGGGTGGTAAGGGTGCCAATGGGTGTTTTATCGAACTGGGATAAATTAAGATGCAGGATTTTTTCGTAGGTGCTTATCCGCAGATCCCGGACCACGCTTTGTCCCAGCGAGGCGGTAAGAAAAGTGAAAAAGAAACGGCAGGCCGTTTCGATGAGTAAGAGCACCACCTGGATGATTGTGATCTCAATAATAAAACCACCGGGTGAATGAATGAAATGGGCTACTCCGTGTCCCTTGATGCCCAGGTTGATGGTCAGTTGAATAAGGTAGGGCCGCAAAGGCGCCATGACAGCCAGTACCAGTGCCAGCAGCAGCGACGTGTAAAATTTATTGCGGTAAGGAGCGGCAAAACGGAAAACCCGGCGAAGTAAGGATAGGTCGAAAATCTTTTTGCCCCCGGTTTTTTCACTCATGAAACAAAGTTAGGGGTTTAACCGTAGACCTGTCAGGTCTTGAGCAGGCTGGCTGGTCTACTCCACTCCCTCCATCTTTTTATTATATGCTTTGATAAATATAGCGCCCAGGTTTTTGTAAGGCGGAATATAATCTTCCCAGGCTTCACGGGTGTCTTTATCGGCGGCGGCGAATTGTTTGGTAAGGCTGCTCCACATTGATTTCCATTGTATGGATTTACCATCCTGCAGGGTCTGGTTGATATAATTGAGGATGGGCTGGTTGATATCGCCGCGGCCGATTTCCTTGGTGGAAATGATATGGGCTTCCGGGGCGGTGTGTAAAATCTGGTTCAGGTTTTTGTAGCCACCGCAGGAGCCCAGTATCACAATATGGGTATCATCGGGCATGCGTTTGAGTGTGCGGGGCAGCCAGTAACTGTGTCCGCGGTGTACCACCACCGAGGGAAGCAAGTCGTTTTTCTGCAGGTATTTGTTCAGGTGTACCTGGGCGGAATCATCCAGGTTGCTGTCGCTGTCGAGCGGCCGGTTGGCAAAGATCCAGATCTTTTTACCCTTGCGGGATTTAATCTCGGCCCATTCGGGTTTCAGGGAAATATCCCAGTCTTTGGCAGCGAATGAATTCAGGAATCCCCTGAAATGCAACTGGCCATCTTCATCACCATAAAAGAAAACCTGTTGAACAATGCGGCCACTGTCATCGGTCAGGATGCGGGGGTCCACGCTGTAAATGGCATGGATACCCAGTTCACGGGGGATATCAATTTTGCTGCTGCTGTCGGCTGATAAGAAAATCGTTTTGAGCAGGCCATAAATTACTTTGCCCCGCGTGTTATTGTTCTGAACAGCGGCCTGTTCATTTTCATTCACATAACTGAGGATGGTTTGCAGCACCCGCTTGTCGGTGATGCTGCTGTACGAGTCGGCCACATCCACGGCATCCTCGAGGTTGCCGGTATTATCCAGGTTGGCCACAAAGGCCCGCATCAGCATCTGCGAACGGGCAACGGGCATCAGTTTCAGAAACTCATCCAGTTTATTGAAGTTGGCGGCCAGCTTGATAAACTTTTTGAAATAATCAAAGTTCACGCTGAGCAGGAGAGAATCGGTGCGTGGATTTTTTCCCAGCCGCTGCAGCATGCGGGCAAAACTGTATTTGTAACTGCTGGTATAAATATCATTTTCACCCATCACCATCATGTAATACAGGTCGGTGGCCGATAAGGGATCGGTGGGTTTCATGCGCTGGGCTTCGGGTTTTTCATGCATTTCATTGATGGGGTTGATGAAATGCTGCAGGGCTTTGTTGCGCAGGGTTTCCCGCAGGCCATTGGCACCATAGAGGGCCACCGGGGTATCTTTTTTCGGGGAAGACATGCGTTTGTAATAACTGATCTCTGTTTGCACCAGGAGTTTGAAATACCCCACGCTGTCGTAGCCGGTATTGCCATCCCCCACAAATTTCCGGATACCTTCAATCGTTTTGTGGCCATTCACGATATCATCCAGGAATGGAAAATACAAAAGGGCATTGGGTGTATTGCTGATTGTGATGATGGTGCTCACCAGCGCACTGGTATTCCGGCGGATCAGTTTGCCGGAGATGGAATTGGCCGCCTGGGAAGCCGAATAAACCGCCACCGGGTTGCGCAGGGCGCAAACAGATACCAGGCTGTCGGCAAAGGGTTCGCCGGCAAAGGGTTCGATACCCTGCATGATGCGGTCGGGATACAGGGCACTGAATTTCAGGAAAACAATTTTGCGGCTTTCGCGGATGCCCGGGTTGTCTTTGAATACATCTGTTAAGATGCGGGCAGTTTCGTAGGGAAGACTGTCGATCAGGGGGGCCATACTGATACTGTCGATACTGTACCGCATGATTTTTTCAAAACTGTTAACCAGGATGGGGGCAAAGGCCGGGTTCAGTTCATGCGCTTTCCAGTCGGTACGATAGGCTTTCAGCAGGTTTTGCAGGCAGGAGAGATAGGTTACTTTTTCTTTATGACCCGGAATCTTTTTATTGAGCTCGATGGAATCCTGCAATTCGTTTACGCGGCGGATCATGTAATCGGTAACCAGGAAATTGATTTCATTGTTGTTGCCGATCCGGATCTTTCCATCCATTTTACCATCGGCCCTGTCGAGCAGTTTCTGTTCCTCATTGATCCGGTCGTGAAATAACTGCCTGCCGATCGGCACCACTACCGTATCGGGTGCGGCCGAGGCATGGGCGGCGCCGGTAACCAGGATAAAAATGAACAACAGATGTCTCATGCGGTGATTCCTGCAAATATCTAAAAAATAAATGAGCGCAGCCTTTTTCCCTCCCGGGCTGCTTTATCCCATTGTTAAGCCACCTGTAAAACACGCATTTCCAGGGGCCTGTAGCTTAACAATTTGATAATACAACCGCGATGCCGGTTTATAGGGTTAATAAAAGGTAAAGACTACTTTTGCATCGTATGAGCCTAACGGGTGCTGTTAAAAAAATACTAATTGCCGATGATGAACCCGATATCCTGGAGATCATCCAATACAATCTGCAGGCTGAGGGGTACGAAGTCATCACGGCAAAGAACGGTAATGAGGCCATCGAACAGGCCAAAAAATACCAGCCCGACCTGATTATCCTCGATATCATGATGCCGGGAAAGAATGGTATCGAAGTATGTAATATTCTCCGCCTGCAACCCCATTTCAACAAAACGCTGATTGTTTTTCTTACCGCCCTCAGCGATGAAGGCACCGAAATCAAGGGGCTCGAAACCGGGGCGGACGATTATCTTACCAAACCGATCAGTCCAAAGGTTTTGGTGAGCAAGGTAAATGCCCTTTTCCGCCGGCTGAATAATAATGTGGTGGCAGGCATCCTGCAGGTGGGCGATCTGAAGATAGACCGTGAGAAATACCTGGTTAATTACCAGGGCGCCGATATCATCCTGGCCCGCAAGGAATTTGAATTGCTGGCCCTGCTGGCCAGCAAACCCGGCAAGGTTTTTCTCCGCAACGAAATCCTCAACCAGGTTTGGGGCACCGAAGTAATTGTGGGCGACCGCACCATTGACGTGCATATCCGCAAGATCCGCCAGAAACTCAACCTCGATTGTATCACCACGGTTAAGGGGGTGGGGTATAAATTTGAATTATAATAAGCCCTTCGCTGTTAGTCATAAGCTATTTGTTTGAATTGTACTTTTGCCAAAAGCTATTGGCCCGGGGCTGATGGCACACAGCTAGCAATGCCTTCATCAAAAAATTTTTCACCGCAACAGTTATCAGCCCTGACGGCTATTGCCCTGGCCTTACCCCTGGCACTCATTTTTTACTGGATAAAACCCGTATGGTGGATGGCGGTGCTGGCGTTGCTGATTATTTTCCTTGGCGCCTATCTCCTGGTATTGTACACGTTGCAGGCTTTCATTTACCGCAAGATCAAACTCATTTATAAATTCATCTATCAAACCAAGGCCAGTAAAAAGGAAGAGTTCTATTATAAAAATATTCTGCCCCAGAAATCGATTGATGAGGTGCAGGATGATGTGGAAAACTGGGCCCGCCTGAGAAAGGAAGAGATTGAGCTGTTGCAGCAGAATGAAGCTTACCGCAAAGAGTTCCTGCAGAACCTTAGTCATGAACTGAAAACGCCCATCTTCGCCATACAGGGCTATGTGGATACCCTGCTCAGCGGTGCCCTGGAGAAACCCGAAGTGAATAAAAAATTTCTGCAGAGCGCTTCACGCAATATTGAAAGACTGGTAAACCTGGTGGATGACCTGGATGCCATTTCCCGCCTTGAAAGCGGTGAGCAGCTGTTCATTAAATCCAGTTTCGTGATTCAGGAATTACTGAAGGAGGTATACGAATCACTGGCCATCCGGGCAGATGAAAAGGAAATAAAATGCAGTATTAAAAAAGGCTGCGAACAACCCCTGCAGGTATATGCTGATAAAGAAAAGATCCGGCAGGTGCTCATCAACCTGGTGGATAATGCTATCAAGTACGGAAAGCAGGGAGGCAGTATAGAATCCAGTTTTTATAAAGTGGATGGCGCCCGGGTGCTGATTGAGATCAGCGACGACGGCGCGGGAATAGCCGAGGAACACCTGAACCGCATCTTTGAACGTTTCTACCGCACCGACCTGGCCCGCAGCCGTAAAGTGGGCGGGAGTGGCCTGGGGCTCGCCATCTGCAAACATATCATAGAAGCCCATGGGCAAAGCATTCATGTGCGCAGCAAGATCGATGTGGGCAGCACTTTTGGCTTTACGCTGCAAAGCAAAAGGGATCCGGCAGCTAAACCGGCCGATAACAATACCCCTGTTACTTGAGTATGGTTTCTGCGTCAGCATCAGCTCCTTTCCGGGTGGCATCCGGAAAATCTTTGTTCATCTGCTGCTCTAATTTTTTTTCGTCTTTCTGATTACGCCATACCAGGAAAAAAACAACCGCTAACAACAGGATACCCACGGGTATAAGAATAAACCAGTTCATATAGAATTTTCAGGAAGGTACTTATTCCCTGTTAGCTGAATATTAAGTTTCTGTTAACCCGCTTTTCCTGTGCTTATTTTCTTGATATTTCGGGACAAACTAATCACATGACGGCCAAATTACTGAATACGGCACTGCAGGTTTCGCTGGAAGAAATTGACAAGCAAATGCTGAGAACTGAACAGCATTTTGATTACCTGCTCAGGCATGTTCATAAGTCTCATTACAAGAACGCCCGCAACCTGCTTCATTATCTCGCTTTGCGAAGCCTGGATATCCGGGAATTGCAGGATAATCTGCATGCCGCCGGCCTCTCCTCCCTGGCCAGTTCGGAGAGTCATATCCGGGGTCAGCTAACAGCCATATTGCAACGGCTGGGACGAAAGAAAAGATTTCCGGAAAGCGCTTTTGATTATGCCTCAAGCAAGATTTCTGTTCATCAAAAAGCTGAAGCTCTTTTCGGACAGCGGAATAATGAACAGCTTCCTTACATCATGGTTACATTTGATACTTCGCTGGCCGCTGATTATGCAGCCGTGAAAAATCTTTTGCAATCCGGAATGAATATCGCCCGTATCAATTGTGCGCATGATGAGGAAAGCACCTGGTTCAGGATGATTCAGCATATCCGGCGGGCCAGTAAAATCACCGGCCTGCATTGTAAGATCTATATGGACCTGGCCGGGCCTAAGATCCGTACGGTTTTTAAAGACCGGCATAAGTTGAAAGTGGAAGAAGGGAAAATGATTTATCTCACGGATGAAGCGCATCTTAAAAAAAATGCCGCTGATACTGTGGGCTGCACGATACCGGGTATTGCCAAACAGCTGCAAGTAGGAGAGAGCGTGTTGTTTGATGACGGACTGATAGAGGCGAGGGTGGAAAAGGTATCGGGTGTACGTGCCAGCCTGATGATCATGCGGATATCTTCCAGAAAACCTTACATTAAAGCCGAAAAGGGGATCAACTTCCCGGAGTCCAATCTGTTATTCACGGCCCTTACCGGGTACGACCGGAAATGCCTGCCTTTTATCCAGAAGCATGCCGACCTGGTGGGATATTCTTTTGTACGAAACAGCAAAGACGTGGAAGAATTAAGGGAAGCGATGGGAAAGGGCCGCCGGCCCGCTGTCATTTTAAAGATAGAAACACCGGAAGCCGTGAAAAATTTTCCATCTCTCCTGCTGAACGGGATGAAAGATGAACAGGTGGGGGTGATGATTGCCCGTGGCGACCTGGCGGTGGAAATCGGCTTTGAGCGGATGAGCGAAATTCAGGAAGAAATTTTATGGATCTGCGAGGCCGCCCATGTACCGGTTATCTGGGCTACACAAGTACTCGAAAGTTTGAATAAATCAGGAGTAGCCACCCGTTCGGAAATAACGGATGCCGCCCATGCCGCCATGGCCGATTGTGTAATGATCAATAAAGGACAACATATTATCCGGGTGATTGAAGCCCTGCGTGATATATTCACCCGCTCCGGGGGACATCATGCTAAGAAACGGTATACCTTCAGGCCGCTGGCGATTGCATCAAGATTTATGACGCAATGAAAAGGCGATGGGTAAGCCGCTGACCAATCAGCGGAATGTTTGAGGGCTGGTTTCAACAAGCCGGACTGAGCTTCCTGTAATCAGGGAGACTGCCTGGTAATTTTATCTGTGTACAGAATATCACCCTCCACACTTACAATCTGAATCAGCATATCTTTTTGCGTTACGGAAAAGCACATAAATCCGTTGATTTGACGGGCAAATTTTCCAACTTCAGGATAGAGGCTGGCCTTTGTGGTTTCACTTCCGGCGCCTGTGATAAAATAAGAAGTGCGGCCGGCTGGTTGGATGTATTGTAAACTATGCTCATGGCCGCAGATATAAGCATCCACTTTGTATTTGTCGAAGACCGGTTTAAAGGAATTATACATATCCCGGGTATCATCTTCGTTCATTCTTTTTCCTCCTGTAAATAAAGGATGGTGCCCAACAATGAAGGTCCATTTTATATCCGGTGTCCGGTTTTGCAGCAAATGGTCAAGCCAGCTTTTCTGGGCAGCGGTATCCTGTGTTTGTATATTGCTTTTATGATCTTCACTGCTGTAGTACTTGGTAATGAAGGGGGAGGTGTCCAGAAAAATGAATAATATTTTCTGGGTGGTATCTTCATTGATCGGAACTGTTCGGGAGTAATAGCGGGATGGCATATACCAGCGGCGGCTGATTTTTGTATAATCGATTTCTGCCTGAACATTTCCTTTGTAATCATGATTGCCCAGTACCACATACCAGGGATTTTGCAGACTGTGTGCCGTATAAACCTGCTCAAAGGAAGCCAGCCAGCTGTAATCCTGGGTGCTGGCAACACCGCTCGGATAGAAGTTATCCCCTGTTATTATAAAGAAACCGGCATTCAGTTCTTTTGCCGTTTTTCCCATCTGTACGGCCACTTCTTTTTGTTTGTCTTCCCCGTTGCGGCCAAAGTCGCCCATGGCTATAAAGTTTACTGCATTTTTGGTGGTTGTAAGCAACCGTTTTTTGGAGGTATCAGCCTGCTGAGCGAAGCACGGGAGCAGCGCAAAGATGAACAGGCAGAGGAGTGTATTTTTTTTCATGGCTTTAAAAATGCTGGTTTCCGGTTCCGATATATTGATAACAGCCTACATCCATACCCGGCTGGGTATATTCGGTAACACCATATTTGGGATCAACCGGCACTACCTGCAGCGGGGTAAAACCGGTAAATCCCCTGCCAATGCAGGGAGAGCCGGGTTTGAGAGTGAATTTAAAATTTCCAATCGCATTCATATCTGCGAGGTAAAAACCGCCGGTTACCGGCAAGGGGTAATTAAAAAACAGGGGATTTCCTTTTTGTACGGCCTGGCTGCCATCGTAACTTACACAAGGGCGGTAATTATAATTCACGGGCAGGTAGCTGGAGGGTTTGGGGAAATCGGTTTCTACGGGTTTGGTAACGGCACCGGGGGTATAAGGAAATATCTGGTTGGCCGTGGATAAGCTGTCGGCCCAGTAATAATTGTAGCCGTAATTGTTATTGTAGAGGTAGGCCGTGTCGGGAACGTTGGAACTGAGGCGCAAACCAAATTTGCAGTTCACAATAAGATTATTGAAACATTTGCCCCTGGCCGAATTTTCAAAATTGATCGATCCACCGCGGCCTGTTTTGGTTTGACGGAAACCACAACTAACCAGTGTATTATTATAGATAGTGGCTTCGCATTGCGCAATACCGGGGCCGCTGCCCGAGTTTGCTGCTTTTAAGGCATTTGTGGCGCACCCCATAAAGAAATTATAACCCATATCACCCACCCCGCCGGCCTTAATATTCAGCACATCCCCGCCGGTTTTACCACATTTCTCAAAGGTGCTGCGCAGGATGGCAAATTTACCACCCGCCCCCCCCACACGGATGGCATCATCTATGGTGCCGTAAATCCAGGAGTCCTCAAAAACAAGGTATCCGTTAGGGTTTGAAAAATAAACGGCGTAGGAATTATCGGATGCGGTAAGGCCTAAAATGGTATAAGCGGCAGAAGGGGAGCCGCTGCAATCTGCTTTTCCGGCACCCAGCGGCGCACCACAATATTCCAGATGGGTCCATTTAAAAACCATGTATTTGCAGGTAACATCTCCCAGTACGCCTTTCCATTTTCCTAAAAAGGCAGAATCGGCAGAGGCTTTATAGCCTGTTTTCGGATTGTCTGTGCGGGTTTGTCCGCTCACGGTTAAATAAACCGGATTATCTTTTGTGCCCAGGGAAAAGAAGTTTCCGCGTACAATGATACCGGCACTGTTCTGGAAATTGATCCTTACACCCGGTTCTATCACCAGCGAATCTCCGGCATTGATCTGGATATCTGCCGAAACGGTATAGGTTTTACCCGACAACATCGTACCACTCACACTGCCGCAGAGCGGGGTGGCATCACTGATGGGTTTCGCAGGCGGCGGTACATATTGATAGATATCCTGGTTATCAAAATGATTTTTTTTACAACTGCTGACAGTGAAAACTGCCGTGAGCAAGAGCAGGAGATTGATAAAATTTTTCATTATTCAGGGGCTTTGATAAATTAAAATTTAAAACGGAAACCGAACAGGGCATTCAGTTTATATATATCGCGTTGAATAAGGATATGATCGGGATTGGTATCATAGATGCCGGCCCTGTAGTTAAGCGTACTGGCCAGTACATCCGGAACCTTGATGATTACTTCGCGACGTGTGTTGGTTAGGTTATTTATTTTGGTGTAGAACGAGAAATGCTTCATGAATTTCCATTCCAGTGAAAAGTCGAGCTGGCTATAGGGTTTTTGCCAGGAATCAAGTCCGTAGTACAGGGACACCTGTGTAATTCTTTCTCCGGTATATACATAGGCGAGCTGTGCGTCGAGTCCCAGTTTGGAATCTTTAAAAAGCAGGGAAATATTTCCGATGTGTTTAGCCTGTCCCTGCAAAGGCCGGCTTTGTTCAAAAATTTTTGTATCGGGGCGCCCGGTAGTGGCATTGTAAAAAAGGTAGTTCCGGTCGGTTGTAATAACAGAATGTGTATAGGTATAATTGGCATTAATACCCACTTTGCCGAAAAATTTCGTGAGTACGAGCTCGAATCCGTAGTTAGTGGCATCGCCATAGTTCAGCGGGGTCAGGATCTGGGTGCCGGGCTGTGAATTTCCGCCGGTCGACAAACTTCTTTCAAACCCGGTTTCAATCGGGTTATGAATTCGTTTATAAAAAGCACCTGCCAGCACCTGGTCGGCGCCATTCGGGAACCATTCGTATCGTAAATCAAAATTATCTGCTGTGGTGTGTTTCAGGTAAGGGTTACCCTGCTCATCATAATATTCTGTCTGTATATAGTAAGGAGCGATCTCGAAAAAGCCGGGCCTTACAAAACTTTTAAAATACGAAAGGCGGATATTTTGCTTCTTGCTTAATTGATATTTGAAGTGCACACTGGGTAAGATATCGTAATACCAGATATGGCCTTTTACAGCATTCCGTACCAGCGGCAGGGCCGAATTATAAGTAAGATCGGTGTTCTCTAAACGGGCGCCTCCCAGTATTTGCAGCTTTTGGGTAGCCATGAATTTCAGTTGTACATAACCGGCTGCCACATTTTCCGTTACGGTGTAGGTATTCCCGTTTGCCTGCGAACCCAGGCCACCATCTGCTGTGTTGAAATTATATTTAACAGAGTCGATGTCAAAACCATTTAAACTGGTTTGCGTTCCTTTGGCTGATAAGTCGTACCGGTTATAGTAATTATCCCTGGTTTTATGCCGGTACATACCACCCGCCGATATTTCAAAATCCCGCTTCATCACTTTTCCATTATACAGGGCATTCAGGTAGCCGCTGAGGTCCTGATCCTGGTTGTGCAGCCAGATCCGGCTCATCCCTTTCAATGTGTATAATTTGGGTGCCGCCGTATAATTATTATCAACCTGGTACTCCGCCTGATCCGGCACTTGTTGCTTTGCCAGCGAATAAACGGCGCTCCAGTTTACCGACAGGTGTTTACCCAGCCGGTGGTTACCCTGTAAAGTGGAATTATAAATGCTTTGTATCTGCCAGCGGCTCCGGAAAAATTCAGAAACGACATTGGGGTTGGTGTTTACATTTGAATCAATGCTGTACCGCGTCTGGAAGTCGTTCATGTGAACATAAAAATTAAACAGCGACAGTTTGTTCCTGTCATTGATAAGAAAGTCAATTTTATTGTTCACACCCAGGCGCTGCTGCCGGGTAGAATATTTACGGTTGTACGTATCACTGAAAAGCGGATAATTGTCATAATTCACCCCGTTCACACCACCCAGGTTTTGGATATAGGTAGGTTGTGCATATTGCTGCACAAAGATGTTATCTGAACCACGGTACATATCCTGAAAACTCACACCAAGAATTATTCCCAGTTTTTTATGCAGAAACCTGTTTCCAATAGTGGCGCCCACCTGCATATTCACCGGATTGTTTTTGTTATTGTATTTCAGATTTTTTCTGGTGAAATCAGCGTCAGTGGCATTATACGAGGCTCCATATAATTCAGTGGGATCTTTTTTGCTGATCTGCTCCCTGTTAAAAGCCATAAAAGGGCGGCTGTTGCTGAACAAGCCGGTAAATCCTCCGGCTACATACATGTTGTACTTAAACTTGTCGGGAGCATTTTTCATTACCAGGTTCATGGTACCCCCTATCGCATCTCCTTCCATAGAGGGCGTCAGGCTTTTGATTACCTCCAGCCTTTCCAGTAAATCACTTGGGAAAAGATCCATGGGAACATAACGGAATTTGTCATCCGGACTGGGGATTTTCACTCCGTTAATCAATGTATTATTATAGCGCTGATCCATACCCCGGATGATGGCATAGCGGCCCTCACCGCTGCTGCTTTTCTCGATACTTACGCCGCTTACCCGCTGAAGCGAATTCGCCACCGTCACATCGGGCGATAATTCAATGGCTTTTTGTGAAAGGATATTCTGTACAATTTCTGCCCGCTGTTCAAGTGTACGCGCCGTTTTATCAGATTCGGCATTGCGGGTGGCCACAACGGTTACCGCCGAGAGGCTCCGGGAAACCGGCTTTAATTGAAAATTTTCAGTTACCACCATGCCGGCTTTCACCACCACATCATTCTTTCCGGCTTTTTCATAACCCGAATACTCAACAAGAATATCATATTCGCCCGGCAAAATATTTTTGATGATAAAGGAACCATCAAGGTTTACCACTGTATTGATTTTTGATCCCTCAATACTTACGGTGGCGCCTGCCAGTGGCTCCCCGGTACTGCCATCTGTAACTTTGCCTTTGATTGACTGGCCGGATTGTGCATAGACGGACTGCTGAAAGAGCAGCAGCAAAAGGAGTAAACGTAATACACCGGGAAGCTTTGTAAACGCATTCATAACAGGAAGTTTTGGTCAGCAAAACTGCAATATTTGCATCCAGTAAACCAGCCTGCCGGCATTCTTAATAGTTATGTAATCAATGCGTAATTATTTTTTAATGATTCGGTAAGCTTTTCCTTAAAACCGGTTTATATAAGTAACCTGGTTACGGGCCAGCGACGCTGGCTGATAATCCTTTAACAGATAAATAGAAAAATATCGGCAGCGTTTTCCATTCCGCCACTGATCAATCCGGTGCTGCAATTTGATTTGCCGGAAAAGAGAGGCATAGGCAACCACCGGATTGAATAAATTATTGGAAGGAACAATGCACCAGGCATCATCGCCGGCCCGCAGGGGCCTGCGTTCCTGGTTGAGCCAGGCATATTGATGTATATCAAACAACTCTCCGATAGCCAGCAGCGGAATGTGAAGGGGTTCGGCCACATAATGTTCTAGATGGGCGGCCGGAAACCATTTGTTACTGATGATACAACTATTGGGTTTCATCCGGCCGCTGCTCACATCCGCTTCAGCCAGTTTTGCGAAATCATCCCGTAGCGATTTCCATCCATACATATCCAGCGTAAAATCGCCCTCACCCATTTTATCAGCGCCGGCAGTTGACAAGGTGCCCGGATAATACCGGACCAGTATCAGCCCGGCAAACAGAATGAAAACAGTCAGGCCTCCTGCCAGTTTCAGCACCGGTGGCACCAGGGATTTAGGCGGATGATGCGCCCTTTTACGCAACCAGGCAGCTGTTAACAGTATCAAACTTAAACAGGCGGGCCCGCTCCAATGCGGTAAAACCTGCCTGAAGCAGGCAACGGCAAAGCTTATTCCCAGCAATGGCAATGCGGTTAGCAGGAGCATCCGTTTATGAAGGACTGAAATGGCCAGCTGATTTTTGAATGCAGCGATCCCGGTCAGGATGAACAAAACAAACAACACAGGATTCATATAAAGCAACTGACCGGCAGTAAAGCTCAGCAGGTTACCCGGATCAGGGCCTCCCCGGCTGAGGTTTACCCGATTGCCATGATAGGTGAAGCTGATAAAATGATTATCTATATTCCACCGGATAACGGGATAGAAAAAAAGAACGGTAGTAAGTGCGGACAGGTACAAGGAAGGCTGCCGCAACCAGCGCCGGTTATACAGCAGAACAAATAAACCCAGGCCCAGCCACAGAAAACTTGTATGAATCTTACACAACATTCCCAGGCCGGCCACAATTCCAAACAGCCACATCGCTTTAATCCGTTTCCGGTTGATGCCCGGGGCACCCGCTATGGTGAGGAGCAGCAGCAGCGCCGCCGACCAGCAGATCATCTGGGGAGAATCGGGAAGGATGAAAATTCCGCAGATGACGCTGGTATATAAACAGCTGCTGTATAATATGACGGCCAGGAAACCCGTATACGCATCACTTATCTTTTTTCCGCACAGGAAAATCAGCCAGGTGGCAGCCGCACCGGAGAGGATGGCTCCCAGCCGGATAAAAAGATCATTATCAAACAGCAGGTTCAACGTTGAGATCCGGATCAGCCAGCCAACCATGGGGGGATGATCAAAATAATTCCACTGCAGGGAATTTGCATAAATGCGGTAATACACTTCATCATTGCCTAACCCTATGCTGCCGGCAATGAAAAGGCGCACCAGGCTGACAAACAAAATCAGCTGAAGGGTTTTCTGCCGGTAATAAAGCTGTTTCAATGAAAAGTATATAAAACGTTGAGGGTATAATTCCAGCAAAAAACAACCAGGATCACCAGTAATTTGGCCAGGTAAAAATTAAGCCGTTCACTTCTGGTTAAGCCGTAGAGTAATAAGTTATTGATTGATAATCCGGCCAGGGAAACTAACAGGAATTTTAAAAACTGAAGGGGGATAACGGCTCCCTGTTGTTCAAATGTCCAGTACCGGTTCAGCAGATAGTTGTTGATCACGGCCACTGAAAAACCGGCAGAATTGGCAATAAATTTATTAACAAGAAGTTTTTCTTTCAGGAGCCAGGTAATACCAAAATCAAGTAGCATTCCTGAGATACCGGTCAGGCCGAACCTGATAATATGCCCGTCCAGTAAACGGGTCATGCAGCTGTGGGGATTACCGTGGTTGTGCCGGAAACAGACGAGGTCACCCGGCCCGGTTTGACAAGTTTTTTCAGGGAGATACCGAAGGCAGCCCTGTTAAGGCTAAGATAAATCGCAAGCACTCCCGAGAAGCCGCCAATCAGCGATCCGATAAGCACGTCCAGCACAAAATGCTGGGCCAGGTAAATACGCGAATATCCCACCAGTATGGCGGCGAGCAAAACAGGTAATTGCCATTTGGCATCCCGCAGCATGATAACAAATACGGTAGCGATGGCAAAAGCTGTGGCGGTATGTCCCGAGGGAAAACTGGAATTATTGGCCAGCGAAACCTGGTCCAGGAAATAATGATAACGGCCCGGTTCAAAAAAAAGACGGGGCCGGGGAGCACTGACAAGGTTTTTGATAATTTGTACCATCAGGCCCGACAAAAGAAAGGCATAAATCTGGGCAAATGCCTCCTGTTTTCTTTTCAGGTAAAATAAGAAAAGGATCAGGCAAATAGCGAAAATACCATCGCCCATGAACGTATAATTGATAAAAAATACATTCAGCCAGAAAGGATGAAACTGGTTAAGCGCCAGAAAGGCATCGGCTTTTCCGTTGAGGCCCAGTAAAAGCCCCGTGGCGGCAATAAAAACCAGCAGCCCGGCAAAATAAGCGGGCCGGCTTCCGGCCAGTTGTATTGATTGCTTCATTCCAGATGGTTAAGATGCTGCAAGCTACCCGGGGGGCTTTACTAAAACATTATCGCAGCATTAAGCGAATGTTATGTTGTTTTTTTTCAGTGTCTGGCAGCCCGTGAACAGTAAGGATGTGCTGAAAACAAAAGGCGGAGCCAGCTCCGCCTTTCTGGATGCACCTGATAATTACTAACCTGTTTATAATAACCGGCGAACCGGATTGTACAGGTAAATTTCATAAGGTTTTGTCACCGCAGCATGAATAGTCCGTTATCAAATTATTAATACCGGTCTTATTGTTTTCGTAATCATTTCTTCACAGTAAGGCAACAGGAACCGGGGAATTTTGCCACAAATTTTTTCCCTGGAAAAACGTAAAACAGATATCGTTGTGATCTCGGATGTGCACCTGGGCACATATGGTTGCCGGGCCCGGGAATTATGCCGCTACCTGGCCACCATCGACCCGGATATCCTGATCCTGAACGGAGACATTGTGGACATCTGGCAATTCAGCAAAAAATACTGGCCCCGTGAGCATATGCAGGTAATAAAACAGATTACCAGTATGCTCAGCCGGGGAGTGAAAGTGTACTACATCACGGGTAACCATGACGAGATGCTGCGTCGTTTTGAAAATTTTTCGATCGGGGATTTCCATATAGTCAACAAACTGGTGCTGCATCATCACGATGGCAGCCGCAGCTGGATCTTTCATGGCGATGTTTTTGATATCACCATGCAGCACAGTAAATGGCTGGCCCGCCTGGGCTCGGTGGGCTATGATCTGCTGATCCACATCAATTCCTGCATTAACTGGTTCAGCGAAAAAATGGGGAAAGGCCGGATATCACTTTCCCGGAAAATTAAAAATTCAGTGAAGTCGGCCGTGAAGTACATCAACAATTTTGAAGAAACGGCCGCGGCAATTGCCATTCAAAGGGGCTACCAGCACGTTATCTGCGGGCATATACATCACGCCGAACAACGGACAATTACTACAGGTATGGGCGAAGTGGAATACCTGAATGCAGGCGATTGGGTGGAAAATCTTACGGCGCTGGAGTGCAGCCAGGGACGCTGGCATATTTATCAATACCAGGATGATCCGCTGGTAAAAGAACTGGCCGAGTCTTTTTACCTCGATGAAGCCAGTTACCTGCACACCACCGAACTGTTTAAAATGATGATGCAGGATTTTGAACTGGCCTCTTAAACTATAAAACATGAAAGTACTTTATGCCATACAGGCAACCGGCAACGGCCATATCAGCCGGGCCAATGAAATTATTCCGCTGCTTGAGAAAAAGTGTGAACTGGATGTGCTGGTCAGCGGCACCGAAGCGGCGCTCGATACGGGGTTTTTGGTGAAATACCGCCGCAGGGGATTGAGCTTTGTTTTTGGTAAAAAAGGAGGCATTGATTTCCTGGCCACCCTGCAAAAACTGAATTCAAAAAAATTCCTCGACGAGATAAAGAGTTTTCCGGTTCAGCAATACGACCTGGTGATCAACGATTTTGAACCCATCAGCGCCTGGGCTGCCCGTATGCAGGAGGTGCCCTGCGTGGCCCTGAGCCACCAGTTTGCCGTATTGCAGAAAAACGCCCCGCGCCCCGCCCATTTTGATCCCATGGCCTGGCTGGTGCTGCGTCATTTTGCCCCCTGCAAAACCGGTGTCGGCTTCCACTTCAGGGCGTATGATAATCATATCCATACGCCTGTGATCCGGAAAAGCATTCGCGAAGCCTATGTACGCAACCTGGGCCATTATACCGTTTACCTGCCCGCCTACAGCGAAAAAAAATTAGTAAAAGTATTCTCGCGGTTCGAAAAAGTACAATGGCATATTTTTTCCCAGCACTGCAAATCCTCTTATGGTGAGGGAAATTGCTGGATTCGCCCGGTTAATGCATTTGATTTTACCGGCAGCTTTGTAAGCTGTGAGGGTATTATCACCGGTGGTGGATTTGAAACACCGGCGGAAGCCTTGTTTATGGGTAAGAAATTATTATCGGTACCCATGAAACAGCAATATGAACAGCAATGCAATGCTGCAGCGCTGGCTTCCCTGGGTGTTCCGGTTATTAAAAGCCTGAAGAAAAAACATCATGATAAAATCGCTGCCTGGCTGGATAAAACCGGGGCGGTAAAAATCGATTATCCTGATCAGACAGAAGCCATCCTCGACAAAATACTCCTGGAGCATCAGCCCCGCCGGATTCGGGCCGGATTTGCACGATCAGCAGAAACAATGCTGAATTATACTTCTCTTTAGCATTCCTGTCAGTGATTACGGGCCGGTAAAACCGAATAAGCAGGTTCTGCGACGGGGTGTGCGGCGGTAAACTGCTCGCCGAGATAGCTGGCTATCGTTTGTGCCAGTTGCTCCGCATATATTTCAGTTTTAAGTTTTACCTCGCCCAGCCGTTGAATACCGGGCCCCAGCTGCACAAACCAGGTTTCATCCGAACCTTTGGTGAAGGGGCCATGTACATTCCATTGACCGGCACTTTGTCCACGGCCATGATCGGTAGTGATAAAAAAAGCCGTTTTGTTTTTATAAAAATCATCTTCCTGTACCAGCTGCCACAAATCGGCTACAATCCTGTCAAATTGGTTGGCCGCTCCCAAATACTTATCATACCGGCTGTGGTGGGCAAACTCGTCGGTTTCCCCCAATGCCAGGTAAACAATCCGCGGATGATTTTTACGGATATAATCATTGGCGAGGGTATAGGTTAGTATATCCATACGCGTGGGCTCCTGTTTTGCGGAGATGGTTTCCTGCAGGTAATTCACGGTTTGTTCACTAATGCTAAGCGAATCGGCATATACCGGCTCATAGCCACAGTTCACCGGAAGTCCGCTGCGGGCATTATTCAGAATAAAACTGAAAAGTTTCCAGGAGCCAAATGCGGCTACCCTTTGTTTGTAGCGTTCTGTGGCGTTCAGGAAGGTCAGCAGGTTTGTATTAGGATTTTGTTTGGGACGGTTGCGCATAATAGCCGGATCGGCAAATCCGGTCAGCAACTCATTATAACCCGCATAAGAAAACCGGTAAGGATTGCTTACTGATACATTGTTTTCATATTTCCGGTTGCCCCAGAGCTGGCCTTTTTTGGCCACATAATTCCATAAAAACGGCAGCAGTTTCCGGCGGCGTTCTTCTGCTGTGGGAGCCCAGTACAAATCAGCCACTGTGCTGCTGTCTTTTACATAGGCGGTATTAAAGAGAATTGCGGAATCTGCCCCGGTAAAGACTTCCTGCCAGCGAAATCCGTCGGTGGTGATGATGAAAATATTTTCCGCGGATGGGGAAGGTGCCGGCTGGGCGGATAGGGTGGTCAGGGTAAACAGAAAAACAGCTGTAAAAAGGCTTTTCATCACGGAATGTTTTGCAAAGGAACCAATCCCGGATGAACAAACTATTAAGCAGAAGTTAGGAGATGATTAAGCCAGGGAAGGCGCTTCAGATCCCGAAACCTGGTGTTGCTGCTGAAAAGCATACCAGCAAAGTACCAGCAACAGACTGGGTATTTTGGTATCAAGCAAGGAACGGGTTTTGGCAATCTTATACATCACGGCATTGAAGCTGCAGCTCAGCAGATTTTTACGGGTTTCTTCATCATATATAACCAGATTGCCGTTATCATTGGTGTTGAAGCTGTAAGCATAGCGCCGGCCTTCAAATTCAAGATGTCCCTGGCCGGGTTTTTCTTCATCCACCATACCCATTCGTATACCGTATTCATTGGTAATTACAGATTTGGGAATAAACAATCCTTTTTTCTCGAAGAAAAAAAGGCGCTTGCCGATACTGCTCATCACCCTCCCAATACGGGTGTGCTGGCTGAAGGAGATACGAACTAATCTGTTATCCCCCGCCCATAATTCATAACCCTCTCCGTAAATGTCGTTGGTGGTGCTGATCCATTTCATAGTAAAGAGTTGTAGGCTGCTGAAGAAAGAAAGCTAAAATAAAAACTATACCCGGTAATTCCCCGATGTCAATAAGGTTGTTAGCTAAATGTGCACAGTAACAATTTGGTAATATTAATTTAACATAGCGGCTTAAGGGAGGATGGCTGTCATTCGGTCTGATGCATTCGGAATCAGGCACTTAGCGTTTTTTTACCTGTTCCAGGTATTGTTTGGCCTCGGGTGAAAGCCGGGTATACCAGGCCTTGTTATCCATCATGAAGGAGAAGTGCATGCAGTTAACATTGTTCATCCGGAAGTAAACCTGCCGGGATACAACACTGTTTTTGAAGAAATGAAGCGCTCCGTCATAACCGCAATTATTGGGATCCTGCTGATCGGATTCGATATAGCCGGCCAGTTTTTCCAGGTCCTCTTTTTGGCGGAGAATCACCACCCTGGTTACAGAGTCGATAGTGCCATCACCGGTATAAAAGCTGACAGCCACACTATCCGATCCGCTGATTATATTCTTTATTCCGGAAGGTTTATGGCAGGCAGCAATGAACAGCACACTGATCAGCAGGAGGGGAAGGCGCAGCATTTTTTATTTGAAGGTACAAAAAATGCCACCGATAAGAATAAAGGTGGCATCAGCATGAGAAACTTGCTATTTGCTTAAGAAACAATTAACTGCTAAGTGCTATAAAGATTTTTAGTAACTGCAACTTCCGGAATAAGTATTACCGGCTCATTATGGCAGCATTAAATTAATGTTACCGGCTCAGTTGCCCGTTTTCATCGTAACGGTCTTCCGATACGTACCGCCCTGCAGAATCATAGTTTTTCCAGGTACCGCTGAAAAATCCATGCCGGTAATGGCCTTCCGATTTTACAATACCCGATGGGTAATAGAACCGGGCAAAGCCATCATACCTGCCGGCCGAATCCAGTGGCCGGCTGGCCATCAGTTGACCGTTGGCATAATACTCGGCAAAAAATTTCCGCACCTGGTCGTATTTGGCAATGATCACCTGGCGGATCCTGCCGGATGAATCTTTCATGAACTGGGCCACGGTACTGTCTTTGCGGTTGATATAATATGCTGAGCTGATAAAATCCCTGTTACGGCCATAGGGTTTTATCCAGAAGGTATCAGCAGCTTGTTTGATGGAATCCACCCAGTGCGGATCGATTGTCACCGGCGTTGGTTTTATTTTTTCAACCGGCTGAGAGCAGGAAAGAAATAAAACCAGTAGCAAAGGGGTAAAGATGAAATGTTTCATGCTGTGTTTTTTCAAAGATAAAGAGCAGCCCGGGGAGCTGCTCTTTTTTCCTTTATGATGGTTCAAAGACATTCTTATTTAAAGCTGGTCCAGCCCTTCCACCAGGTATCGCCGGGGCCAACGGCACCACGGTAGGTTACTGCTGTAAAGCTGCTGAGCTTGCTGCTGGTGAAACTGGCGCCTGATAAAAGCGGAGATCCGGTTTGCGGCGTGTAATCGGGGTTACCGGTTACATTGAACGGATCAGTGAGTTTAACATCGGAACAATTGGGCAGAATACTGTTATTGTTAGCCGGCAGGTTAAACCAGTTGGTAAGATCGGTCAGCGTCCAGCCGGTGGGAGCGGTGGTGCTGGGGGTGTATTTCAGCGGTGTGGCGCAACCGGCAATGATATTGTTCTGGAAAAACAGGTTAATACCCTGGTTGGGGGTGGCCGGCAGGCCGGTGATATTAATATCGGTAGGGGTACCGGTGCTGGCATCAATCAGTAAGCCAACCGGCCATCCCATCATTACCGAGTTAAAGATGGAGATAGAGGAGTTACGGCGGATCTGTGCGCCATTGCGGAACAGGGAGTTGCCCACATTGCTGGTAGTGGCACGGGGGCCCACCATGGTAACATTGCTCCATACAGCCCGGGTTTGCGGCTGTACGGCTGTCTGGCCCGAAGGTGTGATTACAGCGATGCCATTGGCATCATTGTCACTTTCCCATCCATTGGAGCCGGATACATCCGCCACCGAACTGTCGCGCTGGCAAATCACAAACTGGATATTGCCACTGAAACCATTATCGGAATCCTGCTCATCATCCAGTCCTTTATAGGCAATGATATGATCCATATTTACGTTACCGCCAAACCACTCAAATGAGTCATCATTGGCAAAAGAAACCTGGATATATTTCAGGGTGGTGGCTTTACCAATAGCATACATGCTCAGGCCATTCAGCTCTTTATCGGGCAGGTAAGCGTAACCGGCATATTCGATGCGCACATACTGCATGCTTCCGCTGTTGTCGTTATCATCGGTACCGCCAAATAAACCCAGTCCGTCGCCATTATTGATACCTCCTTCGGCTTCACCCAGTCCGGGTGTGCCATTGTAACTGGCATTGGTGCGGGCCCGGCCCAGGAGCACAATACCGGCCCAGTCGCCCCGCTGCGGGTTAGCCTGGTCGGATGTGAATACAATAGGAGCCGCGGCTGTTCCGTTGGCAATGATTTTTGAGCCACGGGTGATGATCAGCGCTCCACGGGTATTTTTTTCACCTACGATCTTGGTGCCCGGTTCAATAGTAAGGGTGGCGCCATTGGTAACATATACCAGGTCACGCAGGGTATACGTATACGCGGCTTTGAGGGTGCGGTCGGCAGTGATCCTTCCGGTGAGGATGGTGTTTTCGGTGGTGGTGCCGCCGCCGCCGCCGGTGTTTGTAGTGGTAGTGTTACCATCCACTTCAATTTTTCTGCAGCTGAGGTTGGCCGCAAAGAAACCAGCCAGCGCCGCAAATAAGATTGTCTTTTTCATGATTGATGTGTATTTAAACGTTTTTTATTTTATGTTATAACCGAACGTGAGACTGAAATTGGTTCCGTAATTCCTTTCAATGGCCAGGGCATCTGTTTTCTTTGAGTATTTGCCATTGTCATTGAGGTCATGATAAAAATTAGCCCGCTGATTCAGGATATCGCTGATATTAAGTTTGATTTCACCTTTTGATTTCAGCACCCTTTTAGCCAGCTGAAAATCGAGCAGCGGACGGGGTGCTTCCCAGATTACCGGCGTTTGGTCGTTGCCTACATAGGCAATGCGGCGGCCGATCTGGTTGAAGAGCAGCGTGCTGGTAAGGCCATACCGCTCCAGGTCGTACTGGAGGCCCAGGTTCACCACGTAAGGACTCTGGCCCTGCATCGGACGGTCGATCCTGGCATTGGTGGAACCACTCACCCGGTTATGGATATACGAAAGATTGGCAGTGAGCGTGAAGTTTTTGATTGCCCTGATAAAATCCAGTTTTTTACGCATTTCAAATTCCACACCATAGCCGGTGGCTTTATCGGCATTGAGGAAGTTGAAAGTATTGCTGGATCCGGCACCGCTCTGGTTCAGGTAAACTTCAATCGGTGTCTGAAAATATTTGTAAAATACACCCAGGGTGAATAACTCGCCCGGGCGGGGATATAATTCGTAACGCAGATCAATATTGGTGATCTTGGTACGCTCCAGGTCTTTGTTGCCCAGCACCGTGGCGCCTAATTCAAAGTCATAGAAAGCGAAATCAGATAATTCACGGAATTCAGGTCTTACCACCGTTTGCGATCCCGAAACACGGATATTGGTGCGGGCATTCAGTTTATAGGTAAGGTTGAGGGCGGGCAGGAAATCTCTTACTTCCGTGTGTACAAAACGGCTGTCGCTTTTTTTCGGACTGCCGATCAGCTGATCAAAATCTTCTACGCGTACACCCCAAACGGCCCTGAACTTATCAGTGAAGAGATTATCAAACTGGATATAGCCGGCATTCAGGATAGAATTGGCCATGTAGCGGTACTGCTTACCCACAAATTCATCAAAGCCCAGTTTGGCAGGCACAAAATTGGCTGCATCCAGGATCTGGTCTTCCGAAAGGGATTTCAGGTTGTTATCATACAACTTAACATAGAAAGGACGTGAATCAAACAGGCGATCCTTTACCTGGAAAAAATAGCCGCCCTTTACGGTTTGCTTGTTACCAAACATGGTAAAGGTTTTGGTAAGATCAGCCCCGGCCGAATAGATATAATCGGAAAGATTGGAATAGAAAACGCTGCCGCTTTTTTGCGACTGGCCGGTTGATAATACGGCTTCATAATTACCGGTGCCATTGGTCTGGATATAACTCAGGCGGCGCTGCTGCGGCACATACTGATCAAGAATGTTAAAACTGCCGTACCAGTTCAGCTTCAGCTTCAGTTTGTTCAGGTTGTGCTCGCCTGCCAGTTGCGTGTTGTAAAAAATATTGGTCCGCAGGGCCAGTTCACGGCTTCTTACATTATCAGCCCCGCCGCTCAGAAACTCCTGCCCGGTGCGCATGGCAGCATAATCCGTGGCGTTTACGTTGAAAAGATTTTTAACAGAGATCCTGTTATTGTTGTTCAGCTGAACTGACAGATTAAGTAAGCCGCCCCATAAAACATCCTGGGCGTATTTATCAGTATTGTAAATAAAATCGGCAGAAGCCAGGTTGTTGTTAACGGTATAAAAAGAGTTCTTGAAAATATTGTGTTTGATACTGCGGTTATAGTTCAGGGCAATGATGGCGCCGAGTTTTTTTCCAAACAGTTTGCCATTGAAGCCACCGCTCATCTGCAGGCTGGCATTGGGCTGGGCATTGCCTTTGCTAACCGACCAGTTATTGCTGGCAATGGATTTACCCAGTTCCAGTTTTTCGGCATCGGATAGAGTTGAAAAATTGCTCTTGGTGGGAAAAGAGGAGGGAAGGGTTCTTACTTTATTATCCATTCCCAGGAAATCGGTATTGCTGCCTTTGTAAGTATAGAAGGGATGACCGATGCTGTTGCTGTTGAAGCCGGTGCCAATCTGCACATTGAAAAAGTCTTTGGCCGGGATATCTTTGGTATTTACCTGTACCAGTCCGCCGGCCCACTCGCCCGGCAGTTCAGGGATGAAGGCCTTGTTAATGATAATATTGTCTATCATGGCCGCCGGAAAAATGTCGAAAGAAAAGGTTTTGCGGTCGGGCTCCGTGCTGCTCAGCAATGTTCCGTTCAGCATGGCCTGGTTATAGCGGTCGGCCAGTCCTCTTACCACCAGGTATTTACCCTCCTGCACAGACGTACCGGGTACCCGTTTCAAAACTTCGCCGGTGTTTTTATCGGGAGAGCGCTTGATGGTTTCGGCGCTGATCACCTGGGCCACCACCGACGTATTCTTTTGGTAGCTGATGAGGGCCGCGGCGGTTTCCTTGCGGGCGCTGCTGGTGGTGCGGATCACCACCGCATCACTGGTTTTGGCTTTCACTTCCAGGGCCAGATCCTGTGTGGTTACCTTACCGGCGCTTACTTCGATTTCTTCAATTTCTTTTACCGTTCCGTTATAGGAGAAAACGAGTGTGATTTTGGTGCCTGCTTCGGCATTCAGTACATAGCGGCCGTCCTGGGTGGTGGAAATACCAAAACTGGTGTTTTTGATGGTTACCGAAACACCTGCCAGCGGTTGCCCGGTCTTGGCATCGGTTACCTTGCCCTCAATTTTACCTTTCTGGGCAAAACCCGCTAAAGAAAGGAGTACTGAAATCAGCAGGAATGTTAAGCGTCTCATGCAGTAATTATTTTACTGCAAAAAGACAAAGGGCATGTTACCCCGGGATGAATCAAAGGTTAGGGAAAGGTTATCCCAATGTTAGGGAATTGTTACGCCAGTGCTATCAGAAGCGAAACTGTATCCGGCAGGTGAAAATATCATCCTTCAGATCCCGGGTATACCCGGGCAGCAGTGTTTTTTCATTTCTAACCCGGTCGTACCAGAGCACCAGTTTCAGGTTATCGTTCATGTAATAGATATAACCCAGTCCGAGGGTGCTGTATTTAATATCCGCAGCGGTAAAACGGGTGCCGGCTTTGCCTATTTCTTCATTTTTAACGTCAATATTGGGATCATACCAGTCGTACTTAACGCAAAGCTGGTGATGCGGATTGAAGAGGTTCTGCAGAAAATAAAAATAGGCACCGTAAAATTGGCGGATATACAAGCCGTCAGTGGTTGTTACCAGTGCCGCAGGTGTTTCGGAACTGGCGGCGGTGCCGGTTTGGGTACCCGAAATGAATTCTCCTCTCAGTTCGGTATAACCGAAGCGGTGTTTGTATTTTAGCTGGAAATCCCCCCCGAAATAATCCCGCGGAGCTATTTTTCCGGCATTGGTTTCGGCACTGTCGTTCACAAAGGTTTTCCCGCTGGCATTGGTTCCCATCCGGTTAAGATACTTGTTGTATTGCAATAAGCCTCCGTTGAGATAAGATACAGCTGCACTCAGCGTGAGGGAACGGGAGAGTGGCCAGGGTTTTAAGGCCAGGCGGCTGATAAAATCCTTGTGACTGTCGAAATCAGTGGTACTGGCCAGTCCGGGCCCGTTGAAAAGTCCTGCATCCAGTTTCAGGTAGCGCAGCGGATGGTCCTTACGGCGTGGCTCAAATGAAATCATGGCCCCCAGGTCGCGTTCTGTTTTCATCAGGAGCTGGCTCATACGGCCCCTTTCGGGACTTTCGCGGTCGCTGGAGGAAAGGTTCAGCTCATAACTGAAGGGGCGGGCAAACATCCCAACCGAAAAGGAAAAGAGCTGGTATTTATTTTCGAGCAGGCGCCCCCAGAAGTCGCGGATAAAAACGCCCCGTTCCGTTCCGTCGAACTGGAAAACGAACTGAATGGAAGGGCCTTTTTGGGAAGAGAAGTGAATGTAATCAAACCGCAGCCGCCCCCGGCGCAGCATAAACCGGTTATCGGAAGTTGCCGGGAAATCACCGCCATTAAAACTTTTGGCACCCTTTTCTCCGGCTGCCTGGAACTGTGGCTGGAGGTAACCGCTGATACGGATATGATCAAATTTTTTGTAGATGGCCAGCATGCTTTTGCCCATGTCTTTTGTGGTATCCACCATATCCATCAAAAATTGGGCATGCGCCAGTGAGGCCACCATGAAGAAGGCCCCGGAGAAAGCCAGTTTCTTAAGCACAAGATAGCAGTTTGTGCAAAGTAGTAACAATTTTGTGTTACTTCAATGTTAACTAATTATTACCATTTTCCCGGCTGATAACAGGGCCCGCTTAAATTTTAAATTTGCTGCAAATTTGATAATTATGGCAGGATTCAACACTTTATTGAAAATCTTTTTACCCAAGGACAGGGTGTTTTTTCAGCTGTTCGAAAACGTTGTGGATGTGCTGGTTAAGATGGGAGAGAAGCTGAAAGAAGTGGTAAATGAGCCCGATGCAGACGAACGGTCAAAGCTCATCAAGGAAATTGAGGAAATGGAGCATGAAAATGATGATTACACCCACCAGATTTTTACTGAGCTCGGAAAAAACTTCATCACGCCTTTCGACCGTGAGGATATCCACTACCTCGCCTCCGCCCTGGATGATATCGCGGATTATATCCAGGCCTCCGCCAAGAAAATCAACTTCTACCGGGTAAACCCCAACGATACCGGCATTCATAAAATGGCCGAAATAATCGACCAGGGTTGCAAAGCAGTATACAACGCCGTGAAAGAGTTGCGCAATATGAAAAACATGCGGCAGATTACAGATGCCCTGGTAATGATCAACAGCATCGAAAACCAGGGGGATGACATTTTTGATATGAGTATCGAAAAGCTTTTTGCCGAAGAATCCGATGCCAAGGAAGTAATCAAAAAAAGGGAGATATACCAGGTTATGGAAATCGTTACCGATAAATGTGAGGATGCTGCCAATGTGATTGAGAGTATTATTGTGAAGTATGCCTGATAAGGTAAAACTGCCATGATGCTGTATCCCGACGACTGCTTATAAAACTGAACTTATGACGTTTCTGATAATAATAATTGCACTCGCACTCATTTTCGATTTTATCAACGGATTTCATGATGCGGCCAATTCCATCGCCACAATCGTTTCCACGAAAGTACTTACGCCCGCTCAGGCCGTGATCTGGGCAGCCCTCTTTAATTTTGCCGCTTATTTTATTTTCAAAGATCATGGAGTGGCCAATACCATTGCCAAAACCGTTAAACCCGGCGAGATTCATGGCCATGCAATGCTCATCGTTATTTTTTCGGGACTTATTGCGGCTATTTTCTGGAACCTGCTCACCTGGTGGTTTGGTATCCCTTCTTCTTCTTCCCATACCCTTATCGGCGGATTCTCCGGTGCTGCCATTGCCTTTGGCGGTTTTGGGATGATCAACTCCGACCCGATCTTTAAAACCATCGCTTTTATTTTCCTGGCACCGGTGGTGGGTATGATCATCGCTTTTATTATTTCCCTCTGGTTTATTCATTCCTTCCGGAAAGGCTGGCTTCCGAAACTGATTGCCCTGAGCGTTTTCATCGTTGTGCTCCTGTTCCTGGCCTATAGCCTTGAATTTGATCCTGCCAAACTCAAATCGCATTTTGATTCTTATATCCTGAAAGTAATTTTCTACTCGAAAAACTTTAAATGGATCCTGCTTTCCCTGATCCTGGTGATTATGGCCGGATTTACCCTTTTCCTGAACAGCCTCAATGCCAACAGGGCCAATCAATGGTTCAAACGTCTTCAGTTAGTTTCTTCCGCAGCATTCAGTATCGGGCATGGCGGAAATGATGCCCAAAAAGTGATGGGTATTATTATGGCAGCTTTAATTGCCTATAACCCCGCTCAGTACAGTCTTGATCACATGGTATGGTGGGTGCCGATCGCCTGTTATACTTCCATCGCCCTGGGTACCATGAGCGGCGGCTGGAAAATTGTAAAAACCATGGGAACCCGCATCACCAAGGTTACCCCCTTCGAAGGGGTGGCGGCCGAAACAGCCGGCGCCATAACGCTTTTTGTTACCGAATCACTGAAAATCCCCGTGAGTACCACCCATACCATCACCGGTTCTATCATCGGGGTGGGCGCTACCAAACGGCTTTCGGCCGTACGCTGGGGCGTAACGGTGAACCTTTTATGGGCCTGGATATTAACCATACCCGTTAGCGGTGCCCTTGCCGCCCTCACCTATTATATCATTAATTTCTTTGTTGGCTGATATCCCGGATATATAAATAACCCCGTCACTCACCCCAAGTGAGTGATTTTTTATTTCTTTGCAAAATGAAAAAGATACTGGTAACAGGCGGTTGCGGCTATATCGGATCGCATACAATTGTAGATCTGATCGGGAATGGTTATGCTGTTATCTCTGCCGATAATAATTCCAGGAGCAAGGATACTATTCTCGATGGTGTGGAAAAGATTACCGGGATCCGCGTCAAAAACTATAAGGTGGACCTCTGCAATTATGATGATACCTATGCCATCTTCCAGGAAAATCCCGACATCGTGGGTATCATTCATTTTGCCGCCTATAAGGCAGTGGGCGAATCAGTGGAAAAGCCACTGCTTTATTACGAAAACAATCTCAACTCGCTCATTAATATTCTCAAGTGTGCCGAGGAATTTTCGGTACCACATTTTGTTTTTTCTTCTTCCTGTACGGTTTATGGAAATCCGGCACAGGTGCCTGTTACCGAGCAAACACCCCAGCAGCCTGCCGAGTCGCCCTATGGGGCCACCAAGCAGATGGGAGAACTGATTGTGCAGGACCAGGTTAAATCCACCTCTTTAAAAGCCATACTGCTACGTTACTTTAACCCCGTTGGCGCCCACCCTTCCGTCCACATCGGCGAACTGCCTTTGGGCAAACCTGCCAACCTGGTGCCCGCCATCACCCAAACGGCTATTGGTAAATTACCCCTCATGCAGGTTTGGGGCAACGATTACCCCACCCGCGATGGCAGCTGCATCCGCGATTACATTCATGTATGTGATATTGCCCATGCCCATACCCTGGCACTGGGCTACATGGAAAAACTTCCGGCCGCAAAACCCTGTGATATTTTTAACCTGGGTACAGGCAATGGTATCAGTGTACTGGAAGTGATTGCCGGCTTTGAAAAAGTGGCTGGTTTACAACTCAATTACAAGATTGCCGGGCGCCGCTCAGGGGATGTGATCGCCATCTATGCCAATAATGACAAGGCCAGAGCCGAACTGGGCTGGATACCCCAATACGGCCTGGAAGCCATGCTCGACACCGCCTGGAAATGGGAATGCCGCCTGCGGGATGACGAAAACCTGTTCAGTAAACAGGTTGCCGGATTAAATTAACGCCTCCCTGCTCAAGGGCTTGCCTACCTGCCAAACACTCTGGTTGCCACTTTATACAGGATGGATTTTTATATATTTTTTTTATATATTATCCTGAAAATTTGCTGTAAAAGTCCAAAAAAATCAGAATTCTTATATCTTCGTCGCCCCGGTTCATCCGGCTTACCAGTCTTCCCCGCAGGGACAGATATTTAGCCCAAAATCCTTAACTGAAACCGAATCTATTAACCAGCTGCTTAACTGTATATGGGAAAATTATACCTGGGAATTCTTTTGCTTGGCCTTACCGGTATGGGCTTATTTTCGGGCTGCAAAAAATTTGAGAAAACGGGAGTATTGAAAGACCCCGGCGTGGTGCTCACCTTTGATGATAACATGGTGGATAACTGGTACCAGTACCTGCCCGTGCTGGATTCGGCAGGGGTGAAAGCCACTTTTTATGTATGCAAGTACAACCGGTTCACGAATCAGCAAAAAGAGAAACTCCGTATCATCCAGCAGCATGGGCACGAGATTGCCTTCCATAGCACCAACCACTATAACATGGTGGAGTATGTTTACAAATTCAAGCATCCCCTCGAGGATATGCTGAAATGTGAAATTGAAGACGGCCTGAAACTGATGAATAAAGATGGTTTTTATCCCACCACTTTTGCCTATCCGTATGGGGCACATAATGCCGTTTTTGATAAATCCCTGAATAGATATTTCAAGAGTGTCAGGGCGCTGAATGGTTCCAACGATTACACAAAAAGTCTGGCCACTACCGAACACAACGATTTGCTGTATGGGCTTGGTATCGACAAAAGCAGTAACCGGCGGGATGCCGATATCATGCAGATGCTCAAATCTGCGAAGGATAATAATAATTGTGCCGTACTGGTGGCACATAATATCAATACCGGCGGCAACCTGAGTGTATCCCTCTGGCGACTGAAAAAAATTTTTGAACAGGTGAATAAGCTGGGGCTCAAATATTATACGGTGTCGGAGATCTCTAATTAGGGGATGGTTCATGGGTAGCAGTTCATGGTTATCCGCCAACCCGCCACTTTTCCTTCATAACTCACAAACTGTGTGCAACTTTTTCGGAAGCTGGCCCGGGCTATCGATTCTTTCTGTTATTTTGCAGCCGCATATCTTACCAAATCAATTTCATCTATGCTGAGTCAGATTCAATCAACCGGAAATAAAGATACCCGCAGTGGTTTTGGAGATGGCATCCTGGAAGCTGCGAGGACGAACCCGAATATTGTTGCCCTTACGGCCGACCTGGCCGGTTCGCTGAAACTGAACGGGTTTATGAAAGAATTCCCTGAAAGGTTTATCCAGTGCGGTATTGCTGAAGCAAATATGATGGGGATTGCTGCCGGTCTCACTGTTGGAGGGAAGATTCCCTATACCACCACTTTCGCCAATTTCTCCACCGGGCGGGTGTACGACCAGATCCGGCAAAGCATTGCTTACAGCGGAAAGAATGTTAAGATATGTGCTTCACATGCCGGACTAACCCTGGGCGAAGACGGGGCTACGCACCAGATTCTGGAAGATATCGGTTTGATGAAAATGCTGCCGGGTATGACTGTTATCGTGCCCGCCGATTATAATCAAACCAAAGCGGCCACCATGGCTATTGCTGATTTTGAAGGCCCCGTTTACCTGCGCTTTGGCCGCCCCTCCTGGCCCATTTTTACAAAACCGGAAGATTTTGTGATTGGAAAGGCACAACAATTAGCAGCCGGTACGGATGTATCCATCTTTGCCTGTGGTCATATGGTATGGAATGCCGTGGAAGCCGGCAAAATACTGGAGGAAAAGGGGATCCGCGTGGAACTGATTAATATCCATACGATCAAACCGCTCGATGAAGCAGCGGTGATTGCATCTGTGCGTAAAACCGGCTGTGCCGTAACGGCCGAAGAGCATAATATCATCGGCGGATTGGGCGATTCGATTGCACAGGTAACCGCCCGCCATCAGCCCGTGCCCATCGAATACGTGGGTACCAATGATACATTTGGCGAAAGCGGTAAACCGGTGGAACTGCTGAAGAAATACGGCCTGGATGTGGCTGATATCGTGGCCGCCGCCGAAAAAGCCATCTCCCGGAAATAATGCCGGTGCCGGATCTTACCCAATGCCCTTTAAATTCAGGGGGCCGTTAAACCTTCGTTCCTGAAACCAATCTTACCATTGGTTTTTTTATTTTTACGCTGCATCAACCTACTATGGCCGAACATTTAGACGATAAGGAGCTGCTCCGGCAGTTCAATGACCCTGTAACCAAAGAAGCGGGTTTTACCCGGATTATCAAAAAATACCAGGAAAAACTCTACTGGCATATCCGCCGGCTGGTGGTGGAGCATGAGGATGCAAACGATGTTTTGCAGAACATGTTCATCAAGGTCTGGAACGGACTTTCTAATTTCCGGGAAGACAGCCAGCTGTATACCTGGTTGTACCGGATTGCTACTAATGAAAGTCTGACCTACCTCGAACAGCAGAAAAAAAGATCAGCCGTTTCCCTGAGTGATGTGGAATCGGGGCTCAGTAACCGTCTGAAGGCCGATAAGCACTTTGATGCCAATAAGCTGGAATGGAAACTGCAGGCAGCGATACAGCAACTACCTGAAAAACAAAGAGTTGTATTTAATTTAAGATATTACGATGAAATGCCATATGAGCAGATGAGCGAGGTGCTGGAGACCAGTGAAGGGGCCCTGAAGGCCAGTTATCATCATGCGGTTAAAAAAATTGAAGATTATATCCTGAATCATTAAACTTTTAACAATTCCTAAAGTCTCAGTATTGTAATGGATAAAAGGTTGGAAATATCAGAAGAATTGAGGGGCTTGAGTCCGCTACTGGCCGGAATGGAAAAGATCAATGTCTTTACCGTTCCGGAAGGTTATTTTGAGTGGGTGAGCAGGGATGTGATAGCCAGCATCAGGGAAGCAAGCCAGGAAGCGGCATTCGTTACGGCTGAAAAGCAGGGCGATGTGCCGGCGGGTTATTTTGATAACCTGGCGGGCAGCATCATGGCCCGTATAAAAGCCGGGGAAACCAAAGAGCATTCTCCCTTGCTGGAAGAGCTTCGCCATCAGCAGGTGTTTACCGTTCCGGATGGATATTTTGAAGGGCTGGCTGATGGTATCCTGGCAACGGTTAAAGAAGAGACTCTTTCACCGGAACTGGCGGCTTTGCGCAACAGCAATGTGTATACGGTTCCCGAAAATTACTTTGAAGGGTTGGCTGCCACGATCCTGGCCAGGCTGAAAGCCGGGCAACCCGCCAAAGTGGTGGTGATGCACAGGCGCCGGATCAGTGCTTTTATGAAATATGCCGTAGCGGCGATGTTTACCGGCGCCATGGCACTGGGTGTATTCCGGTTCACAGATAACCACGCAGTTACCACCACGGCCGCCGATCCTGTTGTATCAGAAGGTACGGCCATTGCCCGGGATCATAAATTTGATGAGGAATTGGCGAAAGTATCCGATGCTGATATTGTAAAATACCTCGAAGCCAATAATACGGATGTAGAGGCCGCCCTGGTGGCCGGCAGTGTGGATGCCAATGAGTTGCCTGCCAAAGAGGATTACCTGACCGATGAAAAAACACTGGATAATTACCTGAACAATATAGACTTGACGGATCTTAAAAATTAATTATCACCATGAAAAAGTATTTACTCCTTTTCACCTTCTTATTGGGTTGCTTCACAGCTGTGAAGGCCCAGGACGATGGTGATGATGCGAAGCGCCAGGAAAAAATACGGGCCCTTTATGTGGCGTACATCACCCAGGAGCTGAAACTCACGCCTGAGGAGGCGCAGCAGTTCTGGCCCCTGCATGCCCAGTACGAGAATGATGTACGGGCCGTAAAACCCGATCTTCCGGAACTGGACCGCCAGCAGGCCATTCTCAATATCAAAAAAAGATACCAGGATAAGTTTGTACGCATCCTTAATAATGACAGATGCGAAAGGTTTTTCCGCATGGACGGCGAGTTCAAACGAAAATTACTGGAACGCATTAAAAACCAGCGCCAGAACCAGAATCAGCGACCTAAACTCCGCAGAGGATTTTAAATAAGTTGTAGTATTCTCAGGTTTACGAAAAGAGGTTGTCATGAAAAATGGCAGCCTCTTTTTTTAAAGCTGATGATCCCTTCCGCCTCAGAATATCATTTTTTCTTTCCCTCATTCACCCAGCCCTTTGATTTAAAATACGCCCAGATGGCCATTGAGTGGCCATGGCCGAGTTCGTACCGGTCTTTTAACCAGGCAACCAGCTCACCGGCCTTCATGTCCGGCTTCAGTAATTTTTCTTTTTCCAGTTGTTTTTTAAAGTCTTCAGGCGATTTGCCCGTCCTGGCTTTTATGTTGTCGATATAGGCTTGAAATGACATAAATCTATTTTGGAGGGTGCATTAATATTGGTACAGACAGGCGAAACTAGCCGGCAGCAACAGCTGTAAATAATTTTCTCCAGCTGATATATGAAATAGCCCCTACGGCCGCTGTCAGTACAATCACCAGGGTGCCCGCCTGGAATCCGGATACGGCAGTAATCGAGTAAACAGCACCTGCCAGGTCGAAGAAAAGCCCGGCATAGGCCCACTCTTTAATGCGGTTGAGGCCGGGCACCACGATAGCAATACAACCCAAAGCTTTGGCCACACCGATGAAAACAGTGAAATAGTTGGGATAGCCCAGGTAATCTTTCATAAATGTAACGGCATCTTTACTCAGCATAATATCAGGGATAGCTGTGAAGAGCATAAAGCCGGCAAATAAAATAGTGGTAATCCAATAGACCAGTTTAATTCTTTTCATATTCGTTGATTTTGTTTGAAACAAAAATAGTACTGCCGGAACATGAAGATACAGTACTGGTCCGACAATAAGCGGGGCGGCTGCGACAATGCCGGAAAATAAAAAGCCCCTCATTAACGAGGGGCTTTTTATCAGCTTATTTGAATTGCAATTATTGTACAACTGCTCTTCCAACAGCGAGGCGTTGGTTGTTCCTGTCGAGCAACTCGATCCAGTAAACACCTTTTCCGAAATTACGCAGATCCACATCCATCCTTGCATAAGGTGCATTGATGTTGTAAGATGCATTGTAAATACGGGCGCCTTTGGCATCGTATACTACGAGGCCGCGGGGGAGTACATTGCGTAATGCACTGTAGTAACGCACCTGGAACACACCGTTGTTGGGGTTCGGGTAGATAAACAGTGTGGTATTTACAGAGTCAGTGATTGAAACCGTGTTAGAAGAATTAACACAGCCATTCACATCTGTAACAGTCAGCATGTAATCACCCAGCTTGTCTACATCCAGCAGCAGTGAGCCACTGTTGCTGGTACCCGGTACGAGTACGCCATCCCTGTACCACTTGTAGCCATTGGTGGCAGCGGCATAAGGAGTAACGGATGAAGACAGGGTAGTGGTAAGACCCGGGAACAACCTGGTAAAGGGTGAAGCCGAGATCACTACCGTCGGCAACGGATTCACTGTCAGCACTGCAAAGTTGGATGTTGCAGCCGGGCAAGGCGCAGCACCCTGAACGAGGCAGCGATACGTGTAACCGTTCATAGATACCGGCGGTGCGGTAATTACCAGTGTATTAGTGGTTGCACCACTGTACACACCGCCGTTGCTTATGTTGGTATAAGGCGGGTTACCATTATTGGTACTTACCTGCCACTGGTAGCTGAACGGACCGGTTCCGCTTACAGCACCGATGCTGAAGGTGGCCACCTTGTCGGTACAAACGGTTTGGTTAACCGGTTGTGAGCCGGCAGGAACAGAAGCCACCTTGTTCACAGTAACGGTAACCGTTTTGGCCGGAGAAGTACAGGCACTTACACCTGCCGGGCTCAGGTACACCGTACCATTGAAGTTGCGCGGGTTATTGGCAGGAGGACCCGGAGCTACCGGACCACCCCAACCCACGTTACCATCGGTGGTGATGGTTACACCATTATCCGTATACGTGGCAATCGTACCCGTACCATTGGTATAAGCCGGGAAAGTGGCACCGCTCAGTTCCAGACCGATGCCATAGGTGGCGCCAGCCGGGATTGACAGTGACAGACCCGTCAGTACCGGGTTGAGGGCACCGGCCGTAACATTGCTGTTGATAGATCCACCGGTCTGGTTCCAGCCATTACCTGCATTGATCAGACCCGGGTTACCGGCGATCGCTGAGGTTTTATAGAAAGCCCTGGCCGTAACAGCTCCCGATCCGAAGGTATTGGTTGAAATACCGGTCAGTGTCATCGGGTAACCGTTGTTGTTGGTAATATTGAAGAATACCATGTTATTACCATTACCACCTGCCATCGGGGTCGACGGAGCGGCATTGGCCGGCGGCAGACTCTGTACCGTAACCTGATAAGGATATACACCCTCAGGTGTGGGACGAGCATAAACCGTATCCCTTGGCGTTCCTGTATAAGCATTCAAACCGGCAGGATCAGTAAATAATCCACCCACCGGACTCCAGGTAGCGGCCGTTGTGGGTACACCTACATAGTAAGTGATTTCCAGCGTCCAGGAAGCGAGTGTTCCCACATCTCCGGGACCTCCATCAGCCATTGCCAATGTCCAAACGCCATTAGCACCGGTAGCAGGTACCGGATAGATAGCATTCCAGTTGGCAGCATTAGAAACATAACCAGTCGGATTTTGGATTACCACACCTGCTACGTTTGCGTTCAGCAGATCAGCTTTCCAAACCGGCGGGGTATTGTAAGTGAAGGGAGATGCAGTAACAGAATTGAATGCACTGGTTCCTGCTGAACTTACCTGTGCATTGTACCAACCCCATGTTGGAACACCCGAAGCCGGACCCGTAAAGGCGCCACCTGCATATTTATACAGGTTAAGGATGGGAGCTCCGGTAACAGGAGATTTAAGGTTGAAGATCATATCACCCGGGTAGGTATGCGACATATTTAACCTTACCGCCATTGAAGAAATGGTGGCATTGGCCGGAATGCCTGATACCGTTACAGTTGATACAGCACCTGCTGCATTGTTATCAGGAACAGCAACGTTAACTGTGCCGGATGGGAAGCTAACTGTATTGTACACAGCAGAGGCACTAACCAGTCTTACCGGCGCATCACCCAGACACATGGTAACCGAAGACGGTGTTACGGTCGGAGCAGGCGGCGTGTAATTGATGAGCGCAGAAGCAGTATTAGAGCAACCGGTAGCCGTGAGGGTACCTGTTACGGTATACATCGTCATGGCTGTGGGAGCTGCATAAACAGTAGCGGCATTACCACCACCATAGGGAACTGTTGCCGTGGCATTGGTATACAAGCCACCGAACGGAGCCCATGTATAAGTGTTAGCACCGCTGGCTGTTAGCGCCAAACCATTGATACCGGCCACACCACCACAACCTGAAGTGGGTGTAACGGTAACATTGGGCAGCGGGTTCACGGTTAAGATCGCAGCAGCAGAGTTAACTGAAGGAGGACAGGTACCACCGATGATACAACGGTAACGGTAGCCGTTCATCGCAACAGTTGTCGGGCTAATGGTCAGGGTAGCTGTATTAACACCGCTGTAAGGAGCCGCGTTGGCCAATGAGGTGTACGTACCACCACCATTGGTGCTTTCCTGCCACTGATAAGTAATGCCTGCACCAGCACCAACTACTGTGAAAGTGGCAGGCTGACCTGCGCACACAGTGGTATTAGCCGGCGGTGTCGTTACAGACGGACGGGCATTGATAGTGAGTGTGATAGTAGCCTGCCTGATACAACCGGCACCGTTATTATGATTAACAGTGTAGGTAGTGGTAGTGGCCGGGGAAGCAGCAACAGGGTTACCTGTAGTCTGGTTCAGACCGGTTGCAGGCGTCCAGGTGAAGGTACCGCCAGAGATCGGACCACCCGGTACGGCAAAGATGATAGTCCAGCTTGCCAGGTTACCGCCATCACCAGCTACCTGGTCGTTGATCCACAGGTTCCAGGTACCGTTCATGGTAGCTGCATTGAGCTGTGTCAGCAACGGAGTAGCGGCCGTAGTGGTCGGACCGGGAGCCGGCATTGCATCTGTCACAGCGCCATCATTGGTGGGTGAGTAGGTACCGCTCGGAATCGGATTCACGTTCGGTACACGCGGAGCACCATCCTGGAAGGTAATAGTAGTGTTCACTGCATCATCATTGGCATCATTGCCAAGATCAGACAGGAGCATACAAGCCTGGGTGTTACCACCGGCTACGAAAGTAGGACCGGTTACAGCCACATCAATATCACCGGTCCAGGTATGGTTCAGGTTGGTCAGTACAACGTTCTGAACAACAGCACCAGCCGGCAAGCCGGCTACTGTGATCGGTAAAGGATAGGGTGATGCAGTACCAGAAGAGTTGATAGTGGCACCACCGGCAGATGTGAAGGTAAACAGGGTCGGACCATTGATTGCTGTGAGCAGGGCAGGATCTCCCTGGCAAAGGGTAGTACCCGGATCAGCAACAATGATCATGGGTTGTGCGGCATTGAAAGTAACAGTAGCCACACTTGAAGTTACAGCCACACAGCCATTCACCTGAACCACCACACGGTAGTAGGTAGTTTGGGTGAGGTTGGTGAAGGTATAAGTATTGGTGGTGTTGGCAATAGCCGTCCAGGGGCCGGCCAGGTTAGTGGCTGATTCCCAACGGATGATTGTACCCACCTGGCCTGATAATGTAAGCGTACCTGAGTTAGTGGTACCGCACACAGGCGTATTAGCAGGGTTGATAGTACCACCTACTGAAGCAGCAACCACCGTAAGAACGGCAGCAGCGCTGTTTTCAGGAGCGGCACAGCCACTTACCACGCAACGGTAAGCATAACCATTCATACCTACAGCGGTCGGGTTAACAACCAGGGTAGGTGTGGTTACACCACTGTAAGGAGCACCGTTGGTGAGGTTGGTCCAGGGACCGCCGGTACCGGTAGTGCTGATTTGCCACTGGTAAGTGGGAGCAGGTGTACCCGTAGCAGTAACCGCGAAGGAAGCAGAGCTGCCGGCGCAGATGGTTACATTGCTGGGCTGAGAATTAATCGTTTGCGGCACACAGCCTGAAGAAGGCAGGATGTAGCAAATCGTATCTGAATAGTGAACACGGGTGTTGGAAGCATTGAACAGGCTGGAGCGCAGGTCAACACGGGCAACAGCCGATACATTGATATCATCCACATACCAACCCACGTTGGCGGTGTTGTCATCAGATGTCATACGGAAGCGGAAACGAACCGCCTGGCCATTATAAGCAGCGAGGTCGGCTTTTGTCTGAATCCAGCCACCGCTGGTTCCTGTAAAGGCGTTGCGGCCCCTGATCGGGTTGGTACCGGCTGTACTCAGGGTACTGGGGTAACCGTTCAGGGTCATGGCAGCACCCAGATCGGTCCAGGTTGAACCATTATTATTACTGATCTCTACAACACCACCATCCCAGCTGGCTTCACAATCGAAATTGTGCCAGAAAGAAAGAGTGGCTGATTGCGGAGCGGTCAGCGTAACGTTGGAAGTAGTGGCAACCGTAAAGTCGGTTATAGCCGCCGCATTATCCACCCCAAAGAGTGAGTTCGGCGCACTATGACTTTGTGCGGAAGAAGCTACCCAGTTAGAAGTACCGGTGGCGGCGGCAGTAGCCCAGCCGGCCGGAATACTGGCACTTGCAACAGGCTCGTTGATAAAGGTAACCGGCGCAAAGTAGGTACCGGCATTGATGTTAACCGTAACCGCATAGGTTCCGGTAGCACCAACAGCCAGTGAAACAGGCCAGCTAACCACCCGGTTTCCGGCATTGTAAGTACCACCGTTGGTAGCGCTTACAAATGTTACGTTTGTGGGCAGTGTATCGCGGAGGGTATAACCAGTGAGAGCAGAACAGTAAGCCTTCACAGTGTGAGTAAAGGTTACGTTACCGCCTTCCACCTGGGAAGCCACGCTTTCGTTAACGAGCAGGCTGCTTTCTTCGGCAGAGAAACCTTGTGTCTGGTCGCTTGTGCTTCCGGAAGAACCCTGGATAGCGTCAAAGCCCATACCCCTGCCGGCAAATGCATTTACGATAGCACAATGGTAAGTGCCGCCGTAAAGAAGCTGATCGGCCTGGAGAATGGCGTCCCTTGAATCCAGGAAGCCCGGACTACATTTCTGCAGTTTCTCACCCATAATCACCAGCTTCATGGCAATGGTGTTACCACCGCCACCGGCCGGGTTAAACAGGTTGGGATTGATACCGGCAACCTGGATAATATTCCAGGTCATGTCCCAGATAGTAGAGCACCAGATTTCACCGATATCATGCACCTCACCACCTGAGGAAGCCACACCTGAATAGGTCCAGGGATCAATGGCCATATTGGTGCAATACGGGTGAATACGGATACCGGGTCCGTTGGTGGGCTGATTCAGTACATAGGTACCCATCGGCCGCGGAATATTGAAACCATCATTGACAGTGGCAGTAGCCCAGTTCGTGGTCATCATCAGGGCGAAGTAATCACTCCAGCCCTCATCACCACGTTCAGCATTGCTTAAGCAACCGGCACCGGATCCCGGGCCGCCGGTAAGACGGTGAGAGATACCGTGTCCGTATTCGTGGGTTACAACACCATTATCCAGGTCGCCATCACGGTCGGGGTTCGGGGCAGTAAACAGATACATCTGCATACGGCCGTTAGAACCATCCGCCGGTGTGGCAAAGTTGGCATTGTTGGTGCCACCGCCATCCTGGGCATCCGCATATACGAAGTCGTTACCGGCACCACCGCGTCCGAGGTTATCAGACTGGAAGTTGGCAGCGGCTTCATCGAAGCCATACAGGTAGCTCATATCATGCATCAGGTTATTCCAGTAAAACAGGTTCGTAATAGCGAACTGCTGGAATAACGGGGTGGTGGGAGCCACTGTGTAGTCAGGAGGAAAGTTAAAAGTTAACGGATCGGGCGTGGTGGAAGAAGTAGCGGGTAAACCGGAGTTACTGTTGTTACCGGCCCTGTCCTCTTTAGCCCAAACGTTGTTACCACGTGAAATGGTATAGTTAGTAGTACCATCGTAGTGCCACTTGTGAGTGGTGGCATTTCCCGGCGACAAAGTCCAGGGATCAGTATGCAGTGAAGCCGCGCCAAAGCTCGGGGCTTCTGTCGGATACTTGATAACCAGGTAAGTGGCACCGTTCACGATAGAAGGACTGTTCGGTTCACCGGCGGTGAGCTGGTCACCGGCTTTGAAATCGAACAGTTTTTTCATGTTAAAGCTGTTATTGGCAGCAGAATAAACCGGGATGTCCCTGGTTTTGAAATCTGCAGCATTATCAGCTTTGGAAGTATTCCAGTCGCAATAAACGGTCTGGTTGGTTACTCCCAGTGTTTTGCCATTGTTGGCGTCAACCCTTACCAGCCAATAGTCAGATGTGGTGGTAGGAACAATGTAAACTTGCCAGCCCAGGGTAACCTGTTTTCCGTCTTCCGACGGGATCCACATGAGTTCGGCAGTAATATTGAAGCGGGATACGCCCATATTGCTGAACTCAAGCTTGCGGCCATTTTCCTTGCTGTTCAGTAAAACAGAAGGCTGGGTGGCTGTCAGGCCCCTGTCGGCCAAAGCAGCCCGGATGGCTGATTCGGCAGAAAGAGCCGGGACGGGGTTCAGAGTCTTGCTTAAACGGGCAATGGACTCGTAGCGGCCTGAATTGGCAGCCAGTTGTCCATTCTTGAAAGCAAGCGCCTGTATCTGGTTGTATACAGGGATCCCCTTGTAAGTGGGTTGCAGGTACACGAGACGAACGCCACCGGCGGACTTATCAATGTACGAGCTCGACACTACGAGGTTGTTAAGATCGTCCGCCGTGAACCCCAGGGCCGATCTTTGCGCACTTACAAGCTGCAGTGCGGCATTCTTGTCCACATCGCTCGTCTGCGCCATACTGACATATGCGCTTAAGAACAACACGAAGAGGAGGAGAATTTTCTTCATAATGTGTGATTTGGTTAGAAAATGAGAACAATACAGTTTTTCACAGGGAATACCGGATGCTTTGGTCAATAAGAATTTTACGGAGATTCGGTTTTGTTTCTTCAATGGATAAAACAGTCTCTGCCTGGTGCAAAAAAAAAGCGGTACAGCTTTGGGTTGAGCCGCAAATTTTTGAAAGCGGAAAATTACAGTATATTTTCTAATCCTTTCGTACAGGCGGGGCATTTTTTTGAGTTTTTCCCGGGTCATTTTTTTGCATTACAGATGCCATCCCCTACCTTTGCAGCCGATTTGAAAGGGGTTGACAGGCCTGCCGGCCGGGAAAACCCAACCGGGCACCTCGCTTCCGGGCTTTCAACCCGAAAACATAACTTTTATAACACATAATTTATGGTAGAAATCAAGCCGGATGAAATATCAGCGATCCTTCGCCAGCAACTGAGCAACTTCAATGCGTCGGCCAGCCTGGAAGAGGTGGGAACCGTATTACAGGTGGGAGATGGAATTGCCCGTATCTACGGCCTGAACAATGTCCGTTCAGGTGAACTGGTTGAGTTTGATAATGGCATCAAAGCCATCGCCCTCAACCTGGAAGAAGACAACGTGGGTGTGGTTTTGATGGGCGACAGCAGCGAAATCAAAGAAGGTGATAAAGTTAAAAGAACCGGCCAGATCGCCTCTATCAAGGTAGGGGAAGGCATGAGCGGCCGTGTTATTAATACCCTCGGTGAACCCATCGACGGTAAAGGTCCCATCGCCGGCGAACTGTTCGAAATGCCGCTGGAAAGAAAGGCCCCCGGGGTTATCTTCCGCGAACCGGTAAAAGAACCGCTCCAGACCGGTATCAAGGCCATTGATGCCATGATTCCCATCGGCCGCGGCCAGCGGGAACTGGTAATCGGCGACCGCCAGACGGGTAAAACCGCCATCTGCGTGGATACCATCATTAATCAGAAAGAATTTTATGCAGCCGGTAAACCGGTATATTGTATCTATGTGGCGATTGGCCAGAAAGCCAGTACCATCGCTGGTATCATGAAAACACTGGAAGAAAACGGCGCCATGGCCTATACCACCATCGTGGCCGCCTCTGCTTCCGATCCCGCTCCGCTGCAGTTCTATGCACCCTTTGCCGGTGCCGCCATCGGCGAATATTTCCGCGATACCGGCCGCCCGGCCCTGATCATTTATGATGATCTGTCAAAACAGGCCGTAGCTTACCGCGAGGTATCCCTGCTGCTGCGCCGCCCGCCGGGCCGCGAAGCTTACCCGGGTGACGTATTCTACCTGCACAGCCGTTTGCTGGAACGTGCCGCCAAAATCATCTCCAGGGATGATATTGCCGCCCAGATGAACGATCTGCCGGCTTCTATCAAACACCTCGTAAAAGGTGGCGGATCCCTCACAGCCCTGCCGGTAATTGAAACCCAGGCCGGTGACGTATCTGCCTATATTCCCACTAACGTGATTTCCATCACCGATGGTCAGATCTTCCTGGAGAGTAACCTGTTCAATGCCGGTATCCGTCCTGCCATCAACGTAGGTATTTCGGTTAGCCGGGTAGGCGGTAATGCCCAGATCAAATCCATGAAAAAAGTGGCCGGTACCCTGAAACTCGATCAGGCCCAGTACCGCGAACTGGAAGCCTTTTCTAAATTCGGGGGCGACCTGGATGCCGCTACCAAATACGTGATTGACAAGGGCGCCCGTAACGTGGAAGTACTGAAACAAGCCCAATACTCACCGATGACCGTAGAAAAGCAGGTGGCAATTATCTACCTGGGTACACAGGCCCTGCTGAGGGATGTACCGGTTAAGAATGTAAAGGCTTTTGAAGAACATTTCCTGATGGAAATGGAAAATAAACTGCCCGATGTGCTGGCCGAATTCAAACAAGGAAACCTGCCCGAAGAGGGATTGAAGAAAATGACCGAGCTGGCAAATGGCCTGATTCCGCAATACAAGGCCTGATTTTCCTGAAAATTATATTGTAAAGGGGGTAACTGATCAGTTACCCCCTTTTTTGCATAGTAAATTTACCAGTAAGAATATGTAGAAAAAACACGATAGCTTTTTCGGATTTTTTAATAACTTTGTGGATAAATCCAGTAGAAAATATCCTTACGGATAGACAAATCTTCTGTTTATCAAACAGTTATAATGAAAAACCAATCTTTTCTTAAGGGGAACCCCTATCAATTTCAACGGACAAATCACGTCCCTGAACCTTCTCAAAGCCTTATTCAGCGAAAAGCTATCAGTCATTGACTGAAATAAAATTCTTTTGCAAGCAAATGAAAAACCACTCAATCCGCCAAACTATAAAAAAACCAATCAAGGTGAAAAAGATCTTTACTCTCCTGTCAGTCATCTGCATGATGACCGCCTTTCAACAGTTGCATGCCCAGGTTTCGGGCACGGTTTTCAGGGATTATAACGGTAACGGTGTTAAGGATAACACAGCCAGCTTTAACGAACCCTTTGTACAAGGTGTTACAGTAAAAGCCACGCTGGTTAACGGAAACAGCTTTACCACCACTACCGATGCGGCTGGTGCCTACAGCTTTACGGTGGGGCAGATTCCTGTTGCCAGTAATGTTCGTATCGAATTTTCGGGCCTGGCCCTGGGCGATTACCCCGCTTTTAAAGGCACGGGTAATGGTACCAATGTAGTATTTGTTACTGCGCCCTCAACCACAGCCAGCTTTGCCGTAACAGCACCGGACGATTACTGGAATAATTCAACCCTGCCCAATCCGAAGCTGCTGGGTGTTGTTTATGCACACGGTGATATTAACCATACCAATTCGGCTAATACCACATTTGGTGTGATTCAGATTGATAACAATACTACAGGCCATACACCTGCCAAAGTGAGTGTGGCCACACAGGCCCAGGTAGGTTCCGTATGGAGCATCGCCTACCAGAAAATACAAGACCGCTTCTTTTTTGCCAATTCCTTAAAACGCCATGTGGGCTTCGGACCCAAGGGAGTGGGAGGGGTATATATGGCAAATCTTTCGGGTGGTAATTATGCGCTTGCCGGCAGCTTTACCTTGCAAGGGGTAACTCCGTCTAACAGCGCAACAGCCCTGGATATGGGTACGGTAAACAGGGTGTCTACACCCAATACCAGTGATTTCTACCTGGCCACCGGCTCGGATGCAACAGGAAGGGATATGGATGCTTTCGGTAAAGTGGGAAAGGTTGGTTTTGGAGGTGTGGAAGTGGATGATAAAAATAATCAGCTGGTACTGGTAAACCTGAACCAGCGTAGACTGGTTACGCTGGATATTTCCGGTAACACCGCTTCTTTAAATAATGCTTCTGCCGCAACGCTCGGTCCACTTACCCGGGCTTATGATATTTTAACCTTACCGGGAGTGCCTTCCTGCACCAGCGGACAGCTCCGCCCCTTTGCTTTAAAAATTTATAAAGGCCGTGGTTACCTGGGCGCTGTTTGTGATGCTTCATCCACACCCCGCGATTCCACCAACCTCTCCGGCTATATCCTGAGCTTCGACCTGGCTAATATTGCCGCCGGTTTTACAACAGAAATCAACTTTACTTTTAACTACCGTACCTCTTCTTCCAACGGAAATACCAACCGCTGGCACTCCTGGGCAGATGTTTGGTCGGATGTAAAGGCAAGTGGCTTGTACAGGTATCCGCAACCCATTATCACTGATCTTGAATTTGATGAGGCCGGCGGACTCAATATCTCCATTACTGACCGCTTTGGTAACCAGATGGGTATCGGGCAAACCATACCGGTTGCCGGATCGGCCACCACTGTTGGTGAAGCCAGGATATCCGGCGATATGCTGCATGCCTGCCGGGTGAGTGGCAGTTGGGTAATGGAGGGAACAGCCGGCTCCTGTGCGGTAACCAATACCAGGGATAATACCGATGGTTACGGCGATGGACAAACAGTGGGTGTATATGAATATTTCAATGACGAATCCGGCGATAACACGGCCGGTGAATATACAGAAGGAGCCATGGCCAAGCTGATGGGAACCTACCGCGTTGTGCAAACAATTGTGGACCCCACCTCGGCGCCGGGTACAACCGGCGAACCTTACTGGTATTCGGGCGGGATGCACTGGTATAATGTAACCAATGGCACCTGGTCGAACTGGGCTTCTTTATATGATGGATCCGATGCCGGTGCACCGGCAGGTACTTTTATGAAGGCAAACGGCCTGGGCGATGTGGAAATGATGAACCAGTACGAGCCCGTACAGATCGGCAACAGGGTATGGAATGATGTGAATGGTGACGGTGTGCAGGATCCCAATGAATCGGGCTCCGTTTTTTCGGGCCTAACCGTAACGCTGAGAAGTCCGGGTGTGGATGGTATCTATGGAAATGCGGATGATCAAACCTGGACAACCACCGTTGATGCCAACGGGAACTATTATTTTGATAACTCGAATGTGGTTACGGCCGATAACCGTAAACCCGCCACCTGGACAGCCGTAACGGGTATCCTGCCAGGTTATAATTACCGGCTCGAAATAACCACGCCTGCCGGGTACCGCGTCACCCGATCGAATGCAGGCAGTAACAGTGCCGATAATATCGACAATGATGCCGGTGCCGCGGGGGCCACCGCCATAATCGGAGTCGTCAATACCAGTAATGTAAACCACGATTATGATTTTGGCTTTACGCCATTGGGCGCCCTGGGAGATAAGGTATGGCTGGATAACGGTGCCGGTGGTGGCACGGCTTCGGATGGTGTGCAGAATGGAACCGAACCGGGTGTGGCAGGCATAACCGTTACCCTTTACAACGGATCGGGTACTGCTGTGGCCACCACTGTAACCGATGCCTTTGGTAATTACTTATTTGATAACCTGGCTGCCGGTACCTATACAGTAGGCTTTACGCTCCCGGCTAACTATACTTTCACCCAGCAAAACACCGGCAGCGGTGATGGAGCCGGTACGGCTACCGATAGTGATCCGATCACTGCGGCGGGTGCCACGTTTGGGCGTACACGCACAATAACACTGGCTGCCGGCCAGTTACAACTGAATGTGGATGCCGGACTGGTGTTCAATACACCTTCAGCCATAACGCAATCAGTTGGCGATAAGGTATGGCTCGACAGCAATGGAAACGGCACTCAGGATGTAGCTGAACCCGGTGTGGCAGGTGTTACCGTTACCCTTTTCGACGGATTGGGTAATGCTGTGGCCACCACCCTCACCGATGGCAATGGTAATTATCTTTTTACCAATGTGGCTATCGGGAACAACTACCGCGTTGGTTTCACCCTGCCGGCCGGAATGCTGTTCACCACTCAATCAGGCGCAGTTACCGTTGCCACCAACAGCGATGTGATTACCAGTGGCGCCAACTTTGGCAAGTCACTTCCGTTTAACATTGTGGCTGGTGATAATCTTACTTATATCGATGCAGGGATACTGCCGCAAAGCGGCAACAAAAGCTCCATTGGCGATAAGGTTTGGGAAGATACCAACCATGATGGTATACAGGATCCCAATGAACCCGGTCTGGCCGGTATCACCGTGAACCTCCTGGATGCCTCCGGCAACCCGGTACTGGTTGGCGGTGTAGCCGTTACAGCGGTTACGGATGCCTATGGTAACTATATGTTCACCAACCTGGATCCCGGATCCTATATTGTTGAATTTATTAAGCCGGGGGCGTATACGATCAGCCCGCAAAATGCCGGAGGTACGGCCGCCACCAACAGCGATGCCGGTACCACAACCGGACGCACAGCGGTGATCAACCTGGCTGCCGGAGAAAGAAATACAACCATCGATGCCGGTATGTACCGGACCGTTCCTCCCGGAACCCTTAAACTGGGTGATAAGGTATGGATTGATTATAATGCCGATGGTATCCAGGGCGCAACCGAACCGGGTGTGGCGGGCATCAAAGTGCAGCTGTATACAAATGGTGCGGATGGCTTACCCGGTAATGCTGATGATGTGTTCATCGCCACCACCACTACCGATGCCAATGGCAATTATATTTTTGTAAACCTGGCTGCCTCTTCAGGAGCGGCCACCAACTATAATGTTTATTTCAGTAATATTCCGGCAGGCTACAGCTTTACCGATGTAAATGCCACGGGCAGCACATCGGCTAATGATGATAATGCATACAGTAATGGAAGAACCGGAAGTATCAATCTTACTGTCACCGATCTTACCATTGATGCGGGCCTGGTGAAAGCCATACCGGCCGGTAAAGGAAGCCTCGGAAACAGGGTTTGGTACGATCTTAATAACAACGGCGTTCAGGATGCCGGAGAACTGGGGGTTGGCAATGTTACCGTTACCCTGCAGTATGATGCCAACGGAGATGGTACTTTCAGCGGGGTGGGCGAAACCAGTTTTGCAGTAACCACCACCAATACCCTGGGCGAATATATGTTTGGTAACCTGGATGCAGGTACCTATAAAGTGGTATTCAGCAATATGCCGGTGGGATACGTGATTGCCACCCGCGATGCTGTTGCCGGAAATGATGATACCGACAGTGACGGGGATAATGCCGGCACAACTGTTGCAGCGGCCACAACCTCCACTACGGGTAATTATATCCTGGGCCAGGGTGAAGATAACCTCAGCGTGGATCTTGGCCTGGTGCCGCCCGCCAGTCGTAACACACTGGGGGATTATGTTTGGTTTGATCAGAATGCCGACGGATTACAAACCGCCGGTGAACCCGGTGTGCCCGGTGTAATGGTTACTTTATACAATAATGCCGGAACCGCCATTGCATATACCACTACTGATGCAAATGGTTTATATCTGTTTGCGGGTCTTGCCGACGGAACCTATTCTGTTGGTTTCAGCAGTTTCCCGGCCGGTCTGAAACTTACCACAAAATCAGCTTCAAACGATCTTACCGGAAGTGATGCTGATTTGTTAACCGGAAAAACAACCACCGTTACGCTTACCTATGCTTCGGGTGGCACCAACCGTGATAACCGCAGCCTGGATGCCGGTTTAACCACCACCCGTGCGGCACTCGGCGATAAAGTATGGCTGGATGCCAACGGAGATGGTGTGCAGGATGCAACAGAACCCGGTATTCCCGGTGTTACCGTTACCTTGTATGCAAGTGATGGCACCACAGTACTGGCAAGTGCTATAACAGATGCAAATGGAAAATATCTCTTTACAAATTTGAATGCCGGATCGTATGTGGTTGGTTTTGGAACCATCCCCGGCAGCATGGAATTCACACAACAAAATACACCCGGTGATAATGGCAACAATACAAACAGTGATGCCGATCCGGTTACCGGTAAATCTGCTGTGATAACACTCGCTGCAAGCGAAGTGGATCTTACCATTGATGCCGGTGTGCGTACCAAACCGGTTGCCACCGTAGGGGATTATGTGTGGAATGATATCAACAGCGACGGTATCCAGGATGCTGCAGAGCCAGGTATCGCGGGTGTACTGGTTACCTTATACAATTCATTGAACCAGCCGGTTGGTTCAGCCATTACAGATGGCAATGGCCGTTATAGTATTACCAATGTACCTCCCGGAACCGGTTACTACGTAATCTTCAGCAATATCCCTGCTAACCCGGCCGGCGTTCAACCCAGCTTCACTACACAAGGTGCTGCGGGAGGCACCAATACCAGTCATGCCGATGCCGCGGGTAAGTCTAATACCTTCACGGTGAATGCCGGTGATAATATCACCAATATCGATGCCGGTATTAAAAACTATATCATGGCCAGCCTGGGCGATAAGGTTTGGAGGGATGATAATGGCAATGGTGTGCAGGATGCCGGCGAACCCGGCGTAGCGGGTATTGCCGTTACCCTGTACAATGGCGCCGGAACCATGATTGGAACAACGGTTACGGATGCCTACGGAAATTATTTATTCACTAATTTATCAGCCGGCAACTATACCGTTGGTTTTACCCTGCCGGCTAATTATATTTTCACCACCCAAATCACCGGTTCGGGTGATGGCGCCGGAACCGCTAGCGACAGTGATCCTGTTACTGCCGTGGGTGCTGCATACGGACGTACCCGTACCATAGCCCTGGCTGCCGGTCAGAGCCAGCGGGATGTGGACGCCGGTATCATCTTCGCCACTCCGCCGGTTACCCAATCTGTGGGCGACAGGGTTTGGCTGGATGCCAATGGCAATGGAACACAGGATGCAGCGGAAACAGGCGTGGCTGCTATCACCGTAACGCTCTATGACGGTTCGGGCAATGTGGTGGCTACCACCATTACGGATGTAAATGGTAACTACCTGTTCACCAATGTACCGGTGGGTGCCAACTACCGGGTGGGCTTCACGCTTCCAGTGGGAATGATCTTCACTACTCAAGCGGGCGCTGTAAGCACTACCACTAACAGTGATGTGAATACCAGCGGTGCCAACTTCGGAAAATCGCTGCCCTTTACTGTGGCGGCAGGGGATAATCTTACCTACATTGATGCGGGTATCCTGCCCCATCCCGCCACCAAGGCCAGCCTGGGTGACAGGGTATGGGATGATACCAACCATGATGGTATACAGGATCCCAATGAACCCGGTATCCCGGGTGTAACGGTTAACCTGCTAGATGCAGCCGGTAACCCGGTACTCCTGGGTGGCCTGCCGGTAACCACCGTAACAGATGCCTTCGGTAATTATATGTTTACCAACCTCGATGCAGCTACCTATAAAGTAGAATTTATCAAGCCATCGGGTTATACAATCAGTCCGCGTAACGCGGCCGGCGCTTCCGATGCGGTTAACAGCGACGTGTATACGAATGGAAGATCTGAGCTGGTGCCGCTCCGCGAAGGAGACCGTAATACGGCCATCGATGCCGGTATGTACAAAACCACTCCCGCCGGTACGCTCAAACTGGGTGATAAATTGTGGTACGATTACGACCAGGATGGTATCCAGGATGCGAATGAAGCAGGCGTGGCCGGCGTAACAGCCAGACTGTACCAGAATGGCGCCGACGGATTGCCGGGTACAGCTGATGATGTATTCATCGCCACAACCACTACCGATAATTATGGCAATTATATTTTTGTGAACCTCGTCGCTTCTGCAGGAGCCGCCAGCAGCTATTATAATGTGCTGTTCAGTAACCTGCCCGCAGCCTTCTCCTTCACTACACAAAGTGCCAGTGGCAGCAACAGCAGCAATGATGATGATGCCAACGGAATCGGCCGCACAGGTTCTATCAACCTTACGGGAGATAATCTCACAGTGGACGGAGGTATCAAACCCGGTGTGGCTGCCGGAAACGGAAGCCTGGGTAATAAGGTATGGTACGATCTTAATAATAATGGTGTGCAGGATGCCGGGGAACTGGGTGTAAGCGGTGTAACAGTAACCCTGCAATATGATGTTAATGGAGATGCGGTGTTCAGCGGTGTGGGTGAAACAAATTATGCGGTTACCACCACCAATGCCCTCGGCGAATATCTCTTTGCCAACCTGAACCCCGGTTTATACAAAGTAGTATTCAGTAATATGCCGGCAGGCTATGTGATTGCCGTAAAAGATGCCGCAGCCGGAAATGACGATACAGACAGCGATGGAGATAATGCAGGCGTAACTATTACAGGGGCCACCACCTCTGCAACCGGTACCTATGTGCTGGCACTGGGTGAAGACAACCTGTCGGTTGACCTGGGTATTGTTCCCCCCGCCAGCCGTAACACACTGGGCGATTATGTATGGTTTGATCAGAATGGAGATGGTTTGCAAACAGCCGGCGAACCGGGTATTGCCGGTGTGATGGTAACCCTGTACAACAATACAGGCACCCCCATTGCCTATACCACAACCGATGCCAATGGCAACTACCTGTTTGCCGGACTCGCCGACGGTACCTATAGTGTGGGCTTCAGCACCCTGCCGGCGGGATTTGCCTTCACCGGTAAATCTGCCACGAATGATCTTACCGGTAGTGATGCCGATATTATCAGTGGTAACACCACCACGGTAACACTTAACTATGCCGCCGGTGGCACCAGCCGCGATAACCGCAGTTTGGATGCCGGTTTGATCAATACCCGTGCAGTACTGGGTGATAAGGTTTGGCTGGATGCCAATGCCGATGGTGTTCAGGATGCTTCAGAAAAAGGAATCAGTGGTGTAACCGTAACCTTATACGCCAGCGATGGCACCACCGTACTGGCCACTGCTATTACCGACCAGAACGGACGTTATCTCTTCACTAATCTTACTGCCGGCAGTTATGTGGTTGGATTTGGTACCGCTCCGGGCGGACTGGAATTCACCCAGCAGAACACACCGGGTGATAATGGCAATAATACCAACAGTGATGCCAGTCCGGCTACGGGTAAAACAGCTGTGATTGTACTCAGCAGCACAGAAGCGGATTTAACCATTGATGCGGGCCTGCGTGCCAAACCCACTGCGGCAGTGAGTGATTTTGTATGGAGCGATCTCAATGCGGATGGTATCCAGGATCTGGGCGAACCGGGCATTGCAGGTATTATCGTTACTTTATACAATTCACTCAACCAGCCCCTCGGCTCGGCGGTTACAGATGGCAACGGCCGTTATCTTATTACCAATGTGCCTCCGGGAACAGGCTATTATGTGATCTTCAGTAATATACCCAATAACCCTGCCGCCAGCGCCGTGCAGCCCAGTTTCACCATACAGGGTGCGGCAGGTGGCACAAATACCAGCCATGCGGATGCCGCCGGTAAATCCAACAGCTTTACCGTAAATGCCGGTGACCTGATCACCAATATGGATGCCGGTATCAAGGATTACCCCGGCCGTGCCGTGCTGGCAGTGCACAAACTGGATGTTACCGCTGTACTCCGTAATACAACTGTTACGGTTAACTGGGTTACCGAGAATGAAGTGAATACGGCTAAGTTTATTGTGGAAAGAAGCACCGACAACAGCCACTTCATCTATGCGGGCGAAAAAACTGCTGCCGGAACTTATTACGGCACCCGTAACTACAGCCTCAATGATGATATCAGTTCACTCACACAGTACCCGGTTATTTATTACCGGATCAAACTGATCAATGCCGATGGCAGTCACAGTTATTCCAAAGTAGTAGCGGTACGCCTGAGCACCACCGCCAGTATCAGCACCTGGCCCAATCCGTTTACCGAAAAGCTGACAGTGGCCCTGGTAAGTCCTGCTGCCACAAATGTGCAGGTACGCCTGGTGGATATGAACGGCCGCACGGTTTACAATAATGGTTTTGCCGTTGTAAAGGGCAACAACCAGCTGGATATAACCGATATGGCCAAGCTGAACAGCGCTGTGTATATATTGCAGGTGGCCGATCAGGAAGGACTGATTCGTTTCACCCAGAAAATAATCAAACAGTAAGCAATAAACGGCTATACGAAAAGCCTCGCCCCCGTGGTGAGGCTTTTCGCTTATAAAATAGTTATTTTGTAATGTAAATGCTGAATCATGTACAAGGCACTCATCGTTGATGATAATAAAGTGGTGCGGCTTATGCTTGTTGAAATGCTGCGCAAGATGGAAGAGGTGGAAGTGGCAGGCGAATGTGAAAATGCCATTGAAGCCAAAAATTTCCTGAAAGACAATCACATTGATATGCTCTTCCTGGATGTTGAAATGCCGGGCATGACGGGTATTGAATTATTGAAACTCCTGCCCGAACAACCCATAACCATTATGATCACGGCTAAAACCGGTTATGCCATCGAAGCCTTTGAACTCAATGTGGTGGATTACCTGGTAAAGCCTTTTTCACTGGCCCGGGTGATGCTGGCTGTGGAAAAAGCCACCGAACTGCTCCGCATGAAAAATGCACACCTCAACGAGGTGAACCAGGAGCAGATTTTTATCCGCGATAACAAAGCCATCCGCAAACTCCTGCTGTCGGATATTCTCTGGCTCGAATCAAAAGGGGATTATGTAAAGATTGCCACCCTGAAAAATAACTATGTTATTCACTCCACCCTGAAAAATATGGAAGAGAAATTGCCGGCGGGTGATTTTGTGCGCATCCACCGCAGTTATCTTATCCCGGTATCAAAAATTGATTATATAGAAGATGGGGTGGCTTTTATCGGAGGAACTCCCTTGCCTGTTTCCGAGACTTATAAAACAGAACTGTTGAAACGGCTGCGCTTAATTTAACCGGCAGATGAAACGTATTGGATATTATGTCTGGATTCTTTCGCTTACAGTGGCCCTGCTGCTGCTGATTATGGCTGCCCAGTTATTTACAAGTGAAAATATCAATGGCCTGAAAAAAGGGAACAAGGAGGCCGCCGTTACTTTTACTATTAACAACCGCCTGCAGGAAATGGTCAACTCTTCGGCCAGTCTTGAGGCCTTGCTCACGCGGCAAACGCCGGGCCGGGAGCGGCTGGCCACCATCCGCGATTCGCTGGCGGTGATCGGGTACAATGCCGCCATTTTGAAGGAACTGCACCTGGATGACTCCACGAAAAATAATTTCAGCAAACTCAATGGGCTGATCAGCCGCCAGGTGAACCTGGGCTACCGCATCATCGATGCGATTGATGCGGATCAGCCGGCCCGCCGGAAATCACTGGCCGATTCCCTGCTTTCATTGAAATTGAGTGACAGTATTTATCAAACAGCCGTGGCTGTTGAAAAAGGCCTGGAGAAAAAATTGCAGTCCACCCTGGGTCTCAACACCGAAACCTCACAGCGCCTGTCGGGCCTTAACAAGGGGCTGGGATTGATTGCTATTGCCGCCATCCTGATCCTGGGCACCATCATCATAAACCGGCACCTGCGCCAGGTAAGTCTTATCCGCGAACTGGAACTCGCCAATGAGGAAGTGAAAAAATCGGCGCAGATAAAAGAACAGTTCCTGGCCAATATGAGCCATGAGATACGCACCCCCCTGAATGCCATTAAAGGGTTCAGCCGGCTGATGCTGCAAACACCGCTCAATGAAGAGCAACGCAAATTTGCCGATGTGATCAATAATTCCAGCAATAACCTGTTGCACCTGGTTAACGATATCCTGGATATCGCCAAAATTGAAGCGGGTAAAATGGTGGTGGAGCAAAAAGAATTCGATCTCAAACGGATGCTGCAAACGCTGGAGTATATGTTTATGAATGCTGTTGGAGAAAAGCAACTGCAGTATTACTGGTCGGTGGCCGATGAGGTTCCGCTTCATATCAAGGGCGATGCCGACCGCCTTTACCAGATACTGGTAAATCTTATCAGCAATGCTATTAAATTCACAGCGGAGGGATTTGTGCGGCTGGATGTAACCAAAACCGGTGAGCACGCAAAAGAAGTATACCTGCAGTTCAGGGTGGAGGATACGGGCATCGGCATTCCGGCAGGTAAGCAGGAGATTATTTTCGAGCGTTTTCAGCAGGTGAGCAATACGCCCGGGGTGGTGCAAAAAGGAACCGGGCTGGGGCTGGCCATTGTAAAAAATCTTTCGCAGTTACTGGGCGGTACGGTTGCCGTCAGCAGTACGGAAGGAAAGGGAACGGTTTTTACAGTGGCCCTGCCCTTTGGGAAGATTGCGGAAACATCCGGCAATAAAAGTGATGCCAGCAATGAAGGCAGTCAATGGGTGCAGTATCCCGGAGCCAAAGTGCTGGTGGCCGAAGATAATGCTGTGAACCAGTTACTCATTACTCATATGCTGAGGGCCTATGGCATCAATCCGGATATCTGCGAAAACGGGGCGGATGTGATGAAGCGGCTTGAAACCACATCCTATAACCTGGTGCTGATGGATATCCAGATGCCGCTGATGAATGGATATGAGGCTGCCCTTGCCATCCGGCAGAAAAACATACAGGTGCCTGTTGTGGCGATGACAGCCTATGTGATGCCCGGTGAAAAGGAAAAATGTATCGCCGCGGGCATGAATGCTTACCTGGCCAAACCACTTGATGAGGAGGAACTGCGGGCTGTTTTGCAACAGGAACTTTCGGGCCTGTCAGCAGTTCCACCGGGGAAGAAGCCGGCGGGCGGACCTTCAGGATTTTTACTGGAACTGGCCGGGGGCGACCAGCAGATGGCCGACCTGATTTTGGCGGAGGTAAAGAAACAGGTTCCGGCTGATATTGAACAACTGGAAAAGATCAGTCAGGCAAAAAATATAACAGCGCTGCCGGCACTCTGCCATCACCTGGTATCGAGTGTTTCACCGCTGGGACATGGCAGTACGGCCTTACAAAAAATTGCAAGCTTACGGCAGGCCGTAGCCCGGGAGGATGATTGGGAAAAGATTAATTTTGAGATCCGTTCCCTGCAGCAGGAGCTGCAGAAAATTTGTGATGAAACATAACCGATGAAAGCACTGCGTATCAAAAACTTCTTTCTGTATGGTATCCTCTGGCTGGCAGGAGGCATCGTGGGCACCCTGATGATTGTGATGTGGAACCGCGCCGACCAAAATGATCATGTGGCCGTATTCGACAGCATTCCGGCAGACGAACTGCGGGATAACCCCTCAACAGATATTGTGAATGAATTATTGCTCTCGGCCAATGAACTGAACATTTATGGAAAAAGCTCCCTCATAGAAGTGAACCGGCATGAGGAAGGTCCTGCCGTAAGTTTATTGCAGCAACTCCGCACCAATCCCGAAAATGCATACCGCACGATATTGCGGAACAAGATTGAAAAACTGAATACCGTAAAAGCCGGCGACAGGGATTTTTCCGTGAAGCCGGTACCAAAATAATAACTATGAAAAAAATATGCTTCTTTGCAGCCTCCCTGCTGCTGATGGCCTCCTGTGTCAGTAATAAGAAAATTGCTGCAGCCCGCGAACGGCTGAATGGTATCAAAACACAACTGGAAGGAGAATCGGGGCAGCTAAAGGATATCGGCTTATCTGCCGGCAACCGGCTCGAATCCAACCGGATCGACAGCAATATCCTGCAACGGATCAACAAAAGGCTGACCGCTGCCGGCCATAACCTCGATTCAGTGCAGGGACATGTAAGCAGACTGGATGAAATCTTTAAAACCAAAAGAAGTGTACGCCAGAACTATAAAAAGATTGTTATACCCCTGCTGGATTCTTTACAGCAGCAAAGCGACCGTTATGCACAGCGCCTGGGATTGTACATGATGATCAAAGATGGTCTGAGTGTGGCGGATTTCAAGCTTTTCGACCTGGCTGCTTTTTTTGGCCCCGGCAAATACAGCATCCCGGAAGATAAAGTGGATATTGCAGCCCAATCTTTCTCCCCGGTACTCGATTCGCTCCTTAATTTCTCCAATAAATACAGTGCCATTCCCCGTACAGCAACCCTGATTATTCTGGGCTTTGCCGATGGTACGGGGTACACACCCGGAAGCCCGTTGTATGATACCCTCGTAACCCAGCTGGGGCGGGCAGATGCCAGCAAGGAAGAGCTGAACCAGCAGATCTCGGAACTGCGGGCCAGGGAACTGATTAAGCAACTCACCAATCTCTATCTCCGGAGAGCCACCGAATTCAAAGAAGTGGATAAACTCCATATCGAGTACATCGGCCAGGGGAAGGGAGAACAATACCCCATGAGCAGTATCAAAGATTACCGGGTGGATGATGAACGCCGCCGGATTGTGCTTTGCTATTGGGTGGTATTGCCCGACTAATTGCTGATTTTTAGCATATAAAATCCTCGTTTTACCGCCCCGGAGGCCTGTTTTGTCGAAAAAAATAAAATCGCAGTTCCACCATTAATAATTTTGTGCCCACAAAAGCGGAAGAGCACAGGCTTCGGAAATGGCCTGTTCATTTTAAAAGTTATAACTGATCCTTTCCAGGCAGTTTGGCAGTAGTTTAATGGTTATTGGTTAATTCAGCTTCCGCTTTTTTCTTTCGGCAATCCAAACAGGTATTCAATAACCTGTGTAAAATCAATACGGTATGACAATTGTGAATATTCTCCGCGACGGAACGGTGGAGCCGCCTTTGCGGCACGACAGGCTGATTGTACGGATACTGAACGGCCATATTCAGATCGGCCGGTACGATGCGTTGCGCTACAGTAACGGTAATCAGGAATATATAGCCGAACCAAATAACGCACTGGAACTGAAGAATGAACTGATCAGGCAGATCAATGCCGAGATGCCTGATCTTTTCAGTAAGCACTACACCATTCATGTGCAGTGTCCGCAGAATATTGCCGCAATGGTAAGATGGTGGCCTTCGGAACAACCCTATAAGAGCATGGCCACAGGCGATGCAGCCTGCTAAAAAAAATAGTTAAACCAGCAATTATTCAATCAGGGCCGTTTGTTCAAGCAGCCGTTTTGATTTCCCGGAAACGGATGGGTGTAATCCGGATGGCCAATCTGGTAAGTGAAAGCCGCCGTGATTACTCCCCTGACGGGAGAAAAAAATTAAACGTCCTATTCCTTGAAAGACCATTTTTTTTGTTCTTCATCGAACTGAAAATGATAAACCGTTTCGGGTTTTTCCGTGGGGGCAGTGAAATTGTAATTGAACTCCACCCCGAAAACGATCAGGGTGCCGTTTTTATCCATCCTGATCCTTCTGGCCTTGTCGTCACCTCTGGGGCCCAACAGGTCGAGCGTAAATTCTTTACGCGGTGATCCGGTGAACTGTCCTTTTTTAGTCAGCTCTACCGAATAAACATCCGAACTCCGGCTGCTGCCGTAGTAAAGACGTTTTTCTCCTGTGATGCCGGTTATGCACAAACCCATGGCATCCACCCGCTTTAATCTGTCAATAATACCACCGTTGGAGGGGTCGATAGCATATATCGTCCCCTTTTCTTCATTACGGGTAGACCCCGATACACTGCTCGCATATAAAAGATGGGCATGACAATCATAAAACAAGCCCAGCAGACCAAAACCATTTTCATCGGAGGTGGCTTCGGGAAGCGGCAAACTCACAAAGGGCTTCATTTCTCCGGTGGCGCTTTCCACCCGGTAAATGGTGTTTTGCTTTTCTCTGGGGTTTTCCAGTTCGTTTACAACCGGTATGGGCGCCACAAATACATTCCCGTTTTCGTCTGTTGCTATCGGGCCCATATTACCAAAGGCCGACCAGCTGGGATGCTGCCATGTTTTCCGTCCGGCCGTATCGGCACGGTTGGCCGGAAACTGAACCAGTACCAGGCCTTTAAACTGTCTCTCGGAAGTGGATAAGCCGGAAAACTGGGGATTGAAACCGGTACCGCTGATGAAACGGGGTTGCAGCTGACAGGGGCTGAGGCCTATCTGTACCACCTCATCTTCAGGTATCTTATCTTTGCAGGAACTGAAGGCCAGCCAGCTGAAGGATATAGCAACATAAATTTTCATGAAAGATTATTTAACCGGAATAAACATGGGGCCGCTGAAGCAGGGGAAGGTATGTGTTTTATATACCCCGTTTTCCAGGTAGCTGTCCACCCAGCAATATTCGCGTCCTTTTGTATCATCATTTTTCATCTGGGCAACATACCATATCACCAGCTGGCTGTTCTGAATATTTTCCGGACTGGGTTCAATAAATTTTTCGGGGCCCTGCCGGTAATCGGTATTGCAGCAGGGGCCAATCGTTACCAGGTCCGATTCTCCTTCGTCTTTATCTGCATGCAGTTTGGTAACATATACATAGGCATTATCGCCACGGCCGCCGTCCTTAAACTGTCCGGTACCGGGTTCCATATAATAGCCATGGCCGCCGCCATCAGTAATTTTGTACTGATAGCCCTCTTGTGTGTACGCAGTTAAAGGGTTCTGCAACTGCCATTGCTCGGTATTCCATAGCTGCCAGCTGTTATTTTTCCACTCGCTGAAATTTTCCTGGTTGCCGGCAAAGGAGATCCGGGTAACCGGCCGGTAGGTACCGTTATTGCCGCATCCCCGTCCATAACTGGCGGCTGCAATGCGAAACCGGCCATCATTATAAAACTCGTAACGCTGAACATAATTGTAGTTGCAGGGCATGGGCCATTGCTCACTCTGAAACATCTGCTCCAGCACAAAGCCGGTGGTTTTTCCATCCTGCACCAGTTCGCTTACCTTCGGCTCACTGGCGGCTACTACAGCCGCCTGGCTGAATTCGGGGCAACCCACGGCATCACTGTAGCCAAAGCCATCGGTGCCGCTGTAACTTACATGCCAGTCAACCAGTTTGGCATTATTGAGTACCAGCTTATCCTGGTAATACACTTCGCTGATCCGCAAACCATCACTGCTGGTGATCACGTAATTCATCTTCCAGCCGTTTTTATCAAGGTGCTTTACTTCCTTGCAGTTGCATTCCATGATCTTTTCAAACAGCAGTTTGCGTTCGCTGATGCGCTGGGCCGGTCCGTTATTGCCAACGCTGGTCCAGCGTACGCCCACCACGCGGTGATCCGTAAGGTCTACAATCGCCCAAAGGGCTTTCCCGTCTTTGGTAAAAGTGGGCGCCACACAGAGGTGCAGACTTCGTTCGCAACGGGTACGGTTAAGTGCCGTTTTGGTGGCCGCCATCATGGCTTCTTTCTGTTCGGGCTTGTAGCCAAGGGCCCTGATCACCTCGGGTGCATTGATGGCTATCTGCATGGCCAGTTCGGTAAGCACCGGGTTCAGGTCGGGCTGGGTATGCGGGTAATGAGTTACACGGATTGCTTTTTGCGAGGCCAGGTCGGTCAGGGCCACCGTGGTGAGATTCAGGGCATAATTATACAGCTCCACCCTGTAAACATTGTTGGGGTTGTACCCGTTGGGAATATCCTGCGGCCGGGCCGGATAAATAGTAAAGATTTCATTACGGAAAGGGGTATGTGTCTTTTCGTCGAAATAATAGAGGCCAAATTGCTTGTCGTTCATTGCAATCCGGGCGGCCTGTGCCTGGGTGCTGTCCAGTTGCAGGGGCAGCAATACCGGAACAGGCTGGGCAAGTGCGGCTTTTATGCGTTCCAGTCTTTGCTGAACCAGGGGGATAGTACTGGCGGCAGAATCCGTTACCAGTATGGCGTCTCTGGCATAACCGGTTTCTGCATCACCCGCAGCCGTCTTGTTGTTATTGCCGGTACAGGCGCCCAGTAAAAGGGCAGCCAGTAGTAACGGAAGAAACGATCTTTTCATTCAGGGGATATTCTTTTCAAAAATAATTATTTGTCGGCTAAGTTAAACGGGTTCTGAAACCGGGCATTGCTGAGAATGCTGGAGTCGGTAAGACTGAACAGGAAACTTAATAAGTTCTTTCTTTCTTCCTCCGATAAACGGAACCCGCTGATGAAAGGATTTTTGTGGGAGTTTTTTCGCCCGTCGCCCGCAGCCGGACCGTTGCTGATCAGCCGGCCCCCGTCTTCATACAGCGTAATCACTTCCGCCAGGGTATTCACACTGCCATCGTGCATATACGGGGCTGTCAGTGCTACATTCCGCAACGATGGCACTTTAAATTTTCCGTCGTCTTCAGGGCGGCCGCTGAAGGCAGCCAAACCCTTATCATCCGGGGGATAGCGATCCTGGTTGCCGATGTTATATAAACCGGTATTGAAATAGATACTATCCGTTTGGGTGCTGCTGGCCGCCGTGGTGAAAAGAGGCGGAACATGGCAGGCCCCACAATGCAAACGGGCCGAGAAAAAAAGCTCCATCCCTTTACGGGCAGCCGGTTCCAGGGCATTGGTATCCCCTTTCAGGTAGCGGTCGTAGGGTGCATTGTACGAAACCAAACTCCGCTCAAATGCCGAAATGGCTTTGATGATGTGCTTAAAATCAAAAGGGTTGCTATCTTCCGGGAAGGCTGCACCGAACAAAGCCCGGTACTGCGGATCGGCTTCCAGTCTTTTTACAATAACTGCTTCATGGCCACTCACATCCATTTCGGCAGGGTGGGTGCTGAAAAGAGGCCGCTCCTGTTGTTTTTCCAACGATTGCACCGCCGGATTGGCCCAGTCGTAATAATGAAAAGAAGCCGCATTGATCAGTGAGGGCGAATTATGCAGCAGGTTTTCGCCATTGGCCGTAATACTGCGCCGGTAGCTGTCGGTAAAAGCGAATTTCGGATCATGGCAACTGCCGCAGCTCTTGGTATTATTGAAGGAAATACGGGTATCAAAAAAAAGGCGGCGGCCCGCGGTTACCAGGGCCGTATCCCTGTTGGTGACAGTTGTAACAGGCGGCTGCCGGCGCAACAGCAGCAGGGTACTCACCCCTCCTGCCATTACCAGGAAAATAAGCAGCCCCCCTTTATTAATCATGCTGCAATACTATCGAAATATTGGTTCCCGGCGCAACTGATTTTGCTCAGGCCGCCCCGGCCGGCTGGTAGATAGTTGCCATTTTGGCGGATTTATTTTCCAGCACAGTATTTGAAAACCAATATCGAATATATTTGCTACATCTAATACTACGAACATGAATTATGGAAAAGAATTTGAGAAATATGCCGTGAAGCATAAAGGCATCAGCAGTAACACGCTGGATGCTTACCTCAAACATAATGTTACCAACCTCACCCCCAATATCATTGAAGAGCGGCCGATGAATATTGCTGTAATGGACGTTTATAGCCGCCTGATGATGGATCGTATCATTTTCCTGGGTTATCCCATTACCGACGAAGTGGCCAATATTGTTACCGCCCAGTTATTGTTCCTGGAAAGTACTGATCGCAGCCGCGATATCCAGATGTACATCAACTGCCCCGGCGGCGGCGTTTATGCCGGCCTTGGCATGTACGATACCATGCAGTTCATCACGCCCGATATCGCCACCATCTGTACAGGTATGGCCGCCAGTATGGGCGCCGTACTGATGTGCGCTGGCGCTAAAGGCAAACGTACCGGTCTTAAACACAGCCGCGTTATGATGCACCAGCCCAGCGCCGGTGCCGGCGGACAGGCCAGTGATATTGAGATCACGGTGAACGAAGTGAAAAAAGTAAAAAAGGAATTATACGAAATCATCGCCTTCCATACCGGGCAGCCGGTTGAAAAAGTAGAGGTGGATTGCGATCGTGATCACTGGCTCACTTCTGCCGAAGCCAAAGAATACGGGCTTATCGATGAAGTGCTGGTAATGAATCCCAAAAAACAAAAGAAGAGCGAATAATAATTGACCCCACTAAAACCGATAATAATGAATTTCTATAAAAACAATATCAGGCTCAACGAAGAAGACAACCCCGGGGAAACGCCCGAAATACCCATGGAGAAAATGATGTCGGGCTGGCAGTTCGATAAAAAATTCATCGAGCAGCGGAAAATTTTTCTCTGGGGCGTGGTGGATGATAAAAGCGCCCGGGACATTACCAGCCGCCTGATGTACCTCGAAGCAATTGATCCCGGAAAAGAGATCAGTTTCTATATTAACAGCCCCGGGGGTATCGTCACCAGTGGTATGGTTATATATGATACCATGCAGATGATCAGCTCTCCGGTAAGCACTGTTTGCATGGGGATGGCCGCCAGTATGGGCAGCATCCTGCTGAGCGGCGGTGCCAAAGGCCGGCGTTTCATCTTCCCGAACGGGGAAGTAATGATCCATCAGCCAAGCGGTGGCGGCCAAGGTACCAGTGCCGACCTCGAGATTATGGCCGAGCAGATCCGGAAAACCAAGCTCCTGGGAGCCGAAATCCTGGCTAAAAACTGCGGACAAACCGTGGAAAAGGTGATGAAAGACTTCGACCGCGACTACTGGATGGATGCCAAAGAATCGGTTACTTATGGTATTGTTGATGCTGTTTTGGAGAAATTATAAACAAAATCAACCCTGTTTTATAAAAAAAAGCCCCTTTTTGGGGCTTTTTGCATCATAAGCGGCGCTATGCAACGTTAGCAATAAATAAATTGTCTTTATCCGGGGCAGCCTTATTAACTTTGCCCTCGTTTTAAAAGCATTTAATACCTGGTAATGGCCAAACAACAGACCTTGCATTGTTCCTTTTGCGGCAGAAGCCGGGATGAGGTTAAAATACTCATCGCCGGGCAGGATGGCCATATCTGCGAAAACTGCGTGGAACATGCCCAGGAAATCATTGAACAGGAACTGGGCAGTACCCCCGAACACAAGCATGCCCATGCGGCCAAGCTCAGTATCCGTAAACCCATCGAAATCAAAAAATTCCTCGACGAATATGTGATTGGCCAGGATGATGCCAAAAAGATCCTTTCGGTAGCCGTATATAATCATTACAAGCGGCTCAACCAGAAGATTGAAAATGATGTGGAGATCGAGAAGAGCAATATCATCATGGTGGGCGAAACCGGTACCGGTAAAACCCTGCTGGCCAAATCGATTGCCCGCATGCTGAATGTGCCCTTTGCCATTGTGGATGCCACGGTGTTCACAGAGGCCGGCTATGTGGGTGAAGATGTGGAGAGCATGCTCAGCCGCCTGCTGCAGGCCTGTAACTATGATGTGGCCGCGGCAGAGAGGGGAATTGTTTTTATAGACGAGATTGATAAAATTGCCCGCAAAAGCGATAATCCCTCCATTACCCGTGATGTAAGCGGCGAAGGCGTACAGCAGGGGCTCCTGAAATTACTGGAAGGAACGGAAGTGCTGGTGCCGCCACAGGGAGGGCGTAAACATCCCGAGCAAAAACTCATCAAAATCAATACCCAGAATATTCTCTTCATCTGCGGCGGCGCCTTTGATGGGGTTGATAAAATTATTGCCCGCCGGGTAAATACCAATTCGATAGGGTTTACAGTGAACAAGGAATTACAGGAGTACCAGCATAATAACCTGCTGCATTTTGTAAATGCCGTGGACCTGAAACATTTCGGACTGATTCCTGAATTACTGGGTCGCCTGCCCGTGATTACCTACCTGGATCCGCTGAATGCCAGCACCCTGCGGAGTATTCTTACCGAACCCAAAAATGCGCTCATCAAACAGTTTACCCGCCTTTTTGAAATTGAAGGTATTGAGCTGAAATTTGATCCCGCAGTATATGATTTCATGGTGGAAAAAGCCATGGAATATAAGCTGGGTGCCCGTGGCCTGCGCAGTATCTGTGAAAGTATCCTCACCGATGCCATGTACGAACTGCCCTCTCAAAAGGTACGGCAGTTTGAAGTTACCCGCGAGTATGCCGAACGCAAGTTCAACAGCAGTAAACTGAGTATGCTGAAGGTGGCCTGATACGGCACCGCTTTGTTCAGCCTTTTCTTTCTCCCCAATTTGTAAACAAGCCCCTCACAGTTTAGGTGATTGATTGATTTCATTCTATTTTTACGCCCCGGAAACCATGCCCTCCGGAACAGGATAGCGGATACTGCAAAATAATTGCCGGCGGCCATTCAATCCAACAATCAAATTCAACAAACAAATATATGGTAGACGTAATTCTGGGCTTGCAATGGGGAGATGAGGGGAAAGGGAAGATCGTTGATTTTTTTGCACCCCAATATGACCTGATAGCCCGTTTCCAGGGTGGCCCCAATGCCGGCCATACACTTTATGTAGACGGAAAAAAAATTGTTTTGCACCAGATTCCCAGTGGTATCTTTCATGAAACCAAAACCAACCTGATCGGTAACGGGGTGGTGCTGGATGCGGTAACCCTCAAAAGGGAGTGCGAAAACGTAGCCGCCTTTGGGGTGGATTATAGAAAGAACCTTTTTATCAGTGAGCGTACGCACCTGATACTGCCCACTCACCGGGCCATTGATAAAGCCAGTGAACTCAGTAAGGGAAAAGAAAAAATCGGCAGCACCCTGAAGGGGATCGGTCCGGCTTATATGGATAAAACCGGCCGCAATGGATTGCGGGTGGGTAACCTGCTGGATAAAAGCTTTACCACCGAATACATCAAACTGCGGCTGAAGCATCAGAAGATGCTGGATAGTTTTGGCTTCCATGAAGATATCAGTGCCTGGGAAGAGGAATTTTTTGAAGCAGTGGAATTTTTGAGGAGCTTTAAAATTGTAAACGGGGAATATTTTATCAATGAAAGAATCCGGCAGGGGCAGAAAGTACTGGCGGAGGGAGCACAGGGAAGTATGCTGGATGTTGATTTCGGAACATTTCCCTTTGTAACAAGCAGCAATACCATATCGGCTGGTGTCTGTACCGGATTGGGAGTGGCGCCCCAACAGATCCGGGAAGTGCTGGGCGTTTCAAAAGCGTATTGCACCCGGGTGGGCAGCGGCCCCTTCCCCACCGAACTGAATGATGAAACCGGTGAGCTGCTGCGTACTACCGGGAATGAGTTTGGAAGTACCACGGGCCGCCCCCGCCGTTGCGGCTGGATTGACGGGGTGGCCTTACAATATGCCTGCATGATCAATGGTGTAACGCAGATTATCATGACAAAAGCGGATATACTGGATCAGCTGCCCGAATTAAAAGTATGCAATGGTTACCGCATCAACGGAGAGGAACGTAATTTTGTTCCCTTCCAGATGAACCGCATGCACATTGAACCTGTGTATAAAGTACTGGAAGGATGGCAGCAGGATATCACCGGTCTCACCGCTTACGGGCAGTTACCCGATGCGATGAAAAAGTATATTGCTTACCTGAATGATTTTCTGGGTGTTCCGGTAAAATACATCAGTAACGGCCCGGGCCGGGACCAGATTATTACGGCCTAAAAATGTAAAAAAAAAGCTGATTTTTTTTTGGCTATTTGAAAAACTCGTGGAAATTTTACAGTTCTAATCCTGTTAGCGATATGGCTTCAAAATCTGATAACACTAAAAAGAAAATCACTAAAGCTGCCCCTGCGGAGGAAAAGGCCCCTGCGAAGAAATCAGCTTCCAAATCCAAAAAGGATGAGGATGAGGATGACTTTGATGAGGAGGATGATATGGATACCCCTCCTGCCAAAGGAAAAGCAAAATCCAAAGCCGCCCGTGATGAAGACGATGATGACGATGACGATGTGGAAGTGGATGATGATTGGGAAAAACCCGAGGAAGATGATGATTGGGATCCCGATTTTGATGAATTTGATGTACCCCGTTCAAAAGGCAAAAAAGTTACCGGCAAGAAAAGCAAGGTTGATGATGATGATGATTTTAAAATGGATGATGAATTCAAAGACCTGGGCTTTGATGACCTGGGGGGCGGATTTGATGACGATGATGACGACTTCTAATCAGCGCCGGCATGGCTGGCTCTAAACCGCGGGCATTGAAAACAGCCACTTCTTTTCCGGTAGAAAATATTTCAGCACTGCGTATAAAAATGTTGAATTGGTTGAACCAGTTCAACATTTTTTGTTTCCTGGATAACCAGGGCTACGATTTCCAGGAACCCGGCTTTGAATGCATTGCAGCAGCCGGTGTCCGGCAGGAGTTAAGAGCCCCGGCGGGACGGGCCTTTTCCGCCCTGCAACAATTTTGTGAGCAAAACCCTTCTGCATGGATATTTGGACACCTGGCTTATGATCTTAAGAATGAAACCGCTTCCCTGGTTTCCCGCCACCCCGATGGTATCGGCTTTGATGACCTCTATTTTTTTGTACCCCGGGATTTACTGGTTTTGAAAGAAGGGCACCTGCAGATTTATACCGATGGAGATGCACAGGCACTCTGGGGCGCCATCCAGGCGCAACCGGCAACCATCATTCGTTCCGGCCGGCAGCCTGTTACTATCCGGCAGCGCATTTCTCCGGACCACTATAAAAAACAGGTGGAAGCGCTGCGGGAGCATATTCACCGGGGCGATTGTTATGAAATCAATTTTTGCCAGGAGTTTTATGCCGAAGAATATGTCATGGAACCCCTGGCCGTTTTTGAGCAGCTTACCCGTTTATCTCCCAACCCGTTTTCGGCATTTTACCGCGTGGAGCACCACTACTGTTGCTGTGCAAGTCCGGAACGCTACCTGAAAAAGCAGGGCCGGCATATTATTTCGCAACCGATTAAGGGCACTTCCCGCAGGGATCATGATAATCCCCTGCAGGATGCACGAAACCGCCTGTACCTCCGGGAGAACGCAAAGGAACGCAGCGAAAATGTAATGGTGGTAGACCTGGTACGCAATGATCTCAGCCGCGTGTGCGAGCCCGGCTCTGTAAAAGTGGATGAACTTTTCGGGCTCTATAGTTTTCCGCAGGTGCACCAGATGATCAGTACCGTCAGCGGTACTTTATCTGCAAGCGTCCACCCGGTGGAAGCTCTCAAAGCTACTTTCCCCATGGGCTCCATGACGGGAGCGCCCAAGATCCGTGTAATGCAGCTGATTGAAGAATATGAACAAACCCGGCGAGGTCTGTTCTCGGGCGCCATCGGGTATTTTAAACCCGGTGAAAATAATGTTCACGATTTTGACTTCAATGTCATTATCCGCAGCCTGTTTTATAATGCAGCCACGCAGTACCTTTCTTTCCAGGCAGGAGGGGGCATCACTTTTTACAGCGATCCCGAAATGGAATACCAGGAATCGCTGTTAAAGGCAACGGCTTTGCTGCAGGTATTGCAGTAGGTTCAGGTGGTTTTTTTCTTCCTGGCTTTTACCGGTGTGCTGCTGCGGTAATAGGTTTGCTGACTTTCGGGCGCACTGTTTTCGCCCAGCAGCAATTGTACACACTCGTTGAGGATTACATATTTATTGGCGAGGAAGACCTGCATTTTATCGGCAGGCAGGCGCAGGTCGTAATTGCCATTCGATGCGATCAGTTCATCAAACTGCGGATTGTACCGGTTGAACTGGTTGATATCCATCGACAGGTTTTTCGATATCACCAGCGAATTGTATTTTCCCGAAATTGTTTGCAGGGCACTGGCCTGCATTTCGGCATCAGATAATTTGGGTTTGTTGCTGAAGGGATCCATACCCCCATTGGGATCAATACCGCCCGAAACCATATCACCGGTAGCCGCCGTGGTAATACCCCCGGTACCTTCCATGATATAATGGGTGGCAATAAATTTCTTTACGTGGTTGCGGCTTTCCTCGGGCAGGTAGTATTGCAGGGCCCAGAAATTCCGGCTGCCGCTTTTTTTGATAGCATTGTATACGCGGCCTGGTCCGCCATTGTAGGCAGCAATCACCAGGAGCCAGTCGTGCAGCTGCCGGTACAAGGTAAGCAGGTAACGTGCGGCCGCATGGGTACTTTTATAATAATCTCTTCTTTCATCCAGGTACCCATTCACCAGTAACCCGTAATCACGGGCGGTGCCGGGCATAAACTGCCAGGGGCCGCCGGCGCCCACCCAGCTGGTGGCCCCGGTATTCAGGTTACTCTCTATAACCGCCAGGTATTTCAGTTCACGGGGAAGCCCGTACATGCTGAGAATATTATCCATCAGGTTGAAATAGGGCTGGCCCCAGCCTTTCATTTTAATCAGGTAGTTGCGGTGGGCTTTCAGGTAATCCTGCATATAGGCCTCGGCATTGGGGTTCACCTGCGAGGAATAGGGCAGCATCGGGTTATAGCTGTATTGGGCAAACAGGTTGCGGAAGCCATAGCGGGTAACCTGGCTGAAGTACTGTACTTTTTCTTTTTCGGGAGGGGTTTTGCTTTTCACCACTTCTTCAATCAGGGCATCCTCTTTGGGATCGTCGTTCCCGCTGGTATCCACCGGTTCCTGCTGGCTGTAGCCACGGGGGCCTGCCAGTAAAAACAAAATAATAAAGGAACTTATGTACCAGATTCGTTTCATGAATGATTGGGCGCTGCCTTCACCGGGCTCAGTTGCAAGAGCTGGTCGGCCAGCTGCAGCAAAGTTAATTCATCTGATTTTGCCGTCATCACCTGCAGGCCAAAAGGCATGCCATTGCTGTGCCGGAACAAGGGGATGGCGATGGCGGGTATACCGGTGAGGTTGGCAAAAACCGTGTAAATATCTGCCAGGTACATGGTGGTGGGATCTTCATTTTTTTCGCCAAAGGCAAAGGCGGTGGAGGGGCTTACAGGCATTATAACTGCATCATAATCAGTAAATAACTGTTGTACCTGCTGAACCAGCAAGCGGCGCACCTGCTGGGCTTTGCTGTAATAGGCATCATAGTAGCCGGCGCTCAGCACAAAGGTTCCCAGCATGATACGGCGCTGCACTTCTTTCCCAAACCCTTCACTGCGGGTACGACTATAAAAATCTGTTAAATCATTTATTTCACTGCCGGTGCGGTAGCCATACCGGATGCCGTCATAACGGCTCAGGTTACTGCTGGCTTCTGCTGTGGTGAGTACATAATAGGCGGGTACTACATAATCGAGCAGGGTAAAATCAACCGCGTCCACCTGTTCGCCGGCATCCTTCATTTTGCTGAGAAGGCTGCTGATAGCGGAAGCGATTTCTTTATCCAGGGAAGGGTGTTCCAGTGCCTGTTTAAAATAAGCGATCCGCAGGGGGCGGGGGGAGGGGGCGTAGCTGTTAACTTTTCCCGGGATCGCGGTGCTGTCATATTCATCTTCCCCGTTCATCACCGCAAGCAGCAGGGCGATATCGGCAATGCTGGTTCCGAAAATTCCAATCTGGTCAAAGGAGGAAGCATATGCAATCAGACCATAGCGGGAGATCGTTCCATACGTGGGTTTCAATCCGATGATACCGCAGAAATCGGCCGGTTGCCGTACGGATCCGCCGGTATCACTGCCCAGGCTGCTCATGCACAGGCCGGCCTGAACGGCTACGGCGCTGCCTCCCGAAGAACCGCCGGGCACTTTGCCGGTATCCAGGGCATTCCGTACGTTACCGTAGTAAGAGTTTTCATTGGAACTGCCCATTGCAAATTCATCGCAGTTACAGGCCCCGATGATGATGGCTTCCTCTTCCAGCAGGCGTTCCAGGGCCGTGGCATTGTAAAGGCTTTTGAAACCCTGTAATATTTTTGAAGCAGCCGTTACGGTATGGTCTTTATAGCAGATAACATCCTTGATAGCGATAACCACGCCGTGCAGTTTTTTCAGGGGTTGTCCGGCTGCCCGTCGTGCATCCAGCAGGGCGGCTTTTTCAAGGGCTTCTGCGGCATATACTTCGGTAAAGGCGTTCAGGTGCGTATTCTTTTCAATGGCGGCTAAATAATGTGTTACGGCCTCTGTACAGGAGGTTTGCTGCAGGAGCAGCTGTTGCTGATAGCCGGCGATGGTATGGAAAGAAAACATTTTTCGGGAGGGATATTTATACAATCGGCTGAAGCGCTGACCATCCCGGAGGGGTCGTCAGTCACTTCAGCCGAAGTTTGAATGTATGGTCAGTTTTATTGAGCTTTTTGCTGCTGTTGCAGTTGCTGGCGCAGCTGACGGATTTCTTCGTCTTTGTCTTTTTCCTTCATGCCTTCCTCGATCTCATTTTTCACATTGTTTTTGGCATCGGAAAATTCACGCATGCCACGGCCGATGCCCCGCATCAGTTCAGGGATTTTCTTACCGCCAAACAATAACAATACCACCAGTACAATGAGAATCCACTCACTGCCCCCGGGCATTGATAACAGGAAAATGGAATTGAAGAATGATAATACCATAAAAAAATTTTAGACAGCAAAGATAAATCAATTATTGACTTACCTGTACTATTTAAAATAACAATCTTAACGCTTGCTTAACCGATGGGGGGCGGTTTACCGGAGGTAGTTTTTACCGCAACGGGCTTTTCCGTTGGCAGCCTGTTCAACGGTGATGCCCCTGGCACAGGACATAAAGAACAGTACAGATGCGATGATAAGTAATGATAATACAATCCTTCTCATGGTTGTGGGTTTTGCAGTTACAAATTTAATTACAGTTTAATTCAGGGGTAAGTTTGCCAGAGGATTGGACAATTTGTGTTGATAAATTTAGCAATTAGTATGCCAAAACAATGTTAAGGGCAAAAAAATATCCCGGCTTGCCGGGATATTTTTTGATATAATAATTTTATTGAAATTATGCTTTGGCCACGGCCTTCCTTTTCTCCTGGATACGGGCGCTTTTACCGCTCCTTCCGCGGAGATAATACAATTTGGCGCGGCTAACCTTACCTACTTTATTCAACACGATACTCTCAATATTGGGAGAGAAAACCGGGAACAGTCGCTCCACACCCACACCATCACTGATTTTGCGTACGGTAAAAGAAGCGGTGGCTCCGGTGCCCTGGCGTTTGATCACATCGCCTTTAAAGCTCTGGATACGCTCTTTATTACCTTCCAGGATCTTATAGTTAACGGTGATATTGTCACCGGCTTTGAACTCGGGGAAATTGGTTTTGGCCTTAGTGCCCAGTTGCTCATGAACAAATGCTACAGCGCTCATAGTATTAACTTTTTAACGGACGGCAAAGGTAGGGGAAAAAGTTGAAAGAAAAAGGTCAGAAGCAGAAAGTTTTTTTGCTTCTGGATGTTCTTCCCAACCCGGGCCGTTTTCATTGAAAATCAGCGGTAAAGGATTACCTGGCTACGTTAACCGACCTTTTTTCCCGGATTACCGTCACCTTGATCTGGCCGGGGAAGGTCATTTCGGTCTGGATTTTCTGGGCTATTTCAAAGCTCAGCTTATCGCTGTCGTTATCGCTAACTTTGTCGGCTTCCACAATCACCCTTAGCTCGCGGCCGGCCTGGATGGCATAGGCTTTTTCCACGCCGGTGTACGACATGGCCAGGTTTTCCAGGTCTTTGATCCGCTGGATATACTGCTGCATGATCTCCCGGCGGGCACCCGGGCGGGCACCACTGATGGCGTCACAGGCCTGGATGATGGGGGCAATTACATACTGCATTTCCATCTCATCGTGGTGGGCGCCGATGGCATTTACCACGGCCGGGTTCTCCCCGTATTTTTCGGCCAGTTTGGCCCCCAGCAGGGCATGGCTCAGTTCGGTCTCTTCATCGGGCACTTTACCGATATCGTGCAGCAAACCGGCCCGCTTGGCCAGTTTGGGATTGAGGCCCAGTTCGGATGCCATTATTGCGCAGAGGTTGGCCGTTTCACGGCTGTGCATAAGCAGGTTCTGTCCGTAAGAGGAACGGAAGCGCATACGGCCCACCATGCGGATCAGTTCTTTGTGTAAACCGTGCACACCCAGTTCCATGGCGGTACGCTCACCGATTTCCATTACCTGGTCCTCGAGTTGTTTTTTTGTTTTTTCCACCACCTCCTCGATACGGGCGGGGTGGATACGGCCATCGGCCACCAGCCGCTGCAGGGAAAGGCGGGCGATCTCACGGCGGAGGGGATCAAACGAGGAGAGAACAATGGCCTCGGGGGTGTCGTCCACAATCAGATCCACGCCAGTAGCGGCTTCGATGGCCCTGATATTGCGGCCTTCCCGGCCAATGATCGAACCCTTGATTTCATCACTTTCTAAATTGAACACTGTGATAGCATTTTCAATGGCCTGTTCGGCAGCCGTGCGCTGGATTGTTTGTATCACAATCTTGCGGGCTTCTTTATTGGCTTTGAGTTTGGCTTCTTCAATGATCTCCTGCTGCAGGGCAATGGCCTTGGTTTGGGCCTCCTGTTTCAGGCTTTCAATCAGCTGAGCCTTGGCGTCTTCGGCTGAGAGACCGGCCACTTTTTCGAGGCGGCGGATATGCTCTTCCTGGTGCTTTTCCAGTTCGGTGCGCTTGATATTTACGATCTCGATCTGACGGTTAAGGGTTTCCTTGATCGCTTCATTCTCCTTGATATTTTTTTCAAGGTTCTGGTCTTTCTGGTTGAGTGATTGTTCTTTTTGTTTGATCCGGTTTTCGGATTCGGCCAGTTTCTGGTTACGTTGCATAACCTCGCGGTCGTGATCAGCTTTCAGCTGCACGAATTTCTCCTTGGCTTCCAGTAATTTTTCCTTTTTGAGGGTTTCAGCCTTGGCCTGGCTGTCGGCGATGATTTTTTGGGCTTGCTGTTCGGCTTCTTCTATCTTTTTTTGCGTGTTTTTGGCGAAAATGACTTTACCCAGTCCCAGCCCCAATGCCAGTGCGGCTACGCCAATGATAATGTATATTATTATCGGTTCCATTTAATTTTTTGGTTTTAAATCGGTTCACAATCGGATGTATCTCACCCTTCCTCATATAATATTTTATGAGATATTTAATGGACGAAGATACGAAATTTGTTTGAGTTTGAGACGAGTGCTGGCCGGAAGACCGTCAGCGGCGGTAACAGGTTGATTTCGGCAGGGAAACGGTACTTTTTCATATCTTTATAATTAATCTTTTTACCCTTAATCAATACGGTATGAAAACGCGTTTTTCTTCTTTTCTTCTTTCTGTTTTCCTTTTATCCGCCTTTTTCGTCAATGCACAATGGAAGCAAATAGCGGCTGGTCCGAAATTCGAAGAGCCGGTCAGTGGTGAGCTTAAAATGCTGCAAATGAGCAATGGCACCACGGTTTATGTGCATTTTACCGCTAGGGAGGGGTACAATGTTCGTATTTATGATGCCCAACATACTGAAAAAGTAAATACGGGCTATACTCCCTCTTATGAGCGATTTAATATGCCTCCCAAAGAATCGTCCTATTCTTTTTACAGTCCCAATCACGAGCGTATCCTCGGCTTTTTCGAACTGAACAATGAATTTGTAATGTTCATTGAGGAGGCGAATAAGAAAAAAACTTCTTTGTACCGGGTTACGATTGACCTGGCAACTGGTAAGCCCAAAGAAGAAAAAGAATTATTCGTTTTGAAGAGAGAAGGCTGGTTTAATATCAAACGAAGCGCGGATGGGGAAGGCTATGCCATTCTGCTGCTGGGCTCGCCTGAAAACGAAGAAAAAACTGCGGCGGGGCCTCATATTTACTTCTACGACAAAGCCAATAAGGAAATTAATAACGCGGTTTGCATTTCTCCGGAAACTGATAAGGACCATGAAATTTTAGAATTTATGGATATGGAAGTTATCAGCAACAGCCGGGCGTGCATACTATTTGAAGCAAGAGGAAAAAAAGAGGGGGCTAAAGGAACCTGTTATATGGCTGTTTTGGAGAAAAGCGGCAGCCCTGGTTTCAGGCAGCTCAGTATGCCCGCGGATTTACTTTATTATTTGGCCTATGTAAAATATAACCCGGTTACAGGTAAGATTTTGTGTTTATCGCTGGCCGAAACAAAGAAGGAAAGCGGGGAGTTTAACCTGTTTATGAATGAGATGGATCCGGTATCAAAACAAACGAAGGAAATTACCGGATTCCAGCCAACAGAAGAACTTAACCAGTCCTATAAGGATACATACGATAAGAAGAAGGAATATTCGGGCTATCCCGAGGGGATTTTTCCCAATGCGGACGGAACTTTTTCGGTTATATATGAGGAGGTGGGAAAATTATCCCAGGGCGGCAGTGGTTATGGCCGTACCGATTCAAAATTGGGAAAGATGGTAATTGTTACACTGGGGAAAGATGGGAAATATAAAGACAGCTACCTTGTACCCAAAGCCCATTGGATACTTTTTCAAAGCCTTTGGGGTTTCTATTATAAATACGAATTAGCGAGGGGCATCGAACTGTTCAGGGGAAACCAGTATAAATCCTTTGTCTATCTCAGTTCAAAGGGCGGACGTTATATTCTGTTCAATGACAGTGAACGGAATAATGATGTCCAGAAAGATAAGTTGGTTGAAATCCAGGGTATCGATGAATGCGATGCATTTTCTTATAAACTGGGAGGAACAGGATTTTTTCCAAAAAGAGATTACTTTTTCGGGCAGCAGCCTAAAGGGCACTCCCTTGCGCTTTTCAAGGCCTCGGATTATGACAGCAAAACCGGGGTATATGTTACGCTTCAATTAACCAAAGAATCAGCACGGGATAATCAGGTAAACCTGGTTTGGATGCAGGAGCAGTAATGCATGGTAAGAGAGGAAATTACTTTTTATTCGCCGGCATTATCCAGCTGCTCCTCTATTTTTTGTAAAGCCTGCAGAAAGGTCTTTTCTTGTGCGGGGCTCACCTGTGAACCGGTTTGGGTGGCGTACCAGATCAGTACCATGGCTATGTAATCCTGCATGTCTTTACCGGCAAACTGGGTTTTAAATTCAACGATCTTGTCGTTGATCAGTTTAAGGGTGCTGCGGATGGCGCCTTCATCTGCCGGATTGGTTTTGATGCGGTAGCTGCGGTCGCCGATAACAATATTGATAGGGATGAGTTCAGCCATAAGGTATTATTCACTTAAAAGGCCAATACACTTGTCGATTTCCTTAATGTACTGGCTGATGGTTTTTTCGAATGCTGTTTTATCCGTTCCGGAAAGCTGTCCTGTTGCCGATTTAAGAATGGCCACCTGCTCTTTTAACTGCTGGATCAGCTGGCGGTCTTCCTCTTTGGCTTTTTGTAATTCTGCGATCAGGCGGCTTTGCCGCTCGTTATCTTTCTGTAACTGACGGTGCTGCTTCAGGAATTGCTGAAGCTTACCATTGATACGTTTGATATGATCGTCCAGTTCTTCCATAGCAGGAATGTGCCCATTGAATTATTTTCTTACCTCCGCATTCAGTTCCTTTTCATAGGCAGAGATAATCTTACCCATCATGCCATCGATCTCTTTATCGGTCATTGTTTTTTCTTCATCCAGGAACGTAAAGTTAATGGCCATTGATTTTTTTCCCGTTCCCAGTTTATCGCTCTCGAATACATCAAAAAGATTAACCGCTTTCAGCCGGCTGATTTTGGCGGCAGTGGTGGCTTTTTCCACTGCCTCATAGGGAAGCGCCTTATCCACCACAATGGCGAGGTCGCGTTGCACTGCCGGGTACTTCGGTATTTCGGTAAAATGCAGCCTTTGTTTTTTGCTCAGTTCCATCAGCCGGTCCCAGTCGAGACTGGCATAATAAACCGGTTGCTTTATGTCAAAACGGCCCAGCAGTTCATTGCTGAGAATTCCGGTGGTGGCGATGGTATCGTTTTTGATTTTGGCCGCGATGGCGGCAGTATAGCCGGCTTCGCTGGCCGTTTGCCAGGCGCTGAGGTTCAGACCGAGCAGGCTTACCAGTTTTTCGGTGATGGCTTTTACAAAATAGAAATCAGCTTTTTCACCTTTCAGCTTCCAGCCGTCTTTTGATTTTTTACCCGTAACATAAATCGCCAGCCGGTTGTTTTCGGTATATTTTCCCGGTGCCGGGGTGCTGTACACTTTACCGAATTCATACAACAGCAGGTCGTTGTTTTTCCGGTTCAGATTATAGGCGATTGATTCCAGGCCACTTTGCAGCATATCCGGCCGCATTACATCCAGTTCGGCACTCAGGCTGTTGATCATCTTCACCGTTTGTGCTAATGTTTCTTCCCCGTAATAAGCACTGTTGGAGATGGAGTTGGTAAAAATTTCATTAAAGCCGGCGCCGCTGAGGTAGTTGGCCAGCTTTTCGCGATAGGCGGCTTCATGGGCCAGTGTTTCCACCGCCGGGGCGATACTGATGAGTGCCGGTATTTCCACATTATCGAGGCCGTCGATCCGCATGATCTCTTCCACAAGATCGGCGCCCATGGTTACATCGGTTTTGTGAAGCGGCACGGCCAGACGTAATTCATCGGCCGATTCCTTGATCAGTTCAAAACCCAGGCTGTGGAGGATATTTTTTACCGTGTCGCCGTGATAATTTTTTCCGCTCAGTTTTTTGAGGTAATGAAATTTAAGGGCTACTTCTGTTTTTTCTTTCGGATGCGGGTACACATCCACCACATCGCTGGCTATTTCGCCGCCGGCAATTTCCCTGATCAGCATGGCGGCCCTTTTCAGCACATTAACCGTGTTGCTGATATCGACCCCCTTTTCAAAACGGGTGGCGGCATCGGTGCGCAAACCATGCCGCAGTGAGGTTTTGCGGATAGCCGCGGGGTTAAACCAGGCGCTTTCCAGGAAAATATCCCGGGTGGTAGCGGTTACCCCGCTGTGAAGCCCGCCATACACGCCCCCGATACACATGGGCGCTTCTGAATTGCAGATCATGAGGTCTTCTGCAAATAATTTCCGTTCTTTCTCATCCAGGGTAACAAAAGCCGTTCCTTCGGGAAGATTTTTTATCAGCAGTTTGTTGCCGGTAATGGCGGCGGCATCAAACGCATGCAGGGGCTGCCCGGTTTCGTGCAGGATGAAGTTGGTGATATCCACAATATTATTGATGGGCCGCAAGCCGATGCTTTTCAGTTTTTGCTGCAGCCAGGCCGGACTTTCGGCTACTGTTACGCCCTGAATACTGACGCCGGCATACCGCGGACAGGCTTCTGTATTCTCTACCACCACTTCCATCTGTAAGCCCTGGTGATCCACCTTGAAATTATTTTTGAAGGGAGATACCACCTGTGCCTCGGATTTGTTGTGATGGGATAAATAGGCGCACACATCGCGGGCTACGCCCAGGTGGCTCATGGCATCACTGCGGTTGGGGGTGAGCCCGATTTCGTAGATATAATCTTCATAGGGCTGCAAAATTTCCGCAGCCGGCCGGCCCACGGGCGTTCCGGCAGGCAGTACCAGGATGCCGGCATGGCTGTTGCCAATACCGATTTCATCTTCGGCACAAATCATTCCATGACTTTCCACGCCGCGGATCTTTGCTTTTTTCATCGTAACCGGTTCGCCCCCGGTTGGGTAAATGGTGGTACCGATTGTGGCCACCACTACTTTTTGTCCGGCAGCCACATTCGCAGCGCCGCAAACAATCTGCAGCGGCTCACCCGTGCCAATGGAAACTTTGGTAAGCGAGAGTTTATCTGCATCCGGATGTTTTTCACATTCCAGCACTTCCCCTGTTACCAGGCCTTTGAGGCCTCCTGTTACCGATTCGTATTTTTCAAGGCTTTCAACTTCCAGTCCGATAGCCGTAAGAATTTTACTCAGTTTTTCCGGGTCAATTTTCTCGGGCAGGCCCGCCTGTCCGCCAGGCAGGTACTCACAAAGCCAGTTATAACTAATTGTCATGAAGCGTACTCTTTTCTGTTAAAGCAACAAAGATAATTGATTGCGGAGGAATAGGATGATTGCCGGCCCGGTGAGGCATACCCGGTGAGGGGAGCGTACCGGCGGGATTAACTGATTAAACTACTCACAATAAGTTCATAATCCAAACGGGGTGGATCGTTTCAGGGTGAAAAAAAGAAAAACTTGGAAAACCGGAATTGTTAATAAAGCAGGGCTGAAAGGCCATTTGGCTGCATCCGGGCCTGTGAATTCTATGTGTATAATGGCGGGTTGATGTGAATAAGCTAACTTTGCTGTGGGTAATTATGTGCGAAACGGCTGCAAAAATGAGTTGAAGGCGCTTGTGGATAAATATCCTCCGCACCGGATTCTTGTTTTGATTTTACCTTAGCCGCGATTCATAATTAACCCTAACCAGAAGCGGATTTTTCACATGGAACTGACGAATTTCAATAAAGATAAAAAGTTGCGCCGCAAAGCCCCGGTTGACCTGGGAACGATGATGTTTGGTAAAGTGCCGCCGCAGGCGAAAGAACTGGAAGAAGCGGTACTCGGCGCCATCATGCTCGAAAAGAGTGCCTTTGATACCGTTGTAGAGATACTGAAACCCGAGTGTTTTTATGTAGATGCCCACCAGCGCATCTACCGGGCCATGCAGGGACTTGCCATCAAGAGCCTGCCGATTGATCTGCTCACCGTGGTGGAGGAGCTGCGCTTCCGGGAGGAACTGGATATTGTGGGCGGCCCCTATTATGTTACGCGTTTAACCAATGCCGTTGTATCCTCGGCCAATATCGAAGCACACTCCCGTATCATCCTTCAGAAATTCATCCAGCGGGAACTCATCCGGATCAGCGGGGAGATCATCGGCGATGCGTATGAAGACAGCACCGATGTGTTTGACATGCTGGATGAGGCCGAAAGCAAACTTTTTGAGATCACCAACAATCACCTGCGGAAAAACTTCGACAGCATTGATACCGTGCTGGTAAAAACCATCCAGCGCATCGAAGACATGCGTAACCGCCAGGAAGATATCACCGGGGTGCCCACCGGCTTCCCCTCACTGGATAAGCTTACCTATGGCTGGCAGTCTACCGACCTTATCATCCTGGCCGCCCGGCCTTCGGTGGGTAAAACGGCTTTTGCCCTTAACCTCGCCCGCAGTGCCGCCATGGATCCGCATAAGCCTACGGCTGTGGGCTTTTTTAGTCTTGAGATGAGCAGCGGCCAGCTGGTACAAAGGATACTGAGCGCCGAGAGCGAGATCTGGCTCGAAAAAATTGCCAGGGGTAAACTGGAAGAGCATGAAATGAAGCAATTATACAAGCGGGGTATCGAACGCCTGAGTAAGGCGCCGATCTTTATAGACGATACAGCGGCCCTTAACATATTTGAACTGCGGGCCAAATGCCGCCGCCTGAAAAACAAACACAATGTGGGTATCATCATCATTGATTACCTGCAGCTGATGAGCGGCAGCGGTGATAACCGCAACAGTAACCGCGAACAGGAGATCAGCCGGATTTCCCGCGATCTGAAGGGCCTGGCCAAGGAACTGCAGGTGCCCATTATTGCCCTTTCGCAGTTAAGCCGTGAGGTGGAGAAAAGAAAAGAAGGCGCCAAGATCCCGCAACTGAGCGATCTCCGTGAATCGGGCGCTATTGAACAGGATGCCGACCTGGTAATGTTCCTGTACCGCCCCGAATATTATGATATCACAGCCAATGAATTTGGCGAAAGCAATAAAGGCGAAACCTATGTAAAGATTGCCAAGCACCGTAACGGCAGCCTCGATACGGTGAAGCTGAAAGCCCTGCTGCATATTCAGAAATTTGTGGAAGAAGAAGGCGGCGGCGGCGATTTCGGCGGCGCCCTCCCCGCCGGTGGCAGCTGGAAACCGGTATCCGGACTGGATGACGACGGCGGCGCTAAACTCTATATCCAGAAAGGAAGCAAGATGAACGACGGTGAGTTTGATGATGATGCTCCTTTCTAGTTAAAAATGCGGGGTATGTGTGGCGGGTTGTGATTTTCCTTTCATTTTTTTAACTGCAGAATCAGTTTTATTAACGGCTCATAGCTAACCGCTGAAAGCTATCTATGTCTCTCCCTTTTTTCTTTGATGAAAATATCAGTGCGGCCGCAGGCATGATCACGCTCAGCGAACCCACCAGCAAACATGTGGTGCAGGTGCTGCGTATGCGCCCCGGAGAAGGGCTTCAGCTTACTGATGGAAAAGGATTATTGCTGACCGCCGAAATCGCTGAGGATAACCGTAAAAAGTGTACGGTAAAAATTGTTCAGTCCATTCAGTTGCCGGCCCCTGCGCGGGAAACCTGCATTGCCATCTCACTCTTAAAAAACAGCAGCCGTTTTGAATGGTTTCTGGAAAAAGCCACTGAGATGGGAATTAGCAGGATTGTGCCGCTCGTATGCAAGCGTACCGAAAAGCAGCATTTCAGGGCCGGCAGGATGCAGAATATCCTGGTCAGCGCCATGTTGCAAAGCCGCCAGTGCCACCTGCCCTTTTTGGAGGAACCGGCAGGGTTTGCCGATTGGGTTAAAAAAGAAGCTGCTGATTACAGGAAATATATAGCCTATTGCGGGGAGGAAAATGCCAAACAGCCTTTTCATTTGCAGATCGATTCTTCTTCTGGCCAGCTTATTGCCATCGGCCCCGAAGGCGATTTTACAGAAGCAGAGATCCAGTCTGCCCTGGAACAGGGTTTTGTTACCGTTTCACTGGGCGAAACCCGCCTGCGTACCGAAACAGCCGGCCTGGTGGCAGCCGCCCTGCTAACCCAGCTTTAAATTATCATCCGTTTCTTTATCGATTGTAGGCGTACGCAGTTCCACTGGTTTTTTACTGCGTTTGCGTAACTGCATATTGAGCAATTCCACTCCCAGCGAAAACGCCATGGCAAAATAAACATAGCCATGCGGTATTTCGAATTGCTCCACATGCACGCCATCCACGATGAGGGTGAAGGCAATCAGTATCAGGAAGGAAAGCGCCAGCATTTTAAAGGTGGGGTGCTGGTTAATAAAGCGGCTGATGCGCCGGGCAAAGGCAAACATCACCAGCATGGATAAGACGACGGCGATAAAACGCACCACCTGCAGCTTACTCATGCCCACAGAAGTGATAATACCATCAACACTGAATACCAGGTCAACCAGTATGATCTGCCGGATAATGGCGGCGAAGCCGGATTTTGTACTTTGCTTTACCGTATCATTCGGATCATCGCCTTCCAGTTTGTTATGAATTTCGAGTGTGGTATTCACCAGCAGGAAGAGACCGCCGGCCACCATGATAATATCTTTCAAACTCACTTCATGCTGCCACAGGCTGAACAGGGCTTTCTCCCCGTTGAGCAAACTGCCGAGCACATAAAGCAATGCCAGCCGCATCAGCATACCCGCCACCATCCATATCAGTGAGGCCCTTCTTTTTTCTGATTCCTGCGGGAGCTTGCCCAGGATGATCGATACAAAGATCACGTTGTCGATTCCGAGCATGACCTCCATCAGCGTGAGGGCTAATAAACCACTGATGCCCTGTACGGTAAAAAGTTGTGATAGTTCTTCCATGCGTCAAATTTAAAGGCCGCGGATGATATTTTTAACAATGGCAGGTCCTTCATAAATAAAACCGGTCCACACCTGCACCAAAGCCGCCCCCGCATTGATTTTCTCTTTGGCATCGGCTGCCGTAAAAATGCCGCCGCTGGCAATTACCGGGAGCTGTCCATTTGTTTTGCGGGTGATATAGGAAACCATTCCGGTGCTCTTTTTTTGAACCGGCCAACCGCTGAGGCCGCCGGCGCCGATGGCTTCAACCACGGTCTGCTCTGTCAGTAATCCTTCCCGGCTGATAGTGGTATTGGTGGCCACGATGCCATCCAGTTTTATGGCGACAGCCAGGTCAATTACATCGTCCAGTTGTTCCTGGGTAAGGTCCGGTGCAATTTTCAGCAGCAGGGGCCTTGGCTGTGGTAATTGCGTGTTGAGCGACTGCAGGGTGATGAAAATTTTTCTCAGTGATTCTTTTTCCTGCAGTTCCCTTAGTCCGGGAGTGTTGGGACTACTTACATTCACCACAAAATAATCCACATATGGGGCCAGGGTTTTAAAGCAGGCTACATAATCTTTCCAGGCATCCTCATTGGGGGTGATCTTGTTCTTGCCGATATTACCGCCAATGATCATCCTGGAAGCGGCATGTTGCAGCCGCCAGCTTTTCAAGCGTCCGGCAACAGCTGCGGCACCCTCATTATTAAAACCCATGCGGTTGATCAGGGCCTTGTCTTTTGGCAAACGAAAAAGCCTCGGCTTGTCGTTGCCCGGCTGAGCCAGCGGCGTAACAGTGCCGATCTCCACACAGCCGAATCCAAGTGCCTCGAGCTCATTAAGGTAATGTGCATTTTTATCGAAACCGGCTCCCAGTCCTACCCGGTTGGGAAAGTTGATATTGAATACGGAGCATGACAGATCAGTTGCCGGTACAGCCGTATGGTAGTGATGGATTATTTTTTTCATCCCGGGGATACCGCAAAGCAGGCGCAGGGCATGCATGGCAAAATAGTGCACCCGTTCGGGATCAAACAGGAATAAAAAGGAGCGGAGTAATTTATACATGCCCGGTAAAATTAAGCCAGAGTTTTCGTTTTTTGTTTTCGGACAGAAATTATAACTTTGATACCCAAAAGTTGCATAAACAACTAATAGCAGATGGGTTATAGAAAAGAGTTCCCGGAGGCAGCACCGGATGGGTAAAACTTCTTTTCCGTGAACTCCCTGCTATGATCCAGGAACAATAAACAAAAACAATCGTCCATGCAGGAAGCCTATATTGTAGCCGGTTTCAGAACCGCAGTAACCAAAAGTAAAAAGGGAGGGTTTCGTTTTACCCGCCCCGATGACCTGGCCATTGAAGTGATCAAAGGCCTGCTGGCCACTGTGCCACAGCTGGATGCCCGGCGGGTGGATGATGTGATCGTGGGTAATGCTGTTCCCGAAGCCGAGCAGGGCCTGCAGGTGGGCCGTATGATATCGGCCAAAGCAGTGGGTATCCACGCACCCGGTATCACCATCAACCGTTACTGTGCCAGCGGCCTCGAAAGCATTGCCATGGCTACCGCCAAGATAAGAACGGGTATGGCCGAATGCATTATTGCCGGTGGTACCGAGAGTATGAGCCTGGTACCTACGGCCGGCTGGAAGACCGTTCCGGCTTATTCTATTGCCAAAGACGAACCGGATTATTACCTGAGTATGGGCCTTACGGCAGAAGCGGTGGCGAAGGAATTTAATATCAGCCGGGAAGACCAGGACCTTTTCAGCTACCACAGTCACCTCAAGGCCGGCAAAGCAATCAGTGAAGGTTATTTTAAACCGGGCATACTGCCCATCAGCATCGAGCAGGTATACCTGGATGAGAGAGGGAAGAAACAGAAGAAAAATTTTGTGGTGGATACCGATGAGGGCGTGCGGGCCGACACCACCCCGGAAGGGCTGGCCAAACTGAAACCGGCTTTTGCCATGGGCGGATCGGTTACAGCGGGGAATTCTTCCCAAACCAGTGATGGTGCGGCTTTTGTGATTGTGATGAGCGAGCGGATGATCAACGAACTGGGCCTCAAACCCATTGCCCGGCTGGTGAACTGCGCCAGTGCGGGTGTGCATCCCCGTATCATGGGCATCGGCCCGGTGGAAGCCGTTCCGAAAGTGCTGCAACAGGCCGGCATGAGCCTGGGGCAGATTGATCTTATCGAGCTCAATGAAGCATTTGCCTCCCAGTCGCTGGCCGTAATCCGCCAGCTGAATCTCAATCCCGATATTGTTAATATCAATGGCGGTGCTATCGCCCTGGGGCACCCGCTGGGCTGCACCGGCTGTAAACTCACCATCCAGCTTGTGAATGATATGAAGCGCCTCAATAAAAAATACGGCATGGTGACGGCCTGTGTGGGGGGCGGGCAGGGAATTGCCGGTATCATCGAGAATATTGATTAATTGTGAAAAAAACTATAAGTTGTGCCTGATTGCAAAATCAGGCATTTTTTTTGTGCAGATTTCCGTATCCCCCAGAAATCTTTCCGTGCAATAGTGGTACAGCCGGGGCTGTTAGTTTCATATAACCTGTTTTTTAACCATAATATAAGCTGCTCATCTTAACCCTACTGCCTATGGACAGAAGAGATTTCTTTTCCCCCGGGAAAGCCAGAAAAAAACCGCTAACTGCCTCCGCCTCTCCCTACCGTACTCTCAGTGGGATTGATCCTTATACGGGTCCGTGGACAGAGAACGAAGTGATCCACCTGCTCAAACGAACCCTGTTTGGCGCCAAAAAAGCGGACATTGATTTTTTCAAAGCCATGACGATGCAGCAGGCCGTGGATTACCTGCTCAATGTTACCACCGCACAAACGCAGCCATCGCCTCCTGTTAAAAATTATGCCAGCTCCACCACGGCCGGGGATCCGGATATTGCCATCCCAGCTGGTCAGACATGGGTGAACACCAACACCACGGATGGCTCTGTAAATTTCAACAGGACCGTTTCCTTCAAAACCTGGTGGATGGGTCAGATCATCAGCCAGGAAAGAAATATCCTGGAGAAGATGACCTTGTTCTGGCACAATCATTTTTCTACCGAAACACAGGTGATTGATTATGCCATCTGGTGTTACCAGAATAATGTGGTATTGCGCAAAAATGCCCTCGGCAATTTTAAAACCTTTGTAAGGGAGATGACGCTCAATACCGGAATGCTGCGCTATCAGAATGGTTACCTCAATACCAATACCGCACCGGATGAAAATTATGGCCGGGAATTACAGGAATTATTTACCGTGGGAAAGGGTGCTGATAATGCCACCCAGGCCTATTCGGAAGCCGATGTAAAAGCAGCGGCCCGCGTGCTCACCGGCTGGCAGATTAACGGCACCACCAATACGGCCGTATTCACCCCCTCCCGCCATGATACCGGCAATAAACAGTTTTCTTCTTTTTACAACAATACGGTTATCACCGGCCGCTCCGGTGCCACGGCCGGCGATTTGGAACTGACAGATCTGCTGAATATGATCTTCAGTGTAGATAATGTATCCCTGCATATCTGCCGTAAATTATACCGCTGGTTCGTGTATTACGAAATTGATGCAGCTACGGAAGCCAATGTGATTGCCCCCCTGGCACAGATTTTCAGGGCCAATAATTACGAGATCAAACCGGTGCTGGCCGCCCTGTTCAAGAGCCAGCATTTTTTTGATGCAGCCAACCAGGGATGCCTGATCAAAAACCCGGTGGATATGCTGGTGGGGCTCTGCCGCGAATTCAGCGTGGTGTTTCCTTCGGTTACCACCGATTATGCAGGCGCCTATGATACCTGGCTGCTGATTGGCTATTTCGCCATCCTGCTGCAGCAGGAACTGGGCGATCCGCCCAATGTGGCAGGCTGGCCGGCCTATTACCAGGCTCCCCAGTTTCATGAAATCTGGATCAACTCGGATACTTTTCCCAAGCGCAACCAGTTCAGCGATCAGATGCTCCTCACGGGGTTCACCCGTAACGGCAAAAATATCCGCATCGACCCCACCCTTTTCGCAAAATCACTGCCCAATCCCGGCGACCCGAATGCACTGGTGAGCGACTCCATTTTTTATTTGCTGCGGCTGCCGCTTACACAGGCTTCCAAAGATCAGCTGAAGAAAGATATCATCCTGGGCGGACAAACCAGTGATTATTACTGGACCAATGCCTGGAATGCCTGGATCGCCAATCCGAATGATACCACCAACGCAAATATTGTAAAAACAAAACTGCGTGACCTTTATCAATACCTGATGAAGCTGGCCGAATATCAATTATCCTGATCTTTAAAAAACAAGCAATGAAAAGAAGGGACTTCTTACTCAATACCATCCCGGCCACTATTTTACCGACGGTGCTGAACGGCTTTTCGGTGAAAGCATTTGCGGCCGATTCTCCCCTGATGCAGTTACTCGGCCAGGCCACACCCACTGATCATGTGCTGGTGATTGTGCAGCTGAACGGCGGAAACGACGGACTCAATACCGTAATCCCCCTTGATAATTACAGCAATTATTTTAATGCCCGCAGTAATATTGCCATCCCGCAGAATAAAATTTTACCGCTCACCGGTAAAACGGGCCTTAACCCGGCCATGACCGGCATGAAGGCCCTCTATGACGAAGGCAAACTCAACGTGGTGCAGTCTGTGGGCTATCCCAGTCCCAGCTTTTCGCATTTCCGTGCCACGGATATCTGGATGAGCGCCTCCGACAGCAGTGAAGTAATCAGCACCGGCTGGGGCGGCCGTTACCTGAATTATGAGTATCCTAATTTTCCCGTAGGTTATCCCAATAATGATATGCCCGATCCGCTGGGGATCCAGATCGGCTCCACCACCTCGCTTACCTTCCAGGGGCCGGCGGTGAGTATGGGTATGAGCATCACCAATCCCACCAGTTTTTATAACCTGCTCAGCGGGGTGGAAGATCCGGCACCGAATAACAATGCCGGAAAAGAGTTGAAATTTATCCGCATGGTGGCCAAACAAACTTCGCAGTATGCCACGGTGGTAAAAGCGGCGGCCGCCAATGTTACCCAGCAGGCGGCCTATCCGGCCAATAACCCCCTGGCCGATCAGCTGAAAATTGTGGCCCGCCTGGTAAAAGGCGGTCTCAAAACCCGGCTCTACATGGTAAATTACGGCAGTTTTGATACCCATTCCCTGCAAACCAATACCAACGACAGTACTACCGGCGCCCATGCCACGCTGCTGAAAAATGTGAGCGATGCCATCAAAGCCTTCCAGGACGACCTGAAATTCCTGGGTGTGGAAGAACGGGTGGTGGGGATGACGTTCTCGGAATTTGGCCGCCGCATAAAAAGCAACAGCAGTGTGGGAACCGATCATGGTGCTGCCGCCCCGCTGTTTTTATTTGGAAAGAATGTGATCCCGGCGGTGCTGGGGGATAACCCTTATATACCCGCGAATGTATCGGTGAACGATAATATCACCATGCAGTACGATTTCAGAAGCGTATACGCCACTCTGTTAGAAAACTGGTTGTGCGTAAAAAGCGCCGATCTGCAGCAGGTGATGCTGAAAAATTACCAGTCGCTCCCCCTGGTGAACAGCAGCGCCTGCAAGCCCGTAACGCCCAGTACGGCTGGCAACAGCTACCTGGAAATATGGGGCAGTCCCTTCACACAATCCTGTAAGATTATTTATAAATCGGATGGAGGCCACCTGCTGCTGCAGGTATTTGATACCATGGGCCGCCTGGTGAGCACCCCGGTGGATGCCGACCTGCCTGCCGGCTCCTATACCTATAATTTCGACAGCGGTAACCTGCCCGCCGCTGTGTATTATGTGCGCCTCCAGAACGGTGCTTTACAGCAGGTGAAAGCCATGCTGAAAGTGCGCTGATGCATTGCATTTTAGTAGGATACTGCCGGTAATCATTTACCGGCTTTTTTTTATCTTGCTTCAAATACTGCTATGACAACTGATCTTTACCCTCCTAACCCGGCCGCTGTACCGGCCGCCGTTACCCAGCCTTCTGCTGCCTTCAAAAAAGAAGTGACCTGGGTGCTGTTTTCAATAATTATTTTCTTTGCTGTGTACCTGCTGCTCATTGCCATGGCCATAGCTTTAACCATTGGCTGCGCCTGGGCGGGTTTCTGGATTATCGCTACGTATCCGCGTTTTATCACGCTCATGCTCGGACTGGGATTGATGGGCCTGGGTATCATGGTTTTTGCCTTCCTGGTGAAATTTATTTTCGCGGTGAACCGGTACGACCGTTCCGGCATGCAGGAGATCAGCGAGGCCGGGCAGCCGCAGCTTTTTGCCTTCATACGGCAGATCAGCCGGGATACGCAAACACAGTTCCCCAAACATATTTATTTATCACCCGAAGTGAATGCCTGCGTTTTCTACGACAGCAGCTTCTGGAGTATGTTTTTTCCGGTGAAAAAAAACCTGCAGGTGGGCCTGGCCCTGGTGAACTCACTGAACCTCTCCGAATTCAAGGCCGTGCTGGCACACGAGTTTGGTCATTTTTCGCAGCGGAGTATGAAACTGGGCAGTTTTGTTTATAATGTGAACCAGGTCATCTTCAATATGCTTTATAAAAACGAGGGGTATGGAAACGCCCTTCAGCAATGGGGAAGTGTAAGCGGTTATTTTGCCCTGTTTGCCAATATCACCGTGGGCATTGTAAGCACCATCCAGCTTATCCTCCGGGTGATGTACGGGTTCATCAACAAAAATTATATGCGGCTTTCCCGGGAGATGGAGTTTCATGCCGATGCGGTGGCAGCCAGTGTCAGCGGCGCCAATAACTGCATCAGCGCCCTGCGGCGGGTGGAACTGAGCAGTTCCTGTTACCAGGCCACGCTGAGTAATTACAATGATCTGTTCCGGGATAAAAAAATAGCCGGCAATGTATACGCCGATCATCGCTCGGTAATGGCCTATGTTGCCGGCGAACATCGTTTGCCAACCGAGAACGGGTTGCCGGTGATAACCCGTGAGGTGCTGGATGAACTCCTGAGCAGCCGGGTGAACTTCAAAGACCAGTGGGCGTCTCACCCCACCACCGAAGAACGTACCCGGCAACTCAATGCCCTGCAGGTGGAAGTGCCTCCGGTTAATGAGCCTGCCTGGGTTCTGTTTAAAGACAGAGAAGCCCTCCAACTGCAAATGACCAGCGGCCTCTATTCCGAGCTGCCTACAAGCGAGTGCACAAAAATTGACCCGGCCGATTTTGATATTTTTTACAGGGCGCAGCACGACAGGTATAAGTTGCCGGGAGTTTATAACGACTATTTCGGCGCCCGGATGCCCGATGAAATCAACCCTGACGGGTGCGATGAGAACAGGACCCCGACAACACTGGAAGATATACTCACCCCTTCGGCCCAGGGCCTTCCCGCTGCCATCAAAAAAAATAATAATGACCTGGCCCTGCTTAACATGATTAAGGAAGGAAAAGCAGCTACCCGCTCTTTTGATTTCGACGGGCAGAAATACCCGGCCGCTAAAGTAACAACAGTGATTGCCCTACTGGAAAATGAAATGGCGGAACAGCAGAAGTTGCTGCAAACCACCGACCAGCAGGTGTTTTGCCTTTTTGCCCGGCAGGCCCGCGAAAAGGGCGGGGAAACACAGTGGAAAGCCTGGTGTGAAATTTTTACAACGCAAAGCAAATCAGCAACGGCCTATGGCGAACAGATTGGAATGATCATGGAGCAGTTACAGAAAATATTCAGCGGCCGCCAGTTCAGCACATCCGATGCACAGAATGTGGTGAACCTGATGAGAGGAAAGGAAAAAAAATTTAAAGAGCAACTGCGGGCTTATTACGATGATGGCACCCTGGATGAAGCGCCCGAACTGAAAATACTCTGCGAAAAATATCTTTCGGCCACCTATGTCTATTTTAACGGCAATAACTTTTTCGACTACGAACTAAGAGAACTTCACCGGGTTATGGGTGATACCTTCGAACAGGTGACCCTGCACCGGTTCCTGCATTTCAAAAAAATGCTCGAATACCAGGCCGGGCTTTCGGCCTGATACAGTACCCGCCCGCAGCGGATTATGTTGCTATATTTGCGTTTCAAAAATGCCTATGCAAATAATACCTGTCAATACTCCGGAAACAGCCCGGGCATTCCTGCAGGTGGCAGTAACCATCAATGGGAAGGACCCCAACTGGATCCGCCCGCTGGATAAGGATATCAACGAAGTATTCGACCCCAATAAAAACAAGGCCTTTCGCTTTGGGGAGGCGGAGCGCTGGATTCTCAGGGATGAACAGGGGCGACTGTCCGGCCGTGTGGCTGCTTTCACCAATAAGAAATACAAGAACAAGGGCGATGATGTGCCCGTTGGCGGGATGGGTTTCTTTGAATGTATTAATGATCAGTCTGCCGCCAACCTCTTATTTGATACTGCCCGTAACTGGCTGCAGCAAAAAGGAATGGAAGCGATGGACGGACCTATCAATTTCGGTGAACGGGATCGCTGGTGGGGACTGATTACCGAGGGGTATTTTGCACCACTCTACTGTATGAACTATAATCCGCCCTATTACGTTAACCTCTTTGAGCAATATGGTTTTAAAGTGTTTTTTAACCAGGTTTGTTTTGGACTGGATGCAGAAAAAAGGATTTCTCAAAAAACTATCGACAGGCATGCGGCCCTGGCGGCTAATCCCGACTTCAGCATGGAGCTGATCCGGAAAAATAACCTGGAGAAATATGCGGCTGATTTTACCACTATCTATAATAAGGCCTGGGCCGGGCATGGCGGACTGAAGCAGCTGGCCAAAGAACAGGTGCTGATCATGTTCAAAAAGATGAAACCCGTGATGGACGAGCGGGTGGTGTATTTTGCTTATTATAAGAAGGAGCCCGTTGCCATGTTTGTCAACCTCCCCGATATCAACGAGTATTTCAAACACTTTAACGGTAAATTCGGACTCCTCCAGAAGCTGGAGTTTGTATGGCGGCAAAAATTCAGGCGTACCCGTAAGTTTGTAGGACTGGTTTTTGGTGTGGTGCCCGAATGGCAGGGAAAGGGCGTGGATTCCTATATCATCGGGGAATGTGCCAGGGTGATACAGGTAAACCCTGTTTTGTATAAGGATTATGAAATGCAGTGGATCGGCGATTTCAATCCTAAAATGATCAATGTGGCCGAAGGCCTGGGCGATACCTTCCGCAGCCGGAACCTGGCTACTTACCGGTACCTGTTCGACAGGAATAAAGAGTTTCAGCGGCACCCCTTATTAATTTGAAAATGGGAGTGCAAAATGGCTCCGCAACATCTTTCCTTCCCGTTTCTTTACGGTGATGATGTGATAAAATAATAATAAACCTTTACGGAAAATCCGTTGGGAAATACGAAATTAGCGGCTCATGGATAAGTTCATTGTTTCGGCCAGGAAGTACCGTCCGCAGAATTTTTCTACGGTGATCGGGCAGTCGCACATCACCACCACACTTAAAAATGCGATCAACAATAACCAGTTGGCCCATGCTTTTTTATTTTGTGGCCCCCGCGGTGTGGGCAAAACCACCTGTGCCCGTATCCTGGCTAAAACCATCAACTGCGAAAACCGCAGTGCTGAAGGCGAAGCCTGTAATACCTGCAACAGTTGTGTATCTTTCGATGCCGGCACTTCGCTGAATATTCATGAACTGGATGCGGCCAGTAATAACTCGGTGGATGATATCCGCAGCCTGGTAGACCAGGTTCGTTTTGCCCCGCAGGCCGGAAAATACAAAGTATATATTGTGGACGAGGTGCACATGCTCAGCGCCTCGGCTTTCAATGCCTTCCTCAAAACCCTGGAAGAACCGCCGCCCTATGCCATCTTCATACTGGCCACCACCGAAAAGCATAAGATATTACCCACCATCCTGAGCCGTTGCCAGATATTTGATTTTAAACGCATCACCAATAACGATACGGTGGAGCACCTGCAGGAGATCTGCGATAAGGAACATATCAGGGCCGATAAAGCAGCCCTGCATATCATTGCCCAGAAGAGCGAGGGTTGTATGCGGGATGCGCTCAGTATCCTGGATAAGATTGTGAGTTTTACCAATGGTGAACTCAACTATGCCAATACGCTTGAGCATCTGAACATCCTGGACGAAGACTACTATTTCCGCCTGCTGGAGCATATGCAGCAACAGCAGCTGAGCGAGGCCCTGCTTTTATATGATGAAATCAACCAGAAGGGTTTTGAAGGCGATACCCTGCTGGAAGGTTTTTCGGAATTTATCCGTAACCTGCTGGTGAGCAAGGATGCCAAAGCTGCGGTATTACTGGAAGTGGCTGAAGACTTTAAAAAGAAATACATCGATACGGCTAAAAAAACCGCTTCGGGCTGGCTCATCGCCGCCCTGAATGTGCTGAATGATGCGGGTATCAATTATAAGCAGGCCCGTAACAAACGCCTGCATGTGGAACTGGCTCTGATAAAACTGAGCTACCTGCAGCAGGCAATTGAAATCTCAGCCGCTGATGGTGGGGTAGTAAAAAAAAAACTGACTGACACAGCCCGGCCGGTTGCATTCCGGAAACTGGGTTTTGTTAAGCGGGAAGAGCCCGCGGGGCAGGCGCCCGCAACCGGCGGGCAATCCTCCGCTGCAAGCCGGGAAAAGGGGGCTAAACTAACCATCGAATCTCCCGTATCATCACCTGTAAATACAACCGCCGCTCCGGTTAACAGCACAGCAGCCACGGCTGCTAAATCGCAGGCTGCCCTGGGTTCCCTGGCCAAAATCCGCCAGCAGGTAAGCAACCAGCATAAAAACGGGCAGGCCGAAATAAAGCCCCTTACCGAGGAAGAACTCTACCTGGCCTGGGGAGCATTCATAGAAAAACTGGTACATAAGAAAAACCACTCGGCCGTTACCAACTTTAAAATGGCCCGGCTGAACGTGGTGGATGAGAATACGGCCCTGATCATCACGGGCAGTAATATCCAGCAAAAGTTTGTGGAACAGGAGCGGGCTGCCCTTACCGACCATCTGCAGGCCTATTTCCGCAACCGCCAGCTTACCTATACTGTGATCATTGAAGAAACCGCCGAACCCGAAAAACCCGGGGAAAAACCGCTGAATACCAAAGAGCAGTATCTCAAAATAATAGAAGAATATCCCCTGGTAAAAGAATTGAAAGACCGGCTGCGGCTGGAACTGGATTATTAGTACAAGCGCTGCTCTTTTCCTCAATTTGCCTTAATTTCGGGCCTCAATTTATAAATCAGAAACAAATAGTTATGGCTGAAGTGATCCGCATGCCGCTTTTGAGCGATACCATGACCGAAGGGAAAATCATTACATGGAACAAGAAGGTGGGTGATAAGGTGAAAAGTGATGATGTACTGGCCGAGGTGGAAACTGATAAAGCCACGATGGAAGTGGTGGGCTATGCTGATGGGGTATTGTTACACATCGGGGTACCGGCTGGAGAAGCCGCCAAAGTGAACCAGATAATTGCGATCGTGGGTAAGGCCGGTGAAGATTTCAGCGGATTGCTGGATACCCCTGCTGCACCCGCTGCCACATCTGCCGTTTCTGCTCCTGCTGCTCCTGCCGCTGCACCGGTTGCTGCCAGCACCGCCCGGGTGGAACTGCCGGCCGGCGCCAAAGAAATCCGCATGCCGCTGCTGAGCGATACCATGACCGAAGGAAAGATCGTTGCCTGGAATAAAAAGATTGGGGATACGGTGAAAAGTGATGATGTGCTGGCCGAAGTGGAAACCGATAAAGCCACCATGGAAGTGGTGGGATATGAAGAAGGAACCTTACTTTATATAGGTGTGGAGGCCGGGAAAGCCGCTAAAATCAACGAGATCATTGCCATTGTAGGCAAGCCGGGAACCGATGTAAGCGCTTATGTGGCTGCGGAGAAAGCCGGTCAGCCCGCGGCGGGTGGTTCTCCTTCCGGAACCAGCAGTACCGGGTCTGGTGCCGGCAGCTCGCAAACGGTAACTGCACAGGCAGCCGAAGTTGCAACTGCCGGGGATGACCAGCGTGTGAAGGCCTCACCACTGGCCAAAAAAATGGCCGCTGAAAAGGGAATCGACATCAGTAAAATAGCCGGTACCGGTGATGGTGGCCGGGTTACCAAAAAAGATGTGGACAGTTATGTGCCCGCTGCAACACCTGTGGCAGCTGCTGCTGGCAATACAGCAAGCGCTCTGCAAGCGGTTGCCGTAACCGGACAGGAGGGCTTTACGGATATTCCGCTTACCCAGATGCGCAAAACCATTGCCCGCCGGCTGGGCGAGAGCAAATTCAGCGCCCCGCATTTTTATCTTACCATGGAAGTGTGCATGGATAACGCCCTGCAGGCCCGTACCAGCCTGAATGAGATCAGTCCGGCCAAAATATCGTTCAATGATATTATTATCAAAGCCGCTGCCCTTTCGTTGCGCCAGCATCCCGTGGTGAACAGCAGCTGGATGGGAGATTTTATCCGGCAGAACCATCATATTCATATCGGCAGCGCCGTTGCCACCCCCGACGGGTTGATTGTGCCGGTGATCCGCTTTGCCGATCAGAAGACGCTTTCGCAGATTGCCGCCGAAACAAAAGAATTATACGGAAAGGCAAAAGACAAAAAACTGCAGCCCCAGGAATTCAGCGGTAATACCTTTACCATCAGCAACCTGGGAATGATGGATATCGAAGAATTTACCGCCATTATCAATCCGCCCGACAGCGCCATACTGGCTGTGGGCCGTATCAAGGAAGTGGTGGTGAAAACAGCCGGTGGTTTTGGCGTGAGCAATGTGATGAAGCTTACGTTAAGCTGCGATCACCGCACGGTGGATGGAGCTGTGGGCGCTGCTTTCCTGCAAACACTGAAAAAATACCTGGAGAACCCCGTTACGATGCTGGTGTAAAATCACCGTGAGTATATTTTATGAAGAGATATCCCCCGGGTATCTCTTTTTTTGTAAAACGGAACGGGCAGCAAAGATCGTTGTATAACCGCTGCCAGCTCCGCTCTCCCGTTTACACCAGCGGTAGGGAACTCTTCTGTATTCCCTGTAAATTAGAATCTTAAACTAAATACCATGGAATTAGGAAATGCACTGAACTGGTTTGAAATACCGGTAGCTGATTTTGACCGGGCTAAAAAATTTTATGAAACCATTTTTGCCTACCAGATGCCCGATATGATGATGGGACCCAACCGGATGGGGTTTCTTTTATACGATCAGCCCGGCGGAAAGGTAGGAGGGGCCATCGTTTATAACCCGGCGGTTTACAAACCCTCGGCTGAGGGAGCCCTCCTGTATCTGAATTGCCAGCCCGATTTGCAGGTACAGCTCGAAAGGGTGCCGGATGCCGGCGGAACAATACTGGTGGAAAAAACGGCTATTTCTCCCGACCAGCACTTAGGTTTCTGGGCGATGATCCTCGACAGCGAAGGTAACAGGATTGCCCTCCACTCCATGCAATAAATAAAGGAAACAAGTATGTCAATTTTCCGCCTGTCGCTGCTCCTGCTGGTGGTAGCTCTTATAGCCTGGGTAGTGGCTGCCTGGGCCCGTATCACCCACCAGGCATTTGCCCCTGTATTGTGGCCGGTTGCCCGCTGGGCTGTTGGACTGGCCTTGTTTTTTTTACTGGCAGTGGGGGTGGCTGGCGCTCTGCGTAAAAAATAATTTTCAAAAACTTTTGAAAATTCAAAAATACTTTTACCTTTACGGGGTAAAACGTTTTCCATGAAACTTGCCGAAGCCAAAGCACAGTTTATCAGCAATTGGGGAGCCTTCGCTTCCCATTGGGGGATTAACCGCACGATGGCGCAGATACATGCCCTGCTGCTGGTGAGTCCGGATCCGCTGACACAGGATGAGATCATGGACCAGCTCAATATCAGCCGGGGTAATGTGAATATGAATACCCGCGAACTGATCGACTGGGGGCTGGTGCAACGGGTGCTGATACCCGGTGAGCGGAAAGAGTTTTTCAATGCCGAAAAGGATATCTGGAAAGTGGCCACCCAGATTGTACGGGAACGTAAAAAAAGAGAACTGGATCCAATGCTGAAATTACTGAGCCAGCTGGAGGATATCGAGGAAAATAAAAAAGACCGTGAAGTAAAGCAATTCCTGGATACCGTTGGCAGTATCCGCAAATTCGGCGGGCAGGCTGATAAGATGCTGGATGTGATGGTGAAGGCCGAGGAAAACTGGTTTACCGGTACGCTGCTGAAGTTCTTTAAATAATCCCGGTCCTGCCGGATAGCCAAAACCGCTCTGCGGTTTTTATTTGGAATTATACTTTCATTTTTTTCTGAAATTTTAAAAACTACGATTATGAAAACCTTTAAGACCTTCGACATGTGGATCAGCATTGTTTTGATCGGGGTATATGGGGCGCTTACCTTGTTTAGCAGCTCTCAATATTTATTAGCCGGCTATTTTGTGGTGGGGGGCTGGCAGGTGATCAGTATGCTGGTACATGAATTTGGGCGCTGGTTTACCCATTCAACGGGCCAGCGGAGGGTATATCATTGGATAGCATTGGCCTCAGTGATTACGCTGCCAATGGGAGCTTACTGGGTGCTGCTTTTTACGGCTCCGTTTATGGCTGTTTATTATACCTGGATTTGTTACGAAGAGCTGTATGTAAAAATGCGCCGCCCGCTTTCTTACCTGAAATAAACTGAATTCTTTTTGTCAACAACTGTCCTTCAAATGAAAAATAAAAAGATTGTAATTGCCGGTGGTACGGGTTTTATCGGACAGGCGCTTTGCAACTGGTGGGGTGCCGGTAATGAACTGATCGTTCTTACCCGCCGGCTTCCGCACCAGAAAACAAATGCATTTGGTGAAAATAATATCCCGGCTTCCCTGCAGGGCCAAATACGCTATGTACAGTGGGATGCGGCCGGATCCGGAGAATGGGAAAAGGAACTGGATGGGGCTCATCTGCTGGTAAACCTGGCAGGGAAAACCGTTAATTGCCGGTATACCGATGCCAATAAAAAGGAAATTTTTGAAAGTCGTACCCGCTCCACCAGCGCATTGGGCGCAGCGGTACGCAAAGCCGTTCAGCCGCCTAAATTGTGGATCAACGCGGCTTCGGCCACTATTTATCCGCATGCCACGGATACGCCCCGTGATGAAACCTTCACCAATTTTGCCAACGATTTCAGCGTGCAGGTTTGCCGGAAATGGGAGCAAACTTTTTACGAAGAGCGTACGCCCTTCACCCGGAAGATTGCCCTTCGCATGGCCATTACCCTGGGCGCCGGCGGAGTAATGATCCCTTATTTCAACCTGCTGAAATTTGGATTGGGAGGGCGGCAGGGCAGGGGGGATCAGCGATACAGCTGGGTGCATGTTACCGATACCTGCCGGATGATTGATTGGCTGTTTGAACACCCTGAACTGGAGGGAACCTTTAATTGCTGCAGTCCGGGTGCTGTAACAAATTCCGGTTTTATGCGAACCTTGCGGGACGTTACGGGGTGTAAATCCGGGTTGCCGGCGCCCGCCTGGCTGCTGAAAGCAGGAGCGGTTTTTGTGGGTACAGAAACAGAGCTGGTACTGAAAAGCAGGTGGGTATATCCCGCCCGGATACTGGCAACTGGTTTCCGTTTCCGGTACCCGGGTTTAAAAGAGGCCCTGGAGGAGATTGTGGATCACACTGAACGGCGGCGCTATCATTTGTTTTAATTTTGTAAACGGGATGAAAGAACAACCGGTAATATTATTTGATGGTGTTTGCAATCTTTGCAACAGCGCTGTTCAGTTCATCATCAAAAGAGATAAACGGGCTGTTTTTCTTTTTGCGGCCCTGCAATCCGGAACGGCGCAAACTCTCCTGCAAAAGGCGCCGGCAACCGTCAGGGCTTTGGATAGTTTTGTACTGGTGGAAAACAATAAATTGTATACCCGCTCTGCGGCGGCGCTGCGGGTTTGCCGCTATCTCCGGGGCGGCTGGCCCTTATTATATGGATTTATCATCGTACCGGCATTTATACGGGACGGGGTTTACAACTGGATAGCCCGCAACCGGTATAAATGGTTTGGCCGGCGGCAGGAATGCATGATTCCCACGCCTGCATTAAAAGCAAGATTTTTAACATGAACAGTAAACTCACATTGGTATTGGGGGCCTCCGAAAACCCGGCCCGTTACAGTTACCTGGCAGTTAACCGCTTGCAGCAGCAGCAACACCCGGTGGTAGCTATCGGCCGCAAACCGGGTATGATCGGAACCACGCCTGTACAAACCGGGCTGCCGGCCCTGGAAGGGGTTGATACGGTTACGCTTTACCTGAACCCGGAACTGCAAAAACAATATTATGATTATATAGTATCCCTGCATCCCCGCCGTATTATTTTCAACCCGGGAACCGAGAATGAGGAGCTCTACAATATAGCAAAAAATAATAATATCATTCCCCAGGAAGCCTGCACCCTGGTTTTGTTGGCCAGCGGTCAGTACTAGGGCTGTTGCCTGTCGTTTTTCAGCCACAATTCGCTCCCACAGCGATTATTTTTTTGTTCCGGCATACTAACCGGCACAAAGAGACGTTTCTATTTTCAGAACTCGTTATCCAACTATCTCTGAAACCAAATTCAATACCATGAAACGCCTTGCTTTCTGCGCATGGATGTTGTTGATTATTTTCTCTGCCACCCGGACGAATGCTCAAACGCCCGGAACATCCAAGCCCAAACAGTTTGATGCTTATCCCAATGTAATTACCTGTACCGAAGCCGAACTGGCCAGGATTTTTTCCGCACCTGCCGGACAGGATATCAATGTGGTTTTTTCCACCGCCTTTAATTTCCCCGGGAATATCAATTTCAGCGCCAGCAAATACGATAACCTGCAAACGGTTATGGTGAAGTCGGCCTATTTCCATAATTCCGTGCTGAATATTACCCGGCGCATTAACCGCGATAACACAGTTACCTACAGCGGCCACATCTTCAATAAAGATTATTTCGACGGGTATGAACTGAAGAAGAATGCGGCTGGTGGCTATACCTTAACCAAAATCCAAACCGACAGATTTTTGCAGGTGTGCGCCAATTAAAGACACCTGCTTAGCGCTTACCTGACTTTCCTATCATCCATGAATCCAAAAAACCACTGAACCATGAAAAAGCTTTCTACTTTACTACTGCTTGCAATGGTCATTATTTCCTTACCGGCTTTCAGTATTCCTAAACTGAACAGCTATCCCAGCTCACCGGCTACTATATACCTCGATTTCGACGGGCATACGGTTAACGGTACCCTCTGGAATGCCATGAATAACTACAACACGATTTATGCAGCCGCTTCGGGATTAAATGATGTGCAGATTACTGAGATATTCAACCGGGTTTCGGAAGACTATCGTCCCTTTGCAGTAAATATTACCACCGACTCTACCGTATTCCTGAATGCACCTGTAAATCAGCGCCTGCGTATGATTGTAACACCTACCAGCGCCTGGTGCCCGGGTGTAGGCGGCGCCTGTTTTATCGGTTCCTTCACGTCGGGTGATGATTCGCCGGGCTTTGTGTTCTGCGACCGCCTGGGTCCCAATAGTCCGAAAATGGTGGCCGAATGCTGTTCGCACGAAAGCGGCCATGGTGTGGGACTGGATCACCAGTCGAAATACGATGCCTCCAACTGCGATGTGCCCCTGCAGGAATATAACCCGGGTGTGGGCAGCGGTGAAACCGGCTGGGCTCCGATCATGGGCAACAGCTATTATAAAAACATGAGTAACTGGAATAACGGCGCCACTCCCTGGGGTTGTACCGTAATGCAGGATAATCTTTCCACCATCGTAACCCAAAATGGTTTTGGCTACCGCCCGGACGATTTCAATGAAAACCTGGACAACAGCGCCTATGCATTACCGGCCAGCAGCTTCAATATCAGTGGTATTATCACTACTGATGCCGACAGGGATGCGTTCCGCCTGGTTCTTACCAATAACGCAAATATTCATATCACGGCCATTCCTTACAGTGTTGGCGCCAATTCTTCGGGTGCCAACCTGGATATAAAAGTGGATATGTTCAATGCCGCGGGCACACTGATCCGCAGTTATGATCCGCAGGCCACGATGAGTGTTACTATTGATACCATGCTTACAACGGGTACCTATTACCTGCGCCTGGATGGCACCGGTAATACCAATATCAGCGAGTATGGCAGCCTGGGCTCTTATACTCTCAGCGGCTTCAGCGGTCCCCTGCCGATACACGAGGTGAGCCTCACCGGCACCGCCGATAAAGGCCGGCATAACCTGAGCTGGAAGATCATTGCAGATGAGCCGGTGAAAAATCTGGTGATCGAATCATCTGCCGACGGCATTCATTTCAATTCACTGGCTTCGGTTGATCCTTCGGCCGTGCAGTTTTCCTATGCTTCTTACCAGAACAGTGTGCTGTACTACCGGTTAAAAGTAACCTCTGTGATCAACCAGACCGCTTTTTCCAATGTAATTGCCCTTAACGGGGTGAGCAGCACCGATAAAGCATTTTATGTATCCACGCTGGTACAGAATGAGATCACCATCAATGCCCCCAATGCCTATAAGTTCCTGCTGAGCGATATCAACGGACGTTCCCTCAGCCAGGGAGCCGGCTTAAAAGGCGTAAATAAACTGAATGTGAACGACCTGCCTTCAGGCATGTATATCATACAACTCTTTAACGACGATCAAAGACAAACTGAAAGAATTATAAAACAGTAAGGTAGATTCATGTGAAAGTTGGGGGGTAGCGTTAGGGGCTACTCCCCTTTTTTATGCCCGGGAGGGAAGGGTTATGCACATAAATAACAATTTCTTGAAAAATCGGGGCGGGTGGAAACCGTTATATTCAGTAACTTTCGAAAACCCCCGCCTATGTTATGGAGAAAATTTAACGGAGATCCTATCCGGTTACCCATCAAGGAGGCCGTGGAACAGGCCATCAAAAAAGAAAGCGATGCCGGCTATCGCCTGAAGGTATGTATTGGTACCGACAGCCAGGTAAAAGGCCATGAAACAGAATTTGCCACGGTGATTGTTTTTTTACGCGAAGGACACGGAGGCTTCATGTTCATTCACAATGAAAAAACAATTCAGCATTACAGCATCAAAGAACGGATGCTGGTGGAAGTGGCCAAAAGCATCGAAATCGCGTATGAACTCTGTGATCTGTTCACCCTTTATGATGTGGATATGGAAGTACATGCCGACATCAACACCAATCCCCAGTTTAAGAGTAATGAGGCCCTGCGGGAAGCGATGGGTTATATCCTCGGAATGGGATTTGCCTTCAAAGCCAAACCCGAAGCCTTTGCCAGCAGCAGCTGTGCCAACAAAGTGGTAAACTGATAAAGCCTTTTACACGGATCGGGCCGGGTGTTCACCCGGCCCGATCCGTATAGTATCGATTCTGTAAGCCCGTAAACTCAGGCCTGCTGTTTTTTCTTTCTTTTCCGGAACAAACCTATCAGCAACAGCACGAGCAGGGCAATTCCCAGGCCGATCCGCAACCACATCTGTTGTTCTCTTTTCCGCTGCTGTTCATTATATTCCTTTACAAAATAACTCAGGTTTTTATTGTTCTGCTCCTGCTGCCGGGCCAGGCTGGCCGAGTCGAGCAGGTGCGTGGAACGGGCCAGCATGCTGTCGCTGGCCTTCATCTCACTGTCCAGCTTTTTACGGGCAGCTTCAATTTCCTTACTCATTTGCGTAAGATCCTTATGGCTGCTTTGCCCCATTGCAGCAGCTCCGGTAAACAGCATCAGGAAGAAAAGAATGCGTGGCATGTTTTTTATGCAAATAAAAGGCCCGGTGGTCAGGCTTTCAATACCATCAATTGGGTATTTTGAATTCGGTATTCAGGCCGGCAATGGCCGAGAGGATTTTATCGCGGCCGCTTTTTTTCACGGCACTGCTTATAAAGTGCTGGGGTAAAAACTGCCAGGTGGTGGTCATGGCAGCCAGGAATTCTTTCACATGCTTACTAACGGTGCGCTGGTTCTCCTTATCGCTTTTGGTAAATACCAGGGAGAGGGGCACCTGCCATTTCTTAAGACTTTCGAGGAAGGCCAGGTCGATCTTTTGAGGGCTGTGCCGCGAATCGATCAAAACAAAAACAGTGGTAAGATTTTCCCTTTTACGCAGGTAGTTTTCGATCATCTGTTCCCACTTGCGCCGGCTGCTCTGGCTCACTTTGGCAAAGCCATAACCCGGCAGATCCACCAGGTACCAGCTTTCTTTAACCGATTGGCCGGGCTGATCCGGCAGCGGACTGAGCGACTCTACCAGGAAATGATTGATCAGCTGCGTTTTGCCAGGCGCCGATGAGGTTTTGGCCAGCTTTTCGTTGTTGCAGAGCATATTTATCAGGGACGACTTACCCACATTGCTACGGCCGATAAAGGCATACTCGGGCTTATCAGCGATGGGGCATTTCGCGTAATCAGGACTGCTTACTAAATATTTGGCCGACAGGATCTGCATGGCGCAAAGATAGGGCGGAACGGCTTAGTACAGGCGGTCTTTGCAGAAGGGTTGCTGTATCAGGCCTTGCCGATATGCACCGAGGTCATCGTAAGAGAGCCGGCCACAGCCTTATCATTGAACAGGCTCACCGGTTCATTCTCATCTTTCAGCGCCAGCGTATACAACAGCGGCAGAAAATGATCGGGAGTGGGAATTGCCAGTTCGAAGGAGCGGCCCTGGGAACGGTAATTCATGAGCAGGTCGTGTTGCCCGTTCAGGATATACTGCTTCATTTTAGTGCTGGCTTCCATCGCCCAATCGTACGCATAATTATCTGCATCCATCTTATCCCAGGCAAGCATCCGCAGGTTGTGCACCATATTACCGCTGCCGATGATGAGCACCCCTTTGCTCCGCAGGGCGGCCAGTTCTTTGGCCAGTTCATAATGGTATTGCGGCGGTTTGGTATAATCGAGGCTCATCTGGATCACAGGTACATCTGCCGCCGGATATAAATGTTTGATCACGCTCCAGGCGCCATGATCAAGTCCCCATTTCTGATCCAGTCCAACAGTGGTTTTCTTTACCAGCTCAGCCGTTTCCTTTGCCAGTGCCGGACTGCCCGGAGCCGGATACTGTACATCATAAAGAGCCTGTGGGAATCCCCCAAAATCGTGAATCGTGGGCGGATGTTCCATGGCCGTAACAAAACTGCCGTTGGTTTCCCAGTGCGCCGATATGCAAAGGATGGCCTGGGGGCGGGCAATGGTTTTGCCGGTGTCCCTGAATCCTTTTACAAATTCATTTTCTTCGATGGCATTCATGGGGCTGCCATGGCCCAGGAAGAGCACCGGCATTTTTTCAGTGGCACTGAGGGTGCCGGTGAGTTTATTCAGTTGGTTCAGTTGCATGGTGAAACCTCCGGTTATCGGTACCGTTAGCCAGGGTACCAGTGATTGAATAAAGGCCTTTCGGTGCATGAGGGATGTAAAATTACATGCATTTTTTGTTGAATGGCAGGCGCGGCAAACAATACCGGAAAACGAAAATTCTATAGCGGCATCTTCCGGTGTTTGATTCCCCTGCTTTTTTTCACGGAAATTCCTATCCATTGAAAACCACCTATCTTTGCAGCCTGTGACAAAATTTGCACACGATACAGTGGTTCCGTACAAGGAATCGGGGCAGGCCAAGAAACAGCAGGTAGCCGAAATGTTTGATGATATCGCCTTCCGTTACGATTTCCTGAACCGTTTTCTCAGCGCCGGGATTGATGTTCGCTGGCGGAAAAAAGCGATCCGCCGGCTGGCCGATATTCAGCCCAAAAAATTACTGGATGTGGCTACCGGTACAGCAGATATGGCCATCATGGCATCTGGTATACTAAAGCCCGACCAGATTACCGGAATTGATATCAGCGAAGGAATGCTGGAAATTGGCCGGAAAAAAGTAGAAAAGCTTGGTTTACAGAACACTATCCAACTGTTAAAAGGCGATAGTGAAACAATAAACTTTGATGATAATACGTTTGATGCGGTGACCGTGGCATTTGGGGTACGCAATTTTGAGAACCTGGAAAAAGGCCTGGCCGAGATCCGGCGGGTGCTGAAACCTGGAGGGCGGTTAATGGTGCTGGAATTCAGCTGCCCCAAAATGTCTGGTATTAAATTTGTCTACAATATCTACATGAAGATCGTCACCCCGAATGTGGGTAAATTATTCTCGAAAAACCGCAGCGCATACCAATATCTCGACGAATCAATTCAGAAATTTCCGGAAGGAAAAAATTTTACGGCGATCCTGGATAACCTGGGATACCGGAATACGTACAGTAAACCTTTGAGTTTAGGAATATGCAGCATTTATTGCGGAGAAAAATAAAACTACTACTGACTGTTATTCTCATTTGCCCGTTTTTCGGAATGGCACAGTTAAGAGACGGGCTCAATCTTCCCGATCATGATGAGAAAAAAATTCACTTCGGGATCAATCTGGGGATGAACCGCTCTCATTTCAGCTTCACTCATCACCCGTACTTTCTGCAACAGGATAGTGTAATGGTGGCCGAAAGTATTAACAGTACCGGTATTAACCTGGCCTGGCTTGTGAACTTCCGGCTGGGCGAGCACTTTGATCTGCGTACGTTTCCGCTTGATCTTACTTTCTCCGAAAAAGCTTTTGAATATACCCTCCGGTATCCCGACAGGGTGGATGGAGAGGATTCCATCACCAAAAAGAAAATCCAGTCTATTTCACTCACCTTACCGGTGCATCTTAAATTCAGCAGCGACCGGATCAATAACTTCAAAGTATACATGTTTGCGGGTGGTAAAATTGAGTACGATCTGGCCGCCAACGCCGGCGCCCGCAAGGCAGAGAACCTGGTGAAGCTGAACCGCTTTGATTATGGAATTGATGCCGGTATCGGCTTCCATTTCTACTTCGAGTATTTTGTGATGACACCCGAAATTAAAATGGGATGGGGCCTGGGTAACCTGCACAGCCGCGATCCGAACCTGAAATTCTCCAATGTAATCAGCAAGATCAACTCCAGGATGCTGAGCTTCACAATTACGGTGGAATAAGAAGAAAGTTCAAAAATCAAAAAATGCGGGGCATTCTGTTGCCCGTAACTTTTAACGACTGCCTTTCTGCGGTAAGCCCTTTAAAAATCATATTCCTTCCGGAACATATTCAGGCGTATCCCTGCCGTAATCAGCGTGGTGTTAACCCGTTGCGGGGCCAGCAGGGTTTTGTACGTGCGGTACAGGAAGGAGGCATCCAGGTAAAGATTCTCTCTTAACTCATACGAAACCTGCAGGGAGGCATTCAGGCAATTGGCTTTATCACCGCTGCCAATACTGAAACCTGTTTCGCTGGAACGGGTGCGGTAGTTTTCGAAGGGATTGCTGCCGAAATTTTTACCCGCACTGTCAAGTCCCTGGTAATAATAAATCACCCGGGCATTGGCATACCATTTGGGCCGCGGCTGAAAATTAATGATACCGATGAACTCCTGGAAATTGGCACCCAGCGGATGGGCCAGGGGCTGGTTATAGTGTGTGTAGTTGGCAATTGAATCGCCATGTGAATAGGTGAAAGGACGAACGCGGTTGGCTTCTACCTGTATATCAAGGTTATCAATACCAAAGGCATCCACATATTTAGCTCCCACCTGTATACCCCATTTATTTACCCAGTTGGTGGGGTCGTTTTTAACTTTGGATAAGATAAATTCATCCAGCAGAAACTGACCATATAACTGGAATTTATGGGCAATATTGGCTTTGAAATCGAAGCCGGCCAGGGCATTATCCGGGCTGCCCACGGTGCCTTCAATATGGCGGTAGAAGATGATCGGGTTGAGGTATTGAAAATCAAAACGGTTCTTACGGCCGAAAATCACCCCTTCAAATAATCCCACATTCAGCCATTTAGTGATATTCATGCTCAGGTGGTGCATGGCTGCATATTTGCGGTCGAGCAGGGTATCGCCGGCTTTCCGGAACTGGGGCATCAGTTCCATGTACAGGTTCTGGTAGTTGATCTTCCAGATCTTGGTATTGAGTTTCAGGAACAGATAACTATTGCCCCAGTCGCTCAGGAACAGGCTGCGGTAACCCGCCCCGATGAAATTTTTATCATAGCCAAACTGGATATCAATGTATTTGGCGGCATTAAAAGTTATATAGCCACGGGCATCAAAATAATCGTATCCCGAAGTTTTAAAGGGTTTATAAAAACCCACTCCGGGTACAGCGCCGTATTTACTTACCTGTTGCTGGTAAAACAAAGGCCCCCTTTCCTGGTTTTCGATAATGGTGGAGGCAAAGCCCACCCGGCGGGCAATCATACCTCTGAGGGTAACGCCACGGCTGTTGAGGTATACCGATTCGCTTTTGGCCCCCGATTCGGCACCGGCCGTGAGCTGGAGTACAGGATTCAGGGCCAGGAAGAAATCCCGGGTTTTTACTTCCAGGAAATTGGGTTTGGTAAGATAAAATGTTTTGAAAATGGAACGCCTGCTTTTGAAATCTTCCTTGGGAACTGTTACCCATTCGGTATTATTCATCAGAAAGCTGTGCAGGTTGTATTCGTCGATATCCGTCAGGGCCTGGTCGAACCACTCGGGGTATTTATCATGGCCCGTGGAATCGGCATAGCCCAGGCGGGCACTGTCGATGAATTCGGCCTGCTGCACAATATAACGCCGGTTGAAGGGCTTCAGCGTTGAAAAATTCAGGTGCGTATTTCGCTGCTGCTTAATCTCCAGCCGGTCAACAAAATGATTGTCTTTGGCTCCCTGGGTAATAAAGGTGGATTGGGCAGAGGCAAAAAAGGGGCAAACAAAAAACGCAGCTTTGAGCAAGCTTTTGATAATTTGCATTGATTTCTGTTTAGCAGGTGTCTAAATTCGAGATATATGCAAAAGTACCTTTTTAAAAACATACAGGTGGTAAATGAGGGAAAAATTACCACAGCAGATGTCCTGGTGACCGGAGAGCGGATTGAACGCATCGACAGCCAGATCCGCAGCGAAGGACGGGTGGTGGAGATCAACGGAGAAGGAAAGCACCTCCTGCCGGGGGTTATCGACGACCAGGTGCATTTCCGTGAGCCGGGACTTACCCATAAAGCCAGCATCGGCAGCGAAAGCCGGGCGGCAGTAGCCGGAGGCGTTACCTCCTTTATGGAAATGCCCAATACCATTCCCAATGCCCTAACGGGTGCATTGCTGGAGGATAAATACAAAATCGCGGCGCAAAGCTCCCTGGCCAATTATTCTTTTTTCATGGGCACCAGTAATACCAATGCTGAAGAGGTGTTGCAGATGAACAGGCGGAAAAAAGATGTTTGCGGGGTGAAGATATTTATGGGCGCCAGCACCGGGAATATGCTGGTAGACAGTCATGCGGCGCTCGACAGGGTGTTCCGTGAAAGCGAGCTGCTCATCGCCACGCATTGCGAGGATGAACGCATAGTCAGGCGAAACTATGAACGGTTAAAAAATGAAAAAGCGGAACTGACGGCAGCCGATCATCCCCTCATCCGGGATGAGGAAGCCTGTTTTGAATCATCGCTACTGGCCATCCAGTTTGCCAAAAAATACAACAGCCGGCTCCATATTCTCCATATCAGCACCGAAAAAGAATTACAGTTATTCGGTAACATGCTGCCCCTGAAAGAAAAAAGGATCACGTCAGAAGTCTGTGTGCATCACCTGCATTTTACCAGTGATGATTATGAGCGCCTGGGATACCGCATCAAGTGCAATCCGGCCATTAAGGCGCCGCATAACCGGGAAGGGCTCTGGAAGGCATTGCTGGATGACCGGCTGGATGTGATTGCCACGGATCATGCGCCGCATTTACTGGCAGAAAAAGAAGGCCCCTATGAGCACGCACACGCAGGCCTGCCGCTGGTGCAACACCCCTTGTTGCTGATGTTGCATTATTATAAGGAAGGGCGCATCTCCCTGGAAAAAATTGCGGAGAAAATGAGCCATGCCGTAGCTGAATGTTTTTGTATCAGCGAAAGAGGTTATCTCCGCGAGGGTTATTATGCCGATATGGTGATGGTGGATCTGAATAAAGCCACAACGGTATCGAAGGAAAATATTTTTTATAAATGTGGCTGGAGCCCGTTAGAGAATTTTCAGTTTCCTGCATCTGTAGAAAAGACAATGGTGAATGGCCACCCGGTATGGAACGAAGGCCGGCTGGATGAAAATTACCGGGGTCAACGGCTTTTATTTAACAGGGATTGAACAGGGGCGTGTTGAACCAACTGTTCAATATTCAATATTCAGTTTTCAATATTCAATGCTGATGGAAACAGACAAAACCACGCTGGCCGACCTGTCGATCTTCAATGCCGAAGAAGATTTTTCGGTTTTTCATAAACTCAATCTCACCCGTACCAGTAACGGGCGGGAATGCCTTCGTGAAAACTTTAACCGGCCACTTACCAATATTGATGCCATTAAGGGGGTACAACAAACCCTGCAACTAATTCTCAGCCGCCGGCTGCAATGGCCGCTGCAGATCACCAACGGCACCCTGCTGGTGGTGGAAAAATACTATGAAGCCACCATTGATGAAATTCCGCGGCAGCCCGGTGGATTCCAGGCATTCAATTACAAAGTCTTTCACGGACCCGACTATTCACTGGTAAAATACTCAGTAACACATTGTTTCGATTTTATCAAAGGCATGCAGCTGATGGTGGAGCATTTTCTGGATGAAAATACACCGGCCCCGCTGAAAGCCATTCTCCTGTCTGTAAGGGAATCGCTGAGCAAACCCCATTTTGAAATTGTACGCCAGCAAAAAAATGCGGCCGCCCTCACACCCCCGCAGATGCTGCGCCTGGCCCATTACCTGCGCTATCATTACAAACAAAGCATGCACGAATTGCTGGCACAGTATGCCCAGCTGGATGCCTGGTATGGTATGGCGATGGCGGTAAAGCAGTTTGGCCTGGTATTCCCGGAATGGGTGGATGGCAACCAGCCGGTTTTAAATGCAAAGGGCCTGTACCATGTGTTACTGGAGCAGCCCGTGGCCTATGATGTATACCTGCACCCGCAGCAGAATTTTCTTTTTTTAACCGGGGCCAATATGGCGGGCAAGAGTACGTTTATCAAGGCCATCGGCACCGCTGTTTTCCTGGCACATATGGGTATGGGAGTGCCGGCTGCGGAAATGCAGCTTACGTATTTCGATGGCCTGCTGAGCAATATCAATGTGATGGACAATATCATCCGCGGAGAGAGTTATTTCTATAATGAAGTGCAGCGCATCAAGGCCACGGTAACCCGGATTAATGATGGCCGCAAGTGGCTGATATTAATTGATGAACTTTTTAAGGGCACCAATGTGCAGGATGCCATGAAGTGCAGCACGGCAGTAATCCGCGGGCTGTTGAAAATTAAAAACTCACTGTTTATTCTTTCCACGCATTTATACGAGATCGGTGAAGAACTGAAGCAATACCCCAATATCAGTTTCAAGTTTTTTGAAACAGCCGTAAAAGAGGAGCAACTGCATTTCAGTTACCACCTGCAGGAGGGCATCAGCAACGATCGCCTGGGCTTCCTGATCCTGAAAAGAGAAGGGGTGGTGGAGCTGCTGGAGAAGTTGTAGCCTGTTCAACTTTGGCAAAGGGTAATTACTGTTTTTCTCTTTTCCAATTACATTTCAAATTAACGGAAAGCCAGCTCACTTAGCGCTAACAACCGTAATCTTGCGCAAATAAAATAACCGTTGTATTTTACCGGAAACATTGTCCATGAAACGTTCCTTCTCCCTTGCTATCCTTTTGTTTTTAATGATAATTACAGAGGTCCTCAAAGTGTATTTCATCATGCCTTTCCCGGGGAGTCAGCATAATAATACCTTGTCCATTGCCTATTTTCTGCATAATTATATCTGGTGGTTCCGGGTTACCGGATGGCTTCTTTTCCTGCTTGTGTTTTTCAATAACAGGGCAGGTGTCAGACTGTGGAAGCGTATAGTATTGATTTTATTCATCGGGCTGTACGGGGTGATTTTTTACTTATTCAATTTTAAATTCCTGGCCGATAAAATGTTTTACCAGCCCCGGCATAAGCAACTGGTCGATGCAGCGCATAATACGGTGGATACCCATAAACTGGTAATCGGAGTGCTGATCAATGGCGAAGCGAAAGCCTATCCCATCCAGATCATCGGTTATCACCACCAGGTGCAGGATACCATTGGCGGGCAGCCGGTAATGATAACCTATTGTACAGTGTGCCGGACGGGCAGGGTATTTTCTCCTTTTGTAAATAATAAGTTTCAGCAGTTCCGGCTGGTGGGCATGGATCATTTCAATGCCATGTTTGAAGATGCGGATACCAAAAGCTGGTGGCGCCAGGCTACGGGCGAAGCCGTGGCCGGACCTCTGAAGGGATCCGCACTGAAAGAAATGCCTTCCCGGCAAATGCAGCTTTCTGCCTGGCTAAAATTATACCCTGCCACACTGATAATGCAACCCGATCCTGATTTTTTGAAACAATACCAGGGCCTGGCAGGATTTGATCAGGGCACCATCAAAAGCGGGCTGGAACAAAGAAATACAGGTTCCTGGCAATTCAAATCCTGGGTAGTGGGGGTGGTGGCTGATGGGCATGCCAAAGCGTTTGACTGGAATGAACTGCTGCAAAAGCGGGTGATTAATGACAGCATTGCGGGAAAATATATGGTGCTGGTGCTTGAAAAGGACGGTCAGAGTTTTCATGCTTTTTATCGCCCTGGCGTTAACGAGTTTGAATCAGAGGGCGCTTCGGGTTACCTGGTTGAGAAAAACACAAATAACTACTGGAGTCCTGATGGAATATGTATGGAGGGTGCAGCAAAGGATAGTAAACTGATCGCTTTACCTGCCTACCAGGAATTCTGGCATAGCTGGCAGTATTTTCATCCGGAAACAACGAGAAGATTGCGTTAAGCAAATCTCTCCTGAACAAGAAACCCTGCGGGGACATGGTGGTAATAGTTGGTAGCTTACAGATAAAACTGTTAAAATTGTTCCAGCTGGTTGCAAACGCATCCGGATTGTATATATTAGATGTAAAATCCGTTCCATGCGTTACCTGCTCATCTGCTTCCTGCCTCTCTTAACTTATACGGCAGTTTTTGCCCAGTCTTCCGGCAAATTAGTACCCGCCGTAAATAATCCAAAAGCCGGCACTGAAAATACATATTACTATTATCCGCCGAAAGGGATACCGCTGCCACCGGATTTGCTGGCCCTGGTGGCCTATGAATGCGAAGGCGAATTTTATGATAAAGCCGTTTTTGTAAAAAAGGAAAAGGGGAGATACTCTTTTCATTTAAAAGTGCCTGAGAAAACAGCGCTCCTGCTTATCAGCATGGCCAACGGAGGCTGGTCGGTTCAGCGAACGGATAATTTTTTCCGGGATAGTAAGCAGTTAGTGGATAATAATCTCGGCAATGGTTACCGGGTGGATTTATATAGTGAAAATGGAAAGCCATTTGATTATGCTCCTCTCAGTTATACTGCCCTCCGCAGCGGTTTTGCAGCGTATTCAATTCAATTAAATGAATGGCCCCGCTCCGAAGCGATTCAGCTTTGCAGGGATGCTTATCGTAAACATCCGGAGCTGAAAAATCTCGACAGCTATACCGATTATCTGATGCTGCTGGCAAGCCAGAACATCGATTCGGCTAAACTGTTATTACTGGAACAGGCCGGCCATTTGCAATCTGGTGCAGATCCGTTGCGTGAGGCCGGACTGCAAAATGCCCAGAGGATTTATGAATACCTGAAAATGACAGACGAAGCCAATGCTGTAAGGCAGAAGATAAAAGATAATTTCCCCAAAGGAACCGTGGCCAGGCAGCAATTCAGGGATTCATTACAAAGCCAGGCTAACCGCAGTCCGGAATCGGTATTAGCCGATATGAAGGCATATACTTCCCGGTTTGCAGACAGCAGCGCCGCTACCCGGGAGGGTTTTTATAAGGATATCATCGGGATACTGCTGGAAACCAACCAGACTGAAAAACTGTCTGCTTATGAACCGCTGGTGAAGGATACCTCCTTTCTCATCTTCCAGTATAATTATCATGCCTGGAAAAAAACAGGGAAAGGTATTTATAACAGCGTTGATCCTGCTAATCTTGCTGTTGCAGAATTGCTGGCGCTCAAAGCCGGTAAACTTGTTTCGGCACAGCTGAAGAATCCGGATGCTGCTGTTGATCCGTATAATAAACCTGCTGAAATTGCCGACATGGTAACCAATACCTATGCTGCAGTTTTATACAAAGAAGGAAAATATGAACGGGCCTGGGAACTGCAGCATGCAATTTTTGCTGCGAATCCTGTGCGACTCGATACCGCAGGATTAACCCGGCTGGCTGTTTATACAGAAAAATATAAAGGGCCTGTTGAAGCAAAAAAATTCCTTGAAGAACAGTTCTTAAAGGGAGTGGCTTCGGCTGCCATGGAGCGGCAGTTGAAAAATCTGTATGATCAGCTGCTGCTACCTCATACCACTTTAGATTCTTTGCGGCTGATTAATGATCAGCAGGTACGAAGTAAATCGAACCTGGAGATTATCCGTAAAATCGGCAGCCTTAAGGCGCCTGAGTTTTCCCTGTACGATCTGAATGGTAAGAAGCTGCGCTTGTCTGATTTTAAAAATAAAATTGTTGTGCTCGATTTCTGGGCCACCTGGTGTGGTCCCTGTAAAGCCGCATTTCCGGCCATGAAGCTGTTGCAGGAAAAATTTAAAAACGATTCCGGTATTGTGTTTCTTTTCATTAATACCTGGGAAAGTACTGCAAAAGAGGAACTGCAAAAATCCATTGCGGGTTTTCTGAAAGAGTATCAATACCCGTTTACAGTACTGCTGGATGAAAAGAACCGGCTGGCTGGTGCCTTTAAGCTGAAAGCAATACCCACCAAGATTATAATAGGTACCAATGGCAATATCTGTTTCCTGGAAGACCCGGAAAACCCGGAACCGGATATTTCCGGCCGGATTGAGGCAGAGCGCAGATTCAGTGGCGGAAAGTGACAGTTATGAAAATAGAAAAATGTTCTTTCCCGCATCTCTTCTTAGTAAGATCTGCTGCCTGGGACTTTGCATTAACGTGTAAGCACCGCTTTCCTGGTTTGCATACGCAGTATAGAGGATGCAATGCAGGAGAGGGGATGCTAAGGGAGAATAAACCGGTTTCATTTTCTTTCCTTAATTTGCTATCCTAATTCGTACCCCATGCTCGTTAAAACTTATGGCAGCGCCGTTTATGGCGTGGAAGCCATCACTATTGCTGTTGAAGTAAGTGTAAACAGTAAAGGAAAAGATTACTTCATCGTAGGCCTGCCCGACAGCGCCGTTAAAGAAAGTCTGCAACGCGTAGAAAGCGCCATCAAAAGCAACGATTATTACATGCCCCGCACCAAGCTGGTGGTTAACCTGGCGCCGGCAGATATCCGCAAAACCGGAACGGCATTTGATTTGCCGATAGCCATTGGTACCCTGGCTGCAACGGAGCAGATTGAAAACCCTGAAAAATTAGCTGATTATGTTATCATGGGCGAACTGAGTCTGGATGGTGAACTGCGCCCCATTAAAGGAGCCCTGCCTATTGCCATTCAGGCCAGAAAAGAAAATTTTAAGGGACTGATCCTTCCAAGGCAGAATGCAAGGGAGGCTGCCATGGTAAATAACCTGCCGGTATATGCTGTAGGGCATATCAACGAAGTGATTCATTTTTTTGCGGATGAACAAAGCATCGAACCCACCATCGTGAATACCCGCGAGGAATTTGCCCAGGCGCAAAGTGATTTTGAAATTGATTTTGCCGATGTGAAAGGACAGGAGAATATCAAGCGGGCGCTGGAAATTGCGGCTGCAGGCGGGCATAATGCAATACTGATTGGCCCCCCTGGTGCCGGCAAAACCATGCTGGCCAAACGCCTTCCCACCATCCTGCCGCCGCTGAGTTTGCAGGAGGCATTGGAGACCACCAAGATCCACAGTGTGGCTGGTAAATTGCCGGAGAATGCAACGCTTGTTTCCCGGCGGCCTTTCCGCAGTCCGCATCATACCATCTCGGATGTGGCCCTGGTGGGAGGCGGTGGCAATCCCCAGCCCGGTGAAATTTCACTGGCACATAATGGTGTGCTTTTTCTGGATGAATTACCCGAGTTTAAGCGCACCGTCCTGGAAGTAATGCGTCAGCCGATGGAAGAAAGAAAGGTTACCATCAGCCGGGCCAAAGTGGCGCTGGATTTTCCGGCTAATTTTATGTTACTCGCCTCTATGAATCCCTGTCCCTGCGGTTTTTTCAATCATCCCGAGCGGGAATGCACCTGTGCTCCGGGGACTGTGCAGAAATACCTGAACCGGATATCGGGGCCATTGCTCGACAGGATTGATCTGCACGTGGAAGTAACCCCGGTGGCGTTTAATGAACTGGCTTCTGGTAAGGATACGGAAAGAAGCGCTTTTATCCGGGAGCGGGTCATCCGGGCCCGGGAGATCCAGGCGGAGCGCTATGCCGGAAGCTTTGGTATTTATGCCAATGCACAGATGAGCAGCAAACAACTGAAGGAGATATGTGTTATTGATAATGCCGGTCAGCTATTGCTGAAAGCCGCCATGCAGAAGCTGAATCTTTCTGCACGTGCCTATGACCGGATCCTGAAAGTGAGCCGCACGATTGCCGACCTCGATGGCAGTGGTGATATTCAGACACCACATCTTGCCGAGGCGATACAGTACAGGAGCCTGGATAGGGAAGGGTGGGCAGGGTAGTAACAAGGAATGATGAACAAGGAAGTATGAAGTGAGGACGGAGTTCTTCAATTTGAGGAATCTCAATATTCAAGGCTCAATTATCAATTTTCAAAGGAAAACCCGGTTGCGGAACGGCCCCGGCCAGGTAGGGGAGCCGGGGGGATCGAAATCTCTTCAGTAAAATTTTAACAAATATGCTGCAAATCAATGTTTAAACATTGTATATTTGCTTTTTCATCTTAAAACCGGTTTATGACAGCAGTTCCCAAAAGAAGAAAATGGCTCAGGTGGCTGGTACTGATTTTTCCAGCGGGGGTGCTGGCAGCCGGGGCTGTCATCTGGTACATCTTTACTGATACCTTTTCGGATACCTCGAAGCTGAAAGCGGATTTTACGGTAAATGCCCGTGACCTGATTGCTGAATTCCGGCAAAACGACAGTGCTGCCAACCGCAGATATGCCGAGAAACTGGTTCAGGTAAGGGGCGTGGTTACCGAAGTGGAGAAAGCGGATACTACGGTCAACATTAAAATGGCGGATACCACTTCCGGCTCTTATATCATTTTTGCTTTCCAGCAACAGCACCTGGCCGAAGCGAAATCCATTAAAGAAGGCGATAGTGTGGTCATAAAGGGATCCTGCAGTGGCGGGGCATACAGCCAGATTCTGGAAGCCGAATTCATTACTTTCAAAAGAAGCACATTAGTTAAATAATTAAAAACAAAACAATCTCAAATGAAAAAGACAGTACTCTTCGGCACTATTGCCCTGTTCAGTCTCTCTGCCATGGCACAGAAAAAAGTAACCACATCGGCTACCATCAGTTTTGATGCCAGCACCAGCCTGGATAAGCTGCCCAAGGCGGATAATAAAACCGTGATCGCTTCACTGGACACAAAAAAAGGAGCGATCAATTTTGAAGCCACCGTTAAAAATTTCTCTTTCAGCAACCCGATGATGCAGGAGCATTTCAATGGAGCCACCTGGATGGATTCTGATAAATATCCCACTGCTGTCTTCAAAGGAACCATCACCAATATTGCTTCCGTAAATTTCAGCAAGGATGGAACTTACCCGGTGGAGGTGGAAGGCACGCTGAACATGCATGGTGTTGATCAGCCTGTTAAAACAAAAGCCACCCTTACCGTTGCCGGTAAAACCGTTACTGCCACTGCTGATTTCTCTGTAAAACTGGAGGATTATAAAGTTAATGGCCCTGCCATTGGCGCTGGTAAAGTGGCAAAAGAACCCAGGATCACGGTTGCTGCCGCATTTAATTAATTCAGCGGTTCCTGCTATAAAAAACCATCTGCCGGCGCAGGTGGTTTTTTCAGGCTTTTACAATTCCGTTCCGGATGGCGTAAACGACCAGGCCTACGGTATTTTTAACATTCATCTTTTCCATGATTTTTAACCGGTGCCCCTCTACGGTGCGCACACTCAGGTAGAGCTGATCGCCGATTTCCTTATTCGTCATTTCATGGCAGATCAGTGAAATGATTTCCTTCTCCCGGTCGCTGAATTCGGCTTTTGCCGTTTTTTTATAGGGGTTGAAACGGCTTTTGGCAATCATCGTGGTGAGCTTATAACTCGTGGTTTTGCAGTAGTACGGCTCATCATTGTATACCGTCCGGATGGCTTCTGTGATCTGCTCTTTACCGGCATTTTTGATCAGGTAACCCCGGGCGCCGGCTTCCAGCATTTCAATGATGAGTTCGTCTTCATCATACATGGATAATCCGATGACACCGATGCCGGGAAATTGCTCCACAATTTTTTTGGTGGCTTCGATGCCATCCATCACGGGCATTTTTATATCCGTAATGATAACATCGGGTTGCAGGCTGGCCGTAAGTTCTACCAGTTCCCGGCCGTTAGATGCTTCGCCTGCCAGGATAATATCGGGATACTTGGTGAGCATCAGCCGGAAACCATCCCTGAAAATTTCATGATCATCGGCTATGAGTAATCTGATATCGGCCAGCGTTTGCATCTTATAAAGGTATTTCTATTTCGAAACGGGTACCGTTACCGGGTTGTGAAAAAACGTTCAGGTGCCCGCCCAATAATTCCACGCGGCTTTGGAGGCTCATCAGTCCCAGTCCCTGGGCAATCTGTTTCTTCTCCGTAAAATTAAATCCTATTCCGTCATCCTGTGTTTGCAACAGGAGGTTTTTGCCGTCACTGCTGATGCTGATATCCAGCAGCCGGGCCTGGGCATGTTTCAGGGTATTGTGCGTGATCTCCTGGATAATACGGTAAAGATTCACTTCACTTTCGGGCGGCAGTTTGAAGGAGCAGGTGCTGAAACTGATTTGCAGCGGTTGTATTTTTTTAAGCTTGCCGATAAACTCCTCGGTGGCTTTGATAAAACCTTTCCGCACCAGGGTATTGGGCAAAAGATTATAGGATATCTCCCGGAACCGCTGGATGATACTGTCGATCTGTTCACTGGATTTTTCCAGTACGGCTGTTTCTTCAGCATTGACCGGCTCCAGGTGGTTGATCTGCAGTTTGATGGCTGAGAGGAGGGGCCCCAGTTCATCATGCAGATCGCCGGCAATACGGCGGCGCTCCCCTTCCAGAGTATTAATCTCGGCCCGTATACGTGCCTGTTGCCACTTAAGTATTTTCTTGTGCTCCCGCACAATCGAAATCACAAAAAAGGCAATGATCAGCATCAGGATGACCGCCGCTATCACTACTACATTGAACATGAATATAAGTTGATCGTCATTGTTTGTTTGCCGGCCCGTTCCGTAACCGGCCTCTTTCCGGTATCCGGAAAATAATTACGGCATAAACAAGGTAACAGGCCGCATTGACAAAATGCTGAATAATACCAATTGCTTTTCCGTTGGCTGTATTGAATAAGGCAAGAAAATACAAGCCAAAGATCAATAAATTAAAAGCATTGTACAACACCCAGCAACAACTTACCCAGAACCAGAAATTGCGGGCAATGCTCACTTTCAGTTCCAGGATCTGTTTGGAAAGGATGTTGATGGAAATAAACAGCATCACCAGGCTGCCGAAAAGCAGGAGGTAAAAGCTATGGCTGCTGAAACCCCGCAGGTAAATGAAATTAGCCATGGCCGCAATCCCTGCCGCCCCCAGTAATAAATAAACCGTCCGTTTGGACAGGTATTGGTTCTGGTATACGAAACGGATAAAAAGAATGAAATAAAGCAGTGTATAGATATTAACCGTTACCTGGGCCATTACCTTTGCCGTGCTGCTTTTGCCGGCCAGGTAGATGATCAGTTCCGTAACCCAATCGAGCAGCATCATATAAATGAACAGGTGATATTTCCTGTCAATCCGGTTATAACGGTACAATCCCACGAATGCAGGTATCGCACAACTCATAGCCAGGATGAAATTTATACCTGCATTCATGGTGAAACTGTTTATACAGATGGGAACTGTACGGGTTTACGGAATCTGTCCGTACTCGGCGCCGCCACTGTCATTACCGCCACCGCTGCCATAACCCGTTGGTGAATCCAGCGCTTTATCCATCATTTTCCCGCCGCCACAGCAATCCCCGGGTGCTTCCACATACAGGTTGGTGTAATCAGGTTTGATACCTACAAAGATAACATGCAGACGGCCATCCGCACTCAGGCCATACAGCACCCGCAGGCCAATACTTTGCCGGTTGTTGATCAGTTCACGGATAATACAGCTGTTGAAGGAAGTGGCATTGCTCACCAGTTTTGCCATGGCTTCCTGCAGTCCGGGCGATTGCCCTTTGGCAGTATCCCGCTGGAAGCGGGTGACCCAAACTTTAATCGAATCCTGGGGAATAAAATGGCAGATATTGACCAGCTTCTTCGCATGTTCTTCTTTGATCTCGCCCGTATAACCCACTTCTTCCTTTTTAGGTGTACAGCGGATAAGGGTACTGGTTAACAGGAAAAGGCAACATAAGATTGCCAGGGAGCGGTGCGTAATAACAGGGTTCATGGAAATATGTTTTGGTGAAGGAATTCCGGCTAAAGTAAAATACGAAACTTATCCGTTCCGCAGGTAGTTCTACCTGTTTTTTCAGGTAAAAGATCATTCGTATTTCCGTAGCGCTACGGGCAGCCGCCGGTTTGTTTCGTTGCAGCTTTGTACTCACCACGTTTGCATACACCCCGTTTACCCCTTTTACCCCTCAATATCCGGGAGTATCCGAAAATCCCTGAACGAGTAGGAACCCGTTTGCCGAAAAGGGTTATCAGAGTAGGCGTTAAAACAAATTTTTTATGAAACTTTCTTCTTTAGTAAGAATGCTGGCGGTGATCATCATCATCATCATCATTATCGGGGGCACCATCGTGGTGATTGTTATACGTACTCCCATACCCATTCCTCCCGATCCTCCCCCCTGCCCGGCTTGCGGTGTTAACCTGGTAAAATGGCTGGGAATCGCCGAAGTGGTGCTGGGCATCCTTTCACTGGGCCTGCTCAATACTATCCGCAACCGGCAAAAATCCCTGGGACAGTAAGCAGCCATTATTATAAGGAGCAACCGAAAATCCTTTTCAAAGAGTAGGAACAAAAACAATGTTATGAGCTATATTTTCAAAGGAAACCTCCGGGGTTTCTATTGCGGCGAGTGTTACGATTTTCTGTACAATGCCACTATAAAGATTTATGCTGTTGATAAAGGTGCCGATATTACAGCCATGGCTGTGGCCCGGGAAAAGGAAACCTTTCATCAGCGCAGTGAAGAAGAAATAAAATCATTACCGAAACGGCAGATCGGGGAGGGACTCACCGATGAAGCGGGCAACTTCAGCATCCGCCTTGATGAAAAAAATTACAGCGGCGGCGCCTTCGAAATCGATTTTGAATGTGGTACGGTGCCCATTCTGCTGAAACTGCCCAGGCCGCCCAAACCCATCGGGCCCCTGCAATTTCACATCACCACCCATCAGCCCATCTGGAAAGAAACCGTGGCCGATCAAACAACTGCCACTGCAGCAGCAACCCTGCGGCTGGCCTACTGGGAATACAGCATTACGGCCCGTTTCTGGTGCTGGCTGCTGCGCCTGTTCCGCCTCTACGTGGTATGCGGCCGTGTGGAAGTGTGCAAGAAGCAGGTACCGCTGGGCAATGTGAAAGTAAAAGCCTATGACGTGGATTTGCTTCAGGACGACTACCTGGGCGAAGCCATCACCAACGCCGGGGGGTATTTCAAGATTTATTTTACGGAAGCCGATTTCAGCAAAACCATTTTCAGCTGGCTCAATGTGGAATGGCCGGCCGGTCCGGATCTTTATTTCAGCGTGGAAACCCTGGGCGGTGCCATGCTGCTGAAAGAACCCCGCTCTAAAGGGCATACACCGGGAAGGGAAAACGCAGGCAACTGCACCTGTGTGAACTTATGCGTGGATCCGAATGTGGATCCGGGCCCTGGCCCCGTGCCCATTCCGGCCTTCCTGCGCATCGGCGCCTTCGATTATGAATCACAGGTAAAAAGCCATGTGGGCGAATCCGGCCTCACCAATGGTAACTATGCATTTTACAGCGGCCTGCGCCTGAATGGTATTCTTTCACAGACCCTGAACAATAAACCCCTGGAATATTGTTTTGAATTCACCGGTCAGTACGACGGCTCGGGCAATCCTGTAAACTGGCAGCGGGTACTGTCTAACCTGATGGGACAATGTAATATCGGTTATGTGGAAAAAGCCACGCTGATGCCGGCCGATTTCAGTCATCCCTACCCCTGGTATAAATACAACAATGTTGATTGCGTGGTAAGCAGTGTGCCGGTACCGGGCAGTATCCAGGTAACGATCGACGCACAGGGCTGGATAAAGGTACCGCAGCAACAGGATAACCCGCTGAACAGTGCCGGCGACGGAATGTTCGTGGCCAATGGCAACCAGCTTGTGCTCGACAGCACCAAACTGATGGCTTTTCCGCCGATTGATCTTACCGGCCTGGTGGCAGGCAATTCCTCCACCTCAACCGGTAAAGCGCTGGCGGATGATAAGGTTTTTGCCGTACGCATGCTGGTAAGGGAAATGGGAGATGATCTTACCATACAGGAAGCCGGCTCCTGCACCCGTATGGCCGTGGATAATACCCTGTATACAAATATGAAACATCATCCCGAGTGGGGTCCCTGGGGCGGCGGAACTGAACCCGGAGTATGCATGCTGGATATCCTGCAACTGCAGGGAGCCGGTTGCAGCAAGATCACTTCGCAGGTGGATGTGTTATTTACCTGTGCGCACCCGAATTTAGGATCGGTAACTGCAACCTTAACGGGCCCAAGCGGGTCTATAAGTTTACCGGTGCCACCATTAACAACTGATATGCATGGCACTATCACACACAGTTTCTCCTCAACGGATCCCCTGTGTGCCTACCTGGTAACCTTATCTGCCACCTACCTGCTTACAACAGGCGACAGTAACATGAATTCGGTATCCGATCAGATTGCGTTCTGCAGGTAATGCAATGATGGCGGCTTTGGAAACTGGTTTACGATACCTCCGGAGCTGAAAATAATACCGGTCAGAGGTTACCTCACCATTCCCCGGAACCCCGTTCCGGGGATTTTTTTATCCTTACCGTTCATCCTGCCTTTACGTCAGTTTTTCGGAACTTGTACGATATTTGATGCTCCCGACATTCACCCGCTAGTAATTCTCATATGAAAATATTATTACAGTATCTTAAGCCATACCGGTGGCTGGTAATTCTTACCTTGTTTCTGGCTTCCATCAATATTGGTTTTTCACTGGTTGATCCCATCCTGCTGGGCAAACTCATCAACCTGGCCGGCTCCCACCAGAGCGCTTTTGAAAAAACAGGAGAAGGGTTTAACTGGGAACGTTTCTTCAGTGCCGCCAGCTGGGCCCGTCCCGGTGTTTGGTACCTGCTGATTGCCTCCATTACTGTTGCCATGATCAGCCGCATTGCCAAAAACTTCCAGGATTATTTCCTGAATGTGGTGATCCAGAAATTCGGAGCCAAGGTTTTTACCGATGGATTGCAGCATGCCATGAAACTGCCCTACCAGGAATTTGAAGACCAGCGCAGTGGTGAAACACTTTCGGTGCTCACCAAGGTGAGATCGGATGTGGAGAAATTTATGATCAATTTCATCAACATCCTGTTTGGGGTGATCGTGGGCGTGGTGTTTGTGTTTGTGTATGCCAGCATCTTTATTCACTGGAGCATTCCCGTGGCCTATGTGGCGGGTATTACCATCCTCACCCTGATCACCAACCTGCTGAGTAAAAAGATCAAGATCATTCAGAAAAACATTGTTGGCCAAACCACCGCCCTGGCAGGCGCCACCACTGAATCACTCCGCAATATCGAACTGGTGAAAAGTCTGGGCCTTACCGAACAGGAAGTAAAACGTCTCAATAAGAATACCTATAAGATACTCGGACTCGAACTCACCAAAGTTAAGCGCATCCGCAGTATCAGTTTTATACAGGGAACCCTGGTGAATACGCTGCGCCAGGTGATCCTTTTCATCCTGATGTACCTGATCTTCCGCCACCGCATGGATGCCGGACAACTGGTTACGATGCAGATTTTTTCCTTCTTTGTATTTGGTCCCTTACAGGAGATCGGGAATATCCTGCTGTCTTACCGTGAAGCAGAAGCCTCGCTCAATAATTTCCATAACCTGATGCAGAAAGCGCCGGAGCAGGAACCCACCGATCCGAAGCCGCTGGGGCAGATCGAAAACCTCTCTTTCCAGGGAGTATCCTTCCAGCACCAGACCGCATCCCAAAAAGCCATCAATAAAATTAATTTTGATGTACGGCTGGGCGAAACGATTGCGTTTGTGGGGCCCAGCGGCAGTGGTAAATCCACCCTGATGAAATTGCTGGTGGGATTGTACCGCCCGCAGGAGGGAAAGATTCTTTATAATAACCTCGATGAAACAAAAATACGTTTTGACGACCTGCGCAACCAGATCGGGTTTGTAACCCAGGATACCAACTTGTTCAGCGGTACCATCCGCGAAAACCTGGTATTTGTAAACCCGGGCGCTACCGATGCCGACCTGGATGATGTGCTGCGTAAGGCCAGTTGCACCAACCTGCTGCAAAGGGCCGAAAAGGGACTGGAAACCATGATCGGCGAAGGCGGACTTAAATTATCGGGTGGTGAAAAACAGCGTCTTTCCATTGCCCGGGCATTATTACGCAAGCCCCATCTCCTGATTTTTGATGAAGCTACTTCGGCACTGGATTCGATAACAGAGGAGGAGATCACCAATACCATCCGGGATATCTCTTCGCAAAAAGAACAGATCACCATCCTCATTGCACACCGTCTCAGTACCATCATGCACGCCGACAGGATCTATGTGCTCGAAAAAGGGGAAGTGGTGGAAACCGGCAACCACGATTCATTGCTGGCCGAAAAAGGATTGTACTATGCCATGTGGCGCCAGCAGATCGGCGAACGCAGGCAGGTTAAAGCATAATATTTTTTAACGCGTAACAATAAACCCGCAACCCGCAACTATGGAAGGAATAGAAATACTGGGCATGACTGCCGGCACCATTTCATCTATCACCTTTTTACCCCAGGTGATTAAAACCTGGCAAACCAAATCGGCCAGGGATATTTCCCTCTGGATGTTTTTACTCGTAACCCTCAGTGTGATCCTCTGGCTGATCTATGGTATTTTTAAAATGAGCATCCCCATTATCTATACCAACAGTACGGTATTGCTGATGTCGCTCATCATGCTTTATTTTAAATGGCGCTACCGTGACCCGGAGCGCAAATAAGTTTTAGCTTTGCGGCATGACTGACACCCCCAAGCCCCGGCCTAATTATTTCTGGAGTATTCTTACCATGAAATGCCCCCGCTGCCGCCGCGGACCCATGTTCAACGACAGTAATCCCTATAAGCGGCTATCGCTTTCGCATATATTCGATATGCCCGAAACCTGCCCGGTATGCCAGCAGAAATACGAAATGGAAACCGGCTTCTGGTACGGTACCGGTTATGTGAGTTATGCCCTGGCCGTAGCCATTTCCGTAACTACTTTTATCGCCTGGCTGGTATTGATCGGGGTTTCTGTTTCCGATGCCCGCATTTTTGCCTGGCTCGGTTCCAATATTCTTCTGCTCATCATTATTCAGCCCTGGCTGATGCGCCTGAGCCGGGTCATTTACCTTTATTTCTTTGTTAAGTATAACGACCACTACGACAGCAGTAAGCCAAAGGAATTTGATTGAGCCCCGGCTGCCTTTACGAATTATCCCGCAACACAGCACCGCCAAATAAAGAACAGGGCTGGGGTCTTTTTTTCTCTAGATTTTATAATTTATTGATTATCAATGTAAAATCAAGTTTAATTTTTTTCAAATTAAAATTTGCAAATATCAATAATTGATTTTATATTGTAAATTATTAATCAATAAAATTCCAGTTTATGAAAAGAAATTTTCTTGAGGAATTCGAAAAATTCCAAAAAAACAAGAAGATTCAGGTAGCGGAGATGGAAAAAGTTAGCGGCGGTACCTGCATTTTCTACTGTTCCAGTTCTTATGGCGATTGCGATAAGGACGATTCTTCCACTACCTACCGGAATGGTGTGCCCTGGGACCTCGACAAATCACTGGATCCGCCGCCCAGCAGTTAGGTAACACAACTTACTCTTATTATTTACAATTCATAAAGGCTGAAACTCATTCAGCCTTTATTTTTGCCAGCGAATGCCTCCCGTCATCACGATACTGAAAAATTTTTTCAGGCTGAAACACAAGCCGCCGCCCGGTGGCTGTATCCGCTATGCCTTCTATAATTTTCCGGGTACAGATACCCTTGACTGCATCGGTTATTTTCTCTCTTTATCCGGCACCCGCTCCATGCCCTTTACCGGCACCGGAAAAGAACTGAACGAAGCCGCGTTCCCGGTTTTTATTGAATGTACAGACGACAGGGGCCAGCCTGCTTACTTTCACAGCCAGGGACAAGCACTCTGGCAGGTATACCCGCAATGCAGGGAAGAAAAGAAAGGGCTTGCAGCGATACCGGATGGCAACTGGAATATGCTGGCTTATGATGAGGCCGCTGATGTAACAGCTGTTGCCCTTCCGCCGGCTTTCAGGCAAGCGCAAATGAATAAAACAATATTGCGCAGTACGGCAATCATTTTATTAACCGCAGGATTTTTTGGCGCACTGCTGCACCTGCACACACAACCGGTTTTCGTACTGCTTACCTGGCTGGGGGCACTGGTGAATCTCTTTTTATCATTGGTACTGTATTTCCGGGAACAGCGTTTCTTTGAAGACTTCACCCGCCCCTTTTGCGGAAAAAACAATTACCTCGGTTGCAGCCGGCTCATGCAGTCTGCTTTTTCGGATATACTGCCCGGTTTCAGCTGGGCTTCGATGGGTATTATTTTTTACGGAGCCCTGCTTGCCATCCCGCTCATGGCTCCCGTCCGGGCAGGGGCAGCCCTGATGGGTTGCTGGTTAATCGCGGCAGTGCTGGTTTCTGTTGCACTTGTTTTTACAATGATGCGGATTCGTGTATTCTGCAAACTTTGCCTTTTTATTCATGCCGTCAACCTGCTGATGCTTGCTGTATATGTATGGCGCAGTGCCGGCTGGCAACAATGGTCTTATTTCACTCCTGCCTTTATGCTTAATGGCCTGCTGGCCCTGGCCCTGGCTGCCTTTTTTTATCTTGTTATGAAAGCGTTCCTGCAGCTATCAGCAGGCAGCCGGGAAAAACTTGCAGCTTCCCGTATCCTGCGCCCGGCTTTATTGAACAGTGATCTGTCGGCGGATCCGGATCCGCATCTGGCTGCCTTATTTCAGGCAAAAACGCCGCTTACTGTAACGGGTGCCAATGAAGCAGGAATAGAAGTATCCTTGCTGGTAAGTATGGAATGCAGGCATTGCGCCGAGCTGATGGAAGAAGCCTGCGCCACTTTATTTTACAAAGACGTGTGCAGGGTACAGCTGTATTTTTTATGTGAGGAAGATGATTGGCAGGGGCAGGTTTTTCTTAATCAATTAGCGCAGGAGGCCACCGGTGATCCCGGAAAATTATTTGCTGCTGTCCGCCAATGGTACCGCCACAGGCGCTATCCTGGTAAACAAGCTGCAGTAAGCCGGCCCGCAACAGCCCCTTCTTTCTGCCTTCGTACCGATGAGGTTGTTTTTGCCACGATACCGGCTGTTTTCTTTGATGGGCGCCGGATCAATGCCGGCTTTACCCCGGCTGATTTTCCGGGCCTCGTTTTTCTGGCCAACCGCCGGCGGCAGCAGTAGGCAGACTGGCTCTTATTTCCATTGACCGCTATAGGGATCGTAAGTGCACATATTCTTTTTATAATACTGCCCTTTTTTCTCCGCAATTTCACTGTTGCTCTGGCACATGTACCGGTGCTCACAATCCTTGCATACCATAATCATATCATTGCAGATTTTCCAGTGCTTGCGGAAAGCGAGTGAATCCACCACTCCGGCAAGAGGAGTGCTGCTGATATCCCCATAACTGCCGGCATGCTGCACATGGTTGCGGATCCGGCCCTGGTGATCGATACATATTTTGCGGTTGAGCCCGGTATTGAAATGACAGGCTTCGGTGAAGAATTCGGTATTGATGGTAAAACTGCCGGTATCGATTTTCTCTTTCACTTTACCCGGACTGAAATTTTCGGAACTGATATGAACGCGGGAAAGCAAAAAACGATCCGTATCACTGATGTGTTTTTCCACCTCCGGATTCCGGCATCCATATATTGTCAGTGGGATGATCCGGTGCTCCTCCCGTAACAGGTTCAGCATCTCCGCAAAATCGGCCTCATTAGAATAAGGCCATAGCAGATCGATCACTGAAAAATAGCTGCCCCTGAAATTTTTTAACAGCCGGCGCACCCAGGAAGCAGGACAGGGGCCAAACAAACGGATCTGCAGGTATTTGCAACGCAGCTGTTCCAGTTGCCGGATGGCCTTATTAATATCATACTTACTTTTTTCCGGAACAAACTCGATAATCGCATTACTGATTTTCCCGGGGAAATCCCATTCCAGCGACATATCGGGAAAACACTCCGGGGTGGACGTCCAGAACCCGTACTCATTCTCTTCCAGGTAATCGAGGAATTTACTGATGCCCTGCCAGGCGCTGGCAGGGTAACGGAGCTGCAGTTCCGCTGCAGAAAATTGTTTGCATTCCTGGATGAGATCGTACAGGATATTGGGAATGTACTCAAAGCTGTTGCGCTGCAGATCGTAAAGGGCGGTGCGACTGGCGCCTTTCACCGGTATACAGCAGGCAAATAATTTAAAAAAAACCTGTTGATTCATAGTCAGTCTTTTTTGAGGATGATTTTTCCGGGATCCAGTGCGATATGTGCCGCCCGCTTGTAACCATAGCCAACGGTACACTTATCCGTTTCATGAAAATCGCTGTGCGTGATATTCAGATTCTGGATTTCATAATCAACAGAATTATCGTCTTTATAGATTTCCAGGTTTTTATAAAAAAGCGGCAATGCAACAAATTCTTTTTTACCGGGGAGATAGGATTCGAGTGTGATGATGATTTCTGAAGACATAAACAAGCGATTGATTAAGCGTGAAGAAGAATATGCGCAATTTCTTTTTCGATATAATAATTGCAGGGTTTGGAGGTCATGCCGAATTGCCCTACCGGGTTCACTTCCAGGAAAACATATTTGCCATCAGGTGTTTTGATCAGGTCGATCGAACCATTATCAAGACCCAGTTCCTGCATCGTATTATGCAGCGCTTCCTGTACGGGCCCCGGCAACCGGTATGGCACATTGCGGTTGGGTTTGGCAAGGTTGTACCGGCGGTAGTCCACGGCTGTTTTGGTGTCTTTCTGTGAAAAAATGGCCATGGGATAGAACCGGCCTTTGAGATAAAATACCCGGATCTCAAAATCCTTTTCCACCCGGCCCTGCAGAAAAGAGGGAAAGCCATTGTCGGACAGATCGGGTTTTGTAACACCGGAGGTATAACTTACAAAGACGTCGGCTTGCGAGGATTTGAAAAAATCAGTTTCCCGGATGGCTTTATTGATGGTGGGTTGTTTTTCCACGAAACGGCGTTGCGTGGCAAGATCATTGCTCAGCAGCGAGAGCGGGATATCCAGTCCGTGTTTGGCTGCCACCAGCAGGCTCTGAAATTTGTTCATCTCTTTTATCAGGTGATTGCCGAGGTGGGGCTTTTGGAGAAGGGCCACAAAAAAATATTCTTTGGCCCTCACCAGCTCCCGCTGCGAATGGGCCAGCAGGGTATGCCGTAATTCCCGGTCGCGGATACCATCCATGCCTTTATAAGGATCAGTGGGCTCATCTCTTCTGAACCATACCGAGCGGATCTTGCTGGCAGGGAGGGGCTTTCCTTTAAAGAAAAATGTAAAATCCAGTCCGTTACGGTTATCCAGCTGTAAGGCGTAGGTGAATTGGGAGGGATCAGGAGTGAAATCACTTCCGTTGAGCCGCTTGAAACGGCCGCCCAGGTAATCAATCCATTCACATACACTGTCGGTCGACATATCCACTTCTTCTGAAAATATCAGGATCATAGGTTTTTGTTTATGGGGGTGGGGGTATCTGTTTGCTGGCCTACCAGTTTGGCGTAGCTGCCGCCTTTTTGCATCAGTCCGGTATGGGTGCCTTCTTCTGCAATGCGTCCGTTTTCCAGCAGCACAATCTTATCTGCATCGCGGATGGTGCTCAGGCGGTGCGCTACAAGCAGTATGGTTTTGTTCTTTTGCTTTTCACGGATATTTTGCATAATCATCCGTTCATTGATGGCATCGAGCGAATTGGTGGCTTCATCAAAGATGATGAGAGGGCAGTTTTTGTACAGCGCCCTGGCAATCAGTATCCGTTGCTTCTGTCCCTGGCTGAGCGGATTGCCTTCCTCCCCGATCCTGGTATCCATACCCTGGGGCAACTGGCTGATGATATCCGTTACGCGGCTTTGTTCGATAATATCTTCCAGCCAGCCGGGCGGGGCCGGGGCGCCCAGTGTGATATTATAACGCAGGCTGTCGGAAAAAATAAATCCGTTTTGCAGTACTACGGCACAATTGTTTCGCCAGGCGGGCAGACTGATCTCTTCCAGCGGCTGATTATCCAGCAGGATCTGCCCGGCCGAGGGTCCGTAAAACCGCAGCAGTAATTTCAGCAGGGTTGATTTGCCGCTGCCGCTTAGTCCGGCAATGGCCGTGGTTTTTCCTGGCGGAATAACCAGATTGATCGTATCCAGCACCGTTTGGCGCTGATCGTAACGGAAGGATACCGATTCAAAACGAATGGGGGCCTGGTACACATCCGTTGCTGAGAGGCCGCTGGTTCCTGCTTCCTCAGCTTCTTTGCGGAACACTTCATTGATACGCCGCATGCTGTTAATGGCATTCTGAAATTCCTGGGTAAAATTCACGAGCTGGTTCAGGGGATAATTCAACTGACCGATGATGTACTGAACCGATAGCATCATCCCCATGGTGATATTTCCATCAATCACCGCTTTGGCCGAGAGATAGGTAATCAGGATGTCCTTGCCCTGTGAAATAAAGGAGGCACCGTTTTTTTGCAGCTGGTCAATCCGGAAGGTACGTTTCTGCATTTCCAGCAATTCATCCTGTTCGGCTTTCCAGTTATTGTACTTGGCCTGTTCCAGGTTGTTTACCTTAATATCGTGTACGCCTTCCAGTATTTCAAAGAGGTTATTCTGCTGCCGGGCAAATTTGTTGAAGAGCTGGTAATCCAGAACGGTTCTCTTCCGGATAAAAAGCAGTATCCATCCCATATATAACAAAGAGGACAGGAGGAATACAGCAAAAACCAGCAGGTCGTAACGGAACAGGATTACGCCAAACACCGATAACAGCACCAGGGCAATCGTGGCATGAATCAGCTGCCCGGTGGCAAACTGTTCCATGCGGTTGAATTCATGCATGCGCTGCAGCAGATCACCCTTGGTGCGGTGATCAAAAAACTGTACCGGCAGGTGCAGGATTTTTTTGAGGAAATCGTACAGCATGCTGTTGTTGAGCCGGGTGCCGATTAGCATGAACAGCCAGCCCTGCAGTATCTCGGCAGTGATGCGCCCGCAGAAAATGGCCAGCATCCCGGCGAGGATATACTGGATGTAAGCGGTATCCCTGCCGGCGATTCCTTTATCCACCAGGTAACGGTTTAGCACCGGTACCAGAAACTGCAGCAGGGCAATCAATGCCATAATCAGCAACACCAGCAAAAGGGAATTGCGGTGAGGCCGGATATAGGGCAGCAGGAAGCGCAGCACATTATTTTTTTCGGGAGTCGTTTTTGCTGCCGGCCGGTGTTGATCAGGTACCAGTAATAATACATTTCCTGTTTGGGTATCGCCGCTGGTATCCTGCAGCAACCAATGTTCTTTAAAAGCGGCCACCGGCATCTTTACCATGCCCATGGCCGGGTCGGCAATCTGTACCTGCCCTCCGGAAACAGATACCACCACCACGAAGTGACGGTTGAGCCAATGAACAATACAGGGAAGGGGGCATTGGGTAAGACCGGGATTGGCGGGATCATTGCTTTCGAAAGGGATTTTTACAGCGGTGGTTTTGAATCCTATCTGCCGGGCACATTCGCTCAGGGAATGAAAGTTGGTGCCAATGCGGCTGAAATCACTCAGCTTGCGCAGCTCTTCCAGTGTATGATGACTGCCATAAAAACCCGCTACCATCCTGATACAGGCGGGCCCGCAATCCATTGTTTCGAGTTGCGGATAAAACTTAAACCGGTGAGGAGCGGAATTCTTCACAAACAGTTGGCAGACGTTAATATTTGGTTAGTATTATATTTAAAAATTCGCTTACATATTACGAATTATTTTTTGAACGCCAGCAGAAAGTTTATGAATCAGTGCTTGCCATCAAAAGGACAGGCATCTGCAAAACAGGCCGGGGAATGGCGAACGTGATCACAGGCTGGCAATGTGCAAGGCATCAAAACATATGCAGGCAACAGCAGCCTGTACTGGTGCCGGGTTACAGGAAAGAATGGGAGATCGAACCGGGCAGGTTCCTCAGTCTTCGTGATTTTTAAAGATGTCGGTGAAAATATTTTCTTTGCTGAGTTCCTCGATATCGCTCAGTACAATTTCAATGGCCCTGGTGCTTTTGTTGATTTCGATCAGTGAAAAAATTATTGAGAGCAGCAGGAAGATCAGGCTGGCGGCAAATATGCCATGGGCAAGGCCGGTCCAGTTGCGGTAGATCGCATACATACACAGTACACAACAGAGAAAACTCAGCACCCCTAATCCCTGCATATACCGGATGAGGTTGATGCGGGAGCGCAGGTTTTTGAGCTGGCTCAGGATATTTTTTTCTTTTTCTCCGCGGTTATATTCATCGTGCAGTTTGCGTACCAATGAGGCCAGCGACAGGAACCGGTTGGTATAAGCCAGCATCAGCAGCGTGATGGCGGGAAACAGCAGGGCGGGCGTATTGATATTGATGTCGATCATATCTTAAAGGTACAATCAAATACAGCAGGTTAGACGGCCGGGCTGATTTTGTGAGGATGGGGGTGGTGGGCAATATATTTGCCGTACCCATAGCCCAGGGCAATTCCCAGCGGAAAATCACTGGCCCAATGTACCCCGTTATTGATCATGCAAAGTCCGCAAAGGGAACCCAGGAAATACCCTGCCGGCCTGATCCATCTTTTTTCCGGGTAGTTTTCACTGATAATGGTAACCGCACTTATAAAGGTGGCCATGTGCCCGGAAGGAAAAGCGTCGTAACGGGTTTTATCATGCTGGAAATTTTTCCATCCCGGGAAAGGGCGCCAGCGGCCCCTGGCAACAGTGGCGTCGGAAGGATTTTCCCGGCCGGTAATGTATTTCATCAGCTGGGTGCCGGCTCCCAGTGTAATAAAGGCCTGGGTAAGTTGCCTGGCAGTTTGCAGGGCCCTGTTATCGTGGTTGATTTTGCCTAGTGCATAAAATCCGGCAGCCAGTAACATGGCCGAAGAACCCTGCCCGATATCATATAATGCCGTATTGAAATTACGGGGGAGCTTACCAATATTTGTTTTTTTTCCTCCCATCTTCAGGCTGAGCAGTGGTTTGAAATCTTCCTTAGCCCGGATATTATTGTCCTCAAATTTATCCTGTACCGTATTCGTAATCGCCTGGTCGGAAAAATAAAGGAAGGCAGTGGCCCCGGTTAGGATACCCAGGTTGGAAAAATTACGTTGCCGGAATGAAGCCCGGGCAAAACCCGCCACATCACGCGGTATATCCGTGAGAAAGGAAAATAGTTTTGGCTTTGCATAATCAGCAGAAACGGGTATTGCGGCAGCAGGCAGTTCTTTACGCAGGGAATCACTACCCTGGGCTATCACCTGCCATCCGCTGATACAGAAAACCAGCAGCAGGAAATTTGTTTTCATATCACAACGTTTTTGTTGAATGTTGTCTCCGGTCCATCCATCGTTGCACTTTCCACCCCAGCCAGGCGCTTCCGGCGCCGATAAATGCGCCTGCCAGCACATCAGACGGATAATGAACACCCTGGTACATACGGGCCCAGGCCACACTGCCGGCAAAGAGGTAGGCAGGGGCGATAAAATACCATTTGCGGTAACGCAGGGCCACTTCGGTGGCCGTGCAAAAAGCGGCAGAGGTATGCCCGGAGGGAAAAGAAAAACCGCCGCTCTCATCATCCCGCTGCACAATAAAGGAATAGGATTCGAAGGGGCGCTTGCGGTCGGTAATTCGTTTAACCGACTGGGTCAGCAGCGCGGAAACCAAATAACCACCTGCCATGTACAGGGCATCTTTTTTGAGTTTAGTATCGTGTTTGATAAAGCCGGCAACTGCAATGCCAACCGGAATGCCCACACTCAGGGCAGTAACAGAAGAAGCATTCAGCTCCAGGTATTTGTCTTTGAAATTGGTTTGCCGCCTGTTGATCTCTTTCAGCAGGTTGATATCAATATTTTGTGATAGTCCGGCCAATGAAAAAAACACGAGTAAGGCTCCGGAAAATATCAGGCGTTTTTGCATGCAGGTGGGTTGATAACGGAAAGATAAGTCATCCGGTCATTAACGGTTGGTTAATGACCGGATGAGGCTCATCAGCCCGGGGAGATCATTTTGTCCAGCTGTAGCTAAACGGTACCGTCAGTTTGATACTGAAATTTCTGCCGGTATTGAACACGCCCATGCGGCCGGTTACCGGGTTTTCTGCTGCATATTTCAAACGGGAAAGATGACTTTGGTAAGCCAGATCGGTAAGATTAAGGGCGCTGAACGCAATACTGCACAGGCGTTGCTTTTTTGCATTGCTGATATCAGCACCCAGTCCGGCATTGAAAAGGGTATACCCGCCCGTTGGGGTTTCGGTATTATATGCGGTAAACACATTTTGTTTGCGGAAGGTATTATCCATCTCCAGCTTCAGGTAAAGATCCTGTACATAATTGGCGGTATGGGCAAAATTGATCTTCACTTCTGTTTGTAACCGGGTGGCGGGAATGAAGGGCAGGTAGCGGCTGCCTTCCACCGGGCTGTCAAAACGCCCGCTTACATACGAGAATGTGTTGAGAATATGCAGCCAGTCGAGCGGATGCGGATGTATATCCAGACTGGCTTCCAAACCTGCCAGGCCGGCGATGCGCTGATTGAACTGGAAAGCGGTAACAGTGCTGCCATTCACCAGAAGCGTAGAGTCGCCGCCGGCAGCGGCCTGCAGCTTGCGGTAAAAAATGAAATTGTTGAAATAGTTGTAGAAGCCTGTGATATTGAGGGCTACGTGTTCCGAGCTGAATTCCAGTCCGGCATCCAGTTGCCAGCTGGTTTCACTTTTCAGCTGTTGCTCGCCATATTCATACCGGATCGTTCCTTCATGTGCTCCGTTGGAAGCGAGTTCGGGAACGCTGGGCGCCCTGAATCCCCGCGAAATATTCAGTTTCAGGTTAAGCGCCTTGCTCACCTGGGCCGTTAATCCCACACTGCCCGAAATATTGGAGAAGGAGCGGGAAAAAGCGCCGGTTTTTACAGTACTTCCATCCATGAGATCTCCGGTACTGATATGACGATTATCAAAACGCAGGCCACCACTAACGGTAAACAAACCCGCTGTTTTTTGTGTGTATCCGTAAATGCCAAAATCGAAAAGATGGTAATCCGGGATTAATTGTTCCACGCCTTTATTGACATTGGTTTGCTGCATGCCATTCACGCCAATCGTGGTTCGCCAGTTTTTCAGTTCGGCCAGGTGAAACTGGGCTGTATACGTGATGGTTTGCAGCTGAAAGAACAATGAACGCTCCTGCGGATCATCGGGATTACCAAATTCTTCCCGGCGGTTTTGCTGATACCCGATATTGAGGGAGAGCTTGTTGCGGCCAAAACGGAAGCTGTTATCGGCGGCCAGTTTAAAATGCCGGATATGTTGCCAGGGTATCCGGGGAGTGATGCTGTTAAAATCAGCCGGACCGGCAACCGTGTCGGTGCCGCCGGGCAGGGGTTTGGTGAAGCGGCCCAGACTGTCGCGGTCGCCTTCGGTGAGGCCCGCCTTCAGGTCGAAATTACTTAGTACCAGGTGACTGTAACCCCATTTGCCATTATAGCCAAGGTATCCGCCGAAATTGTTTTCATTGAATTTGGAATTGAAAACAGCGCCATCATATTTATTATGGTAATCGGCCGCGGCTTTGTACGAATCATAGATATTCCAGTTAAAGCCGTTTCGGTTGGCGCCGATATTGGCATTGAATCCCCGCAGGTGATTATTGGTTTGGTAATTGGCCGTGACACTTGCTTTCAGTGTATTAACCGGAAGGGGGACATTGGTGATAATATTCACCACACCGGCCATGGCATCACTGCCGTAAATCAGTGAGGCCGGTCCTTTCAGCAGTTCAATCTTATTAACGCTGGCATCATCAATTTCGATGCCATGCTCGTCCCCCCATTGCTGGCCTTCCTGCCGCACGCCATCATTGATGGTAAGCACGCGGTTGTATCCCAGACCGCGTATCACCGGTTTGGCTATTGCCGGGCCGGTTGATAAAGTGGATACGCCGCCGAATTTGGTGAGTGATTCTATGATATTGGAAGAAGTATTCTGGAACAGATCTTCCTTACGCATAACCGATACCGAGAAGGGCACTTTCCGCATCTGGGTGGCACCGGTTACACCCGTAACAACTACCGCATTGTTTTCCAGCACGGAGCGGTTCAGGCTGAAAGTAAAATGTGTGCTGCTGCCAATTTCTATGTTCTCGGCAATAGTGCCATACCCGATATGAGATACCTCAACCAGGTGCTTGCCAATGGGTATGCCGCGGATTATAAAATTGCCGGCAGCATCGGTGTAGCTTCCGGAGCGGATATCTGTAATATATACCGATGCGGCTGCCAGCGGCTCACCCGTTTTGGCATCCGTAACTTTCCCGGAAAGTTCTCCGGGAGGGGTTTGCCCCCTTCGGGGATTCACATCCTGTCCCTTTGTATGTATACTCATTACCAGCAGCAGGAAGCTGGCAAGAGCCTGTAATTTTTTTTTCATGATTTATTCAGTAAGTAATTAATAAGGCATACCTGACGGTGATACCGGAAACATGATTGATCGTATTAACTTACTGCTGGAGGACCCCGGAGCGAAAGCAGGGTAAAAGTAGCGATATAAAGTGCCGGAGGAACGGCTTGTGTGAAACGGGTAAAGACGGGCAACGGCATTGCTGCTGCATGGGAAACCGGCAGCGTAAACGGGGATTCGGCCACCATATTATCGCAATGGCAACTGAATTCCGGGTTGTGAATATGCTTGGTGCTGCCCTCAGCTTTACAGATAAAGTCGGCATGGGCCGCGAGCCAGTTATGCAGCAACATACGGGGCGTGATACCGAAACTGAAAACAGTCAGCAGTATGCCGGCCACCATTCTTCGTATGATTACTGATTTACGCAAATCTTTTTTTGCTACAATGTTGCAAATATATATAATTCTGTCGGGGATCGCAAAGAAATGGATAAACGGCGGGATTAGTAAATGAAAAACAAGGAATAAGGTTGGGGCCGGACTTGGGTTTGTAATACAAGCGCTTTATTTTATCTTCAGGCAAAATCAGTGAATGGAAAAATTTATACTGGCGCTCGATCAGGGCACCACCAGTTCCCGGGCCATCGTTTTTGATCAGCAGGGTGCGATCATCAGCATGGCACAAAAGGAATTCACCCAATATTTTCCCCAGCCGGGATGGGTGGAGCATGATCCGATGGAAATATGGAGTACCCAGCTGGGAGTGGCTGCTGAGGCTATTACCCGGGCAGGTCTCACCCCCGAAAATATTGCGGCGATCGGGATCACCAATCAACGGGAGACCACGGTGGTATGGAACCGCGATTCGGGAAAGCCAATATATAATGCAATCGTATGGCAGGATCGCCGTACGGCTTCATTTTGTGATGAACTGAAAGCAGCCGGCGCTGAAGCCCTGATCCGGGAAAAAACCGGCCTGGTGATTGATGCTTATTTTTCGGCCACTAAAATAAAATGGATACTCGATAATGTGGCTGGCGCGAGGGAGCAGGCCAGGGCCGGTAAACTGTGTTTTGGAACTGTTGACAGCTGGCTGATCTGGAATCTCACCCGCGGGCAGGTACACGTAACAGACGTATCCAATGCCTCCCGCACGCTCTTATGTAATATCCATACCGGGGAATGGGATGGAGAATTGCAGCAGCTCTTTGATGTGCCCGGCAATATGCTGCCGCAAATCCGCAGCAGCAGTGAAGTGTACGGCACTACCCAAAATGTGCTCAATGCCAGCCGGATACCGATTGCCGGGGTGGCCGGTGATCAGCAGGCGGCCCTGTTCGGGCAACTCTGCACCCGCCCGGGCATGGTAAAAAACACCTACGGAACGGGTTGTTTTATGCTGATGAATACCGGCGGAAAACCTGTTACCTCCTCCAATAATTTGCTCACCACTATCGCCTGGAAAGTTGACGGTATAACACAATACGCCCTTGAAGGAAGCGTGTTTATCGGCGGAGCCGTGGTGCAATGGTTACGGGATGGCCTGGGTATTATCAGGTCTTCGGCCGAAATTGAATCGCTGGCAGCTACCGTGGCATCGGCCGATGGGGTATACCTGGTGCCGGCTTTTGCCGGACTGGGCGCTCCATACTGGAATGCCTATGCCCGCGGTACCATGGCCGGCATTACCCGGGGTACCACGGCGGCACATATTGCCCGTGCGGCGCTCGACAGTATTGCCTACCAAACCATGGATGTGCTGAAAGCCATGGAAGCGGATGCCGGTATTGCCATCCATGAGCTGCGGGTAGACGGGGGCGCCACTGCCAATAACCTGCTCATGCAGTTTCAGAGCGATATCCTGAATACAAAAGTGGTAAGGCCCGCCATTACCGAAACGACAGCACTGGGAGCGGCTTACCTGGCCGGACTGGCGGTGAAATACTGGAGCGGCATTGATGCGATCCGCCACCAATGGAAAGCCGAACGGAATTTTGAACCGCAACTGCAGGAGGCGGCAAGAGAAAGCCTTGTGAGTGGCTGGCAACGGGCGGTTCGCAGCGCCATCAGCTGGGCAGAAGACAGATGAAATGAGAAATAACGAATGAAAAATTCAGTGCTCTGCGGAACACAGCTTTTTTTCCTGACGGAATAATTTTGCTTTCAACAATAAACTCATAACCCTAAACGCTTAACGCTGCTTTATGAACAATTTCTTATTCGAACTGATCGGTACCTGTTTTCTTATTTTATTGGGCGATGGTGTGGTAGCCAATGTGGTGCTAACCAAGACCAAGGGTAATAATAGCGGTTGGATTGTAATTACTTTCGGCTGGGCCATTGCAGTTTTTGTGGGCGTGTATATTGCCGCTTCGCATACAGGCGCCCATCTCAATCCGGCTGTCACCCTGGCGCTGGCTGCCATAGATAAATTACCCTGGGAAGATGTTCCGGTTTATATGGGTGGACAATTTGCCGGAGCCATGCTGGGCGCCTTACTGGTATGGATCAGTTATAAAAAGCATTTCGACGAAACTGCGGATGCAGACAGCAAGCTGGCTGTTTTCTGCACGGGTCCGGCTATCCGGAATACGCTCTCCAACCTGGTTACAGAAATCATCGGCAGCTTTGCCCTCGTTTTCGGGGTATTATATATTGCCGGCGCTGATGTAAAACTTCGTACGCTCGATGCGCTGCCCGTGGCCCTGCTGGTGCTGGGTATCGGCCTCAGCCTGGGTGGCCCAACCGGTTATGCCATCAACCCGGCCCGGGACCTCGGTCCCCGTATCATGCATGCCCTTCTGCCTGTAAAAGGCAAGCGCGACAGCGACTGGAGCTATAGCTGGATACCGGTAGCGGGGCCGCTGCTGGGAGGGCTGATAGCAGCGCTGGTATTCAATTTTCTGGCCCTTCATCACCCGGCTTAGCAGGGAAAATCCGGGGTTTATCCCCTGGGTACTAAAAATTTACCCGCAAACTTTAAAATCCGGCCGTCAAACCTTACCTTTGCGGCTCGAAAATCAAACATAATTCTTATGGCTAATACAGGTAAAGTAAAATCAGTTATCGGGGCTGTGGTAGACGTACAGTTCGACAGCGATAGCAAACTCCCTGAAATCATGAACGCGTTGGAATTAAAACGCGAAAACGGTGATACGCTTGTACTTGAGGTACAGCAGCACCTGGGAGAAGACAGTGTACGCACCATCGCGATGGACGGTACCGAGGGTCTGGTAAGAGGAACCCAGGTTATTGATACCGGCCGGGCGATTGCCATGCCCACCGGGGATGCCATTAAAGGACGCCTGTTCAATGTAACCGGTGATGCCATCGACGGTCTGCCCCAGGTGAGCAAAGCCAATGGCCGCCCGATCCATGCCAAACCGCCATTATTTGAAAACCTGAGTACTGCCAGTGAAGTACTGTACACCGGTATTAAAGTTATCGACCTGATTGAACCCTATGCAAAAGGGGGTAAGATCGGTTTGTTTGGTGGTGCCGGGGTGGGCAAAACCGTATTGATCCAGGAATTGATCAACAATATTGCCAAGGCCTACAGTGGTTTGTCTGTGTTTGCCGGTGTGGGTGAGCGTACCCGTGAAGGGAATGATCTGATGCGTGAGATGATTGAAGCCGGTATTATGAACTATGGCGAGAAATTTAAACATAGTATGGAAGAAGGTGGCTGGGATCTGAGCACCGTGGATATGAAGGGGCTGGAAGATTCCAAAGCAACTTTCGTGTTCGGACAGATGAACGAACCCCCCGGAGCCAGGGCCCGTGTGGCGCTGAGCGGTCTTACCGTTGCCGAATACTTCCGCGACGGGGATGGCCAGGGCCAGGGTAAGGATATCCTGTTCTTCGTGGATAATATCTTCCGTTTCACCCAGGCCGGTTCCGAGGTATCAGCCCTGCTGGGCCGTATGCCCTCGGCCGTAGGTTACCAGCCTACGCTGGCTACTGAAATGGGTTTGATGCAGGAAAGGATCACGTCAACCAAAAACGGTTCTATTACTTCAGTACAGGCCGTATACGTACCGGCGGATGACCTTACCGATCCGGCACCCGCTACCACGTTTGCCCACCTGGATGCCACAACGGTACTGAGCCGTAAGATTGCGGATCTGGGTATTTATCCGGCGGTGGATCCCCTGGATTCTACTTCAAGGATCCTTACCCCCATGATCGTGGGTGACGCACATTATAATTGTGCCGACCGTGTTAAACTGATCTTACAACGTTATAAGGAACTGCAGGATATCATTGCGATCCTGGGTCTGGATGAACTCAGCGATGAGGATAAACTGGTAGTATCACGTGCCCGTAAGGTACAGCGCTTCCTGTCGCAACCCTTCTTCGTGGCCGAGCAGTTTACCGGTCTGAAAGGTGTACTGGTTCCGATTGAAGAAACCATCCGTGGTTTCAATGCCATCATGGATGGAGAAGTGGATGAATATCCCGAAGCTGCCTTCAACCTGGTAGGTACACTGGATGATGCGATTGAAAAAGGTAAAAAACTGATGGAAGCCGCGAAGGCTTAAGCTGCAATTGGTTGATTTGAAAATGAAGGATCACTTCCGCATTTTCAAATTAACGCATTTTCAAATTTTCAAATTAGGGTATGACCTTAGAAATATTAACTCCTGAACAAAAAGTATTCGGCGGCGATGTGTACGGTGTGCAATTGCCGGGTATCAGCGGTTCTTTTGAAGTGCTTGAAAAACATGCCCCGATGGTAAGTGCACTCAAAGAAGGCGTGCTGAAGATACTGAAAGACAAGCATGCTACCGTTTCCTACCAGATTAAAAGCGGTTTTGTGGAAGTGCTGAATAATAAGGTGAGTGTGCTGGTGGAAGGCGCCCAGGAAAAATAAACAGTTTATCCTAAGATAGTGATGGCCCGGAATTTCCGGGCCATTTTATTTTTATGAAAGCCGGAGGGATGGTTACAGGCACTGGCGGCCATTGGGAAGAAGTAAATGGAGAAGCGGGTTGTCTGGAAAGCAGCCGGTCTGCAGTATAAAATGGTAAAAGCTGCCTGGAGAAACTAAAACTGGTGTTTCAGTTGCACATAACTCCAGGCGAGGAAAGGCAGCACTATAAAAACAAGCAGCCACCACCATCCTCCCGTGAATAAAAAAACCAGAAAAGCTGCCAGCAGTAGGTAGAAAGGATAACTCAGCAGTAATACACCCGTCATAACCGAATCAAAATGTCCTTCTTCGCGGATGCCATGCCGGGCGAATTGCCGCACGGGAATATAGAGGGGGGCATGCAGCAGCCAGCCAAGGGCTGCCGGGAGGGCCAGTAATATTTTTTTGTGCAAAGGTTGGGGAACCCGGAAAACAGCTTCCACGGCAGCCCGGTTGTTACCCGGTATCTCCACTACCAGCTGCTCCAGTTGCGAGCGGAGCTGTTGATTAAAATCCAGGATGCTTTTGCCGTGCACATTGGTCCAGTCGCTGGTTTCGGTGCTGATCAGTGTGCCAAAATTCAGCTGTACATTTTTTCCAAAACAGAAAAAGGAGCTGTAGTTAATACCGGTGGGCAACACTTTCAGCGGGATACCATCCTGCCAGGCACTGATGGCCAGTCGTGCCGTTCCCTTGCGTAAGGGCCGCAGGTGCCACTCATTGATACAGCGCCCTTCACTGAATATAAGCACGATGCCGTTTTTGCGGAATATTTCCTTGCAGGCATCAAAGGTTTTATAATTATGCTCCAGATTTTCCACGCCCTCGGTGGCCCGGTATACCGGTAAAATATGGAGGGCTTTCAGCAAACGGGCTGCGGTTTTATTTTTAAAGGCATCGCCCCGGGCCAGCGAGTAAACCGGTTGCCGGAAAAGCGTGGCCAGGATAACCGCATCGAGGAAGGAGTTGGGATGATTGCTGGCGATCAGGAGGGGCCCGGTACTTTGCAGGGCCGCTTTGTTGCGAAAGCGGATCTGTCTGCAATAAAGCAGCAGCGCCAGCCGGGCAGGTATTTTGATGAGGTTGTACAGCAATCGTTGCGGCGTAAGGGTTAGTTAAGTTGGGGGTCAATGGGATAGTGTGCCAGCTGGGCATATTCGCCTCCCAGTTCGCGGAGGCTGCCCTTCCATATCTCACTATACAATGTATTGAATACCAGTTTTCGGTTAGCCGGTACAGTTAGCCAGCTTTTTTCTTTGAGCTCATCCCCCAATTGTCCGTCGCCCCAGCCGCTGTAACCTACAAAGAACTTGATTTTCCCGGCATCCAGGCGGTTGGCCCGCAGCAACTGGCAAACGGTTTCAAAATCCCCGCCCCAAAAAATGCCGGGTGCCACCGGGTTGGCTTCCGGGATCAGGTCGGGGTACTGATGAAGGAAATGAAGGGTGTCCTGCTGTACGGGTCCGCCGTAATAAACGGGCATCTTGCAGCCGGGGATATCGGTTACCAGTTCATCCAGTGTTTGCCGCAGTGGACGGCTCAAGACAAAACCAAAACTGCCCTGCGCCTGGTGCTCACAGAGGAATACCACGGTGCGCCCGAAATTGGGATCCTTCAGAAAGGGATCGGCGATCAGTAATATGCCGGGTGCCGGTTCAATCATATTTCTAAAATAGTATTTAATTGCAGAAAATGGTAAAAATGTTTACAGGGGTTGTGCCTGCAGGGAATTATAAACCTTAGTTAAATTTAGCACTTCGGCGGGTTTCACTATATTGCGGGGGCTAACTGCTTTACCTTTGTTTTATGAAGAGGATATTTCCTGTCATAACGGTGCTGATTTTGTTGTCGCTGCTGGGACTTATTTTCTTCCAGGCGCTCTGGATCAAAAGCGCCCGCGAGGCGAAAGACAAACAGGTGGAAGAAAATATCATCCGGGCGATGGGAGATGCTTCGGTACAACTCACCCAGGATAAGTCTTCCATTATGCCACAGATGGGCAAGAAGAATGACCTGCTTTTCCCCACCGAAAAACTGCCTTTCCAGTATTTCCGGCAGAGTATTTCCAAGCGCTTTACGGTTGATGAAGTGTCGGATATCATCCGGCATGCCTTTAATAAAAACAACCTGAAAAATTATCCCTTTGAATTCTGTATCCTTTCCAGTAATTCACTGGGGGATGATGATCTCCGTTCCGAAAATTATTACAAACTCTTCAGCGATTCCACGCATAACAAGAACCACGTGATTCTCCTGGAGCCGCAAAGCGGCAGCAGCTTTGAAAATCTTACCCGTGAAGAATTATTGTCGGTGATCGTGCCGCACCAGACCACCATTGTGTGGAAAGAAATGATCTGGTTCATTGTGGGGGCTGTTCTGTTTACCCTGATCATTACCACAGCTTTTTTCATCACCATCCGCACCCTGCTGAAGCAAAAAAAACTCAGTGAGATCAAGTCGGATTTCATCAATAACATGACGCATGAATTCAAAACGCCGCTGGCCACCATTTCACTGGCAGTGGATGCCCTGAAAAATGCGAAAGTGCGGAGTGACGAAAGTAAAACAGATTATTTCACTTCTATTATCAAGGAAGAAAACAGGCGGATGAACAAGCAGGTTGAGACGATACTGCAGGCCGCTTTACTGGATAAACAGGAAGTGCAGTTGAATAAAAAGAAAATGTCGGCACACGATCTTATTACCAGTGCCCTCAATAATATTCATCTGCAGGTGGAAGAAAAGAAGGGTAAACTGGAGGTGCACATGGATGCCGAAAGGGATATGATCATGGCCGATGAAGTGCATTTTACCAACCTCATTAATAACCTGCTCGATAATGCCGTTAAGTATTCCAAGGAAAATCTTTACATCAAACTGAGTACCCAGAATACGGGGAATAATATCCGCATCCGCATTGAAGACAATGGTATCGGAATGAACCGCGAAACCCTGAACCGGATTTTCGAAAAATTCTACCGGGCCCATACCGGTAATGTACATAATGTAAAGGGATTCGGGCTCGGATTGAGTTATGTAAAAACCATGGTGCTGGCGCACCAGGGCACTATCAAGGCTGATAGTGTGCTGGGGAAGGGCAGCAGTTTCACCATCATCATTCCGCTGGCGGCCTGATCTTACCGCAGGGCCAGGGGCACTACCAGTTTCAGTCCGCTCCATTCATCACTCACCGCACATACTTTAACATCCACCAGCTGCCGGCGGAGCGCTTCACTTCGTATAATATCTTCCGTTAGATCGGTGGCAATGCCAGCCGCCTTTTTGTACCACGATACCCAGATCACGAGCGACGGATTTTTCCGGCAGAGGGGTGCTGATCTTTGCAGGCATGCGAGCAGCGCTTTTTTATCCTTTACAAAAAGATGTACCAGGCCGGGCACCTCACCGGATTTTACCCGTAGCGGGTTAATGTCGATACCCAGCCATTGGGCATAGGCAGCCGGTTCATGCAATACCAGCAACCTTGTTTTGTCGGTGATTCCCAGTTTTTTCCATAGCGGGGTGCCTGAGTAGCCTGTGGTCTTTATCATGGCAGCTAAAGGGTTTTTGCTAGGCTAATTAACAGCTATCCACATCTTTCCACAGGTAATCCACAGCAATCCTGGGCCGTTTTGGCCTCAAATTCATGCCCATGGCGCCGGCCAGATTGGGGATAAAAAAGATTTACCCAAATTTGTGTGGAAAGTGGGAAAATGTGTTATTTTGTGGAGGTTTATGTCTAAACGGGCCTAAAATATTGAAAATGATAGGTTTTCTGGGAGAATATGAGGCTACCCTGGACAGTAAGGGGCGCTTTTTACTACCGGTGGGCTTGAAAAAGCAATTACCGGAGGAGGAGCGCACCCAGTTTGTACTGAACCGGGGCTTTGAGAAATGCCTCACCCTGTACCCGCTGCAAAGCTGGGAACCTATATTTTCTGCAATCAGCAAACTGAATGATTTTGATCCGAAGGTACGTGAATTCCGCCGCTATTTTCTGAATGGCGCCATACAGGTGGAAGCCGATTCGGCGGGCCGGTTACTGTTACCGAAAAACCTGGCCGAACATGCGGGACTGGACAAGGACATTGTGCTGGTTTCGGCAGTAAACAAAATTGAGATCTGGGATAAAAGTAAGTATAAAGAGTTCTTTGAATCCTTTACACCACAGTCTTTCAGTGAGCTGGCCAATGAGGTGATGAACAAAAAGCAGGAGGAGTAATGGCGAATCATAATGGGTTGCCTATGCGCCGGAAGGATAACAACATACCAGCCAACAGCCAGCCAGAACAGGAGCTTACTCCGCAGCAGTATCACGTTCCCGTGCTACTGAAAGAAACGGTGGAGGGGTTGCTGATCCGGCCAGACGGGGTTTATGTGGATTGCACTTTCGGCGGCGGCGGACACAGTCGCGCCATTCTGGAACAACTGGGTCCGCAGGGACACCTGCTGGTTTTCGATCAGGATGAAGCCGCCCGGCAGAATTGCCCCGAAGATGAACGGCTGATTTTCATCCCCCAAAACTTCCGGCACCTGCAGCGCTTTCTGCGCCTGCACAAGTACCCGCAGGTAAACGGGGTGCTGGCCGATCTGGGCGTTTCCAGTCACCAGTTTGATGAAGCCGCCAGAGGCTTTTCCACCCGCTTTGATGCGGCCCTGGATATGCGGATGGACCAGCGCCAAACCGGTACAGCAGCAGATATTCTGGCCCGTTACTCCGAGCAGCAACTGCACAAAATGTTTGAGCAGTACGGCGAAGTAACCAATGCCCGCACACTGGCCCGTACCATCGTTCAGCAAAGAGCCATTACAAGCCTGGGAACCATCGCCGCTTTTAAACAGGCTGTTCACAGTGTGGTGAAAGGAAATCCTCAGAAATACTTTGCCCAGGTATTCCAGGCGCTGCGTATAGAAGTGAATGATGAGTTGGGAGCACTCCGTGATTTATTGCAGCAAATTCCAGCAGTACTAAAACCCGGCGGCCGCGTGGCCATCATCACCTTTCATTCCCTGGAAGACCGGGTGGTAAAAAATTTTTTCCGTAGCGGTGGTTTTGAGGAAGCGGCAGAAGCAGAAGATGACCTCTATGGAACCCGGAAGGAAAACCCGCTGCGGGTGATAACCAAAAAACCCGTCACAGCCGGTCCGGAAGAACTGAAAATCAATACACGGTCACGCAGCGCCAAACTGCGGATCGCCGAAAAAAAATAAGAGTTGCTGATATGCCCGCCACGGTTACAAAAGAAGAAACGCAACAGGTGAACCCGAAGTACGACTGGAGAAAATTCTTCAGCCATAGCTGGGTGGTAAGGAATATTCCCTTCTTCCTGTTCCTGGGTCTGCTGGCTGTGCTGTATATCTATAACGGGCATTATGCGGATAAACTCCTGCGCCGGATCAACGCCACGGAGAAACATATCAAGGAGCTGGAGTATGAATACAAGACGATCAAGAGCGAAGTGATTTTCCGCAGCAAAGCCAGTGAACTGGTGAAGGTGGTTACCCCGATGGGGCTGAAAGAACTGGTTACCCCGCCGGTGGTGCTGGATGACAGTACAACAGTTAAATAACAGGAGCGGCAAGCCGCCGGCCTGTAAAAGATAAAGAGAAGATTTGGATATCAAGAAAGACATACTGTGGAGAGTGTACCTCTGTTTCCTGGGGATGATCATACTGGGCCTGGTAGTGATTGGCAAAGCTTTTTTCCTGCAGCATGTACAGGGAAAATACTGGCGGGCGATGGGCGACAGCATGCATCTCCGCTACCTGCCCATCGAGGCAGAGCGGGGCACCATCTACAGTGCAGATGGTAATATCCTGAGCACCTCGGTGCCCATCTTCGATGTATACATCGATTTTGGTGCGGATGGATTACGGGAGAAGAACGGGAAACGGTTTACCGACAATGTTGACTCTCTCAGCATTTGCCTGGCAGATCTTTTCCGGGATAAGCCGGCAGCAACCTACAAGCATGAGTTGCAGCTGGCTTATAAAAATGAAGACAGGTATTATTTGCTGAAAAAGAAAATCAGCTTCCTGGAGTATAAGCAACTGCGGGATTTTCCGCTGGTACGGATGGGACGGAATAAGAGCGGGTTTATCATAGACCCGAACGATAAACGGATTAATCCCTACGCCCTGCTGGCCAACCGGACGATTGGCCTCGTGCGGGAAGATTCCACCAAGAGCGTGGGACTGGAACGCAGTTACGACAGCTTGCTGAAAGGTAAAACGGGCCGTCGACTGGTTCGCTATATCGCCGGAGCCTATATGCCGGTGGAAGGCGCTGAGCTGGAACCCGAAAAAGGAAAAGATATTATTACCACTCTGGATACTTATATACAGGATGTAACCGAATCGGCGCTGATGGAAATGATGGTGGGCAATAATTCTCTGCATGGTACGGCCATTGTTATGGAAACCGCTACCGGCAAGATCAGGGCGATTGCCAACCTGGGGCAGCAAAAAAGACCCGACGGTTCCGTGCTGCTGGACAAGGATGGCAAACCGGTTTATGCTGAAGACATGAACTATGGTATCGGTAAAGCAACCGAACCGGGTTCCATTTTCAAACTGGCTACACTGCTCAGTTTGCTGGAAGATAAATATGTAACCATCAATACAATGGTGAATTGCGAAGGCGGTAAAAAAGAATTTTATGGACTGGTGATCAAAGACACGCATCCCAACGGCGAACTCACGCTGAAGGATGCTTTTGCGGCCAGCAGTAACGTGGCTTTTGCCAAACTCGCGGACCAGTATTACCACGATCAGCCCTCCCGGTTCCTCAGTCACCTGCACAAACTGCGGCTTGATACGCTCACCGGCGTGGATATCATTGCCGCTTCGGGCAAACCCTATATCAAAAAAGCATCGGCCCGTTCCTGGAGTGCCACCACCATTCCCTATATGGCGCACGGGTACGAAGAACAGGTTACCCCCCTGCACATGCTGATGCTGTACAATGCCGTGGCCAATAATGGCAGGATGATGCGCCCCTACCTGGTGGATGCCGTGCATGAATACGGGGTGGAAGTAAAACAGGTGCAACCCCAGGTGCTGGTTGATAAAATCTGCAGTGATGAAACCCTGGCCCAGGTTAAAGAGTGTATGAAGGCTGTGGTAGACAGCGTGCATGGTACCGGGCATAAAATACTCTATAATCCGCTTTATCATATTGCCGGAAAAACAGGTACCGCCGTAACAGCACTGGATAACCGCGGATACAACAAGGGCAATAAAATATACCAGGCTTCTTTTATCGGCTATTTCCCGGCCGAGCAGCCGAAATATACCATTGCGGTGGTGATACAGAACAGCCATGAATCAAAACTGGTATATGGCGCCGATGTATCCGGAACGGTTTTTAAAAATATCAGTGATAAAATTTATGGCCGCTACCTGGGCAACAGTCATTACACCATGGCTGCACCCGACAGCGGTATCTATAATTATTATGGGTTGAAAAATGAACTGAATTCCATTTTCCGCCTGCTTAATATTTCCATCAGTGATTCAGCTGCCGGCGGCTACTGGCGTTCGCTGCAACTGCGGAATAATGCGGCGACGATGAATACACCGCTCAATTCAATGTCAACATCCGGTTCTGTGACCCCTAACGTTGTCGGAATGGGATTGAAAGACGCGGTGTATTTACTGGAAAATATGGGATTAAAAGTAACGGTAACCGGGCGGGGCCGTGTGATCAACCAATCAATCACCGCCGGAACCAATTTTAAAAAAGCGCAAAACATTGCATTGATACTGAACTGATGCTGGACGCCATTTTATATAAAGCAGGGATCGTAGCGGTAAAGGGTAATACCGGTATCGCAGTAACCGATCTGCAGATCGACTCCCGGAAAGTGAAGCCGGGCAGCTGCTTTATTGCCATCAGGGGAGCGGCATCCGACGGACATTCCTTTATCGGAGCAGCTGTAGCCAATGGCGCCGGCGCCGTGGTGTGCGAACAGTTCCCTGACACTTTTGATGAAGCGGTTACCTATGTTCAGGTGCAAGACAGCGCCCTGGCGGCCGGCTATATCGCTCATCATTTTTACGGAACCCCTTCGGCAAAAATGAAACTCGTGGGCGTAACAGGCACCAATGGCAAAACCACCATTGCCACCCTGCTGTGGAAATTATTCAGCGCCCTGGGCTATACATGCGGACTCATCAGCACGGTACAAAACCAGGTGGGGGCTGCGGTTGTTCCCTCCACGCATACCACTCCCGATGCCATCAGCATCAATGCCCTGCTGAAACAAATGCTGGAGGCCGGCTGCACACACGTATTCATGGAATGCAGCAGTCATGCCATTCATCAGCAGCGCATTGCCGGACTGCAGTTTGCAGGCGCTCTCTTCAGCAATATTACCCATGATCATCTCGATTATCACCAGACATTCGACGAATACATCCGGGTTAAAAAATCATGGTTCGATCAGTTGCCGGCATCCGCATTTGCCATCAGCAATGCCGATGATAAAAGGGGCGCCGTGATGCTGCAGAATACAGCTGCCAGGAAATATTTCTACAGCCTGAAAACAATGGCTGATTTCAAAGGGAAAATTCTCGATAACAGTCTTACCGGTCTGCACATGACCATCAATGAGGTGGAAGTGTATTTCCGGCTGATCGGGGAGTTTAATGCCAGCAACCTGCTTGCCGTTTATGGTGCTGCGATTTGTCTCGGCGAGAACCAGCAGCAGGTGCTGCAATTGCTCAGCAGCCTGGATGGGGCCGAAGGCCGTTTCGATTATATGGTGAGTGATAAAGAACAGGTGATAGGGATTGTGGATTATGCCCACACCCCCGATGCCCTGCTGAATGTGCTCGCCACCATAAAAAAATTACGCAAAGGAAATGAGCAGGTGATCAGTGTGGTGGGCTGCGGGGGCGACAGGGATAAAACCAAGCGGCCAATAATGGCCGAAGTGGCCTGCGAATACAGCGATAAAGTGATTCTCACTTCTGATAATCCCAGGAGTGAAGATCCGCTGGCCATATTAGCAGATATGTATGCCGGGGTGAACGTGGCGGCTAAAAAAAAAGTGCTGTCAATCGCCGACAGGAAGGAAGCGATCAAAACGGCCGTGAGCCTGGCAAAGGCCGGGGATATCTTACTGGTTGCCGGCAAAGGGCATGAAAAATACCAGGAGATAAGCGGCGTGAAATATGATTTTGATGACAAACAGGTGCTGAAGGAGATGCTGGTGATGATGGAACGCTGAGGCAATTTGCCAATTTGAAAAGGAGCAGCAGGTATGATTGAGAGAAACGGGCAAAAAAGGAAGAAGGATTGTAGTGATGAATTCATGTGGTTGGAACTGAAATTAAAAAGTAATAAAGAATGATAGCGTTGAATTGGCTGATTAGCTAATCTTCAAATTGGTAATTTATGTTGTATCACTTATTCGACTGGATGCTGCGGCAGGGAATCAGGTTCCCCGGTGTGGGCCTCTTTCAGTTCATCACATTCCGCGTGATGCTGGCTATCATTTTAAGCCTGGTGATCACAACGGTATTTGGAAAAAAGCTGATCCGCTTTCTGCAACAAAAGCAATTAGGCGAATCGGTGCGTGACCTGGGACTGGCCGGTGAACAACAGAAAAAAGGGACCCCCACGATGGGCGGTATCATTATTATCCTGGCCATCCTCATCCCCACGCTGCTGCTGGCCAACCTGGATAAAGTATATATCCGGCTGATGATGCTGTGCACGGTTTGGCTGGGCACCATCGGATTTATTGATGATTACCTGAAGATCCGGGCCAAGCGGATTGCCAAACAAAAGGGAATTGAATATAAGAAGAGTGACAGCGACGGGCTGGCGGGCCGTTTCAAAATATTCGGGCAGGTGATGCTGGGTATTATCGTTGGCGCCACCCTGTACTTTAACCAGAGTGTGGTGGTGAAGCGGGAGGTAAACATGGCCGCCGGCGCTCCCGAGATACAGTTGGGTCCGAAAGAAAAAACCACCAAGGCCAAGTTTGATACGGTGCAGATAGACGGCCACACGCACATTTTTGCATCAGTGAAAACACCTATCACCACCATTCCTTTTGTGAAAAACCACGAGTTCAATTATGCCAAACTGCTCCCGGCGGGCTGGCGGGATTTTACCTACATCCTGTACATCCTGATTGTGATATTTATTGTAACCGCTGTGAGCAACGGGGCCAATATCACCGACGGGCTGGATGGCCTGGCCACCGGCGTGAGCGCCGTGATCGGAATTGCGCTGGGCATATTTGCCTATGTGAGCGGCAATATCAAGTTTGCCGAATACCTCAATATCATGTACATCCCCAACCTGAGCGAGCTGTCGATTTTCATTGCAGCCTTCGTGGGCGCCTGTATCGGCTTTCTCTGGTACAATGCCTACCCGGCACAGGTGTTCATGGGCGACACAGGCAGTCTGGCCCTGGGGGGCATCATTGCAGCCCTGGCCATCATCGTGCGTAAAGAATTGCTGATACCCTTCTTCTGCTTTGTATTCCTGGTGGAAAACCTGAGTGTGATGATGCAGGTAAGCTATTTCAAGTATACCAAAAGAAAATACGGGGAAGGGCGGCGCATCTTTTTAATGAGCCCGCTGCATCACCATTACCAGAAAAAAGGATACCACGAAAGCAAGATAGCGGTGCGCTTCTGGATTGTAACCATTTTAAGTGTGGTGATGGCGATTGTAACACTGAAGATGAGATAAGCAGTTAATAAACTTTTCCCGGGCTTGCCGCTTTGGGGAAGTAATAAGATAGTATTGAAAAACCCAAAACCTGGATTCTTATGAAAATTGATTTTTAGTTTTTCAATGATATCCATGTTCCTGAAAAACAACTGATATCCGTGAAGGCCATAACCTGTTAAATTCTATGCTTGTTGAAGAACCATTTTTTATCCGTCAGTCATGAAACAGGTTAACAGGAAAATAAATTATTGAATTGTCTTGATGGCAGAACGAATGATCATATTGGGTGCCGGAGAAAGCGGTATGGGTGCAGCCATACTGGCTAAGCAGCAGGGGTGGGATGTGTTTGTGAGTGATGGCGGTACCATCGCTCCCAAATACAAAACCGTGCTGGATAGCTATGCTATTCAGTACGAAGAAGGCGGCCACAGTGAAGACAAAATCCTGCAGGCCGATGAGGTGATGAAAAGTCCGGGCATACCCGAAAAAAATGAATGGGTAAAAAGAATCCGGGCCAAAGGTATCCCTGTGATCAGCGAGATAGAACTGGCTTACCGCTACAAAGGCAACAGCAGGATCATCGGCATCACGGGCAGTAACGGAAAAACCACCACCACAGCGCTCATCTATCATATGTGCCGCCTGGGCGGCGCCGATTGTGCGCTCGTGGGTAATATCGGGTATTCCTTTGCCCGCCAGGTGGCCGAAGATCCCAAAGCACTTTATGTGGCAGAGATCAGTTCCTTCCAGCTGGATGATATCAAAACCTTCCGCCCGGATGTGGCCGTTCTTACCAATATCACCGAAGATCACCTCGACCGGTACGAATACAAAATGGAGAATTATACCGCCAGCAAATTCCGTATCGTCATGAACCAGGAAGCTTCAGACGTATTCATATATAATCTTGACGACGAAGTAACAGTAAGTGCCATACACAATTACCCCATTAAATCAACATTAGCCCCATTTACCATGAGTAAACAATTGCCACAGGGTGCGTACCTGCTCAACGCAAAAATGCACCTGAAATGGAAAAACGAAGAAATGCAGATGAGTATCGAAGACTTTGCCATAAAGGGTAAACACAATCAGTACAACAGTATGGCCGCCAGTCTGGCCGCTACCGCAGTGGACATCCGGAAAGAAAAAATCCGCGAAGCCCTGCAAACCTTTGAAAGCCTGGAACACCGGATGGAAACGGTGGCCACCATCAAAGGCGTGGAATTTATCAACGACAGCAAAGCCACGAATGTGAACAGCACCTGGTTTGCCCTGGAAAGCATGACCAAGCCCGTGATCCTTATCCTGGGCGGCGTGGATAAGGGGAATGATTATTCCCTGATCAAAGACCTGGTGAAAGAAAAAGTAAAAGCCATCGTGTGCATGGGTACCGATAACCGCAAAATCCATGAGGCCTTCGGGGATGTGGTGCCGCTGATGGTGAATACCGGGAGCGCCCTGGATGCCGTGCAATCAGCTTTTCACTTTGCCAGCAAGGGCGATGTGGTATTGCTGAGTCCGGCCTGCGCCAGCTTCGACCTGTTTAAAAATTATGAAGACAGGGGTAAGCAGTTTAAGCAGGCAGTAAAAGAATTATAGCGTAGTTCTTCAGGAACAACACCGGTTCTATCGCTGATACAGCACAAGAATGAACCATATGGCCGAACAGATTAACATACGACAATTATTCACACCCTCCCTCAGCGGGGTGAGCAATAACCTTGTGTCCAAAACCAGGGGCGACAGGGTTATCTGGGGAATTGTGGTGATCCTGACACTGGTAAGCCTGCTGGTGGTTTACAGCAGCACCGGCTCACTGGCATATAAGTACAGCAAGAGTAATGAGAGTTACCTGTTTAAACAATTTGCCTTCATCATTCTTGGGGTGCTGGTAATCTATTTTGCCCACCGGGTTAATTATACCATTTACTCACGCGTTGCCAAATTGCTGTTTGTGATTTCAATACCGCTGCTGATCTATACTTATTTCTTCGGTACCAAGCTGAACGAAGGAAGCCGCTGGATCATGCTGCCGGTGATTAATATGACGTTCCAGACATCCGACCTGGCCAAGCTGGCCTTGTTTATGTACCTGAGCCGGCAGCTGAGCCGCAAACAGAATGTAATCAAGGATTTTAAGAAAGGATACCTGCCGGTGCTGATACCGGTGCTCATCATCTGTATGCTGGTGGCGCCGGCTAATCTTTCCACCGCCATGCTGATTGCCGGCACCAGTTTCCTGCTGATGTTTATCGGCCGGGTAAGCACGAAGCATATCCTGCTTACCATCGGCATCGGACTGATTCCCATTATGATGCTGATCGGCGTGGCAGTAAAATATTACGATAAATCAACGCACTCGGCAAAAGATCTTCCGGCAATATTCACGGTAGGGCGTATGCCCACCTGGATCGGCCGGATACAAACATTTATATATAGCAGCAAGGAAGACGGCGATGAAAAACTGTACCAGATCAACCAGGCAAAAATTGCCATTGCCAGCGGCGGCTGGCTGGGCAGCGGTCCCGGCAACAGCAAGGCCCGCAATTTTCTGCCGCACTCGTACAGTGATTTTATCTATGCGATCATTCTGGAAGAATATGGATTGATCGGCGGTGCTTTTATGGTATTTATTTACCTGCTCTTCCTCTACCGCTGTATACGGCTTTATCGCAAATGCCCTTTTGCTTTTGGCGCTTTCCTGGCACTGGCATTGAGTTTTATGCTGGTGATACAGGCCATCGCCAATATGGGCGTGAATGTTAACCTGTTTCCGAATACCGGGGTGACACTGCCGCTGGTGAGCATGGGCGGAAGCAGTTTTCTCTTCACCTGTCTCTCCATCGGGATCATCCTGAGTGTGGCGCGGAACGTAGAACAGATGGAGACACCGGAAGTGGTGGCGGCTAACAGCAGTAAAGGCTAGATAAGAAACTATGAGTAACGATAACGGGCAAGTGACACTCGAAAATAATTCACCGGCAGCAGGAGCCTGCTCCATCATTATCGCCGGAGGCGGAACGGGCGGACATATTTTCCCGGCCATCGCCATTGCAAATGCGATAAAAAAAATGCAGCCGGCCGCGAAGATCCTTTTTGTAGGGGCCAGGGGCAAAATGGAAATGGAAAAAGTACCGCAGGCGGGCTATGCAATTGAAGGGATTGATATCGCCGGGTTGAACAGAAGTTCTTTGATTAAAAATATCGGCTTGCCGGTAAAACTGGTAAAGAGTTTTTTCCAGGTAAAAAGCATATTTAAAAAATTCCGGCCGGATGCCGTTATCGGGGTGGGTGGTTATTCCAGCTTCCCGGTATTGCGGCAGGCCCAGGCAAAGGGCATACCCAGTTTCATCCATGAAAGCAACTCATTTGCCGGTAAGGCCAATAGAATGCTCGGAAAAAAAGCCACGAAAATTTTTGTTGCCAGCGATGGCATGGAAAAATTTTTCCCGGCAACGAAGCTGATGATTACAGGTAACCCGGTTCGGGCTGCTATTGCCGCCGCCAACCTGTCGCGGGAAGAGGGGGTTCGCTTTTTTAAACTGGATCCGGCCCGCAAAACCGTATTATCAGTTGGCGGCAGCCTGGGCGCCAAAAGCATTAACGAGGCCATTGATAAACATATTGATGCCTTTGCGGAGAATGGCTTGCAACTGATCTGGCAAACCGGAAAGCTTTATGCCGCACGGGCAATAAACAGGGCCGCGGGTAAAAGCAATATACGGGCGGATGATTTTATCACCCGAATGGAATATGCCTACGCCGCCGCCGACCTGGTGATCAGTCGCAGCGGCGCCATGGCCATCGCCGAATTATGTGTGCAGGAAAAACCGGTGATATTGGTGCCTTATCCTTTTGCGGCTGAGGATCATCAGACGGTAAATGCACAAAATTTAGTTAATAAAAACGCCGGGATAATGATAAAAGACAGCGAGGCGTTAGATAGGCTGGTTCCGGCGATTGTTACGCTGGCCGGCGATGAGACCCGGCAAAAAGAGCTGAAAACGAATATCGCCCGGCTGGCAGTGAAAAACGCAGATGAAGTGATTGCCGGCGAGATTTTAAAATACCTGCAAACAGTAAAGTCCTGATGCAACTGGCCAACATAAAACGCATTTATTTCCTCGGTATCGGGGGAATTGGCATGAGTGCCCTGGCACGGTATTTCAACAGCAGGGGCCTGGCGGTGAGCGGGTACGACAGAACGGCAACGCCCCTGACCCGCCAGCTGGAAAAGGAAGGTATTGCGGTGCATTATGAAGACAATACTGCGCTCATTGACAAAGCGGCTGACCTGGTAGTATACACGCCGGCCATACCAAAGGAACACGCCGGACTGAACTATTACCGCGATCAGCAGTACACGGTGGTAAAGAGAAGTGATGTGCTGGGCGCTGTAACGGCTGCCACTTTTAATATCTGTGTGGCAGGCACACATGGCAAAACCACCACCAGTACCATGATGGCGCATATCCTGCGGCACAGTGGTTTTGGTTGTAACGCATTCCTGGGAGGCATAGCGGTGAATTACGAAAGTAATTTCTGGTCGCAGCCGGGAGATGCCGGCAGTGATAAGGGTGAAGTGAGTGTGGTGGAGGCAGATGAATATGATCGCAGTTTTTTGAAACTGAGTCCGGATATCGCCGTGATCACGGCCATGGATCCCGATCACCTCGACATCTATGGAACTGCAGAAAATGTGGAACAGGCTTTTATCGATTTTTCGGCCAGGATAAAAGCCGGGGGATTGCTGCTGAGCAAATACGGGTTAAAACGGACAGCGGAACTGAAAGGCGACCGGCATTATACCTATGATCTGAGCAATGAAGGCGCCGATATACATGCCAGGAATATCCGCATCGAAAACGGCAGTTATTGTTTTGAAGTAAAGAAAAAAGATAAGCTCATTGAAAAGGTGGAACTCAGCATGGGGGGCATGCATAACATCGAAAATGTTACTGCCGCTATTGCCATAGCTGATGAACTGGGTATCGGTGAAGAAAAGATAAAGGCCGCCGTGGCGGCTTTCCGGGGAGTGAAGCGCCGCTTTGAATATATCATCAAAACCGGACAACAGGTTTTTATTGATGATTATGCGCATCACCCTGATGAACTGAAAGCCCTGCTTACGGGTGCCCGTTCCTTATTTGCCGGTAAACAGCTGACAGTGATTTTTCAGCCGCACCTCTATACCCGCACACGGGATTTTGCGGATGGATTTGCGGCCAGCCTGGGCCTCGCAGATGAAGTGATTCTTTTGCCCATCTACCCGGCCAGGGAATTGCCGATCGAAGGGGTAAACAGTGAAATGATTTTGGAACGGATGGAAAATAAAAATGCAAGGGTGTTAAGCAAAAGCGAACTGCCGGAATGGGTACGGCAACACCAATGTCCGGTACTGATTACCGCCGGTGCCGGAGATATTGACGCCCTGGTGGAACCGATAAAGGAGCTGTTGACGAAATAAACCCTGCCGGAGGTTCCATACCCCGGCAGAGGTTGAAACGAAATATAAATGAAGGCCCAAAAACGATACAGTATCAAAAACATCCTGCTCACCATTTTATGGTCGGGTATCGGAGTGGCTGTAATCGTTTTGCTGGTAGCGGCCATTCACAAAAAAGACAGTAAAACCTGCCGCTCGGTGGATATCCGTATCCACGGGGTAAGCAATAACTTTTTTGTGGATAAGAATGATGTGATGACAGCCATCACGGCGATAGCGGGTGGCAACCCGGCAGGAAAAATCACCAGCCGCTTTGATCTGCGCAGGATGGAAAACGAACTGAAAGGAAATGTGTGGATCAAAAATGCCAACCTGTTCTTTGATAATAACGAGGTGCTGAACATTATTATCCAGGAGCGGGAGCCCCTGGCACGTTTATTCACTACCACGGGCGCCAGTTTTTACATTGACGACGACCGGATGCTGTTACCGCTGAGTGATAAATTTTCGGCCCGGCTGCCGGTATTTACCGGGTTCCCGTCTGACCGGAAAATTTTATCGCCGCAGGACAGCGCTTTACTGGATGAAGTAAAAACCATCAGCCTGGCTATTCAGAAAGATTCTTTCTGGATGGCGATGATTGACCAGGTGGATATAACGCCGCAGCGGACATTTGAAATGATTCCCAAGATCGGCAACCAGGTAATTGTTTTTGGCGACGCATCCGATGCGGAAGCAAAATTCAGGCGCCTGCAGCTCTTTTACAGGAAGGTAATGACAAAGGCCGGCTGGAACACGTATGGTGTAATCAATGTGCAGTATAAGGGGCAGGTGGTGGCGCAGCGCCGCGATGCTGCGGCGATCACGGCTGATTCCCTGCGAACCCTGCAACTGATGCAGCTGATAGCAGCCAATGCCGAAAAGCAGGCCGCCGACTCGATGCAGAACCGCAGCGCCGAAGGGGATAATGCGGTGGCCGACAGCAGTATGGTGCAGCAATCGCTGCAACGGGAAGAGAGCACGGAATCCCCGTCTCCTGTTGTGAACAATGCGGAGAATAAACCGGCAGAAAATCTGCCGCCACCGGCTGCCGCACCGGCTAACAGGGATAATAAACCGCCGAAGCCGGTGCTGAACCAGGCTCCTAAACCGAAGCCGGTAGCACCCGCAAGGCCCAGGCCGGTTACAAACAATCAGCCCAGACCGAGAGCTGTGATGCCGGGGAAGAATGAGTAGTAAAAGCAAAACTGGAAAGTCAAAGTCAAAAAATGAGAGCGGTTGAGGCAGGAGTTACTAGTCGGGAGTCAGTAATGAGTGAATGCTATGAATCATGAACCAAAAAACACAAACACAAAACATACCATTATGAATCACGAACAACCCATCATCGTTGGTCTGGATATCGGCACTACCAAAATAGCTGCCATTGCCGGACGCAAGAATGAATATGGAAAACTGGAGATACTGGGTTTTGGCCGGGCCAACAGCAACGGCGTGCAACACGGCATGGTGCTGAATATCGACCAAACCATCAAGGCTATAGAAATGGCTTTGAAAAACTGTTACGACTCCAATCCCAACCTGGAGATCAATGAAGTGTATGTGGGTATTGCCGGGCACCATATCAAGAGCCTGCAAACCCGTGGCGACATTGTACGCCAGCATATCGAAGATGAGATCCGCCAGGAGGAAATCGACCGGCTGATTGCCGATCAGTACCGTACTTATATACCGGCCGGCGATCAGATCATTGATGTGATCCCGCAGGAGTTTACGGTAGACAATTTTCAGAACATCCCCAACCCCATTGGCTACAGCGGTGTAAAAGTGGGCGCCAACTTCCACATCATCACCGGTGATAAAAATGCCATCCGCAATATCAACCGGAGTGTGGAAAAGGCCGGCTTGCGCACCAAGGACCTGGTATTGCAACCACTGGCTTCGGCGGCAGCGGTAATGTGCGACCAGGACCTGGAAGCAGGGGTGGCCATCGTGGATATCGGTGGCGGTACCACCGACCTGGCCGTTTTTTATGAAGGCATCCTGAAGCATACGGCTGTAATTCCTTTCGGGGGAGAGAATATCACCAATGATATCAAAACCGGTTTGGGCGTTTTGAAAACGCAGGCCGAACAAATGAAAGTACAGTTTGGCAGCGCCCTGGCCGATGAAGCCAAATCCAATGCATATATCACCATTCCGGGATTAAGGGGTATGGCGCCGAAAGAAATTTCGGTGAAGAACCTGGCCAGCATCATCCAGGCCCGCATGAGCGAGATCATGGATTTTGTGACCTATCACCTGAAGCAGGTAGGACTGGATTCGCGTTTGCTCAATGGCGGTGTAATTCTTACCGGTGGCGGCTCACAGCTGAAGCACCTGATCCAGCTTACGGAATATGTAACCGGACTGAATGCCCGTATTGGTTTCCCGAACGAACACCTGGCCGGCGGGCATATTGAAGAACTGGCCAAGCCGATGTACAGCACCTGTATCGGGCTGATCCTGAAAGGCTATAATGATTATGAAAACAATTACAAGCAGTTCGAGGAACAATACAAAAAAGTGGAAGTGCCCGGCAGTCTGCAACAGGAACCTGTAGCCGAAACAGCCGATATACCGGAAGAATCCCCTGTCGTTAAGATCAGGCAGCGGAAAACGCTGAAAGGTTTTATGGACGGATTTAAAAACGGTCTGATTGATCTGTTTAAGGAAGAAGAAGATGCCAAGCTCTGATGAGCCGTTGCGGCTGGCCTGCTGCATAAAGTGACAAAGTACAAGTGTGCGACGCCACTGAAGCTGAACAGGGATATACAGTTGATAAACAAAATACTAACCAACAAGTTCTTATACTAACCCATAAATTTAAAATACAGTTACAGCTTACTGCTTAAGAAAAATACTGTATGAAACAAAAGCCATCCGGCTCCGCGTTGGGGAGACGGGGCTTTAAAAACTGAAAACTATGATACATTTTGATTTGCCTAAGGAACAATCCTCCATCATCAAGGTAATTGGCGTAGGTGGTGGTGGTAGTAATGCGGTAAACCACATGTTTGCGCATAATATTGAAGGGGTGAACTTCATTATTTGCAATACGGATGCCCAGGCCATTGCGCAGAGCCGGGTGCCGAACAAGATTCAGCTGGGCCCCCATCTTACCCAGGGCCTCGGGGCCGGCGCTAATCCTTCTATCGGCCGGCAGGCCATGGAAGAAAGCCTGGAAGAAATCCGCCGCATCCTGGAAGTGAACACCAAGATGGCTTTTATCACCGCCGGTATGGGCGGTGGCACGGGTACCGGGGGCGCCCCGATCCTGGCCAAAATCTGTAAAGACCTTGGTATACTCACTGTGGGCATTGTTACCACTCCTTTTTCGTATGAAGGCAAGAAACGGATTATCCAGGCCGAAGAAGGCGTGCTGGAATTAAAGAAGCATGTGGATACCCTGCTGGTGATCAGCAACGATAAACTGCGGCACCAGTTTGGCAACCTGAAGATGAAAGAGGCTTTTGCCAAAGCGGATAACGTACTGGCCACCGCGGCAAAATGTATCACCGATGTAATTAACAGCACCGGCCAGATCAATGTGGATTTTGCCGATGTGTGCACCGTAATGAGCAATGGCGGTGTGGCTATTCTGGGAAGCGCCAGTGCAGCAGGCGAAAACAGGGCGGCCCTCGCCATCGAGAATGCGCTCAACTCTCCCCTGCTGAATGATAACGATATCCGCGGCGCCAAGTGGATACTGATCAATATCAATTCGGCCGAAGGCGAGCATGAATTTACCATGGATGAAGTGGAAGTGATCCAGAATCACCTGCTGAGCCAGGCCGGCGAAGACACCGATGTGATCCTGGGCCTGGGATATGATAATAACCTGGGCAGCGAGATTGGTATTACGCTGATTGCTACCGGTTTTGAGCACAAGAATCCCTTTGAGAAAAAAGAGAGCAAAGTGGAAGCCCCGAAAAGCGATAAGATTGTGATGACCCTGGAAATGCCGGGAAAAGAAGAAAAGAAAACGGCGCCCCTGCACCAGCCCGTGCTGCAGTTTGATGAGAAGGAAGAGGAGAAAGCCATTGCCGAAATTACGGAAACCCCCGCCCTGCAAACCGAGGAAGACAGCATGATGCCGAAGCTGGTAGAGTCTGTTCCGCCGGCCGCCATAGTAGAATTACCAGGGGAAACTACTGTGGAAAAAATTGAGGAGGCTCCGGTATTTTTTGAAATATCTTCGGCCTCCGATCAGATTCCTGTTATTGAATTTGATATTCCCCAAGCCTCCATTCCTGCCGAGAAGCCAAAGACAGAAACCGTTGCTGCAACGGCCAATACGTCAGTAACTCATTCAAATAAAGATGCTAGCAAAGCCCCTTCGTCTGGGGGTTATCTGGCCAAACCTGCACAGATTTATGTGGAGGAAAAGCCGGAACAAAAATCCAATTCGACCGAGGAACTACCGCCTTTGCAGGTGTCGGTAAAGGAAGACGAGCCTGTTATCGAGATGCAACTGGTGGTTAAATCCCAGAAAGCGGCGGAGGAAGAGCAACCTGTACAGCAAACTCAGCCCATCATGATGTCCAATGTTGAGGAGCCTGCCATGCAGGACGAAGCAGAGGAACTCAGGCGCCGGGCTGCGGAGCGGATTGCAAAATTGAGGAACTTATCGTTCAACATCAATGCAGCCGATCCTAACAACGAGTTTGAAACGGTGCCAGCTTACCTTCGCCGCAATATGGAACTCCACAATTCCATTGCGAACGTAGAAACCTTCTACAGTAATTACACGGTTAAAACAGACGAGAACAACCAAACCGAGATCAGCACCATCAACACTTTCTTAGACGGTAAAAAACCGGATTAATATTTTGTCGGCCTGCCGCAGGCAGGCCGACCATGTTTTGTTTGTGTTTGTGTATTGCAGCAATGGCCTCCTGGTAACAGGAGGCTTTTTGCTTTTTTACCGCATAGAAAAAAGAGGAAGAGATTGCACAGAGGGGGTGCCGCTGTCAGGCCTTAATACACAATGTTCACTGCTCAATATTCAACGCTTTATTTTCAATACACAATGTTCAAAGTGCAATATTCAACGCACAACTACCCAACCCATGAAACAACTTTTACTCATAACTTTGAACTCTTCACGCTTACCCCTTCCACGCTGGCTCAATCAGATCCCAGAGGTTTCCATAGAGGTCTTTGAACACGGCCACTGTTCCATAGGATTCCTTCAAGGGCGGACGTATAAATTCGATTCCCCGGGCGAGGTAGGTTGTATAGTCCCGCTCAAAATTATCGGTATATAAAAACAGGAAAACCCGGCCACCGGTTTGGTTCCCGATCCGGGTTTTTTGTTCTTCGCCAACGGCACGGGCCAGCAGGAGGCAACAGGAGCCGGGGCCCGGCGGACGCACCAGCACCCATCTTTTATCCCCGCTCAAACGGGTGTCTTCCACCAGCAAAAAATCCAGTTTTCGGGTGTAAAAATGAATGGCTTCATCGTAGTCGGCCACCACCAGGGCAATATGGGCGATTCCTTGCTGCACAGGCATTTCAGGCCTTCAAATTACGGAATTCCGGCCGGTGAACCGGGATTGGGGGCTACCAAAATAATTTCTGTCCCGGATATTCGTTTTCACTCTACCTTTGTGCCTGTTTTTTCCGAAAAGCAGCCTGCTGCTTCCGGAAAAGGCCTCTTACCGAAAACATTTTTTTGTGTCGAAGCATATCAACAAAGTAACCGCCGCCGGTTTAATCGTTGCCCTCGGAATTATTTATGGCGATATCGGTACTTCCCCGCTCTACGTATTTGATGAGATCATCAAGGGAAAGATAATTGATGAATTCCTGGTGGTGGGAGCGCTGAGCTGTATCATCTGGACCCTCACGCTGCAAACCACTTTCAAATATGTGATCCTGACGCTCAAAGCGGATAACAAGGGGGAGGGCGGTATTTTCTCCCTCTACACCCTCGTACGCCGGCAAAAAAAATGGCTGGTGATCCCGGCCATGATCGGAGGCGCTGCCCTGCTGGCCGATGGTATGATCACCCCGCCCATCTCTGTGGCTTCTGCCATTGAAGGATTAAAATTGCGGCCCGCCTTCAGTCATATTTCGCAGGATACCATTGTATATATAGTATTGGGTATCCTGGCCATCCTTTTCTTCTTACAGCAATTTGGAACGGCCAGTATCGGTAAGCTCTTCGGTCCTATAATGCTGATCTGGTTCAGCACCCTTGCGGCGATGGGCCTGCTGCACCTTACGGATAACATCGATATTTTCAAGGCGCTGAATCCATATTATGCCATTAAGTTACTGGCCTTTTATCCGAAGGGATTCTGGATCCTGGGAGCGGTATTCCTTTGTACCACGGGTGCCGAAGCGCTCTACAGCGACCTGGGTCACTGCGGCCGGGGCAATATCCGGATCTCCTGGATTTTTGTAAAAAGCTGTTTGATCCTGAACTATATCGGGCAGGGCGCCTGGCTGCTGAAAAATCATTCCGGCGAAGTATTCGCTTCCAAAACATTTTATGGGGTGATGCCCGACTGGTTCCAGTTACCCGGTATCGTGATCGCAACGGCCGCCGCGATTATTGCCAGCCAGGCTCTGATCAGCGGATCCTTTACCCTGATCAGTGAAGCCATCCGCCTTAACCTCTGGCCCAAGATGACGATCAAATTTCCCACCGAGGCAAGAGGCCAGCTCTTTATCCCGGGCATCAATACTCTTTTATTTGTGGGTTGCTGTGTGATTGTTTTGTATTTCCGCTCTTCGGATGCCATGGGCGCCGCCTATGGCCTGGCCATCACGCTCTGTATGCTGGCCACCACCATCCTTTTTGCCAATTACCTGATCAGCCGACGCGTAAATTCGGCGCTCATTTACCTGTTCCTGCTGATCTACCTGGTTATTGAATCATCCTTCCTGATCGCCAACCTGGATAAATTCATGCATGGCGGTTATATCGCTTTGATTGTGGGCGGAACACTCTTTGCCATTATGTACACCTGGTACCGGGCCCGTAAGATCAAGAACCGTTACGTGGAGTTTGTGCGGATGGAAGAATACATAGCCAAGCTGGAAGAGCTGAGCAGTGATACCACGGTGCCCAAGTACGCCACGCACCTGGTGTACCTGACCAGCGCCAATAACCCGAAAGAAATTGAACACAAGATTATCTATTCGATACTGAGCGGCAAACCCAAACGGGCCGATATCTACTGGTTTATACACGTGGATACGCTGGATGATCCCTATACCTGCGAGTATACGGTGGACCATATCATCCCCAATGATATCATCCGCGTGGAGTTCCGCCTGGGCTTCCGTATGGCGCCCCGCCTCAACCTGATGTTTAAAAAAGTGGTGGAAGACCTGGTGTCGAACCGCGAAGTGAACGTTACCAGCCGTTACGAAAGTCAGCAACGGAATAATGTAGTGGGCGATTTCCAGTTTGTGGTAATGGAAAAATTCCTGTCGCAGGATAATGAACTGCCCTTCTTTGAACGCATCATCATGAAACTCTATTTCTGGGTGAAGGAGATTTCCCTGAGCGAGGAAAAGGGTTTCGGACTGGAGCAAAGCAAGGTGCAGGTGGAAAAATTCCCGCTGATTGTAACGCCGGTTACCAAACTGAAACTGAAACGCGTTTATACCGAAGAAGAGGAATTCTGATCTTCCCAATTATCATTTCATGCAATCCATAACGGCCCGGGCACTAAAAGAAAAAATGGAAAGCGGAGAAGCGCTGCAACTTATTGACGTGCGGGAGCCGGAAGAACATGCCGCTTTTAATATCGGTGGTGAATTGATTCCCCTTGCCGAAATCACCCGCTCGGCCGGCCGTATCAGCAACGACAAACCGGTTGTTATCTACTGTTATCATGGAATCCGCAGCCAGCTGGCCATCCAGCGCCTCCAGGAAAAATATGGCTTTACGAATCTTATCAACCTGATCGGCGGAACGGCAATGTGGGAAAAGGAGATTTTAACCGCAGGGAAGGGATAAACGCAGCATCTCCGCGAAACTTCTTTTCTTATTTTCTCAGCGGTTGCCTTCTTTGTGTCGGCAAGATTACCTATCTTGATTCATTCAAAGCTTTCAAAACTTGCTGCCTGTCATTCTTTATATCGCCGGTGGAATTGCGGTGCTTTCGGTTATCGCTTATTTTATCCAGGAGAAACTCATCTTCAAGCCGGAAAAGCTCAGACTGGATTTTGTGTACAAATACGATACCCCTTTCAAAGAACTTTTTTTTGATGTGAAACCGGGTGTGCGGATCAACGGTCTGCATTTTACGGTAAAAGAGCCGCTGGGACTCATCCTGTATTTCCATGGCAACAGCCGCAGTATCAAAGGCTGGGCCAAATATGCCCGTGATTTTTACCGCTACCAGTACGACGTGGTGCTGGTGGATTACCGGGGTTTTGGAAAGAGCACGGGCAAACGCACTGAAAAAGACATGCTGAGCGATATGCAGTTTGTGTATGAACAGCTCAAGCAGCACTGTCCCGAACATCATATCATAGTATACGGCCGGAGCCTGGGCAGCGGATTCGCGAGTAAAATTGCCAGTGATAATAATCCGCGTTACCTGATCCTGGATGCACCCTATTTCAGTTTCCGGAAAACGATAGAACGGTTTCTGCCCATCCTGCCGGTAAAATATGTATTGCGTTATCACCTGCGTACGGATAAATGGATTAAGCATGTAAATTGTCATACCTATATTTTACATGGTACCCGCGACTGGCTTATTCCCATCAGCAACAGCGAAAAACTGCAGGCGCTTAATCCCCGCAAAATCACCCTGATCCGTATCCGGGGCGGCGGGCACAATAACCTGCCCTCTTTCCCGGAGTATCATAATTTTATCAGGGATATTCTTAAGTATTAGGTTTGGTGTTGCAGGTTTTATCAAAGCAGGGAACCCGGTTTATTTGTTTAGTCCGGCCTTTTCACTTTTGCCTTATGCTTATCTTGCAGCTTCTATGCGCAAAAAAGTTCTGTTCCGCTGGCTGAAAATTATCATCATCCTCTATTGCGGCATTGGGATCAGCCTGTATTACCTGCAGGAACAATTTCTTTTTCACCCGGTAAAACTGGGGCCGGGTTATCATTACCAGTTTTCCGTTCCTTTCCGGGAGGTGAACATTCCTGTAAATGCCACAGACACCCTCAACATGATTCAGTTTCTGCCGGCCGATTCATTGCATCGCGGCGTGGTATTGTATTATCACGGCAATATGGAAAACATCAATCACTATGCAGGCTTTGCCCGTTTTTTCACCAGCAGGGGCTACGAAGTGTGGATGGAGGATTACCCGGGATTTGGGAAAAGCACGGGTACGATCACCGAGCAAAAATTATACGATCAGGCTAAGCAGGTGTATAAGATGGCCAATGCCCGCTACCCGAAGGAGCATATCATTGTTTATGGAAAATCTTTCGGTACCGGTATTGCGGCTTATGTGGCTTCCATGATGGATTGCCGCCGGCTGATACTGGAAACACCGTATTACAGCATTCCCTCTTTATACAGCTGTTATGCACCGGTTTATCCCACTGCAAGGATGGCCAGTTTTAAAATTCCCACCTACCGGTTTGTGGAGGAAACCAGCTGCCCGGTTACCATTTTTCATGGAACCAGCGATGGCGTGGTGCCTTACCGCTGTGCGGCCAAACTGAAATCCGTATTGAAAACAGGAGATGAGTTTATCACGATTCCGGGTGGCAACCACCAGAACCTGGCCGGTTACCCGGTGTATGAAAAGAAAATTGACAGCCTCTTAGCTTTCTGAAAGGGATACTTTTTGCCGGCTCACGGTAAGCCGGTAGGTGCCGCCAACTTTAAGGGCATAGTTTTCTTTATTATGACTTACAGGAAATCCGAAACAAACCGGATAACCGTATTCCTTCACAATTTCATGGATGGTTTCGTATACCGTTTTGCCAAAGGGACGTTCGGTATCTTTTGCATCGGTAAAACCGCCGATGAGCAGACCGGCCAGCTGATCCAGTTTTCCAGCCCGTTTTAACTGATACAGGAGCCGGTCGGTGCTGTAAATATATTCGCCGATATCTTCCAGGAAAAGGATCTTATTGCGGGTATCGGGTTCAGAGGCTGTGCCGATACAATTCGCCAGCAGGGTAAGATTTCCGCCAATCAGTTCAGCGGATGCAGTTCCTTTTTGGTTGAAATCGTGTGGCGGGCAGCTGTAACGGGCTTTTTTACCGGTGATGGCTTTGTATAAAGATTGTATAAATTCATTGGAAGCGCCGCCTTCGTTAAAGGCAGCTGCCATCGGCGCATGCAGGGAAGCGATCTTCAGCCGGCGGTTGAGATGGCAATGCAGTACGGTGATATCGCTGAAGCCGATCAGCCATTTGGGATTTTTCTTAAAGCGGCTGAAATCCAGCCGATCAATGATCCGCCCCATCCCGTAACCGCCCCGCCCAAACAGGATAGCATGGATACCAGGATCATCCAGCATGGCCTGTAACTCATCGCGGCGGTCTTCATCGGTACCACTGAAATAATTACGGGAACTGCTTCCCAGCGTTTTACCCACCATCACCTCAAAGCCCCAATTCTGGAGGGTTTCAATGCATACCTGCGCTTTTTCGGCAGCCATATAGCCGGCCGGGCAGGTGATGCCGATGGTTTTTCCTTTTTTAAGATAGGGTGGGAGCAGCATATTTTGAGTATATTTAAACGTTCAACACTGCAAATATGCGTCTTTTTAGATTACTGCTTTTGGGCTTATTTTTTATCAATTCCAATGTGTATGCACAACCTGCCTGTACGGGGCCGGGCCGTTCGGCTACTGAAGGGGTGGCCGTTTGCGGCACACTTGTTTTTCCGCAGGCCGTTGTTCCCAGTTGCCAGGGTCCCGATCTCCCGTCCATGGGTTGCAGTGATCCGGTAACCAGCAGTAATTCGGTATGGTATAAATTTCATTGTTACCAGTCGGGCACCCTTGGATTCCTGATAACCCCGGCTTCTTCCGGAGATGATTACGACTGGGAAATGATGGATATCACCGGGCATCCTCCGGACGATGTATACATTATGAACCTTGGTATTTCACTGAACCTGAGTGCAATTACGGGTCCTACGGGTTGTACACCTGCCGGAGTGGGCAACCTGCATTGTGCAGGTGGTCTGGCCGGCAGCCAGTTTAACAGTATGCTCAATATCACCGCCGGCCACGATTACCTGCTGATGGTGACAAACTGGTCGAACTCCCAGTTAGGATATAATCTCAGTTTCAACGGAACAGCTGTTCTTACCAGCGGCGTTCCTCCCGATCTTACCAATGTGGGTATTGTTGGCTGTGATGCCACCAGGGTGAAGGTTGAATTTTCGGAAGATATTTTATGCAGCAGTATCACGGCTGCGGGCACCGAATTCCAGATCAGTAATGGTACGCATGTGATCACAGGGATTACTTCATCCTGCAGCCAGGGAGCCAATGGCGTTCCCTACCTTATCATTAACCTCCAGGATCCGCTGCCGGCCGGCAATTATACCCTTACGGTAGTAAAAGGCACCGACCTCAACACTTTACTGAATGTCTGTAATTTCCCGATGGCGGATGGCGCCAATCTTGATTTTACGGTTCCCTTTATACCGGTATCAGATGTAACGGGTGTCAGCTTTAGCGGCTGCGCTCCACAGGCGCTGGATATCACTTTTTCCAAACCGGTTTGGTGTAACAGTGTAACCCCCGGTGGCACCGAGTTCAGCATCACGCCGGGCAACCCGGTTATTCAATCCGTGCAGTCGTTTTGCAGTTCGGGTGGGGTACAAACTGATCAGCTGCATATCGTGCTGCAGAACCCCCTGCCGCATGGCAATTACCAGTTGCATATCCAGGCAGGAAGTGATGGCAATACATTTATCGACACCTGTAATAACAGGGTTGTGGCCACAGCCATACCCCTGGTGATACCCCAAACCACGGTGGCCCCGGTAGTGCAATCAGTTAGTTTTGATGAATGCCATCCTGATAAGCTGGTGATCGATTTTGATAAGCCTGTTAATTGTGCCTCCATCAGTCCCGGCGGAAATGAATTTTCCATTACACCCGGTAGCTGGCCCATCAGCAGTATTGCCACCGGTTGCGGGGCCCAATCGTATACCACGCAGGTAACGCTGACGCTGCAGAACCCCCTGCCGGGCGGTAATTTTAGTTTGAATGTGAATAATGGTTCCGATCTCAATACACTCTCGGATACCTGTTTCGCTTTTATCAATACCGGTTATGCCAAAGCTTTTGTAACCACCCAGGCGCCCACACCCAAAATTGATTCGGTACAATTTGACAAGTGCAATACCAGCTACCTGAAATTATTTTATAACCTTCCGATCCTTTGCAGCAGTGTGAGTCCGGATGGCTCCGACTTTACCGTCACCGGCCCGGTAAACCTGCCCATCGCGGCTGCTTCCACCGACCCTGCTACCTGCGGGGCAGGCTATACCAACTGGATTCTGCTGCAGCTGGCTTCGCCTTTGAATGCAACAGGTCCCTTCACGGTGCATAACCGGGTTGGGACTGATGGAAACGGGATCATTGATACCTGTAATGCAAAAGAAGATCCTGCGGAAATTGTTGTCATCAATCCCCTGATTCAGGCTTCGGCGGCTTTCAGCAGCCGTATCGGCTGGGGTTGTATTGATGATACGCTGGAGCTGACGCATGCGGGCGGTTATGGCATCAGCAACTGGACCTGGACCTTCAGCGACGGCGTGGTGATGACGGGCCCGCAGATCAGGCGTACATTCCCGGTAGCCACGGCTTCGGTTGATGTAAAACTGCTGGTGGATAATGGCGGATGCAATGATTCACTCACAAAAAATTTTGTATTCAATAATGCCCTCTATGCAGGCTTCTTCGCCAATCCTGCTGATACCACCTGCATCAATACCCCGGTTAATTTTACCGATACTTCACACGGGCCCGTTACTGGTTATCTCTGGGATTTCGGGGATCTTTCCCAGTTCAGCGGACAACAGCCGCCGGTACATATGTACCCGGTTCCCAATAACTATATGGTGCGGCTGATTGTGAATGATGTCCGTGGCTGTAAGGATACAGCCGAACACGTGATGCACATTACGGCACTGCCGCTGATTGATTTTACGGGCCTTCGTTTCCAATACTGTACGGATAATAAAGTGGTGCTCACCCGCCGAATTTCGCCCAATATTGATTCGTATGTATGGGATAATGGAGATGGTGTCACGGTTCAGAATAAACCGATAGTCGAATTCACCTACCCCCGCGAAGGTTTCTATACGGTCAGTCTTACCGGTAATGACAAATACTGCGGACCGGCCAAAGTGCAAAAAACTTTCCCTGTTTATAATGTACCCTCAGCAAACCTGGGGCCTGATACCGTTTTGTGCCCGGGCGAACGGCTCTTGCTGGGAGCGGCTGCTAACCCGGCCTGGCAGTATAACTGGAATACCGGTGCTTCAACAGCCCAGGTGTATTCTGATATCTTTACCCGGCAGTATATCCTTACGGTGGATAATCATGGCTGTAAGGCCACCGGCAGTATCTTTATCAAAGTGCTCAAAGCCTGCCTGATCAGGGTGCCTGGCGCGTTTACGCCTAATAACGACGGATTGAACGACCGCCTGGGAGCTATGAATGCAGATCTTTGCAGAAATTTCACTTTCAGCGTTTACAACCGGGGCGGGCAACTCATATTCAGCACGCATAATCCTGCAGAAGGATGGAATGGACGTTATAAAGGCGTGGAGGCCGAACCGGGTGTGTATGTATGGATACTCACTTACACCGATCCCTGGACGGGAAAGGCGGAAAAACAGAAAGGCACCAGTTTGCTGCTGCGCTGATAAAATTACTGTTTGTATAAAGAGGCGGCTTATAACTCTGTAAGCCAGCATTCATTTTCGTGTACGGCCAGCCGGTGCAGCACGCCGCATTTGAGGGCCACATTGTATTTCTGATGGCCTACGGGAAAATCAAAACAAACAGGGTATTTGTATTCCTGTACTTTTTCCAATACAATATCTTCCAGTGTTTTTCCAAACTCTTCTCCTTCATCATCTTTTTTGGCTTTGAAACCGCCCACCACCAAACCGGCGAGATGCGACAGTTTGCCGCTGCGTTTGAGATTCCAGAACATCCGGTCGATACTATAGAGGTATTCACCGGTATCTTCCACAAAGAGTATTTTATCGTGAGTGCTGATATCACTTTTGGTGCCGGCCAGCGTTTCCAGTGTTTTCAGGTTGCCGCCGATCAGTTCACCGGTTACCAGGCCGGTGCGGTTCCGGGGGCTGGGAGTGAAAGAATACCGCATTTGCCCGCCACTGATGCATTTGCGGATGGATTCGATGCTCTCCAGCTGTGCCGGTTCGGCCTTGCTCCAGTCGTCGGGGAAGCTGTTGCACATTTTTGAATGAAGGGAGGCCACCCGGTAATTGCGGTTGAGATGGGCATGCAGTACAGTAATATCACTGAAGCCGATAATCCACTTGGGGTGTTTGGCTATCTTTTTAAAATCGATATCATCAATAATCCGGATCAGTCCGTAGCCGCCCCTGGCACAAAGGATGGCCTTGATAGCGGGATCATCCAGCTGCTGCTGAAAATCATTGCGGCGTTCTTCATCGGTGCCTCCGAATGTATAATCCTTTTTTCCCACGGTAGCGCCCACCTGTACGGCAAAGCCCCACTCTTTCAGCTTGGCCACGGCCGGCTGGATATCTTTTTCCAGGATATAGCCCGCCGGGCAGGTGATACCGATGGTATCGCCTTTACTGAGATAGGGAGGTATGATGGCCGGGGTATCAATGCCGGCCCGCCTGTTTTTACCCGCAGCGGTTTCGGATAAAACCGCACCCAGGGGAACAATTGAGCTGAGAAAATCTTTTCTTTTCATTGACTGAATATACTCAAATTTCGGTATTGGGGCCCGATTAGGTATTTTTGCACCCAGATGAAACAACCTAAAAGATACCTGATAACCTCGGCGCTGCCTTATGCCAACGGTCCCAAGCATATTGGCCACCTGGCCGGCGCCTACCTCCCTGCCGATATCTATGTACGGTACCTGCGTGCCCTGCATAAAGATGTGGTATTTGTATGCGGAAGTGATGAACACGGAGCGGCCATTACCATCCAGGCCATGAAGGAAAAAACCACGCCGAAAGCGATTGTAGATAAATATGATGCCCTGCTTCGAAGTAATATGAGCGAGCTTGGCATCTCCTTTGATATTTACCATCGTACCTCTGCGCCCATACACCACGAAACGGCGCAGGAGTTTTTTACGATGCTGAATGAGAAGGGCGACCTGGAGGTTACATCTTCCGAACAGTATTATGATGAAGAGGCGCAAACCTTCCTGGCCGACCGCTATATCATCGGCACCTGCCCGGTTTGTGCCAATGAAAACGCGTATGGCGATCAGTGCGAAAAATGCGGCAGCTCTCTCAGTCCCGAGCAGCTGATCAATCCCCGCAGCACCCTCAGTGGCAAGGCGCCTGTTAAAAAGGCCACCACACACTGGTACCTGCCGCTGGATAAGCATGAAGAATTTTTACGGCAATGGATACTCGAAGAGCATAAGGCCGACTGGCGGCCTACCGTGTTGGGCCAGTGCAAAAGCTGGATCGACCAGGGCCTGCAACCCCGGGCGGTTACCCGTGATCTGGACTGGGGCGTTAAAGTGCCCGTCAGCCCGCAGGGCGATGGTAAAGTGTTGTACGTATGGTTTGATGCCCCCATTGGTTATATCAGTGCCACCAAACAATGGGCGCTTGACAATGGCCGTGACTGGAAACCCTATTGGTACGATGCAGATACACAACTCGTTCATTTTATAGGCAAAGACAATATTGTTTTCCATTGCATCATCTTCCCGGTGATGCTCAGGCTGCACGGAAATGTGTTGCCCGCCAATGTGCCCGCCAACGAATTCATGAACCTCGAAGGAGATAAGATGAGTACCAGCCGTGGCTGGAGTATCGAGATGGATGATTATATCAATGATTTTGTGAAAAAGGAAAACGGGGGCGGGATGCTGGTGGATTCCCTGCGGTATTATCTTACCCAGATTGCCCCCGAAACAAAAGACAGTGAGTTTACCTGGAAAGGCTTCCAGGATGCCGTGAACAGCGAACTGGTAGCCATCTTCGGCAATTTTATTAACCGCACATTTGTGCTGATGCATAAACTCTGTAACGGAAAAGTGCCGCCCCTGCACACGGCGGTTACGGACGATGCCGATACAGCCCTGTTTGAAGAGATGAAGCTCAGCCGCGACAGGATACAGGCCTTGCTGGAAACATATAAATTCAGGGAAGCCCTGTATGAAGTGATAGACCTGGCCCGCAAAGGCAACAAATACATGCAGGATAAACAACCCTGGATTTTGGCCAGGCAAACGGGTGAAGACGGGAAGGTAACGGCTGCCGCACAGCAACAGATTGATAACAGCCTGCACGTATGCCTGCAGCTCACCGCCAACCTGGCGATACTGATAAACCCCTTCCTGCCCTTCACGGCAAAAAAAATGTGCCACATGATGAAGGTGGTGGAGAAAATGCTCGACTGGGAAAATGCAGGAAAATCAAAATTAGTAAGCACCGGTTACTCCCTGCGGGCACCCGAACTGCTCTTCCGTAAAATTGAAGACACAGAGGTAACCGAACAGGTGGAAAAATTAAAAGCCAAAAAAGCAGCCATGGAAATAAAAGAAACGGCACCGCAACTGGAAAACACCCCGGCCGGAAAGCCCGCGGTAAAACCCGAAATTCAGTTTGATGATTTTGCTAAGATTGACCTGAAAGTGGGTACCATTACAACGGCTGCCAAAGTGGAAAAAGCAGATAAGCTCCTCAGACTGGAAGTAGATCTTGGATTTGAAGTGCGTACCATTGTAAGTGGTATTGCCCTTCATTTTCAGCCCGAAGAAATTATTGGCCGGCAGGTGGTGGTGGTGGCCAACCTGGCACCGCGTAAGATGAGGGGTATCGAAAGTAATGGCATGATTCTTATGGCGGAAGATGCGGCAGGGAAATTGCATTTTGTAAGTCCAGCGGCTGTGATAGCACCCGGCAGCGGGGTAAGCTGATTTTACTGTTGCCGGAACAAGGAAACCTATTTTCTCAAATTTAAAACTACAGTTATGAAACGAATGGTTGCAGTACTGGCGGTAGTTATGGTATTGGGCACAACTGCCAGGGCACAGGAGGCGGATATGTCGCTTATCCCGTATCGCCACGGCGATCTCTGGGGATATGCCCGGCCTGATAAATCGATTGTTATCAATCCTTCCTTTGATGATGCCAAATGGTTTTCGGCCGGTCTGGCCGTGGTGCGCAAAGGCAACATGTACGGCTATATCGACAAGCAGGGTAAATTGGTTATTCCCTTTAAATTTTATGCTGCCAAAAGTTTTCATTACGGCTACTTTGATGCGAAGGGCAGTCATATGGAAGGAGGCCGGATGGTGAAAAACCAGGATACCGTACTCTTTGCAGGCGCAGCGCTCAAACCCGGCGGCAACGAGGTTTGTATCAACAGCAGGGGTGAAACCATGTCGCGGTGCCCCGCCATCAACGAAGAAATGACAGAAGAGAAGATAAAGGATATGGTGGTGAATAAAAAGGAATACGGGCTGGTTAACAATGACGGAGTTTTTGATAAGATCATTGATGATTATAAAACCGCTGGTGATGAGCACACCTATTATATTGGCGTGAAGAACAGTCTTTACGGTGTGGTGAATAATACCTTCGATATCATCGTGCCTTTTGAAAATACCACATTGAAAAAGATACCCGTGGGGGATAAGGTTTACCTGCAGGTGGAGAAAAATTACAGGCAGGGTGTCCTCAACGCCAATGGCACACCCCTGGTACCTGTGGAAAACAGTGCGGTGAATGTTGTTAAGTTCAGCGACGACAAAAGTCTGCTGATCGTTTCAAAAGACGGTAAAACCGGTATCCGTGATTTCAGTAATGCGGATGTATTACCGGCCCGTTACCAGTCAATTGCCTTTGATGCGGCCGGCGGCTTTGAACTCACCGGCGATAATAATGCGAAAGGATTTTATTTCCCGGATGGCAACCTCATTGAGCCCCGCTACAGTGCGGTTAAACTGCTCAAAGGAGCACAATACCTCCAGGTTACCACCGCCAGCGGTAAAACCGGTTATGTAAATGCCGGTGGCGCCGAGTTTTTCTCAGAATAAAAAACATAAGTTATAACATAGAAAAGCCGCTTGTTGCGGCTTTTTTATTTGGGGAAACTGCCGTTGTATTGTGCAGTGGCCTGTTGCAGAAATATTTTTACGAGGCTGTCAAGCCGGGCGGCTTCCGGGGCGGCGGCGGGTTCCTGCAGCAGGTTATGTTCCAGCCGGCGATCCTGCCGGTAAGCATAGAGGAATTCGGGCTTGCCGGTTGTGCTGTTGAAGCCGAGAATATAATTGCTGTCGGCCACATGATAAAGCGAAGCATTGGCCCTGCTGAAGATGCAGGAAGAAGGGGCAGCGGTGAGACTTCCCCCATAACTTATGATACTGTCGCGGTAGCCGGCATAGGATAGAACAGTGCCCATGATATCAAACTGGCTGCAAAGCCGGTCGTCCTTTTTTCCCTCCGGCTGCTGCGGATCATAAAGGATGATGGGAATATGATAACCGCTTATAGCAGTAAACTGCACATGTTGTTCATCCGGAACGAGCCAGTGATCCGAACAGAAAATGAAAACCGTATTTTCAAACCAGGGCTCTTTCCGGGCCTCCCTGAAAAATTTCCCCAGGCTGTAATCATAATAGCGCATGCTTTTCATAGGCGCTGAATAAGTGGCCGGAAATTCAGACTGAAAGCCGGCAGGTAAGGTATAGGGGTAATGGGTGGATACATTGTAAAACACGCCAAAAAAAGGAGAAGCGGTTGCATTGATTTGCTGATGAACGAAATCAAGCACATACGCATCCTGCACTCCCATCGGGTGAGAGGGAAGGCCGGTATAGCCGGGTATGTCCTGCCGGCAATAGTAATGATCAAAACCCAGCCAGTTGCTGCATTTGGCAAACCCGAAATTATCATAATCATCCCCGATGCAAAAAAACGACCGGTATTGCCGGCTGCGAAGCGCCTCCCCGATATGGGTGATGGGCAGGTTCACATACCCGGAATGATAAAGTGGGATATCCGTTAGCGTGGGAACCGCTGCCAGCAGGGCTGTGATACCTTTATTAGACTGGTGGGCAAAGCAAAAAGCATTGGTGAAGAGGGTGCTCTTTTTCAGCAGGGAATCCAGGAAGGGCATGGTCACTTTATAGGAGCTGCTGCTGTCGAAAAAATCATACGGAATGCTTTCCATGATAAACAGCATCACATTCCGCTTATTAGAAGAAAGGCCGCCCGCAGGTAATAATTTCTTCACCGGAAGCAGGGATGCCGTTGGAGCATCAGTGAAATAGCTGGCAGGCTTAAGTTCTTCTCCTTTTCTCAGCAATGAATAAACAAAACAATGTGCCGAATTTTGTACCACCAGCAGTTCGCTGCTGGTAAGGGCCACCAGCGGATGGGCCGGGTGCAGCAGTTGCCGGGCAGGCCGCGGGAAGAGGGCTGCTGTCAATAGCAAGAGGCACAAAACAATCCCGCTAACCAATGCCCGTTTGCCGGCAACAAAGCCGCGCCATAACTTTCTGGTAAGCCAGCCGCTGTATATAAGGCATAACAAAATGCCGAGCATTATACCCAGGATAACCCGCCAGGGCTGGGCCATCAGTTGGGCCAGCGGATGCTGTAGCACATCCAGCCAGTCGGCATTGGCCCGCTGAAAATGGAAACGGAAATAAAAAATATCGGCCAGGTTCAGCAGTAACACAATGGCATTCAGCAGCACCCATAAGGGTACCACCATATACCGGTTCAGGCGGGGAGAAATCCATTGAAAAGTTGTAAGCAAAATCCAGAAGGGGAAATTGAGCAGCAGCAGTACCAGCAGGTCTGTCTGGAGCGACCAGCCAATCAGGCGCCAGCAGCGATACCAGCTGCCCGCATACGAACTGCCCAATACAAATGAATAGTTGTAATGATAAAATGCTATTTTTAAAACTGAAAGTACCAGCAGCAGACCGGCAATAAATGCCAGGAAGGGTTTATTGTTCTGCCAGGCTGTTTTACCCCATCCGGGTAAATAGTTTTTATTCATACAATTGCAGCGCACATGCGGTTTGCGTGGATCGCCCGTAACAAATATACATTAATGGCCCTTATCCCGGGGCTTTACCTGGTTGCGGATATCATGCTGCACAAGGGACTCACCCGCGTGCTGCTCCCCAAGAATTTTCCGGCAGTGATACAAAATGACACCCTTACGCCCGGTAAGCACGAATTGGTGGTTACGGGAAAAACATGGGCTAAGGCCGTCAATACACTCGGGCAGCTGCAAGAGCTGGATCCCGGTATTCCGGGTTTTGAGTGTGATGTATATTACCGGCTGAGCGGTGATTATTTTGATATTCATCATGATGCCTGGGCTCCGGGGGCGCTCAAACTGGATAGCCTGCTTATGTATTACCAGCAACGGGGCATGAAAAGCAATATCTGGCTTGATTTTAAAAATCTGCGTGATTCCAATTACCAGGCCGCCCTGGTAAACCTGGAAGGGCTTCAAAAAAAATACGGGCTGTCACATAAAATACTGGTGGAATCGGGCCGGGCCGATTTGCTGAAAACTTTCAGCGACAACGGCTTTTATACCGTCTATTATCCCCCTGCTTTTAATCCTTACCTGCTGCAAGAAGATTCGCTTCGTTACTGGGCCGGCTTTATCAGCAGGCAGCTGCAAAACAGGAGTATTGATGCGGTTTCGGGATATTATTACCAGTATCCCTTTCTGAAATTCTGTTTCCCCCGGCATGCCATTTTAACCTGGAGCAACCGAGCGCCTTTCAGCCTGATAAACCGGTTTTTCCGCTGGAAGATCAATGGGGATCAGCGGGTTCCGATCTGCCTCTACCCCTAGCAAAGCCGCAATACCACAGGATTTTCGCTTTTATTTTCCGGATCATTCAGAATGTCTTAATTTCGGTTCAGCAAATAGTTGTTTAACTAACTAATTTTTTTATGTCGAAACGAATTATAAAGAAAGTAGCGGTACTGGGCAGTGGGGTGATGGGAAGCCGGATCGCCTGTCATTTTGCTGGAGTGGGGTTGCAGGTTTTATTGCTGGATATACAGCCGAAGGATTTACCGGCCGATGCCAAACCGGACAGCCGCAATAAAATTGTGAATGAGGCGCTGGCTGCTGCGATCAAATCAAATCCGTCGCCGGTATATACCAGGGATGCAGCCAAACGCATCCGCACCGGAAATTTTACGGATAACATGAAAGATATTGGCGATTGCGACTGGGTGATTGAAGTGGTGGTGGAACGGCTTGATATCAAACAATCTGTTTTTACTGAAGTGGAGAAATACCGGAAGTCCGGCACACTCATCACTTCCAATACATCAGGCATCCCCATTCACCTGATGACCACCGGCCGGTCGGATGATTTTAAGAAAAATTTCTGTGGCACCCACTTCTTCAATCCGCCCCGCTACCTGCGTTTGCTGGAGATCATTCCCACCCCGGATACCGATCCGGAGGTAGTGGATTTCCTGATGCACTATGGCGATCTCACCCTTGGAAAAACAACGGTATTGTGTAAAGACACGCCGGCTTTCATCGCCAACCGCATCGGAGTATTTGGCATGATGGCCATTATGAACACCATGGAAAAACTGCAGTTAAATGTGGATGAGATCGAGGCGCTGACGGGTCCCGTGATCGGACGCCCCAAATCGGCCACCTTCCGCACCGCCGATGTGGTGGGTATCGATACCCTTGTGAAAGTGGCCAAAGGGGTGTACGACAATTGCCCGGATGACGAAGCCAAAGAATTGTTTGTTATTCCTGCCTGGCTGAATAAAATGGTGGAAAATAACTGGCTGGGCGATAAAAGCGGGCAGGGGTTCTTCCTGAAAACGAAATCGGCTGCGGGCGAAAAGGAAATTCTCACACTCAACCTGGCGACAATGGAATATGCTGCCCGGCAGAAACCCAGATTCGCCACCCTCGAAACCGCCAAACCCATTGAAGACCTGAAGCAACGGCTGAAAGCACTTTGTGCCGGTACCGATAAAGCCGGGGAGTTTTACCGCCATTTTCATTACCATCTTTTTGCCTATATCTCACACCGTATTCCTGAAATCAGCGATGAACTCTACCGCGTGGATGATGCCCTGATGGCGGGTTTTGGCTGGGAGATCGGCGCTTTTGAGAGCTGGGATACCCTGGGCGTTGCCAAAACCCTGGAAGCAATGAAGGCCGCCGGATACGACGTGGCACCCTGGGTGGAAAAAATGCTCGCCGGCGGCGCCGGTTCGTTTTACAAAGTGGAAAACGGAAAGCGTTTATGCTATGATGTTAACTCCGGGACGTATAAGCCGCTCCCGGGTGGCGATGCCTTTATGGTGATGAAGAATTTTGAGAACCAGACGCTCTGGAAGAACAGTGCCTGCCGCACCTATCACCTGGGGGATGATGTGCTGGGACTGGAATGGTATACTAAAATGGGCAGTATTGGCGGCGAAGTGCTGGAGGGCATCCAACGCTCCATTGCGCTGGCGGAAGAAAAATACAAGGGACTGGTTATTGCCAATGAAGGCGCCAACTTCAGCGCAGGCGCCAACGTGGCCATGATCTTTATGATGGCCATTGAACAGGATTATGATGAAATTGATATGGCTATCCGCCAGTTTCAGCAAACCATGATGCGGGTGCGTTATTCGGGTATCCCGGTGGTACTGGCACCCCACGGACTGGCCCTCGGCGGTGGCTGCGAAATGAGCCTGCATGCCGACCGCGTGATTGCGGCTGCAGAAACCTATACCGGACTGGTGGAAGTGGGGATTGGAGTGATTCCCGGCGGCGGCGGTACCAAGGAATTTGTATTAAGAGCCTCCGATGAATTACACAACGGAGAACCCGAAACCATTACACTGCAAAACCGTTTCCTTACCATTGCTACTGCAAAAGTGGCCACTTCGGCCTACGAAGCTTTTGAACTGGGCATCTACCGGCCCGGAAAGGATGCCGTTTGTATCAACCAGGGCCGCCGGATTGCCGAAGCCAAACAGGCAGTGCTGGACATGTACAATGATGGTTATGTGATGCCCGTGCAGCGCACTGATATCAAAGTGCCCGGCCGCGGTATGCTGGGTGCCCTGCATGCAGGCATCAACGGTATGTGGCGCGGCAATTATGCCACCGATCATGATGTAACCGTAGCTAAGAAACTGGCTTATGTAATGTGCGGCGGCGATCTCAGCGAAGCCACATTGGTGAGTGAGCAATACCTGCTCGACCTCGAACGGGAAGCCTTCCTGAGCCTGACAGGCGAGAAAAAGACGCTGGAGCGTATCCAGAGTGTTTTGAAAACGGGCAAGCCATTGCGCAATTAAAATAATAATATTCCTCTTGCCGGGGAGACGGGAAGAAGTTTTACTACTTTCCGTTTCTCCGGTTCTTTATTGCTCCCTGCCCGGGGAAGCAAGGGCTTTTATCATAAGCACTTCCCCGTCTTCCCGGTAATCATTTTCCTTTCATCAAATTAACGGCTTCGGCAGGGGTAGTACAGTACAATATCAATACATTTGTCTCCTAAACGATCGCAAATGAAAAAGTTACTCCTGCTGGTTGCCATAACCACTGCAATTTCTGCCGTTGCCCAGAACAAACTGCTTACCATGGAAGATGCCATGGTGAAGAACCGCACCACCCTGGCTCCCGAGAACCTGCGCCAGTTACAGTTTGTATACGGCACCGCCGATTATGTATACCTCAAAAAACAGAATGAGGCGGATGTATGGATGCGGGGTAATTTCAAAATGAAAGAGGATACGGTTTTTCTGACCCTGGCTCAGCTGAACGGGAAACTCAAAGCAGCCGGACTGGCAGAAGCGAAAAGCATGCCCGCCATCCAGTTCAATAAATCAGCCAGCTGGATTTTTGGTTCCGGTGGCGCCCGGATAGCGCTGGACCCTGTAACGAATAAAGTAACCGAGATCATTGCAAAAACCTATTCCGGCAAACCGGCTGTGGAAGAAAGCAGCGCCGGTTATGTAGCCTATCTCGATAATAATAATCTCTTTGTGGCCGGCAATGGTATTGCCAAACAGGTTACCACCGACGGCAGTTCCAATATCGTCTACGCCTCATCGGTACACCGCGACGAATTTGGCATCAGCAAGGGTACATTCTGGAGCAACAAGGGAACCCTCCTGGCTTTTTACCGGATGGATCAAAGCATGGTTGCCGATTACCCGATTATCGACTGGTCGGAGCGCCCGGCCAAAGCCGAAAATATCAAGTATCCCATGGCAGGGGATAAAAGTCACCAGGTAACCGTAGGCGTGTACAACACAGGTACGGGCACCACGGTTTATCTTAAAACCGGTGAACCCGCCGAACAATACCTTACCAATATCGCCTGGAGCCCTGATGATAAATATGTTTTCATTGCTGTGCTGAACCGGGCGCAGAATCATATGTGGCTCCGGCAATACGATGCCACCACCGGCGATTATATAAAAACAGTTTTTGAAGAAACCGATGATAAATACGTGGAGCCCCTGGTGCCGATGCTGTTTGTAAAAAACAATCCCGGCCAGTTCATCTGGCAAAGCAACCGGGATGGCTGGAACCATCTCTACTTATATGATATCAGCGGGAAACTCATCAGCCAGCTTACACGGGGTAACTGGGAAGTGCTGGAAGTAAAAGGGTTTGATGAAAAGGGGCAGAACCTTTTTTACACCTCTACGGAAGAATCGCCCATTACCCGTAATCTTTACCAGCTCAATTTCAAAACCGGCAAGATATCCCGTATCACACAACAGGCGCAGGTGCACAATACGCAACTGAACAGCAATACCACTTATGTGCTGGATAATTTCAGCAGTCCGGAGAACCCCCGTACCATTCAGCTCATCGAAATGAAAACCGGTAAAACCAAAACCCTGCTGCAGGCAGCCAATCCGCTGAAAGAGTATGCCCTGGGGCAGCTGAGCATCTTCACCATTAAAAATAAATATGGAGATGATCTGTATTGCCGCCTGTTTAAACCGGTTGGTTTCGACAGCACTAAAAAATACCCCGTGATTGTTTACTGGTATGGTGGTCCGCATGCGCAGATGATCCTTAACAGCTGGAATGGCGGCGCCGGTGATTACTGGTTCCAGTATATGGCTGAACGGGGCTACCTGGTGTTTACGCTGGATCCGCGGGGAAGCGATAACCGCGGACGCGTTTTTGAGCAGGCTATCTTCCGCCATGCCGGTGATCCGCAGATGGAAGACCTGGAAACAGGGCTCAGCTATCTTACCGGTTTTCCCTATGCCGACAAAGAGCATATGGGACTTTTTGGCTGGAGCTATGGCGGGTTTATGACAACGGATTTTGTATTGAATCATCCCGGCGTGTTTAAAGCCGCCGTGGCCGGCGGACCGGTAATGAACTGGCAGTACTACGAGATCATGTACGGCGAACGTTATATGGATACTCCGCAGGAAAATCCGGAGGGCTACGAAGCCACCAACCTGATCAGGAAAGCCGGCAACCTCAGGGATAAATTATTACTGATTCATGGCTTGCAGGATCCGGTGGTGGTGCAGCAGCATTCTGTTGATTTTGTGAAAGCCTGCGTGGATAAGGGCGTACAGGTGGATTACATGATCTACCCGGGACATGAACATAATGTGCTGGGTAAAGACAGGGCACACCTGTACCAGAAGGTAACTGACTACTTCATGCAAAACCTTAAATAATATGGGTGAAGTAGAACTGCTGCCGGAGCAGGGGCTGCTGGTAATTCACTCTGTACTTTTCTTTTACGGAGACGCCGCCAATGATGCGGTGAGTAAGCAGGTGGCCATGGATGTGGCAGAACACTGGAATGCCGCCGATGGCAAACAGATGATCCGGAATAAATTGTACCGGGTACTGTTTGATATTGAAGGCATCTGGAGCCGTACACTGGAACCCTCGCTGGTGTATGAGAACACCAACCCCCGGAATAATTATTTCCGGATTGAAGAGTATGCCCGGGGAAATATTTCTTTTGTTGACGGATTAAATTCCAATACCGGCTATTTTAAACTGGAGAACCTGCTTAATAATTCCACCACAGCCGCACATGAGTACGGGCATAGCCTTGGACTGGATCACCCGGAAGATCTTGATATCCGTGGCAAAGGAGTGCCGGGCATTATGTACCCGCGGGGTACCCTGGTATCACCGGAGTACCAATATGATCCCAATGCGGTGCCCGGGGAAAAAGGAGGTACGCTGAATCCTTTCACCCGCAGGGTGTTGCCGGGTGATATTGCTGCATTGCAATTGGAACGCCTGAATTTCAATTACGGACGTTTTGCGATGATCGGAAATTTTACATCCGTTTGGCATGAGAAGCATGTTGCCTGATCTTTTTTATCTGAAAATTCTGTTACTTTTAATTATTAATTCTTTTCTGCATGACGCCTGTGCTTAGCATCGACCAGCTGTCGAAAAATTATGGGGCCGTACGGGCCCTGAATGGGGTCAGTTTTTCGGTGCCCGCCAATACGGTTTTTGGTATCCTGGGACCCAACGGAAGCGGTAAAACCACTTTACTGGGTATTATTATGGATATCCTCAAAGCCACTTCGGGCGGCTACCAGTGGATGGGACATTCCCAGAGTACTCCCGAGGTTCGCAAGAAGATCGGTACCCTGCTGGAAACACCGAACTTTTATCATTACCTGAATGCTGTTGAGAACCTTCGCATTGCTGCCCGGATAAAGGGCAGGGGAGAAGAGGATATTGATTCGGTACTGAAGCTGGTGAACCTTTATGAAAGACGCCTTTCGAAATTTACCACGTATTCCCTGGGGATGAAACAGCGGCTGGCCATTGCGTCCACCCTGCTGGGCAATCCCGAGATACTGGTTTTTGATGAACCCACTAATGGCCTCGATCCTGCCGGTATTGCCGAGATCCGGGAGCTGATAAAAAACCTGAACCAGCAGGGCAAAACCATTATCATGGCCAGTCATATCCTGGATGAAGTGGAGAAGGTTTGTACCCATGTGGCGATCATTCAAAAAGGCGTACTGAAAACAGTGGGCGCTGTTAAGGATGTGATGGATACCAGCGGCGACGGATCGGTCATGACCACAGAAATTGAAGCCGGTGCCGAAAATAATGCCGCCCTTCAGCCGCTGCTCGAAAAAATGCCGCAGGTGTTATCGGTAGCAGCCCAGGAGGATGGCAGCCTGCTGCTTTCCTGCGAGGGGGAATTGTCTGCCGCCACCGTAAATAAATACTGTTTTGACAACGGTATCGTACTCAATAAACTGAATGTAAAACGTAAATCGCTCGAAACCCGCTTTCTGGAAATCACCGGTAAGCAAAGCGATAAATAATACTGCTATGACCGAACTGTTAAAAATTGAATGGCTGAAAATCCGCAGTTACATGGCTTTCATCCTGCTGGGCGCCTGCTTTGTGGCCGGTGTGTTCCTGTCTAATTACATCGTATTCACCGTCAATAAGAATATTGTCAGCCAGACAACTTCAGGACTGATTTCCTTTTCGCCCTATAGCTTTAACAATACCTGGCAAACCACCAGTTATGTAACAGGCTGTATTCTGTTACTGCCTTCCTTGCTTTTACTCATGCTGTTTACCAATGAGTACACCTATAAAACGCACCGGCAGAATATTATTGACGGGCTCAGCCGGCAGCAGTTTATCAGCGTAAAAATGATGATGGCCCTGATCTTTGCCCTGGCCGCCACTTTGCTGGTAGTTGTATCGGCGCTTCTGTTCGGACTGGCATCGGGTACTCCTTTTTCACTTACTGGAATTGGTTATGTAGGCTGCTTCTTCCTTAAGGCCATCAGCTATAATTTCATTGCGGTGCTCATATCTGTGCTATTGAAACGGACCGGTTTTGCCATCGGTTTTTTCTTCATCTATCTGGGGGGCGAAAATATTGTGGCCAAGCTGCTTGATGTGTGGAGTATCAAAATCAAAAAAGACCAGGGGCTTGACCTGGGCAGCATGGGCGATTACCTGCCTATGAATGCGGCCGACGGTTTGCTGAGTTTTCCTTCCAACTCCATAACCAATATGGCCAAGTCGTTTATGCCTACTGATTACACCTATATCATGCTTACACTGGCCCTGCTTTACCTGGGATTATTTTACTGGTGGGCCCGTCGCAAATTCCTGACGAGCGATCTTTAGCTTCTGAGCAGATCCGCCAGGGCGCTGCCGATATCCGGGAACTGAAACTTGAAACCTGCTGCTTCCATTTTTTTGCTGCTCACCCGGGCGCTTTTCAGCACTTCAATACTTCGTTCACCCATCATCAGTTTCAGCACCCACACGGGCACGTGCAGGGAGATGAAAAACCGGCCTTTGCATAAGCGGGCGATGTGGCGGGTAAGCTGGGCATTGCTTACCGGCTCAGGGGCTACGGCGTTGAATATCCCATTGATATTTTCATTTTCCGCCGCATACAAAAACATGCGGCACAGATCCCCGATATGGATCCAGCTAACCTGCTGGCGGCCATTGCCCAGGATGGCGGCCACACCCATTTTAACAGGTTTAATAAACTCGGCCAGCGCCCCGCCCCGGGGGCTCAGCACAATACCGGCTCTTAAAATGACAAGGCGTTTTTCAAGGCGGGCAACCGGCAGAATACTCTCTTCCCAAAGCCGGCAGGTTGTTCCCAAAAAATGATCATCAGCCTTATCCGTTTCCACAAAAAAATGTGTGGCATCCCGGTCGGGCCCGTAATAACCGATCGCAGAAACACTGATAACCGCTTTTACCCTGTTGGGTACCGTACGGAGGCTGTTGAAAATCAGGGCAGAACTATGGGTCCGGCTTTCCACAATTTCTTTTTTATACGCAGCAGTCCATTTCTTTGCTACCACACCGGCCCCGGCGAGGTGGATGATATAATCCGCTGCGGTGAGCGCTCCGGCCTCGAGGTATTGCTGTTCAACATTCCAGCGGGCATAGCGGATGCCGGGGATCTCACTGGCATCCGGCGGGTTACGGGTGAGAATAATAACCTGGTGACCCTGCTGTACAAGGCTGGCGCCCAGCGCCTTGCCTATCAGGCCGGTACCACCGGTAATCAAGAAAGTTGGCATGGTGTTTTCCTTATCCTTTTATGTAAAAACAAAATAAATATCATCCGGTTTACTGTAAATTACATTATCCGGGTCAGCAGGCAACCAGATTGCCGTGATTTTCGTATTTGCTATACCGGGTTTGATCACAACTTAACGAAGCACAACCATATGTACCGTTTGGCCTGTATAATTTTGAGCATTTTATGCCTCCTGTCTGTCCGGGGGCTGTCGCAGGATATCAGTTTTTCCCGTTTTGATAAAGAGGATAACCGCGACGTGAATTTTGAGATCATTGGTAAATTCAATGATAATATCCTTGTTTACAAAAACATTTACTGGCGCCATAAGATCAGCATTTTTGATAAGAACATGCAAACGGTGGAGTCAGTCAAACTGGATTTCATGCCCGAGAAAACCTTCAACGTGGATTTTGTAACCTACCCGGGCTTTTTTTACATGATCTACCAGTACCAGAAAAGAAATATCCTCCACTGCATGGCTGTGAAAATGGATGCCAGCGGTAAAAAACTTTCGGAACCCGTGGAAATTGATACCACCCAGATTCCCATCCTCACGGATAATAAAATTTACAGTACCATCAGCAGTGAAGACAAAAGCAGGATACTGGTATTTAAAGTGCAGCAGCGAAACGAGAAATGTAATATCGCCTCGCTGTTGCTCGACAGCCAGCTGAATGTCATCCGCCGCAGCCGTCATCTGATGGAATTTGATGACAGGCGGGAAGGTTTCAGCGAGTTTTCGCTAACCAATGACGGTGACTTTATTTTTACACTTACCAAAAAGAACAGCTCCGGCGAAAGCAGCAATGTGCTGCAGCTGGCTTACCAATCGCCTGCCAGCGACAGCCTGAAATTTTATCCCCTTTACCTCGGCAAGAAATATATTGATGAGGTAAAAATGAAAGTGGATAACCTCAACAAAAATGTGGTACTCAATGCATTTTATTACTCCCGCTCCCGGGGCAGTGTGGAGGGCCTTTATACGGCTATCTGGGATAAGCAGTACCATACGGAGCGGGCCACCACTTTTACAGTTTTTGATGATGAATTCAGGAGTGAGGCCAATTCGGAAGGCCTGGCCCGTTTTGCCTTTGATAACTTTTTTATTCATGAGATCTTTGTAAAAAAAGACGGGGGGCTGCTGGTTACGGCCGAGGATTTCTCCAGCCAGACAAGGGGCAGCAATAATCCCTGGAACCGCTGGGATTATCTTAACACTTCTCCTTTCAGTAACAATTCGTATTATTATTACAGCCCTTATTATGGCTATTACCGCCCGCTCAACAGTTTCAGTAATACACAGAGTGTGCGCTACTATTATGATAATATCATCGTCATCAGTATTGATAAGGAGGGCCATGCCGAGTGGAACAAAGTGATCCACAAAAGCCAGTTTGACGATGACGATGACAATTTCCTTTCCTATTCCACCATGAACGGCGGCGGAAAACTGCATTTCCTTTTCAATGCCGATTCGCATTACCAGATTGTTTCCGATCAAACCCTTTCACCCACCGGTGATATCCAGCGGAATGCCACCTTAAAAAGCCTGGAAAAAGGGTATCGCTTCATGCCCAAACTCAGCAAGCAGGTAGGCAGCCGGGAGCTGATCATCCCCTGTGTTTACCGGGAGTATGTATGTTTTGCCCGGGTGCAGTTATAGCCGGCAGCACCAAAAAATATTTTTACCGGATAGTATTATTCCCCAACTTCGTGGCGTAATTTTTATTGCTCATCTAATCCCGATTTGCATTGACAGGAGTTTTCAGGGCGAATAACCTTTATAACACATTCCTGCTTTTTATTTACGGCTTTCTGCTCAAGTTGCCCGTTTTCCTGCAGCCGGTGGTGCCGCATCCCCAGCAAATCGACGGTTTTTTATATAAAGCCCTGCTGAAATGGTTATCGGTTTTTGGCGGCCAGGTACCGTTAATTTATCCGCTTATCACGTATGCCCTCCTGTTTACCCAGGCGGTCAGCTTTAATAAACTGGTAAACGATCTGCGGCTGATGCAGCGTCCCAATTACCTCACCGGGATGAGCTACCTGCTGCTCAGTTCTCTTTTTGCCGAGTGGAACATCCTTTCCGCCCCGCTCATCATCAATACCCTGCTGATTTGGGTATGGGCTCGTATGAGCGGCCTGTATAACCATCCCAGTCCAAAAACCACCTTGTTCAATATCGGCGTGGCCATCGGCCTCAGTACTTTTTTTTATTTTCCTTCTATGGCCTTTACGGCGCTGGTGGTATTTGGCCTGGCCCTCATCAGGCCGTTCAAACTGGCCGAATGGCTGATAGCCCTGCTGGGCATCATTACACCCTATTATTTCCTCTTGTCATGGGTTTTTCTGACCGATAAATGGAAAGGGTATCATTTCCCGGGTTTTGCCGTTACCACGCCTCAGTTCAGTCAGACCAAATGGGCTTATGCTGCAATCCTGATTGTGGGACTGGTGGTGATCGCCGGCTTCTTTTTTGTGCAGCAAAACCTGCGCAAGCAGCTGATCCAGGTGCGGAAGAGCTGGAACCTACTCTTCCTGTACCTGCTGGTGGCCATTTTTGTGCCCTTTGTGAATGCCACCCATACCTTTGAGTACTGGATCCTCTGTGCGGTACCCTTATCGGCCCTGATGGGAGCGGCTTTCCTCTACCCCCGCAGCAAATGGATTCCGCTGGTGCTGCACTGGCTGATGGTGGCTTTTGTGGTTTTTATCAGCTATCTGATCCGGTAAGCACAGTTATTCCCTGAATGTTGAAAACGATTGCCGGCCGGCCGCTTCATTTATTTTTGCACGGCTTATCTTTGCAACTCCTCACCCAAACACCCGCAACATGAAATTCGGCGTAGTTGTTTTTCCCGGCAGTAATTGCGACAGGGATATGATGGAAGCCCTGGCCCAGGATCTCCGGCAGGAAGTAATACCCCTTTGGCATAAGGATCGTGATATCAGCCAGTTTACCACAGACGACTGTATTGTATTGCCGGGCGGATTCAGCTATGGCGATTACCTGCGCTGCGGTGCCATCGCCCGCTTCAGTCCCATGATGCAGCAGGTGATAGCCTTTGCCGGCCGGGGTGGCAAGGTGCTGGGCGTATGCAATGGTTTCCAGATTCTTTGCGAAAGCGGTTTACTGCCCGGGGTGCTGCTCCGGAACAGTCACCAGCAATTCGTTTGTAAAAATGTTTTTATCAGAGAAGCCACGGGCGAAGCCGCCGCGGCTTTAAAAATACCGGTGGCCCATGGAGAGGGTCGTTATTATGCCAATGAAAAAACACTGGAAGAACTGGAAATGCACCGGCAGATCATCTACCGGTATTGCGATGAAAAAGGAGCGGTAACCCCGCAGGCCAATCCCAACGGCGCCATTCATAATATTGCAGGAATATGCAACCGCGAACGGAATGTGTTTGGCATGATGCCGCATCCCGAAAGGGCCTGCAGCACTGCATTGGGTAACCTGGATGGCGTGAAGGTGTTTGATCATCTTTTTGGTATCGCATAGAAAGGTTTATTGACGGGCTTTTAACAATACGGAAGCAAATCCGGTTTTATATTTGCAGTTTCCAATCCAACACAGATAGTATGAAAAAACTTGCCTTTTTACTGATGCTCTTTTTTGCGGCTGTTACCACCCAGGCTCAAATGCTGGCCCCCGTGAAATGGACCTTTTCCTCCAAAAAAATCGACGCTAAAAATTACGAAGTGCATATTGTGGCCAATATCCAGCAGGGCTGGCATCTGTACTCTCAAACCCAGCCGGCCGACGCGGTGAGCATACCCACGGCCATCAGCTTTTCGGCCAACCCGATGATCACACTGGATGGTAAAGTGAAAGAGATCGGTAAGATGGAATTATTCAGAGATAAAAAACTCAACATTTCTGCCAATCAATACAGCGGTCAGGTGGAATTTGTGCAGAAGATAAAACTGAAAACTCCCGTTAAAACCAATATGAGCGGAACCGTGGAATTCCAGACCTGCGATGATAAAAAATGCCTGCCTCCCCAGAAAGTGCCGTTTACAGTGGCTATTAAATAAGTGAGGGTAACGGGCATACGATTTTACGGCAAAGAAACAAGTACGCAAAGCTTTCGCAGCGTAAATAATATTTTTGATGAAAACGAGTTCCGGTTGCGGGCTCGTTTTTTGTAAACAGGCAACATGAAAAAAATCAGTATCTCCCTGCTTTGTCTCTTTCTGTTTATTCAGCAACAGGCCTGGGCCCAGCCCGATTCCAGTAAACCGGTATATCAATGGACGGTGAACAGTCATAAACTCGCCGAAAAAAAATACGAACTGCAGTTTTCGGCTCCGGCCATCAACGGTAACAGCCTTTATGCACCGGGCCAGGATCTCGACGGGGTTAAATCAGCTGAACTTATTTTTGCCGATTCTTCCGTACAACTGGGTGATATCAGTATCAGCAGTGCTACCAGCCCCGAAACCACTCCCATTTTTGAGAAAGGGAAAATGCAACTGATTAATGGAAATGCCGAATGGAAAGCGGTGGTAAGTTTTACCGGAACCGTTCCGGCACAGTTGCTTGGCAAACTCAGTGTATTTTATAAACACCAGGATGAGTTTCTCAACGACCTCCCTTATTCCTTCAGCGTGCCGCTGGAAGGGGGCGTTAATACAGGTGGTTCCATAAAAATTGCCAGCATCGGCAGTAAGCACCCGGCCAGCGATTGCGGGGATGATGGCACGCATAATAAAAGCCTGGCCGGTATTTTCCTCCTGGGATTTTTGGGAGGGTTGATTGCCCTGCTTACACCCTGCGTGTTCCCGATGATACCGGTAACCGTTACTTTCTTCACCAAAAAATCGCACGACAGGAAGAAAGGGTTGATGAACGCCATCCTCTATGGAGGTTTTATCTTCCTGATCTATGTGCTGATCACCGTTCCTTTCCATCTGGCCGGTAAAGCCATCAGTCCCGAAATCTTCAATAATATCTCCACCAATATCTGGGTAAATCTGCTGTTCTTTGTGGTGTTTGTGGCATTTGCGCTCTCTTTCTTCGGATTGTACGAAATTGGCCTGCCCTCCTCGCTGGCCAACAGCGCCGATTCCAAATCCGGTATCGGTAATATTTCCGGTATATTTTTCATGGCAGGCACACTGGCCATTGTATCTTTTTCCTGCACGGGCCCCATCCTGGGAACCCTGCTGGCCAATGTGGCCAATGAAGGGCCCTGGCCCTTAACCGCAGGGGCGGCGGGCTTTGGATTAGCGCTGGGACTGCCTTTTGCCTTGTTTGCTTTTTTCCCCAACTGGCTGCATTCACTGCCCAAATCGGGCGGATGGATGACCGACCTGAAGGTAGTATTGGGTTTTGTAGAACTGGCCCTGGCCGTAAAATTCTTAGCTAATGCCGATAATGTGGAACAGTGGGGTATCCTCAAAAGAGAGATCTTTATCGCCGCCTGGATGATCATCAGCCTGCTGATTGTATTGTACCTGTTGGGCTGGCTCAAAATGTCGCATAGTAACCCCGTCACGAAGTTTTCCAAAACAAGAATATTCTTTATTGCCTTTTTTGCCGCCTTCTTTCTTTACCTTTCTCCGGGGCTCACCAATACCGGGTATGCGGATCTGCGCTTGCTCAGCGGTTTCCCGCCGCCGCTTTCGTACAGCATTTATCAGCCGCATACCCTGCTCAAAAACGGGGTGGAACCCATGCACAATGATTACCAGGCCGCTCTTGCCAAAGCCCGTGCCGAACATAAGCCCCTGTTAATAGATTTCACCGGCTGGGCCTGTGTAAACTGCCGCCGTATGGAAGAACGCGTGTGGACAAACCCCGAGGTGCTGCAACTGATGCGGGATAAATTTGTGGTGGTATCGCTTTATGTGGATGAAAGAAAGAAATTGCCGGCTACCGAGCAGGTGTTGTATACCAATGAAAACGGAATCAGCAAACAGCTTACAACGGTGGGAGATAAATGGGCCACATTCCAGACGGAAAATTTCGGGGCTACGTCACAACCCCAGTATGCCATTATCAGCCCGGATGAAAAAGCCCTCACCAAAACCAAGTTTTATACTGATAAGCCGGCTGAATTTGCCGAATGGCTCCGTTGCGGGCTCAGCGCCATGCCCAAATAAAAAAAACCTCTGCAAAAGCAGAGGTTTCAACATTGTATGGGGGTTACAAAATATTAAAGTGCGATTTGTTTCTCGGTCATCATCTTGCGCAGGTTGATTAAACCATACCGCATACGTCCCAGGGCGGTGTTGATGCTGCAACGGGTGAGATCGGCGATTTCTTTAAAGCTCAGATCGGCATAGTGACGCAGGATGATCACTTCCCGCTGATCTTCGGGCAGCATGTCTACCATTTTCCTCACGCGGTCATGACTTTGTCCGGCCATCATGCGCTGATCGGCGCCGGGCTCAGCAAAGTTCAATACCTCAAAAATGTCGCGGTCATCGCTGGTTTTGATGGTCGGACTTCTTTTTACTTTACGGAAATGGTCTACACACATATTGTGTGCAATACGCATGGCCCAGGGTAAAAATTTCCCTTCATCGGTGTAACGGCCGCTTTTCAGGGTGTCGATCACCCGGATAAAAACTTCCTGGAAAATGTCTTCGGCCAGGTACCTGTCTTTCACCAACAGGTAAATTGAGGTGTAAATTTTGTCCTTGTAACGGGCGACGATCGTTGCCAGGGCATCTGCATCTCCATCCACGTATAAGTGGATAAGCTGCTGGTCGGTAAGATTGTTAAGGCATTTCATAAACTTCTACAGTTTTTTGGTTTGGGACTTTAGAGACAACCAATAAGGGGAAAAAATCGCGTAGAAGTCTGAGTGATAGGCATCGACGGTTTTTCACTTTATTGGATATTGGACTGTGAAAATAGATATTATTTTTAAACCGCCAAACTTTTTTCAAAGTTTTTTTCAGTCCTGCGAAAATAAGTTATCTCATAATTCGTTGTACCCCTCATTCCCATTTTAGGAAGATTTTCACATTTAATGGAATGAAAAACAAGAAGGTAGTATTTTTGTTGGTACTACCATGATCAACAGCAAACCGGCCCAAAAAGCCAATTCTTCCCTTGCAAAAGCCGCTTCTGGCATTGAAATCAAAGGGGCCCGTGTACACAATCTGAAAAATGTTACTGTAACGATTCCACGGAACAGACTGATTGTAGTTACGGGAGTATCCGGTTCAGGTAAATCTTCCCTAACTATTGACACCTTATTCGCCGAAGGCCAGCGCCGTTATGCCGAAAGCCTGAGTGCCTATGCCCGCCAGTTCATGCAGCGCATGAACAAACCGGATGTGGACTATATCAAGGGGCTTTGCCCTGCCATCGCCATCGAGCAAAAAGTAATTACCCGTACCCCCCGCAGCACCGTGGGCAGTATGACGGAGATCTATGATTACCTCCGGCTTTTATATGCCCGGGCTGGTAAAACGATTTCCCCGGTAAGTGGTAAGGAGGTGAAAAAAGATGATGTAACCGATGTGGTGAAAGCCATCAGCTCCCAGGCTGCCGGCAGCAAAGTGCTGGTACTGGTGCCCTTCCGGAATGCCAAAAACCGGAATGTGAAGGAAGAACTCAATATACTGCTGCAAAAGGGTTTTAGCCGCCTTTACGATGGCAAAGAAATTTTGCGGATTGAGGATTTGCTGGAAGCCAGGAAGATCAGTATTGATACTACGGATTTATATGTGCTGATCGACCGCCTGTTGGTGAAGGATTTTGATGAAGATGATAAACACCGCATTTCCGATTCGGTGAACACGGCTTTTTATGAGGGCGAAGGCGAATTATGGCTGGAAGTAAATGGCACAGAATGGCTGCACTTCAGCAACCGCTTTGAACTGGATGGCATCCAGTTTGAAGAACCGGTGCCCAATCTTTTTTCGTTTAATAATCCTTTCGGCGCCTGCCCCGTTTGTGAGGGCTTTTCACAGATACTGGGACTGGATGCCGATCTCATCATTCCGGATAAACAACTGAGTGTTTACGAAGGCGCTGTGGCACCCTGGAAGGGTGAAAAACTGGGATGGTGGAAAGATCAGTTTGTAAAGGCGGCGGCCCAGTTCAGCTTCCCGGTACACAAGCCCATCATGGATCTGAGCGCCGCCCAGCTGAAAGATCTTTGGGAGGGCAATAAGCATGTATACGGTATCAACGACTTCTTTAAGGAAGTGGAACAGAACCTCTACAAAGTACAATACCGTGTTTTGCTGAGCCGGTACCGCGGTCGAACCCAATGCACCAGTTGCCAGGGATACCGGTTGCGTAAAGAAGCCCTTTATGTAAAAGTGGGCGGGAAACATATCGGCGAATTATGCGAGATGCCTGTCAGGGAATTGCAGGCCTGGTTCGAACAACTGCAGCTGAGCGCCTATGATCAGCAGGTGGCCAAACGTATCCTCGCCGAAATTCATCACCGCATCAAAACCCTGATGGATGTGGGCCTGGGGTATCTTACCCTTAACCGGCTGGCCAATTCGCTCAGTGGCGGCGAAAGCCAGCGCATCCAGCTTACCCGCAGCCTGGGAAGCAATCTTACCGATTCCTTGTACATACTGGATGAGCCCTCCATCGGTTTGCACAGCCGCGATACGGAACGCCTGATCGGGGTGTTGAAATCCTTACGCGACCTCGGAAATACCGTTGTAGTGGTGGAACATGATGAGATGATGATGCGGCAGGCCGATCATATTATTGATATGGGCCCGCTGGCCAGTCATTTAGGCGGCGAAGTGATTGCGGAAGGCGATTATGATGCCATTATCAAGAATAAGGAAAGTCTGACCGGCAGGTATTTATCCGGCCAGTTAACCATTGAAGCGCCTGCCGTAGTACGCAAATGGACCCGCTCCATCAAACTGGAAGGCGCCCGGCAGCATAACCTGAAGAATATTGATGTAAACTTTCCGCTGAATGTGCTCTGCGTGGTGAGTGGCGTGAGCGGCAGCGGCAAAACAACCCTTATTAAACAGGTACTTTATCCGGCTCTGCAGAAACTAAAGGGGGAACTGACCGATAAAGCCGGTTTGCATAAAGCCCTGAAAGGAGATATCGATCAGGTGAGCCGGGTGGAAATGGTGGATCAGAACCCGATCGGGAAATCATCACGCAGTAACCCGGTTACGTATATAAAAGCTTATGATGAAATTCGTGACCTGTACAGCCGCCAGCCGCTGAGTAAGATCCGCGGTTTTCAGCCCAAACATTTTTCATTTAATGTAGATGGCGGCCGTTGCGATGCCTGCAAGGGCGAAGGAGAGCAACTGGTGGAAATGCAGTTCCTCGCTGATATACATCTTACCTGCGAAGTGTGCGGCGGCAAACGCTTTAAAGAAGAAGTGCTGGAGGTAACTTATGAAGACAAAAGCATTCATGATGTGCTGGAGATGAGCGTGGATGAAGCCATTGCCTTTTTTGCCAATGAACCATCGGTAGCCGATAAGATCAGGCCGCTGAGTGATGTGGGACTGGGATATGTTAAACTGGGTCAATCATCCGATACCTTATCCGGGGGTGAGGCCCAGCGGGTAAAACTGGCTTCCTTTCTGGGCAAGGGCCGGGGCCGGGGAGAGGATGCCAATGGCAATATTCTTTTCATTTTTGATGAACCCACCACCGGCCTGCATTTTCATGATATTAAAAAACTGCTCGCTTCCTTTCATGCGCTTATCGAGCAGGGGCACTCAATCCTGGTGATAGAGCATAATACCGATGTGATCCGCTCGGCCGATTGGGTGATCGACCTGGGTCCCGAAGCCGGTGATGGCGGCGGGCAACTGGTTTTTGCCGGTAAGCCTGCCGATCTGAAAAAATGTAAAGAGAGTTATACGGGCAGGTTTTTATAAATTTAACCGCTGGGGATACAATTTTTGTGAGCGCCGTTTGCACTTCAAAAACCCTTAGCGCTCCACCATAATCCGGTGCACTGCTTTCTCACCTGTTTCCGCATTCATGATTTCAAGCAGGTACATACCCGGCTGAAAATTCCCGAGATCCAGCGCCAGCTGGTTCATCCCTTTCTGCAGGTGTTTCTCACTGTACCATAACTGTTTCCCCGTAACAGCATACAAACGGATAAAACTGTTCATTTCAGCGGCAGCAAACAGTTTCGCAACAGCGGAAGTATTTACCGGGTTGGGAACGATCTTTTCAACAGATAAACCTGTGGCAGCGGTATTGCTGATATTTACCATCCGTACATAACTATAGGCATAACCGCCATTTCTGTCCACCAGTTTCAGGCGATAATAAACCTTTTCCAGTTTGGGGAAACTGTAATCTGCATAAGTATAGGAATGGCTGTAGCTGGTGGTGCCGGCGCCTTTTACTGTGGCAATGGTTTCGAAGTGAATACCATCAGGACTGCGTTCGATGGCGAAATGATCATTGTCAATTTCGGTTTGCGTAAGCCAGGAAAGATTTACGGCCCCGTTCTTGTTCACGGCATCAAACTGCTGCAAAACGATGGGCAGGATGCAGGGAGCATTATAGTTGATCTGTATGGTATCATTGCAACCGGCGTATAACTGGCGTATGGCATAATAGGTTCCGGTGCTGGTTGCCTGCGTAACACTGCCCCAGCTGCTGTTAAAAAACTGGTTGTACCCGGGCCGGTAAGGGAGCAGGTCGGCGAGGTTATAGGGAGCGCAACGGGTAACCGAGGTATCGGCCGGCAAGGCACATACCGGAACGTTGACCTGTAATTCCGTTGGCCCGGTTGCCTGGCAGCCAAAGGGAGTGAGTGTGGTGGGGCTGCTGGCAGTGCTGCGGCCGGCTAAACTGGTTTGCCCGTAATAAGTGGCGTAGGCCAGGTTTTTGATACTGTCCAGGCAATGAAAAATCTGGCAATCCGTTGTAATCTTCACCCTGAATTTGAAAGTGGTGATACTGTCGGTAGCTGCGGTAATGCCCAGCTTGCCTCCTTTTGATGCGTTGGCGCCGGCGCCCAGGCGTATTTTCAGGTAGTTACCGGCAGCATAATATTCGGCCTGGTCATCGCCGGGTGCATCGGTTTTTAGGCCACTGTTGGGGCCGGTGAGAATCTGCAGACTGTTGGGCACATAAGTCATGGCTCCATAGAGGCTATCCGTTACTGTAACACTGTCGGAAGGATCGGTTCCCCGGTTCACCACCTTCAGGGTGTATTCAATGGTATCGCCCAGGTTGGCCGGGTTGGATCCGTTGATATTGACAAAACTTTTGGTGAGCAGGATATCCGGCTCAAATACATCTATAGCCGTGGAAATCATAAACGGCGCATATACGTCGCCGGAAGATGTCATCCGCAATGTGGCGGCAGAAGCGCTGTTGGGAAGAAAATTAAAACCGCTGTTGTTTGGAACAAAAATATCCAGGTCCATTCCCAGTGTATTCGGCGAAGCCGGATTCCGGGTGAGCTCGGCAGTATTGTTGTTGATGGTGCTGTTAAAGGCATTATCAGCCGGATTCTTGCTATCGGTTACCGACAAAAACCCGAAGGATGGATTGCCATTGAATTTCAAACTGTCACCCAGTGTGCCCCTGTCGCCTTCAAAGGAATATACCCCGAGTTTGAGATTTACAGCTGCCGGGGAGGGAGGGGTGAAGAACCCGGTAATCGGGATATTCTGCGGGTTACCGGCGCTGATAGAAGAGAGACCCCGGAAAACCGTAAGATTCCTGAGTGGCAGGAGCGGATCACTGTAGATAACCACCAGGGCCCAGCCGCCGCAGAGATTGGTGGCATTGATATCATTTACGAGGTTGGCCACCCAATATGTACCGGGACCGGCCTGCCGAACCAGGCTGGTGATATCTTTATAACAATAGTAGCCATTAAATGGAGTTGCGGCATCTGTTTTTATATCCGCTTTCAGACCATTATAACCACCCAGGGGAGTGCGCAAATACACAGAATCGCGTTTGGCATAGTTGGCATTCCCTGCACTGATATTACCACCCCAAACCAGTTCGGCATAAATCACCCCGCAACCGCCGGTGCTGCCGAGCGTAAGATTGGCATTGGTACGGCTGAAACGCGTTACGGGATCGCTGGCATCGGCTATATTATTATACACCATCGTAAAGCCGTTATTGTTGTAATTATTGCCGGAGCCATTGCCGGTGGGAGAAGTGGCTGCCATTGCAGTGGTGCAGGTAGCGCCGCCATTGCAGGAAAGATTACTGTTACCCGTGAAAGTGATGTCACCCCGTTGCGTAACCTGTTTCCAGATAGTGAAGGGGGTAATGGATTGACTGTTTACCGGCAATTGCAACAGGAAAAGTGCAATGGCTGCCAGCACTGGAAATTTCTTCATAAACCTGGTTTCTGCCCTAAAACTAAAGGGGAAACAAGGGAAGCCGTTTTAATTTCTGTGAGACCGCGGTTTTGCCCGGTAAAAGCAGGATTTTGGCCGATGAAAACTACCGGGTATAGATTAGGATCTGCTGCGTGCAGCGCAACAGTATTTAGCGCAGCCGGTCGCTTTCTTTCACCGTTTTTTCATCTTTATAGATCCCCCGGATGGCCATAAAAAAGGCAAGGAGGATTACGGGGTGCACAATCGAAGCCAGTGTATACGTACCGGTGGAAAAACTTTGTTTTTCGCGGTAGTAAAGAAATACCAGTACAATTTCCAGTATGATGCCGAGGGTGCAGAGCCAGAGCTGGAGCCCTCTTTTCTTAAAGAGAAAGATACAGCACAACGCAGTAATGGCGGTAAGTACCGTAACCAGCATCAGCAAAAAGGTTTCGCCGGCCTTTAGCTCATAGGAGGCAATATTTTTACTGTTGGTACCTGTATAAAACCCGAACTTAAAACTCAGGAAGGCACAAATAGCCGCTAGTAATAACCAAAGCGTTTGTACACGTTGTATCATAATATTGGTTTACTACAAATTTAACCGTATTCAGGCACAAAAAAAACTCCCCCAAAGGGAAGTTCTTATAATGAATGGTTGTATGCTGCAATTAATTTTTGGGCGCCGTTGCTGCTTTGGGTTTAGCTTCCGTGGGGGTACTGGCAGCAGGCGGTAAAGTGACGGTTTTCCCTTTATCATTGCTAACCTGTACAGGAGCAGCAGCTGGCACTTCTGTTGCTACCCGTGCGGATACGGCGCCATTGTCAATGCTGATGGCAGTGGGGGCAGCAGTTTCCAGCGGCTTTGCACTGACAGGCTGAACCGGCATTATTTCCGGCTGAACTTTAGCAGTTGCTGCAACAGGCTGTGTTTGCTGGTTAGCGGCGGCTGCATCAACTTTTGTGTCAGTTACAGGTTTCGGTGCGGCGGCTTTGGCATCCTGCTGAGCCATGGCAGTGCTGATACTGCAGAGAGCTGCAATAACTAAAGCGGGAGAAAGGAATCTGAACTTCATTGTATTGATAATTTTAGCGGTG
>JAXLUF010000006.1:0-219885 GCA_046329685.1 Ferruginibacter sp.
GCCGGTAAAGTGATTGATGCCGGCGGTAAACTCGTATTTCCGGGCGGTATTGATCCGCATGTCCACCTCGATATGCCTTTTATGGGCACTTTCAGCAGCGACAGCTACGAAACCGGTACCCGGGCGGCATTGTATGGCGGCACCACCATGGTTATCGATTTTATTTTACAGAAGCAGGGGAGCAGCCTGCGGGCCGCCCTGGATGAATGGAAGAGCCGCAGCGATAATAACTGTGTGGGTGATTACAGTTTTCATATGGCGGTGACGGATTTTAATGAAGATACCCGCAGGGAGATAAAAGAATTTATAGAAAAAGAAGGCATCACTTCTTTCAAAACATTTATGGCTTACAAGGGAGCGCTGATGATCGACGACCGCCAGATGATTGGCCTGATGGAGGAGGTGAAAGCGCATGGCGGGCTTATCAATGTACATGCCACCAATGGCGATATGATTGATTACCTGATTGCCAAACACCGGGCCGAAGGAAAGCTGTCTCCTCTCTATCATTATCTCTCCCAGCCCGAGGTTACCGAAGCCGAAGCCAGCGAACGCTTTGTGGATATGAGCTCGTATACGGGCTGCCCCGGCTATATTGTGCATCTTACCTGCGAGGGCGCACTCAATGCCGTACGCAATGCCACCCGCCGTAACCAGAAAATGTTTGTGGAAACCTGTATCCAATACCTGCTCCTGGATGCCTCTCTTTATGAAAAGAATTTTGAAGGGGCAAAGTGGGTGATGAGCCCACCCCTGCGACAGAAGAAAGACCAGGAAACCCTCTGGGCCGGTATCAACCAGGGACTGGTGCAGGTGGTGGCCACCGATCACTGCCCGTTTAAATGGGAACAGAAGCTGATGGGCAAGGATGATTTTTCGAAAATTCCCAACGGTCATCCCGCCATCGAAAACCGGATGGAATTGCTTTTCAGTGAAGGAGTGGTGAAGAACCGGATCACCCTGAATAAATATGTGGAAGTGAGCAGCACCAATGCGGCAAAAATTTTCGGCATGTTTCCGCGGAAAGGCACCATTGCGGTGGGCAGTGATGCGGATATCGTAATCTTTGATCCCAACGAAAAACATACCCTTTCCGTGAACACACATCATATGAATGTGGATTACAGCGGTTATGAAGGCTGGGAGCTTACGGGTAAAGTAAAAACCGTTATCCTCCGCGGGCAGATCGCCATTGACAATAATGAGTGTTTGGTGGAGAAGGGGTATGGGCAGTTCATTAAGAGGAATAAGGTGGCACAGGTGATATAATCTGAATTATGAGTTTTGAATGGTTGAATTATGTGTGAGATGATTTGAAGGGTTGTTTAACAATTAAGTACCTTTTTATAAAAACTGAAACTATCATCGTCAGCAAGACGTACAATTTTGCTATTGACATTATTGTTTAGTATAAATACCTGGTTAATGTGAAGAGAGAATACATTTTATCGAAACAGGTATTAAGATCAGGCACTTCTATCGGTGCAAACGTAAACGAGGGAGTTGCCGCGGTTTTGAAAAGAGACTTTATATATAAACTGAGCATTTCGGTAAAAGAAGCACGTGAGACGATATATTGGTTGAATTTGTTAAAGGATACTGAATATATTGATAATGTATATTTTGAGAAGATATGCAACTCTGGCGTTGAAATTCTGAAGATTCTTAACAGTATTATCCTGACAACCAAAAAAAGATATTTTAACAAAACAGGCCAGTGAAGGATTTATTTCTAATTCATAATTTTAAAACTAATAACTCATAATTATCAGTAACATGCCAAGAATCATCAAATCAGGTCTCATACAAATGAGCCTGCCGAAAACAGAAGGTGAAGGAACCATTGAGGAAATAAAAGAAGCCATGGTGCAGAAACATATCCCGCTGATCGAGGAAGCCGGCAGGAAAGGAGTGCAGATATTGTGTTTCCAGGAAATTTTCAATACTCCCTATTTCTGTCCGGGCCAGGATAAGGCCTGGTACGAAAGCGCAGAAACCGTTCCGGGGCCCACCATCGAACGCATGCAGGAATACGCCAAAAAATACAATATGGTGATGATCGTTCCGGTATACGAGAAAGAGCAGGCCGGTGTATTATACAACACAGCAGCTGTGATTGATGCCGATGGCAGCTACCTGGGTAAGTACCGTAAAAATCATATTCCGCATACCAGCGGCTTCTGGGAAAAATTCTTTTTCAAACCCGGCAACCTGGGCTATCCGGTTTTCCAGACCAAATATGCCAAAGTGGGCGTTTATATCTGTTACGACCGCCACTTCCCGGACGGGGCCCGGATACTGGGGCTCAATGGCGCCGAAATTGTTTACAATCCTTCCGCCACCGTTGCCGGTTTATCGCAATACCTGTGGAAGCTGGAGCAGCCGGCGCATGCAGCCGCTAATGGCTATTTCATGGGCTGCATCAACCGCGTGGGGGAAGAGAAACCCTGGAACCTCGGTAAGTTTTATGGCAGCAGCTATTTCGTGGACCCCCGCGGACAAATATTTGCGCAGGCTTCAGAAGATAAAGATGAATTGCTGATTGCCGAGTTCGACCTGGATATGATTGAACAGGTACGTAGTGTGTGGCAGTTTTTCCGCGACCGGCGCCCCGAAACCTACGGTAAACTGGTTGAGCTCTGATTCCTGATAAAATAAAACGATTGTAATGCGAAAACTTTTCTTCCTGTTAGTAACGATAGCCGGAGCACTGACGGTCCATGCCCAAACAAAGCATGCCATCACCCATGAAGAAATGTGGCTGATGAAACGAGTGGGAGCGCCGGAGATCAGCCCTGATGGAAAATGGGTTTTATTCAGTGTGCTGAACCCGGCGTATGATGAAAAAGAACAAAGCACAGACCTCTGGCTCGTGCCCGCCACTGGCGGAACACCCCGCAAAATCACCGGTACCAAATCTCCCGAAACAAGTTATACCTGGTCGCCCGACAGTAAAAGCATTGCTTTTGCTGCCAAACGCGAAGGCGATGAAACCAACCAGCTCTACCTGCTCAATATTGCCGATGGCGGTGAAGCTCAGCGCATCACTAATATCTCCACCGGCGCGGGGGCTCCCCGGTTTAGTCCCGATGGTACCATGCTGCTCTTCAGCAGCACGGTGTATCCCGGTGCCTTCACCGATTCGGCCAATAAAAAAATGGCCGAGGATAAAAAGAAGATCAAATACAAGGCCCGGGTGTACACCAGTTATCCCATCCGTTTCTGGGATCAGTGGCTGGATGAAAAACAAACTCATTTATTTGTACAGAAGGCAGAAGCGGGCGCTGAAGTGCGTGATCTTTTTGCCGGCACCGGCATCGTAAATGCAGATGGGTTTGTAGCAAATGGTTCCGCCTGCTGGTCGGCCGACGGAAAAAATATCCTCTTTACCGCCCTGACGGGAAGAGGAGAAAGTATTTACAAAGATGTTCCCTTCAATATTTACAGTGTGCCGGTAAGCGGTGGTAAGGAAACACAGCTTACCAGCGATGGATTCAGTTATGGGGATCTTACGGTGAGCAGGGATGGCAGCAGTTTGTATGCACAGGCTTCCGGCCAGAATAATTACAAAGTGTACGACCTGGCCAAACTGGTTCGTTTTGATTACCCTTCCATGCAACATAAAACGGTGCTGGCCGGCCAGCTCGACAGGCCCATCAGCCGTTACCAGCTTACCCCCAACGGAATTTTGCTGAATGCGGAATCGGAAGGCACCGACCGGCTTTACCTGGTTGCTAATGGCGAAACAGAGGCCCGGCCTTTTGTGAATAATTCGGTTGGCTGCTATACCAATATCCGTGTGTCGGATAATAATACCATCGTGGCCAATTACGAATCGGCCAGTATGCCCGCCGAAGTGGTGCGCCTGGATGCGAATGGGCACAGCTTTCTTTCCCAGTTTAATAAAGACAGGCTGGCCAGTCTCGATCTCCCGGCAATCGAAAGTTTCTGGATAACGAGCAGCCGGGGTAAAAAAATCAGGAGTTACCTGGTGCGCCCGGCCGGATTCGATCCCAATAAAAAATATCCTTTGTTTGTGGTGATGCACGGCGGCCCTGCCGGCGCCTGGAAAGATAATTTCGGTTACCGCTGGAATTACCACCTGCTGGCAGCGCCCGGTTATGTTTTGGTACTTACTGATTATACCGGCTCAACCGGTTATGGCGAAAAATTTGCACAGGATATTCAGTACGATCCCTTTAAAGGACCCGCCAGTGAGATTAATGAAGCCGCCGCCTATGCCATTCAGCATTATCCGTTTATTGACGGGAATATACAAGCCGCCGGCGGTGCCAGTTATGGCGGGCACCTGGCGAGCTGGATGCAGGCTTCCACCACGCATTATAAATGCCTCATCTGCCATGCCGGTTTGATGAACAGTGAAAGCCAGTGGGGCACCAGTGACGGTATCTACGACAGGGAGGTGATGAATGGCGGCGCTCCCTGGAAGCAAACCAAAACCTGGAAAGAGCAGAACCCGATCCGTTATGCCGATAAATTTAAAACACCCATACTTATTACCGTGGGCGAAAAAGATTTCAGGGTGCCGATGAATAATTCGATCGAAAATTTTTATACGGCCCAGCGCTTAAAGATACCCTCCAAACTCATTGTGTTCCCCGATGAAAACCACTGGATCCTGAATGCCGAAAACAGCCGCTACTTTTACCAGGAAGTACAAAGCTGGCTGAAGAAGTATATGCACTGATCGTTTCAAAATTAATTATTGCCAATGGCTATTATCAATAACCGACTTACACAGGAAGCTTACCAGCAAAATTTCAGCGATATCCATCCGCCTTTCGAAACCCGTGAAGCGGCCCTGGTGGAAGCCAACCGTTGCTTATTTTGTTATGATGCACCCTGCACTAAAAGCTGCCCTACCGGCATCAATGTGCCCAAGTTTATCAAACAGATTACCACCGGTAATATAAAGGGCAGTGCCCACACGATCCTCGAATCGAATATTATGGGCGCCGGTTGCAGCAAAGTGTGCCCGGTAGAAAAATTATGCGAAGGCAGTTGTGTATTCAACCTGATGGAAGAGCCGCCCATTCCGATTGCCAAACTGCAGCGCTATGCTACGGAAAAGGCGATGGCCGCCAACTGGCAACTCTTTCAGCGCAAACCCGCCAACGGAAAAAAAGTGGCCGTGGTGGGCGCCGGCCCGGCCGGTTTGAGTTGTGCCCATGTACTGGCAAGGGAAGGCGTGGAAGTGACGATTTACGAAAAAGAAGCCCGGGGCGGCGGTTTGATGACCTTTGGTATTGCCGCTTACAAAGTTACACCGGCTTTTTGTGAGGAAGAGGTTCAGTATATTTTGTCACTTGGCGGAATCAGTATAAAATATAACCAGGCGCTGGGAAGAGATATCAGCCTGGAAGAACTGCAAAAAAATTATGATGCTGTTTACCTGGCTATTGGGGTAGGACTGGCCCGCCAGCTGGATATACCCGGTGAGGAGCTGGAGGGTGTGGAAGATGCGATCAGCTTTATATATAATATCCGGACAAAAGATTTCAGCCAGGTGCCGGTAGGCGATAGGGTGGCTGTGATTGGGATGGGGATGACAGCTATCGATGCGGCCACGCAGGCCCGGCGACTGGGCGCCAAACAGGTTACCATGTTATACCGGCGCACAAAAGAAGAAATGCCCTGTACGCAGCACGAACTGGATATTGCGATGCTGGATGGTTGCGAGGTAAGATGGCTGGCCGCACCTAAAGAATTAAAAGGAACCGATGGCAAACTCACGCATATTGTATGTGATGTAATGCAACTGGGTGAGCCGGATGCCAGTGGCCGGCGTTCTCCTGTTGCCACTGGCGAAACCTTTACCCTGGAAGTGGATATGGTGATCAAAGCAGCCGGGCAGATGCCCTTTGCAGCACTGGTTACCGAAAATGGTCTTGCTAATAAAAATGGGAAAATACAGGTTTCGGATGCCACCCAAACCAATTTGTCCTCCGTATTCGCCGGCGGCGATTGCGTGAATGGCGGAAAGGAAGTGGTGGATGCGGTACAGGCAGGGAAGGAGGGCGCCCGGGCTATTATAAATTATTTATTTTGAATGTTGAATTGCGCATTCGGATAAACCTACCTGTTTGATATGAAAACTGAAAACAAGATTTTGGAAATGTCATTTGACTTTTCCCTGAAAATTATTGCACTGTATAAGCGGATGCATGAAAAGAAAGAGTATGTATTGGCTAAGCACCTATTGAGAAGTGCAACAGGTATTGGCGCCAATGCAGAAGAAGCTACGGCCGCCCGGTCAAAAAGAGATTTTATTGCGAAGATGGCCATCGCATCCAGGGAAACATGGGAAACAAGATTTTGGCTAAGGCTCCTGGAAAAAGCAGTTGAGTTGAAATTGAATTCACACATTTTCTGAATACGGCAGATCATATGATAAACATACTTACCAGGATGTAAAAGCATGCCAGGGACGCACAGCTCATTCATTCAACATATAACATATAAAATTCAACATAATGCCCACCCTTTCTTCTGATTTCCTCGGTATTAAATCTCCTAACCCGTTCTGGTTAGCGAGTGCACCGCCAACAGATAAAAAATACAATGTGCTGCGTGCCTTCGAAGCTGGCTGGGGCGGCGTGGTATGGAAAACCCTGGGTTCGCAGGTGAAAAATGTTTCCTCCCGCTACTCTGCTGTGGATTATGGCGGGCAACGGGTGATGGGATTGAATAATATCGAACTGATCAGCGACCGTCCGCTTGAAATCAACCTCAGGGAAATTGAAGAATGCATTAAACTGTTTCCCGACAGGGCCATGATTGTATCCCTGATGGCCGATAATGACCGCAAAAGCTGGCACGAGCTTATTAAGAAAGTGGAAGATACCGGGGCACACGGACTGGAACTGAATTTCGGCTGTCCGCACGGAATGACCGAACGGGGCATGGGCGCCGCCGTGGGCCAGGACCCGGAGATCGCCTGTATGGTGGTGGAATGGGTGATGGAAGTGGCTTCGATCCCCGTGATCACCAAGCTTACTCCCAATGTGCATTCGGTGGTGCCCACCGGAAGAGCGGTTGTAAAAGCAGGTACCAATGGCTTATCACTCATCAATACCATTCAATCAGTAACGGGGGTTGACCTGGATACCCTGGTGCCCAATCCCTATGTGGGCGGCAAATCTGTGTTTGGCGGTTATTGCGGTCCGGCCGTGAAACCCATTGCCCTAAAAATGCTTACCACTATTGCGCAGGATGAACTCACAAGTAAAGTGCCCATCAGCGGTATCGGCGGGGTGAGCAACTGGCGGGACGCAGTGGAGTTTATGTTGCTCGGCGCCTCCAATGTGCAGGTATGCACGGCAGCGATGAAACATGGTTTCCGGATCGTGGAGGATATGTGCGAAGGGATGAGTAACTGGATGGATGAAAAGGGCTTCAGCAAGCTGGAAGATTTTATTGGTAAATCGGTTGGTACCATTACACATTGGGAAGACCTTGATATCAACTACCATCATATTGCACAGATCAACCAGGATAAATGTATTCATTGCGGACTTTGTTATATCGCCTGTGAAGACACTTCCCACCAGTCGATCCGGATGGAATACGGTAAGCCCTATAATATGTATGCGGTTATTGAAGAAGAATGTGTGGGTTGTAATTTGTGTAAACTGGTATGCCCGGTGGATAATTGCATTACGATGGAAGTCCATCGCAAAGGGGATGAATACCTCAACTGGAAGGAATTCCAGCGGAGAGGACTGCCATTGAATGATCATTAGCAGATCAGGCAAAGCTGAACCCGGACAGCCGTTGGCGTTTCAATCAAATCTGCCGGTTCTTTACAAATAATAAAAGGCCTCCACGCAGTGGAGGCCTTCGCTTTATATCGATAAGGTTTTTTCTTACTGCAGTTTCGCCAGCCAGAGTGAAGCATTCATGAACAGGGGGATATGGCTGTAGGTGGTCCACCCGTTGAATAAGGAATCGCCGGCGGCGCCGGTGCCGTCGTCAATCGGGGAACTGTCGGTTACAATAAATACCCGGCCCGTTCCATAGGTTGAAGAGGCGGCCATGATATTACTGCTGTTCTGCGTTACACCTGTTTTCCATACCAGTCCCTGCACACTGGCATTGGCAGCCGTACTGATGGTTACGGTGGCACCATTATGAAAATCGAGCTGGCTCACATTGCCCTGCGAACCGTGCAGGATGGGGTTGCCGGTATTACCGGTAAGCACATTGGAAGTAAGCTGGGTGATATTGGTAAGATCCACGCTGATACCAAAAGGATTATTCACGATACCGTTATTGGTCATCAGGTCGTTCCAGATCGCCGGCGAATCCCATCCGTCATTATTGCGGTCGGATGCCGTATGATCGGATACCATAAACAAGCCTCCGCCATTGCTTACAAAATTCAGGATGGCCGTTTTTTCGGCGGCGGTAAAGCGGATATTCGGTTCATCAATTACAAATACATTATAGTTGGAAAGATCCTGCGGGTTGGAAAGATTGCCATAGGTGATTGCAGTGCCGGAGGGTAATGTTTCAACGGTATGGCCCAGTTTGGCCAGTGCGATACCCCAGCTGGATAAGGCGCCGGTCCAGTAGGTTTCGGGTGTGGAGGACGTGATGGTGCTTTGTACGGGGGTGGGTACCCTTTGCGGACTGCCATCGGCATCAATCACCCAATCGGCATTACCGGCTGTTTCGGCCTTGGTAGCATCAAAAAGAAATTTCTTTCCGCCGCCGCCTCCTCCACCGCCACCGGAGCTGTAATCATTGATACTGATATCATCAAAATTGATCCGGTTGGCACTGCCATCAGTTTTACGGATTTCAAAGCGGATGGTGCCGGCAACATTAACGGTGAAGCTGGCTGTTTGGAGTGTGGTGCTGCTGGTGGTGATGGTGGCGCCTGTCTGGGTGTAAGTGCTGCCGCCATTGGTACTGTACCAGAGCTGCCAGGTGCTGCTGGCATCGCCGCCGTATTTGGCGTGCAGGATGGTAACGGTGGAAGCGCCGGTGCTGCGGTCGAACTGCATGGTGAGTTTACCGCTGTTGCGCACACGCGCCGATTGGGTGCCGTTCTTAACATCCGAAGCGCTGTTGCCCAGCAGGGCATCATTCAGGTTCCAGACGCCGGTGGTAAGTGTTACATTGGCGGCGGCATAAGCGGTTTTGGTGCCTGTTTCAAAATTTTCGACAATACCGGTGAGGGAGGATGGCGTTACCGTTACACCGGTAACAAACCCGTTGGAGGCCTCCGTCATGGCAGGATTGGTTTCATTGGTGGTGCTCACTTTTTTGCAAGCCATAAAGGCCGGCAACAGCAGCAGCAGGGATGGTTTTAAAAATTTCATGATGTGGGGGAGATTGGTTTTGTATGTTGTAAAAATAAGCTGCAGGGCCATGCCGGCGGATGAATAAAAGGTTATCATTCGTTTTTGCAGCAAGGCATGCATAGGCAGCTGATCAGCATTTTAGCAGGTTACAATTTGGTTTTCGGGTGCAGACTGCAGGCCGGGGTTTAATGATGATTTTTAAAAATATATATTTTATCTTGAAAAGCAAGCTGTTTTAACGAAAAAGCCCATTTTTGACCCGTATTAATTTCTTAAGGAATTATTGAATATTGTTTAACGGGATTGATGTCTTACTCTATCTTTGTTCAACCAGGAATATAATTGCTAATTCAGAACAAAACTATTGGACATGAGACAAAAACTACTGCTGTTTCTTACTGGTAATTTACTGCTCCTTCAATTTGCTGTGGCACAAACCGATATTGATGGGTTAATGATGCAGAAGAAATTCTTTTGCGCAGGACCTACAGCCGGATACAGCAGTTTCAAAAATTACTGGGAGGGAACCCTGAAACGCGATAATCCCAATATGGGACGGGTTTCGGAAACGAATTTTATGCTGATGGGTAACTACGGCATCACCAGCCGGCTGAACGTATTGTTCAATGTGCCCTATATTAAAACAAAGGCCAGCGCCGGGAATATGGCAGGCCAGAAAGGATTTCAGGACATATCCTTGTGGGTGAAATGGGCCGGCTTCGAAAAAAATATTGGTGGCGGAGATTTTAAAGGAATCGTTCTGGCAGGTTTTTCCACGCCTTTATCGAATTATACACCTGATTTTTTGCCCTTATCGATCGGGCTCCACAGTAAAAACGGGTATGCCCGCCTTATGGTCGATTACCAGCACAATCACTGGTTTGGAACGGGCTCATTTACCTATATCGCCCGCAGCAATGTAACCATCGACCGCAATACTTATTATACGGATGAGATGCATTATACCAATGAAGTTAAAATGCCCGATGCGTCGCTCATCAACGTGCGGGCAGGTTACCGCAGTGAGGTCATTATCGCAGAACTTGTTTTTGAAAAGATGACCACCCTGGGCGGTTTTGATATTCCCCGCAATGGAATGCCCTTCATCAGCAATCAGATGAATGCCACCAAACTCGGTTTGAACTTAAAATATGAAACACCTGTTGACGGCTTGTCTGTAGTAGCCAATGGCAGTACCACCGTGGCGGGCCGTAATATTGGACAGGCAACAGGTTTTAATGCCGGCATCTTCTATATTTTTGATCTTGCCGGTAAACATAAAAAAGCCAAATCAAAAGAGGCGGGGAAGGATAAAAAAACAGACAAACCTAAAAAATAATTTTATGAGAAAAATAATACTGCCATTTGCCGTTGTTATAATGGGTGTGGTGGCTTTCTTTTCCTGTTCCAAATCGATCGTTGAGGAGAACCTGCAATATCCCATGCTCAATCCCGCAAAAGCGGATGCCAATGCCGGTACCTGGAAACCGATACTGCTGACCAGTGCCAATGAGTTCTCCTGCCCGGCACCGATCGCCACTACTTCGCCCGATTATGTGGTGCAGCTCAACGAAATAAAAAGTTTTCAGAACAACATCACCGATGATGAACGTAAACTGGTTGAATACTGGGGCGCCGGTGCCGTGCTGCGCTGGAATGAAATTATGCGGGAACTGGTGGCAAAGCATAACCTGCCGCCCATCAACAATCCCGATGGAACCTATCCCATACCCAGCGCTGCTAACCCGCTGGCTTACCCTGAATTCCCCTTTGCCAATCCGCCTTATGCAGCCAGGGCCTATGCCTACCTGAGTGCGGCACAATACGATGCACTGGTAGCCACTTATTATTACAAGCAACAGTACAATCGTGCCGCTCCGTTTACGGTGGATGCCACAATTCATACTTTACTGCCCAAATCCACCCTGCCTTCTTATCCCAGTGAAGATGCAGCCGTGGAAGGCGCTTCTGCGGAAATACTGAAACTGATGTTCCCGGGCGACCAGGATTTTATCAACCAGAAAGTGGAAGAACACCGCCGGGCCCGTTTGATAGCGGGCGCCAATGTGCGCAGCGACCTGGATGCCGGTGAGGCATTGGGCCGTTCCGTAGCCGGAAAATTTGTTACCCGTGCCCGTGGCGACAGAGCCGGTGCGGCTGTGGGCAACCAGGCATTATGGGATAAACTGAAACAGGATTGTATCACACGCGGAGAAATCCCCTGGATCAGCCAGGAAAGTCCACAAAGACCTCCCATGTTACCTGCATTCGGTGCAGTAAAAGCGTTTTTGTTCGACTCATTAACCATGGTTACCAGTATCCGTCCGGGGCCCCCGCCTTCCACCTCTTCTCAAAAGATGAAAGATGAAACCGAAGAAATATACCAGATTGTTAAGAATCTCACACGCGACCAGCAGCGTATTGCCGATTTTTGGGCAGATGGCCCGCGTACCTATACACCGCCCGGTCACTGGAATTATATCGCTGCCAGCGATTTTGTTCAGCAATCTTTCAGCGAACCCCGCTGGGCACGCAATATGGCCCTGCTGAATATGGCACTGATGGACGCGGCAATTGTTTGCTGGGATGCCAAGAATTATTATTACAATCCCCGGCCCATGCAGCTGGATACCCGGATTAAAACCGGAATCGGGTTGCCCAATTTCCCGTCCTATATTTCGGGTCATAGTACTTTCAGTGGTGCGGCGTCTGTAGTACTTGGCTATATTATTCCTTCAAAAGCGGATGCATATAAAGCAATGGCCCGTGAAGCCTCTGTTTCAAGGATGTACGGTGGCATCCACTACCGGAGCGATTGTGAAGTGGGCATTACTACCGGTGAAAAAGTGGGAAACTATGCCGTCAACCGGGGGCACACCGATGGAGCTGAATAATTTAAACAGCATTATACATGGGATGAAGTAACTGCTTCATCCTTTTTTTTTATGACGAATATCAGTTCAATAATTACTGGTGAAAGATAGTTTTGCTGCATGAAAAAATTACTGTTCCTGGGATGGGGGTTGGTGGCGGCCCTGCCGCTGCTGGCACAGCAGGACACCAGCTTTTCACGAAACCTGAAAGAGGTGCAGATCCGTGCCTGGCAACGCCGGGATATCAGCCGGTTACCGGAAGAACAAAACGGATTTTTGAATGCCGGGAAAAAATCAGAAGTGATCAATGTGTCGGCCACCAATGCTAACATTTCGCTGAAAACAGCCCGCCAGATTTTTTCGAAAGTTCCGGGCGTATTTGTATATGATATGGATGGCAGCGGTAACCAGGTGAATATTGCCACCCGTGGCCTCGATCCGCACCGCAGCTGGGAGTTCAATATCCGCCAGAACAATATCATCATCAACTCGGATATGTATGGATACCCGGCCAGTCATTACAGTCCGCCCATGGAAAGTTATGAACGGATCGACCTGGTGAGGGGCACGGGCTCATTACAGTATGGCGCCCAGTTTGGCGGTATGATCAATTATACTACCAAAAAACCCGATACCGCAAAAGCATTCAGTTTTGAAACGGTGAATACGGCAGGATCGTTTAAATTGCTGAGCACTTATAATGCCATCAGCGGCACCATCAAAAGGTTCAGTTATTATGCCTATTACTATCGCCGGCATTCAGATGGATACCGGAAAAACAGTGAGTCGGATGCAAGTTCCCAGCTTGTCCAGCTCCAGTACCGTTTTAGTAACAAACTCGAAATAAAAGCCGAACTGGGCCGCTCGAAATATCTCTATCATATTCCCGGTCCGCTTACCGACAGCATGTTTCATGCCGGTCCGCAGATGAGCACCCGCAGCCGTAATTATTTCAGCCCGGATATCTATGTGCCTTCCCTGGTGCTGAACTGGAAAATTTCTTCTTCCACTAAAATAAATATCTCGGCATCGGGTGTGTACGGTAAGCGAAACAGTGTGCAGTTTGATGCGTTTGCCAATGTACCGGATACGATCATTGCCGCCAGCGGACAATATAAAAACCGGCAGGTGGATATCGATGCCTTTCACAGCCGCACCCTGGAGATCCGGCTCTTACAGCAATATAAATTAGCCCGGCAACCTGCCAGCCTTGCCACGGGTATCAGTTACATGAATAACGACCTGCACCGCATGCAGCTGGGCAAGGGCACCACGGCCAGTGATTATGATCTCAGCCTCGTGGAGCCCGGCTTTACACGGGATATTCATTTCCGCAGCAATAACATCGCTGTATTTGCCGAAAATATTTTTCATTTCGGTAAGAAACTGACGGTATCACCGGGGCTTCGCTTCGAGTCGGGCGACTCCCGCATGAGCGGCACCATTAAATATTATATTGTAAACGCCCTGCCCACTACTATTACGCATCGCTTTTTGCTGGCGGGCATCAGTGCACAATGGGTGCTGGATAAAGAAAATACAATCTATGCGGGAATGTCGCAGGCATACCGCCCGGTAATCTTCAAGGATATTGTTCCCGCCGCTGTGTATGAACAAATAGATAAAAACCTGAAAGATGCAAAGGGGTACAATATGGAGGTGGGGATACGGGGTAAACTGTTCAGCCGCCTGCAGTATGATATCAATTATTTCCGCTTGCTTTACCAGCACCGGATGGGAACACTGGTGTTGCAGGATAACAGCGGGCAATCGTATATCTATCGCACCAATGTGGGCAGCAGTTTTACGGATGGTGCAGAAATCTTTCTCCAATACAAAATACCCGTTACCAGCCGTTTGTATATCGGCCTGTTTACCACCAGCTCGTATATGAATGCCCGCTATATCAGCGGTCAGGTGGCTTCCGGCAGCACCAACATCTCCCTGAAAGGAAACAGGGTGGAAGCGGCCCCGGAATGGATTTCCCGTAACGGGCTGGAACTTTTGTATAAGGGGGTCAGCTGTACGCTATTACATAATTATACTTCTTCCAGTTATTCCGATCCCCTGAACACCTACACTCCGCCCGCCAGCGGCGCCAAAGGATATACCCCGGCTTATACCGTATGGGATTTCAATACAACGATCCGGATCAATGCTCTCCTGCAGCTAAGAGCCGGCATCAGCAATATCTTCGATAAGCAGTATTTCACCAAGCGGCCGGTATTTTACCCGGGACCGGGTATCTGGCCGGGCGACGGAAGAAATTTGAGTGTAACAGTGGGATGTAAACTGTAGGTGTTTATTGCGAGAGCTTATACCTGAAATAATTTTCCACGGTATCACAGGGAACGAAGAAAGGTTTTTCTTCTATAGTTATATCCAGTGCATTTCCATTAACTGTATAACTGCCGGCAATACCGGCGCCCAGCATCGAGATATCAAATTTTCCGGTACTGGTATCCCCCGAAAAATTGCCTCCCTTCACTTCCACGATCTGCCGGGCTTTTTGGGTGATATCCTCCGCGGTTCCTGAAAATTCAATACTGAAATTACATGCTGCCATGATGATGATTTGATTTAACGGATCAGTAAAACGGTTCCGGATTGCATATCGGGTAATTTTCCTTCGAGGGTATATTCGGCATACCAGGCAAAAGCGCCGCTGTTATAGGGCTTTCCCTTGTTGGTGCCATCCCAGTACTGGTAGGGATCGGTGGTATAAAAAACCAGTTGTCCATACCGGTCGTAAACCCGCAACCGATAACTGCGGATTAAGGATAAAGCCTCACCTGCCGCACCAAAGTGGTCATTCTTTCCGTCATGATTGGGGGTGAAAGCCCCCGGGAAAAATACAAGCGGGCAGAAGAATCTGATGTTGATGGTATCAGAGCCGGTGCAGCCGTCGGAATTGGTAACCGTTACCCAGTATTTACCGGTGCTGACGGGCTGAAAAGTTTGCACCGTGCTGTTATCCTGCCAGAGATAGGAAGCAAAGGCAGGACCCGGATCTAAAATTACTTTCTGCCCGGGGCAACGGATCAGGTCGGGTCCCAGGTTTACGATTACCGAAGCCGCCGAATTGATTACGGGAATATTATCCTTAATAAGATTACATCCATTATTATCTGTTACACTTACCCAATAAGTACCGGGGCCGATACCGGTAAGCGCCGCATTGGATGACCCGTCGGACCACAGATAACTATATGGCGAAGTGCCTCCGCTCACACTGGCAGTGATGCTGCCGTTGTTTTTATTACAACTGGCATCTTTAACTGTAATGCCCACGTTGAGTGCCGTAGGTTCAGTAACTGTATAGCTGGCCGTATTGGTGCAGGCATCAGCCGCATTCACCGTAACCGTGTAAGTGCCGGCGCCGATATTTTGCAGCAGTGGGGTGGTTTGCGGAGGTGTTGTATTCCAGCTGTAAAAGAAAGGCCCGCTTCCTCCGTTCACATTCGCTACAATAGCGGCCGTTTTATCAGCATTGCAAAAAATTTGCAGCAACGGGAGGATGCTCAGATCCATAATGGTAACCGGGTGCTGCACCACCACCGGTGCTCCAATGGCATAGCTGATGGTAAGCGTAACATTGTGTACACCCGGACTTACAAAAGTATGCGTGGGGAATGGCGCCGCGGAACTGTTATTGGCTCCTGATGCCGGATCATCAAAATCCCAGGCATAGGTATTGGCACAGGCGCTGGCACTGCTGTTAAAACTTACATCATGACTGCTGGTGCAACTAAATAAAAAATCGCCGCTGTTGGGCAAACGTTCCGCTATATTAATATCATCTATCGCAAAGCCATCATAACTGTTGCAGGTAGTGCCGGCTCCAAAGCGAAAACGAAATAATACTTTCGGCTGACCCGCTAAAAAACTAAGGTCGTGAGATGCGGTAACCCATTGCCCGCTGCCGCTTCCACCCTGGCAGGAGCCAGCCGTGGGCTGGATATTACCCGACCAGCCATTCTGGTTACCAAGATAGGTTACGCTGCCATTGTTGTACCAGTTGGAAGCCGTACAACTGTTATCGGAAGAAGAACCCAGCAATAACCAGGTTGCGCCCTGGTCGGTTGAATATTGCAGGTTGGCCCCATCGAATTTTTTTTCGGTTTCCCAGAAAACGGAAAAACTGATTTGTGGATTAACCAGGGAGCTGAAATCAAAGCAGGGGCTTGTTAAGGTGGAGCTTTCACTGTTATTGTAGGCGCCCCCGGTTAATCCGCCCGTGATCCAGCACTTGTTGCCATTTGCGGCGCCGGTGATAACGGCTTTGGCAGGAGTGCCCCATGTCCAGTCGGAAAAGGATCCGCCGGGCAGGAAACCGCCATTCGTGGATTCAAAATCTTCGTTGTAAGGGAAACTGCTGATGGGGGTGGCACATTGTGCGGATACCTCCTGTACGCCTGCCCACAGAAACCCGCAGGTGAGCAGCAAAAGCTTGTAAAGAGGATTGATCCGCATCCGTTGTTATTGAAGCAACGGCAAAATTAAAGCAAAACGGGCAGTTTCAGACCTCGAATTTGGGCAGCGACCACCGGAATTTTATGGCTGCCAAACGCACCCCGATGATGGTAAGAATGCTGAGTATAGCACTGAGCCTGTCGGGCACATGCGTGTATTTCAACAGCAGGTAAACGGCAGCGCCGGCGATACAGGCGGTGGCATAAATTTCTTTCCGGAATATCTGGGGTATTTCGTTAATAAGCGTGTCGCGGATAACGCCTCCCATCACAGCGGTGAACAGCCCCATTACCACCGCCGCCAATGGCGCTACATCCAGCGCCAGTGCTTTTTCCATACCAATGATGGTATAGATGGCAATACCCAGGGTATCAAAGAAGAGTAATATTTTGGGAATTTTCACCAGCTGTTTTTTGAATAGTACGGTAAGCACAATACCAATACAGATGGCAACGAGATAATTATTATCATCTACCCAGGCAATCGGATGGGCACCCAGTATGATATCCCGGAGCGTACCGCCTCCGATGGCCGTGGCAAAGCCGGTGAAACTCAGTCCGAATAAATCCTTGTACATGTTTTTATCAGAGGCAGCCAGGGCGCCTGAGATGGCAAACATCACCACACCGAAAAGATTGAAATAATAACTGAGCATAGGAATAAGTTTATTGTATTCTCTGTGTAACCTTATCTTCTTCCTTCTCAGCGGTTTTTTCACCGCAAAGAAACAGGAGCGCTAAGTTCATGCAAAGAGTGAAATAAATGAATTCGTTTTTTAAAAACAAGACCCCTGCTTGCAGGGGCCTTTTATATAAAACCAAAAAATGACTAAACCACTCCTGCCAGCTCAAGACTTCGTTTGCTGATCTTTTTATATTCCACCGATTCAATAACAGCATCGGGACAAAGCACCAGCGACACGCCTTCCTGCTTCCACCAGCCGGTACCACAAAGCTGTGCCGCATGGATTACCCCCACCAGCCAGCTCTGCCTGCATTCATTATGCCATTCCTCGATCCACTCAAAGTCATCCCGGGTCAGTTTGGCGATATCATCGGTGCTCACAAATACCCGCAGGTAAAAATCATTGCTAAGACGCAATCCGTTTTGCTGCTGCAGTTTTTTGTATTCGTAACGATAGTTATACCGCAGGGCAGATATATCGCTCAGCACGGCCGAAGCCGTGGGGAAGGCTCCGGCGCCGCGTCCTTTAAAAAAATGACGATCGGCAAAAGCGCTCTCCGTGATCAGGGCATTGAACTCCTCATTCACATGAAATAGCTCGTCTGACGGGGTTACAAACTGGGGCAGAACAAAGGCAGCCAGCTGTCCGTTGCTGAGTTTTTGGGCCGTAGCGGTGAGTTTGATACTATAATTTTTTTCACGGGCATAGCCGGTATCGGCCCGGCTGATCTGTTCGATGCCGTTAAAAATAAAATCACGGGGTTGTGCGGTAATGCCAAATGCATGGGCCAGCAGGATGCTGAGTTTGTTGGCGGCATCATAGCCGCCGGTATCCAGTGTGGGATTGCTTTCGGCAAATCCCAGTTGCTGCGCCAGCCGGAGTGCTTCATTGAAATCCTGGCTGGTTTGGGTAAGTTGCGTAAGGATATAATTGGTGGATCCGTTGATGATGCCGCGTACCGAACGCAACAGATCATTATCATAGTACTCCTCAAGATTCCGTACTATGGGCATACTGGCACAGCAGGCGGCTTCATACAGAAACGGCACTTCGTATTCGCGTTGCAGCTGCAGCAGTTCTTCAAAATGCGCTGCAATCATTTTTTTATTGGCGCTTACCACTGCCTTGCGGTTTTGCAGCGCCTGTTTCACGATCAGGAACGCAGCATCGGCATCATCTATCAGTTCCACGATCACATTGATCGAGGGGTCATCCAGCAAAAGCGAAGGATGGGTGGTGAAATTTTCGGATGCAATGCTGCGGGACTTGCCGGGATTTTTAATACAGATTTTTTTGATAGTGGACTGAAGACCTGCAGTGTTTTGTAACACATCGTAGAGTCCTTTGCCCACCACACCGAAGCCAAAGAGCCCGATAGTAAGTGGTTGACGGTTATCAGCAGATGACATAATTATTTGTTTTGCTATTAGCCGCGGCCGGGGCGGAAAGCGCCGGCCGCAGCAATGGTATTTACTGTGTTTGTAACTGTTGAGCAGGGTTAGTTGTAATGGCAATCCTTTCAAAAGCCTGCGCCAGGTCGTTTACTAAATCTGCCGCTTCTTCCAGTCCCACACTCAGTCGCACCAGGCTATCGGCCACACCTGCCGCCCTTCTTTTTTCGGCCGGAATACTTTTGTGTGTCATCCGGGCGGGATGACAAAGCAGGCTTTTAACACCACCGAGGCTTTCAGCCAGTTTGAAATATTGCGTGGAACTAACAAATGCCGTGGCGGCTTCTTCTGTATCATTTTTCAATGTGAAGGAAACGATGCCGCCAAAACCCCGGCTTTGCTTTTTGGCAACCAGGTGGTTGGGATGGTTGCTGAGCCCGGGATAGAAAACCTTATCCACTGCCGGGTGGGTTTGCAGAAATTCGGCCACCACCTGTGCATTGCGGCAGTGCTGCTGCACCCGCAGGTGCAGGGTTTCAATGCCGCGTATCACCAGCCAGCTGTCGAAGGGGGCGAGGATGGCGCCACTGGCATTTTGTATGAATTTTATTTTTTCGCCCAGTTCTTTTTCGCGGGCCACTACCAGGCCGGCGATTAAATCGCTGTGCCCGCCGAGGTACTTGGTGGCGCTGTGCACGACCAGGTCAGCTCCCAGCGAAAGAGGCTGCTGCAGGGTGGGTGAAGCAAAAGTATTATCCACGCAAAGCCAACAGGAATGCGCCTTCGCAATTTTTGCGATGGCTTCGATGTCACTCACTTTCAACGTGGGGTTGGTAGGCGTTTCGAGCCAGATCAGCCTGGTGGCAGGCGTAATGGCATTGAATACATTCGCTGCATCGGTGGTATCCACATAGTTGATGCGGATGCCGAATTTTTCGTACACATGGGTGAAAAGCCGGAAGGCCCCGCCATAAATATCATCCACGGCGAGGATCTCATCTCCGGCTTTCAGCAGTTTCAGCACGGCATCGATGGCGGCGAGGCCGCTGCCGAAGGCAATACCCACGGATCCTTTTTCCAGTCCGGCTATAATGTTTTCCAAAGCAGCCCTTGTGGGATTGTTGGTACGGGCATAATCGTAGCCCTTGTTTACACCCGGTGCCTCCTGTACAAAGGTGCTGGTTTGATAAATGGGAACCGAAACACTTCCGGTTAAGGGATCGGAGGGAATGCTGTGAATTAACTGTGTGGCGTTGCTCATGTTACCTGGTTTTTAATGCGGCTTTGCAGCCCGTGATGAAATGATGGATAGGGTTCTTTCATCGGCTTACCAGGAAGGAAGAGTTTTACCGGGGAGCTGTAAAAACAAAAAAGCTCACCCGATAAATCAGATGAGCTTTCAATATGATTGTACTATTTTCAGCTTTGGATCTGACTTATCTGCCCCGTGTCCGGCTGGAACACGAGATGGAATTGGCACCTTTTTCAAACAAAGTTTGAAGAGGTTGTCAAGGCGTCTTCGGGCCATTACCCTCAGCCTTTCTTGATAAGCGGCGTGATAAAGAACTGCTGCAAATATAGATACAAGCTTTTCATTTGGCCAAATATTTTTTATGGTGCGTAACCTTAAAATTTTTAAAATCCTTTTCCATAAAGGGTTTGCGACGGCAAATTTTTTTTAACCGGCTCCTCTCCGTCGCGGCACTGCTCTGGTTCGGGCAACAAAAACCGAGCGCTTTTGTTTGTATCTTTACAGCAAGTAAGTACACATGGCCAGGGCAGAAAAACAAAAAGGCGGCACCAGCCCGCACAACGATTTTATTGAAGTATCCGGCGCAAGAGAGCATAATCTCAAGGATATTGATATCAGCATTCCCAAGAATAAACTGGTGGTGTTTACCGGTGTCAGCGGCAGCGGTAAATCATCACTGGCCTTTGACACGATCTACAATGAAGGCCAGCGCCGTTATATGGAGAGCTTCAGCGCCTATGCCCGGCAGTTCATTGGCGATATGGAGCGCCCGGATGTGGATAAGATCAGCGGCCTTTCACCCGTGATTGCCATCGAGCAAAAAACCACCAATAAAAATCCCCGCAGTACCGTTGGTACCATCACCGAGATATACGATTTCCTGCGCCTTTTGTTTGCCCGTGTGGGGGAAGCCTACAGCTACAATACAGGCAAAAAAATGGTGAAGTTCAGTGAGGAAGAGATCGTGAATAATATCTACCGGCGTTTCCAGGGCCAGCGCATCATGTTACTGGCGCCGCTTGTGCGGGGCCGTAAAGGACATTACCGCGAGCTCTTTGAAGATATCCGCAAAAAGGGTTATCTCAAAGTACGGGTAGATGGCGAAGTACTTGACCTGGTACCCCGCATGCAGGTTGACCGCTACAAAATTCATGATATCGAAGTGGTGATAGACCGCCTGGCAGTAACGGATGATATGAAGCTGCGCCTCAGCCAGAGTGTACAGAAATCCCTGCAGGTTGGGAAGGAGCTCATGTTTGTAGGTACAATCCCTGCTGAAGAAACCGGCAAGGCGGCCGTAAAAGGAAAACGTACACTGAAAAATGAACTCTTTGCTGCACCCGCCGGTGCAGTGGTCATGTACAGCAAACAACTGATGTGCGAGGATACCGGCATCAGTTATGAAGAGCCTTCTCCCAATTCTTTCTCTTTTAACTCCCCCTATGGCGCCTGCCCGGTTTGTAAAGGACTGGGGAATGTGTATACTATCAGTCTCGATCTTGTGGTGCCGGATAAAACGCTCTCTGTTCGCGAAGGCGGTATTGTGCCGCTGGGCGAAGAACGCGATGCCAGTGTGTTTCAGCAGGTGGTAACATTTGCGAAAAAGAATAAGATCAGCCTGGATAAGCCTTTGCAGGAACTCACAAAAGCACAGCTGGACCTGCTCCTGTACGGCGATAAATCGATCAGCCCGGCCCTGGAACTCGACCTGAGTGATGAATCCGTGCCCCGGGAATATACCGGCAGCTATGAAGGAATTGTGCCAATGCTGAAGCGCTGGTTTTCTTCGCCCGGCAGCACAGATTTCCTGAAAGAATGGGTGGAGAAATTTATGGAACTCAAAACCTGTGATACCTGTGGCGGATACCGGTTACGGAAAGAAAGTCTCTGGTTTAAAATTGATAAACGTAATATCGCCGAGCTGAGCCGCCTGAACCTTGATAATATAGCGGCCTGGTTTGATGGCATTGAACTGCGGTTATCCGATAAGCAAAACGCGATTGCCAAAGATGTGCTGAAAGAGATCCGGGAGCGGTTGCAGTTTTTGCTGGATGTGGGGCTCACCTACCTCTCACTCGACCGACCCTCTAAAACCCTGAGTGGCGGCGAATCGCAGCGTATCCGGCTGGCTACACAGATTGGATCGCAGCTGCAGGGAATCACCTATGTGCTGGATGAACCCAGCATCGGGCTGCACCAACGCGATAATCAACGGCTGATTGCAGCCTTGCAGCACCTGCGGGATATCGGCAACAGCGTACTGGTGGTGGAGCACGACAAGGATATCATGCTGGCATCGGATTTCCTGGTGGATATCGGTCCGCAGGCCGGCAAACATGGCGGACAAATTGTGGTGAGCGGCACGCCGGCACAGGTGCTGAAATCGGGATCGGAAACAGCGCAGTATCTCTCCGGTAAAAAAAATATTGAAGTGCCTGCCGAAAGAAGAAAGGGCAATGGGAAATTTATTGAGCTGACAGGCGTATCAGGAAATAACCTGCAAAACGTGAGTGTCAAATTTCCGCTGGGTAAGCTGATCCTTGTAACGGGGGTGAGCGGCAGCGGTAAATCCACCCTGATAAATGAAACGCTGTACCCGCTGATGAGCCAGCATTGCTATGGCTCGCGGACAAACCCGCTGGAGTATAAAGCGGTTAAAGGGCTGGAACATATTGATAAAGTGATTGAGATTGATCAAAGCCCGATTGGCCGCACTCCCCGGAGCAACCCCGCCACTTATTGCGGTTTCTTTACGGATATCCGGACTTTATTTGCGGCAGTACCCGAAGCCAAAATCAGGGGATATAATGCCGGCCGTTTTTCCTTTAATGTAAAAAGCGGCCGTTGCGATGTTTGTGAAGGCGGCGGTATGCGGGTGATCGAAATGAATTTTTTACCGGATGTATATGTGCACTGCGAAAAATGTAACGGACGCCGGTATAACCGCGAAACCCTGGAGATCCGCTATAAGGGAAAATCAATCAGTGATGTGCTGGATATGACCGTGGATGAAGCGGTGGAGTTTTTTCAGCCGGTACCCTATATCTACCGGAAGATAAAAGTATTGCAGGAGGTGGGACTGGGGTATATCACCCTCGGCCAGAGTGCGGTTACGCTGAGCGGTGGTGAAGCCCAGCGGGTAAAGCTCTCCACCGAACTGGGTAAAAAGGATACCGGTAAAACATTTTACATACTGGATGAACCAACTACGGGTTTGCATTTCCAGGACATTCAGCACCTGCTCGATGTGCTGAACAAACTGGTTGACAGGGGGAATACCGTGCTCATCATCGAACATAATATGGATGTGATTAAAATGGCCGATCATATAATTGATATTGGCCCCGAAGGCGGCGACGGCGGCGGCAGGGTATTGTATGAAGGTGTGCCGGAAGGATTGCTGAAAGTGAAGGAAAGCTATACCGGGAAATTCCTGGCGCAGGAGCTGAAGTGATTGATAAGTCAAATGACAAAAGTAAAAAGTTCGGGGAGACTGTCAACAAGCAACGGTTAACGAACAACTCTCAACCCGTAACCCGCAACCTCCTTTAATACCCTCTGCATAAACCTGGCAGCTCTCCTCTCCGCGGTTTGGCAAATAAAAAAGACCCACGTCTCATAACCATGGGTCTTTAAAAGTGTTAAGATTTCGGCGAAATACGTTAAATGTGGTTTCAGGGGTAATCTGTAAATATGAAAATATCTTCAGCTATCCTTGGGGGTCGTTTTCTACCGGATCATTAACACTATTTTTAAGTTTTACTTTTTGAATTAATATACCGACGGGCAACGTGTTTGGCGCATCACCGGGTCGCCGCTTACCGGTCCCAGCTTGATGCCGATTTTTGCCACGATCGAAAAATACGTATCTGCATTTTTGTTATCGCCCCGCTGGGTGCCGGAGGGCCAACGTGTCATGCCGGGATAAATAATCGGCAGGGTTTTGTCGGACAACTGGCTCGCCAGGTCGGCCTGGGGAGCAGACATATACTTGTAAAAATCACTTTTATTGATATAGTTCTTGCTCACATCGTCGATATAATCCGTAAAGGTTTTCCGGTATAAGAGTTCGGTACTGAAATTGAACCGCTCTGAAATAATAAACTTAATACCAGCTCCCATCGGGATATTCATCTGTGTCAGTTTATAGGGCTTGCTTTCGGGGTATTCGCTCATGCCTTCTCCCTCTGTTTTCAACGGATGTAATTCGTACCAGCTGGTATTACCGGATGCATCGGTAAGAGAGCCTTTGGGATTGAAGTGGAACATTCCCACACCCAGGAACCCATAAGGCTGCAACCGGGGCATATTTTCACGATGACGAAGCAGAAAGTTCAGCGGATAAATTTCCAGCCCGGCGTATATTTCCCAAACATTGGTTTTAAAGTTAAGATTGCGCTGCTTGCGCCACAGTTCATCAATACCCATTGTGTTGATGGCGGCATCATCGCCTTCGAGGTAGGTAAAATCACCGGCCAGTCGTATCCCCAGCCAATCGTTGGGATATACATTCACAAAAACACCCTTCATGAGCTTGGTAAACTCCAGGTTAAGGTCCTTCAGGTTATTGGTACCCTTTCCCTGGTTACCACCAAGGTCGCCCAGGAAGAAACTGGGTCCGAAATTAATTCCGGCTTCCCATCTTGTTTTACCTTTTCCAAATACGAATGACTGGGAGAATGAAGTGCAGGCAGTGAAAAAGCAGATCAGCAGCAGTGTAACTTTACCAGCGATGTTGCGTAAACCTGGTTTCATCAGAAATCGGATTTGGTCTTTCTTGGATTATTGGATATTGTGATATTCAGCAACTTACCACTGCCCGGAGGCTTCAAAAGCGGATGAATACCGATTCGTAATCCTTAAACGGGATTCTTGTTAAAATATTGCCTGCTACCCCTTATTTTTTGAGTATCATGGTTATATGCGGGATTCCGTCTTCGGGATATTCTTCTCCCACGGTGCTGAAACCGAGCGACTGGTAGAAGCGGATCAGGTAGGTTTGGGCGCCAATGGTGATGCTGTCGCCGCCATACAATTCAAAGGTTTTGCGGATGGCTTCTTCCATCAGGGCCCGCCCCATCTCTTGCCCCCTGAAGGCCGGTGCCACCACCACCCGTCCGATGCTGGCGGTTTCGTAACTGGTACCCGGAGGTATCAGCCGGGCATAGGCGGCCAGCTGACCATTGATCCGGCCGCAGCAATGCCAGGATAATTCATCCTTTCCATCCGTATCAAGATACACGCAGTTTTGCTCTACCACAAATACCTCGCTGCGCAGGCGCAGGATGGCGTAGAGGGCAGGGGCATCCAGTAAGGAGAAGGGCTGGTATGTCCAGTTTAATCCGGCTGAAAAAGGAGGCGTCATATAAAAGAAAAGCACCGGTGAGGTGCTTTGTATCATTTGTTTAAAAATGTATCAATGCACATTGGCCGTTAAAAATGCCTGAATTTTACTAAAGGCATCGGAATAGGTGGCGGCATCCCAATCACCATGTCCGCCCAGCGGATAATATACATACTGGTTGGTGATATTGAAAGCCGTGAGTTTATCCCGTAAGGCTTCTGATTGCGTTACATGATTTACCAGTGGATCAAGGCCACCCTGCAAAATTATGGTAGGGCAGCTGGAACTGTTTACATAGTTGATGGGACTGGATGTCTGGTACATAGACGGATTGGTGGCGGGCGTACCGCTCATCAGCGCTGCAATGGCCAGGGGAGAATAGGCGCCCGGGTTGTTATACATATCGGCCATATCGGTGGGACCAAAGAAATCCACCACGGCTTTCACATTCACGGAGCTGTGGTATTTATACGCCTGCAGCAGGGAAAGATGGCCGCCGGCACTGGCTCCCATCAGTACAAATTTATTGCTCACCACATAATCCAGGCGGTTGCCATTGATGAAATTAACAGCCGAGTTGATATCCTGTTCCTGGATCGGGAAGAGGTTGTTGGCCGGCAGGGAAGCCAGGCGGTAATTGACATTGAAGATAGCATAGTTGGGTAAGCGCTTCTTAATCGAATCAAGCGAACTGGCCCAGTCATTTTTATCACCGGCCGTCCAGCCACCTCCATGAATCAATACCAGCACCCGGGTAGAGTCGTTCTGGCGGTTGGCAGGCAGGTAGATATCCATTTTTTGCTGCGGGTCGGTTCCGTAGGCAACATTGTACATGTTCTTTTCGGCAATGTTGACTGTATTACCGGTTCCATTATCCGATTTGCTGCAGGAAAAGCTGAAAACCACAAGGGCTGTCAATAAGAGAGCGCTGATCTGTCTGTTCATAGTAATGTGCTTGAGCAGCTTAAAAATAAGAAGAATAGGCTTTTAAAAGTGTCCGGCTGATAAAAAACTCTGTTTATTAACAAAAGACAGCCCCCTCTTAACCGGAATTCATTTTACTATACAGTCCTGTCAGTTGGCCAGGTTATTCAATGTCCAGGTGATGGCTTTGGCTTCAGTGGAACGGAAAATGGTATTATGCTGTTCCTGCGGCTCGGGAGAATAGCGCCAGATAAGCCCGGGGATGTTTTTAGCCACGAGGATATCAGCCAGTTTGCCCGCGGGCTTATAAATATCTTTCGCCGATGAACCGGCAAACCAGAAAGTTCTTGGGGCCGCCGGAAACTTGTTAAGCAGGTCGCCCGCCGATTTTACCAGTTGCTTATTATTCCACCAGAGCGAGGGGTCAAAAGCAATGTAAAAATCAAACATCTCCGGCTTCAGTAACAGGGTTTCTGTTACAAACAGACCTGCCAGTGATTCGCCGATGATACCTTTTTGGGGGTTGGTTCTGTACCGCTTATTTATTTCGGCAAAAAGTTCATCATTGATAAATGCCCTGAATGAGGCCGAGCCGCCCACTACCGGTGCAATCTCCTTGTCTTTTTCTACGGAGGTGGGGCCGGTGAGGTCTCTTCTGCGTTCTGTGTTGGGTATGCCCACCAGTATCACCGGCGGTATTTTTTTCAGGATTATCAGTGTTGACAAAGTACCGGAAACATGAACAAAATCTTCGTTAATACCACCATCGGGCATATAGAGCACGGGAAATGAGTCGCGGCCTGTTTCATAGCCGGGCGGTGTCCACACATTGATTTTCCGCAATTCAGCCACCCGGGCAGATTGGATGGTAAAACTGTCGTATGCGGGTATGGGCTCCTGAAACACCTGGGCGCTTGAATATTCCGCAGCGCAGGAGAAAGCAATTACCAGAAAGAGAAAAATTTGTTTCATATGCGGTTATACTTTTTTTGCAGCCGGTAAAAAAATGGCGGCTTTTCAGGGGTAGGCCCATTTTCAGTAGCCATACTTATCCTTCCAGCGGGCTTGCAGGAATTTGCGGAGTTCTTCCTCACGGGCATTATTGCCGGGATGAAAGAAAACCGTACCACTGATCTCGCCGGGGAGGTATTCCTGTGCCGAAAAATTCTGCTCGTAATTATGCGAATACTGGTATCCTTTACCATAATCCATTTTCTTCATCAGCTTCGTGGGGGCATTGCGCAGGTGCAGGGGTACGGGCAGATCTCCGTGTTTGCGCACGGCCGATTGTGCTTCGCCGATGGCTGCTACGGCTGCATTGCTCTTGGGAGAAGTGGCCAGGTAAATCACACATTGTGAGAGAATAATATTGGATTCGGGGTAACCGATTTTTGTAACGGCATCAAATGTTGCATTGGCCAGCAGCAGGGCATTGGGATTGGCATTGCCGATATCTTCACTGGCGAGGATCAGCATACGGCGGGCAATAAATTTCACATCTTCCCCGCCCTCAATCATGCGTGCCAGCCAGTAGAGGGCCCCATTGGGATCGCTGCCCCGCATAGATTTGATGAACGCGGAAATGATATCGTAATGCTGTTCACCCTTTTTATCGTACAGGGCAATGCGTTGCTGGGCCACTTCCATCACCGTTTCATCCGTGATAAGGGCGTTTGCGCCCAGCGACTCCACTACAAGTTCCAGCAGGTTCAGTAGTTTCCGGCCGTCGCCGCCGGAGATGCGCAGAAGAGCGGCTGTTTCTTTCAGTTCAATATTTTTGCTATGCAACCATTCGTCTTTTTCAATGGCATCGGTCAGCAGGCGTTGGAGGTCTTTTTCATCCAGCGCCTTCAGTATATATACCTGGCAGCGGCTCAGCAAGGCGCTGTTTACTTCAAAAGATGGGTTTTCGGTGGTGGCGCCGATCAGGGTGATGATACCTTTTTCCACGGCGCCCAGTAAAGCATCCTGCTGGCCTTTATTGAAACGATGGATCTCATCAATGAACAGGATTACATTGCTTTGTTTTTTTGCCATTTCAATCACTTCCCGCACTTCTTTCACTCCGGAGGAGATGGCGCTCAGCGTGTAGAAGGGAACCCGGAGGGTACTGGCAATAATATTAGCGATGGTGGTTTTGCCCACACCCGGCGGCCCCCACAGGATCATGCTGGGCACTTTGCCGTGTTCGATGGCTTTGCGCAGAATGCTTCCCTTGCCGGTAAGATGTTCCTGTCCCACCAGGTCGTCCAGTGTGCCGGGGCGCAGGCGTTCAGCGAGCGGGGAGTTATTCATGCTATAAAGATAGCACAGGAAAATTATCAGGAAATGTGGTGATGAATATATCTTTTATCCGCCGGGAAAACCAATGGCATCAATGGTTACTTCCTGCTGCCGGCGGATTTTTTTCAGGGTTTTAAAATATAAGATGAGCTGAAATACCAGGAGCATGAGTCCGGGAATAAGATATATAAACAATATAATCAATCCCGCTTTTGTATCGCTTTCTCTTCTGGGAGCGGCTACGCTGAGGCGATTCATAAATTCATTCAGCAGCAATATAAACATGAGTAAAATGCCGGTGTAAAGTAAGGTACGGATCCAGAAAAAATACTTCCGGCCTTTGGTAAGTTTCCGGGCATCCCTGTGCCGGAAAGCAAGAAAGATATTACTGATGCAATTTAAATTGATAACAGCAGTCATGCCTGTTAAGAACCCCAGAAAATAAAAATCGCCCGCTTTATTAAGGTGAACAGGATTGGAGAGCAGACCGATGCCAAAAATGAGGCTGGCAAGAATGGCTTCGATTACATTCAGCACAATAAATATTTTCCAGCCTGATGTCATTAGGGGGCGGTGGCTGGTTGGCAATATTATTTTATATCCAGCCTGATCTGTAATTCCTCAAATTGTTTGGCATCAATGGTGGCAGGGGCATCCAGCATCACATCGCGGCCACTGTTGTTTTTGGGGAAGGCAATAAAATCGCGGATGCTTTCGCTGCCGCCCAGGATGGAACAGAGACGGTCGAAGCCAAAGGCAATACCGCCATGCGGGGGAGCGCCATATTCAAAGGCGCCCAGCAGGAATCCGAATTTATGTTGTTGTTCGGCTTCGTCCATGCCCAGGGCGGCAAACATTTTTTCCTGCAGCTCCCGCTGGAAGATACGGATAGAACCGCCGCCGATTTCATTTCCGTTCAGCACCATATCATAGGCATTGGCCTTGATATTGGCATAGGGATGCTCGAGGTAACGGGCGGCCTCTTCGATAATGGGATTGTTGCCGATCATGGTAGCAATCTGGTCGGGTTTGGGCGAGGTAAAGGGATGGTGACGGGCTACCCAGCGGTTGCCTTCCTCATCATATTCAAATAAGGGAAAGTCGAGCACCCACAGTAATTTAAATTCATCTGCCTTGCGCAGGCCCAGGCGGGTTGCCATTTCCAGTCGCAGTTCGCTGCTGGCTTTGCGGGTGCGTTCTTCGGCGCCGGCCAGGAGGAGAACAAGATCCCCGGCACTGGCACCGGCCGCTTCTGCAATCGCTTTCAGTCTGTCTTCAGAATAAAATTTATCAATACTGCTCTTAAAGGTTCCGTCGGCATTGCATTTAATAAACGCCATTCCCTTCATACCGATCTGCGGCCTTTTCACCCATTCCGTGAGTTCATCGGTTTGCTTGCGGCTGTATTCACTGCAACCGGGTACGCTGATGGCGATCACGGTTTCGGCATCATTGAATACGGCAAAATCACCGGCGATCAGCCCGGCAATATTTTCTTTAGCGGGGAAGGTGTGGGCCGGGAATTTCAGGTTGCACAATTTCATTCCGAATCGGATATCGGGCTTGTCGTTTCCATACTGCCACATGGCTTCTTCCCATGTCATCCGCTGCACGGTTTCGGTGTAATCGATGTTCTTCACATCTTTGAAAATTCTTTTCACCAGTCCTTCAAACATATGGAGGATATCTTCCTGTTCCACGAAGGCCATTTCGCAGTCGATTTGTGTAAACTCGGGCTGGCGGTCGGCCCGCAGATCCTCATCCCGGAAACATTTCACGATCTGGTAATAACGGTCGTAGCCGCTCACCATCAGCAATTGCTTAAAGGTTTGGGGTGATTGGGGCAGGGCATAAAACTGGCCCGGGTTCATTCGCGAGGGTACTACAAAATCACGGGCGCCTTCCGGGGTGCTCTTGATGAGGAAGGGCGTTTCGATATCCATGAAATTATTTTCGTGGAGGTAGTTGCGGGCTGAACGGTTAACCTGGTAACGCAGTTCCAGGTTTTTTTTCACGGCATTGCGGCGCAGGTCCAGGAAACGGTATTTCATCCGCAGGTCGTCGCCGCCATCGGTATCATCCTGGATGGTGAAGGGGGGCACGGCCGATTTATTCAGGATCGTGAACTCACTTACCAGTATTTCGATATCGCCGGTGGGGATGGCTGTGTTTTTATTGCTGCGCTCACTAACCATGCCGGTTACCTGTAACACAAATTCGCGGCCCAGGGGGTTGGCTTCCAGTTGTTCGTTCAGTGTTTCGGAAAAAAGGAGCTGGGTGATGCCGTAACGGTCACGCAGGTCGACAAATGTAATACTGCCGAATTTACGGATGGTTTGTACCCAGCCGGCCAGGGTAACGGTTTTATGCTGGTCGGATATTCTTAACTCGCCACAGGTTGCTGTTCTGTACATGGTTGAAACGCAATAATTTATGTTGAAAATGGGTATGCGGTTGAAGTGAGTGACACAACGATGTTTCATTGAAAAACAAAGGCTGGTAAACAAACCGTAACCGGAGTGCAAATATAAGCCTGTTCGGCGAAGTGGCGAAAGGATACCCGGCGGCGGCGGGAAGGGGACGAAAAGGCAAAAGGAAAAAGTAAAAAATCAAAAGTAGAGCCATGGGGCGGGCGGGGTTTGCATCAACCTGCAACAGTAAACAAAGGCCCGGATTTTGGGTTTTTACTTTCTGTTACATGGTTTCCAGTTCATTCCGGTGCCGGGGTTTCCAGATGATATAATAATAAGCCAGGCAGATGATACCCAGCACAAAGGGCATCAGGGCCAGGTGTTTATAGGTGTAATCCCCGAAAACGATCTTCTCATCGAAATGGAAAAACTCACTGATCATCCAGTAGGCATTGGCACTGATCCAGAACGTGATGGCCAGGTTATGGGTCAGCTCCGACACAAAATCCCGGGTGCGCCAGGCGATTACGATGGCGATGATCAGGGTGGGGAAGATCATGGCAATGCCTAAGGGTTTCCAGATCATGCACCAGCTCACATCTTTAAAGAGCCAGAACACGATATGCAGGTTCTCCATCTTGCGGAAACGCAGGGGAATGCTGTAGACTTCATTGGATGGCATAGGCAGTAGTTTTTACACAAATGAGGTGTGTGGCCACGAATTTAATGAAAACGATTAATTAAACAGTGAAGCCCTGAACTGATCGCCAGGCTAATCAATTCAGGGCTCCGGTCTTTGTTTATTTAATCCGTGTTCTTGCATCCCTGGCTCACTCAACATTCACTCTTATGCCTTCACTGTGCGCTGTAAACTCAGGCGCATACATACACTGGATGCTGGTGATGCCATTGCTGAAATTACCGGTATGCGTTACAAATAACTCGTACTCGAATACATAGGTACCGCGGGGCAGCCAGCCAAAGAAGAAATTGGTACTGGCATCTTTGGTGCTTTCATAATAGCCCAGGCCATCCTGGTATTTATACTGGCTGATAACGTTCACCGGTTCCATACAGGCCGCCCGCATGTCTTTCATATGCAGGTATTCCATGTCACGGTCGGCCCGCAACTCAATTCGCACTTTTACTTTATCCCCCACTTTCAGTTCGGCGCCATCGGCCACGGCCACCAGTTGCGGACCACGGTCGCTGTTTTTTTCAAGGAAGAGTTTTTTGCTGAGCTTCAGCGGAGTTTCGGCCGGGGTGATTTTATCGAGGTCTTCAAAATACTGCCAGTAAGCTGCTCCCCAGGAAGTGGAACTGCTGCCCGCGGCCGGGGTCAGAGGTTTTATGGTTACCGTTATATTCCCCATTGCCGGGCTCACTTTATCTCCTTCAATGCGTTTTTTGAAATAACCTGTTCCGGCTTCGGCTGCCTGGTCGTTACTGCTGATGGTGGTGGTACCCATGGTAATGCTAACCTCTTTTTCTTCTGCCAGCCAGTTGCTGCCTCCCAGCAGGAGCGCATAGCAGGCTTCGGAAGTAGCCCGGGTGGTTTTCCAGTTCTGGGTCTGTTTTTGTTTGAGCAGCCAGGTTTTCAGATCGTCCACGGCAGCCGTATTTTTATCGATATCATTGAAAGCTTCTATCATCAGTGCCTGCGATTCGATGGGAGCCTGGTACCAGTAATAGCCGCCGGTGTTCCATTCTTTCCAGTACATGCCCATCTCTTCCTTGCTGATCGAATTTTCTTTCAGCGATCTGATAATGGCGGCGGGCGTTTTGGTATCACCGGTACGGTGGAGTCCGAGGGCAATCAGGGCCTGCATATACTTGCTGTTGCTGAGCCAGTATTTCTGTGCCTGTCCGCGGTAATAATTATACGCCGTACCGGTGGCGGCGGCTATTTTGATTTCCGGAAAGAAACTGCGCATGTAGAGATACTGGATCTGCATATAACCCAGGTTATTACTGCTTAGTTTTACTTTATACTTAACCAGGTAATCATAATCCTCCCTGAGTTTCTTATCCAGGTAGGGCAGTGCTTTTTCAATCACCGGCTTCAGTTGCTGGTAGCTGCCTTCATCGAGGGCATTCAGTTTGCGCAGGTGACCGATTCCGGTGATGATGTACTGTGTCATGTAGGGATCATCCTGTCCGCCTTTGAACCAGACAAAGCCGCCGTTCGGACTTTGTAATTCTTTCAGTTTATTGAGTGCCTTTGTGCTTTCATTGCCCATGCGCACCATATCAAAGAGCAGGGCGATGTTTTTCTTTTGCTGGCTTTCATTTTGTGCTTCCAGCACCCAGGGGGTTTCCTGTAAGAGAGCAGATTTCAGTTCTTCATTTTTCTGCAGGTTCGAAAGCAGGGCGGCCGTATCGGTATTTTTCCATTTTTCAAAAACAGTTTTGATTTTAGGTACTGACCGGCTGATATAGGATGCCAGGGTGTTGGCATAATAACGGTTGAAGGTTTGCTCAGCACATTCATAAGGATATTCCATCAGGTAGGGCAGGGCCTGTACGGCATACCAGGCCGGGTTGCTGGTATATTCCAGTGTAAGGGCCTGGTGGCTGATGCTGGTGCTGCCGGCGCTGTTGATCAGCTTTTCGAAACGGAACTGTTTACTGCTGGTATGGCGCATGTTCAGCGGCAGCGATTCGGTTACCAGCATGCGGTTGGTAAGTACGGGCAGCGCCATCTCTTCACCATCCGAAAATGTTTCACCGGCTTTATTGGGACGGGTGATGGCTTTGATGCGATAGCTGAGTGCCGAATTAAAATTATAGGGCAATTCCATCGGGAATTTAACCAGGCTGCTTTGTCCGGCCGCAATGGTAAAATACTGGTTGGGAAAAACATTTTTCAGCCAGCCATCCACCGGCTTGCCGGTTGCGGCATCCAGTAATTCCAGCTGAACGGTACCGGTTACTTCGCTGTCGGCCAGGTTTACAATTTTGGTGGTAAATTCCATTTGGTCGCCTTCCCTTACAAACCGCGGTGCATTGGGCTGCACCATCAGGGGTTTTTGTGTAATGGTTGTTTTTTCGCTGTAGGCGCTGGCCAGGTCCCTGGTATGGGCCAGGGTCATCAGCTTCCATTTGGTGAGGGCTTCAGGCATGGTGAAACTGAATTCCACGTTGCCGTCCGCATCAGTGGTGAGATCGGGGAAGAAGAACGCCGTTTCGTTGAAGTTTTTGCGAACCTGGATATTATCCCCTCCGGCGGATGTGTTGCCATTGCCGGCATGGCCCGAGTCTGTTCTTTTTTCCTCATCCCTGGCGCCATCCGCATCTTTTTTTGATACATCCATAAGCCCTGCTACTTTCCCGGCTAACACTTCGCTCAGCTGACGATCTGCCACAGGGGGCGGGGGGGGAGCCGATTTGTAAACCCCTTCAGGAGATGCCGTGACAGCATACACCATTCCCGCCCGGTAACCACCTCCAAAGTAGCCATCACCCGGGCTGATGAGCTCGTCATAAGATTTGTCGGGCGTCGATTTATAACCGGAAGGAATACCACTGTACTGTTCTGTATTTACAGTACTGAAATTGTTATACTGCCAGGTGATCCTGGAATACAGTCCGGGCCAGATGTTCAGCTGGCGCCAGCTTTGCGGCTTAAACTGATCCAGGGAAGCATCATACATACCTGCCAGCAGTTCGGCGGCTACTTTTTCACCTTTGGCCCCGCTGATTTTAACCTTCCATTTTTCTTTGCTGCCCGGAAGTAATTTATCGCGGAAGGTTTCATAACTGATGGTTAATTGCTTATTTGTCCAGGGAATATCGAAATACAAATTACCGGTATACACCCGGTTGTGTATTACAAAGAAGTAGCCGATTTCCATGCCCCCCCGGTCTTTCTCTGAAATGGTTTCAGTAAGCAGGGCGGGCTGTGTGGCACTGATCTTCCGGTAGCTGCTTTGTACGGGTGCATTCATTTTGCTCAGGGTCTGAATCAGCCATATTTCAGTAAAGCCGGTGGCGATACTGTAATTGATTTTATCACCTGGTTCGGCAATGGTTTTATCAGCCTGTAAAGCGATGGCATCATAAATGCGGCTGCCGGCCGGAGCTGTAAGGCGGATGTATTTTTCTGCCCGTACGTCTTCGCCATATTTGTCTTTGGTAATAGCCACCACTTTATACCAGCCGGGTTCCCATTTGTTGTTACTGAGTTTCCATTGTCCGTCTTCACGGGTGGTATCCGTTTTATCCTGCACCCGATCACCCAGGGGCCAGTTGTTGCGGAGGTCTTCATCTTTATATACATCCCAGGGAAAATAACCCTGGTATTCTTCTTTGCTCATCAGGAACTGATCGGGCATATCCCATAAACGCGGGCGGTACACCTGTTGCGGCGATTTTACTTTTGAAACTGAAACGGTTACACTGGCTTTCTCGTAAAGGTTGTTGATATTGGTGGTTCGTACCAATAGTTGTTTCAGGCTGTCGGCCGGCAATTCTTCCGGTCCGTCAATAGCTATTTGCAAAGCCTGGTAGGCCACAGCCACATCGGTTTGCCCGCTGCGGGTTTCGCCGTTGATATCGGTGATATCGGCATTGATCTCGTAATAAAATACGGGCTGACTTTTTTTGTCAACCGATTCATCGGGTATGGCTTTAAATACAATATGAAAACTGCCATTGGCATCGGTGGTTAATTCACCGTTGCTGATCTCGGTGGCCTCATTATTTCCTCCGAAACGGGCATAATAACCCCAGAACCACCAGACGGGCATCCGGGTTTTGCGGGTAACGCGGTAGGTTACTTTGGCCCCATCAATATTATTGCCGGCAAAGGCTTTAGCGGTACCGGTAACCGTTATACTGTCGTTTACCCGGTAGCTGCCTTTGGGTTGCGGGATCTCCACAAAAAATTTCGGACGCTTATATTCTTCCACGCTGAATCCATGAGAAGTCTGCGCCGCCGTATCATACAAACTGAATGTGCCATTCAGCAGGCCTTCGGGTAATTTAAAAGAGCCTTTATAAGAGCCGAAGCTGTTGGTGGTAACCTGCAGCTCAGCCACTTTTTGGCCGTTGGCATCTTTTAATTGCACCGTGGTGCTGTAGTTGGTGAGCAGACTGCTTTTTGCCGCATCTTTTTCGGTTTGCAGCATGATGCCCTTGAAATAAAGCAGTTGGCCGGGCCGGTATATAGCCCTGTCTGTAAACAGGAAGGTAGTGGGCTTTCTGGGGGTCTCATAGGCGTTGTAACTATACGGGGCATAGTTGCTTTCATCCAGAAACAGTTCTTCATTGTTGTACTGGATCTGCAGAAAATACTGGCGGTATTCCTTGCTTTCTTTTATTTTAAAATATCCATTCTTATCCGCTGTAAGGGCTTCCGCTTTTTTCTCGTCGTAGTTACCCGTTTGATAATTATACTCCTGCTGCCAGCATTGTATTTTAGCTCCGGCCAGCGGGGTGCCGTTATCGCGGTGCAGCACATAATATTCGCCGCCGTAATTATTTACAAAGCTGATGTTGCTCACATATACTGCCTGCCTGGCCAGTACATTATTACCCAGGGAAAAATCGGGTTTCATGCCTGCCAATACAAGATACAGTCCGGGTTCGGCGCCTTCCACTTTTGCTTCGGCGCTGTGTTCCTGGTAATCCTGCGGATCGGGGAGGTTCACCGACCATGTTTTTAGGGGTTTCAGTGCAGTGACAGCGGCCCAGGTTTTATCATATTCCTGCCGGTTAATTTTTTTGAGTTCTTCCCTGGTGATTTTAACCAGGCGGAAATAAACAGCTTTTACATTGCGGTATTTCACCAGGGTGCGGAAGGGCTGTCCCGGCAGATTCACTTTTTCAGTAACAAGATGCAGGCCGGGCATATCAATGCTGCTGATCAGGTTGTGCGCATTGATGCCCCCTTCCGATTCAGGGAAAAGTTTTTCGGCCTGCACACAAAGTTCACGGGCTCTTTTGATTTCATATTGCTGCGTGGAAGGACCATTGGGTTTGTATTGCTGGCCACGCTCGTAATACAGGTTGGCCCGCAGGTACATAGCCTGTGCGGCATAGGTATTGCCGGAGAAACGGGTTTCCATATCTTTCAGCGCTGTTTCAAACAATGGCTCCTTATTGTCCATCACGGCATACTGGTACACAAATGCCAGTCGTTGCAGATCAAGGTCCAGCAGGGCATCCGGGTTCGTGTCGTTGCTGTGAAAACGAAGCAGGTCCTGGTACAAAAGCAGGGCCTTCCGTTGCAGGGATGCCGTGTCTTTTGTGGGGAAGGGAAAATTGATGAACCGGGTGGCCGGGGCAAATGCTTCTTCATCCCGGATGGCAAACTGGTAGGCGGGGCGGGTGAGGCTGTTTTCATCTGTCTTATAAAATTCAAGTGCCCGTTGTGCCAGCAAATCATAAAGGGTGGGGCGAAGCGGGCGGCTATTGGTACCTTTGCTGATGATGGGATCGAAGCTTCCGATTGTGGTGGATTTCAGTAAGGCTGGATTACTGAGCGAGGCACTGTAACCCGCAGCGATCGTACTGTATAGCTTTTCCAGGCTCCAGGTATCAATGTCTTTTGATTTTTCCTCCTGCAGGGATGTACGGCTGCGAAACTGCCAGCGGTGATTTTGCAGGTATTGCCAGTACAGCTGGGCCTGCATGCTTTGCAGGATATTTTTGGCGGGTGCTTTGGCCTTTGAGATCAGGGTATCAACAAAGAAAATATTTTTCTCCTGGCTGTCTTCCTCCACCTGGGAACGATAACGGATCTGGTAGATGCAGGCTTTGATCTGCTGGGCATCATTGCCCGCAGCAAGGGCTTTGTTATAAATTAGCATCACTTCGCTGAGCGCACTCTTGGGAAGTCCTTTCTTTTCAAAAGCTTCTGCTTTTTGCCAGTTCTTGCTATAGTCGTCAGTTTGTTGTGCCATGAGGGAAGGAGTGAGGCCGGCGAGAAGGCAAAGCGCCAGTCCTATTTTCTTTATGAACATAAAGCTTCATTTTAATTAAAGATACAATTTGTTGCTGTGCGGTTGTACACCCGTCCGAAAATCAGCTGCCCTACTGAGATGTGGGACCGGGCCGGATTGCATATCCCGGGCCACTGCTTTTTTCTTTAACTTTTTATTATAAATTACATTTGTTGCAACGGCACGCCGTTTGAATTTATATCAGCAAAACCCAACCAGTATGAAAAAAATATTTACACTTTCGATTGTTTTACTGTTTGTTACAGTTGTGCTGGCACAGCCCCAGCAGCGCTCACGGTTAAGCATCTCTGCCACCGGCCTCACCGATCTGCGGGTAACCGTGGATGGTAACCGCTACCGCTCCAATAACGGTGTGGTGATGATTACCGGCCTTAACAGCGGCTACCATACTGTAAAGGTTTACCAGGTGGTGGCCGGCCGTTACAATAATCCCCGGGGTGGTAATAAAACCAATTACCAGCAGGTTTATACCAACAGTGTGTATATTAAACCGCAGTACCATACCGATATCACGATCAACCGTTTCGGTAAGGCTTTTGTGGATGAACAACCCCTTAGCATGGGCTATTATGATGATGAAGACGACAGCTGGGGTTACGATGACAATAACTATAACAACCAGCAGGGCAACGGCCAGGGCAATGGCGGCTGGGGTTACCGGGCAATGGAAAAAGATGTATTTGATCAGCTGAAGCAGGCCCTGCAGAAAGAAAGTTTCAGTGATAATAAACTGAAACTGGCCAAACAGGCCCTCAGCAATAACTATGTGAGCACGGTGCAGGTGAAAGAACTGATGAACCTGTTCAGTTTTGATGACGCCAAACTCGACCTGGCGAAATATGCCTACGACCGCACGGTTGACCGGAATAATTATTTCCTGCTCAATGATGCCTTCAGCTTCAGTAACAGTAAAGAGGAGCTGATGAAATACATACAGGATAAGAAATAAAGATTTTTAAGTTCGTGGCTATACTTTGTAAAGAATCGGGGCGAGAGCCCTGGTTTTTTTTTGAAAAGCATGGTTAACAGGGAATAAGAAGCAGCTAAAGAGAAAGGGGGGTATAAAAAAATCCCGGTTGTATTCCGGGACTTTTTTGCTTATCCGAATCGAAAAATTATTTGTTCAGCGCTTTGGCCATGGTAGCGCCGATATCAGCCGGGCTGGCCACCACATGGATACCGCATTCGCTCATGATCTTCATCTTGGCAGCGGCAGTATCATCGGCGCCGCCCACAATGGCACCCGCATGCCCCATCCGGCGGCCGGGAGGAGCTGTCTGGCCGGCGATAAAGCCCACCACGGGTTTTTTATTACCGGTGGCTTTGATATAATTGGCCGCTTCGGCTTCCATACCTCCGCCGATTTCACCAATCATTACGATCGCATCGGTTTCGGGATCATTCATAAACAGTTCAACCGCATCACGGGTGGTAGTGCCAATGATGGGATCGCCACCGATACCAATGGCGGTAGAGATACCCAGGCCGGCTTTGGCAACCTGGTCGGCCGCTTCGTAGGTGAGCGTACCGGATTTGGAAACGATACCCACTCTTCCTTTTTTGAAAATAAAGCCGGGCATGATACCCACTTTACATTCTTCAGCCGTGATCACTCCGGGGCAGTTGGGCCCGATGAGGCGGGTACTCTTTCCGGAAGCCAGGAAATTCTTCACCCGTACCATATCCTGAACGGGGATACCTTCTGTAATACAAACCACCAGTGCAATACCGGCATCGGCGGCTTCCATGATGGCATCAGCTGCAAAGGCAGGCGGTACAAAGATGATGCTCACATCGGCGCCGGTGGTTTTAACCGCATCGGCCACCGTATTGAAAACGGGACGGTCGAGATGGCTGGTGCCGCCTTTACCCGGCGTAACACCGCCCACTACGTTGGTGCCATATTCAATCATCTGGGTAGCATGAAAAGTGCCTTCTGTACCGGTAAAACCTTGTACAAGGATCCTGGAGTTTTTGTTTACGAGAACTGACATTTCCGGTAAATATTATGGTTTAAGTTATTGCTTTTAAAAGCGGGGCAAAAATAAGCATTAAAAATTTGAAACAAATTTGAAAATGTGACAATTTGAAAATGAGCAGATTTGATAATGTAATGGGGTATTTCAGCCAGCCGGCGCCCTCAGTGTCAAATCATCAGATTTTCAGCTTGGCCTGTTACTTTAAGAGTTCGTCCATATTCCGGTTATTATCAATTTTGCCCCTGGCTTCCAGCATCCGCATATCCTTGGCATCCTGCAAAAATTCTGAGGCAAAAATGAAACTGTTCAATCGCTCATTTTTTGAAAAGATAATCTCCTGGTTGGTGCCGGTCCACTCCTTGCGTCCCTGGAAGAGATAGATGATATTTTCACCGATTTCCATCACACTGTTCATGTCGTGGGTATTGATCACCGTGGTCATGTTGAATTCCTTGGTGATATCCAGGATCAGTTTGTCGATCACCATTGAAGTCTGGGGATCCAGTCCGGAGTTCGGTTCATCACAAAACAGGAATTTGGGGTTCAGCACGATGGCCCGGGCAATGCCCACCCTTTTTTTCATGCCCCCGCTGATTTCGGCGGGGAATTTTTTATGAGCGTCTACCAGATTTACCCTTGCCAGCACTTCGTCCACTCTTTTTTGTTTCTCGGTATGGCCCATGCCCGAGAACATATCCAGGGGGAACATCACATTTTGCTCCACGGTCATACTGTCGAACAATGCCGAGCCCTGGAACAGCATCCCGATCTGCTGGCGCAGGAGTTTGCGTTCTTCATCATTCATACTGGTAAAACTCTTGCCATCATAAATGATCTCACCGGTGTCGGGTTCAAACAATCCCACCAGGCATTTCTGCAGCACGGTTTTACCGCTGCCGCTGGAACCGATGATGAGGTTGCATTTGCCTGTTTCCATCACATGACTGATGTCATCGAGCACCACTTTGTCTTCAAAGCTCTTCCGTATGTTGTTGAATTCGATCATTTGTCGAGTAATATGGCGGCCAGTACATAATCGGCAAATAAAATCATCACACAGCTTACCACCACACTTTTGGTACTGCTGCGGCCGATTTCCAGGGCCCCTCCTTTTACATAATAGCCATAATAGGCCGGTATGGTACTGATGATAAAGGCAAATGTAACGGCCTTGTAGATGGCAAAGAGAACATTATAGGGAATGAAGCCCTCGAGGAGGCCACGGTCGTAAACCTGTGTGGACAGGATCCCCGTTAAGGAGCCGGCCAGCCGGCCGCCCCAGATACCCAGCGCCATGGATAAGATTACAAGCAGCGGGATGGTAAGGATGGAAGCCAGCACTTTGGGCAGGATAAGATAAGACTTGGAATTGATACCCATGATCTCCAGGGCATCAATCTGCTCACTCACCCGCATATTACCCAGTTCGCTGGCGATCTTACTGCCCACCACACCGGCCAGTACGATACAGACAATGGTGGGCGAAAATTCGAGGATCACCGTATCCCTTACAATCTGTGCGATGGTGGAAGGAGGGATAATAGGACTTACCAGCTGGTAGGCCGTTTGCACAGCACTTACCGCTCCCATAAATATAGAAATGAGAAAAACAATACCCAGTGAACCCACGCCGATGTCCACGCACTGGTGAATGAACTCTTTCCAGTACATGCGCATGTTTTCGGGCCGCTTGAACATGTTGCGGAGCATCAGCAGGTAACGGCCAAACTGGGTGAATACAGTCATGAATGTTTTTAGTTACTTGTTGCGTGTTATAAGTTGCGGGCTACAGGTTATATGTTTTTTGTTGCGGGTGCTGAAGAATGGTTCATCCGTCAGGCTGTTTCCTTACCCGCAATACGTACCCCGTCACCAGCCAATTTAATGATTATGTCCTTCCTTCCGGGACCGTTTCCACCATTTACTTTTTCTGATCTCTTCCTGTGTATTGGTATTGCATTTCATCTGTGCATCCACTACAGCAATCAGCACCATATTAAAGATAGAGCGGATAGAGCTGCCCAGTTGCAATACGTGTACCGGTTTTTTCAATCCAAGCAGTATCGGTCCGATCGAATCGGCGCCACCCACTTCCTGTAACAGGTTATAGGCGATATTGCCCGAAGCCAGGTTGGGGAAGATCAGGGTGTTCACTTCGCCGTTCAGCAATTCGGTGAAGGGATAATTTTCTTTCAGAATTTCTTTATTGAAAGCCAGGATACCCTGCACCTCTCCATCGCAGGTGAGCGAAGGGTCTTTTGCTTTTACAATTTCCCTTGCCTGTCGTACCAGACGGGCTTCCGGAGAGTCGCTGCTGCCGAAATTGGAATACGAAAGCATGGCGATCCGGGGTTTGATATTGAAGTGTTTTACTTCCTTGGCCACCAGCAGGGTAATCTCGGCGAGCTCTTCGGCCGTAGGGTTAAAGTTCACCGTGGTATCGGCCAGGAACAGGGGACCGCGTTTGGTGAACATGATATACATACCTGCTATCTTGCTTACACCGTCTTCGGTACCGATGATCTGGATGGCCGGGCGGATCGTATCGGGATAATTCCGGCTCAGTCCGCTGATCATACAATCGGCCTCTCCTGTTTCCACCAGCATGCAACCGAAATGGTTGCGTTCCTTCATGGCTTTATAGGCCTCGTATTTATTTACGCCGCGGCGCTGTCTTTTCTGGAAAAAGATTTCGCCGTATTCGCGGCGCTGCTCTTCACTTTGTTTGTCTTTGGGATTGATGATGGGCATACCTTCCAGGTCGATACCATTGGCTTCTGCAATCCGGCGGATCTTCTCTTCTTCGCCCAGCAGGATCGGATAGGCCACGGCTTCTTCCTGGGCCATCTGTGCCACTTTCAGGATCTTCAGGTTTTCGGCATCGGCAAAAACCACGCGTTTCGGATCCTTGCGGGCTTTGTTGCCGATGATACGGCTCAGCTGGTTATCGAGGCCGAGGCGTTTGTTGAGTTCCAGTTCATAGGCATCCCAGTCTTTGATCGGCTCCTTGGCCACACCGCTTTCGATGGCGGCCCGGGCTACGGCCGGTGCCACGGTAGCGAGCAGGCGCGGGTCAACAGGTTTGGGAATAATATAGGTGGGGCCGAAGGAAATATTCTTTTCATTATAGGCCAGGTTCACGATATCGGGAACGGGTGTTTTGGCGAGCTCGGCCAGGGCCTTTACGGCAGCGAGTTTCATCGCTTCGTTGATACTGGTGGCCCGCACATCCAGCGCTCCGCGGAAGATATAAGGGAAACCCAGAACATTGTTCACCTGGTTGGGATAATCACTGCGGCCGGTGGCCATGATGATATCCTTACGGGAAGCAATGGCAGTATCATAGGCAATTTCGGGATCGGGGTTGGCCATCGCAAACACGATCGGGTTGCGGGCCATGCCCTTCACCATGTCGGCGGTAACGGCATTGCCCACACTGAGACCGATAAACACGTCGGCATCTTTCATGGCTTTCGCCAGGTCGTAATCCTTGTATTTTGCATCCACACAGAATTTCTTCTTCATATCTTCCACATCGGGGCGGCCTTCGTAGAGGATACCCTTGCGGTCGAACACCATAAAATTGCTGTGTTTGGCACCCAGTGATTCGTATAACTGGATACAGGCCATGGCGGCAGCACCGGCGCCATTCACCACAAAGCGCACTTTTTCAATTTTTTTCTTCTGCAGTTCCAGCGCATTCAGCAAGGCAGCAGCGCTGATGATGGCGGTACCATGCTGGTCGTCATGCATGATCGGAATCTGGCAGCGTTTTTTCAGCTCCTGTTCGATATAAAAACACTCGGGTGCTTTGATATCCTCGAGGTTGATACCCCCGAAAGTGGGTTCCAGGGATTTAACGATCTGCACAAATTTTTCGGGATCGGTTTCATTGATTTCGATATCAAACACATCGATATCGGCAAAGATTTTGAATAACACGCCCTTTCCTTCCATCACCGGTTTACCGGCTTCCGGACCGATATTGCCCAGTCCCAGCACGGCTGTTCCGTTACTGATCACGCCTACCAGGTTACCCTTGGCGGTATATTTATAAACGTCTTCGGGATTATCTGCAATTTCGAGGCAGGGAGCCGCCACACCGGGCGAATAAGCTAAGGAAAGGTCTCTTTGTGTTTTGGCTTCTTTGGTAGGAATTACTTCAATTTTTCCGGGCCGGCCCTTTGCGTGATATTCCAGGGCCTGCTGTTTGCGGAGTTCGTCTTTTTGCATAGTTGATTGGTTAGTTACCCGATAGCCGTCTGCGCCGGGTTTTCAGGCTCCGGGCAGTGGCAAGCAATTCAGCCTTGGCAATGCCTGTCCGCCGGGGCGGATCAGCTACCCGATCCTTTCCGGAAAACGGGCCTCACCTCACTGAACAATGGAGTGCAATTTACGAAATAAGCAGCAGCAAAACGGGATAATTATGAGCGGTCTTTTACCTTAAAAGTCCAGGTAATATCAAATTCGGCCACGATTTCATTGGCGGCATTACGGCCATAGGATTTAGCTGTAATAATCCGGGGCTGACCGGCAGCGATTGCTGATTCGATGCATTGGCGGATAGCAGCGCCCTCCTCGCAGGTGAAAGTGGTGCGGCCCACTGCTTTTTTGGAGAAATTACCCTGTATTTTCAGAACCAGCATGCTTACGGCGGGCTGGCGTTCAAAAACATGCGTCATGGCCAGTACGCCGGTACTCATTTCGGCCGCCATGCTCAGACAGGCAAAATAAGTGCTCCGGAAAGGGTTTTTGCTGAACCATTTATAGGGAACGGTCACCACACATTTGTCTTCATCGGCCAACAGCACCCGTACCCCGCTGAAAAAAGCGCTGGGTAACTTGGCCAGTAAAAAAAGCCGCAGTTTGAAAGGATTGTTGATGAGCCTGAGAAAACGGGAGGTGCCGGTATACATAGTAAAAGATTCGTTCTTTACGTAGAAATGATTTTTGATACAGGGGTTGCATCATACCAGCGGTATGGGGAATCTTTTACAGGATACTGAAAAACAGAACAGCGGAAGATTATTCCTTGTATTGCGAAGGGTCGAGGGCCCTGGGCGACCAGTTTTCGAGGAAGGCCAGTACTTTCTCCTTGTTATAGCTTTTCTGCCCGTCTTCCAGGTATTCGCTGTTCTGGGTGTTCAGCCGGTAGCCATTTCCATCCAGGATGATAAATACCGGGAAGCCGAAACGTTGCGGGAAGCCGTAGCGGGCAAATGTTTTTTCGTTCTTGTTTTCTTTACTGTAATTGAGGTGATACCAAACAAAAGAGGCATTCATCACGGAATCGATCTGGGGATCGGCTTTGCAGAAACGGGCAAATTCGATGCACCAGCGGCACCAGTTGCCACCGGCCTGTATCAGTACAAACTTGTTTTCGGCACGGGCTTTTTTCACCGCCGCCTTGATGGCACTGTCGGCATCGGCAGCCGGGTTGTATAATTTGGTTTCCTGTGCAGCTGCTGCCAGGAATGAGCACAGCACTGCTATAAGAAGAATCAGTTTACGCATAGTAAGGTTTATTACTTTTTGGTTTTGATTGTTAACGGTTGAATCATTTATCCACTTCCACCACACACATCACCGCATTCTGGCCGGTATTGGCCGCCCTGAAACTGATGGTGCCGCCGCTGCCGGTACCATACTGTACATTGCTGATGGTGCTTCCATGCAGGGCGTCCAGCACTTTGGCGCCATAATCACCGGCCGCACTTTTGCTGATAGCGGTATTGGTGCTGTACCAGTCGATCGGCTGGCGGGTAACCACGATGGCAAAAATATCCTTCTTTCCGATACTGTCGGGCACCAGGCTCTTGCCCCGGGGGAACAAGCGGTAACCGGTGATGCCGCAGTAGGGCGAGAAAGCAGTTTTGGAAGGATTGGCCTTATCGGGATAAGGGAAAAGTGTATAGCTGCTGCCATCTGTTTCCTGTCCGAAAATATAAATATTGCATTCAGTTGAGTTCCTGATTTCCATCTTGAACTTAGTGCCCGGCGCCACCGTGCTCACGGTTTCAAATACATTACCTCCTTTAACTTTCAGGGGAATGTATTGCTTGTCGTTATTTTTAACAAGCCCGATGCTGCATTCGAAACCGGTATTGAGAGCGGCCCCGCGTTTGGGCATGGGATCGATACCGTAGGCTTCTTTTACAAATTCCTTGAAGTCGGCATAGCGTACCCAGGCCACACCATTCTTACCCCACTCGGGTCCCCAGCTGTTCATGATCTGGAAAGCCTGTTTGCGGTCGTCGTAACCGATCACACACATGGCATGCCCTCCAAAGCCCATCTGGCTGCGGTCTTCAGCCGTAGGCGTCCATACTTCTTTTCCCATCATCTCCTGCATGAAGCTGCCGCCCACCATCATGCCAATCACCACCGGTGCATCCTTGGCCAGGTGTTCTTTCACGGCACGGATATTAATACCGTTCACATCATCCGATTCGGTAAGGCGGGTGAATCCATGCATCCTGTTTTGTGAGGCTGTATTCCAGAGGGAGGAGTTGGGTTGCCGGCTGCAATCCCGGTCATCGTAAGGGAATGCATTGAAGGGCACCACTCCTTTATTGGTCATAAATTCCATGGCCCGCTGGATATAGGAACCCTGGCATCCTTCGAGGCCGATTTGGTTGTAAACAAAGGCCGGACTGTATGCCGTGCTGTTTCCGTCCTGGCCCGTGGAAGCGGCTTCCACGATGGTACGGGCAGCATACACACTGCTCCAGGCCACACAACTGCCCTGCTGGCCCTGGTTCTGCCGGTCGGGGGCAAAGCGGAGCAGGGATACGGCTTCGGGTAAGGGATTCTTGGTATTATCGGCTTCCAGTCCTTCGTACACACTGGCTTTTTTAAACTCTTCCGGGCTATAGCTATACCCGCTTTGTGAGAATAATTTCTGGATATTATCCGTGGCGATATTACTGCAGCCTTTCTTCATAAAAAGAAAGTAAGCACCGCCGGCCAACACCAGCAGGAGCAGCAGGCCCTTGCCTCCGCCTCTTCCGAATAATCCTAACAGGAGGGGCAGAAAACTCAGTAAACCACCGCCGCCGCTATTTCCGCCGCCACCGCCTCCACCGGAATTATCGTCGTTAAAGTCGGGTTGATCCAGGGGATCGTCTTCCATACGTATAGGCATACGAAACAATTTTAGGATTTAAAAGTAAGGGAAAATTTAATAATGAACCGGGTTCTGCCCCGGCAGCGGCGCCGGTGCCTGCCGTTGGTTTTCAGGAATCTCTGTCAATGCTCTTTTTCCAGTATCTCAAACTCCCGCGTAACGCTAACCCCGTTTTCATCCACCAGGGTAAGGATATGTTTTCCCGGACCGGGATTGAGGCCCATCTGATGAAAATTTTGTGTGGTGCCGATAAACTCATCATCCACACTCCAGAAAATTTTAGCACCCGCCCTGCGGTGGGCAGCGGTGAAAACCGTACGGCCTTTTTCGCCGCTTACCTCCAGCGGCACATAAATTTTTGCATCGGGCTGCGGATAGATGATCTCCATTACTTTGCCGCTTTCGGTATAGGTGCAGCCGGGTTTAAACGGAGGCAAGGTTTTGTAATCGGCATTACGTTGCTTGTAATAAAACTCCATCGCCGGCGTAAGTACAAACCAGCTCCGGTGCTGCATGGCAGAGGGGCTTTCACAATCTTCGGTAACCCGCCAGGTACCCGTGGCATCGAGGTGGATGATTTTATGATAAGGACATAGTGGTGATTTATTACCATTCATGGGCATGAAGAGCGTATCCACCTCCGGGCAATCGGTATTGGCCCGGAAACCGCTCTGGCGGCATACGGGTACATAACTGTAATTGTATTTCGGTTTTTCGAACCAGTTGCCCGCCGGCAATAAACGGAAGATATCGAAGAGGATGGGAGCCGCTGTTTGTACCCCAATCAGTCCGGGCCGGCCTTCCCCATCCGTATTGCCCACCCATACGGCCACCACATTTTTGGGGGTTACACCGATGGCCCACCCATCGCGGAAACCAAAACTGGTACCGGTTTTCCAGGCTATTTTTTGAGCGGAGGTAAACTGTTGCCAGAGGCCTTCCTCGCCGGGGCGCATCACTTCCTGCATGGCCTGGAAGGTGAACCAGATGGAAGTGGCATCGAAGGGCAGGTTACTGGCTGGCGGCTGGCTGCCGGCCGTTGCCTGCGGGCCGCTGCCCGGTCCGGCGATATAATGGGGCGGATGAAAATCGGCAGGATCCATCTTGCCGTGATTCCGGTTTTGATGATTCAGTGAACGTGCCAGTGACGCATAGACGCCGGCAAGATCCCACATGGTTACTTCGCAGCCCCCGAGTATCAGGCTCAGGCCATAGGTATCGGCCGAACGGGTGAGTGTGGTGATACCCGCCTGCTGCAGGGTTTCGTAAAAACGCTGGTATTTGTATTGCTGTAATAATTTTACTGCCGGTATGTTAAGGCTGCGGGCGAGGGCCCGGTTGGCCGGCACGGCGCCATCATAACCCAGGTCGAAATTTTTGGGAGCATAGCTGCCGATCTGGGTGGGGATATCGGGTACCAGGGCATTTGGCAGCACACCGCCATCGCTTAACATGGCGGCATAGAGAAGGGGTTTCAGGGCGCTGCCCGGACTGCGGGGGGCCGCAATCACATCCACATCACTTTCCATTTCTTTATTGCCTGGGTCGGAGATATTGCCCACATAGGCGAGGGTATTACCGGATTCCACGTCGAGCACCAGGGCACAGGCATTATTGATGCCATTTCCTTTTAATACAGCCTGGTGTTGTTGCAGGATACGTGCCACATTCCGTTGCAGCGGGCCGTCTATGGTAGTGGTTAATTTGGTGGAGCCGTTCCATTCCCTGTTATCGCGGATGAAGCGTTGCAGGAGGTGGGGTGCAAACTGTGGCAGCGGCAGCGGTTCCCCGGGCAGCGGCTCCAGCTTGGAAAGCGCACAGGTATTTTGGTCCAGCTTTCCGGCCGCCAGTAATTTATCCAGCAGGAAATTTCTTTTCTTTAAAAGCACATCCCTGTTTTTACCGGGATGAACCAGGGCGGGGGAATTGGGTAATACCGCAAGGGCGGCCATTTCGCCCCAGCTGAGTTTATCAGGGCTGCGGCCATAATAGCGCCAGGCTGCCGCATCCAGACCTACCACATTACTTCCGAAAGGGGCATTGCTGGCATAGAGGGCCAGGATTTCTTTTTTGGAATACCGCAATTCCAGTCTTACGGCGAGGAAACTTTCTTTGAGTTTGTTCCAGATGCTGCGCTTATCATCTTTTTTGGCCAGCCGTATCACCTGCATGGTAAGGGTGCTGCCTCCCTGTACCACTTCTTTGTTTTTTATGTTCTTGAAAAAAGCCCGGCCCATGGAAACCGGGTCAACACCGGGGTGTTTGAAAAACCGCTTGTCTTCGAAAGTGGTGATGCAATCAATAAATTTCTGCGGCACATTTTTATTGTAAGGAAAACGCCACTGGCCATCGGAGGCGATGGTGGCATTGAGCAGGTTGCCCTCCCGGTCTTCGATGATATAGCTGGTAGGGGTTTTAAACAATTTGGGAGGCAGGGATAACCAAAACCAGGTGAGCAGACCCAGGGCCACCAGGAATTTTATTCTGGAAGCAGTGGAACTGTTTCTGATCCGGTTGATTATGTTGTCGTAACTGATACTGGTCAATTTTTTAACGGCGATCCTTTTGAGCGTTGTAAAAGCAGCAGGCAAACAGGAATGTAAATTAAGCAAGCCATCTTTATGAATGCAATCCGGGATAAAAATTCACAAAGGGTTTATTGCCGGAGGGTTGATACAGATGGCTGAACAGCGGTATGCCGGCGAAAGAACTGCGACGCAACGATGCTGCCAGGCGCACCCGGCCCGGTATATTAAAAACCTCCGGTACGGCCACAGGCCGGAACCGGAGGTTTTTATACAAAGCAATTACTGGTTGGTTACTTCCACCCATTTGCCATTCACCCCGGCGGTGATACTGTTATCGTACATCGCCTCACAGAATGTGCCGGGCAGGAAATAACGGCCCAGGTAGGCGGCATTCAGCTGCACATAATACGTGAGCGTTTCATTTTCGGCGATATTGAAATACGTATATACCCGGTCGTCGCGGATATCCTGGTAAGTGGAATAAGATGATTTGAAAGCGCCTTCGCCATCCATCATCCTGGCATTCAATATTTCCCAGCCGCTCGGGAATATCTGCGATAATGCCATCTGGGAATAATAGCCCCTCCGGCCGGTATTCTTAATCACCACTTTGGCCACAAAATCGGTGCCCTGCGTGAGTTTGCTTACATCCAGGGCGGTTCCGTTCGGGGTGATATAGCTTACACTCATGTTCAATACAGAAGGATTGTTGTTCACTTTCAGGCTATCACCTGCCAGCGGCTGGCCCTGTGTTACCAACCGCACATAAAGCGTGTTGCTTCCTTTATTGGTGAGCACCACATTACTGTTACCGTTTTTAAACACAACCGGTACCTGCCGGATATAGGATGCAGAATTGATCTCAAGGGCTTTGCCGTCGATGTTTCCACTGGCCAGAATTTTGGCGCCCGACGGATTTTTACCGCAATACTTCGCAATAGCGATCAGTGCATAAGCGGTTGTTTGGGTGCTGTACCAGTAGTCCTGCGAAAGCCGGGCTGCAATCGTGGGCAGCAGTTCTGCCGCCCTGGCCTTCCGGCCCATGATGGTGAGGGTTTCCAGCACCATGGCCTGGTCGCGGAGATCGGAACCAAAGGTTATTCCCGGGTTGGGCCGCGGGTCAAAGCTGGTGGCCAAACCACTGATCAGGTCGAGCGCCGTATTGGGCTGACCCGCCAGCTGGTAGGCGGCCGCCAGCCGCCATTTGGCTTCGGCAGAAAGATATTTGAATTCTTTGAGCCGGTTCATGGCGCCAAGTTCGGGCGCTTTAGCTAAGGCCAATGTGTAAAGGCGGTAAGATTGTACGAGGTCGCCTCCATAGAAATTAGTAGTACTGGGCACCCAGCTGTTGGCCTTGCCACGCTGGAAATTTTTCCATTGCTGCAACATATAATCGCTCACCATATAACCATTGGCCTGGGCTTCTACCAGGAAATGGCCGGCATAGTTGCTGCCCCATTCATCGCTTTCGCTGCCGCCGGGCCAGTAACTGAAACCGCCATCGGGGCGCTGGAAATTCTGCAGGCGGCCGATACCCGATTTCACGTTACGGTCTACCATCGCTTTTTTATAATCATCCAGGTCGGTGAGCTGGTTCAGCACCAGTTGCGGGAAAACGGAGGAGGTGGTTTGTTCCACGCAGCCGTGCGGATATTCGATCAGGTAATTCAACCGCTTTTGCAGGTTCATGGAGGGCACACTGGAAATTTCCACCACAGCAGTGCTGGCCGAAGGAATACCAATCGGGGCTGCGCTGGTTTTCCATTGCTGGCCCGGTGCCAGGGTGATTTCGGTAACACTGGTTACAGGCGGGTTGGGGTTGCGGATATCCAGTTCCACTTCATAATCGGCTTTTTCGCCGCCTGATGAAGCCAGCAGTTTCACTTTACCAATACCGGTATTCGGTTTAACAGTCACATCAAAATACACCATCTGTTCGCCCGTTTGGGTAAAGCTGATGCTTTGGGTATTGTTTCCCACCACTTCCAGGAAGGGGTTGGATTGCAGCGAAACATTCACTTTTTTGATATTGTTCTCCATTGCAAAAACGGTAACCGGCAATTTGATGGTCTCGCCCGGCCCCAACACCCTTGGCACCGTGGCCAGCATCATCAATGGTTTTTTAACAGCCACTGTTTTTTCGGCTGCGCCATAACTGCCTTCATGGGCGGCCACCACCATCGCTCTTACAGAACCGATATAGGGCGGCAGGGTGAAGCTCTGTTTTTGTGTTTGTCCTCTTCCCAGGTGGAAGGGGCCGAGGAATTTCACCACGGGTTTGAAGCGGTTGGCCGTTTTTTGTTTTACGGGTCCAGCCTCGTTATCACCGCCAATGGTGAGGATGCGCTCAAGATCGCCGCCCCAGGCGCCGATCACATAATCGAACATGTCGAAGCTCTTTACCCCCAGGGCTTCCCGGGCATAAAAAGCATCATGCGGATTGGGTGTTTTGAAACGGGTAAGATCCAGCAGGCCTTCATCCACGATGGCCACGCAATAGGTCATTTCCTTGCCCGATTGTTCGCTGACAGAAAAGGATACCTGCTGTTCGGGGCGGATGCTGGCCGGGATATTCAGCACCGGGTTGAGTATCGTGTTTTTATCCTCCACAAAAATGGGGATGGAGCCATACATCCGGATGGGCAGGTCGTTGATGGTTTGGGAGTGCGGCTGCAGCAGGCTAACCGTGGCATATACATTGGGCGCCATCGCCGGATCGGCTTTGAACTTCACTTCTGTTTGTCCCTGTTTGGTTTCCTGCCAGAATGATCGGATCACTTTGCTGCCGTTTTCTATGCTTACCAGCACGCGGCCGCCTTTGCTGCTGGGGATATTCAGACTGATCTCATCCCCCACATTATATTTCTCCTTATTGGACGTGAAGGAGAGCATGGAGGCAGCTGTCTGGTCCTCGCCTCCCTCACGGCTCTGCCAGCCGGGTTCATCAATATAAAATACCGAGCCGGTGGTATGACCGCTCTTCAGATCCTTCGCCAGGATGAGGTAGCGGCCCCATTCGTCTTCGGATGTGCCGAAGGTATAGGTACCGCGGCCGCCGGTAAGATGAACGGTTTCTTTTTTAAGCAGTTTGTTGTATTCGTCCTGCGTAAAATTGCTCAGGTTATCGCCATTGTTATCCCACCACCAGCGCCACTGGATACGATAGAACTGTACTTCCACATCGGCGTTGCCGCCGAGTAAATTACCCCGGTTATCCACGTTTACAATCTGGGCGGTATGCTTTTTTCCGGCCAGCAGGTAATCAAATGGTTTTTCGCCATCGGGCATTTTGATGCCCACATAACTGCTGTAGGGACTGTAGGGAATCGTCATGTTGTCTATGCTGAAACTGCCGCCCGGCTCAAACACTTTCACCAGCAGGCTGGCATTGAGCATGCCCGGCGCCGATTCATCGGTTTCGAATCCGGTTTTGAGCGTGGCGTTTCCTTCGGCATCCAGGGTGCCATCGAAAATGGTTTTGCTTTGGGTGGAATAGCCGGAAGTGGGATTGTCAAAATCAAAACCGGCAAATTTGGGGAAGCTGGTGCCCCTGGCATAGAGGGAGGCATCAATTTTGGCTTTGAGGTTTTTACCGGGAGCGCCGAAAAGCCATTTGGCATTCAGGGCGCCGGTGGAAGTGCTGCCGGTTCCCAGCATCGGGTCCTTACCAAAGTCGAGATTTATCTTCAGGCGGTTGGGCATTACCGTTTCCACTTTAACACGTTTCTCGAAGCTGGCGCCGCCAACTTTTACGCGGGCCAGCCAGTTACCGGTAGGGGCCGACGGGTCTGTACTGGTGGGGAATAAATAAAAGCCGTCATTGCCTTCGGTTTGAATGGTATGTTTGTACAACTGGCCCTGCGGGGTGTATAAGCTGAACTCAACGGGATGATCTTTGGGCAGTTTGCCTTCTTTATCTTCTACAATAAAATTCAGGTACATGGTATCGCCGGGGCGCCATACGCCCCGCTCACCAAAGAGGAAACCCTTGATGCCGTTCTTCACTTCTTCACCGCTCACATCAAAGCGGCTCAGCGGCAGGGAGCTGCCATCATCCAGTTTAAGATAGCCGCGTTCATTGCCTTTTTTGGCAATCAGCAGGTAGGGTTTGCGTTTGAGATCGATACTGGCAAAGCCATCACTGCCGCTCTTGCCTTTGGCCACAATGGTTTGCTGGTAATCCATCACTTCAATCTCCACATCGCCCATGGGTTCGGTGGTGAGGATATTGCTTACGGCTACCAGCATGCTGTTATCGTTGCCGCGTTTGGCCGTAAGGCCGATATTGCTGGCCAGGATATTGCGGGTGGCCCAGCGGTCTTTGTTATAATAAGAGCGGCTGGTGGGATCATCTCTTCTTTCCCAGTTATACCCGTAGGGATAGTAGGTGTCGTAGCGGTCCCAGAAAGCATCATCATCATCAAGGCCCTGTCCGCTGCTGTAACTTTCATAGTCTTCATCAGTGGTTTCTTCCTCTTCGGCTGATGCATTGTTTTTGGCGGAGGCGGTATCGGCCGACTGGTATATGGAATATTCCGGGCGGAATCCGATGGTTACCCGGTAGATGGCGCCCTGCTCGGTTTTCAGGAACTTGTCAATGTCCAGTGAGAAGTGTTGCTTCTTATGCAGGTCAAGTGTTTTATCATCATCCAGCCGGATTGTTTTCTGTACAATGGGCCTGGCTACCCGGCGGAGTTCGCTGTTGCCGGCCAGGTCGTTTTCCTGTAAAAACTGCGGTACATTGTTTTCGAATATTTTGATGATACTTACGTCCACCGCATTGAGGTTGATGGCTTCAAAGGGCAATACCAGGCGGCCGCTGTTGGGCAGGATATTTCCTTTTCCATGAATTTTTACGGAAGGCAGCCGGTTCTCGAAAAAGAGGTTGCCGGTGAAACCTTTTTCCAGCACATCGCCCCAGGTATTTTTTACACCGGGGTTGATATACATGGTGAAGTTGCCATCGAGTTTACCCGTGCCAAATACTTTCACTTCGCTGCCATTGATGGTGTACGAAATATCCGACTGGTTACTGAGCGTGATAAGCCCGGCGAGTTCCTGTCCTACGGCGATGGGATCGCTGAACTGTACGGAAGCGTATTGCTGCGCCTCGTTGATGGCAATTATGTTGAGTACTTTAAAATCGCCCTGGGCGGGTATGGCCACCTGCCGTTCTCCATTGGGTTCCATGTTCAGGGGTTTGCCATTCCAGCGAAGGTCAATATTACTCACGTTGGTACCCCGGTCGATATTATCAATGATGTAGTGATGGGTTTTGGCGGCATCATTATGCTGCCAGGTTATTTTGAGGGGTTTATTGTTCTGGGAGGCGGTAAGCAGTTTTTCCACCTGCACGCCTTCTTCCACGTCGGCGGTTTCAATATCGCCGCTGAAACTCATTTTGTTTTTAACGCCCATACTGCGCAATCCGTCATCCGTTACCTTGAAAGAGGGTTTAACTGTTTTCATGCTGAAACGGAACTGGGCATACTTATCGGGCACTTTGGTCACTTTCCCCAGGCGGAAATGCACTTCGTACAACTGGTCGGCCTGCAGCCAGCTGTCGGGTTTGAATTCAATAGTACGGGCATCCAGCCAGAAGGCCTTTCCCTTGATGGAGGGGCTGAATTCAAAAAGATTTTCTTTCACGGCTTCCCCCACGGCATGCGTGGTGTTGGCATCGGCTGCCAGCTGGATACGGATCGTGCTGGTTTTGGAGATGATGCCGGTGGTGTAAGCATCAATGTACTTGCTGAAAGCCGGATCCACGTCGATCCATTTTTCTTTTTTACTGCAGGAGAAGAGCAGTGTTGTTACGGAGAGAAACAACAGAGTTCTGAAAAAAGTTGCACTGAACTTTTCAGAACAAGTTACTCGGTCAGAGTCCATAAAATTGAAATTGTTTGTTGAAGTTGGTTGACCCGTGCGGAATCGCCCAGATCGGCATTTTTGAATTGCTGTGTAAATGTTGAAAGAAATTCTGAAATCTGCAAGGGGGGTAAAAAATATTTTTAGTTAAAAGATTTATAAATCAAAAAAATTGGGCGGAACCATTGCTGACGGCAGGTATGTGTTGAAAAATCCCGGCCTTTTCAGCGGCCGGGATTTTTTTATTAAAAGTCGCGTGTTTCCACGGTTACGTGACGGATGCTGATTTCGTTGGGCCCGCCGCCGCGGCGCACCACCAGCAATTTCAGCTGACCTTTGATCTGTTTTATATCAAGTTCATCACTGATGTCGAACAAAAATGTCTTATGGTATTCGGCAGCGGGTTCCTGCATGTGCATGGCCCCAAAAAAGGTGAGTGTACCCACCAGTTTTTCATCCTTTGCATTTTCGGTGTCAATATAAAGATCATAATCGCCCTTGGGTTGTTTGGCAAAGCCCACTGTCACTTTGATGATGCTGGCTTTTCGCGACATATCTGTTTTTTGAAGCAGACTGATGTTTTCATTGGCCGTGGGCGCCACGGGGATATTGATCAGCTGCTTATCGGTTTTTACAGGGGCCTGCAGGTCAACCGACAGGATCTCCTGCCTGCGTTCGGGCACTTTCTTTTCTGTGGTAAGTGTCAGTGCTTTTACGGGCAGCACATCGTATTTATAATCCAGATTGAACGCTTTGTCCAGCGCCTGCGGTATGGTGTATTCCTCTTTTTTCCCATCCGCATTAAAGAACTTGTAGGCCCAGGGATAGGTAAGCAGGGTGTCAATATTAGGGCGTTTGCTGGCCATACCGCTGTCCCATTTGGCCCAGAGATAATCGATATTGGCATGATGCACCCAGAAGATGGGATCAAAAGCGGCCGATTCCACCTGTGCCATTAAACCGTAATTGGGCCCCTGGTAAATACGGTTCCACATGGTGGAGTCGTTGGCGTACCCGCCACCGATATAATTATGCATGGCGCCATGTGGTGCGGCATCTATATCCGGATCAAAAGTGAAATAGAGTTTATTCTGATTTTTGGTGCGCATGTTCAGGTTGTTGTTCATGAACCGGGCTATCGGGTCGCCGGAATTCAGGGAGGGCAGGCGGGCCGATTCGTACAGGGAATCATTTTTGTCGCGGAAGATGGCGGGCATCACGCGGTGGGCCGTATCGGTATAATCCCAGTAGGGTAATGCAAAATCGGCCTTACCGGAAAGTTTGCGCACGATCTGCTCAAAATACCAGATATAAAGGCGGTGCCAGATCAGAAAGTGCTGTTCTGAAAACCCCTGCGGATCATGGGTGCAGTTCATCCAGGCTTCTTTCATCTGCGCCATCTGTACATACGAGGGACAGAGGGGATTGCCGTTGGCCACCACATTGGGTACCGAGTGTATGCCCGCCTGGTAATACCAGCTGTAGGTGGTATCGCAGGGATATTTTTTCATGATGGCGAGCGCTTTGGCCAATGCCTCCATATCGGCCTGCCCCTCGGGCGTGGCACAATTATGACGAATATAGGTGCCGGGCGCTTTGGTAATCACTTTTGTGCTGTCGTTTCCGGTACCTCCTCCGCCACCGCCATTACAGGATATAAAGACAGGCAGCAGAAAAAATGCGGCAAAGACAGCGATGGCAAAATTGATTTTTTGTTTAAGCATGTCTGGTCGTTTTAGTATTTGTTTAATTGGAAGATGTTTTGGTGGATTTACCCGTTTCCGGCATTTGTTTTTTGGAGAGGGGAGCCGGAGCGGGTTCCGGCTTCGGCTGGGGCGAAGGCATGGGGCAACTGACCGCCTCCCTTTTTACCGTCTCCGGTAAACGGCTGGCTGTTTCATTCCGGCCCCTTGAACAGTGGAGTGCAAGCAGACAAAGGCAAAGCCAGTACAGGCTGCCTGCGAAGGAATTTTTCATTGCTGGAATAAGGTTTGATTCTAAATATATAAAAAAATTTTAAATAAAACTATTTTTTATATACTCAGCTTCAGCGCTTTGTGTGAACCCGGCAGCTTTTAATTCAGCTTTGTCACCTTAACCCGGTAGCTGCTGTTGGTAAGGGAAGAGTTTATTTCCTGGGTATAGGAATCGGGATTCGTTTCCAGGATTTTTACAGTGATGATAAGATTGGAGGGGAAGTTGATTTTATTTTCATTGCGGATTACTTTATCCAGCGAAAGGGTATAGGAGCAGTTATCCTGCCAGCTGATACGGAACCGCACCACTGCTTTCAGCGATTCACTGGATTCGGTCTGGTAGCCGCCTCTTCTTTCAGCTATGGTAACCACACCTGCCTGTGTATCTTCGATACGGAATCTTCCTTCGCGGAACTTATAGCAATCCGTTGGCTGGGAATAAGCCATGGCGGGCAGGCAAAGGAACAGCAGGGCGATCAGCTTTTTCATTTTTTTTATTTAGATTACCTGGTTGCGTAAAAGATCATCAAATTCATCGCGGCGCCGGATGAGCCGGGCTTTGCCGTCTTGTACCATCACTTCGGCGGGTTTCAGCCGGGAGTTGAAATTACTGCTCATTTCAAATCCGTAGGCGCCGGCATTGTAAAATACCAGGTAATCGCCTTCGCGGATTTCGGTGATCTTACGGTCCCAGGCAAAGGTGTCGGTTTCGCAGATATTGCCCACAACGGTATAGATGCGCTCGGGCCCGGTTGGGTTGCTGATGTTTTCGATATGGTGATAGGCTTCATACATCATCGGGCGGATGAGGTGGTTGAAGCCGCTGTTCACACCGGCGAAAACAGTAGCGGGGGTTTGCTTCACCACATTGGCTTTCACTACAAAATAACCGGCCTGGCTTACCAGGTACTTACCGGGTTCAAACCAAACTTCCAGTTTCTTATTCGTTTCCTTCTCAAAATCACGGAAAGCCTGCGCCACTTTTTGTCCCAGTGTATCCACATCTGTTTCCGGATCGCCGGGCTGGTAGGGCACTTTAAAGCCACTGCCCAGGTCGATATAGCGCAGGTTGGGAAAATGACTGACGGTTTCGAGCATCACTTCCAGTCCTAATAAAAATACATTGATATCCTTGATCTCGCTGCCGGTATGCATATGAATGCCTTCCACAGTAAGGTTCGTGGTTTTTACGATGCGTTCGATATGGCGCAGCTGGTGAATGGAGATGCCAAACTTGCTGTCTACATGTCCGGTGGAGATTTTGAAATTGCCCCCCGCCATGATATGGGGGTTGAGGCGGATACAAACGGGGTAGCTGTTGCCGAATTTATTGCCAAACTGTTCCAGGATGGAGATATTGTCGATATTGATATTGACTCCAAGTTCTTTGGCAGCCAGGATCTCATCCAGGTCTACACAGTTGGGGGTATAAAGAATATTCCCGGGGGTAAAACCGGCCAATAAGCCCAGTTTCACTTCATGGATGCTCACGCAATCCAGCGAAGCGCCCAGTGAATTGATATAGCGGAGTACATTGATATTGGTAAGCGATTTGCAGGCATAGAAAAACCGGGCATTGCAATCGCTGAAAGCGGCTTTCAGTTTGCTGTATTGTTCTGCAATCCTTTCGGCATGGTATACGTAAACCGGGGTGCCAAATTCATTGGCGATTTGAGTGAGCTGCTGATGCGTTAATGTCTGGGGCATGAGCGAAGATACGAAAACAGCTGTTAGCCATTCGTTACCGGGCAATGGCTAACAGCTGGTATTTACCGGTTAGCGGGCATCATCAGCAGTGGGACCGTAGAGCCCAGGCACCTTATTTCCGGTTGCCCGCAGGTGTGCAATCATTTCACCGCGGTGATGATAGAGGTGGTTGTACAGGAAACCCCTTACCACCTGTATACGGGGCATGGGCGGAAAAAGAGCGTCTTCACTGCCCATCACCATTTTCCAGGTGGTCATCATGCTTTCATCGGTGGCTCTGTTCAGGGCATCTCTTGCCTTGAGTGCATTCTCTTCCATCCTGGCCAGGATATTGGAGGCCTTGCTGATATCGCCCTTATCATATTTATACGTGGCCATATCAAATACATCCTGGTGGAAAGTGGGTTCGTACCAGTTGTACACTTCTGCAATATGAGAAGCCAGCTGGCCTACTGTCCAGTTTTTTTCGGAGGGTTTGTAATCCAGGGCGCTGTCGGGTATCGCCGCCAGTAATTTGCGGGTATTCTCCAGTTCAAATTCAAATTCGTTGATTAAAGATTGTACGATCATGGTAGATGTGTTTTAGTTTTGAGAGACACTAAAACTACAAATTTCCTGAGAATGAAAAAGAGAAACCCGAATAAGAAATAATTAACAATAAATAAAAAAGGAGTGCCATCTTTAACGATTCACACTCCCTGTAAAAACTCTTTACACTGAATAATAAAATTCTAAGCGCTTAACTGCTCACTGTTTGAATCTGCGTAGGCGCCAGGTTGGCATTGCGCATGGCGATACCCCGCACGGCATTGGCGGCAAAATCCATAAATGCTTTCTGACTGATGCTATCAGCACCAACCATTGCCGGCACCCCCTCATCGCCGCCTTCGCGGATACTTTGTACAATAGGGATCTGCCCCAGGAAGGGGATGTCAAATTCCTCGGCCAGGTTCTTACCACCGTCTTTTCCGAATATATAGTATTTGTTTTCGGGCAATTCGGCCGGGGTGAAATAGCTCATATTTTCCACGAGACCGATCACCGGCACTTTCAGCTGGGCCTGTCCAAACATGGCAATGCCTTTTTTGGCGTCCGCCAGGGCAACGGTTTGCGGGGTGGTAACCACAATCACACCGGTTACGGGAACGGTTTGCACAATGGTAAGGTGGATGTCACCCGTGCCAGGCGGCATATCGATCACCAGGTAATCCAGGTCGCCCCAGGCCACTTCACTTACAAACTGACGGATGGCGCTGCTGGCCATCGGTCCCCGCCATACCACGGCCTGTTTTTCATCAATCAGTAAGCCGATGCTCATCAGACTGATGCCATATTTTTCGATGGGTACAATCATGCCCTGCCCTTCCACTTCCATCATCATCGGTCTTTCGCCGCGAACACCAAACATGATATGCTGACTGGGGCCATAAATATCCGCATCCATCAAACCCACTTTGGCGCCTCCCTGGGCTAAGGCCAGGGCCAGGTTAGCCGAAACCGTGCTTTTTCCAACTCCTCCTTTTCCGCTCACCACTGCAATAATATTTTTCACGCCTTTCAGCAGGTTTTGCCCGTCCTGCCGGTTGGTGCTGGTATTACTGGTGAAATTAACCGTTACTTCGGCTTCCTTGTTAACCAGTAATTTAATAGCATTGATACAGGCATTCATGATCATGTCTTTCAGGGGACAGGCCGGCGTGGTTAGTACAACGGTAAACGAAACCCTGTTACCATCAATGGCGATGTCTTTTACCATGTTGAGAGTAACCAGGTCTTTACCCAGGTCGGGTTCCTGCACATTGCTGAGCGCTTTGAGGATATCTTCGTTGGTCATCGTTCAATTATTTGTTAAAAAAGAATGACAGGCCGCAAAATTAGCCAATGAAGGGCGTACTTTGGTTATTAATTCGGGAATCTTGGTACTTTTGCCGGAGTTAACCGGCTCCGCTGCCCGGGAGGCAGGGGGCTGACCAAAGGCTTACCAACCGCTTCATTTGATGAATAAATTTTTACGATACTTTATTATTGCCGCCTTTCTGCTGCCCAAGGGGGCAAAAGCCCAGTTTGAAACCATGCAGGACTCGGTGGTGCAATTATATGGTATTGTAATGACGGCCGACAGCCTCAAGGGACTGGAATCCGTAAGTGTGATGGTGAAGGGGCAGAACCGGGGTACTGTTACCAATGCAAAAGGTGTTTTCAGTATCGTGGTACTGAAGGGCGACCAGGTGGAGTTCAGCAGCGTGGGGTACAAGCCTAAAACTGTTACCATTCCCAAAAACCTGATCGGCAACCAGCAAAGTGTGATACAGCTGATGGTGAATGATACGATATACCTGCCCGCCACTATTATCAAAGCCCGGCCTACCCGGGCCCAGTTTGAGCGGGATTTTGTGAATACCAGCGTACCCGACGATCAGATCACGATTGCCCGTAAAAATAATGATGCCGCCACCCGCCGTTTCCTGATGGCCACCCTGCCATCCGATGGAAGGGAGGCTTCTCACCAATACCTGCAACAGGCCAGCCGTAAAGCCTATTATTCGGGCCAGTTGCCCCCCATGAATATCTTTAATCCCCTGGCCTGGGCCGAATTCATCAAGGCCTGGAAACGGGGCGATTTCAAGAAAAAGACCTAAGGATCCACCTCCTCCGCCTGTTTGGTTTTTTAGCAAATTATTGATCAGCTCTGGTGTCAATGCAGTATTTTCGCAAACAATTGGCACCCAACTTCAACCGCTAATGAATACACAGGTACCTCCCGGATTTGTTGTCAACAGCAATGAGAAATTTGAGGCGTTGTTTCAGCACGCTTCGATGGGTATTCTGGTTACGGATGCAAAGGGCCGGATTGCCCTCGTTAACAAATTTCTACTCGATCAGTTTGGTTATGACACTCCTGAAGAAATCATCGGGCAATCGGTGGAAGTGCTGATTCCCCGCCGTTATCACGGGCACCATGCCAAACACCGGGATGGCTATCTTGAAAATCCCCACCCCCGCCCGATGGGTCTTGGTATGGATCTGTTCGGAGCCAAAAAAGACGGAACCGAATTCCCGGTGGAGATCAGTCTTAGTAATTACCGATCAGGCGGTATCCAGTTTGCGATCGCCTTTATCATCGATATCACCCGCCGGAAGGAAATTGAGAATGCCATGCTGAAGCAGCAGGAGGAACTGGCGGCCATCAACCTGAAAATTGAGGAACTGAACGACGACCTGGAGCAGAAAGTGGAACTGCGCACCCGGCAGTTACAGGAAACCCTGCAGCAACTGGAAGAATCGAAGAACGAAATATCAAAGGCCCTGAGTAAAGAAAAAGAACTGAGCGATCTGAAAAGCCGCTTTGTTTCGATGGCCTCCCACGAATTCCGCACCCCCCTCAGCACCATTCTTTCCTCGGCTTCCCTGCTGGCCAAATATACCAGCGGTGATGACCAGGAAAAACGCGACAGGCATATCCATCGCATCAAATCTTCGGTGAATAACCTTACCGATATCCTGAATGAGTTTCTTTCAATTGGAAAGATTGAGGATGGCAAACTGGCGGTGCATTTCTGCGATTTCAATATCCGCGACCTGATCACCGGGGTTTGCACGGAAATTCAGGCCCTGGCCAAAACCGGTCAGACCATCCAGTACCAGCACAGCGGGGAACCCATTGTGCACCTGGATCCCACGCTCCTGCGCAATGTGATTATCAACCTCCTCTCCAATGCAGTTAAATTTTCACCGGAAAGGGGAAAGATAGAAGTAACTTCTGCTGCGGATGGTTTGCTTGTTGAAATACGGGTAAAAGACAGCGGTATCGGGATCTCCTCGGAAGACCAGGAGCACCTGTTTGAAAGGTTTTTCCGGGGCGCCAATGTTACGAATATACAGGGCACCGGCCTGGGACTGCATATCGTGGGTAAATACATTGAACTGATGAACGGGCATATTGATTTTATAAGTGAACTGGAAAAAGGAACTGAATTTATTATTAAATTTAACCCGTCTTAACCGACAGATACTTTCACCAAACCTAACAATAATGAAGCACCTGCTGCTGATTGAAGACAACGCGGAAATCCGGGAAAATACTGCAGAAATATTGGAACTGGCGGGCTACAAGGTTCAAACGGCCGAAAATGGTAAGGTAGGGGTGGAGCTGGCCCTGGAGCGTAAACCCGATCTGATCATCTGCGATATTATGATGCCCGTGCTGGATGGCTATGGTGTTTTGCACCTGATTAATAAAAACGACACCCTCAAGGGTATTCCCTTTATCTTTTTAACGGCAAAATCCGAGCGCAGTGATTTCCGCAAAGGAATGGAAATGGGGGCGGATGATTATATCACCAAACCCTTTACGGATGTGGAACTGCTGACGGCGGTGGAAAGCCGGCTGATGAAAGTGGAGCTGCTGCAGAAGCATTATGAAAGCAGTGCTGACGGCGTGCAGCAGATGATCCGCGATTTTGGCGGAACCAGTGCTGTTGAATCGCTCACCCGCGACCGCAATGTGAACCACTACCGGAAAAAACAGGTGATCTATTCAGAGGGGAATCACCCCTACCGGCTTTTATATATCCAGAAGGGAAAGGTAAAAACCTTTAAAACCAACAGCGACGGCAAGGAACTTACCATTGGTTTGTATACCGATGGAGATTTCCTGGGTTATACGGCCCTGCTCGAAGGAACCACCTATAAAGAAACAGCCGAGGCAATAGATGAAACGGAAATTGCCGTAATCCCTGCTGAAGAATTTGAAGTGCTGCTGCACAGCAGCCAGGAGATTATGCATAAGTTTATCCAGTTGCTGGCCAAAAATGTGACGGAAAAAGAAGAACAATTGCTGGGACTGGCCTATAATTCATTACGGAAGCGGGTGGCCGATGCGCTGATCACCCTGCAGAACAAATACAAAACTCCCGAATCGGAACGTTTTTCCATTCATATCTCCCGGGAAGACCTGGCGAATATCGCAGGCACTGCTACCGAATCCCTGATCCGCACCCTCAGCGATTTTAAGACGGAAAAGCTGATTGAAATAAAGGACGGGAATATCGTTATCATAAATGAAAAAAAGTTGAGCTCAATGCTCAACTGATTTTCATAGCACAGAGAAAATTTCTTTATAAAACTGTTGCCAGGTATTTATTGAACTCGTTGCGCAGGCGGGCGAAATCCTTTTCGAGGTATTCGATCTCATTGCGGAGTTTTTCCTGCTTTTTGATGGTTTTGGCGTCGGGCGTGGGGTCGTCGCGGAGGAAACCCTTTTTCAGGACGGATTCCTGTTCATGAATATCATGCTGCAGTTCCTGGATAAATTCATCTTTCAGGATAAACTGATTCTGGTATTGCTCGGCCAGCGCCAGAAAATCATTGTCCGTAACCTGGTCTACCACTTCCGATAACCGCGTTTTCAGGTACGAGTTCTCCTGCTTGAAAAAATCAAGTGAGCGTTCCCATGTTTTATTTTCATGGTGAAATTGCTCCGCCTTTGATATTTTTGAAACGGCCATATCCTTGATATAATTTTCCAAAATCTGGTATTCAAACAAATTTATCAGTACTTCACCTATCCGGCCACGATATTAATCATACCCGGTAATGAGTTTTGTCAGTGCTGTAAACCGCACTCAACGGCTTCTTTCTGATTAACGGTGCTGATCTTCGGGCTTACGTAAGGGATACCCAGTCCCAACCCCCTCAGGATCAGCAGGCAGGCCATCACAGCGAGGATGTAGGGATATAATTTCCTGATTTTCAACCGTAACCCGGCTGCCATATAGTTGCCAAAAAAACTAACGGCCCACATTACGGGCAGTGTACCAAGGCCGAAAGCAGCCATAAACACACTGCTATGCATAACCGAACCGGTTGCCACCGCCCCTGCGATGGCCATGTATACGAGGCCACAGGGCAGGAGGCCGTTCAGCAAACCGATGAGGAAGGAAGCGCCTGTGTATTCCTGCTGGTACAGTTTGCCGAGGCGTTTCCGCAGGGCGGTAAAAAAGCGGCTTACCAGGGGCAGCCGGATGCCGGCACTGCGGGTACAATTACTCAGTACCAGCGCCAGCAGAATGGTAATGCCCAGCGAAATGGAAAGCCATTGCTGGTAGCCAAACAGAGCTACTGAATGACCGATAAAACCTACTGCGGCACCCAATAGTGCGTACGTAACCACCCGGCCGGCATTATACAATAAGCTGGCCAGGAACTTAGCGGGAAGGCTACGGCCTTTAAGGGGCAGGGACAATGCCAGCGGGCCGCACATCCCCACACAATGGAAACTTCCCAATGCGCCGATAATGAGCCCCGCTGTTATTACTTCCCACATCTGTTATATAAATATTTTTTTCTCGAAATAATAGGTAGTGCCTCCTGCCTGCCAGTTCAGTTGCAGGCTGAAAGCGCCGGCACGGTCTTTCGGTATCTCCATCTGCACCGGATCGCCATTGCATTCAAAATCATGTTTTACATCTTTGGCTTCATCCGAGGGGCAATACAGAGTGATGTTGCCGTTCAGTTTACGCCCATTGAACTCAGCCGGAAAGCTAACCTGCACCTTGCCCGCCGTCACTTCAAAGGAAGGGGCTGCCGATAATTTATTGGTGCGGTCAATCGCATCAATCCGTTGCTGGTATTGCAGTTCCTTGGCATAGTAATCCGGCGTAACAAGGTCTTCTTTGTTGCCGGCCGACTTAAATGCAACGAAAAGGATGGCACCTACAAAAGCGAGGTAAACAATCAGAATTCTGTAACCCCAGTTCATGGTTCAAATTTTTGATGATTAATTATAAACCTCCGGCCCGATAAATTTGGCCGTAACGGTTTTTATTTTCTTGTTGTTTTCGTACACACCGATCTGCAGCATGGTTTTCCAGCCCTGCAATTCTTCTTTTTTCAGTTTCACAAAGAACTGCACATTGGCATAATCTTCTTTTTTAGCCAGCAGGCTGCCGGCGCCCACCTGGGTAATCTCACCCTCCACGTTTTCCAGTTTCAGGGTAAAAGGAATATCCTCGTGTGTTTTATTGATCAGCTTGAGGGTATACAGGTTGGCGATACGGCCGTCGGGCAGGGTGGTAAAAGTCATGCCGGAAGTGCGCATCAGGCGTACATCGAGATCCGACCGGCTGGCCAACAGGAAAACCAGCAGGGATAACAGGAGTGTAAGCACAGCGGAATAGGCTTTTACCCGCCAGGTTAATTTCAGTTTTTCGCCTTTGGCAATACTGTTCACCGAAGCGTAACGTACCAGGCCCCGGGGCTTATTGATCCCGTCCATGATGGCGTCGCAGGCATCGATACAGGCGGTGCAGTTTACGCATTCCAGCTGTGTGCCGTTACGGATATCAATACCGGTGGGGCAAACCCGCACACAGGCAAAGCAATCGATACAATCGCCATGCTGCACTGCCGCGGCTTTTTCGAACCCGTTTGTTGCAGCAGCAGCGGAGGTTTCACTGGCAGCAGCAGTTTGTTCTTCTCCTTTGCGGTGCTTGCCACGCGGCTCGCCCCGTTTATTATCGTAGGCTACAACAATGGAGTTTTTATCCAGCAAAACACCCTGCAGGCGGCCATAGGGGCATACCACGATACAAACCTGTTCGCGGAACCACCAGTATACAAAGAAAAACACCGTACTGAATCCCAGCAGGGAGAGCAGGGTACCCAGGCTGGTGGCCGGATGCCGGATATAGCTGATCAGCTTATCCATGCTGATAATATAGGCCAGGAAGAAATTGGCGATCAGGAAAGAGATGGCATAGAATACAACAAACTTCAATGCCCGCTTCATGAACTTTTCGGTATTCCAGGGCATTTCGCGGAGCTGCTTCTGTTTGCCGGCATCGCCATCAATCCAGTATTCGATTTTGCGGAAAACCATTTCCATAAAAATGGTTTGGGGGCAGGCCCATCCGCAAAACATACGGCCAAATACAACCGTAAACAGGATGACAAATACCACGAAGGTGAGCATGCCAATCCCGAAAATGAAGAAATCCTGCGGCCAGAATACCACGCCGAAAAAGATGAACTTCCGTTCCAGTACATTGAACATGAACAGGGGTTCATTATGCACCTTTATAAACGGAAGCGTGAAGAAAATGATGAGGTAAAAAATACTGAATACAGTACGTAAATTATATAACCTTCCTTTGGGTTTTTTAGGATGGATGTAGTGCCGGTGACCCTCTTTGGTAATAGTGGCAACGGAATCCCGGAAGGAACCCTTCTTATCTGTTTCCATGGCTTTTTCCATAATTTTTGTCCGTTAGTACCTGTAAAATTGCTGTCTTGATCTGTCGTCTTTCCAAAAGGCCGAAAGGCCGCTACGGCTTTTTGGCCGTAGCGGAATCGGGTTTAGTGGTTTTTACTGCAGGGGCATTTGCTTTTGCAGAATCAGCTTTCGGACCCGCTTTAGCAGAATCACTGGCGGCAGCCGGTGCTTCTGTATAGAGGTCGCCCTGCGGCGCTTTCGCATTCGGCGGGTTAGTGCCGTGCAGGGATTTCACATAGCTGGCAAGCTGGCTGATTTCTTTGGGATTGAATTTGGTGATCCAGGCCTGCATGCCTTTATCGGGATAACCATTCTTAATGCTTTTATAAATATCATTCAGCGAACCTTTATGGATCCAGTAATCATCAGTAAGGTTGGGACCCACACTGCCGGCGCCGCCTTTCAGGTGACAGGCTACGCAATTGGCTTCAAACATATCCTGGCCTGCTTTGATACCGGCGGCATCAGCCATTGGCACATTGTTTTCATCAATCTTATCCTTGTTCTGTGCTTCGTACAAGGCTTTTTCCACTTTGGCTTTTTCCATTTCGGCCTGGTATTCCTGGTCGGGGTTTTTGCCATAGCCCAGTACGTGGAAATTCATCAGGTAGATGATACCCACCACGATAGTGAAGTAAAAACCATATTTCCACCAGGGCGGCAGGGCATTATCCAGTTCGCGGATGCCATCATAATCATGATCCAGCATCACATCGGCTTCTTTTTCAACCGGAGTGGCTTTGGTGAAGAAACGCTTATCGAGGTTCGACCACCAGGAGCCCAGAGCCGACTGTTTTCTGGCTGCGGCCCTTTCCGGCAGTAATTCGGCATACATGCGGCGGATAGAGAAGGCCATGAACAGGATGGCCAGCACTTCAATGGCGATAACAATTACAAAAAAGTAGAACGTAGTGGCAGAAAGACCGCCGTAGTTGGAAACTACTTTCGGTGCTTCGGCACTGGCCGCATCCTGGCCGTAGCTCAGTCCGGAAAGCAGGCTGAACCCGATCAGCAGAACGATGCCGGCGGCTTTTTGTGATTGTTTGCTTTTTTCCAGCAACTGGCGGCCCAGCTCAACCAGTACCTGGCCCATGCCCCAGATAACGAAGGCGAGCACCACGGTAAGGATAACCAGCAGGATGGCCAGCTGGTTATAGCTGGAAGCAACAGTCTTCTGTGCTGTATTGGCTGCGTCCTGTGCCATTGCGATAGCCGCAACAGGCAGCGACAGGGCAGCGAGCAGTAATTTTTTTTGCAATGATGAAATGCGGTACATGCTGTATGATTTATAAAGTTGTTGTATTAGTTAATTGCTCGTTATGCTCAAAAGGAAGATTGGACAATTCCGTTACCCGCTCTTTTTTCATCTTTTTTACCAGTACCAGCAGTACCACAAAGAAGATAAAGAAAATAAGCAGCGAGATCATTGGATAGATATTGGCATCCGTCATCTTTTCGGCATATTGTTTTATGAATTTGAACATGGCGGATCAGTGTTTATTTGGTTTGAGCATTTGTTTTAGCCTTGGTAATATCGGTACCCAGGCGTTGCAGGTAAGCAATCACCGCAATGATCTCCTTGCTGGCCGGTACCTCAATACCTTCCATTTTCAGGTTGATGCGGATACCATTGGCCTGCGTCATCAGTTCCTGGTTGGCAATCTGGTCGTATCCTTTCGGGTAAGGCACGCCGAGGGTTTGCATGGCCCGGATCTTGGCACCGGTAAGGCCGGTATCAATCACCTGGTCGATCAGGTGCGGATAGTTCGGCATGATGGAGCCTTCACTCATAGACGAGGGTTCACGCAGGTGACGGAAATGCCAGCCATCAGATTTTTTCAGGTTGCCGGCGCCTTCACGGGCCAGGTCCGGACCGGTACGCTTACTACCCCATTGGAACGGATGATCGTAAACGAATTCACCGGCTTTGGAATATTCGCCATAACGTTCGGTTTCGCTGCGGAAAGGACGGATCATCTGAGAGTGACATACATAACATCCCTCCCGGACATAGATATCGCGGCCCTGCAATTCAAGCGGGGTATAGGGTTTTACTTCTGTGATGGTGGGCACATTGGATTTGATCATGAAAGTGGGCACCAGTTCGATTATACCGCCAATCAGGATCACTACCAGGCTGATGATCATAAACTGAACCGGCTTGCGTTCAATCCACCTGTGCCAGTGTTCACCTTTATGGGCAACATATTCTTTCACCAGCGGGGCGGCTTCGGCTTCTTCATCAGCCAGCAGTTTACCGGTTTTCACGGTTTTGTAGATATTGTAGAACATGATCAGCACACCTGCCAGGAACAGGGTACCACCCAGGGCCCGCATGAAATAGAAGGGTTTCAGGTAAGTAACTGTTTCAAGGAAAGTATATTTGAGCTGACCGGCCGGTGTAAATTGTTTCCACATTTCACTTTGGGTGAAACCTGCCCAGTACATCGGGATCGCATAAAACAGGATACCCAGTGTGCCCAGCCAGAAGTGGTTATTGGCCAGCCTTTTTGAATATAATTCGGTCTGGAAAATCCGCGGGATCAGCCAGTACAGGATACCGAAGGTGAGCATACCATTCCAGCCTAATGCACCGATGTGCACGTGGGCAATAATCCAGTCGGTAAAGTGAGCAATGCTGTTGAAGAATTTCAGCGACAGCATCGGGCCCTCGAAGGTGGCCATACCATAAGCAGTAACAGCCACCACCATGAATTTCAGAATCACGTCATCCCGCACACGGTCCCAGGCGCCACGCAGGGTGAGCAAACCGTTGATCATACCACCCCAGCTCGGGAAGATCAGCATGAAAGAGAAAACCACCCCCAGCGACTGTGCCCAGTTCGGCAGGGACGTATATAACAAGTGGTGCGGACCTGCCCAGATATACAGGAAGATCAGCGCCCAGAAGTGGATAATAGACAGCCGGTAAGAATAAACCGGGCGGTTAGCTGCTTTCGGCATGAAATAATACATCAGGCCGAGATAAGGCGTGGTAAGGAAGAAGGCCACGGCATTATGACCGTACCACCATTGCACCAGGGCATCCTGCACACCGGAATACCAGCTGTAGCTTTTCAGCCAGGTATAGGGCAGCTCGCCGGAGCGAACCAGGTGCAAAACGGCTACCGTAACAAAGGTGGCTATGTAGAACCAGATGGCAACATACAGGTGTTTTTCCCTGCGTTTGATGATGGTGCCGAACATGTTCCAGCCAAAAATCACCCAGATAACGGTGATGGCCAGGTCGATCGGCCAGATCAGCTCGGCGTACTCGGCGCCGTTAGTAAGACCAATCGGGAGCGTAATAGCTGCTGAAACAATGATCAGCTGCCAGCCCCAGAAATGGATCTTGCTGAGTGTATCACTGAACATCCTGGCTTTACACAGACGTTGCAGTGAGTAATACACGCCCATGAAGATACCGTTGCCCACAAATGCGAAAATCACCGCATTGGTGTGCAGGGGCCTGAGGCGTCCGAATGAGCCGTACTGCGTAATGTTCAGCTGCGGAAATACCAGTTGCAAAGCCACCCAGAGGCCGGCCAGCATACCTACTGCGCCCCATAAAATGGTGGCATACGCGAAGTTTTTAACTATTCGGTTGTCGTAATAGAATTTTTCTACCTGCATGTAACTATTATTTGGTTTGAGTTAAATTTTTTTCAGGTTGGGGCTCATCGTCGAACAGCATGCGCACCGAAGGCGTGTAGTCGTCATCGTACTGCCCGCTGCGTACGCTCCATAAAAAGGCAGCCAGGAAACACCCGGCTACAACTATGCTGATTCCGATTAATACGAATAAGGCACTCACAAGGGATCGTTTTTAAGTTGCCCAAAAGTACCCGCACGACCTGCCCCGGCGAATGATAATAATCAAAATGGGGTATGATATAAATCAGGTCGCCGGAATCACCTCCCGGCTCAAATGTTGTAATTTCAGTTTTGCAACCAGTTTCACCCATGTCAACACCCGAAAAAGGCAGCGCCCTGAAACGGTTCTGGAAAGTGCTGGGGCCCGGACTGATAACGGGTTCCAGCGATGACGACCCCTCCGGAATTGCCACTTATTCACAGGCCGGTGCCCGGTTTGGACTTACCACCTTGTGGACTGCCCTGGCAGCCTTTCCGCTCATGTATGTGATCCAGGAAATGTGTGCCCGGATCGGGGTGGTTACCAACCGCGGACTGGCGGGCGTGGTAAAAGACCATTATCCCCGCTGGGTGCTCTATATATTATTGATTTTCAGCTGCCCCGCCATTGTGCTCAATATAGCGGCAGATATTGCCGGGATGGGAGCCGTTGCCAACCTGATTTTCCCGGCTGTTCCGGCCGCCTTTTTCAGCATCGGGTTTACATTGCTGCTGCTCTATTTTACCGTAAAACTTTCCTACAACCGCCTCGCGGCCATCATGAAATACCTCTGCCTGGTATTGCTGGTTTACCTGGTGGTTCCCTTTTTTACCCGGCAGGATACGGGTGCCATCCTGGCCAACAGCTTTGTCCCCCGGATCGAATGGAACCGCGATTACCTGATGGTGCTGGTGGGAGTGCTGGGCACCACCATCTCACCCTATCTTTTTTTCTGGCAAACCTCTATGGAGATTGAACTGATGCAGGGCCGCAAGCGCCATATCGTGCTGGATAAATTCATCCTGCCCAATATGAAAAAGGATATCAAATATGGCATGTTCTTCTCCGTACTGGTCATGTATTTTATCACCCTCACAGCCGGCACCGTGCTGCATAACAACGGGGTGCATACCATCAATACCGTGGAAGATGCCGCCCGGGCCCTGCTGCCGCTGGCCGGCCAGGCTGCCTACCTGCTGTTTGCGCTGGGCGTAATCGGTATCAGTTTCCTCGCCATTCCCGTGCTGGCCGGGTCGGTCTCCTATATCATCGCCGAAACAGCTGGCTGGCAGGAAGGGCTCAACAAAAAATTTCACGAGGCCCGGGAATTTTATTTTGTGATGATCATTTCAACCCTGCTCGGACTGGTGATACAGCTGGCAGGAGTTGATCCCGTAAAAGCCCTGCTCTATACGGCCGTGCTCTACGGCATTACCGCCCCGGTACTTATCGGTATTATTCTGCATATCTGCAACCGCCGTCGTATCATGTACGAATACACGAATAACCGGGTAACCAATCTCCTCGGTTTTACCGCCCTGCTTTTTATGGGAGTTTCGGCGGTGCTGCTGATTATTTTCAGTTTTGTATAAAGAAAGAATACATAGCCGGGAGGATGCCGCCGTGTACTGCACGCTCCTCTGTTAGAAGGACTGCTGACGGAGGTCATAGAAATTTTGCAGGTTCCCGGTTATCTTGTATGCCATCACGCCACTGGTAAAATCAATACGGTAAAATGCTGGCCACCACCCATGATCATATCAATGAAGAAGAGGCCTACGCGGCCTTACAAAAGCGGTTCAGCGATCATTTCTATGAAATCTTCCTCGACGACCTGGCCGAAAAAACGGTGGTTATCATCCCCAGTCTGACACTGGATGAAGAAATCCTGCAAACGGTTAATGGCATCATCTATTACGAGGAAAGATTGCTCTGTATGCTGCTGCTCCTGCGCATGCCCCGCACCCGTATCGTATATGTAACCAGCGTGCCTATTGATAATTCCATCATTGGTTATTACCTGCACCTCTTGCCGGGTATTACCGAAAGCCATGCCCGGGAGCGGTTGTCTTTGTTGAGTTGTTACGATTCTTCCCTGAAACCCCTCACCGAGAAAATACTGGCCCGGCCCCGCCTCATAAAACGGATCCGGGATCATATCCGAAACCCGGAACTGGCGCATATGGCCTGTTTCAATGTTACCGAATACGAAAAGCAGCTGGCCCTGGAACTGGATATCCCCATTTTTGGCTGTGATCCCAAACACCTGCACCTGGGCACCAAAACAGGCAGCCGTCTGCTTTTCAGGCAGGCCGGCGTGCCCGTGCCCGATGGGGTGGAAGGCCTGTATGATGAACAGGATATTGCAGCGGCGCTGGCACAGTTGAAGCGGGAGCATCCCGGACTGCAAAGAGCCGTGGTGAAAATGAATGACGGCTTTTCGGGCGAAGGCAATGCCGTTTTTTATTACCAGGAGTTGGATGCCTCCTTCGACGACCTGGCCGCCCTGATCCAAACCGTGCTGCCCGATCATCTCCGCATTGTGGCCCGCCAGCTTACTTATGAAAAATACATGGAGAAATTCCGCCTCATGGGCGGGATCGTGGAAGTTTTTTTGGAAGGAGCCGTTAAATCCTCTCCTTCCGTGCAATGCCGGATCAACCCGCTGGGAGACATCGATATCATCTCCACCCATGATCAGTTGCTGGGAGGCGAAAGCGGACAGGTTTTCCTGGGCTCCTCTTTCCCTGCCAACAAAGCATACACCGTTGAAATATGTGTTATGGCCAATGCCATCGCTTCGGTTATGCAGAAGGAAGGCGTGCTGGGCCGTTTCAGCATCGATTTTGTTTCAGTGAAGAATGAAACCGGCTGGGATCATTATGCTATTGAAATTAACCTGCGTAAAGGAGGCACCACCCATCCTTTTATTATGCTCCAGTTTCTTACCAGCGGGATTTTCAACTGGCAGCAGGGCGAATACGTGATGCCCAACGGGCAGACACGCTGTTATTTTGCATCGGATAATGTGGAGAGCGAAAACTACAAAGGACTCACTCCCTACGACCTGGTGGATATTGCCATGTGCAACCGCATCCTGTATGATGGCGCCCGCCAGTCGGGCGTAATGTTCCATATGATCGGGGCGCTTTCACAGTACGGAAAGCTGGGCGTGGTATGCATCGGGCATACCCCCGGGGAAGCCAACGAGTTTTACCTGAAAACCATCGCTATTCTTGATAAGGAGTCTGTATGACGAAAATTGTGCTGCCGCCTAACCATAATCAGTTGTAAGCAAACTGAATCGTCATTATTTTGTTCCTCTAGATTCAATTTTATGATACATCCTTATCAATATGTTTCTCCAAAAGAAGCGTTATCAGTAATTCAAAGTAATCAACGTGTTTTTGTACACGGAAGTGCCTGCACGCCCAATTACATGTTAAATGAACTGGCCCGCGAAGCCGATCGCCTTCGGAATGTGGAACTGGTGTTCATCACCGTGCACGGTGATATTGAAGTGGCCAAACCGGAATATGCCGATGCCTTTAATATCAATTGCCTGTTTGTTTCCTCTTCTGTGAGGGAGGCGGTGAGCAGCGGTCGTGCCGATTTTGTACCGGTATTCCTCAGTGATATACCCGACCTGTTCAAGAAAAACATACTGCCGCTGGACGTGGCGATTGTTCAGGTATCACCGCCTGACCAGCATGGCTACTGCTCGCTGGGCATTTCGGTGGATATTGCCCGCACGGCGGTGAATACGGCCAAATGTGTGATTGCCCAGGTAAACCCGCAGATACCCCGTACACATGGCGACGGACTGATCCATACCGACCGTTTCAATAAAATGGTATTGCATGAAGAAGCCCTGCCGCAGATTGATTATGGCGCCAAGGTAACTGCCGATGAACTTAAGATCGGAGAATATGTAGCCGGAATGATTGAAGACGGCAGCACCCTGCAAATGGGTATCGGCACCATCCCTGATGCCGTGCTCCGCTGCCTCCACAATCACAAACACCTGGGCGTGCATACCGAAATGTGCAGCGACGGCATCATTAACCTGGTTGAAATGGACGTGATCGACAATACCCGCAAAAAAATCCACCCTAATAAAACTGTTACCAGTTTTGCGCTGGGTACCCAAAAACTGTACAATTACGTAAATGATAACCCGGCTTTTGCCTTCCTGGATATCGATTATGTGAATGATCCGCATGTGATCCGCCGCAATAACCAGGTTATCGCGATCAACAGCGCCATCGAAGTGGATATCACCGGGCAGGTTTGTGCCGACAGCATTGGCACCCTGCAGTATAGCGGTATCGGCGGCCAGATGGATTTTATGAGAGGCGCTGCCCTGAGCGAAGGCGGTAAACCAATCATTGCCCTTACCAGCCGCACCCATAAAGGACAACCCCGCATTGTGCCTCATCTCAAAGAAGGTGCCGGCGTGGTAACCACCCGCGGCCATATCCATTACGTGGTGACAGAATATGGCATCGCCTACCTGTATGGCAGAAACCTGCGGCAACGGGCAAAGGAACTCATCAATATTGCCCACCCCGACGACCGGGAAATGCTGCACAAGTACTGTTTTGAACGCTTTAAAGTATTTGCATAAAGAGCAGGCGGAATTATTGTAATCCCTTTTCCTGGCAGGCCAGCAGGAGTGTAAAAAAGGCGGTATGCTGCTGAAGATCCCGTGTGAACTTCTTTTCTTCCCGGGCTTTCAGTGAAAATGTATTGGCCAGCGATTGCAAAGCCTGCGGGGACAGTTTTTTATCAGCCGCCACCATGGCATTCATCAGCAGGATTGCGGAAGGTAATTTTTTCCTCCACTGTTGTTGAGCAGCCCGGCAAGATCTTTCGGCAGATTTCCTGTCATTTCCAAATTCATTTCTGATATAGCCTGTAACGGCCTTACTGAGCCGTATGATATCATAATAGGGGGCGGGCTCTTCCGGCCGGGCCTGCAATCGTAAACAGGATTCACTGAGTTGTTTCAGCACGGCTGCCGGGCAGCGGTATTTTTTATTGCGCAGTATTTTTTTGTATTCTTTTCCGGCGAGCGCTGCCAGTTCTGCCTGCAGGGGCCGGAATCCCATCCTGTAATAAAACCAGAAAGCGGCCGATGCAATACCCTCAGGGTTATGCTTTCCAATCTGAAAGGGGTCGATGATAAAGGTGCTCACCCCGAACACTTTTTTATACAGTAGCAGCAAGGTTTGACAAATGAACACCGATTCGCCACCCCGGAACCAGGGTAGGATATTCAGCCCAAACCGGCATTGAGTGCCCAATACCCATCCCCCGCCATAGGCTATGGGAACATTGTTTTTCAGCAAGAGATAACCGGCATAGGTTTCGAGCATCAGTTTTTTTTCGGGTACCATATAAAAGAGGGCGATGCGGATACCGCGGCCGCAATCATAATATGCTGTTTCATGTACCTGTGCATAGGTAAACGGATCTGTTTCCTTGAAAAAGGAGATGATGGCATTACGGGCATAGCGGATCAGGGACTGCTGGCTCCGGAAGCTGATAGGCAGTTCTTTAAAGGAGATATGCATATCATTCAACCATTCGGTATTCCCTTTTTTAGTAAGTCCGTCTTCATGGATATAAGGATGAACCAGCTTTCCGGCAGTCCTGCCAAACCGGCCGATATCATCATTCATACGGATAGTGGTAAAAAGGCCCAATGCACCGAAACAAGCTTCCCGGCTGGTAATATCCCTGCCGGCAGTTTCGGCCTGCTGCAACAGGAAGGAGAGTTGCGAAGAAGGACTGCTGCCGGCGAATTGAATCAGCCATTCTTTCCAGCTCACTGTTTCCTCGCTCAGCATTTCTTTCTCAAGACCAGTTAAACTGCCCGCAAGCCATTGCATAGCCAGTTCCTTATTGCCGCCGGCAGTATCCGGTTTTATATTGTCAGGATCTTCTTTTAAGAGGGCTTTGTTCAACGCATGACTGAAACAGCCGCTGATACAGGTACCCGGGAGGCCGGATTGCACCAGTGCATCGGCCACTGGCCGGTTAGTAAACAGAAAGCGGCTGATCCGGCGGATTTCTGTTTGTGCAAGGGCATAAATAATGCCGGAGCCGGGATAAGCCAGCAGGAAGAGTAATTCGTGGTAATAGCGCTTCCAGTGCTGCGGGTATGTGAAAACTGTTTCCGGTATTTTTTTCAGTAAATTTCCGAGGATGGTTTTTGCCGCAGGGCTGAAATCAAATTTCAGCCGGCCAATTTCGTCCAGTATTTTTTTATGGGAAACAGGGGGCGCTGGCATGTTTAAGTTTTAGTGCTGGTGCGCAAACGGATGGCTTTGAAAATTTCAATCCAACCGGTAGCTGCCAGGGCGGTGAGAAAACTGGTTAGCAATACAGCCGGCTGCAGGGTTTCGAGCCGGAATAACTGTTGCAGGTAAGGGAGGTATAAGAGGCCGCCAATAAAAGCAAGGCTGAGCAGGATGATCAGCAACACGAGGTTGTTTTTATACCGCAATGTGGTGAAAACCGTATAGCGAAACGAGCGGTTCACCAGTGTGAGGAAGATATTACTGAACAGCAGGGTGATAAAAATTACGGTGCGTACATGGGTTTCACCGGCGCCATCCTGGATATAATAATAACCCAGTCCGAGGCAACCTGCCGTAATCAGCAGGCCTTGCAGCACACTGACAAGTAATTGCCTGGCGGATAAGAAACTGCTGGATTGCAGGCGGGGCTTTCGTTGCATGGTGCCGGGTTCCATGGGTTCGTTCTCATAAATGATCGAACAGGTGGGCCCCATAATGAGTTCGAGGAAAATAACATGCACGGGTGAAAAGAAATCGGTAAACTTCCATAACAAGAGCAGGGGCAGGGTTACCACAAGGATTATCGGAATATGTATTGAAACGATATACTGAATTGCTTTTTTCAGGTTATCATAAATCTTCCGGCCAAGGGCCACTGCATCCGTCATATGGCCCAGGTCGTCGTCGGTGAGTATCAGGGAAGCGGCTGATTTGGCCACTTCACTGCCGCGTTGACCCATGGCAATGCCGATATGGGCGGCTTTGAGCGCCGGTCCGTCATTCACGCCATCGCCCGTCATGGCCACCACTTCGCCATCTTCCCGCAGGGCTTCAATCACCCGGAGTTTTGCTTCGGGGAACATGCGGGCGTAGATATTTATTTCCCTGGCTTTTACATAGAGTTCTTCGTTACTCAGCTGCAGCACTTCTTTGCCGGTGAGTACTTCATTATTATGCAGCAGCTGCACCTGGTTGGCAATGGCCAGGGCTGTTTCGGGATAATCCCCGGTAATCATCTTCACGGCAATACCGGCATCAGCAAATGTCTGGATCGTTGCTGAGATATTTTCTTTGGGAGGATCGTAAAATGCAAGGAGGCCCAGGAATTCAAAACTGAATTCTTCCTGGGATACGGGCCATTTTCTTCCTTCCCATTGCCCGCGGCCCACACCCAGTACGCGGTACCCTTTGCGGGCATATTCCAGCGCCTGTTCTTCAATATGTTTGAGGGCCGCTACCGGCAGGTTGCCCTGGCGCAAAATGGCTTCCGGGGCGCCTTTGGCGGCAATCAGGGTATGGCCGGAGGGGTCAGAAAAAATATGTGTCATCATCGGCGGTTTGCCTCCGATGGGATATTCGTGCACCTGCCGGAATAAAAGACGTTCATCGGTTGTAACCGTTTGGCGGTATAACTCGTGTATCGCTTTTTCCATGGGGTCGAAGGGGTTGGTTTCGCTGGCCCACATCGCATATGCCACCAGGGAGGATGGCAAATCCCTTGCAGTGGTACAGGAGATGGATTTTTTTTCGATAGCATCATACACATAAGCGATGCTCATCCTGTTTTGGGTAAGGGTGCCGGTTTTGTCGGTACAGATCACAGTGGCCGATCCCAGGGTTTCCACATATTGGGGCTGCTTAACAATGATCTGGTTGCGCAGCAGGCGGAAAGCGCCCAGGGCCATAAAAGTGCTGAATGCCACAGGTATTTCCTCGGGTATCACCGACATGGCCAGGGTGAGCCCGTGCATGAGCGCATGAATAAAATCCCGCGAATCATAATAGTTATAAGCAAACACCAGAATAAAAGCCACCACACCAAAGATCACCATGTTGCGTACAAAAATCCTGATCTGTTCCTGCAGAGGTGTTTTTATTACCGTTACTTCTTTCAGCGAAAGGCCGATCTTTCCAAACAGGGTATGAATACCCACAGCGCTTACTTCCACCACGGCGCCGCCACTGCTTACAAGGCTGCCTTTGTAAACCTGCGTATTGTTGCCGGCTGTTTTGAAAACCGGTAAGGACTCGCCGGTAAGAAGTGATTCATTCACAGAAAAATCATTGGCGCTGAGGAGTAATCCATCGGCGCCGATCACTTCTCCTTCTTCCAGCAGGAGGATATCGCCGGTAACAATTTCTTCGGTGGGGATATGTTGCGGCCGCCCCCCGCGGATTACCTGCGCCTGCGGCGCCGCCATTTTTTTGAGCGCCTGCACTGCGTTGCGGCTGCGGTATTCCTGGAAAATGGAGATGCCCGATACTATGAAGATGGCGGCCAGCATGATGAAGCCTTCCTGGTACTGACCAACAATAAAATAAACGGTGCAGGCGGTGAGGAGTAAAAGGAACATAGGTTCGGTAACCACTTCCCTGAGCACATGCCATAGCACCCTGTCTTCCTCCAGTTCGATGGCATTGCTTCCATTTTCCTTACGTGCCTGTTCTACCTGTTTGGAATCTAAACCGGTGTATGATGTGGCGAGTTGCATAAACCATTATAATAGGCCTTTGCGGCGGGCAACAATATTGCTTACTAATGTAACAAATAAAACAATGCTGATACTGCTGGCAGGCATCAGTATTGCAGCAACCATTGGTGAGAGACTGGCCGATACGGCAAAGGAAAGTCCTGCAATATTATATAAGATGGAAAGGATAAAACTATACGTAACGATCCGCTTGCCGGCTTTGGCAAACTGCAGTAACCGGTCGGCCAGTTTTACGCTGGCGCCTTCCAGGATGGCATCACAGGCAGGGGTAAACATGGCAGTGTTATCACTTACGGCCACGCCCACATTGCTCTGCATCAGCGCTCCGGCATCATTGAGGCCATCACCAAACATCAGCACATTATGCTTAGCCTGTTGCAGGGTTTGAATATATTCCAGTTTTTGTTGCGGTGATTGCTGGAAGCTCAGGGGGGTGTTTTTCCCAAACAGCTGCTGGAGGTTTTCCCGCTCGGTGTCATTGTCACCCGAAAGTACGTGCAGTTCAAAATCCTGGCCCTGCAAACCTTTGATCATATTGCCCAGTCCTTCGCGGTAATTATTACTTACACTGAAGCTTCCCATATGCACATCACGGATCAGCAGGTGTACGTGTGTGCCGGTATCATAGCTGATGAGGCCGGGGTTACTCTGGGCGATAAAGGCCGCCGAACCCAGTTTCACGGGTACCTTATTGATCACGGCTTCGATTCCCTTGCCGGTATGTTCCCGGAATTCCTCCACTTCGATGGCTTCCTCCTTTGTTTCATCAAACTGGGCGGCAATAATTTTGCTCAACGGGTGGGATGACTGCCGGGCAATATGCCGTATCATGATTTTTTCGTGGTCGGTAAGCGGGGTGCCGCGGTAGCTTACAGCAGCGGTATGTCCCTGGGTGATGGTGCCGGTTTTATCAAATACGATCGTATCGGCTTTCGACAGGGCCTCGATCACGCTGGCATTTTTGAGGTACATTTTATTGCGCCCCAGGATGCGGGTCATATTTCCGTACGTAAATGTGGCTGATAAGAGCAGGGAACAGGGGCAGGCCACCAGCAACACGGCCGTGAGGGCCGGAAATACATTCGCAGGATTATTGATCCACCAGTAGATCACGGCGCCGGCCGCAATGGCAAAGAGCGCCAGCGTAAAATACCGGCTCCAGGGATGAATAAAAGATTTCTCCTGGTTTTTGCTGTTACGGAACACATCATTGTTCCACAACTGGGTGATATAACTCTGTGATACATCATTCACCACCTGCAGTTCAATGGCTGCACCCATTTGTTTGCCGCCGGCATATATAAGATCGCCATTTTTCTTTTCAACCGGTGTGTTTTCGCCGCTTACAAAACTATAATCCACCCGGGCGGCTCCTTTCAGCAGTACCGCATCGGCAGGCACCATTTCGCCGTTACGGATCACTACATGATCGCCTTTTTGCAAACGGGTAACGGGAATGCTTTTTTCTTCATTATTTTTTATAACCGTAACGCCGAGCGGGAAATAGGATTGATAATCTCTTTCAAAGGAGAGGGAATCGTAGGTTTTATCCTGGAACCAGCGGCCGATCAGCATGAAGAATACAATGCCGGATCCCGAATCCAGGAAACCAGCGCCGGTGCCGGTTATGATCTCGTAATAGCTGCGGGCAAAGGCCACCAGGATCGCCAGTGCGATGGGGGCATCAATATTCAGGTAATACTGGCGCATGCTTTTCCAGGCCGATACAAAGAAATCGGAAGCGCTGTAAAACAATACCGGTAATGATAATAAAAGATTGAGCCAGGCAAAGGTTTCTTTGAGGCCATGCTGCTCAATATTGCCCGAAGAAAAATATTCGGGAAAGCTGAGCATCATGATATTGCCAAAGCAGAAGCCGGCAACACCTATTTTGAAGATCCGCTTGCGGTTGAAAACGGCTGTTTTCTTTTTCACGGTGTCTTTCAGACTGATATCGGGCTCATAACCAACAAAGGCCAGCAGTTCCACCACTTTCCGCAGGGAGATTTTTTGCGGGTCGAAGATGACAAATACTTCCTTGCGCTGGAAATTTGATTGAGATTTGATAATCCCCGGTTCGATACGGTGCAGGTTCTCGAGCAGAAAAACGCAGGAAGAACAGTGCATCTGGGGCAGGGAAAATGTTACATTGGTTTGGGTATCGCTGCTGAACTGCACCAGTTTGGCGGCCGTGGCCGTATCATCCAGGTAGGCAAAGCGATCCGAGTTGAATTTACCCCTCACCTTGATCCCCGGGTTTTCATCGAGGTTATAGTAGGTACACAGATTGTTTTCGTTCAGCAGCAGGTATACCTGTTTGCATCCCTGGCAGCAGAACGCGTGCTCATCCGCTATGATCTCCTCTTCACAGGGATCACCGCAGTGGTAACAATGGGTTTGTATATTCGTGGTTGCTTTGATAAAAAAAAGGGGTTAAAAAATTGAGCCACCGCACAAGACTATGCAGTGGCTGAATTAGACAGATACTATTGGACTTTCTTTGTGGCACCGGTATAAACCAATAATTCTAAAGCGGGCGAAGAAATTTCTTCATTTCATCACAGGTATTGGTAATAGCCCCGGCCGTTGGTAACATACCCTCAAAATAAATTACTTCCGAAGGGGGTATTCTTTTTCCTGTGTCTCGCTGGTTTTACGGATATTGGATCAAACAAAGGCAGATAAATACTTGAGAAAATCAGCCTTTATAGACTCATAATTCTTCTCTATATTCTTTATCCGTTCTCTCAGAATTTCCTCGCTGTAATCTCCATTACCGGTCCCTTTTATGGTGTCACTCTGTTTTGCAGAGCGATGATCTGCTACTTTTACCGACTGTCTGGTCAGTTCAGCATCGAGTGCTGTGGTGGCATTCAGTTGCTGGTCAATTTTCCGGATGAGAATATCTTCGTTACTGCTGGATTTTTCTTCACGGGTGTTGGCAATCACATTTTTGATTACCGGTAACGCTTGCTCCTGATCATCCAGCAGTTTTTTCCATTTTTTGACGGGGATCAACCCTGTCTTTTCATGGAATTTGTCAACTTTTTTCTCCTGCCTCATACCGTTCGTTGCTGATACAAAAGTGTTCATTTGATATGGTTTTTAAACTGATCTTGGTCAAAATCGGGTATGACTCTTGTCAGTTTCCGTTCGGGAAATTTTTCAGGGGGCCGTTACGGGCAGCTCATAGCGGCCCGTTTTTTCGTCTATAACCAGCCGGTAGGTAATCACCTGGTTTTCAGTTGAATGAGACTGCTGGTTGCGGTTTTCGGCGATATGGGGTGGCCGGAAATGCTGCGGCGCCCTCAGTTTGAGCTGCTTTTCCACCAGCAGCCGGTTTGCATAATATTTATCTTCTTCGCTGGTCAATTCCTCAAACCGTCCCTGGATGATCACGCATTGCCAGTCTTCAGCGCTCCGGATCCTTTCCACCTCAAAGCAAAGACGGGGGTGCTGCCGCATCATCTCCAGTTTCAGGCCTTCGCGGGAGTGCACCACCAGGTAATCGCCGGTATAAACAAAACTTACCGGCACCACATAAACTTTTTCCCCGTCGGTGCAGCCGATACGCCCGATAAAACTGTTCCGGAGCAGCTCCTCAACCTGTTCATTGCTGAGATATCCTGTCATGGCTTTTCATTTATTTATGAGAAATAAAGATCGGCATCGGGATATCCCGGATCACGGCGGCAGCAAAACTTTTGCGGAACAATTCTGAAAACAGCGACCGGGAGAAGGATCCCATTATGATGTAGCTGTTGGCACGTCCCTTCATCCAGTTTACAAAATCGGTTTTATTGTTCATCACCAGGTGCTGCAGCTGCAGTTGCGGGTAATGGCGGGCCAGTAATTCGGTGGCCATACCGTAATCGGGAATGCTGTCTTCGGCATGCCCCGAAATCGACAAGAGCATACATTCCTGTTCGCAAAGCTCGGGCAGCAGGTAGGCAAACTGCTTGATGGCAAATACACTTGATTCGGAGCCATCGTAGGTAAGTACCAGTTGCCGGGGGGCTTCAAATTTTTCGGGAATAAGCATCACCGGGCATTCCGATTTTTTCAGTACCTCTTCGAGGTAAATATTGGGCTGCCGGCCGGCATTCCTGAAAAACAATTCACTGCTTACCAGCAGCATATCGGCAAAGCGGCTTTCTTCCAGCAGGGAAGAAAGGGCCATCAGGTTATTGTCTTTATGTACCCGGTAGCTGATGCCTTCCTTCTCGCAGGCATCGCGGAAAAGCAGGATATTTTTATTCACCAGCTCTTCGTCTTCTGTTTGGGTAAGCCATTCGGGTAAAAGCGTCACGCCATCCACCCCGCTGAATGCCAGTACCTTACTGTAATCGACAGGGCTCAGGAAAACGCCCGCCAGTAAAACAGGCGCCTGCAGGTTGAGGTATTTGGCAAATTCAAATGCACCCTGCGGGAAATGTTCCCCGTCGAGTGCGATGATGATCTTTTTCATAATTGACTTTATTAAAGATGATCAATCCGGCATCAACGAACCGCAAAGGGCGATTTTTTAAAAATCTCCTGAACGGCATGATTGATGGCTTCTTCCGGTTTTTGCATTTCCCTTTCTGTGATCACATCGGTGGCCCAGCCCCTCCATACCAGTTCATGGGTGCGGGTATCTGTAAGGTCGATCACCAGCGAACCCTCTTTGTAGGCATAGGTGCTGCTGCTGTTTTTCTTTTCGAGGTACGGACTGTATTTGGAACCATAGGGCTCGGTAATCACCATGGTTTTGTTATCGATGATGATATGATAGTGCACTTCCAGGTCGCCCGTGCCGGCTGCTGCCGTTAGCCCCCTGTTGAGAAGGGCTGATTGAACGGCATTCCGGATGCGTTCGTTGGTTAATGCAGTTATATAGTGCGGCGTAGTGCCTTTTTCTTCAATTGTTTTGGTGTCTGTCCAGCTGAAAGTTTTATAGGCGGCAACGGACAGCGAGTGGTCGTAGTCCGAAAATACGCTCATGGAAGGACTGCAGCCGGCTATCATCAGCAGGATCACAGCCAGGGGGAGGATGTTTTTCATGTTACTGGTTTGTATGGCTAATTTCTTCAAAACAGGCTGTTTTTTTTATGACCGTGGTTACTGCTGGCACCAACAGTTGTCATTTTATAGCGCCACCTGCGGGTGGGCTTATTTATGATTGCACGCATAAATCCACGGCCATCGGCCTGATACATTTGCTGATAAAAGAAATTTTTCACCCAAAATCAACACATATGAAAAGCGCTTTCCCGATTGCAGTGCTGCTGCTGGCTGTTATCAGCTGTAACAGTAATACAAATACCGCTCCAACTCCCTCCGCTGCCGGGACCACTCCGGCAAAGACAACCGGCCAATCCGGCGTGCAGGACGATCTTTCCCAGAAAAATGTGGTGCAGATTGCCATCGGCAGTAAAGATCATACCACCCTGGTGGCCGCTGTAAAAGCCGCAGAGCTGGTGGATGCGCTCAGTAATGCCGGTCCGTTTACCGTATTCGCTCCTACCAATGCCGCCTTTGATAAATTACCGGCCGGTACGGTTGACGGGCTGTTAAAACCCGAAAAAAAAGATGAGCTGACAGATATCCTGCAATATCATGTTTCAGTAGGTGTGTATAAAGCGGATGCATTGCAGGAAGGGCAGGTGCTGGGGCAGGTGAATGGAGGTAATATCACCATCAGTAAAAAGGAAGGAAAGATTATGGTTAATGGCACGGCAACAGTGATTGCTTCGATTCCGGCATCCAATGGAATTGTGCATGTGATTGATGGCGTATTACTGCCGCCGAAGAAATAACCGGAATCCCGGCAGGCAGCTAAAAGCCTGCCGGGATTTTCATCTTTAACCCCGGGTTTTAAAAAACGCGCTCTTCGTCCACAATCTTAATTTTCATCACAGTTGCTATACTGAAGGCCCGCTGTTTTATCAGGCGGGCCTTTTCTCCTTCATGGCGTTCATCCACTGCTTCGGCAAACAATTTATTCCACTGATCAAAATGAGCGGGTGTGAGGGGAAAGAAATGATGCAGCCGTTTATGTGATTCGAGCGGGTTGCCTGAGTAATTGCCGGTATAAAATATGGTGTTCTCCCAGAAATCGTACATCACCGGCAGGTGCCGCTCCCAGTGGACTTTTACAACATCGGTAAAGATGAAACCAATGACCGGGTCGGTTTTAACTTTTTCATAAAACCGGTTCACTATTCCTTCTATGTCCTTGCGGTGCTGGATGTCTTTTTTCATACGAATGATATTGTTTCGGGATGATTTGCATCAGAGGTCTTTGCGGTTAAAGCGCCGCAGCGAAAGCCAGGCCGGTAACAGTATCCAAACCAGTAACAAGCCAAAGGAAAAACTGATTCCGCTTACGGTGCCGAAGAAATCATGGAACACGGCGCCGGTATATCCCATCAGCGCCGAGATGTCCATCTGTAATAAAATCATGATGCGGCCGAGGTCTACCGGGTTCAGCGCCGCCAGCCCGATCATGGGTTTCTCCAGCGGGTAATCGGCAAACTGGAATAACAGGAATAATACGAGTCCGTCAAACAGTAATGAAAAATAAAGCCAGAGCAGGATGGCCACGCCAATGCCTTTTGCCTTGTCACGCGTTTTTACAGCCGCCAGCATGGCAATGGCAACAAAAATAATATTGAGCAGGATCCCCATTGCAATCATCATGAAGCCGGCTTTACCGGGCTGGGCCACCAGCACGGGAATACCGGCGCCCACCAGGAAGGATACCGAGAGCGATGCCGACAGCCCGGTGAAAAGGCTGAGCCAGATGGTTCTTCTTTTCAGCGGCTGACTAACGAGCAGCTCAATGAACTCGGCGCTGTTGTAAATATAGATGGTGGAGAAGATGATACTCACCAGCGGAACTATGATCAGCACAATATTGAGCAGGCTCAGCAAACCCTTGCCGGGATTATCTTCCAGGCTGAACAGGGCAAAGGCGGTGGCAAAGAGAAATACCGTATACACCAGTACAATCCGGTTGCGGAGGATATCCGTGATTACGTATTTGATTATTTTTTTCATGACTTATTCATAATCCGGGCAATGGCCCGGTTCAGTTTTTCTTCACCCGTATCAGCCTGCAGGGCGGTAATGGTTTTATGAAATTTCAGCTGCCCCTCCTGCAGGTATACCACCTGGGTAACCAGGTCGTCCAGTTCGCTCAGCACATGCGAAGTGATCAGGATGAGTTTGCCTTTTTGCTTTTCGCGGATAATTTTTTCTTTAAGTATTTCGGAAGCTACGGGGTCGAGTCCGGCTGTGGGTTCATCCAGTATCAGCACATCCGGATTAAACAGGAAGGCGAGTGAAGCGCTAACTTTCTGGCGGGTGCCGCCCGAAAGGGTGCGCATGCGTTTTTGTAAAAGGCTATCCAATTGAAATTCCTTTACCAGTTCTTCGTCAAGACTGCCCTGGTGACCCCGGATATCCTTCATCATGCGCAGTACCTGCCCGATGCTCATATTATCCGGGTAACGGCCGGTCTGCGGCATATAGCCGATATGCTCGCGGTATTGCCAGTTATGTAAAATATTCTGCCCGTTGAAAGTTATGAAGCCGCTGTCCTGCACCACCATGCCCAGGATGGTTTTGATAAGCGTGGTTTTGCCGCTGGCATTGGGCCCCACCAGCGCAATGCACTCGCTGCGGTTGCAGGTGAGGGATACATTATCCAGCGCTTTCAGCTTTCCAAATTGTTTAGACACATTACTGGCAATGATCATGAAAATGGTTTTAATAATTAATCTGACTGCCGCTTCATCAGCGGGTGTTCGTCTTTCAGGTTTTCGGGGGTAAGGGTGGGGATGATTTTTTCGGTTTTATCCATCAGGGAGGTCATAAAACTCCGGAACAGCATCATGGCCGGCGGATTTTTTTCCACGATCATCGAGTAGAGGCTCACCGGCCGGTAGGGGATATCGCCTGTACCGTCTTTATTGATATCATAGCCTTCGTATTTATCCCAGTAATTATTGTTAAACGTATTCAGCACCAGTGAACCATTGGTGCCCACATCAAACGTGTTGCCGGTAAAATCGTTATGGGTTACTTCAATATCCATACAGCTGGCCTGTATTTTCAGTCCCCAGCCGTTATTGCGGATACTGTTGCGTTTCATTACGATGCGGCTGGCGCCTTCCATATAAACACCGCTTGTGTTTTTTTCGAAATGATTGCCTTCGATATAGCTGTCTGTAATTTCTTTCAGCAACAAGCCATAAGCGGCGTCGCCCCAGTTTTCCTGGAAATAGTTATTGAACATTTTTACCCCGTGCGAATACATAACCGCCACGCCCGCGCCATTGTTGCGGAAGATATTGGTAACATAACTGTTGTTCTGCGAAAACATAAAATGCAGTCCGTACCGGATATTTTTATACGAGGTATTGCGCCAGATGATGGAGTTGGTAACAAATTCGAAATAGATGCCATCACGGTGACCGGTGATGGTATTGCCGATGATGCGCATGCTGTCGCTTTTCCAGCAGTGGATGCCATTTCCACTTTCCAGCTCTTCTTCTCCAAAGGCGGACAGGTGGTTATTCTGTATGAGGCAATTGGTGCCCTGTAAACTGTAGATCCCGAAGAAATTATCTTCCAGGATATTATTGCGGATCACCACATCCCGGCACTGATATATTTTGATGCCGCCAATGTCTTCTATTGAGGAAGAGCCGGAGTGCCGTACGGTAAAACCATCGATCACCACAGCATTGGCTTTAATGGAAAGGATCTCGTATTTTTTTTCTCCGTCGAGTACGGGCTGGTTGATCCCCAGCAGCATGATCTGTTTATTGATGACCAGGTTTTTTTCGCGGTACGTGCCTGCATCCACCCGGATGGTATCGCCGTTTGCGGCCATGGCCAGGGCCGTCCGGATGCTGGTAATGCTGCGGTGTGGCCCCACATAGAGGGTGTTGGCCTGCAGGGAAAGCTGCCCGGCTACCTGGATAACTGCTATGAGCAACAATTTTTTCATTTCAATAATTCCTGCCAGCTCACGGCCTGTCCGTTATAATCGCCGGCAATTTTTTTCATGCTGTCTTCACTCGTAAAGGCGGTGAGATTACCGTTCATCGGTCCCCGCAGGGTTTCTGTTTGTAAGAGGAGCGCCGTTTGGGTATTCACCAGTTCGTGGTTGCCCGAAAAATTGGTGATATAATAAGCGCCGATATCTTTTTGTTCGAGCGAACCGGCTTTTGCAAAAGAGAGCATGCAGAGGGCATCATCAAATTTGTAAACCTTTCCTTTCTTCGTTACAATCTCGGCACCAAAGCGACGATCGCTGATCGTCATCTTGCAGAAGGAACAATTATCGCGGCCCGGTTGCAACGGTTCGGGGCCCGACTGGCAGCCGCTGAAAACCAGGCTGCCACCCAGCAAGGCGAAGAAGGCAACGGGGATATTTTTTTTCATTTTTTTCCACTGCCGCCATTCAAAAAATACCAGCAGGAGGGTGGCCAGTCCAACACCTATAAAGATCCAGCCACCCGTATCGGGGATGGAATAGGCGCCGAAGTTGAGCAGTTGTTTAAAGCCGATCAGCGGGGGCTGATAGGCCATGCCCGGTACAATGATGGCGGCATCGGGGTTGAGGTTATGCCCGTAATTGTATTCCCAGCGCCAGAAATCGATCATGGCCACAATACCAAAACAAACGAAGCCGGCAAATAAAATATACAGCCAGCTTCTGCGGCCCACCAGGGCCACGAGCGCATAGGCAGCAATGAATACGCCAATAAGGATGGGTAATAAACGGAATTCGATGAAGTCACTGGTATGGAGGGTTTTCATACCGATATAGTGATTGAGTCCGTTGATGATATCAACATTTCCGCCCAGCTTGCTGGCGAAGATTAATAATTTAAGGCCTTCAGGATATTGGGGTGCATTGAGATCAATGCGCCACATCGGTGTGAAGAGCACAGCGGCCAGGGCGATGGCGGCCAGCAGCAAAATAATACGGCTGACGGGTTTGATCCCTTTATTTTTCATGACGAGGATGGTTACATAAGAAAAATGCCGGGTACGTATTTTAACAACCTGAGCTCTTATCCCTGCTTTTACCCTGCATTTTCCTGGTTAATAGTTATGGGTGAAAGGCTTCCGGTAATTGGGTGAGCCGCCCCGAAAGGGAGGCTCACCCGGTTAGCCGGATTAATTATTATTTAACAGCGGCACTATCCGCTTTGGGCTGATTGGTACCGGTACTGAAGGTCAACGGTACATTGCTGCCGGCAGGGGATACGCGTGCATAGCCCTGCATTTCCTGGTGAAGGGCGCTGCAGAAATCGGTGCAATAAAGCGGGAACATTCCCACGCGGTCGGGCACCCATTTCAAAGTTTGCGTTTCACCGGGCATGATCAGCAATTCGGCATTGGCGGCGCCTTTAACGGCAAAGCCATGCGGCACATCCCAGTCCTGCTCGAGGTTGGTTACATGGAAATATACTTCATCTCCCAGCTTAATGCCTTCAATATTATCCGGGGAGAAGTGTGAGCGGATGGCTGTCATATACACATGAACTTTATTGCCTTCCCGTACCACTTTGGTGGCGCCTTCGCCTTTGGATACGTAGCCATTTGCATTTTCATCAATCTTATAAAACTTCACCGAGCGGTTACGGATCAAATCAGCCGGGGCAGCCTGTGCATAGTGCGGTTCGCCGATGGTGGGGAAATCAAGGATGAGTTGTATCTTGTCTCCGCTGATATCATATAACTGGGCGCTTTGTGCCAGTTCCGGACCGGTGGGCAGGTAACGGTCTTTTGTGATTTTATTATAGGCAATCAGGTATTTGGGAGAAGGTTTCCGGCTGTCGCCGCCGGGTATACAAAGGTGGCCCACAGAATAGTAAGTAGGCACGCGGTCCACCACTTTCAGATCCTTGATATTCCATTTCACCACTTCACTGGAAACAAAGAATGAGGTATAGGCATTTCCGTTGCCATCAAATTCGGTGTGGAGGGGGCCCAGACCGGGCTTCTTCACCTCACCATAAAGGGCTGATTCGTATTTGATAACAGGGATGCCGTCGTAATTACCCGCAAAGTCTTTGGCGGCAATCGCTTTCTGAATTTTATCAAAGCTGAATACGGGGATGAGGGCCGCCAGTTTACCACTGCCCACAATGTATTCGCCGGTAGGATCCACATCACAGCCGTGCGGTGATTTGGGACAGGGGATGAAATAGCACATATCGGCCAGTTCTTTTGAATCCAGTACAGTTACTTCGGTTTTGATGGTGGAAGTGGCGGTATGTGTTTTTTCATCGTACCGGTTGCTGGCGTATTTCACCGCCTGCTTTTTGCCCTTGCCGGCTTTCAGGTATTCTTCGGCTTTTTTCCAGTTTACAGCCAGGATAAAATCCTTATCCCGCTGTGAGGCATTCACCTCGAGCAGGGTATTGGCCTGTTCGGTATTATAACAGCTGAAGAAGAACCAGCCGTGTGATTTGCCTTTACCGGCATGACTGAGGTCGAAGTTGACACCCGGGCACTGGATCTGGAAAGCGATGTCCATGTTGCCTGAATTTTTATCAACACTGATAAAGCTGAGGGTGCCTTTGAAATTCTGTTTATAGGTATTAATGGGCACATCGCCGTTGGCATTATCCGGTGGCACACTGAAACGGGTACCTGCCACCACATACTCTGTATTTTCGGTGATGAAAGGAGAGGAGTGATTACCGGCACTGTTGGGCAACTCGATAATTTCGGCAGTGCGGAACGTGCTGAGATCAATACGGGCCACGCGGGGGGTATTATTGGCATTGCCAAAAACCCAGCGGCCGTCTATTTCGCCATTGGTTTGCGACATTTCGGGATGGTGCAGGTCGTCCCAGGGTACAAAACCATGAGAGGTGTTGAGCATGGCTTTTGTTTCTTCACTGAAGCCATATCCTTTTTCAGGATCCACCGAAAAAACAGGAATTACCCGCAGCAAACGGCCACTGGGTAAACCATAAACACTCATCTGACCACTGAAACCGCCCGATACAAAATTGTAATAGGCGTCATATTTTCCAGGTGCTACATAAGCCTTTTCGGCAGCATCGGCGCTCACCGTATTGCCTGCGTTTTTGGGTTTGCAGGAGGGCAAAAGCATCACCATGGCGGATACCAGCAGGTATCCGCCATACAGGGTTACCTTTTTCATTGTATGTATTATTTAGGATTTGAAATTGCGAACCAGTCAGTTTTCCGGGAGCCGGAGCAGCGGCTAAGTACAGGCAGCCTATACCTGCTGTATTGCTGCCGCCCGGGTGAAGCTTTATTTCACTCCATCGTTCTGCCGCTGAAACTCATAGATAGCCCGTGCTTCCTCATCATTCAGATTCTGGTTGGGCATACGAACCAGGCAGATCTCAAGTTGCGCCTGTGCTTTCGGATCCTTGTTCAGCATCTCGTCGGTATTGGTAATGAAGTTCATGATCCATTCGGCAGCATGCCGGCTGGTAACCCCTTTCCAACCCGGGCCTACCAGTTTTTCGTCTGTAAGCTTATGGCAGCTCTGGCATTTTACACTGTATACCTTACTGCCGGTTTCGGCCATGGCCGTATTGAGGCCGGGTGTAACATCCACTTTGGTAAACTTACCCTCGCCCCTGTTAGGATCGTAGGCAGGGTTTCCGTTGGCGGTAGTTTCAGTTTTGCCGGAAGAAGCTGTTCCGGCATTGCTGTTGCCCCCTCCGCAGGAGTACAGGACAGCTAAGGATAAGGCAAGGAATCCTGTAAAAAATAGTTTTTTCATACACGTATATTTTTTTAATTTTAGAATTGACACTACAAGATTACTACGCAGCTGTTTTCATTCTTATGCGTAGAATCATATTGCCCCGGAACCGGCAGAAATTCTTTGACCGGAACCCCTGAATCTCTTTATCTGTGCCGTTTGTATGACCAGAATCATACCGGATCTTGTTGAATATCATGTGCAAACGAAAGGTGCGGCCATAGTTTTGAACCCGACAGATATACCAGACTGTCATTATTTATGATAGACATTGATCTGCTATTGGCTTATGGTGCCGTTTACAAAAAAGTGGCAAAGGGAGAAACAATTTTCGCCGAGGGAGGCATCTGCAATTTTTACTATGAACTGGTAGAAGGCCGGGTGCGCTGGGAAAATATTGATGAGGAGGGGAGGTCCTTTATTCAAACCTTTGTGGATCCCGGTGAATGTTTTGGCGAACTGCCGCTTTTTGATGAAGGGCCTTATGCCGCTACGGCTATTGCAGATACCGACAGTACCATTATCCGGCTGCACAAATCTGTTTTTCATAAACTGATCGCTGAAGATCCCCAGCTGCATTTTGCCTTCAGTAAATTACTGGCGCACCGTGTGCGGTTTAAATTTTTACTGTTGAAAGCGCTGGCCCACGAAGACCCCGAACATCGCATCAGCACCCTCCTGAATTATCTTAAGAAAGAGAAAAAGAATTACTGCGATAAATGCAACCAGCTGAAACTTACCCGGCAGCAGATTGCGAGCATGACCGGCCTGCGGGTGGAAACCGTTATCCGCTCCATCCGCCACATGCACGAACGGGGCGAGCTCCTTATCGAAAAAGGTAAAGTGTATTGTTAGTGTATGATTGCAGTCATAATCAATTGCCGGCGCTGTAATTAATTTGCGTGCAAAAGTGTACTATGGACTTTTCGTTGCGCCGGTGGTTACGGATTTGTTTTCTCAACTTACTCATTGTGGCCCTCATCGGGGTAACGCTTCGTTATAAAATTGCTTTTTCCCTTCCTTTTGTGGATCAGAAACACCTGCTGCACGGGCATTCGCATTTTGCTTTTGGCGGATGGATCACCCAGGTATTGATGGTGTTGATGGTGAACCGTTTCAGCGGTAAAGACCCTTCTGCTTTCAGGCGTTATCACGGGTTGCTGATGGGTAACCTCCTGACGGCTTATGGTATGTTATTGTCTTTCCCGCTGCAGGGATACGGATGGGCATCCATATTTTTTTCAACGGCTTCCATTTTTGTATCCTGGATTTTTGCGGTTACATACCTGGCCGATCAGAGCAGGCAGGAGCCCCGGGCTGCCGCCGGCAACTGGTTCAGGGCGGCGCTCGTATTTAATGTATTGTCTTCCCTGGGCGCTTTCTTCCTGGCCGGTATGATGGCCGGTAAAATTGTGCATGCCAACTGGTACCTGGCAGCGCAGTATTACTTTCTGCATTTTCAGTATAACGGCTGGTTTTTTTTCGCTGCCATGGGGCTCTTCATCTGCCGGATGGAAAACCTGCTGACCAACCGGCGGCCATTGGGCCGTATATTCTGGCTCTTTGCCACGGCCTGTGTGCCGGCTTATTTTTTATCGGCCCTGTGGATGCCCATACCCGTATGGGTGTATGTCCTGGTGATACTGGCTGCACTGGCGCAAGGTGTTGCGTGGGTACAATTTGTACAGCTGATCCGCCGCAACAGCGCCATTTATAAAATTTTGTTTGCTCCGCTCAGTCGCCGCTTATTGGGCTTATCCGCCATTGCCCTCTCGGTAAAATTACTGCTGCAACTGGGCTCTACCCATCCTGCGCTGAGCCAGCTTGCATTCGGCTTCCGCCCGATCGTGATCGGTTATCTTCACCTGGTATTATTGGGGGTCATCACCCTGTTCCTGATCGGCTATGCGCTGGCTGCTGCCAATTGGATGATCAGTCGCCGGATACGCATAGCCTGCTGGATTTTTGTGGCGGGCATCGTGATCAATGAAGTGCTGCTGATGGCACAGGGCATTGCCGGTTTTGGATATATCGCCATTCCGCATGCCGATCACTGGTTACTGGGAGCGGCGCTGATTATGTGTTCGGGGGTACTGCTGCTGAACCTGGCGGCGGGCGCTGAAAGAAAAAATGAGGCCGCAGGGGCAAAGATGCGTTGAATCATAAAGAAGGAATTCTATCCTGCCGAAATTTGACAAAAATTATTTTCGTATGAATAACTTAACCGATCAAACCTTATCCGCGATTGTACTGGAACACCACGAACTGGTGCCGGTGCTGGAAAAATACAACCTCGATTTCTGCTGCCGTGGTAAACGCCCGCTCGGGGAAGCCTGTGCAGAAAAAAATATCAGCCTGGAAACGATATTGCCGGAACTGGAAGCCGCCATGTCTCCGTCACCGGCCGGCATGGATTTTTCGGCGATGACGCCGGATCAGCTGATCGGGTATATTGTATTACGGCATCATTTTTATGTGCGCCAGGCCCTGCCGGTTATTGAAGCACATGTGGCCAAAGTGGTTACCAAGCACGGTGGGCGCTATCCGTATATGCAAAAAGTGCAGGCCCTTTTTACTGAGGTGCAACAGGAATTGATCCCGCATCTTTACAAAGAAGAAAATATTCTCTTCCCCCGTATCAAGGAAATTGCGGCGGCTGCCGGGCGCACCGGTATTCCGGCCGGGTATATCCATGCACCGATTGCCGTGATGGAACACGAACACGATCATGCCGGACAGCTTATGTTTGCCATCCGCGAAATCACCGGCAATTATACCCCGCCCGCCGATGCCTGCACCACGCATCGTGTTTGCCTGGAAGAACTGAAGGCCTTTGAGAATGATCTGCACCAGCATGTACACCTCGAAAATAACATTCTCTTTCCCAAAGCCGCATTGCTGATGCAGGCCGAAGCAACAGAAGCCTGATTTTACGGCGCCGGTTTTCGCTTTGGCAGGCATACTCATTTCAAATAGCCTAATTTTGCAGGCAGATTCGTTACAACTTATCTGCCATGCATATTTTTCTCATTGGCTTTATGGGGTCGGGTAAATCTTATTGGGGCCGGCAGTGGGCGTCGGCCCATGGCCTGCACTTTATTGATCTCGACCAGGAGATCGAAAAAAGCACCGGGCTAACCATCACCGGTATTTTTGAACAGAAGGGAGAGGCCTGGTTCCGGGAACAGGAAGCCGCCACATTACAGGCGGTTATAACAAAGGAAAACTGCCTGGTGGCCTGCGGCGGCGGCACGCCCTGCTTTGCTGATAATATGAAATGGATGAATGCGAATGGTATCACCGTATACCTGCAGGCAAGCGCTCCCTTTATCCTGGATCGTATCCGGCACGAAACACAGCAACGCCCCCTGCTGAAAAAACTGAATCCCGCCGAACTGCTTTTTTTTATTGAACAAAAACTGAAAGAACGCAGCCCGTTTTACGGGCAGGCACAATACCTGCTGAAAGCGGATGCGCTCACGGCAGACAGTTTAACCGCCATCCTTAACAACGTAAACACCTGAAACTTTCAAAGGAACCTGCAAGCGCTTTCCAAAAATAAATAACCTGCCGTTTCATCCTAAATTCTCTCATATGCAAAAAAGCTTTCTACAATTTGCCGCATTCATGGGCGCCCTGGCGGTTGGCCTGGGTGCATTTGGCGCCCATGGGTTAAAAAAGATATTTACGCCGGATATCCTGCAAACCTGGGAAACGGCTGTCAAATACCAGTTCTATCATGTTTTTGCGTTGCTGGCGGCCGGCCTGCTCTACGCCGTATTTTCCAATAGCCGGATTATCTGGGCCGGGCGCTTGTTCATTGCCGGCATGATGATTTTCCCGGGCTCTTTATACCTGTTATGCTTTGCCAAAAACGGGCAGTGGGGGATGGACTGGATCGGCGCTGTAACGCCACTGGGAGGTGTTGCGTTTATTGCCGGCTGGCTGCTGCTGTTGCTGGGAGTGAGCAAAAAAAATTAGAAACCCGGAATTTTCCGGTGCAGTTTAATGAGGGTGCCGTTATTGTTTTCGATGCTGAATTCAATGTTCACATCGGCCATCCGTTTCTTCATGTTTTTAAGGCCATTGCCAAACTGGCGGAGCTTATCCGGCACAATGCCGATGCCATTATCCTGAATAAAAAGTGTTAAACCGCCGGGTACTTTTTCCAGGCAGATCCAAACATCCGTAGCCTGCGAATGCTTTACCAGGTTGTTCAGTGATTCTTTCACCACCAGGAATACATTGCGCCGTATTTCGCCGATCACTTCAATATCAGGCAGTTTATCGGGGATGCTCACATGGCATTCGATGCCGGTGCCTTCCAGGTATTCCAGCGCATAACTGCGGATATAGGCGATCATGTTTCCGAGAGAGTCGTTGCTGCTGCTCATACTCCATATGATGGCATTCATTTTATTGAGCAGCTCATCGGAAGAAGAAGATATCTTATCGATTTCCGGTATTGAATGATTGCCCAGCTTGGTACGGGCCAGCTCACTGTAAAGGCGGATGGTGGTCATGCCCGCACCGAGATCGTCGTGCATATCGGCGCTGATGCGATTGCGTTCTTCCTGCTGGGCTTTCATGATGGCCAGCTGGGTTTCAAACTCTTTCTTCTCGGCATAGAGTTTCAATGCCTCCTGTTCGCGGGTCTTTTCAATCAGTTCATTCCTGTTCTTATACGTTAACCCCAGCAGGAAAAATACCAGCTCAAACGTGATACCCAGGTTATAATAAAAAAGCGAGGAAGTAAACAGCGTGGCTGATTTTTTGGTACTGATGATGATCAGTAATGAGATTGTTGAAAAGAGCACCAGGGCCGCATTGCCGGCAGCGATATAGTTTAAGAGCCGGTTCTTTTGTTTCAGCGCCAGCACAATAAAATAACCACCCATGATCAGACTGATAAATTTCATACCCACTTCCAGCCATGACTGAACCGGGTACAGGTTGCTGAAGAAGTTCAGCAGGGTGTATACCAGCATACTCGCCAGCATGAAAAACTGGGTATAGCGTAATATCCTGTCGAGTACCGGGTATTCGTTACGCGTATCCAGGAAACGGCGGGTAAAGAGGATATAAAAAACGGTGCCGGTGATCAGCAAGAAAAGATCAAAATAGCTCATGAAGAAGCTGGCAAAGCGGGTACTGGCCATCAGCAGGTAGGAGTTCAGGAATACCAGCAGGAACATACAGAACGAATAGATGGCATTCAGCAGGAACTCTCTTTTGAAGTGGATGAAAAAGTTGGTGATCATAAACAATACCATCATCAGCAAAACCCCGCTGATCACATATCCGAACGTAAGCAGGTCGGGCCGGCTGTTCTCCATCAGGGTGCGGTACTCTGTAATAAAATTCTCCCGAATGAGCCGGATATTGAACTTATCGTTTTCGTACTTGGCCGGCCGGAGTTTTACAATCAGGGTGCGGTTGGTATGCGGGGCCAGCGTTATGCTTTGATACCCCTCTTCTCTTTCCGGCTCATTGATCAGCTGGTAATCGTGATCAGGATCGTATAAACTGATTTCCCGGAAAAGGGTGCCGGGGAAGATGAAAAGGCGGCTGCTGGTATCCTCATCATTGAAGAGCCGGATCTTCAGGTAATACACATAGGTAACCTGCACGGGGGTTAACGACCTCCCGAATTTATACGAAATAATGGGTAAAAAATTCCGGTTGCCCAATTCCGGAAGCGGCAGGGAGGCGCCTGAGTCGATATACATCAGCGTTTTGCCCGTAATATTTAAGCTTGTCTTAACACTGCCCGCAGGGATGAGCAGCGTATCAGCACCTGGTTGTGCAAAGCCGCCGGCAGCGGCCAATAGCAATATGAGCAGGGTAACAGGGCGTAACAAGTTCTCGCTGTTTGCTCAAACCTACGTAAAAACAATGATATGACAGGTATGGCTTACTGATTTTCTGCTGCTTTTGCAGTACGGGTTTTCTATATCTTTGTTACCGATGGCGAATAAACTGAAATCAGCGAAGGCAAAAGCAGCGGATCCCGAACAGCTGAAACCCGAAAAAGAAGAAACCGTGGAGGTGAAGCAGTTGTTGAAAGACGAGCGCACGCATAAAATTGCCGGCAGCATCCTGCTGTTACTGGCCATCTTTTTATTTATTGCCTTTACCTCTTACCTTTTTACCTGGGATGAAGACCAGGATAAGTTCAGCTACCGGATGCTGCTGGTAAACAATATCAAAGTACAGAACCTGCTGGGCACTTTCGGCGCTTTTGTTTCCGAAGTATTTATCCGCCGCGGTTTTGGCGTGGCTTCTTATCTCTTCTGTACTTTTCTTTTTGTGGTGGGTGTCAACCTCTTTTTCGGAAGGAAAGTATTTTCTGTTATCCGCAATATCAAATACCTGTTACTGGGGCTGCCGCTTATCAGTGTGGCGGCTGCTGTTATTTTCAACGGTGCAGCCTTTCCCTGGGGAGGCGCTGCCGGGGATATGATGCGGGAATGGTTATACAAAACCATCGGGGAAGTGGGTGCGATCGGTGTGCTGGCGGTGGCCGTACTGGCCTATATCATCTGGCGTTTCAACCCGGTTTTCCGCCTGCCTGCCAAAAAAATAAAAGGACCGGATGAAGCAGGCGAAGCCCTGCCCGAGGAGATCAGCGAAAAAGTGGAGTGGCCGGTTGCAGAAGAAAAGGAAGAAGAAAGTGAAACCCTTTCAGCTGCCGGCAAAGCCAATACCCTCAAAGGAAATGCGGGTATGATGAACTCTCCTGTAGCCGAAGAAAATACGTTGCAGCATGCCATCAGTATGGTGGAAAAAGAAGAACTGCCGGCCGATGAACCGATTGTTGTGCCGCCGGTTGAAGTGAAGCCGATCATCCTGCCGGAACCGGTGGTAACCGAACCCGTAACGAAGAAAAAAAGCACCGGAGAGGGCGCCCTGGAACTGGAAATAAAAACAACACCCGAAAAAGCAGCCGAAGAAGCCAAAGCGGCAGAACCGAAAATCAGCGCCAAACCCTACGATCCCATCCTCGATCTGCGGGATTATAAATATCCCTCGCTGGAGCTGCTGGAAACCTATGGCAGCGAAAAAATTGTACAGGATACGAATGAACTGGAAAATAATAAGAACCAGATCATCAATACCCTGAAAAATTATGATATCACAATTCAGAAGATAGCGGCAACCGTGGGGCCCACCGTAACCCTTTACGAAATTGTTCCGGCCGCCGGGGTTCGCATCTCCCGCATCAAAAACCTGGAGGATGATATCGCCCTCAGTCTGGCCGCCCTGGGTATCCGTATCATTGCTCCCATCCCCGGTAAGGGCACCATCGGTATCGAAGTGCCCAATGCAAAAAAATCCGTGGTGAGCATGAAAACCCTGCTGGCCTCAGAAAAATTCCAGAAAAATAATTTCACCCTCCCCATTGCCATTGGCAAGAAGATCGATAATGAGAATTTTATCGTGGATCTCACTTCGATGCCGCACCTGCTGATGGCGGGCGCCACAGGGCAGGGTAAATCAGTTGGATTGAATGCCATCCTGGTATCCCTCCTGTATAAAAAACATCCCTCGCAGCTCAAATTTGTACTGGTGGATCCGAAGAAAGTTGAACTGAGCATTTATAAAACTATCGAAAAACATTTTCTGGCCAAGCTGCCGGGCGAGGATGAAGCCATTATCACTGATACCAAAAAAGTGGTGCATACCCTCAATGCCCTTTGTATTGAGATGGATAACCGCTACGATTTGCTGAAGGAAGCCGGATGCCGCAATATCCGGGAATACAACGAAAAATTTGTAGCCCGCAAACTGAACCCCGAAAAAGGTCACCAGTTCCTGCCCTTTATTGTACTGGTGGTGGATGAGTTTGCCGATCTGATCATGACGGCCGGCAAAGAAGTGGAGATGCCGATTGCCCGGCTGGCGCAGCTGGCCCGGGCAGTGGGGATCCACCTCATCATCGCCACACAACGGCCTTCGGTGAATATTATCACGGGTACCATCAAGGCCAACTTCCCGGCCCGTATTGCGTTTAAGGTGAGCAGTAAGATCGACAGCCGCACCATCCTGGATACCGGGGGCGCCGAGCAGCTCATCGGCAAAGGAGATATGCTCATCAGTTATAATGGCGAACTGGTGCGCCTGCAATGCGCTTTTGTAGACACGCCGGAAGTTGACCGTATTGTTGACTTTATCGGCGGGCAACGGGGCTACCCGGGTGCTTTCCTGCTGCCCGAATACGTGGATGAAAAAGAAATGGAAGGAAAAGACTTTGATATGAGCGATAAGGATCCGCTCTTTGAAGATGCGGCCCGCCTCATCGTTGCCAGCCAGATGGGAAGCACTTCCTTATTACAGCGCCGGATGAAACTGGGTTATAACCGGGCCGGCCGGCTGATGGACCAGCTTGAAGCCGCCGGAATTGTGGGCGCCAACCAGGGCAGCAAGGCCCGCGATGTGCTGATCAAAACCGAAGCCGAATTACAGCAGGTACTGGATACCATGATTTAAATGAGACAGGTTACCGGGTGAGTCACCCCCTGAAAAGGTGACCCAACCGGTAAGTTCCTTCTGAATTAATCTTATGTCGAAATACTTACTCGTTGGACTGGGAAATATCGGTAAAGAATATGCCAATACGCGTCACAATATCGGATTTGATGTGGTGAATACATTTGTGCTGAAACATGGCGGACAGTTTAGGGTGGATAAACTGGCCTATGTGGCGGAAGTGAAATACAAGGGCAAACCGGTGATTTGCATCTGTCCCACCCAGTATATGAACCAGAGCGGCCGCCCCTTCCTGTACTGGATGAACACCGGGAAAGTACCCCTGGAAAATACCTTGACCATCGTGGATGATATTGCCCTGCCGCTTGATAAGATCCGGATCCGCCCGGGCGGTAGTGCCGGTGGCCATAACGGCCTTCGGGATATTGAAGCGGTATTGGGTACGGCCGACTATCCCAAACTCCGTTTTGGAATCGGTAATAACTTCCCCAAAGGCATGCAGGCAGATTTTGTATTGAGTAAATGGCTCAAAAGTGAGGAACCTCAGGTATTGCTCAAAGTGGAAAAATCCGTGGAAGCTATCGAAAGTTTTATCCATGCCGGTATCGGTCCAACTATGACTGCCTTCAACCAGCTGTCCATCAAACCCTGATCTTATCAAAGGGTTAATGAAGGGCCTTTAATTGTTTATTTTAGGCCTTTTGTATATATTCGTGTTTCACAGCCGATTTACCTTTAAAAAGCCAGTTAATGAAGATAATATGTGTAGGACGCAATTATGCGGACCACGCCAAAGAATTAGGCAACGAGATACCCGACGAACCCGTGATATTCATGAAGCCCAAAAGCGCTTTACTGCAAAATCACACTCCTTTTTACTATCCCGAATTCACCAATGAATTGCATTACGAATGTGAACTGGTACTTCGTATCTGCAAAAACGGAAAATATATCCAGGAGCGCCATGCCGGCAACTATTACAACGGAATCACCGTGGGCATCGATTTTACCGCCCGCGACCTGCAGGATGAACTGAAACGGAAGGGACTGCCCTGGGAAAAAGCCAAGGCCTTTGATAACTCTGCGGCTGTTGGAAAATTTATTGATATCACCCCGGCCCTCAATAAAAAGAATATCAATTTCTGCCTGTACAAAAACAAAGAACTGGTGCAGCAGGGTAATTCTGGTAAAATGATGTTCAGCTTCGATGCCATCATTGAGCATGTTTCCAATTATTTCTCTCTCAATATCGGCGACCTCATCTTTACCGGAACGCCCGCCGGCGTGGGCGAATGCGTGGTGGGGGATGAGCTGGAAGCAATGATCGAAGATCAGAAGCTACTCAGCCTGGAGATCAAATGATACTTTCAATTATTTACCACAGGGGCCGTGCATGCGTACGGCCTTTTTTGCAGGGTTTGGTGTCCCGTTTTTCGAAATCTCCCTTTCTTCTTTGCCGGCGGTTTCTTTCCGCGATTAATATTTATTTTTGAAAATGCTTGACCCCGAAATTCTTCTCAACGCCTACCGGCTGATGCAAACAGCAAGGGTGATGGCCGAAACATATGAGGCCAACCGTTCTGTATGCAAATATGTTCACTCCACCTCAAGGGGGCACGAAGCCATTCAGCTGGCCACGGCTTTCCAGTTATTGCCCTGCGATTTTGTGAGTCCGTATTACCGGGATGAAAGCCTCCTGCTCGGCATCGGGTTCAGTCCCAAAGAACTGATGTGGCAACTGCTGGCCAAGGGGCCCGATATCTTCACCGGCGGCCGCGAGTATTACTCGCATCCCAATTACCGGGGAGCGGATAAGCCCACCATCATTCATCAAAGCAGCGCCACCGGTATGCAGGCCATTCCCACCACGGGCATTGCGCAGGGAATACAGTACCTGGAAAAGATCGGATCGGTTAAACTGAAAAAAGGGCCGGCTGGCGAAAATCCCGTGGTGATCTGCTCCCTGGGGGATGCTTCGGTTACCGAAGGAGAAGTGAGTGAGGCGTTTCAGTTTGCAGCACTGCACCAGTTGCCGGTAATCTACCTGGTTCAGGATAATAACTGGGGCATCAGCGTATCGGCCGAAGAAGCCCGTACCTGCAATGCCAGTGAGATGATCAAGGGGTATAAAAATATCAGCCGGATCAGTATTGACGGCAGTGATTTTATCAAGAGCTATGAGATAATGAAGAATGTGGTGGAGGAAGTTCGCCGGGAGCGGCACCCCTTTCTGGTGCACGCCAAAGTGCCCCTGCTGGGGCATCATACCAGCGGGGTGCGCAAAGAGTTTTACCGTTCGGCCGACGACCTGCTGAAACATAGCCTGGATGATCCCGGTCCCAAATTAAGGACCCGCCTTCTGGAGCTGGGTACCGGCGAAAACCAATTGCGGCAAATTGAAGAAGAAGCGGCAGCCCTGGTGGCGCAGCATTTCAGTGAAGCGGCAGCCGCCCCCGATCCGGATCCGGCCGGGGTGGAAGATTTTGTATTTGTGCCAACACCCGTAACGGAAGAAACCGGAGAACGCAATCCAGCCGGTAAAGAAAAAGTACTGATGGTGGATGCAGCGCTTTTTGCCATCCGCGAAATCATGGAGGCCTTTCCCGAGGCAATACTATACGGACAGGATGTTGGTCGCCGGCTGGGGGGTGTATTCCGGGAAGCCGCCACGCTTGCAGAGCAGTTTGGCGATCACCGGGTTTTTAATACCGCTATCCAGGAAGCCTATATCATTGGCTCAACGGTGGGGATGAGCGCATTGGGCATCAAACCCATCGTGGAAGTACAGTTTGCCGATTATATTTATCCCGGCTTCAACCAGCTGGTTACCGAGATATCCAAAAGCTGCTATTTAACCTGCGGCAAATTCCCCGTGCAAACACTTATCCGGGTGCCTGTTGGCGCCTATGGCGGCGGCGGGCCCTACCATAGCGGAAGCGTGGAGAGCACGCTGCTCACCGTTAAAGGCATCAAAGTGGTGTACCCTTCCAATGCCGCCGATATGAAGGGCCTGATGAAAGCTTCTTTCCTCGACCCCAACCCCGTGGTGATGCTGGAGCATAAGGGCCTTTACTGGAGCAAGGTGCCCGGAACGGAAGAGGCGAAAACCACGGAACCCTCAGCCGATTATATTATCCCCCTGGGAAAGGCTACTGTGGTGGCAGCAGCTGCGGAAGACCGGATTGCCGGAGGCGAATCCTGCTGTGTGATAACCTATGGAATGGGCGTTTACTGGGCCAAAGCAGCCGCCCGGCAACTGCAGGGCGCTGTTGAAATCATAGATCTGCGAACGCTTTTCCCGCTCGATGAAGAACTTGTTTTTGCGGCGGTTAAGCGCCATGGTAAATGCCTGGTGCTTACCGAAGAGCAGCAGAACAATTCCTTTGCAGAAGCCCTGGCCGGGCGCATTTCCAAAGCCTGTTTCCACTGGCTGGATGCCCCCGTGGAAGTGATGGGGGCACTCAATCTGCCGGCCGTGCCGATGAATATGGTACTGGAGCAGGCAATGCTGCCTGATGCCGGAAAACTGAAGCGGCGGCTGGAGCAATTGCTGGGGGCCTGACGGATCCCTGCCGTCCATTCGGAACGGGCCGCACCCATTGCCCCTTTCCGGGCAATGGCCGGCAGTTTAAAAATTACTGCACTGACATTGTTTTTTAATTATTTTTACTTACCAAATTTTGATTAATGGCAGAAAGCAATAAGACGTTTGGCGGCATATTCGGGGGGCTGAAGAAAATGATTTTCAACGAAGAGTACCTCCAGAATGAGAATGAACAAAGTACCCAACCCGCCGCCCAGGCGGATCCCAAGCCCCAGACAAAGACACAACCCGTTATTGTACCCAAGGTGATGGCGCCCGCACAAACCACTGAGGAGATCGTGAATAAACTCTATGCTGCGCTGGAAAAAATAAATAACCCGGGGGTCGACTTTTTTGAACTCTGGAATGCCGCAGAAGCCATGGGCGGGGCCTCAGCCGCCAACCTGCAAAATGCTTTTACCAGTTTTAAGGTGCTGGGGCTTACCAAGCAAACCGTACTGGATACCGGGGAAGCCTACAAGCGCCAGCTGAGTAAAATGATCGAAGACGATGTGCAGAAAAAGAATAATGAACGCAATGCACTCTCCCTTCAGCAATTAAATGAAAAAGAAGACCTGGAAAAGGAGAAAGCCGACCTGGAAGCCCAGATAAAGGCCCTTACCCGCTCGCTGGATGAAACCAACCAGAAATTATCGCAGCTCGGTAACCAGTACCAGCCGCAGATACAGGCTATCGATATGAAAATCCAGGCCGGCAATGCCGCCCTGCAAACCGTACTGAATAAAATACAAAGTGTTTTGGATATTGTGAAAGCTAGTGTAGCTTAGTAGCTCAGAACTAAACTTTAAAACCCTGCATATGGCCCAGGAAATAATCCAGAAAAGTTCATTACCGGCGGAACTTACCAGTTTACCTATTTTCCAGGTTATTGGTAATCAGCTTCCCTCAGAACTTAAAAACCCGGAAACAAAAAAAACGCTCACCAAACTTTTTTTCTGGGTCGCCCTGATTGGCGGCTCTTTTTATTTCTTTAAAATTTTACCCACGCTGTTGCGGTATGCCCAGCAAACCATCTGGCTGATCATCTTTTCGATCATCATTGTGGTGCTGGTATTGCTCTATCCCCGCATCGTCAACTTCCTTTATAACTGGGGTAAATTACTGCTTTTCAAAGGCGAAAAAAGCCTGATCCGGCGGAATCCCATTGAAACACTTGAGATGCTCAACAATGATGCCCGGGATACCCTCAAAAAAGTACGTGATAAAATTGCTTCCGTTGACGGCGTGCGGATCAACATGATCGATGATGCTGAAAAATCAAAAACAGAAGCCGAACAGAAATACAGCCAGGTGAAGTCTCTCACCGAATCGGCCAATAACCTCGACCAGGAAGCGATCAACCTGGAAAAGCAGGGTTACCAGGAAAAAGCCAATGCCAAAAAGCGTGACGCCAAAGAAACAAGGGTGAACGCTTCTTTACGGATGGAAGAAGGCAAGGCCAGTGAAACAACCGCCCGCCAGTATACCCAGTATGCCAACCAGTTTGCCAAAGTGCTGGAAGTGCTGAAGGATAACGAATCGGCTTCCCGCATTTATGTAAATGCCCTGGGCAGCACCATTTCGATCGTTTCCAAAAAAATGGAAGCCACCAATAAAATGAAATCCGCTACCGAAGGCCTGGCCGAAGTATTCCAGATCAAAGACGGCTGGAAATACCAGCAGGCCATGGACGCCGCCACCACGGCAATCAGCCAGAATATTGCCCGGATCCGCTCTAACCTCGAATTCCTGGATCAGAACCGCTCCACCACCGTTGGGGCTAATGTTTCGCAGGCCGAACTGGAGAACTTTGTAAAACAAATTGATGCGGGACGGCTGGAAACCCTGAATGTATCGGAAATGGCTGAAGCTTCTTACGAAATGAAGGCCGATGAAAAAGCCGATAAGAGTTTTAATATTCTTGACTAAATACTAATAAATATCCGAATTATGGCAAATCAGTCTCTATGGTCTGGGTTACGCTGGCCTGTGAAAGCAATTATTATCGCAGCTCCCCTGGTGGGGCTCGTATGGGCCGCCTCACACTTTGGGTGGATACCCGGTCTGAAAAGTGAAAACTCCAAAGAAATCAAAAAATCGGAAATCACCAATGATACGGTTAATACCTCCGATGCCACCAGCATGCTCCCGGTGCCCAATGTGGCCGACCTGGAATATGCCAATATGAATGATAAGCAGGAAGTACGCCTGATGAATTGGGTATGGTTCGCCAACAGTGGTATCTTCTCGGCCAATGGTGGTTTATTAACTGCCAAGGGCTCTCTGATGGAGAAATATGGAGTACGCCTTAAGATGATCACCAATAACAGTGTTTCGGATATGAAACGGGAGCAGCTCGCTTTTATCCGTGATTATGCTGCTGGTAATAAAAATCCTTCCAATGGTGTTCAGTTTGTAACGCTGATGGGAGATGGCTTCCCGGCTTATCTCTCAGCCATGAACGAGCAGATCACCAAGGCCTATGGCAAGGAGTATAACCTGAAAACGGTTGGTATTGTGGGATTCAGTATGGGCGAAGACTGTGTGATGGGACCGGCCGAATGGAAAACAGATCCGCAAAAAATGAAAGGTGCCGTTATCAGTGCGGTTATCGGAGATGGCGACTGGGGCCTGAATGTGCGCTATGCGGCTGATAACAATATCAAGGTAAATCCCGATCCCTCCACGTATGATCCGGATGCCATTAATTTTGTGCCTGCTCCCGACGACGACTTCCTGAAAGCCGCGGATGAGGTAATTGCCAAAAGGCAGGTGAGCCTGAAAACAAAAGATGCTTCGGGTAAACTTACCGGCAACAGTATTACGCATGCGATCGACGGTTGTGCCACCTGGTTCCCGGGCGACAGGAACATCGTAAAAAACACCACCCTGCAGAAAATCATTTCCACAAAACAATACCCCAACCAGATGGCCTGTGTGCTGGTAGGCTGTGATAAATGGATGAAGGAGAACAGCCAAACGGTGGTGAATATGCTGAATGCAGCACTTACCGCCACCAACCAGATCAAGCAATACTCTCCCTGGTTCCAGTATGCCTGCCAGCTGGCCCCCAAAGTATTCTGTACCTCACCCACGGATTGTTCCGAAACGGCGGATGACTGGATGAAATACGGCGTTTCAGGCGGAAGTACGATGAGCAACAGCCAGGGTAATATCGTTCCTGTTGGCGGAACGCAGCTGGCTAATTTATCAGATAATAAAAAATATTTCGGGCTGACTGGCGGTAACAATTATTATAAATCGGTGTACAATTATTTCTCCGGAGTGCTCAGGGATCTCAACCCCGGCGGATTTATGGATAATGTGAAAACCCTTACCACTTACGAAGATGCCGTGGATCTTTCTTACCTGAACCAGGTAAATGTGGAAGCCGGCAAATCCACCAGCGCCGATTACTCCCAGAACAAGGGCGAGAAATTTGCTGAACGTTCCTGGAAGATTGAATTTGCCAGCGGTTCCGATCAGATCACTCCCCAGGGGGCGGCTGAATTACAGAAATTGTTTGATGCCCTCAACATAGCGGCCAATGCAAAAGTTTCTATCATTGGCCATACCGATAATGTGGGTAACCCGGATGCCAATATGGACCTTTCCTATCGCAGGGCCAAGGCGGTTAAAGCCTGGTTGATTCAGCGTTCCAGCAATACCTTCCCTTCGGAGCGTTTCAATGTGGAAGGAAAGGGACAAACGGAGCCGGTGGCAGATAACGGTACGGCTGCCGGAAAGGCCCAGAACCGCCGGGTACAGATCTCATTATCTGAATAAACTGCTATGTTGAAAAAACTTTTCACCCCCTTTGCCTATGTTGATCAAAGGGTGATTACCACAGTAGGCATCTTCCAGATCATCCTGCTGCTGCTGGCCTGGTTATTCCTGGTGCCTGATAAAACACTGTTTCCCCACCTGGGCGAAGTGATAGTGGGCTGGCAGGATCTCTGGCAGAAGGGTTTCTTTTACCATATCCTCAGCAGCCTGAAATTATGCCTCCTGGCAACAGTGATCAGTGTGTTCTTTTCATCGCTGATTGCTTATTCCACCACAATTCCTTTCTTCAAGCCGGTAGGACTTTTCTTTACGAAACTGCGCTATAATCCCATTCAGGGGTTCACGCTTTTCCTTACACAGATTTCAGGTGGTGGAAGGAACCTGCAGATTACCCTGCTGGTGGTGTTTATGTCTTTTTATTTTATTGATTCGCTGATTGTGATGATCAACCAGATTCCGGAAGAGGATATCATACGGCGGAAATCGCAGAAGATGAGCAGCTGGAAAGTGCTGTGGAAAGTGGTGATTCTCGACCGGCTGGATTTCCTGTTCGAGATCGTAAGGCAAAACCTGAGTATTACTTTTATGATGCTGGTTTCGGTAGAAGCGATGAACAAAGCAGCCGGCGGTATGGGCGCCATCCTCAATGACACCAACCGGGCGCTTAATTTCCCCAAGATCTTTGCGATCCAGATTACCATATTCCTCATCGGTATACTGATTGATGCTATGCTTCGTGCGATCATCAACCAGTTCCCTGCCAATCGTAAACGAAAATAAGCACCACCATGTTTTCCAACTATTCTGTCAAAAATCCATTGATCGAGGTAAAGAACCTGAAGGTGGTTTATGGCAACAAAGTGATTATAAGGGATTTTGGTACTAGTACGATTCCTTTTGTTATCGAGGATATCAGCCGTTCCGGTGTGGAGCAGGGGCAGGTAGTGGCAATCCTGGGCCGTTCGGGCAGCGGTAAATCCACTTTTTTCAAAGCCCTCTCAGGTATTGTGCAGCCGGCCGAAGGAACGATAACTATCCCCGATAAAAAAGACAATACCCGTTATGTTCCCGTTCGGGAAGGGGATCTTGGTTTTGTACAGCAAAACTATCCCCTGAGCCGTAACCAAACGGTGATGGGTATGCTGCTGGATGCTACCCGGCAGGGCGAAGTGCCTGCAGGCGAACGCAAAGCCGTTATTGAAAAATACCTGGAAGACTGGGGCCTGATTGACCAGCGCAACCTGGCGCCCAGCCAGCTTTCGGGCGGACAAAAACAGCGGGTGGCCATTATTGAACAGTTACTTTGCTCTCATTTTTTCATGATTTTTGATGAGCCCTTCTCCGGCCTGGATGTGGTGAATATTGCCGAAGTGAAAGCGAGTTTTGAAAAGATCAGTACCAGTAATGAAATCAATACCATTATTTTCTCCACCCACGATCTGGAACTGGCCGTAGAAATTGCAGATCTCATCTATATTGTGGGTTACGAGCGCAATGAAAATAATAAGCCCATCCCCGGAGGAACCCTGGTAGCCTGTTACGACCTTAAAAAAATGAATATCGCCTGGAAGCCCTTTAGTGCTGAACATAAAGAACTGGTGGACCAGATACGGACAGACTTTTATAAATTTGGCTGATCTGATACTCACCTGTTTACAGTTTTCCGAGATTTTTTATATACGAACCGTAATGGAAATTAATACAGAAACCTGTATATTTGCCGCCCGTTAGCACGGTGGGATAATCGCTCCGGTGCTGACAGAGCCCTGTAATTAAGAATATTAGGCGGGGTATCCGCCCCGGCGGATGGTTAGCGCATCGGATTCATATCCGCCGCGGCGGACGGCAGTTCTAAAGGAAGAAATAAAAATATTAGCCGGGGTAGCTCAGCTGGTTAGAGCATCGGATTCATAACCCGAAGGTCGGCAGTTCAAGTCTGCTCTCCGGTACAAAGCCTCCAAACGGAGGCTTTCTTTTTATGTTCACAGTATACGTACTCTATTCATCAGTATCCGGTAAATATTATACCGGGTACACCACTGATTTACAATCCAGGCTTCAATCACATAATCATTTGGGTAGTGGGTGGACTTCCCGGTACCGTCCCTGGGAAGTCATATTCACCAGGGAATTTTCCGAAAAGTCAGCAGCGTTAAAATATGAGCGCTGGCTGAAGAGCGGAGCTGGCAGGGACTTCATTAAGAAATTGAGGGGTTAGCGCATGGGATTCATATCCGCCGCGGCGGACGGCAGTTCCCGCCACGGCGGGCTCTCCGGTACAAAGCCTCCAAACGGAGGCTTTCTTTTTTATGTTTTCACGGTACAAGTAGAACATTTGCTATAAAAAAACCGCATTGGTAAAAATTCTCAGCTTAATAAATATGTTTTGACGCATTCGTTTTATTACCCGCGAGCCTGCAGGAACATGATGAAAATTTGATTAATATCTTCATTCATCAAATTCACTTACTTAGATAGCCCTCTTTTCCTGAAAAAAATAAATACGTATTTTACCCGCAGACTCACTATTAACAGTATACGTATGAAACAAATTTTAACCCTGCTGCTCAGCTTATTGGCAATTGATGCACTTGCCCAGAGCCTTGCTATAAATACTACCGGCGCTTCGGCGAATGCCTCTTCTATACTGGATGTTTCCAGTACCAATAAGGGAATCCTCATTCCCAGAGTATCACTCACCAATACTAACGATGCGGCTACGATTCCCAGTCCTGCCAACAGCCTGATCGTTTACAATACGAATGCCGCTATGGCCAACGGGCAGGGTATCGGGGTTTATTTTAATTATGGGACGCCGGCCAGTCCCAGCTGGACAAAATTTTCGGGTGTGGCCGATAACTGGTATAAATCCGGAAACAGCAGTACCAGTGCCAGTGTCAATTTTATAGGGACAACCGATTTCGTTGACCTGGTTTTTCGTACCAATAATACGGAAGCAGCCCGCTTTACAGCAGCACAAAGATTTGGTATCGGGGTTGTTAGCCCGGCCACCAAACTGGAGGTAAGCAGTGGAACGGCCGACGCGATTTACGGCCACAGCACCAATATTGGCGGCTACCTGGGCTATGAAACCAATTTCAGCTATGGCTCGCCCGTTCAGAATTTACTCGGATCCGGAGTTTATGCCACCAATTCTGCAGCAGGGTATACCGCCGGTTATTTTGCCAGTTCAGGAGCCGCTACAGTGAGCGCCAATATCAATTACTCCAATGTCTGGCAGGCTAATTATAATTTAGTGGATAATGCTTCCAATGTTTATAATCCCAACACCAGCTTTAGCCAGCTAAATGTAACAAATGCTGCGCTGGGAGGAACCCAGATTGCAATTAGAGGATTGAGTGAGAGGGGCGCAACAACCGGAAATCCTGGTTATTCAACTGGTATCCAGGGAGTCGCAGATGCTCAATTTCAGGACGCCATTGGTGTGCAAGGTATCAGCTATTCATCCAGTGGAGGGGTTTCCACGGGAGGGTATTTTGAAGGGCTCAACTATGCCGGTACATCCATCGCCTATGCCTATGTGGGCGGGTGGATCAATGGCGTTACTGCCCGGAAAATTATTGGTACAGGTACGGTAAGCGAAATTATTCCCACTCCTTTGCATGGCAGAGTCACCCTTACCGCCCCCGAATCGCCTGAATACTGGTATCAGGATTATGGCACGGCCAAACTGGTGAACGGAAAAGCGCATGTGGACCTGGATCCCATCCTCGCTGATATCATATTTGTTAATAATGATAATCCCCTGCGGGTATTCTGTACACCCGTGGATATGGAAAACTTCAACGGCGTGACCATTAAAAACCGGACCGAAACCGGTTTTGATATCGTGGAGCTCAATGGCGGCATGCATACGGGCACACTCGAATACCAGCTGGTAGCCAAACCCCGGACGAATTACGGCGAAGGCCGCTTTCCGCAGGCTCCTGGCCCTGCCTATTTAAAAGCCAGCAAAGAACCACAACTGGCAAAAGCAAAAAATCAACCCCGGCCCGGTTCGGTTTACCGCTGGAAATCCGATTGGGAAGTGTACGGCTATAATCCCGAAGATATGGTGCCGGTGGGAGATATTATTCCCGCAGGCCCGCATGCAGGTACCATCAAAACGGCCGATGGCCGCTATATAAAATATGTGCCGGCCGATAAACAATTGCTTATTAAACCCAAAACTGTGACCGATTAAAGAAATATTTCTTTTTCTGAAAATAAGACCGGCCTGCAACTGCAGGCCGGTCTTATTTATTAAATTTACCGGCAACTGTCTGTGTGGAGCAGAACAGTAAAATTCCTCTTCACTAACAAGGCTGATCATGCAAAAACTATTTATCGGAATTATGGTACTGCTCTTTGCAGTGCAAAAGAGTACGGCCCAGCGCAGTATTGAGAATTTTAATAAAGGCTGGAAATTTTATTATGCAGATACCACCGACCGCAGTAACCAATACAGTGAAGAAAAATTTGATGATTCCAAATGGCGGGTGCTGAGCCTGCCGCACGACTGGAGTATCGAATTTCCTTTTTCAAAAGATAACCCGGCAACGCCCGAAGGCGGTGCGCTGCCCGGCGGCATCGGCTGGTACCGTAAATCATTTACCGTTCCGGCTGCTTCCAGCGATAAACAGTTCCGTATTGAATTTGACGGGGTATACCGTTGTTCCGAGGTATGGATCAACGGGCATCACCTCGGGTTCCGGCCCAATGGCTATATCTCATTCGCTTACGAACTCACTCCTTACATAAAATCCGGGGCCCGCAATGTAATTGCCGTAAAAGTGGATAATTCAAAACAAATCAACTCACGCTGGTACAGTGGCAGCGGCATTTACCGGAATGTAAGGCTGGTAATCACCAATAATATTGCTGTGGCGCATTGGGGCAGTTTTGTAACCACTCCCCGGGTAACTGCAGCAGCGGCAACGGTGAACCTGAAATTGCAAATCCGTAATGCAACCGGAAAGCCGGTGAAAGCAACCATTGTGAACTTCATCCTCGACCCGCAGGGAGCTGCTGTGGCAGCGGTTTCCCGCGACACGGTTTACCTGGCAGGGCCCCTCACCGAAACCACTGCGGGCTTTACCATCAAAAAACCGCTCCGCTGGGATATCAATCACCCATATTTATACAATATCATTTCCACTGTCTATGCAGAAGGAAAGCTGGCCGACAGCTACAGCACTTCATTCGGTATCCGCTCTTTTTACTTTGATGCAAAGAATGGATTTTTTCTCAACGAACAACCGCTGAAAATCTTAGGTGTATGTAATCATCACGATCTTGGTTGCCTGGGCGCCGCCATTAACTACCGGGCGCTGGAGCGGCAGCTCGAGTTATTAAAATCTTTCGGATGCAATGCCATCCGCACCTCCCACAACCCGCCGGCGCCGGAACTGCTGGAGCTTTGTGATAAGATGGGTTTCATTGTGATGGATGAAGCCTTTGATATGTGGAAAGAAGAAAAAACGGATTATGACTATCATCTTTACTGGGATGAGTGGCACAAACGCGACCTGGAAGACCAGGTGCTGCGTGACCGGAATCATCCCTCCGTTTTTATGTGGAGCATTGGTAACGAAATCAGGGAGCAGGGCCGCCCGCAGGGCACCGCCATGGCCCGCGAATTATGTGCCATTGTAAGGGCCCTGGATACCACCCGCGAACTGGTCTCGGGAAATGATAATCCGTACCCCACCTGGAACTATCTGCTGAAGAGTGATGCCATGAGCCTGGTAGGCTATAATTATCATCACCAGTTGTATAAAAGTTTCCCGGATAGTTTTCCCGGAAGAAAATTCATTGCCTCCGAAACCACCTCCGGCCTGGAAACAAGAGGAGAATATTTTTTTCCGTCGGACAGCATGCGGGTATGGCCTCCCAAACAGGCGCCAGGCGCAGACCGTAACAGTGGCATGAACCCGGATTATACCGTTTCGGCTTACGATAATACACGTGCACCCTGGTCATCCACACACGAACAAACCTGGAAAGTAATAAAGAAATATCCCTACCTGAGCGGTATGTTTATCTGGACGGGTTTTGATTACCTGGGTGAACCCACTCCGTATACCTGGCCGGCAAAAAGTTCTTATTTCGGCGTGGTGGACCTGGCCGGCTTTCCCAAGGATGTTTATTATATGTACCAGAGCGAGTGGACGGATAAGGAGGTGCTGCATATTTTTCCGCATTGGAACTGGAAAACGGGCGATAGCGTGGATGTATGGGCCTATTATAATCATGCAGACGAAGTGGAATTATTTGTAAACGGAAAATCGGCGGGCATCCGGAAAAAGTCGGGTGATGACCTCCACGTGATGTGGCGGGTGGCCTATGAACCCGGTAGTATAAGGGCCATATCACGCAGAGACGGAAAACCTGTGCTGGAGAAAAAAATCAATACGGCCGGCCCTGCTGCTAAAATTGAACTGGTACCCGACAGGCGCCTGCTCAATGCGGATGATGAAGACCTGAGTTTTATCACCGTGCGGGTACTGGATAAAGATGGTAACCTGGTGCCCAAAGCCGATAACCTGGTTCGCTTTGAAATAAAAGGAGCTGCTGTTATCGCAGGCGTGGATAATGGCAACCCGGTAAGTCATGAATCATTCAAAGCCAGTGAACGCAAGGCTTTCAATGGGCTGGCCCTGCTGGTGATCAGAGCAAAAAACACTAGCGGACCGGTAACCGTAACAGCAAAAAGTGACGGCTTGCCGGCCGCCACTGTAACAATTGAAATAAAAAAGAAGATCACCCGAAAAGGGCAATAAAATTATTCCGGTTCTTTTTGCTGCGGAACCAGCAATTGCTCTTCAATAATCTTTTTGAGAATATGCTTGGGGTAGGCACCGGCTTCCATCATCGGTTCTCCGGCCGCATCAATAAACAGCAGGGAAGGAATACTTTGAATGCCGAAAATAGCGGCCAGTTCCTGCTCAATATCGGTATTAACCTTATAGATGAGCAGACGGCCTGCATATTCTTCCGACAATTGTTCTAATATCGGGGCAACCATTTTACAGGGGCCGCACCAATCGGCATAGAAATCAATAATCGCCGGTAAGGTACCCTGGTAATCCCAGTCGGCTTTCTTTTCATAATCAAATATCTGTTCTTTAAAACCCTGGGTGGTAAGTGCAATAGTTGCCATACTTCATTTGTTTTGGCAAAGTTAGGGAAGGCCCGCTTCATTATCTGTGACATTTGTTACAAACGGCAGCCAGCAGCAGGAGGCCCGGGGCCGCCGGTTTTGCCGCCATTGACTGATCAGGATCAGCTTTTATTTATTTAGTGCAGCAGCCCCGCTGCCAGCCGCTGTTGTACTGCTTGTTTACATAAATGTATTGTGTGACGATGATCACATAAAATCAGTGATTTTATATGGTACTTTGCCCTGCAAAAATCAGTAAGATGAAATACGTAATAATCGGAGGAGTGGCAGGAGGAGCCAGTGCAGCCGCCCGGATGAGAAGACTGGACGAACAGGCAGAGATCATCATCTTTGAAAAAGGTGCCTATGTTTCTTATGCCAATTGCGGACTGCCCTACTATATTGGCGATGTGATCAGCGACCGGAATAAATTACTCTTGCAAACTGTAACTTCCTTCAGGCAGCGGTTTAATATTGATGTGCGGGTGATGAGTGAAGTGACAGCAATTGATAAGGAACAGAAACGCGTAAAAGTAAAAAACCTTTCTTCCGGGGAAACCTACGAAGAAGCCTATGATAAACTGGTGCTGGCACCCGGCGCCTCACCCGTGAAACCTCCTTTGCCGGGTATTGACAGCAATGGCATTCTTACCCTGCGCAATGTAACGGATGCAGATCGTATCAAAGAATATGTGAAACAGTTTCCCGGAGGTAAGGCGGTGATCATCGGCGCCGGTTTTATCGGTCTCGAGATGGCCGAAAATCTTCATCAATTGGGCATGCAGGTAACAGTGGTGGAAATGGCCGGCCAGGTACTGGCACCGGTTGATTTTCCCGTGGCTGCCCTGGCGCAGCAACATATCAGGAGTAAAGGGATTGACCTGAAACTGAAAACTGCCGTGACCGGTTTTGAACAAACCGGTAAGAAAATAAATGTACTGCTGCAAAATGAAGCTCCGGCCGAAGCCGATGTGGTGGTGCTTTCGATCGGGGTAAAACCGGATACGCAGCTGGCCGCCGCTGCCGGACTGGAGCTGGGCGCTTTCCGCGGGATAATGGTGAACGAGTTCCTGCAAACATCCGACCCCTCCGTTTATGCGATTGGTGATGCAATAGAATTTAAAAACCCGATCAGTGGTAAACCAATGCCCGTATACCTGGCCGGACCCGCAAATAAACAGGGAAGAATCTGTGCCAACAACATGGTAATGGGTAACCGGGAAACATACAAAGGCGCTATTGGTACAGCGATCGTTCAGCTTTTTGATAAAACAGTGGCCGCAACAGGCATGGCTTCCAAGCACCTGAAAGCCGCCGGAATCGAACACCTGGTATCCACCACGCACAGCGGATCACATGCCGGCTACTACCCGGATGCCGAACAGATGAGTATCCAGCTGGCCTTTGCACCACAAGACGGCAAATTGCTGGGAGCGCAAATCATCGGTAAGGATGGCGTGGATAAGCGTATTGATGTATTGTCTGCAGCCATTCAGCATGGCCATACCATTTACGATCTCATGGAGTTTGAACATGCGTATGCTCCTCCTTTCTCATCGGCCAAGGATCCGGTTAATATGGCGGGCTTTGTGGCGGATAATATACTTGCCCAAAAACTGGTGGTGGTACCCTGGGATACCACGGATACGCTCACGGAGCAGGATTTACTGTTAGACGTGCGGGATCCGCATGAATTTGCAGCCGGGCATATCCCGGGCGCCATCAATATCCCGGTGAATGAATTAAGGGAAAAACTGAATGAGCTGGATAACAAAAAAAGTATTTTCATTTACTGCCAGATCGGGCTACGCGGCTACCTGGCCCAGCGTATATTGGTACAGCGTGGCTTCGAAAAGGTGTACAACTTATCAGGCGGTTATAAACTATGGGAAGCCTGTGCCAGGGAGGCCGCCATGCTGAAAGCTTAACAGGAGAATTTCTTTCTTTTACAGGCCCCGTTGGAAAAATTTACAATGACCGGTTTGCACTGCCGGATTTCCCCTTATTGCACTTTCGCCAGCCAGAGCGACGCATTCAGCAGGAGACTGGCATGACTGTAATTTACCCAATCCGGGTAGAGTGTATTGCCGGGAGCACCGGAACCATCATCCATTGGTGAACTGTCACCTATAAAAAATACCCGCCCGGAGCCATACAGAGAGGAAAGCGCCATTACATTATTGCTGTTTTGCGTGGCGCCGGTTTTCCAGATTAATCCTTTTACATTGGGGTTGGCGCTTGTATTGAGCGTGGCGGTAGTGCCATTATTGAATTCCAGCTGTGTTACATTTCCCTGTGAACCGGTGAGAATAGTGCTGCTGCTGCTGTTGGTGAGGATGTTGGAACTGATGTCCGAAAAATTAGCCAGATCAATGGTAAAGCCAAAAGGATTGGTTTGAACAGCATTAGTGCTCATCAGGTCATTCCAGATAGCAGGAGAATCCCATCCGTCTCCATCCCGGTCGGAAACCGTATGATCCGAGATCATCAGCAACCCGCCGCCGTTTTTTACAAAATTTACAATAGCGTCTTTTTCAGCAGCGGTGAAAACATTATTCGGTTCATCCACCACAAATACATCATAATTGGAAAGATCCTGCGGATTACCGGCATTGCCATACGTGATGGCGGTACCAGAGGGCAGCGTTTCTACGGTATAATTTTGTTTGGCCAGGGCAATACCCCAGCTCGACAGGGCCCCCGTCCAGTAAGATTCCGGTGTGCTGCTGGTTACGGTGGATTGTGCCGGCGTGGGTATACGCTGCGGTACAGACCCGTCTTCATCAATAACCCAGTCGGCATTGCCGGCTGTCTCGGCATGGGTGGCATCAAAAAGAAATTTTTTAGTACCCGTTAACGGGTTGATGGTAAAATTCCGGGCAGCACTCGTACCGCCGCCGGGTGCAGGCGTTACTATGGTAATGGCAGCCGTGCCGGGTGTGGTAATATTTGCCGCGGGCACAAGGGCCGTAAGTTGGGTACTGCTGATAAATGTGGTGGTTAAGGGGCTTCCGTTCCAGTTCACTATGGAACCATTGATAAAGCTGCTTCCGGTTGCCGTAAGTGTGAAAGAAGAACCGCCGGCAGTAGTTGAAGAAGGGCTGATGCTGGTTAAAACGGGAACAGGATTATTTACCACCACATTGCTGATCGTGAAACTCAGGGCGGCGCTGGTGCCACCCCCGGGGGCCGGGTTGAATACAGTTACACTGGCGGTTCCTGCGGCGGCAATATTTGCAGCGGGCACTGCAGCGCTCAGTTGCGTGGCGCTGGTATAGCTGGTGCTGAGCGAAACACCATTCCATTTCACCAGGGCGCCACTCACAAAGTTGCTTCCGCTGATAGTTAGTGTGAATGAAGCCCCGCCGGCAGTAGCCGTATTGGGCGACATCGATACAAGCCCGGGCACCGGATTATTGCTGGCGCCTCCGCCCCCGGTGCCGGTATCAGATTTATTACAGGTGCTGAACAAAAATACCAGGCTGGCTAAAGCAATGAGTTTGGCGATCTTCATGACGGAATAATGCTGCGGTAAAATGAATTGCCAAACATAGGCTTTTTCTGTCCTGTTAATGCAGCTGTTTTGTTGCGCAATAGTTAACAGTATGCCCTGCCGTTATTACCGGCTTACCTGGTATGAATAGGGGGAATCAGTTTTTGGGTTGTTCGTACGTAATCATCCACTGTATTCCGAATTTATCGGTGAGCATACCAAAATACGCCCCCCAGAACATCTGCTGCAGCGGCAAGAGTATCCGGGCGCCATCACTCAGTTTGGCGAAAAGGGTATCGGCCTCTGCTTCGCTTTCGGTGTGGAGGGTAAGGAAGAAATTATTACCCATTTGCAACGAGTGCCCCTGCGATTCCAGTGCATCGGTACCCATGAGGGTGGCGCCCCCGGCTAACGGAAGGGCGATATGCATGATTTTGCTCCTTTCGGCGGGAGCCATCATTTCTCCGTGCGAAGTATCGCTGAACCGTTGTAAGAGGCTGAATTCGCCGCCGAATACCGAACGGTAAAAGTTGAAGGCTTCTTCGGTGTTGCCGGGAAAATTGAGATAAGGATTTACTGCTAACATGGCTATCTGTTTTATTGGTTACAATCAGGTCAATTTTATTCTCAGGCAAAGCTGTTTTTTGCCTGCTCAACGGAAGCGTTGCCGGGCAGCAGCTCCTCTTTTTTTTCATAGTGGAGCAACCAGTGATGTCCGAACCGGTCAACCAATCCGCCAAACACAGCTCCCCAGAAAGTGCTGGTTAACGGGTGACTGGCTTCGCCGCCGCTGGCCAGTGCAGTATACCGGTTACGTATTTCTTCTTCACTGGTACACTGCAGCAGAAGCGAAACCGCATTGCCTTTGATGAGGCCTTTATCTTCCACCATATCCGATCCCATCAGTACCAGTGCATCTTTTACCAGCGTGGCGTGCAGGATACATTCGCGAACGGGTTGCGGCAGGGAAAAGGCCATCGGAGATTCTCCCACTGTTTGGAAATGCAGCTCACCACCCAGGCATTGCTGGTAAAATTGCATGGCTTCGCGACAGTTGCCATTGAATGTGAGATAACTGGTTAACTGCATCCGGTTATACTTTAAGTCCTGCTTTATTGTTGTGAGGCATCAAGTCCTGCCAGGCATCGGATATCCCTGCTGCCCTCATAGATCTCAAGGCAATAACCACTGGGATCAATATGCGGATGCTGCAGCAATTGCCGGAATGCAGCCCCCACCTGGCTGGTATCATCCGCATAATTGCTGATGAAAAGGGAAGTGTAGGTTCCCTTACGGATCAGGAACCGGTCGGGATGATCGCCCGCCTCGCCCGGCTCCAGCTCGGTTGCCGCCGCTTTGTAAATGATCTGCCCGTTCTGATCAGGCCAGGAGAGCCCAAAATACTGCCGGCCATTTCCCGGCGGCAACAACCGGTGCAATGCTTCATGGGCAGCCAGTATTCCCTGCGGAAATGAACGGGCTGTTACACAAACAACCGGGATATCTTCGTTGATGTGATAATTCTCGGGTAACTGCATTGAGTTGATTTTCGGCACAAACATAAAATTATTATGCATGGTATTCCGGGTGTATAAACGGCAGAGTAGGAGGTTGATTCCGACAGGCAGGGTCTGTATATTTGTTCAATGAAACATATTAGTATCCTGGTACCCGAAACGGCTGTCATTGAATCGGTGGCCGATCCGCGCTATCTTTTTTCGATGGTGAATAATTTCCAGGCTGCGGCAGGACTACCACCGCTTTTTGAAGTGCAGCTGGTGGGGCTGCGGCCGGAAGTGAAACTGGAGGGCAGCCTTTTTTCGGTTCATGCGGACGTGCTGATTTCGGAACTGAAACATACCGACCTGGTCATTATCCCGGCCCTCAGCGGGGATATGCGGCACGCAATTGAACTGAACCGTGACTTTATTCCCTGGATACAGGAACGCCATCACAACGGGGCCGAAGTGGCTTCACTCTGTGTGGGCGCTTTTTTACTGGCTTCCACCGGACTGGTAAACAACCGGAAATGTTCCACGCACTGGGGATTCGCCAATCTTTTCCGTACGATGTTTCCGCAGGTGGAAATGGTGGATGGCTATATCATTACCGAAGAGGCCGGCATTTATTCCAGCGGCGGCGCCAATTCTTACTGGAACCTGTTATTATATCTTGTGGAGAAATATGCAGACCGCGATACGGCCATACTGGCTTCCAAATATTTTGCGATTGATATCGACAGGAACAGCCAGTCGCCCTTCACATTGTTCAAAGGCCAGCGTGATCATAATGACGATGCCATTCGGGAGGCGCAGGATTTTATTGAAGCCAATTTCCAGGAGCGTATTAAAGTAGATGAACTGGCCGACCGGTTCGCCATCGGGCGCCGGAGTTTTGAACGCCGTTTCAAAAAAGCCACTAACAATACCGTGATCGAGTATATTCAGCGGGTAAAGATTGAAGCGGCCAAACGCGACTTTGAGCGCAGCCGCAAAAACATCAATGAGGTGATGTACGAAGTGGGCTATACGGATACCAAGGCGTTCCGGACGATCTTTCGTAAAATCACCGGACTGTCTCCGATCGAATACCGGAATAAGTACAATAAGGAACTTCTGATTGCTTAGGCAAAGCCGCCCCGGCAACTAACCGGCATCGTTGACGCCGGTTGTTATAATTTATTCCGCAAACTGCTCCAGCCGCCGCCATTATACACTTCGGCATAACCGCTGGCTTTTAAAATATTTTTCGCGGCGGCGCTGCGCATACCCGAAGCACAGCAGGTAATGATGGGCTTGTTTTTATCTTTCAGCTTGCCAAGATTATTTCGTAACTGGTCTACCGGGATATTGACGGCCCCCTTGATATGGCCACTGTCGAATTCTCCTTTACTGCGGACATCCAGGATAATGGCTCCATTCTTATACAGCTGTGCAAAATCGGTGGCGGGGCCCAGGCCCAGGAGGTTTTTTAATGCATTGATCATCGTTGATCTGATTTTTGAGGTGAGGGTTTAAACATGCTGAACAATAATCCGCCCATCAGCGCACCGTAGGCGGAGGAGCGCAGCGGGTGCGATGTGATGAAACAGGTGCCGTTTACACAGCCAGCCTGTTGCCAGTAAAAATAACCTGCCAGGGCCCCCAATACGATACCAATAAGGGTCAGGCGGTTTTTGCTGAAAAAAAGGCGCATAGAAAAAAATATTCCGGCAGGCTGCCAGCAGCGCTCCCGGTTAACTAAGATTTGGTTTTACAGGTATTGATGCCAAAAGGCAGATAAAGCGGGCAGAAACTGATGAAGCTGGTTAATACAAATACGGCCGCCACAACCAGTAAAATGATCCCGAGTGTACCTGTTACCACGTTAGTGAAATACAGGATAGCCAGAACGGCTGCCACGATAAGACGGATGATCCTGTCGGCAGTTCCCATGTTCTTTTTCATTGTAAATTAATTTAGGGGTGAACAATCAGGCTGACTTAACAGCAGCACAAATTTAAGTGGTGGAACATCGGTTATTGGTGATCTAGATCACACAAGGGCGATTTTATTACGGGAAAGCCGGATCAGGTGGTTGTTTTCCATCTGTTTCAGCACCCGGCTAACGGCCTCTCGGGTAGTGCCCAGTTCATCGGCCAGTTGCTTGTGGGTAACCTGGAGCTCCTGGGTTTTAAAAAGCTCGGATTTCTGGTGCAACAGCTGCAGCAGCCGGGCATCCAGCTTCTGGAAGGCCAGGGCATTTACCACCTCCAGCAGTTCCTCAAACCGCTTTTGGTAGAGGTTGAACATGAAATCGGTCCACTCCGGGAACTGCCTGATCCATTCGCCGGTTTTTTCCACCGGCAGCATCAGTATTTCGGCATCTTCTTCAATAATTGCCTTGATTTTGCTCGTGTTATTATGCAATCCGGCCAGCAGCGACATAATACAGCTTTCACCGGGTTTGATATAATACAGGAGAATTTCCTGCCCGGCTTCATCCTCCTGCATCACCCGAATACTGCCCGAGAGCACAATCGGGATCATGCGTACATACGCATGCATGTTAAGAATCACGGTATCGGCCGGGAAGGACTTGATCTGGCCGGTATCATAAACTTCCTTGTTTAACAGGGAGTGAAATAAATGCTCTTTTGGTAACATATCGCAAAAATCTGCTGCAATGTACGAAACCCCGCTGAATGCTGTAAACCCCTGAGGGGGAGTGAAATAAAAAAGCGCCCTGTTGAAAGGGCGCTTTTTATTAATGGTTGCATTTTTTCTTATCAAATCCCCATTTTCTTCTTCAGATTCGTATCAATGGCATCAAGGAATTCTTCGGTATACAGGTAATGTTCGCCGTGGTTAACCTTATTACCATGAATGCACACGGCCAGGTCTTTTGTCATCTGTCCGCTTTCCACGGTTTCGATACAAACGGCTTCGAGTGCATGGCAGAAATCAATCAGCGGCTGGTTGCCATCCAGTTTGCCCCGGAAGGCAAGGCCTCTTGTCCAGGCAAAAATTGAAGCGATGGGGTTGGTACTGGTGGGTTTGCCGGCCTGGTGGTCGCGGTAGTGGCGGGTTACCGTACCATGGGCGGCTTCCGCTTCCATGGTTTTGCCATCGGGAGTTACCAATACGGAAGTCATCAGGCCCAGGCTGCCAAAACCCTGTGCCACCGTATCGCTCTGCACATCACCGTCATAGTTTTTACAGGCCCACACAAAATTGCCATTCCATTTGAGGGCGCTGGCCACCATATCATCAATCAGGCGGTGCTCGTACACGATGCCGGCGCTTTCAAAATCTTTTTTGAATTCATTATCGTACACTTCCTGGAAAATATCCTTGAAGCGGCCATCATATTTTTTGAGGATGGTATTCTTGGTGGAAAGATAGAGCGGCCATTTCTTGCTCAGTGCCATATTAAAGCAGCTGCGGGCAAAACCATAAATACTTTCGTCGGTATTGTACATGGTGAGGGCCACGCCATCACCTTTATAATTGTATACCTCAAACACCTGGGCTTCACCGCCGCCCTCAGGGGTAAAGGTCATGGTGAGTTTACCTTTTCCTTTGATTACAGTATCCGTGGCGCGGTACTGATCGCCAAAAGCATGACGGCCCACAATGATGGGGGCAGTCCAGTTAGTAACCAGGCGGGGCACATTCTGCATTACAATCGGCTCCCTGAATACGGTGCCATCGAGGATATTCCGGATGGTGCCGTTGGGGCTCTTCCACATTTGTTTCAGGTTAAATTCCTTAACACGGGCCTCATCGGGTGTAATCGTGGCGCATTTAATGCCCACACCGCATTCCTTGATGGCATTGGCCGCATCAACCGTAACCTGGTCGTTGGTGGCATCGCGGTGCTCAATCCCGAGGTCGAAATACCGGATGGGTACTTCCAGGTAAGGAAGAATCAGTTTGTCTTTGATAAATTTCCAGATGATCCGGGTCATTTCATCGCCGTCGAGTTCCACAACGGGGTTGCTAACTTTTATTTTGCTCATAGTGTTGTATTGTGTGTTCAAAATTAACGAAATGTATCCAGCATCCGGTAAACGGCCAGGGCCCTCGTCCTGCTACAAGCTCGAACTCTTCTTCAGTTGTGCATCCCCCGTAACAATTCCCATGCTCGCGATGATCTCTTCACCGAATTCGCTCGTCTTTAGTAAAGTGGCGCCGCTCATCAGGTTGTAAAAATCAATCGTTACCCGCTTGCGCATGATGGCCGCCTGCAGGGCATCGGTGATCAGCCGGGCGGCTTCGTGCCAGCCGATATATTCCAGCAGCATGCAGCCGCTCAGGATTACGGAAGAGGGGTTCATACTATCGGTACCCGCAAATCTGGGAGCCGTGCCATGGGTGGCTTCAAAAACAGCATAACCGGTAAGGTAGTTGATATTGGCCCCGGGGGCAATGCCGATACCGCCTACTTCGGCCGCCAGGGCATCAGAGATATAATCGCCGTTCAGGTTCAGTGTGGCCACCACCGAAAAATCTTTGGGGGCAATCAGGATTTGCTGTAAAAAATTATCGGCAATGATATCTTTCACCAGCAGCTTGCCATCGTGCAGGGCCTTGCGCTGTACTTCATTGGCATGGGCTTCGCCCTGTTCTTTTTTCAGCTGGTCCCACTCATCCCAGGTAAAGGTTTTATCAGCAAATTCCTGGCGGGCCACTTCATACCCCCAGTTTTTAAAACCACCTTCGGTAAATTTCATGATATTACCCTTGTGTACCAGGGTTACCGAGGGTAATCCTTTTTCAAGGGCATATTCGATGGCAGCCCTCACCAGCCGTTTACTGCCGTCGGATGAAACGGGTTTTACCCCATAGCCGCTGCTGCCGGGGAAGCGGATGCTTTTCACGCCCATTTCTTCGATCAGGAATTTCTCAAATTTTTCGGCTTCTGCACTGCCGGCCTTCCATTCAATACCTGCATAAATATCCTCGGTATTCTCCCGGAAGATGATCATATCCACCTGTTCGGGATGCACCACCGGCGAGGGAACGCCCTTGAACCATTTCACCGGGCGCACACAGGCATAGAGGTCAAGGTCCTGCCGCATCGCCACATTCAGCGAACGGATACCGCCGCCGATGGGCGTGGTGAGCGGGCCCTTGATAGAAACAATATATTCTTTTGCTGTGAGCAGGGTTTCGGCCGGCAACCATTCGCCGGTAAGCTTAAAGGCTTTTTCGCCGGCCAGCATTTCCTTCCATTCAATTTTCCTTTCGCCGCCATAAGCTTTCGCAACAGCGGTATCAAATACTTTCTGCGCCACCCGCCAGATCTCGGGTCCGATACCATCCCCTTCAATAAACGGGATAACAGGATTGGCGGGCACAGTCAGTTTGCCATTGGCGCCCATGGTTATTTTTTCTGCCATAGTGTTTTTTTTATGAGCCCGGCCGCAGTACTGCCAGCAACAGCAGTGGCGTCGCACTCTTGTACAGCTGTTCTTTATTCAGCCGTTTTCCGGCCCGCAAAGTTACGTTTTGGAGCAATAAAAAAAGGCTTTCGGGTAAAGCCTTTTTAAAGAGTTTAATATTGCCTTCGAATCCGGAAACTGCATATAACCGCATGTGTGATGGCCGGGTTCCAGACCGAATGCAGTGTGCCCGAAAAATTTCCGGCAATGAATCCGCCAACGGATCCGTATTCCGTAATGGCAACGGGTACCGGCGAAGCCGCTGCCAGGCTGTCGGTAACCTGTGAGCAGGTGAAACCAATCAGATTCTGCGAACTGTTGGGAGCAATATTGGTATGGGTAAAAAATACGTTTGCGAAACTATTACCCTGGTAACCCCAGATTTGTTCTTCGGTTGGGTTGCCAAGCGGATAAACTGACTGATACATGGTTGCGGCCGGGACGGTTAGGCTATAAGGAACATTATCTACCGAATAATTAATGAATTCGGCATTGGCATTACCACAGGCGGTGATGGTACCAACGGCCGTATTGTTTCCGGGCTGTACATTGACGGTGAGCGGGTTGCCTTCCTGGTTGTTGCTCAGATCGCCGGGAATGATTATTACCGCAGCAGGCTGACATGCTAAAACAGTACTAGTAAAATTGCCCGTAGCGCCCGAAAAATTGTAACGGTTCCAGTAATAGGGATTGTTCATCACCATTATGTAGCCATTTGTTACCGGCTGCCCGCTGCAGTTTACAACGGTGCCCGAAACAGTTGTATTACTTGAAGCGGGTAATGTAATATTGCCCAGTGAGATATTTGTATTACTGGTGGTGAATGGCTGGCTGTAGAGAGAGGTACCCTGGCAGGTAAACGTTGAAATCTTCATTACCAACTGCGAATTTCCGGGCACAATTCCCTGAACTGTCCCATTGATATCTGTCAGGCCATGGCAACCTGTTGACGTTCCGCCGGCATAATCTATCCAGACACTCGCATATGGGACGGGCGCACCTGAACTATTTACGATCGTTGCATCCATCAGCACCGGGTCGGGTACGGGATAATCACAATTCCAATAAGAGAAATGCGCCACTTCACCCACATAGTTGCTGCCGGTTTTGGTGGCAGTCCCCTCTTCTTTCCACAATCCATTTGTTTCATCAAAATACCAGAGTGGAATGGCGGGAGGAGCATCGCCCAGCAGGGAAGAAGGAACAGGCAGGCTGAGCGTGGCTTTTTTGCCGGTTGCAATTTGTAATAACTCACCCGAGGCACCGGTTAATTCCACCGCGGCCATGCCATAGGTTTTCAGCAGCTTAATTTCTCCACTTGTATTGATGCCGCGGAGATCGCCGGGCATAATCATATCCAGGTCGGTGGCTACGGGATTGATATGGTAAGCGGCCACACGCACGGGGCCAGTATAAGCGGAACCACCGGAGGCCGTTACAACGGCATTAGCGGGCAGACTGATGCTGAGCCCGTTGCTCAGGCTTACTGTGCCCCCACCGGAACCGCTGATGGTGCCCGACAGGTTTTTCGGGATCAGTTTAATACGGAAAAATGCTTTCCTGATTTTTTGTGCAATAAATGTTTTGATTCCTTTGAAATATCCGGCTTTCGTTACGGTTAAAAAAGCTGCATTTTGCACTACTGTTGCACCGTCAACGGAGAAGTATCCGTATTTGTCGGTAGTGGTGCTTTGATTGCCAAACTGCACCGAGGCGTTTTGCACGGCAGTATTGTTTTCATCAATCACAAAGCCGGATACGGAAGCCGTTACCCGGGTGGTGATATCGCCTGAAAGATTACTGGCGGAAATATCTTCCGTTAATTGTTTCTGGCAGGAGAGAAACAACAAACCGGTTGAAAAAAGCAGGGTGGCCAGTACCACTGCTTTCAGCTGGCGGGTAGGGTGCATGATTATAGTTTTAGTATACGATAGAAGGTAGATACCCGGGACTTAATTTTTGCTGCCCGGTTAAAAATTCAGGGAACAGTTCATCCAGCCCTTATCGAATGCGGCATCATATTTTTTATAAAAATTAATAGCCGGTTCATTCCATTCCAGCACCTGCCAAACCAGGCCGCTGTATTTTTTTTCCCTGCATTCTTCTATCAGCCGGTCGAATAATAATTTTCCAATACCCTGTCCCCGCATGCTTTCTGTTACCAGCAGGTCTTCCAGGTACATGCGCTGCCCTTTCCAGGTGCTGTAACGGATGTACCAGAGGGCGAAGCCGATGATGGTTTCCCCTTCCGCACCGGTGGCGGGGATCGTGGCTACAAAAGCCTCCCATACAGGCTTTTCACCAAAGCCGCTTTCTGCAAAATGAGCAAAGCTCACCGTAACGGCATCGGGCTCTTTTTCATATACAGCCAGTTCATGAATCAATTCGAGCATCCGGGCACAATCTTCTTTAACGGCTTTACGGAAACTGATAACGGGTTTGGGTGGTATCTGCATGCGGGTGTTAATTCGTTGCGAAAGAAACCTGCTTCATTTCAAAGCAGGATCCCATCATTATGAAAGTTAAGCAAGACTTTGTGAAAGATCGGCGATAATATCTTCAATGTTCTCTATCCCCACACTCATGCGGATCAGACCGTCGGTGATACCATATTGTTCCCGGTGTTCTTTTGTTACGCCATAGTGTGTCATGCTGGCCGGATGGCTCAGCAGGGTATCGCAGGTGCCCAGGGATACAGCCCGTACACACATCTGCAGGTTGTTGATGAATTTTTTGGCCGCTTCCAGTCCCTCTTTCAATTCAAAACTCAGCATGGGCCCCGGGTGTTTCATTTGTTTCAGCGCCGTATCATAATCCGGATGGGAGGGAAGACCCAGGTAATTCACCTTGCTAACCGCCGGGTGCTGTTCCAGGAACCGGGCTGCCTGCAGCGCATTTTCGCAATGCCGCTGCATGCGCACTTCCAGGGTTTTAATACCGGTGGTGAGTAAAAAAGCATCAAAGGGATTGCTGTTGGCGCCCAGCAAACGATGCACCTTGGTTAGGCGGCCCCGCATGATGGATTCATCAGCTCCGAGCAGCACGCCGCCGATAGCGGTGCCATGTCCGTTGAGGAACTTAGTGGTACTGTGCACCACAAAATCAACCCCAAACCGGAAGGGTTGCTGCAGGTAAGGAGTGGCAAAAGTATTATCCACCGCCACCTGCAAATTATTTTTTTTGGCCAGGGCGCAGAGTTGGCCGATATCCACACACTGGATGGTGGGGTTGGCCGGTGTTTCCAGGTAGAGCAGTTTGATTTCGGGGTGTGCCTGCAGGGCTGCTTCGGCTTTTTGCAGGTCACGCAGATCGGTGATAACAGCCTCCACACCCAGGGGCGGCAATACTTTCTCTGTCAATTCTTCGGTGCCACCGTAGAGCGAGTAATGGGTGAGCAGCTTATCACCCTTCTGCAGCAGGCCAATCAGCAGGGTGCTGATGGCGCCCATACCGCTGGCGTGCAGGATCGCATGCAGCTGCAGGGGCCGGCCTGCCGCATCTTGCAAACCAAAGGCTTCCAGTGCGGCAATTTTTTGTTCGGCTTCGGTTATCGTGGGATTACCCCAGCGGCCATAGATATATCCTTTTTCCTGGCCGCTGAAGCGGCGCATACCCTGCTCGGCTGTGTCAAATGTATAGGTGCTGCTGGCATATACCGGTGTAATATGTGCGTACAGGGGATCGGGCACATGGCCGGCATGAATGGCAGCTGAGCCAAATCCCTGCGGGGAAAATGAAGTGGAAGGCATTGTTGATAATTAACAATTAAAGATGATGATGATGCAGTAATTTCGGTTATAAAAGTAAGAAAAACCATGAAGCCGATTCTCCAGCAATTTGCCGGTTACAATGCCTGGGCCAACCAGAAATTACAGGAGTGCATCAGTAATCTTTCCGATGCCGAAATTCATAAGGAAATACCCAGCAGCTTTTCTTCGATTTATAAAACATTAAAACATATGTGGTTCGCGGAAGAAGCCTGGTGGTACCGGCTGAAACTGGTGGAAAATCCGCAGGTGGAGGCACAGCAGTTTGAAGGCAGTTATACCGAGCTGATTCAGAAACTCAACCGCCAGTCGGCCATGTGGAAAGAATGGGTGGATAATGCCAGCCTGCCGCAACTGGAACACGAATTCATCTACCGCAATTATAAAAATGAGCAGTACAAGCAGCCGGTGTATGAAATGCTGATGCATCTCTTTAATCACGGCACTTATCACCGCGGACAGCTGGTAACATTATTACGGCAGCTGGGCGTGGATAAAATTCCGCAGACGGATATGATCGTTTATTACCGGAAGAAATGAGAGATTATTTTGAATGTTGGATGAAATCAGTTAACTCCACCTTCAAAATGTATCCTTCAAAAGAATCAGTTGTGGTCGATGATCTTCATCAGCACTCCATAGCCTTCATAGGTAGCCATGCCGCCGGGGATATGCTGGTATTCCCAGTGAATAAACTCCCGGTAAATAAGGCCGATGTTTTTAGCATACTTTTCTGAGCTGAAGTCCTTTTCCGCAAAAACAGTGTTGGGCACGGTTGCCGGATCGGTGCCGTAAAATACATCCTGCTGGTGTACCGTTACGGTGCTGTCGAAATTCAGGGCGCCCACTTTGGCAGAGAGGTTCAGACTATCGTAGGTATAATCCCAGTCATCCAGGTATTTAAGAGTGGAGCCAGATGAATAGGTGTCAATGTATTTATTCCCCTTCCAGGAAAAACCATCGCGGAGGGGTTCTTTCAGTTTGATAAAGCGGAGGTTGTTTTCGATGAATTCGAGCGACTGATCAGCAGGTACAGCCATAAAGGTATTATCGGGTATCCAGGCCGAAACCGGGTTGCTGCGGATATAACGGATGATACGATAAGCTTTGCGGCCGAGGTTATCAGTGATCTGCGAATCCACCATCAGTTTAACCTGGTAGCTGTGAATTTCTTTGGTTTGGCCCAGGTTGGTAAAAACTGTCGAATCCAGGCTATAGGTGATATACTTACCGGTTACCAGCGGGTAATAGTCGGTAACAGCCGGCAGCTGAAGGTCTTCTGAGCTCTTTTTACAGGCAGCCAGCAGGGTAAGGGCAGCCGCTGCGGCAAGAATATAAGTTTTCCTCATAAGGTGTAAGTTACAAATATAGATTCAAATGAAGGGCGAAAGGCTGCCTGGAAGGGTTAGCTGGCGTCGGAACGTTGTATGATTCCTCCGCCGATTACATCATCGTTTTCATAAAAAACGGCGCTCTGGCCCGGGGCGATGCCTTTCACATCCTGATAAAAACGAACGGCAACCCCTTTTTCGTATGTGCGGAGGGCAGAAAGCGCCCCTTTATCTTTATAGCGGATCTTAGTAATGGCTTCCATTCCATCCGTTATGCCATCGTATTTTACCCAGTTGATGCCGCTCACTTTCATGCTGGCGCTGTTAAGGTCGTCCTCATCCCCCAGCATAACAGTATTGGTTTCGGGGAAGATGCCGGTTACAAATGCGGGCTTGCCCAGGGCAATATCCAGTCCCTTGCGCTGCCCTACCGTATAAAAAGGATAGCCCTTATGGCGGCCCAGGATTTTACCTGTTTTATCCACAAAATTACCGCCTTCTACCCGGGCTTCCAGTCCTTCCACCTTGCGTTTCAGGAAACCCCGGTAGTCGTTATCGGGTACAAAACAGATCTCGTAGCTTTCGTTTTTCTTCGCCAGTTCGGGATAGCCAAAATCATGGGCCATCTGGCGGATTTCGGTTTTATGATAAGTGCCCAGCGGAAGCAGGGTACGGCTCAGGAGGTCTTGCTGCAATCCCCAGAGCACATAGCTCTGATCCTTGGTGTCATCAATTCCCTTGCGCACAAAAAAACGGCCGTTCTCGTGCCGGTGTATCTGCGCATAATGCCCGGTGGCAATAAATTCGCAGTCCATGGCATCGGCCCGCTTCATCAGCGCCCGCCATTTGATATGGGTATTGCACATCACGCAGGGGTTGGGAGTGCGGCCGGCCAGGTATTCCTCCACAAAATTCTCGATTACAAAATCGCCAAACTCTTCCCGGATATCAAGTATGAAATGCGGGAACCCATGCTGTACGGCGGCCTGCCGGGCATCATTAAAACTATCAAGGTTGCAGCAGCCGGTTTCCTTTTTTCCATTGGTACCGGTACTGCTGGCATAGTCCCAGGTTTTCATGGTGATGCCCACCACTTCATAGCCCTGTTCGTGCAACATCAGGGCGGCAACGGTACTGTCAATACCGCCGCTCATCGCCATTAATACTTTACCTTTTTTGCTCATAAAAAAAACGCTTGCAAACCGGGCGCAAAATTACTGTAATTCGGCAGCCCGGCACGCGGCCGCTATACCCGCTTTGTGGTAATAAGAGCAAAAAAGCCCTATTTTATTGACTTTCAGCCCAAAAAAACCTTTTTCGAGATGCGGTAAATTTGGAAATTGTTGTATTTTAACCATCGATTGTCAAACTACTGATCATGAAAAGAACAATTGCTTTCCTTGGTTTTCTTGCTGCCGGCAGTTTTGCTGCCCGGGCACAGGATGTAATGCGTGTTACCAATGGCGCCAGTGTTACGGTGATGGAGAATGCCAGTATCTATATTGAAGGCGGTTTATCACTGGAGTCAAACACCCATCTTGCCAACCAAGGAACCATTGTACTGACGAAGAATGATTTTACAGATCAGACACAACAGGCCTATGCCTACGGTTCCGGAAAAATAATTTTCAGGAGTAACAGCCTGCAACGGATCAATACCAGGAATACTATTGGCCGGCTGGAAGTGGATAATGAAGGTTTGCAACTGCTCTCGGATATCAATGCCTCCCAATGGGACCTCAAAAACGGGGTGATACAAACCGGAAATTATTATGCGGTGGTATCCGGCAGTACGGCCGGCGCTGTTGCAGCAGATGAAAGCAATAAGAATTACAGCCGCTCCTGGTTCAATGGTAACCTGCGCCGTTATATCGATCCGCATCAGGCCGATCAGTATCTGTTTCCGGTGGGTGATGACCGCCGGGTAAAATATTGCGAACTGGCCGGACTTAACCGGGAACCCCTCACCGGCGTACATTATGTGGATGCTTCCTTTGCAAGGCCGGCTGTGCTGAACAATACCAGCAGCCTCAGGGAAAATAATTTTGTGTATACCGGCATTAATAAAAACGGCATGTGGAAGCTGGTGCCCGATGCTGTGCCCGTCTCAGGTAAATTTGATCTGCGGGTTTCGCTGGCTGATTTTTCAGGACTGGATGATAATCATTTTGCCTTATTGGGCCAGAACGCTGACAGCTGGCAAGTTCCCGCCGGCAGTGTATTACCTGCCGAAAGCGCTGATGGCCGCACCCTGATGGGCGGCTTCGCCCTGCGCAATAACCTCGGCAGCTTCGGGAACTATGCAATTGGTATGATGCAGCAGCCTGAAAAAGATAATGCCTTTGCCGTAAAAGTATTTCCTGATCCCGTTACCGATTACCAGTTTTTTGTTCAGCTCAGCAATTGCGAGCTGAAGGGATTGAAATTATTTACGATGGACGGGCATGAATTACAGGCCGGCAGCGTGGTGCTCAAAAACAACCAGGTAAAAGTTACCCTGCCGCCGAACTTTGCCAAGGGCACCTATTCGGTGCAGCTCTACACCGATAAGGGCCTGCGTACTGCCAAAATCATTGTGTTATAACGCTCCGGCTGCGCAGGGAGGCTGTTTGCTCAGCGTGATATCAGCCGTCCGCATTGTGCAACCACCTTAATAACTTTTTACTTCCCCCTTTTGCGTTTTGCCTTACTTTGCAGGCATGCAACAGTACCTCACGCTTCTTAGTCATATCATCGAAAACGGTACCGATAAAAACGACCGTACCGGTACCGGCACCCGCAGTGTTTTTGGTTACCAGATGCGCTTCAATTTAGCCGATGGCTTTCCGCTGGTGACCACCAAGAAGACACATCTCAAAAGTATTATTCATGAACTGCTCTGGTTTCTGAAGGGTGAAACCAATATCGCTTACCTGAAAGAAAACGGCGTTAGTATCTGGGATGAATGGGCCGATTCCAATGGCGACCTGGGGCCTGTTTACGGGAAACAATGGCGGAGCTGGACCGGCCCCGATGGGGTGGAAGTGGACCAGATAAAAGAACTGATTCATACGCTTAAAACCAACCCAGACAGCCGCCGGATGGTAATCAGCGCCTGGAATGTGGCCGATTTGCCGAAGATGAAACTGATGCCCTGCCATTGCCTGTTCCAGTTTTATGTAACCAATGGAAAACTCAGCTGCCAGTTGTACCAGCGCTCCGCCGATGTATTCCTGGGGGTTCCGTTTAATATTGCCTCTTATGCTTTATTAACGCTGATGATTGCTCAGGTTTGCGATCTGCAGCCCGGCGAATTTGTACATTCCTTTGGTGATGCCCATTTATACAAAAACCATTTCGACCAGGCCCGTTTACAACTCAGTCGCACACCCTACCCCCTTCCCCAAATGAAGATCAACCCGGAAGTGAAGGATATCTTTTCTTTTAAATTTGAAGATTTTGAACTCCTGAACTACCAGTGCCATCCGGGGATTAAGGCGCCGGTGGCGGTGTAGGTAAATTATGAATGCTGAATGATGAGCTACCGGTTGGAAGTCGTACGAATATTCACCATAGTTTTTAATCATTCATAATTTATTATGCAGCTCTCATCATTCAACAAATCAAAGTTTTTCTTTCATGAAAATTTCACTCATCGTAGCGGCGGCCGAAAATAATGCCATCGGAAAAAACAACCAGTTGTTATGGCATCTTCCCCAGGATATGCGTTATTTCAAAAACACCACCTGGGGCCTGCCCGTTATTATGGGGCGCAAAACCTATGAATCGGTAAATAAGCCCCTGCCAGGCCGGATGAATATCGTGATTACCCGCCAGGGCAGCTGGCAGGCCGAAGGGGTGAAAACCGCCTCCAGCCTGGGAGAAGCGCTGCGCCTGGCCGCTGCGGCCAATGTGAAAGAAGCCTTTATTATCGGTGGCGGGGAGATTTACAAACAAGCCTACCCGGTGGCGGATAAAATTTATCTTACAAGGGTGCATGCCGGTTTTGACGGAGATGCATTCTTCCCGGTTATAGAAAAGGATAAATGGGACCTTGTTTCGTCACGCGATTTTGAAGCGGATGAAAAAAATATCCTCAGCTATTCATTTGAGGTTTGGGAAAAAAAGAAATAGTACTCACCCACAGCCAGAACGTGTACAACAGTTTTCAACTCGGATATAAATACCTGCAGTATTATCTCAGCGCTGCCAATGGCCGCGGGCATGGAGTGCATTCGCCCTTTGTTTTTGATTTTATTACAAAAGTGCTGCGGGATCATACGCCCCGGCCCGCTTATGCCGCCATCGAACAAATACGCAGCGAGCTGCTGCAATATTCCGCTATGATTGAGGTTGCGGATTTTGGCGCCGGCTCGGGTAAACTTGGCAGCGGCCCCCGCAGAAAAATTAATGCCATTGCCCGCACTTCCCTCAAGCCGCCCAAATATGCTCAGTTGCTTTACCGGATAGCAGCGCATTACCAGCCGCAAACAATACTGGAACTGGGCACTTCCTTTGGTATCAGTACGGCCTATATGGCCAGTGCCCAACCAGCTGCCCGCGTAATTACCTGCGAGGGCGCCCCTGCTGTTGCCGCAATGGCCCGGCAGCATTTTAAGCAACTGCAACTGAATAATATTGCATTGCTGGAAGGCGATTTTGCAGACAGCTTGCCGGCTGCACTCGCCGCAATGCCAAAGATTGACCTGGCTTTTATTGACGGCAATCACCGCCAGGCGCCCACCCTCGCCTACTTTGAACAATTATTACCGCATGCCCGGGATACATCCGTTTTTATTTTTGATGATATTCACTGGAGTGCAGAAATGGAAGCGGCCTGGACGGTTATCCGGGAGCACCCGGCCGTAACACTCAGTATTGACCTGTTTTTTATAGGAATGGTCATATTCAGCCCTGACATAAATCATAAACAGCAGTTCCGGATACGATTCTAATTTTCACTAACTTTGGTTCAATTGATTGCTTATGATTATAGGTGTTTTACAAGAACCATCTTTCGAAACCAGAGTCTCTTTACTGCCCGAACACATCGCTGCTTTTTCCAAACTCAATGTGGAGGTTTGTGTTGAAAATAACGCTGGTCAGCGCTCATTTGCGGCCGATGACAAGTACGTGGCTGCCGGCGCCGTGATAGCCGGGCGGGAGCAGGTACTGGGATCGGCTGATATTATTTTATCCGTTCATCCGCTTACAGCTAATGATATTTCTTTGCTCAAAAAGGGAGCTGTTATTTTGGGGGTTTTTCAACCCCTTTTTAATGGCAGCCTGGTGAAGGAATGGGCAGAAAAGGGGATAACGGTTTTCAGTATGGATATGCTGCCCCGCACCACCCGTGCCCAAAGCATGGATGTGCTCAGCAGCCAGGCCAATATTGCCGGTTATAAAGCGGTGCTGCTGGCAGCTAATCTCTATCCGCATTATTTTCCGATGTTTATGACTGCTGCCGGAAGTATTCCGCCGGCTAAAATGCTGATACTGGGTGCCGGGGTGGCCGGACTGCAAGCCATTGCCACAGCCCGCCGCCTGGGCGCCGTGGTGGAAGTATTTGATACCCGCCCTGCCGTGAAGGAAGAAGTGATGAGCCTGGGTGCCAAATTTGTGGAAGTAGAAGGCGCCGCGGATGCCAGCAAGGCCGGCGGCTATGCGGTGGAGCAATCCGAAGAATTTATGCAACGCCAGAAAGCCAGGATCGCCGAAAGTGTGGCCAAGGCTGATATCGTAATCACCACCGCCCAGATACCCGGCCGCAAAGCGCCCATCCTGATCACCAAAGAAATGATCGGTTCCATGAAGAGCGGTTCGGTGATCATCGACATTGCTGCCGCAACCGGCGGTAATACCGAAATCACGAAAAATGATGAAACCGTGCTCTATAATGGCGTAAGTGTGGTGGGTAATTCGGTGCTGCCCTCGGGCATGCCTTCGGATGCCAGCAAATTGTATGGAAAAAATATCCTCAACTTTTTGCAGCTGATCATTACAAAAGAGGGGCAACTGAATCTGAATTTTGAAGACGACCTGGTGAAGGGTACCTGCATTGCACATGGAGGCGTAATCACCAATGATCGTATAAAAGCATAGTGATTGCCTTGCCGGTGGTTCATACCCGGCAGCGGCTTAAAACAAAATCGCCCTGTTGCTGGTTCCATACCCCGGCAGTGGTTTAAAACGAAATAATAATATGGACAATTTTCTCAACTGGATTTCCGCCAATCAGCAGATAATCTACATCGTGGTGCTGATGATTTTTGTGGGGATTGAAGTAATCGGCCGTGTACCAAGTGTTTTGCATACCCCCTTAATGAGCGGTGCCAATGCCATTCACGGCGTGGTGATTATCGGGGCCATCATCGTAATGGGTAAGGCGGAGACAGATAATTACCTGGCGTTAGCGCTGGGGTTCCTGGCAGTGATTCTGGGTACCCTGAATGTGGTGGGTGGTTTTGTTGTAACCGACAGGATGCTGGAAATGTTTAAAAAGAAAAAATAAGTACCAGCTGAAACACGGTTTACCCGTATTGTGCATGAACCGGATCATTGCTGTTTAGCATCTAAAAACTAAGACCAAGAATTTCTTTTATATATGGAATTGAATTTACTCACTCTTTGTTATCTCGCAGGAAGCATCACATTTATCCTGGGATTGAAAATGCTCTCCAACCCGGCAACGGCCCGAAAGGGTAACCTGGTGGCGGCTGCCGGTATGACCATTGCCATCCTGGGAACGATTTTCCTCTACGAACAGGACGGACAGAAACTGCATAACTATGGCTGGATCTTTGGCGGTCTGCTCATCGGCGGTATCATCGGTACCCTGGCCGCCAAAAAGGTGAAGATGACAGCTATGCCCGAAATGGTAAGCCTGTTCAATGGTATGGGAGGTGCCTGTGCGGCCCTGATTTCACTGGTGGAGTTCAATCATCTTTCCAGGCAACTCGCCGAAGGCAATACAGATGCTGCCACTGTGCAGCCTACGGTACTTATTATTGTACTGGGATTGCTCATTGGCTCGGTGTCATTTGCCGGTAGTATGATTGCGTATGGTAAACTGAATGGGAAGGTGAAAGACCTGAGTTTTAGCGGCCAGAATATTCTTAACCTCATTATCCTGGCCGTGGCTGTTTCGGCCTGTGTGGTACTGGTGATTCATCCCGAACATCATTTATTGCTCTATGGAATTTTAGGTCTGGCCCTGGTATATGGTGTAATGTTTGTAATGCCGATCGGCGGCGCCGATATGCCGGTGGTGATTTCTTTGCTCAATTCGTTTACGGGTGTGGCTGCCGCCTGCGGTGGTTTCCTTTACGATAATAAGGTTATGCTCACCGGTGGTATCCTGGTAGGCGCCGCGGGTACCCTGCTCACCATTTTGATGTGCAAGGCCATGAACCGCTCTTTACAGAATGTGCTGATCGGTTCCTTTGGCGGGAATAAGGCCGGGGCGGCAGGCGGTTCCAAAGAACAGGGTACGTATAAGCAGATCAGTCTGAGCGATGCGGCCATGGTTATGAGCTATGCCAATAAAGTGATGATCGTGCCGGGCTACGGCCTGGCTGTGGCACAGGCCCAGCATGTGTGTCATGAGCTGGAAAAAATTCTGGAAGATAAAGGTGTCGAAGTAAAATATGCCATTCACCCTGTGGCGGGTCGCATGCCGGGCCATATGAATGTGTTACTGGCCGAAGCGGATGTGAGTTATGATAAGCTGCTGGAGATGGAAAACGCCAATGATGAATTTAAAACCTGCGATGTGGTGCTCATACTCGGCGCCAATGATGTGGTGAACCCGGCGGCAAAAAATGATCCGGCTTCTCCTATTTACGGAATGCCCATCCTGGAAGTGGAACTGGCCAAAACCGTTATCGTTAATAAACGCAGTATGAAACCCGGATATGCCGGTATCGAAAATGATCTCTTCTTCCAGCCCAAAACTTCCATGCTCTTTGGCGATGCCAAAAAAGTGCTGCAGGATTTGTGTGCAGAAGTGAAGACCGTATAATACTGAACGTTGATTATTGCTTCCGGCCGCCTGCGCCGGGGTTCTTCCCTTTTATTGTTTCTTCAAAAACGCTTCAATCACCGGAAATTCTTTTTCCGGTTCTTCCACCTGCGGATTATGACCGCTGTGCTCGAACATCACAAACTGCGCCTGCGGACAATACTCCTTGTATTTTACCTGCATCCAGGGAACAGCCACCCGGTCGTAGCGCCCGGCAATAATCAGCACCGGCATTTTTAAATCCTTCAGCCGGGTGCGGTAATCAAAATTGCCGATATCATTGCCCACGATAAAATCGCCGTCCTTGCCCACCATCTGGTAATACAACTTTGAGTTGAAGGAGTTGGGGTAGGGCCTTCTTTTAACACCCGGCTTTGGTTCAAAATGTGTGGGATTATAAGCATACAAAAAACCATAGGGCACCCTTCCGTAAATATCCTGGTGATTTTCATCACTGCTCACGGCCCCCTTTTCGCGGATCGCCATCAGTTCTTTCCATACTTCGGGGTAATTGGTTTTGATTTCGTGATTGCTGTTATCATCGTTTTCCTGCCACATCACAAAACTGTGAAAGCCGTTGGCAATGATCAGGTGACTGAGGTGCTCACCATATTTCACCGCATAACCCTGCGCCACCACGCTGCCATACGAGTGTCCCAGCACGCTGATCTTATCCAGGTGCAGTGCCTGTCGCAAGCCTTCCACATCTTCTATATCCCGTTCCAGTGTGTATTCCTTCACGTCTTTGGCGGTATCCGATTTGCCCCTGCCGAATGCATCAAAATAGATCAGCTGGAAACCTGCTTTGGCCAGCGAATCAAAATCGCGTAAGCCCACATGCGAGCCGCCGGGGCCACCGGCAATGAATACCAGGGGATCGCCTTTACCCACGGTTACCACCCAGAGCCTGGCGCCATTGATGGTATAATACTGACCATCGGTCCAGCTGTCGGGATACCTGATATTGTTTTGCTGGGCAAATCCGGCAACGGAAATAAATAAGATGATGAAGAGGGTGCTGATTTTTTTCATAAGCAGTTTTACAGAAGATTTTTTTAGTGCAACCCGGTACTTCGCTTAGTAAGCAAGCAGCCATAAAAGCATTTCCCTGAATTACAATACTTTTGATCTGTAATCCTAAAGTTAATGCAAGTTCCTGCTGCGCTGCTCAAATCTTTACAAACGGTAACCGGTTTTGATGAAGAAGCCTTTGTGCAGGTACATGCAAGGGAGGAGTGGGTTACCTCTGTCCGGAGGAACCCCTTTAAAATATTCAATAAATCATCTTCCATATTCAATGCACGGCTGGAGCGGGTGCCCTGGAGCAGTGAGGGTTATTACCTGCCTGAACGTCCCTCTTTTACCCTCGATCCGCTTTTTCATGCAGGGGCCTATTATGTACAAGAAGCCAGCAGTATGTTCCTGGAAGAAGCGATCCGGCAAACGGTAGACCTCTCCTTGCCGCTGAGGGCGCTGGATGCCTGTGCGGCGCCGGGTGGTAAATCAACCTTATTGCAATCACTCATCAGTAAGGAAAGTTTACTGGTGGCCAATGAAGTGATCAAACCGCGGGTGAATATCCTGACCGAAAATATCACCAAATGGGGCGCTGCCAATGTGATTGTTACCAATAATGATCCCCGGGATTTTCAGCGCTTACCCGGGTATTTTGATTTGATAGTGGTGGATGCACCCTGCAGCGGCAGCGGCCTTTTCCGCCGCGATCCGGCAGCGGCAACCGAATGGAGCGAAAACAATGTACAGCTCTGCAGCCAGCGGCAGCAGCGAATCCTGGCTGATCTGCTGCCGGCCCTGAAAGAGGGAGGCGTGCTGGTTTACTCTACCTGTTCGTATTCGCCCGAAGAAGATGAGGAACTGCTCGACTTGCTGATGGATACCGGTGAACTTGAAAACCTGGTACTGAATATTCAGTCTTTTCCGGGCATTGTGGCAACAGGCAGTATCAAACACGAGGCAAGCGGATACCGTTTTTACCCCGATAAAATAAAAGGCGAGGGTTTCTTTATTGCAGTATTTCGTAAAACCACTGCCACCCCCGCCAGCAAACCGGCTCCTCCGAAAAGCAAACCCGGGAATATCGCGGCTAAAGCCGGGGCCCTCTTAGCAACATACCTGCGGCATCCGGATGCATTTGTATTCCGGCCGCAACAGGATCAGGTGCTGGCCCTGCCGGTGGCCATGGAATCCGAACTGCTTACCCTGCAGGGAGCCTGTTATATCAGGAAGGCAGGGATCAGTATGGGAACACTTATCCGGGATGAACTGCTGCCCGATCATGCCCTGGCGATGAGTGATGAAGTATTGGCTGAGGAGCAGCGTTTTAGCCTGGATCTGGCGACAGCACGGCAATACCTCCGCCGGGAAGACATCCGGCTGGATGGCGCTCCCAAAGGATGGGTATTGCTTTGCTACGAACAGCTGCCGCTGGGCTGGGCCAAAGTGCTGCCCAATCGTATCAATAACTATTATCCCCGCGAGTGGCGTATCCTTAACAAGTAATTATGGGCGTAAGCGGCGAAATTTTCGCATCTTTGCCCTCCAATTTTGTGTATGAAAAAACTACTCTTTTTGCTGCTCCTGCTGCCTGTACTGGGCCTGGCACAAAAAACGCATACCGTGGCGCCAAAGGAAACATTGTATTCGATCGGCCGCCTGTACAACGTGCATCCGCGGGAGCTGGCCGCTTATAATAATCTTACCATCGAAACAGGATTAACTATCGGACAGGTGATTAAGATTCCTTCCAAAACCACCATGGCGCCGCTGCCGCCGGCTCCGCCTGCTGAGAAAACAACAGCCGTTCAAACGGAGAAAGAAAAACCCGTAGCCGAAAAGAAAGTACCTGCCAGGGAAAAAACAGTACCGGCACCGGTGGCTACGCTGCAGCCGGTTTATCATACAGTGCAGAAAAAAGAAAACCTCTACCAGATCAGCCGCCTCTACAATAAAGTGCCGGTTGATAATATAAAGAAATGGAATCATCTCAGCTCGGATGCATTATCCGAAGGCATGAAGCTGATCGTGGGTTATACCAGCCCGGAGAATGGTAATCAAACTGCCACCAATCCGCCGGCGGAAGAAAAAACCATTCCGGTAAAGGAGGAGAAAAAAGAACCGGTGGCGGAAAAGAAAGCTGAACCGGTTACCACCAAAACGGATCCCCCGAAAGAAACCAGGGAGCCGGAAGTGAAACAGGCGGTAAAGCCGGCCGATAAAACGGTAACAGGAAATTTTAAAGCCATCTATGAAGCACAGGTAAAAAATAAAGCCGCCAGTGAAGAAGAAGGCAGTGCCGGTGTTTTCAAAAGTACCAGTGGCTGGAATGATGGTAAATTTTATTGTCTGCATAATTCGGCCCAGCCGGGTACCATCATTAAGGTTACCAATAAGGCCAATGGGAAATTCATTTATGCCAAAGTGCTGGATATCATTCCAGATCTGAAACAAAATGCCGGTCTCGTGATCCGCATCAGCAATGCCGCCGGTGAAGAACTGGGAGTGGGCGAAAGCAATTTTGATTGTATTCTTAATTATTCAAAATAACCATCATGAAGAAAGTTTTGTTAGCACATCTGCTGGGGGTCATCAGTATAGCCGCTTTTGCCCAGCCGGATGTGGACGCTGCGAAAAATCAGCAGGCTGCGCTCAATTTCACGGTTGAGAAATCGATCGCCGCCACACCGGTTAAAAACCAGGCGATGACGGGAACCTGCTGGTGTTTCTCTTCTACCTCCCTCATCGAAAGCCAGTGCCTTCGGAAAAACCTCGGCGAGATGGACCTGAGTGAAATGTACACCGTACGTAATATCTATATCGAGAAAGCCAAAAATTACGTGCTGCGCCAGGGCCATGCACAGTTTGGTGAGGGCGGACTGGGCCACGACCTTATCCGGGCCATCGCAACCTATGGGGCAGTACCCGAATCGGTTTACAGCGGTCTCAAACCCGGTGAAACCATGCATAACCATCAGCACCTGGCAACTTACCTGAAACATTATCTCGACAGCGTGCTGCGCACCAGTCCGCTTTCGGCTGATTGGCTTGAGGGGTATACCAAAGTTCTGGACGCCTCCCTGGGCACCCCACCAGAAGGCTTTATCTACAAAGGGAAAAAATATACCCCCAAAACTTTTGCGGCGGAGGTGCTGAAATTTGATGCCAATGAATATGTGAATCTCACTTCTTTCACGCATCATCCTTATTATACACCCTTTATTATTGAGGTGCCGGATAATTTCAGCAATGGCAGCTATTATAATCTGCCGCTGAACGAATTGATACAGGTTACCAAAGATGCCCTGAAAGGAGGGTACTCGGTACTCTGGGATGCGGATGTAAGTAATAACGGTTTTAAGCAAAACCTGGGTATTGCCGAGTATTATGATAATACCCTTAAACCCACCCAGAAAAGCAAACTGGAGGCGCAGGCGGCTGATGCCAATCAGCTTCCGGCCTATGCCACCCAGCAGGTGAGCGATGCTGAAATGGCAAACCCCGGTATCAATGCAAAAAAAGCTGGGGACGACGGGAAGATGGCTGCTGTGGCCCCGGCCGAAGGTAAATGGGACGCCAATATCCGCCAGGCCCTGTTCGAAAACCTCACCACCCAGGATGATCACCTGATGCATATTACCGGTATCGAGCGGAATCCGCAGGGAAAAACCTATTTCCTGGTGAAGAATTCCTGGGGCGATATTGGTCCGGCACATGGCTATATCAATGTTTCTGAAGCCTATTTTGCCATTAATACCATCAGCCTGATCATTCCAAAAGCTGCCATTTCTAAGGAATTACTGGCAAAACTGGGAATTAAATAATATATAAATAGCTAATATCAGTGCCAGGCCGCTCAACCGAGCGGCCTTTTTGTTAACCAGCAAAAAAAGCCAGTTTGTGGTATTGCAAATACGGACCACCGGTAGTATTTTAATGCGATAAATACAACTTGATATGAAACTCTTTTACAATCGCTTCTTGTTTCTGATTTTTCTCTTAACCTCAGGAACAGTTGTTTTTGGACAGGTAAAGATCGGGGGTGAGAAAGGATCGGCTCCCCATGCTTCAGCCGTGCTGGAATTATCGGATTCTGCCAGGGGGTTCCTGATGCCCCGGGTAACGCGTGAGCAGATGGCTGCGATCAAAGCGCCGGCCAACGGCTTATTGGTTTACAATACATCCGACGATAAATTATACGTATACCGGCAGAGCAGCAAGGATTGGAAAGAGATTATCATGGCGCCCTTACCGGCTGCCAATATGCTGCCCGAGGGTGATACCAGCGAGTGGGTTTTTGACGCTGATTCTGCAAGGGTTTACCTGCGCAGGGCTGTGCTGGCCGCCGATACCATTTTTTACAGTCCCACCACCGGCAAAATGATCTTTGCCGATAAATATATTTATGGCAACAGCCAGGGACTGGATTTTAATGTGGACCTGCTTGGAGGTAAGTTCACTTTCAAAGCCACCTCATCCATGATGCAGAATGATACCAACCGGGTATCCAATTATACCACCAGTATCGTGAAGGAAATTGATTACACCCGGCAGGTGGGCGATTTCCAGAGTGGCCTGCTGGTGGCTACAACAGTGAACCCGAAAGCCACACAGGTAACCGGGCAGGCGCAGGGCGCCAATATCAGCGCCATTCATGCGGGGCAGGATACGCTTTCGATTTTATCAGGTGTTGATATCACGGCAACCGTGAATGGGAATGGGTATACCGAAGAGGTTTGGGGGCTTAGCAATGCCGCCCGTATCAGCAACAACTCCCGCAACGATGTGGGCAATATGTATGGTATGCGTAATACCTTAACCCGTTCCGGTTTAGCCACAGGCCGGGTTACAGGCAATGTATATGGGTACCTGGGTAGTGTGAGCGGGCTCTCGGACAAAGTGGATGGAACCATCTACGGTATCTACCTGGGTAATGTGCAGAACGGAAGCACCCGCCGCAATTATGGCATCTTCACGAATAAAGGGTTGAACCGCTTTGGTGATTCGGTGCTGGTAACAGATAATTTTGCCTCACAACCACGTGCCGTATTTGATATCAATTCCACTTCGGCCATGGTATTACCCAATGGCAGCACGGCGCAGCGCCCGGCCACCAATGTGCAGGGTATGTTCCGGTATAATAATACCACCAACAGTCCCGAATATAATAATGGCGCCAGCTGGCTCAGCCTGGGTTCGGGTGGTGAGTGGGATTTCAACAGCCTGCTGAATCGTGTGCAATTAACCCGTGCCCTGGGATTGAATGATACCACTTATTATTCCACAACTAACCGTCATTTTATTTTTGCCGACCGGGCCACCTATACCAACAGTCTTGGCCAGGATTTCAGTCCGGATCTGCTGGGGGGTAAATTCACTTTCAAAGCCACAGCCTCCCGTACTTCAGATACTACGGAAGGCTCTCTTTATACAACCGGTGTGATAAAAGAGATTGACAATTCCGGTAATAATTATGATTTCCACAGCGGGATGCTCATAGCCACCACCATCAATCCCAAAGCCACCCAGATTACGGGGCAGGCACAGGGCTTAAATGTAAGCGCTATTCATGCCGGCCAGGATACGGCCCAGATTGTTTCGGGTGTTGATATCACCGCTTCTGCAAATGGGAATGGTTATACAGAAGAATTATATGGCCTGGCCAGTTCTGCCCGTATGAATACCAATTCACGCAATGATGTGGGCAATATGTATGGTGTCCGTAGCACCCTCACCCGTTCTACCCTTGCCACCGGCCGGATAAATGGTAATGCGTATGGTTACTTTGGTAATTTCGGCGGCTTATCCGATAAAGTGGATGGAACCATCTACGGCATCTTCCTGGGTAATGTGCAGAACGGAACTACCCGCCGCAATTATGGCATCTTCACGAGTAAAGGGTTGAACCGCTTTGGTGATTCGGTGCTGGTAACAGATAATTTTGCCTCACAGCCACGTGCCGTATTTGATATCAATTCCACTTCGGCCATGGTATTGCCCAATGGCAGCACGGCGCAGCGCCCGTCCACCAATGTGCAGGGTATGTTCCGGTATAATAATACCACCAACAGTCCCGAATATAATAATGGCGCCAGCTGGCTCAGCCTGGGTTCGGGTGGTGAGTGGGATTTTAACAGCCTGCTGAATCGTGTGCAATTAACCCGTGCACTGGGTTTGAATGATACCACTTATTATTCTACTGTGAGCCGTCATTTTATTTTTGCCGACCGGGCCACCTATACCAACAGTCTTGGCCAGGATTTCAGTACCGATTTACTGGGAGGAAAATTCAGTTTCAAATCAACGGCTTCCCGTACGGTAGATACGGCCGATGGTTCTGTTTACACAGCGAGCGTGGTTAGAGAAGTGGATAACACTTCAACAAACGGGGATGTAAACAGCGGCCTGCTGGTAGCCACCACGGTGAATCCCAAATCATTCCAGGTTACCGGACAGGCACAGGGTGTAAATGTCAGCACCATCCATGCCGGTAACGATACTGCCTATATCGTTTCGGGTATTGATAATATTGCCAATGTAAATGGTAATGGGTATGCCGGGGAATTATATGGCATGTCGAATATTGCCCGTATGAACAACAATGCACATAATAATGTGGGTACTATGTATGGAATCCGCAACACACTGAGCCGTTCTCCGGCGGCCACTGGCCGGATATCCGGAAATGCCTATGGCTACTGGGCCAGTTTCAGTGGCTTATCGGATAAGGTAGACGGCACGATTTATGGCCTCTATCTCAACGCGGTTGTAAATGGAAGCACCCGCCGCAACTATGGCATTTATACCAACCAGGGGCTGAACCGTTTCGGCGATTCGGTGCTGATTTCCAACACTGGTGCAATTTTGCCGCGTGCCATATTTGATATCAATGCCACTTCGGCGATGGTATTACCCAATGGTACCACGGCCCAGCGCCCGGCCACCAATGTCCAGGGTATGCTTCGTTATAATAATACCACCAACTATCCCGAATACAATAACGGTACGGGTTGGGTAGGTATATCAACTGATGAATGGGTGTTCAGTCCGGACAACAGGGTTACCCTGAACCGGGGCCTGCCTGTTGGCGATAGTATTTTCTATTCTACGGCTAATCGTCATTTTATTTTTGGCGACCGTACCACCTATACCAACAGCCTGGGTCAGGATTTTGCTGCTCAGTTACTGGGTGGTAAGTTCACGTTCAAATCTACTGCCTCCAAAATGCCCGACAGCGCCAGTAGCTCTGTTTATACAGCAGCTATCATCAATGAAGTAGATAATGCTTCCAACACGTTCAATGATGCACACAGCGGTTTGCTGGTGGCTGCCACTATCAATCCTAAATCCACGCAAACCTCTTCACAGGTGGAAGGACTGAGCGTAAGCTCCATCCATGCCGGCCAGAATTCAGTAAGTCTGGTATCGGGTATTGATAATGCTACTACCGTAAACGGACTGGGCTACGCAGATGTGGTAACCGGTTTCAGCAATCTTACCCGGATGAGCACAAATGCACGTAACAATGTGGGCAGTATTACCGGGTTTAATAATGCCATTGCCCGCTCAGGCACTGCAACCGGCCGTATTACCGGTGATGTGTTTGGCTACCAGGGCAGTTTTAATGGCTTGTCAACAAGGGTAGACGGTACGATTTATGGCATTTACCTGGGGCCTGTTCAAAACGGCAGCACCCGTCGTAATTACAGCCTGTATACCAATGCGGGGCTTAACCGTTTCGGCGATTCTGTTTTGATTACCAATGCAGGCGCCACGCAGCCGCGTGCTGTGCTGGATATTAACGCCACCTCCTCCATGATTGTGCCGGTGGGAACCTCTTCACAACGTCCTGCCGCTGCGGTAACAGGAATGGTAAGATATAATACCGATAATGGCGGAACGCTGGAATCCTATAATGGCAGCAGCTGGAATGGAATCATCCGAAACAGCCAGGCTATTGATGTTCCCAATATCGCTGCCAACAGCAGTGTGAATGTTACGGTTACCGTTGCTGGAGCAACAGTGGGAAGTGTGGTATATGTTTCTCCTTCCTCCGCCTTGCCTGCCAGTGTGGTAATTGCCTCTGCCAGGGTTACGGCAACCAATACGGTGGAGATCAAGTATAATAATGTTTCGGCTCCGGCAGTTAACCCAAGCTCACAGACGTATTATATCCGTGTGATTCAATAATGATTTTTATCCAAACTGATTACGGCGTTCATGTTATGTGAACGCCGTTTTTTATGAATGAAATGCTGAGTGTTGCCGGGTTTTGAAATGCAGCTGCAGGCTGCCATTGTACATTTCCAGTTTGTTCCGGATGGTGCGGATCCGGCTGGCGCCGGATAATTGGGTGATATCCAGTCCGCCACTAAGATCCGTGATACTCAGTTCCGGTTTTTTATCGCTGTTACGGATACACACCACCAGGTGCAGGGGTTGTTTGCCGGGGAAGATGATATTGAAAAGATCATCAATGCTGCGGTATAATAAAATGCGGGAGGAATGATCCAGTTCTTCTTCCCGGATTTCATCGTGCTGCAGTTCGATAATAGCCGGGTAACGTTCGCAGGTGTTATCGATGAGCTCCTGTACGGAGGAAATGAGTCCGAAATATTCCAGCGCCGGAGGTGCCAGGTAATCGGCGATATTCCGGATCCGGGAGATCACATCATCCAACTGGCTTATACTCTGCTGCAGGGCTTCATCCTTACCACTCCGGGAACTGAACTGGTGCATACAGAGTTTTACCGAGGCCAGCGCCTGGTTAACATCCTCATGTAATTCTTCCCGGATTTTCCGGCGTTCTTCCTCGTGCGCCTGTATGATGGCCTTGCCCAGGTTCATTTTATGTTCCAGCTGCTCCCGGATGATCTGTTGCTGCAGCTTTCTTTCGGTTGTGATATCATTCATGGCGCCAATCAGCCGGACGGGTTTGCCGGTGAGATCGCGAACAATATAACTGCGGTCGTGCACCATTTTGAACGACCCGTCCTTGCAGCGGAAATGGTATTCATCCTGCCAGAGCGGATCGATATTATCCAGGATATGATCGATCTTTTGTTTTACCCGCTCCCGGTCATCGGGATGAATATTATCCAGCCACCAGGATTCATTGTTAACCAGGTCTTCCCTGGGATAGCCGAAGACCTTAAAGAACTGGTCGTTGTAATAGGTTTCACCGCTCAGCAGGTTATGATCCCATACGGCATCATTGGTGGCATTATTCAGGGCTTCATAACGGTGGATCGTTTCCGCAGCATTGGCGGCTTCTTTACCAATCTTGCGGTGAAGGCGGAGGGCTCCCCGGTAGATAAGGGCCAGGCTGAGTAATATACTGGTTAATACCAGCAGGGTCAGCATTCCGGCCGTGAGGGGAGGAAGGCTGGTACCCCAGTGCGGCAGCAGTTTAAAAAGAAAAAACAGGAAAAGGCCGGCGAGGCTCAGAAAAACAAGCAGTAACTGAATTCTCAGTTTTGTTAATGACATAGCTATACGGATTACCCGGTATAATAATGGTAAGGTTTCGTGTTGTTGAAAGGGCCCATTCGGGTCATGGCTTTCTCAATAGCACAAAACGTAATAATAATTTTCTGGTGGTTCAGGTAACGGTATTCCGGATAAGAAAATGGAGCGCAAAACTAGGCACTTCGTGATTATAAAATTGTTAATGCCGGAAAATATTACAGAAGGGAGACAAATTTCAGCAGGAAATAAAAGAGGAATTTTTTTGCGTCTACGTGAAATAGTTATTTATCGTTCAGCATATAATCCACTACCAGGCGGATGCCTTTGGCCACATCGGTATACGCCACATCCCTGTCGGCAAAACTGCTGATGGGTTTGCCGCCGGTGGGCAATGCCTGTAAGCCGGCATAGGGCATTTCATTCCATTCGCAGGTACGCAGGATGATGGGGATCACCCGGGCTTCATTGCGCTGGTGGCGCTCCAGGGCAATCTTCAGTTCCTTATCCCAGATATACTGTGAATTGTTAAAGTCGGCACTGATGAGCAGGAGGATAATATCGGCGGCGGCCAGTTCCCGGGCAATGGCTGCATCCCACACTTCACCGCCCATCAGCATACGATCCTGCCACACTTCAATTTTCCCGCTTCTTTTCAGCATCACCAGATTTTTATCGAGCTGCATTTTCATCTCTTCATCTTCGTGGGAGTAGGAGAGGAACAATTTTATTTTCCGGTCCATTGGCTTTAGTTTTTGAAATCTGCCGGCACCACTTTTCTTACAGGTGCCACAAAATTGGGAGAGCCGATCCAGAGTTCGATACTGGCGTGCATCCCGGCCCTGGTATCGTGGCTTATTTTGAACGTGCCAGGCGGTATATCCAAAAAACGGGCAAGCAATTCAGTGATATGCTTTTCCTGCACTGCGTCATTAAAATTATAGCATTTTACCAGGTACGGAAACCTGGTTTGTACCAGCTCGGGCGGGGGCACCACAAAATTATCCTCTGTTTTCAGCTGCAGCATCAGTTTATTGATTTTGGCAAGGTCGTTCTGGTTATTATACTGGATAAACAGGCGGGGTTTGTCTTTCTGGAAGGCCTTGCTGATCTGGGCCAGTTTTACATCCAGGTTCCGGATGGTGGTTTCCTGGGCCCTTTTAATGGCGCCGGTATCCCGCTGTCCTGATACAGGCGGATGGCTTTGTTCTGTTTTTACAATAGAAGCCAATGCCGCTGTGGCAGCAGTTTTGAAGGAATCCGTCATCCGGGTTTTATCCCGGTTGCAGTCTTCTTCCATTGATTTGATCAGGGCATTCTTATCGGAGATGGTATCCCGCTGGTTTTCGAGTTTTTCGTTTTGGGCTTTGATAATATCATATTGCTCCTGCAGCCGCCTGTTTTGCTGGTTCATGTGCACGGCCATCCAGATCACAAGGCCGCTCAGCAGGCAAAGCAGGGTGATCCAGCATATAGTCCAGGATTAGGCTTTCCGCTCATTGGAAAGCAATTTGTCGAGCATATCATAATTGGAATAATCCTGTGCCATAAACTCATTTTTTTATTTTCACTTTTTCCGGGAACAAAACGTTTTTCAGGGCGATCATGGCAATGATGGCCGCCATCAGAAAGGCGGCAAGGGCAATACGGATATCATGAAATGTATCATAAATATACCAGGCACCCAGGGCCCCGGCCAGCAGCACAAGGGCGGCGATAATATAGTAAAAGCGGCCGGGGGCGGTGTGCAGTTCCAGCCGGGCCAGTTCCGGAAGGGCAATACTTTTCACCCGCTGGGCAATTTCCTTGAAAACCGTATCATCGTCCTTGTCTTCCTTTATGCGCTCTTCTACCGTGGTGCTGGCATCGGGCAGCATTTGTTTTTCGTAACTGCTGATGCTGTTATCCGCATGCCAGTCGAAATCCCGCAGAAATACCGGTACAATGATTTTGTGGTTCGTTTCCGCCAGGCGGAACTGTTGCAGGCATTCATCATTGGTGATATAATCAATGCTCAGCAGGGGCACGGTGATATCCGTTTCGCTGAGGATGGCGGCTGTTTTGCCGGTATCACCCGCCTCCCTGAATAACACTTCTTTATCGATGATCGACAATAAGCCTGCCCGGGAGTAGGAAATAAAATGCTTATGGATCTTCTGGTAAAGGTCCAGATCGCCGGGATCGTCGGAGTAGGAGAAAAATATTTTCTTGGGAGCGGCCATAATAAGTATCTGCTCCCTAATATAATAATTTTTTGCCGGGCGAAAAATACCTAAAAGTGGTAACCCCGCAGGAAATCGGCAATGGGCATCCTCTTTTTACCCTCCAGTTGCAGCTCATTTACCTGCAGGTAGCCGTCGGGACCAGCAAAGCGCAGATAGGTTCTCTGGTCGGTTTCATAAGCACCCGGTGCCGAGGAAGGATTGCCATGTTGTTTGGTGGCGGAGAAGATCTTTAATTTTTTTTCTTTCAAAAATGTAAAGGCGGCCGGGTAGGGTGATAAGCCCCGGATGAGGTTATAAATCTCATCCACGGGCCTGTCCCATAAAATCCGGCAGGTGTCGGTATGAATCTTTGGCGCCATTTTAATGGCACCGGCGCTAACTGCTGATTGCGGCGTTTCGGATACGGTGCCGGCGGCCAGTTGTTCCAGGGTTTGCAGTAATACAATGGCGCCGGCTTCTTTCATTTCATCATGCAGTTCGCCGGCGGTTTCATCTTCGCGGATCGGAATCCGGGCGCTGCATAAAATATTGCCGGTATCAATTTCATGCTGCAATTTAAACGTGGTAACTCCTGTTTCTTTTTCACCGTTGATGATGGCCCAGTTGATGGGAGCGGCACCCCGGTACTGTGGCAGCAAAGAGCCATGCAGGTTGATGGTACCCATGGGCGGCATATTCCATACGGCTTCGGGCAGCATCCGGAAAGCCACCACTACCTGCAGATCGGCCTGCAGGGAGCGCAGGGTTTCCAGGAAGACCGGGTCTTTCAGTTTTTCGGGCTGTAATACGTTCAGTCCCTTTGCCACGGCATATTGTTTTACGGCACTTTGCTGCAATTGCAGTCCCCGGCCGGCCGGTTTATCCGGAGCCGTTACCACCGCCACAATATTACAGCCGCCGGTTACCAGTTTGTCCAGCGAGGCCACGGCAAATTCGGGGGTTCCCATGAAAATTATTTTCAGTGCACGCAACTCCATTGATGAAAAAGTTTTAAATTAGAAGTACCAGCGGAAATAGCTCATCTGGCAGAGCACCAGTTTCCCAAACTGGAGGTGGCGGGTTCGAGCCCCGTTTTCCGCTCACTCAAAATCTTTATACAGCAGGTATTTTTTCCGGATCGCTTTAAACGCCCCCAGGGCGGGTTCCCAGCTTTTACGGATCTCATCTTCTGATAAGCCCTGCCTCACCTGTTGCGCCAGCTGATCGGTACCGGCCAGTTTATTGATATAATTATTTTTCAGGAAGAAACTGTCTTTTCCCGGAAACAGGCGGTAGGCTTCCAGCAGGTAGCGCAGCTGAATCGTATGCCCGGTTTTTTGCAGCACCTCGCTCACGCTGCCACCCAGGTTCCAGCCATAACATTTTTGCCCGAAACACTTACTGCTTTTGGCGCCCTCGTTGGGCTGGGGTGTAAAGCTGAAAAGATTATCGGGCAAAGACGGGTGGCCAATATATTCAAAGGGTTTATCAGTGCCTCTTCCTTCGCTTAAAACGGTTCCTTCAAAAAAACAGGTGGACGGATAGAGATAGATGCTCTGCATTTCTTTCAGGTTGGGCGAAGGCATCACCGGCAGGGTATACAAGGTAGTATGATCGTAATTGCTGCATTTGATCACCTGCACATGAAAAGGCGTATCTGCCGTTGGCACTGTACCGGTATTATATGCATTGATGGCATTGGCCTCTGGAGAAAGCCAGTTTTCGCCCGCCAGCATCAGGGCATATTCACCAATCGTCATCCCGTAAACGATGGGAATGGGCTGGAGGCCCACAAAGCTTTTGAATTTTTTATCGAGCACCGGGCCATCCACATAAAATCCATTGGGGTTGGGACGGTCGAGTATCAGCAGCGGTTTATGATTTTCCAGCGCAGCCTCCAGGTAACTCTGCAAAGAAGAGATATAGGTATAGAAACGAACGCCCACATCCTGGATATCAAAAATCAGGATATCCACATCCTTAAGGTCGTCAGGACTGGGTTTGCGGTGATCCCCGTACAAACTCACCACCGGGATACCCGTTTTGCTGTCTACCGCATCCTTCACTTTTTCACCGGCATCGGCAGTACCCCTGAAACCATGCTCGGGCCCGAAAATTTTAACCACCTGCACACCGCTGCTCAGCAGGGTATCCACCAGGTGGGTATGCTTAACAAGGCTCGTGGGATTGGCAAAAACGGCTACTTTTTTACCCTTCAGCCAGGGCAGGTATACCTGCATCCTTTCGGCGCCGGGAATAACGGCCGGTTTGGTGTCACGGGCCGGCTGGGCGTGCACGGGGGGCAACAGGGCGGCTGCCAGCAGCAGGGAGAGGAGGAAACTTTTCATTTTTCAAATTTCATTAAAACTTTTCAATCGGGATGCAGATTATATGGTATTTTGCACATGTTTAGCGGTCCTTTCTCAGTTCTTCACTTTTTATTCTTGCCGGGATGCCGGAAAATAGGGAATGGAGCGGCGGCGGTTTCGAAGGCCACTGGGCAATCAATTAATTTTTTTTTAGCAAAACACTTTAAATCAAAAAAGATGCAACAAGTTAAAGCAGGTGATGTTGTAAGAGTTCATTATACCGGTAAATTGGTAACGGGTGAGCAATTCGACTCTTCAGCAGGCCGTGAGCCGCTGGAGTTTACCGTTGGCGCCGGCCAGATGATCAAAGGATTTGATGCCGCCATGCCGGGCATGGCAGTAGGCGAAAAGAAAACCATCAATATTGCTCCCGAAGATGCGTATGGCCCCCGGGTGCAGGAAGCGATTATTGAGTTTCCCAGTGCCCAGGTTCCGCCGGAAATGAAGCTCGAACCCGGTATGCAGTTAACCCTCACCAACCAGCACGGGCAACCCGTACCGGTAGTGGTACTGGAGGTAAGGGAAGATGTGGTGATCATGGATGCCAACCATTTCCTGGCCGGTGAAGAACTGGTTTTTGATATTGAGCTGGTGGAAATTGTTTAAAAAGTTAAAAGCTGAAAGTCAAAAGCAAAAAGTGGGATATCCCGTTTTTTGCTTTTTTATTTTAATGAGCCTTCCTCTGGCTGAACTTTTGGCTTTTGACTTTTGATTTTTGCCTTTATAATGAGTTACATTTGTTATATAAAATCAGCCAAATGATTCAGATCAGTCCCGACCTTATAGCCGAACGCTTCATGCGCTATGTGCAGACAGATACGCAAAGTGACCCCAACAGTACCACACATCCCACCACGGAAAAGCAAAAGAACCTGAGTAAAATGCTGCTCCGCGAACTGCAGGGCATGGGCATCATGCAATCGCATACGGATGAATTTGGCTATGTATATGCCACCATCCCTTCCAACAGTGATAAAACAAATATTCCGCCCGTTTGCTTCTGTGCACATGTGGACACAGCGCCCGATTGCAGCGGAACCGGTGTGAAACCGATATTGCACCGGTATTATGATGGAAATGATATTGTTTTGCCCGATGATCCCACTCAGGTACTGAGCGTGAACCATTCGCCCTATCTTAAAAAACATATCGGGCATGGCATCATCACGGCCAGTGGCACCACCTTACTGGGCGCTGATGATAAATCCGGTGTGGCGGCCATTATGGAAGCGGCCCTGTTTTTTATGCAAAACCCTGCAGTAAAGCATGGTGAAATAAAAATTCTTTTTACCCCGGATGAAGAAGTAGGGCAGGGAACCGCCAAAGTGGATATGCAGCAACTGGGGGCCCGGTACGGTTATACCCTCGACGGGGGGGAGGCCGGCAGCCTGGAAGATGAAACCTTCAGCGCTGATGCGGCCGTGGTTACCATCAACGGGGTTATCACCCATCCCGGTTATGCCAAAAATAAAATGATCAATGCCCTGAAAGTAGCCGCAGCCTTTATGGATGCATTACCCAAAAACGAATGGAGCCCCGAAACCACAGAAGGACGTGAAGGTTTTGTGCATCCTGTTGCGGTGAACGGCATCGCCGAAAAAGCTACTGTACAGTTTATTGTAAGGGATTTTACCGTCAGCGGCCTGCAGGCGCATCATGACCGCCTGAAACAGATTGCGGAAACAACGGTGGCGAACTACCCCGGCGTTACCGTGGAATACAAAGCCGTTGAACAATACCGCAATATGAAGGAGGTGCTGGATACCTGTCCGCATGTGGTGGCTTACGCAGAAGAAGCAATCCGGCGGGCGGGCTTCAGCGTAGTGAAGGAAAGCATCCGCGGTGGTACCGATGGCAGCCGCTTCAGTTATATGGGAATGCCCTGTCCCAATATTTTTACTGGAATGCAGAATATTCACAGCAAACTTGAGTGGATCGGTATCAATGATATGGCCAGGGCCGCGGAAACCATTGTACACCTGGCAATGATCTGGGAGGAGAAAGGAGAGAATTAATAAGAAATAGTTAATAAGAAATAAGGAACAGGAAATAGAGAGAAAGTGGAACCTGGATATTGAAATGCTGAAAAACCAGGGCCTGGCGTTTAACTCCTGACCCTCAACTCTTAACTTTCAACTCTCAACTCTTAACTCTCAACTTCCCATGAACCGGATAGACCGGATAGCGGCAATACTGATTCAGCTACAGTCGAAAAAAGTGGTAAAGGCCCAGGAAATTGCGGACCGCTTTGCCATCAGTTTACGTACGGTATACAGGGATATTAAAACACTCGAGGAATCGGGCATTCCATTATCCGGCGAAGCAGGGGTGGGCTATAGTATTATGGAAGGATACCGGTTGCCGCCGGTGATGTTTACCCGGGAAGAAGCCCTTGCTTTCTTAACCGCCGAAAAACTGGTGGAGAAACTTACCGATCCGGCATCCCGTGAACATTTCCGCTCGGCCATGTACAAGATTAAAGCGGTATTGCGGCACAGCGAAAAGGACCTGCTGGATACCATCAATGAACAAATTGAAGTACTGGATAATCCTTACCTGCCCTCCCGCGAAGCAACCCCTGTGCACCTGCAAACACTCCTGAAAAGCATTGCCGCCAAAGAACGGCTCGATATCGGCTACTTTGCCAACCACAGCCAGCAATACAGTAACCGCGAAGTGGAACCGGTGGGTGTTTTTTACCTCGGCAGTTACTGGTACCTGATTGCCTATTGCCATCTCCGCAATGATTACCGGAGTTTCCGGACCGACAGGATCAGCTATATCAACCTTACCGGCCGCTTTTTTGAGAAACAGCATCCTTCCCTCAAGAGCTTCCTGGCAAAGATGAGTGAGGAAAGGGAAATGTTCACCGTGATTATCCGACTGGACAAATCCGTGTTACGTTACCTGGGCGATCAGAAATACTATAACGGATTTGTTTCGCAACGCGAAGCAGGCAGCCAGATGGAAATGACCTTCCTTACGGCCTCCCTCCGGGGATTTGCCAAATTCTACCTGCTCTTTGCCGAGCATGCGGTTATCATTAGTCCGCCCGGGCTGAAGGATCTCGTAAAAGAAAACCTGGCCCTCATCGCTTCTTCATTAAAATAATTTTTTTTACTGCTGACATAGGGCTGTCACCAGCCGGTTATTTCTTTGTGTAAACAAAAGCAAATAATCATGACAAGAATTGAATTCTTCCAGCGTGAACTGGAAAAAGAAGCCGGGGTAACCCGCAAAATGCTGGCCCTGGTACCGGCCGAAAAATTCGACTGGAAACCGCATCCCAAAAGTATGCCCATGATGAACCTGGCCACACATATCGCCGAACTGCCCACCTGGATCGGTATGGTATTGAATACCGATGAGCTGGATTTTATGGCAAATGAATACAAACCCACCATCGTAAGTAACAATGCCGGACTGATGGAGATTTTTGAAAAGAGCCTGGAAGACGGGCGTAAGCACCTGGCCGGCGGAAAGGAAGATACCCTGGATCAGATATGGACACTCCGCAGTGGCGATCATATCCACAGCGCCGAACCCAAAGCAGATGTGATCCGGATGGCCCTCTCACAGATCATCCACCACCGGGCACAATTGGGTGTTTACCTGCGTTTGCTGGATATCCCGATCCCCGGCTCTTACGGGCCGAGTGCGGATGATACTAATTTCTGACTGGTAATAAATGAACCTTTATGCCGGTAAGTATGGTTTTCTGTGTTGAGACCCGCCGGAGAAGGCTCCGGATGCGATTATCCCCTCGCTTCTGACACAAAACATCACTGATAATTACTGCAGCGGAAACGCTCTTCCCTGGTATTTCCATGAAAAATAAAGCCGGTATACTGATGCCGGCTTTTATATTGGGGCAGCTGCCTACGGGGACTAAAGATTTTCAGTAACCCCGGTAAAAAAATAATTACCTTGTATAAAAATTTAAGTTATGGAAATATTGAAAGATTACTGGTGGGTCATACTGTTGGTGCTGGCCTTCCTGGGATGTTTTGTAACCGTCAACCAGGGGCTGGTTGGGGTGGTTACCATGTTTGGCAAATACCGCCGGGTAATGCGGCCGGGGCTCAACTTTAAAATTCCTTTCCTGGAGCAGATACTTAAAAAAGTGAGCATCCAGAACCGTTCGGTGGAGCTGGAATTTCAGGCTGTAACGGTTGACCAGGCCAATGTATACTTCAAATCCATGTTACTGTATTCGGTGCTCAATGTGGAAGAAGAAACCATTAAAAATGTGGCTTTCAAATTTATCAGTGATAAGGACCTGATGCAGGCGCTGATCCGTACCGTGGAAGGCAGTATCCGGGCCTTTGTGGCCACCAAGCGGCAGTCGGAAATCCTTTCAGTCCGCCGCGATATCGTGGAGAATGTTAAAGAGCAGGTAGACGTAACCCTCGAAACCTGGGGTTATCATTTGCAGGATCTGCAGATCAATGATATCACATTTGATGAAGCCATCATGAACAGTATGAGCAAGGTGGTGGCCAGTAATAACCTGAAAGCTGCTGCTGAAAACGAGGGCCAGGCCCTGCTGATCACCAAAACAAAAGCAGCCGAAGCCGAAGGAAATGCCATCCGTATTGCCGCCGAAGCCGAGCGGCAGGCTGCCCAGTTACGCGGTCAGGGTGTGGCTTTGTTCCGCGAAGAAGTTGCCAAGGGGATGAGCCAGGCTGCCGAACAAATGAAGCAGGCGAACCTGGATACCAATGTAATTCTGTTCAGCATGTGGACAGAAGCGATAAAGAATTTTGCGGAAATCGGTAAGGGGAATGTCATCTTCCTGGATGGCAGCACTGAAGGGATGGAAAAAACCATGAAGCAGATCATGGGTATGCAGCAGATGAATAAAGCATAACCTATTATTAGTTTTTATACGCAAAGGCCCTGGTAAACACCGGGGCCTTTGCTTTTTGGGCACTACAACAGCTGAAAAAGTTTTCTCCGGGTTGTATAAAATGAACATTAACATTTTGTTAGGGTGCTCCTGTGATTTTGTTTCGTTTCATTGCAGGCTGAAAATCAGTTTGGCATAATTATAGAAGCTTGAAGTAAAACCTAAAACCGGAAATCATGTTCGATATTTTTTTGCAGGTCGACAGCGCAGCAACTTCGAAAACGGCAGTAGCCCAGGTGGAATCTGTTTGGAGTGTACTGATGAAAGGGGGTATCCTGATGATACCGCTGATGGCGCTGCTGGCCGTGGCTGTTTTCTTTTTCATCGAGCGCCTGCTGGCCATCCGCAAAGCCGCTAAAATTGAAGATAATTTCATGAGCATCATCCGGGATCATATTGTTTCGGGTAATGTTACGGCTGCCCGCAGCCTGGCCAAAAACACCAGCAACCCGGTGGCCCGCATGATTGACAAGGGCATTCAGCGCATCGGTAAACCCATCGAAGCGATTGAAAAAAGTATGGAAAACGTGGGGGTGCTGGAATTATACAGTATGGAAAGAAACCTCTCTATTCTTTCTATCATCTCCCGCATTGCCCCTTTATTCGGCTTCCTGGGTACCATTATCGGTATGCTGTCGCTGTTTAAAGGCATCGCCTCCACATCCGAGTACACACCCAACACCATTGCTGATGGTATCTATATTAAAATGATCACATCGGCCACGGGCCTCATCATCGGTATTCTTACCTTCCTGGGCTATAGCTTTCTGAATGCACAGATCCGCCGGGTGGAGAATAAGATGGATGCGGCCAGCGCCGAGTTCATTGATATTTTGCAGGAGCCAACCCGGTAATGATAAATTTTGAATTTTCATTTAATACTCCGGGGGAAGTACATTAACGATTCAACAGTAAGCAGTCAACATTTATCGTTTTAAAATGAGTTTACGAAAAAAATTTAAAGAGGAGCATGCTGAGGTGGACACGGGCCCGCTGAATGATATTCTCTTTATTCTTATGTTCTTCTTCCTCATCATATCCACACTGGCTAATCCCAACGTGATTAAGATGAGTAATCCCAAAGCCAAAAGCGATACCAAGGCCAAGCAGAGCGTAATTGTGAGTATTGATAAAAACCGGACGGTTTATATTGGCCAGCAGAAAATTTTATTTGATTCTCTTGAGCCGGAATTACGGAGCCATATCCGCCAGGGCGACAGTATCAAGCCCGCGGTGGTAATCAATGCCGATTCGCTGGTGGCCTGGAAAGACATAGTAAAAATTATGAGCGTGGCCAAGAAACTGGGCGCCACCACATCGGCCTCGGTAAGCAATCAGTAACTTACCAGCAGCATCCGCTCCAGTCCAAACATATCTTTCTTTATCTGCACACGGCTATAGCCCGTTTCAAACAGCGCCGCCGTGGCGGCCGCAAGCGGGGCATGCATTTCAAGGCAGATCCTGCCTCCCGGCGCCAGGTGAGTTCTTCCAAAAGCAGCAATTTTCCTGTAAAACAGTAACGGGTCATTCCCGGGTACAAAAAGGGCCAGGTGCGGTTCCCAATCGGCTACATGTTTATCAAGACTGCTTTTTTCCTCTATGGGGATATAGGGCGGATTACTTACAATCATATCAAAGGCCGGCAGCTTTTCCCAGGCAGCTTCCTCCAGAAAGTCGATTTGCTGAAAATCAATACTGCAATGATGTTGCCGGGCATTGGCAGCGGCCAGCGCCAGCGCACCGGCACTGGCATCAATAGCCGTTAGCCGGGCGGCGGCCCAGTTCTTTTTCAGTGCGATGGAGATACAGCCACTGCCCGTTCCGATATCCAGGATATTGAGTAAACCGCTGTTACGCGGCGCCTGCCCGTTCCGGAGCTGGTAAACTTTTTGCAAATCCTCCAGGATCGTGGCAACCAGTTCCTCCGTTTCGGGGCGGGGTATCAGCACATATTCATTCACTTTCAGCTTCAGGTGATAAAACCAGGCTTCTCCCAATACATATTGTACCGGCTGATGTTGTAACAAGGCTTTTTTTGCCTCTTCCAGTTCTGCCAAAAGGCGGGCTGTGATTGTTTTTTGAGGATCTTTTATCAGGTCGGCTTTACGGGTAGCACACACCGATTCAAAAACCAGGTCGGTAATGGCGGTAGCCTCGCCCAACGGGTAAATATCCTGTAACTGCAATAAAAACTGCCGGTATGCTTCGCGGGCGGTCATGCACAAACATAATTCATTTTTTGATGCGTATTTTTGCCCCCTGTTGAACCACGATATATATATGCAACGCTGCCTGTGGCTGGCGGCCCTCGGCGCCGGTTACACGGCTCCCAACCCCCTGGTGGGGGCCGTACTGGTATACCGCGACAGGATCATCGGTGAGGGCTATCACCGGAAATATGGAGAAGCGCATGCAGAAGTAAATTGTATCAGCAGTGTTAAAGCAGCCGATCAGCCGCTGATAGCGCAAAGCCGTTTATATGTTTCGCTTGAGCCCTGCTCGCATTATGGCAAAACACCTCCCTGCACCGGTCTGATTCTCTCTCAAAAAATTCCCGAAGTAATTATCGCCACCACCGATCCCTTTGCCGCAGTGAATGGAAGCGGGATAGCCCGCCTGCGGCAGGCCGGAGTGAGGGTTATTACCGGTATACTGGAAAAAGAAGCGCAATGGCAGAACCGGCGTTTTTTCACGTTCCAGCAACTGCAACGGCCCTATGTGATTTTGAAATGGGCGCAAACCGCCGATGGATATACCGGCAACCGGGATACCACCCGGCGCCTGCTCATCAGTGATGCCATCAGCAACCGGCTGGTACACCGCTGGCGGAGCGAGGAAGCGGCCATTCTGGTGGGAACGAATACAGCGCTGGCTGATAATCCCCGGCTCACCAACCGCCTGTGGACTGGCCCCCAGCCGCTGCGCATGGTAACCGATCTCTCATTACGATTGCCCGGCAATTTACATTTGTTCGATAAAACCATCCCCACGGTTATATTCAATAACCTGAAAGAGGAACGCGAAGAGAATTTACAATATGTAAAAATAGCCCCCGGCTTAGCAGTATTGCCGGCGATACTGGAATGGTCGTACCAGAATGGCGTACAAAGTATTCTGGTTGAAGGCGGCGCCCGCCTGCTGCAATCTTTCATCAATATTGATTGCTGGGATGAGGCCCGCGTGATTACCAATCCCCGCCTGCGGACAGAAGAGGGCATTGCGGCTCCGCAACTGGGTGCAACAGTAAAGGCTGTCACCCTGCAACCGGGCGGAGACAATATTGACATTTATTTTAAGCAACACTAACCCTATCTATTTTGAGCGAAACAATTCAACCTGCATATTATAATACGGTATTGCAGCCCGCCCTGGCCGAGTTCAAAGACCGCGGTAGTAAATTCCTGGCCTACACCTTCCCCATTGAAACCGTGGAAGATTTCAAACAACGCCTGCAGGAGCTGAAGAAAGAACATCCCAAAGCGGTACACCACTGCTTTGCGTACCGGATCGGTACGGATGGCAATACCTTCCGGGTGAGTGATGACGGGGAACCTTCGGGAACAGCCGGCCGGCCCATCCTGGGGCAGATCGACAGCAAGCAACTCACCAATGTGCTGGTGGTGGTGGTGCGCTATTTCGGAGGAACCCTGCTGGGGGTGCCGGGTTTGATCAATGCGTATAAAACAGCCACCAGCCTGGCCCTGCAGGTAACCCCGATCATTCAGAAACCGGTGGAAGTGAACTACAGCATCGAATTTGATTACACGCAGATGAACGAAGTGATGATGGTGCTGAAACAATACAATTGTACCATCATCAGCAATGAAATGCAATTGTTTTGTGTGATCAGAACCGGGGTGCCCGTTACCCGGCTGCAGGAGGTTTTATATAAGCTGAATGAAGTACCCAATGCCCGGGTTGAAAAATGCCGCTGAGAATTTGTAATTTTCTGAAAAATTCACCCCATGGCAGCCGAGAAGAAATATACCCGCTTTTGGGATTTTTATCCTTACTATCTCACCGAGCATTCCGACTTCAGCAACCGCCTGCTCCATTTTATTGGTACCGCCGGTTTACTGGTAATCCTGGTGCTGGCCATCCTCTGGCAAAAATGGTGGATGCTGGCCCTGATACCGGTTTGCGGATATGGTTTTGCCTGGGTGGGGCATTTTTTTATCGAAAAAAACAAGCCCGCCACTTTTACTTATCCGCTTTACAGCCTGGGAAGTGATTTTGTGATGTTCTGGCATATGTGCACCGGCCAGATCGGTAAAAAACTGGAAGCCGCTAAACAAACCATCGCCGGCGAATGAATCCCGAATCCATCCGTGAATATGCACTGAGCAAGGAAGGTGCTGAGGAAAGCTTTCCTTTCGGTGAAGAAACGCTTGTTTTTAAGGTGAACGGCAAAATATTCCTGCTGCTGTCCCTGGATGAAACCCCTTCCCGCTTCAATGCCAAATGCGATCCCGATAAAGTGCCCGAACTGCGGGAAGAATACCCCGATCATATCCTGCCCGGGTATCACATGAATAAAAAACACTGGAATACGATTGTGCTCGACGGGCAGCTGCCTCCCCGGCTGGTGAAGAAAATCATCGATGATTCTTATGACCTGGTGAATTCTAAAAAGAAAAAATAGCTCCCCTGCGAAATACCCTGCGTTCTCCCTTCTTTGCGGTTTAAAAAAATTATTTCTTCACGGCATACTTCCAGTTACGGCTCTTGCCCTCCTGCAGCATTTCTATCGCCTGGGCCATGCGTTTGTTGCGAGTTTCCTCCGTTTTAGCTTCAGTGATCCATTGCACGTATTCCTTGCGGTGCGAATAGGCAAAGGCTTCAAATGTTTCGAAGGCCTTCTTGTTTTTCTTTAATGCCTTTGTAAAATAGTCGGGCACCAGCACTTCTTTTTTTTCGGTTGATGTTGCCTTTGCCGGCAGTTTAATGCCCTTATCATTCAGCAGCATGGCTTCTTTGATCCAGCTGCTGATTTTTTTATCGGACGGGAGATTTTTCAGCGAAGTGATTTTTCCCAGGTGGCCCATCGCCACTTCCGAACGGGCCGTTTCGGCCAGCACGGGGTCTTTCATTATAGCGGCTTTCCAGAAGCCAAACACGGCATGTTGTTTAAAAGCCGCCATACTGCACATCATCTCTCCCTTATAATCAAAGTGCGGAAAGCTCCATTTCATCTTTTCTTCCACTTCCGGGCAGGTTTTGTGTACCAGTTCCCGCAGGTGATGAAGGATGGGCCGGGCAAAATCAGCCGATTGGGCGATATACGCATCAATTGCTTTTTCTTTTTTAGCCATGGGTTGTTTTTATGGAACAACTAATTTAATAAAAGGGAAAGAAAAAAGAAGTCTGTACAAGGAAATATTTCCGGGTGTTAGTTCCGGAGCAGACTTAATTTAAGATAGCCGATATGCAGTTCATCGGCAGTAAGCTCATCCGTTTTTTCAATGGCAATCCGGTATTGGGCTTTCAGGTCTTCGGGCAGGATGTCTTCAATCTCATAAATATCATCCACATCCACCCCGTATTTATCATCAATATGCGAATGAGCACCTTCAAAACCGGTATGCTGGTAAAAGGCGGAGGCCTTGGCCTGCTGAATGGCCTCGGTTTTTTTTTCGGCCACCATCAGCATTTTGTAATGGTATTCTTCCAGGTCGCCCGGTTTGTAACCACCCAGGTTCAGAAAGAAGAGACGGTTATTTTTAGGAGCAGCCTGTTCTTTGCGGGGCAGGATACGAATCGCAAACTGATCGACCTGAGACACCTCCCGCCAGGAGTCGATATGCAGTTTGCCGCTGGCTTCAGGCCAGAAAGCTTCGAACTGGGGCAGCAGGTCGGCCAGCGTTTCCCCGATTCCAAAAAACACGTCGTGCTGTTCGGTGTGACGGCCTTCGGGCTTGCAGCCAAGCAAAACGAAAAATAATTTCGGCATCGGGATATCCTTTATTTAAACATGGGGCTCACTACCAGTTCCTTGGATCCGGGTGTATGCACATAAAATCCTTCGCCGGATTTGGCGCCCAGTTTACCGGCGGTAACCATGTTCACCAGGAGGGGGCAGGGAGCATATTTGGGATTGCCAAATCCATCCTGCAATACTTTCAGGATGCTGTAACAAACATCCAGTCCGATAAAATCTGCCAGCTGCAGCGGCCCCATCGGGTGCGCCATACCCAGCTTCATCACCGTATCAATTTCTTCCACACCGGCCACACCTTCAAAAAGGCTGTAAATGGCCTCATTGATCATGGGCATTAAAATACGGTTGGCTATAAAGCCGGGATAATCGTTTACCGTGCAGGGAATTTTTCCCAATTGCTGGCAAAGCGCCACAATTGTATCCGTTACATTTTTACCGGTGGCATACCCGTTAATGATCTCCACCAGTTTCATCACCGGCACGGGATTCATAAAATGCATACCTATCACCTGGCCGGGGCGGCTGGTGGCGGCGGCAATTTTAGTAATGGAAATTGATGAGGTATTGGTGGCCAGTATACAACCTGCCGGTGCAGCTTCATCTATCTGCTTAAAAATCTTCAGCTTCAGCTCCACATTCTCAGTGGCAGCTTCCACCACTAACTGAACATCTTTTACACCCGCAGCAATTTCTGTAGCCGTGCTGATATTATTCAGCGCCGCGGATTTTTGTTCTTCGGTAATACTGCCTTTGGCCAGCTGGCGATCAAGGTTTTTGCCAATCGTGCCCAATGCTTTTTCCAGCTGGGCGGCATTTACATCAATCAGTGTTACGGCAAAACCGGTTTGTGCAAACACATGGGCAATACCATTGCCCATCGTGCCGGCGCCAATTACGGCCACCTTGCCGGTGAATGGAGTGGAGGAAGTACTCATGAAAATCAGGAATAAAAAATGATGAAATAAAATAAGGAACCGGGTGTTTTTTATTTAAAGGCATTAAACCCGGTTACATCCATGCCGGTAATCAGCAGGTGGATATCATGGGTGCCTTCGTACGTGATCACACTCTCCAGGTTCATCATATGACGCATTACAGGATATTCGCCGGTGATACCCATACCACCCAGCATCTGCCTGGCATCCCGGCAGATATTGGTGGCCACTTCACAGGCATTGCGCTTGGCCATACTCACCTGTTGCGGGGTTGCTTTCCCCTCGCTCATCAGCACACCCAGCCGCCAGTTGAGTAACTGCGCCTTGGTGATTTCGGTAACCATCTCGGCCAGTTTTTTCTGCTGCAGCTGGAAGGCCCCGATCGGTTTGCCAAACTGGATTCTTTCTTTACTGTAATTCAATGCTGTATCATAGCAATCCATGGCGGCGCCAATGGCTCCCCAGGCAATGCCATAGCGGGCCTTGGTGAGGCAACCCAGCGGACCCTTCAGTCCTTTTACATTGGGTAAAATATTTTCTTTGGGCACTTTTACATTATCAAACACCAGCTCGCCGGTGGCGCTGGCCCGCAGGCTCCATTTGCCATGCGTGGTGGGCGTGCTGAAACCTTCCATGCCGCGTTCCACAATCAGGCCCCTCACTTCACCGGCTTCATCCTTGGCCCATACCACGGCCACCTGGCTATAGGGCGCATTGCTGATCCACATTTTAGCGCCATTCAGGATTACATGATCTCCGGCATCCCTGATATTGGTGAGCATGCTGCTGGGATCACTGCCATGATTGGGCTCGGTTAAACCAAAGCATCCCAGCCACTCACCGCTGGCCAGCTTAGGTAAATATTTATTGCGTTGTTCTTCACTTCCATACTGGTAGATAGGAAACATTACCAGGCTGCCCTGCACGCTGGCGGTAGAGCGTACTCCGCTGTCGCCGCGTTCCAGTTCCTGCATCATCAGTCCGTAACTGATATAATCCAGTCCGCCGCCGCCATATTGTTCGGGCACGGTCGGACCAAAGCAACCCAGTTCGCCCAGTTGCTTCACAATCTGTTGCGGAAACTCGGCTCTTTGTGCATAATCCTCGATGATGGGGGATATCTCTTTTTTTACATAATTGCGAACGCTGTCCCGGATCATGATATGTTCTTCGGTCAGTAATTCGTCGAGCTTAAAATAGTCGGGTGATTGGAAATTATCCGTTTTGGCAGCCATCGTTATAATCGGGTTTTGATTTTTAGGTTACCGGCGGCAGTGCAGGAATGGCCATCGTTGTGTCACTCACTTGTACCGCATACCGCTATGGAGCAGTCACCCGGTATACCCTTCAAAATCCGCCGCAAATATAGGCCCAAACGGCCAAACCGGGAAACCCTGTTTGAGGGTGCTGCCCAACCTCCCCCGGCAGACCCCACGCCTGCGGAACAGATTCCGGGGGCAGCTGTGTGGCTTTGGAATAGCCGGCTTACATCCAAAAAATAAATTTTATGCCATTGCATGCAACATCCCTATTATTGCCTTGTCTCTTTTAAAAACGACTCTTTTGAAACCTGCCGTATTGCCGCAACGTGATGAACTGGTTGAACGCTGTAAAAATGGCGATACACGTGCATACCGGGAACTGTATGAGCGTTTTGCCAGGGCCATGTTCAATACCTGCCTGCGGATTGTAAATAATGTAACAGAGGCCGAAGATATCCTGCAGGAGAGTTTTACAGAAGCCTTTCGTCAGCTGAACAGCTATCAATACCGCACCAGCTTCGGCGGGTGGCTGAAACAGATCTGTGTGAACAGGAGTATCAACCAGCTCAAAAAAAGAAGGATCAGCTGGGTGCCCCTGGGTGAATCGGCGCCGGACAATGCGGATAGCCCGGATACCGCGGGCGAAGAGGATATTGTTTTCCAGGCAGCAAAAATCAGGGAAGCGATCATGCTCCTGCCCGACGGATATCGTACGGTATTGAGCCTTTACCTGCTGGAGGGATACGATCATGAAGAAATTGCGGAAATTCTGGAAATAAGCGAATCCACCAGCCGTACCCAGTACATGCGGGCCAAACAAAAATTATTGCAGTTAATAAAACAGGAATTATGAGCGGGGAACTCGACAAATTTATCAGGGATCACCGGGAAGAATTTGATGCCGCCAACCCACCGGCAGCCGTATGGCAAAAAATTGAAAGCGGATTGGATAATGGCGTCCATAAGAAACGAATGTCCGGGATATTCTTGCGGTTTGCAGCAGCGGCGGCTATCCTGTTTTTAGTAGTTACGGCAGTTTATTTGTTATCCGTCCGGAAGGAGGTTTCACCCGGAACAACTGTAACAGTCAGAAAGGATTCGGTTGAGCCCGTACCGGGCGAACTCAATGGCCATACCGAGATAAGTGAATTCAGCCGGCTGGTGGCGCTCAAACAGGAAGAACTGAAGCAACTGGCCCCGGAGAAACCGGAATTGTACAGCCGGTTTATGAAAGACATCAACCAATTGGACAGCTCTTATACAGCCCTGAAGAATCAGCTTCCCGTTTCACCCAACCCCGAAGCCATTCTGCAGGCCATGGCGCAGAACCTCCAGCTGCAGCTGAATGTTCTGAACCAGCAATTAAGTATCATTCAACAGATCCGAAAATCTAAAAATGAATCAAATGAAAAAGTTAAGCAGGTTATTTAAGATACTGTTCCTTACCGCCAGCTTTCTCCGGGGTTATGTTTTTGCACAGGACGACAGCCTGCGGATAATTAAAACCCGTTATGCTTTTGAAGAAAGCAAAACCATTTCCAAAACCTTTGCCCTGCAACCGGCCGATAGGGTGGAACTCTCGAACAGGTATGGTAAGATCGAAATTCATCCCTGGAACCGGCCTGAAATAAAAGCGGATATTAAACTGGTGGCAACGGCCAAAACGGCCGAGTGGGCTAAATCCGTATTAAATGATATGGATATTGAAACCGCTCAAACGAATGGGCATATCATTATCAACAGCCTGTTTGTATCCGATCTCGATAAGAAGGAAGGGAACAAGCCCGGCAGCCAGCGTATGGATAAATACCGGGGGAAAAACAGCAGCCAGACGCTGGAAGTGATTTATGATGTGTATATGCCGGTAACCCACACGCTGAAAATAAAAAACATGCTGGGAGCGATTGTGCTGCCGGATTATAAGGGAGGCCTCGAGATCGAAAATGAACATGGGATACTGGTAGCCGGAAAACTGGATAATCTCCGGTCACTGAAAACCAATTCGGGTAAGGTGCAAATCAATGAGATAAATAATTGTACCCTTTTGATGGATAATACGACCGCTACGTTTAAAAAACTCTCCGGTACTATTCGCCTCACGCTTAATTATTGCAAGGGTATGCAGCTTAACCTGGATAACAGCCTGAAAAAACTGGATATTAAAGCATCCTATTCGGTGGTGGCGCTGAAGCCGGCCGCCGGTTTCTCCGGCAGCTTCCGGGTGAAAACAAATTTTGGAAATTTCAGCAGCCGCGGCGACCTGGATGTATCCGCTTCGGGTGATGATGATACCCGTATCTTCAAGGCAAAAGCAGGTACAGGTGCCCGGCCGGTTAATGTGGATGCCAGTTTTGGAAGAATCATCATCGGTGATCTGCAGCCGGATGATATGAATGAAGTGTTTAAGAACTGACTGATGCCATGAATTGAACAGTTATTGAAGGCCTGGAATTCCGGGCCTTTTGAATTGCCGGGGTCAATAAAACAATATTGGATAAACTTATCAGATCATTATTCCGGCCGGTACCATAAGCAGAATTTCCATATTCTGTATATTCGTAAAAAAAAACTATTATGCGTACCCTTACATTAATCACCAGTTCTCTTTTTTTGTCAGCATTTCTCTTCCTTTCTGCCTGTAAAAAAAGCGCTGACCCAACACCAACCCCAACCCCAACTCCTCCCAGGCCTGATACACTAACAACCGGCTGGAGCAAGATTACTGTTCCAAATGGTGATTTTTTTGAGGATGTTTTCTTCAACAGCAATACAACGGGATTTTTGATCAATACCAAATCCATTTACAGGTCTGCTAATGGCGGACTTACATGGGATTCTGTCGCTACATTTAACACCAACCTTATCAATATATTTATTGCCCCGGGAAACAAGGCATTCTTTGTTGGGAAAGGCTCCCCGTCTGTTTACCGCACGCTTGATTTTGGTGCAACCTTTACAACAATAAATACAGGTTCTAATACGCCATGGGATGTTTATTTCACAGATAACACGAATGGTTTTTTGCTGGCAAGCAACGGGCTGTATGCCTCAGCAGATGGAGGTACAACCTGGAATCTTGTTAATACCCCTTACCTCAACCTGACGGGAGGGGTATATGAATCCTTGTATTTTTCCGATCCTGTAACGGGGGTTATCCCAACCGGGAGCAAAATTTACAGGTGCAACGGATCAATTCAGAACTGGCAATTTGTTCCGGTAAACACTGGCGGGTCTTATACGCCTAATTTCCAGAATATCAGTGTTCCTTCAGCAAATGTTATTTACGTATCTTCTGAAGGAGGAATGCTCTATAAATCAACCGACGGCGGGGCCAGTTTCAATTTTGTAAGTAACCTGAATGTGCCTGGTTCACCCGGTTTTATGGATATTCATTTTCTTACCGATCTTATTGGATATGCCTCTTACAGCAGGTATATCTTCAAAACTACTGATGGCGGGCTGAGCTGGACGAAAGTAGTTTCGCTCGGGGAAGATGTAATATCCGAAATCCACTTTACCGATGCCGGTCACGGCTGGGCTTGCGGCACCAGTGGAACCGTTTTGATTTTCAAACCATAGAAAGCCATTCTGTAACTGCTTTCCGGGAGATTTCACAATCAGGAGTTCCTGTTTCGTTTTATGGTAAAGCTAGTTTATTGGCGGGCCTTTTGTACATTTGGTCAGAAGCAGATTGCTATATGTATTTTTCTTACCTGGCATTGGGCGATAGTTATACCATCGGGGAAGGCGTTCTCCCGGAGGAAAATTTTCCTTCCCAGGCAGTTGCCCTGTTCAATGCATCTGAAAAAAAACGGGGTATAAAAATGGAAGCGCCCCGTATCATCGCCACCACGGGCTGGACAACCGATGAACTGGACGCCGCTATTGATGCGGCCGCCATCAATCAAACCTATGATTTTGTTTCCCTGCTGATAGGCGTTAATAACCAGTACCGCGGCAGGAGCGTGGCCGAATATAAAGTGCAGTTTCACCATTTACTACAGCGGGCCATTGGTTTTGCCGCCAATAACACAAAGCATGTATTTGTACTCTCAATTCCGGATTGGGGTGTTACCCCTTTTGCCGAAGGCCGCGACCGCAATAAGGTGGCCCGGGAGATTGATGAGTATAATGCCACCGCAGCGGCCATATGCCAAGAACACGCGGTACTGTTTATTGATATCACCACAGCGCAGCGGCCCGATGGAGATAAACCGGAATTCCTGGTGGCAGATCAACTGCATCCTTCTGCCCGTGAATACGCAAAATGGGCGGCTCAACTGGCCGGTGCTTTTCTGAATACAGTAAAATAAAGACCATGCTTCTGGAAGAAACGCAACGGATAAAATGGTGGTGGGTATGGGCGGCGGTCATCGGCTTTAATCTCTTATTTGCTTATGCCATCATTCAGCAGGTAGTGCTGGGAGTGCCCTTTGGCGAAAAGCCGGCCAGTGACGGACAACTAATTTTGTTTGCACTGATTCCGGTGGCGCTGCTGATTTTTCTTTTATTAATCCGCCTCAAAACAAAATATACTGAAGAAGGTATTTATTACCGCTTTTACCCCTTTCAATTGAAAACAACTTTTATCGCCTGGCATGAACTGACTGATGTGTACATGCGGGAGTACCGGTCGTTTTATGAATTTGGTGGCTGGGGCATCCGAAAGGGGCGGACAGGGAATGCCATCAATACTTCCCAGTCGGGTACTATTGGTTTGCAATTGCAGTTTCACAACGGGCGGCTCCTCCTGATTGGTACCAGGCAACCGGATGCGCTCGGAAAAATAGTGGAAGAAATGATCCGTTCAGGAAAAATTAACCGGGCTGTTTAAATAAGATATTGCTCCATTTCTTGCTGATACTCCAGGGCAATGGCTCTTGCTTCGGCTGCGAAGTTTTCGGTTTCGCTTGCATAAATGATCGCCCTTGAAACATTTACCAGCAGCCCACAATCCTTATTCATTCCGTATTTGCTCACTTCTGCCAGGCTGCCGCCCTGGAACCCCACGCCGGGTACCAGCAAAAAATGATCGGGAATAATTTTACGGATAGCTTCAAAATCACTGGCTTTGGTGGCTCCCACCACAAACATCAGGCTATCAGGGGTAGCCCAGGTGCTTACTTTTTGTATTACCGATTCGTATAAAAACTGCCGGGTGCCGTCCTTACCGGTAAAATGCTGTTGCTCAAAATCTTCACTGCCGGGATTGCTGGTGAGCCCCAGCACAATGCCCCATTTATTTTCGTATCCGAAGAAAGGTTTTACACTGTCGGCACCCATGTAGGGAGCAATCGTAATGGCATCAAAAGGTAATGTTTCAAAAAAGGCTTTGGCATATTGCGAAGAAGTGTTGCCAATATCGCCCCGCTTGGCATCGGCAATACGGAAATGTGTTTTGGGAATATACTGCACTGTTTTTTCCATGGCTTCCCAGCCGCGGATACCCATGGCTTCATAAAACGCGGTATTGATCTTGTAGGATACGCAAAGATCAAGCGTGGCATCAATGATCTGCTTATTGAATTCAAAAACCGCATCGGGGTGCGACTGCAGGTGCACGGGTATTTTCGACAGGTCGGTATCCAGTCCCACACAAAGAAAACTTTTCTTTTGCCGGATCTGCTCTATCAGTTGTTTGCGGGTCATGTCGCGAATTTAATAAAGAATGTGAGTGCTTTAGTGCAATTCAATCGTATGTACATCCGGAATATCTTTCAGGATCAGTTCTATATGGCGGTCGTGTGCTTTCTTCCGGTAATCATGAAATATTTCCAGGATATCATTGTCAATATAAACGCTGTCGGTGCCGTTCACCTCCACAACAGAATAAGGAGGAATCTTATCCAGGGTGAGCCTGATCTTCTGTTTGTTCAGGAAACTTACATTCAGTGCCAGGTCGATATAGTAATGCCTGATATGACCTTCTTCCCGTTCGCGGATCGTAAACCCGGCCCGGTACGTATGCTTGATAAGAAAATAAATACTGTAAGTGAGCCCGATGAGCACCCCGATCAGCAGGTCGGTAAACAGGATCGCGGCCACCGTGATGATGAAGGGAAGAAACTGTTCGCGTCCCTGCCGGTACACGCCCCTGATCATGGAGGGTTTGGCCAGGTTATACCCCGTACGGATCAGGATAACCGCCAGTACACAAAAGGGAATCAGGTTCACCAGGCTGATACCGAAAAGAATGATCAGTAACAACCAGATGCCATGCGCAAAACTCGACAACCGGGTTCGGGCACCCGCTTCGGCATTGGCCGAGCTGCGAACGATAACGGCCGTGATCGGCAATCCTCCCAGCAGTCCGCTCAGAAAATTGCCGGTGCCCTGGGCCACCAATTCCCTGTTTTGCGGTGTGATCCGGTTATAGGGATCCAGCTTGTCAATGGCTTCGATACTCAGGAGGGTTTCGAGGCTGGCCACAAAACAGATCACCAGGGCCGTACGCCAGATCTCGGCATCGGAAAACAGGGCCCCGAATTTTGGTAACTGCATATCTGCAAAAACATGCGATGGTATCTGTACATAATGGGAAGGCTTGAGATGGAACAGGGGCACATAATTTGTAAAGAGCCAGGCCAGCAGTGCACCGGCTAAAACGGTAATAAATGAAGCCGGCAGGTAGGGAAACCGGTTCGCCATTTTCTTTTTCCAGAAATACAGCAGCAGCATGCAGCTTAGTGCAATCAGAATGGCGCCTTTGGATATATGCAGGTAAAGGGAACCGATATGCGAAAAAGCATGATTGAGCCGGATGATATTGAATAATTCGTTCGACCAGAAATCGGGCTGATCGTACCCGATCAAAAATGGAATCTGTTTGGAGATCAGGATGATGCCAATGGCTGTGAGCATACCCTTGATCACAGCGCTGGGAATAAAATGCGTGAAGCCGCCCAGCCGGAATACTCCCAGCAGCACCTGTAATAATCCCGCCAGTGATACCGCCAGGAAAAAAACCTGTATACCTCCCAATTCTGTGATGGCCAGGGCACAGATACTGGTGAGCCCCGCGGCCGGTCCGCTCACACTTAATTGAGATCCGCTGAGCAGGGATATCAGGATGCCACCAATCATACCCGCCACCAAACCTGAATAAAAGGGAGCGCCGGAGGCTAATGAAATGCCCAGGCAAAGCGGGAGGGCAACAAAGAAGACAGTAATGCTGGCCTTAAAATCGTGTTTGAGGAAGGAGAGGAAATAAAACCTGGATTTGCGTTTACTGAGCGACATCGCATCGCAAATATCCCAATTAATCCTGACATAACCGGTTATTTACTTATCGCATCCTTTCTTCCATCTCCCGGGCTATCGCCACCGAATTTTCATCCGCCCTGGCTTTCAGGCGGGTAATGATAGTTTGTTGCGAGGCTATATCACGGTTCTGACTGAGTTTGAAAACATTTTCCAATCGCTCCACTTCAATCGTAAAGCCAGTAATGGCTTTCAGCATCTGGCTGATGTATTCATCCGGTAACCGGTCGAATGAGGCTGCAGATTCCGTGCCCTCAAAACGCTCTGTAACTGCTTTCAGCACCGCACGGGTACCGGCTTCACCGGTGAAACTGATTTTGCCATAAGCGTGTACCGTCATATAATTCCAGGTGCTGCCAACGGCAGGATTCGTGTACCAGCTGGCGCTAACATAGCAATGCGGCCCTGTAAAAATTACCAGCACCTCCGGCTCTTTTTCGAAGGCGAGATAATGATCCGTTTTATGCATGATGTGCCCGCTCAGCAGGAGGCTGCCTGTGGCCGTGCGTTCTACTGCAAGGGGTACATGCGTGGCTACAGGGCCGTTTTCGCCCTGGCCCGTGATGATGGCAAAAGGATGCCGCTCCATAAAGGCAAAGAGCGTATCGCTATCGGGCTCTGTGTAGTAAGGGAGTTTATACATGGCTATATACAGAACTGATTTTAAGAAATAGCAGCAAGAGATTCTTCCTGGTTTTCTCCGGTACCGGGCTGATAAAACAAGGCAGCGGACTCCGCTTTTCAGTGAAGAACAGGAGCCGCTTCATCTATCAAACTCAGCATCAGCTGTTCAACCCCGGAGCCCTCCCAGTTGCTGCTGATGGCATCCGTTTTCATAACCTGCTGCATAATGGCTTCCTGGCGGATGCTGTTTTTCAGGGCTTCGCTGTAGCGGATATGCGGACTGAAAGTAACCTGCGAATAAGCCGGTATCCATTTTTCGGGATATTTTTTGCTGAAGGCCGCTTCAATTTTTTTCTGCAACAAAAACTGCGGATCGGCCACCTTGTCACGCATCTCCACAAAATTATTCAGGGCCAGGTCGGCAATGGCGTCGGCATCGGGTTTCCGCAGGGCCTGGTATTCACTTAAAATGGCCTGCCAGTTTTCCTGGTGTTTATCAACCAGGCCATTCAGCACCGAGCAGTCTTCAAAACCGCAGTTCATACCTTGTCCGAAGAAAGGCACGATCGCATGCGCTGCATCACCAATCAGGGCAAAGCGGTCTTCTTTCACCCAGGGATAACATTTCACCGTTACAAGGGAAGACGTGGGGTTGCTGAAAAAATCTTCCTCCAGCGTGGGCATCAACGGAACGGCATCCGTAAATGTTTTTTCAAAAAAGTCTTTCACTTTTTCTTTGGTGTCCAGGCTTGCGAAGGAAGGATCGCCTTCGAAGGGGAAGAATAAGGTGCAGGTAAAGCTGCCGTCTGTATTGGGCAACGCGATCAGCATAAAATTGCCGCGGGGCCAGATATGAAGGGCATTTTTTTCCATCCGGAATGCGCCACCAGGGCCGGGCGGGATGGTGAGTTCCTTGTACCCAAAATCGATATAATACTGCTGGTACTGAAAGCGGTCGTGCTGCAGTTGGTAAGCCATCCGGGCGGCGGAGAAGGCCCCGTCGCTGCCGAAAACGAGGCTGCTTTTTACCTGTTGTTCCTGCGGCGAAAGCATATTTTCGAAACTGATCCGGTCTTCCTTCCAGTCAATACCAATGCATCGTTCATTGAAATAAAAATTCACATCATGTTCCTCGGCCAGGTCCATCAGCCGGGCGTTCAGGGTGCCGCGACTAACCGAGTTGATATATTGTCCTTCATTGCCATAGGGTTGAAAAGCCGTGCTGCCATCCTTGTTGTGTACATACCGCCCGTGCATGGGAATGGTGATGGGGCGGATGGCATCCATGATACCCACTTCTTCCAGGGCTTTGATGCCCCTGTCGCTCAGCGCCAGGTTGATGGATTTGCCGGCTGAAATTTTTTCTTTTCGCATATCGGGCCGGCGTTCAAATACCCGTACTTTATAACCACGTTTGGCCAGGTAGATGGAGAGCAGTGAGCCTACCAGCCCGGCACCGATGATGGTAACATCTTTTTTCATAATAGCAGCTTTTTGGCAGCAGCGGGGCCGCATGCCGGTGATTACAACAAAAGTACCTGTTTCATAATTTCCCCGAAATGATAAATATCGGTAAAACTGTTATAGAGGGGTACCGGGGCCACACGGATCACGTTGGGCTCCCGCCAGTCGGTGATCACACTGTTACGGGTAAGGGTTTCAAAAACAGCCCGTCCTTTTTCCGGCATGAGCATACTTACCTGGCAGCCTTTTTCCTTTTCCTTGCGGGGGGTGATGATTTCGATATAGCGGTTGCCGGTGGCCTGGTTCACATCATCGAGCACAAAAAGCAGGAAATCGCTGAGTAATTTGCCTTTGGCCAGCAGGCGCTCCATTCCGGCTTCTTCAAAAATATCAAGGGCAGCTTTATGGGCAGCCATGCTGAGGATGGGAGCATTGCTGAGTTGCCAGCCCTCGGCAGTGGGAATGGGTTTGAAACCTTTCTCCATTTCAAAACGGGTGGTTTTATCATGTCCCCACCATCCTGCCAGGCGGGGCCATTCCGTATGGTGATGCTGCTGATGAATAAAAACCCCGGATACACCGCCGGGGCCGCTGTTCAGGTATTTGTAACTGCACCAGCAGGCAAAATCAACATGCCAGTCATGCAGCTTTAATTCCACATTTCCGGCGGCATGGGCCAGGTCGAATCCGCAATAAATACCCTGCTCGTGTGCGGCCCTGGTAATCGCTTCCATATCAAATACCTGGCCGCTGTAATAATTCACGCCTCCAAATAATACCAGCGCCGCTTCGGCTGCATGGATTTGAATCGTTTGCAGGATATCTTCCGTGCGGATACAATGTTCACCGGGGCGGGGCGCCACTTCTATAATGGCGGCAGCGGGATCGTGGCCATGAAATTTCACCTGTGATTCGATGGCATATTGATCAGAGGGAAAGGCTTTGGCTTCACAGATGATCTTGAATTTTGCCGCGGTGGGTTTATAAAAACTGGCCATCAGCAGGTGCAGGTTCACGGTGAGCTGGTTCATCACCACAATTTCATCGGGCAGGGCACCTGCGATGGGGGCTAATAAGGACGGAAAAATTTCATGATAGCTGAACCAGGGCTGGCGGGCATGAAAATGGCCTTCCACGCCAAAGCTGGCCCAGTCTTCCAGTTCATCCAATACATACTCCTGCGTGGAGCGGGGCTGTAATCCCAATGAGTTGCCGGTGAAATAAATCGCTTCGCGGCCATGCAGGATGGGGATATAAAATTTTGAGCGGAAATCTTTTAAAACATCATTTGCATCGAGTGATCCGGCAAAAGCCAGTGTGTTTTCGAAGGTCATTTTGTACTATTTAACTATTAACCATTAACCTTTAACCATTCATTCAGCCTTTTTTCTGTCTTTGAATTTGCTTCCTTTGATCAGGCTGCCTTTGAGGTATTTGATAAAGCCTTGTACTTTTTTATAAACAGCAGTTGCTTTTTCGTATAATTTATCAAATTCTTCCTGGTTTAGATGACCTCTGTCCAGGCACCGGTACAACTGTGATTTCAGTTCATCCGCCGGGCCGGTGGCATTCCTCAGGAACTGAATAAATTCAATGCGCCCGTTTCTGCCAAATCCTTCTGCAATATTATCCATGATGGAGCCGGCACTCCTGTTCATCTGGTCTTTTAATGCAAAATCTTCTGCCAGCGGGCTGCTGCTGGTAAGGGTATAAATCTGATTGGCTAATACCCTCGCCAATTGCCAGATATCCAACTCTTCAAATTTACTGATAGTTGTCATAGGGGATCAACAGAAAATGGTAAACGGATCAACACTCAACTAAAAAAACATCACTCCACCACTGCTATTACTTTTAACTCTATCGCTATCGGAGTGGGCAGGCTCTTTACTTCCACCGTGGTACGGCAGGCCTGCACATGGCTAAAATACTCCCCGTAAATTTTATTATAAACGGGAAAATCCTTCTTCATATTTGTCAGAAAAACCGTTACATCCACAATTTTATCCCAGCTGCTGCCACTGGCTTCCAGCACGGCTTTTACATTGGCAAAAACCTGGTGGCATTCTTGCTCAATATCATAGCGGATGATATGGCCTTCACTGTCGAGTTCCAGTCCGGGTATACTGTTATCCGCTGCATTCCGCGAGCCGATGCCCGAAAGAAAAAGCAGGTTACCCACGCGGCGGGCATGGGGGTAAGCGCCAAGGGGTTTGGCTGCTTCATTGGTATGGATGATGGAGTTACTCATATTTCTGTTTTGCTGATCGTTGGTGTAAAATATCCTGCGACTGGTAGTTTTCGCATCAGCATCCTGATCTGCAACAAACTTTGGCAGGAACTTATTTTAAAACTCAATACAAACATTTTTAGGTTCGGTGAAAAAGCGCAGGGCTTCCCAGCCGCCTTCGCGGCCTACGCCACTGTTTTTAACCCCTCCGAAAGGTGTGCGCAGGTCTCTTACCAGCCAGCAGTTTACCCATACGATGCCGCTTTGTAACTGAGCCGCCACACGGTTGGCCAGGGAGATATCCTGTGTCCAAACCGTAGCCGCCAGGCCGTATTGCGTGGCATTGGCCAGTTGCAGGGCTTCCTCCACGGTGTCGAATGGCTGCAGGGTTACCACCGGCCCAAAAATTTCTTCCTGGTTGGTTTTGCATTCGGGCCCCAGGTTTTCAAGTACCGTGGGCGCAATGAAATAGCCATCCTGGCAACGGCCTTCCGGCTTAATGGCATTGCCGCCACATAAAACTACGGCGCCTTCCTGCACAGCCGTCCGGATGCAGTTCATTACCTTATCAAAATGCATTTTGCTCACCAGGGCGCCCTGCCGCGAACTGTCTTCCAGGGGGTCGCCCACGCTCAGTGCTTTAACTTTTTCAACAAATGCCACTTTGAATTTTTCATAAATACTCCGCTGAACCAGGATGCGGCTGCTGCAAAGACAGATCTGCCCCTGGTTACTGAAGGAGGAGCGGACGGTGGTGCTCATCATCTTATCCCAATCGCAACCGTCGAAAATGAGGGAAGGATTTTTACCCCCCAGCTCCAGCGATAATTTTTTAAATACCGGGGCGGCCAGCGATGCTATCCGTTCACCGGCACGGGTGCTGCCCGTAAAAGAAATGGCTTTGATATCGGGATGTTTCACAATCGCTTCGCCGCAACGGGGGCCGGTGCCCTGCACAATACTGAGCACGCCATCCGGCAATCCCGCCGCCTTGCAGATTTTTCCCAGCAGGAAGGCGGTAACCGGTGTCACTTCGGAGGGCTTGGCGATAACACAGTTGCCCGCGGCCAGTGCCGGCGCTATCTTCCAGGTAAATAAATACAGGGGCAGGTTCCAGGGAGAGATGCAGCCTACAATGCCGATGGGCTGGCGAAGGGTATAGTTGATGGCCTTATCTTCCATCGCATGACTGTCGGTTGCAAAATGCATGATGGCCGTGGCAAAAAACCTGAAATTGGCAGAGGCCCGCGGTATATCCATCCGTTTGCTGAGCCAGAGGGGTTTGCCATTATCATTGGTTTCGGCCAGGGCCAGGGCTTCCAGGTTTTCGTCGATCAGGTCGGCAATTTTATTAAGAATGGCAAAACGCTGTTCGGCAGTGGTAAGGCCCCATTCCTTCACCACATTTTTTGCCGCTTTTACGGCGGCATCGATATCTTTTTCATTGCTGTCGGGGATCTGGCCATAAATGGCTCCCGTGGCCGGGTTGATATTATCGATGAATTGGGCGCTCAGCGGACCGATAAAGTTTCCGCCGATAAAATTTTCGAGGTGATAAGGAATGGCAAGATGCATAGTTAAAGGTAATTATTTTCGGAGAGAGGGAGCGGGGTGAGTTGGGAGTCTGGAGTTGGAAGTCGGGAGTTCATGGTTCATGGTGATGGGGTAATAGTAAATGGTAAATAGGTAGTGCTGAACAGGGATCTGAAGTACAAGTGTGCGACGCCAATGAAGCTGGGGGCAGATTCTATGCCGGCTACAAAAAAAGAATTAACTTTCGGGTCTAAAACTTTTACTATGGCCGTTGCTCCTGCTTTCAACCTCAAGAAATGGATTGATGAAAACCGCGACCTGCTGAAACCCCCGGTGGGTAACCAGTGTGTGTATAAGGATGCAGAAAATTTTATTGTAATGGTGGTGGGCGGACCCAATTCCCGCAAGGATTACCATTACAACGAAACCGAGGAGCTGTTTTACCAGATTGAAGGGGATATCGTGGTGAAGATCATAGACGAAGGGCAACCGAAAGACATTGCTATCAAAGAAGGCGAAATGTTTTTATTGCCTCCCCGCACCCCGCACTCCCCGCAACGGGGCCCCAATACGGTGGGACTGGTAATTGAAAAGAAACGCGAAACCGAACAGGACGGGTTCCTCTGGTATTGCGAAAACTGCGGCAATAAATTATACGAGGAGTATAAAGTCATCACAGATATTGTAACGCAGCTTCCCCCCGTAATGGAAGGCTTTTATGCCGATGAACACAAGCGTACCTGCAGCAAATGCGGGGCGGTAATGGCGCCACCGGTAAAGAAAGGATAGGGTACCCGCATTTTCTTACTAATGAAGATTGACATTCACACGCATATCATGCCCGAAACCATGCCCAATTGGGTACAGCGTTTTGGCTACGGCGAATTTATTCATCTTGAGCACCGCAATTGCAGGGCCTGCATGATGAAAGGCGATAAGCTTTTCAGGGAGGTGGACCGTAATTGTTTTGATGCCGGTGAGCGCATCCGGGAAATGGACGAAACGGATGTACATATTCAGGTGCTTTCCACCATACCCGTATTATTTAATTATTGGGCCAAACCGGCCGATGGACTGGAAACGGCCCGTTTTTTCAATGATCATATTGCCGAAACGGTAACCCAAAATCCGAAACGCTTCATTGGCATCGGCACTGTGCCGCTGCAGGATACCGAACGGGCTATCCGGGAAATGGAGCGCTGTGTTAAGGAGCTGAAGATGCCCGGACTGGAGATCGGCAGCAATATCAACGGCATCAACCTGAGTGATGCCCGCTTCTTCCCATTTTATGAGGCGGCGGAAAAACTGGGCTGCGCCCTCTTTGTGCATCCCTGGGAGATGATGGGTGAAGAGCAGATGCAGCGCTACTGGCTGCCCTGGCTGGTAGGCATGCCCGCCGAAACTTCACGGGCCATCTGTTCCATGATCTTTGGCGGCGTTTTTGAAAAATATCCCGGGCTGCGGGTGGCATTTGCGCATGGTGGCGGCTCCTTTCCGCTCACCATCGGGCGTATTGCACATGGCTTTGCGGTGCGGCCCGACCTGGTGGCCATTGATAATGATGTGGATCCGCGGAGCTATATCGGCCACTTCTGGATCGACAGCCTGGTGCATGATGAAAAAGCTTTTCGGTATATCCTGGAACTTATGGGGGAAGATAAAATATGCCTGGGGTCGGATTACCCTTTTCCGCTGGGCGAACACCGGCCGGGCGAACTGATTGAATCAATGCCGCTTTCCGCATCACTGAAGGAAAAACTACTGCAACAAAATGCCCTCAATTGGCTGGGACTTTCTTCCTGAGCCGGCGGCGCTCCCGCAGCAATAAGAAAAACAACAGGGGCATGCCCGTTATAACCAGCACACTTATCCAGTCAACCCGATGCTGTGTGTGCCACTCTGCTAAGGCAGAGCTGCCGTGGCTGTATAATTGCTGCAGGGTGACAAGGCCGAAGAACCAGGTAAACCAGTCCGGTCTTTTCAGTAATCCATAAAATAAAGCGGTGTTAACGGCAACGAAAACTGCGTGCCGCCAGGCGGGCCTGAGCGGGGTGGGATTCATAAATCCCTTTACATGATAAAGCATGGCCGCCAGGGCGGCTGCGGCAGCCAGGAAGAATACCAGTTTGATCAAACGCTGTGTTTGCATCAGAACAGATCGGGGTAATCGGTGATGATACCATCCACGCCCAGCTGCTGCAACTCCTGTATTTTCTTTTTGTCATTCACCGTCCAGGGAATGATCTTAATGTTCAGCTCATGGCATTTATTCACCAGGTCGGCCGTTACCAGTGTGTATTCCGGACTGTAGATGGTGGGATTGAAACCAAGGTCGGTTAACTGCTTGCGGAAACTGTTTTTATTATCCGCTTCAATCAGCATGGCGGTTTTAACGGAAGGGTAGTGCTGGTGCAGGTATTGAAGTGTTCTGAAATCGAAGGACTGGATGATCACATATTCTTCCATTTCTTTATCCCGGATCACTTTCATCAGCAGTTCCACAAACTCGGCCGGGGCAGGATGATAGATATTATCCGTGGCGGGTGTGGTTTTGGTTTCGATATTATAATAGGGGAAGGGGCGCCGCCTGGTTTTCATGTCTTCCCGGACAGCATCAAACACGTCTGCCAGCAGGGGTTTTACTGCCTTCATTTTTTGTTGCTGCGGAAAACGTGGATGGGGCTTCATTCCCACATCATATTTTTTGATAGAATCATAACTCATCTGGTAGAGGTTGTACTTTTTCTCGTCTTTTTCATCAATAAAACTGCCATCGGGTTTGGTGGTAATCTCGTGGTTGAAGAAGGGTTCATGCGAAAGCAGTGCCTTTTTATCTTTACTGAAACTGATATCCATCTCCAGGGTGGTAACACCCATGCCTACGGCATGAAGCATGGCCGGGATAGTGTTCTCGGGCATCAGGCCCCGGCAGCCGCGGTGTCCTTCCTTATCAAAATCGCCGGGGGTATAGTTGGTATGATTCATGGTATTTTCAGGACGGTTGCTGCTGCTGCCATTACGGGAGGCAGAACAGGACAATAAGAGAGAAAGGGCAGCCGGCAACCACAGCGGTTTTACATTTCTTCTTTTCATGTACTAAAGGTAAGCGGAAGATTTGAATGCTATTTATGCAAAAAAAATCCCCGGAAAATTCCGGGGCTGCTATATAATCATGTAATTATCCGGTGGGGGTATCTGATGCCGGAGGATTTTCTTCAGGGGTTTCTCCTTCTATCATCTCTCCGTTGGCATTTACCGCCAGCGGACTGGCATCTTCTTCAGCGAGCGGTGCTGAGGTACCGGCAGCTTCTTCTTCAGCCGCAGCTGCCGCTGCTTCTGCCTGAACTTCCATAACAGCCGTAGCCTGTACCAGTTCTTCCATGAGTACTTCGGATATCTTGGGCAGATCATCCGCACTGTTGATGCCGAAATAATCCATAAAAGATTTGGAGGTTTGATAAACCAGGGGTTTGCCCACGGCCTCTTCATTGCGGCCGGCAATAATCACCAGGTCCTTTTCAAGCAGTTTCTGTACGGCATAATCACAGTTTACCCCCCGGATGGCTTCGATTTCACTTTTGGTGATGGGTTGTTTGTAAGCAATGATGGCCAGGGTTTCGAGGGCTGCCGTGGAAAGGCGTTTCAGAAATTTATCCCCGTTGAGCAGGGCTACGGTTTTGTGGTATTCTTTCTTGGTAAGAAACTGCCAGCCGCCGCCGCTTTGCCTCAGTTCAAAAGCATAGAACTCCGACTGGTATTTTTCGGCGATGGCTTCAATGGCGGCATTCACCTGTTCGGGAGTGGCGCGGTCTTCAATAAATGCCAGTGCATTATTCACCAGTTCCACCAGTTCGGTATCTGTCAGCGGTTTATCGCTGGCAAAAATCAGGGCCTCAACATGTGGTATGATTGCGGAGATGTCCATGCTATGTTAATTTGAAAAATTGATAATCTGAAAATGGGTTACCGGGATTTCAAAGCCAGCCGTTGGCAGGTTTTCAAATCCGTCCATTTTCAAATTGGCTTATCCCTGCAGCGCTGCAGCCCCGCTTACGATTTCGGTAAGTTCGGTGGTGATGGCGGCCTGCCTTGCACGGTTATAGCTGATCTTCAGTTGCTTCAGCAGTTCATTGGCGTTATCGCTGGCCTTATCCATGGCTGTCATACGGGCACCATGCTCACTGGCATTGCCATCCAGGGCAGCCTTGAATAACTGTGTATTCAGGATCTTGGGCATCAGTTCGGCAATCAGCACATCTTTGCCGGGTTCAAAAATAAAGTCGGCATTTTTCTGTCCTTCCGGCCGGGATACCTTTTTAACGGGTAAAAACTGTTCAGACACGAAGCGTTGTGTGGCGGCATTCTTAAATTCACTGTAAACCAGTTCCACGGCATCCACTTCTTTATTGATGAAAGCATCCATGGCATAACGGGCAGCAGCCTGTACCTGTTCAAAGCTCAGGTTGTGCAGGATCTCCCAGTATTTATCGATTACTTTATAGCCGGCCGATTTAGTAAAATTCTCAAATCCTTTTTTCCCGATGGGGAGGATGGTGATGTTTCCCTTGGCTTTCTGCCCGGGATATTTTTCGGAGGCAATCTGTTTGGCCAGTTTGATGAGGTTACTGTTGTAGCCACCGCAAAGACCACGATCGCTCGTTACCACAATGATCAATACTTTTTCCACGGGGCGTTCGGTTGCCAGGGCCAGGTTAATATCGCCGTCGCTGTTGCTCACGATATTACTCAGCATATCCTGCAGCTTCTGGGCATAGGGCCGCATCTGGGTAATGGCATCCTGGGCCCGGCGGAGCTTGGCCGCACTTACCATTTTCATCGCCTTGGTGATCTGCTGCGTGCTCTGCACGCTTTTGATCCGGTTACGAACTTCTTTTAATGCACCACTCATAGAAAATATCCGGTTAAGTTTTAACGAAGCGCCCGGTTATCAGGGGGCGCTTTTCGGGGGGCAAAGGTAATAAAAAAGGGGTGGAAACCACCCCCTAACCGCTAATTTTATTCAGGTTTTGCCATCAGAACCGCACTCCGGGAGGGGGCGGTCCCGGGAATCCCTTCGTATTGCCCCCCTGCGGCTGGCCGGCAAAGCGTTGCAGCCGGTAAGTAAAGCTGAGCAGGAAATAACGGGTAAGCCGGTTCGAACGGGTATCCACAATGGAATTACCGCTTACACTCCGGTTGATATTGCTGTTTTGCTTAAACAGATCGTATACAGCCAGGCGGATCACCCCGTTTTTCTTCTTAAACAGCACCTGCTCCAGGGAGGCATTCATGATAACAGGGTTCTTTGAAACGGTGCTGGAAAGCCCCGAGTTGATGGTGTAGTCAATATCATATTTGAGGGTGAGCCGCCTGGTGAAATCGATGTTGATATTATGGCTGAAGGTCCAGGAATTGCTGGAAGTGTTTTTCAGGCTGCTGTCGCCCGAACGGTTCTTGTAATGTACATCATTGAGGCCATAGCTGACACCCACGCCCAGTTCCAGCCATTCTTTATAATTGAACTCAAAAGTGCCACCCTGGTTCAGCACCCAGTTGCTGCCGATATTGCGCACACTGTCTATCAGGTTGATGTTGTGGTTATAATTGGCCGAGCCGTTCAGCGTGATCACATACTTGCGGTTTTTATAGGGTTTGGAAAAAGCATAGAAGCCTAAAATATTATAATAACCATTTACATTCTGCGGAATAGTCAGCTGCCGGCCGCCCTGGTTTTTGAGCAGCACGGTATTATTCACAATCTGGTTACGGATGGTGCTGAAGGTAAGATTGGTGAAGATCACTTTACCGGAAACAAAATTGAAATTATTGTAACTGAAATTGAAATTATGATTGATGGCCGGTTTCAGTGAGGGATTTCCTACGCTGATATTCTGCTGGTTGCTGTTATCCTGCACCGGCTGCAGCTGGCTGAACGTGGGTTGTGTGGCATTGCCCACATAATTGAAGTTGAAGGTTTTGGTGCGGCTGAAATTATACACAAAGCGGGCAATGGGGAAAATGCTCACATTGTTGATGGGTTTGTAGGCACTGTCTTTGGTAATGGAATTGCCCTTGAGTGTTACCGGCAAAACGCTGATGCCGATACTGTAATTGTATTTCTTTTTGGTGGTACGGAGCGATACGCCCAAACGGTTATTATAATATCCGTTTTCATAATCATTGCTTAGGAAATTATTGATCGTACGGTTCTTGGAGGCCGAATCCACATTGTAGGTTCGCTTGTTATTGCGGCCATAGCTGAAGCTGTACGAATAGCTGAAATCCAGGCTCCGGAATTTGCTCAGCGGTTCGGAATAGGTAAACCGCAAACCGTAATTGTAATTATGGTTTTCCTGATCGATATACTGGAAAAGATTGGCACTGACGGGAACAGGGCCATAATATAAACGGCTCAGGTTGGTGATATCCTGGGTGGAATTATTATCAGCGTTGCCCAGGTTGAGGGTGGCCGAAAAATTACGGCCCCTTTTCCTGAATTTATGATTGAACAACAGGGAACCCGTAACATTGGGAGTTTTACTGTTACTCAGGTTAAAGTTGCTGCCCGTTTGCCGCAACGTATCATTGATATGGTAATCATAGCCGGGGGTTTGTGCATCTCCATCGGTGTTGCCGAAGGAAAAGGCCGGACTGATCTTCAGGTAATTGAACGAATCGATCTGGTACTCCATGTTAAAGGTTACCCGGTGATTATCTCCTTTGTTGAACGAATTGTCCTCACTGTTTTTCTGAACATCCTGCTTGGGATTGGTGTAATAAGTGAGGGAAGAAGTGTTGGTGAGGGTGGCCGTGTTACGATGACTGTAGGAATAACTGCCATATACACTGATGCGTTTGCTCCACTGATCGCGGTAATTGAAACCGATCGAGTTGGTGGAGGTTACACCATTACTGCTGCCCATGCTAAACTGTCCGGCGCCGCCGTTTTGCATCATGCTGTTCATCCCGCTCATCCCGCCCATATCATTCATGGTGCTGATGCCGGTTCGTATCATACTGGTGGCGCCCCGGTTACCGCCGGCGCCAAAATTGAATAAAGAGGTATTGGTATTATTGCTGTTGGCAAAAAGAGAGAGTTGTGTGTTGTTGTTGAAATAATTTCCGTTAAATGAAGCCTGGTAGCGGTCGTTGGTGCCGGCGCCGGCCGTTAAGCGGCCAAAGAAGCCATGGTTCTTGTCTTTTTTGATCTGGATATTCAGCACCTTATCCGGGTCGCCATCCTTGATCCCCGAAACGGTGGCCTGATCGCCATAGTCATCAATCACCTGTATCTTATCCACAATATTGGCCGGTAGTTCCTTGGTGGCGGTTTTTACATCTCCGCCAAAAAAATCCTTACCATTCACCTTCACCCGGGATACCGTTTTACCCTGGGCCGTAACATTTCCATCCTTGTCAACCGTAACACCGGGTAATTTTTTCAGCAGATCTTCCACCACTGCATTTTCTTTAACCTTAAAGGAGCCGGCATTGTATTCAATGGTATCCTCCTTTATCACGATTGCAGGAGCAGTTACCACTACCTCGCTCAGCAATTTGCCCCAGGGGGCGAGGATAAGGGTGCCCACGTCAATTGTTTTTTCGGGTTTTGTTACAGCCACATAGCGGGCTACGGGCTTGTAGTTCATATCTTGGATCACTATCGAGAACCCGCTTGCGGGAACATATTCGAACCGGAACTGCCCCTTGTCATCCGTAAATGCATAGCTGGTATCGTTGGGGCTGGTTTTCACCACCAGTCCCACAACAGCCCTTTCAATCGGCTTCTTATTGGCCGAATCAATCACCAGCCCCTTCACCTGGGCTTTCAAGGATGCAGAAAGGAGGAATAAGGAAGCAGCGAGTAATAATCTTCTCATAAAATCCAGTTGTGTACGAAAAATTTCGTTCAAAAATAAAGCACGCATTGCATTCTCAACATAATTTGTGATGAATGGTTGATGATTTAGGGATTTATTAACGCTTGCGGAGCGGGGTATGCGGAATATGAAACGGAAAGATAGCTTTTGGGAAATTGCTAATGGTTGCGGCAGAAGGGAGCATTGGGCAGGAGCGTATAAAACAGAGCTATGAAATGTCCCGATAATTAACAGGCCTCCGAAAATAAAACACTCCCGGTTTTCTACTTAACCTAAAATCTGTATACCAAACCCACACCACCCGCCGCCGGGCTCAATTCCACTTTATCGAGTATCGCATCCAGTTTTTTTCCATGCGAGTGATGTATGATATAATTGGCGGCATCATATAAAAGCAGGAATCCTCCCTGGAACATAATATCATTACCATAGCCTTTCAAACGGGCAGGGTTCAGGCGGCTTTTGCTTCTTTCGGTAAGATAAAGGCCGGCGGCAATATAAGCGGCATCAAGTCCTGCATTAAGCAGGTAGGTTTTTTCGGCTCCGTGCTGGTGTTTCAGTACACGGGCAAGCGTAACCGGTTTGCCAAAATCTTCTTTACCGGCGCCCAGGTAGCCAAGTGCGGCCAGGAATAAATTCACACTGTTCCACTGCACATTCATCTGGTGAAAATACCGCATCTCGGTATTATGGGTTTTGGTGGCAAAAGCGCTGGTGATAATATTGGCGGCCGACCATCCCCCCAAAACCAGCATGGATTTTTTGGTGATGGATGCTCTCCTGGATTCAAAACGAACGAGCTCGTTTTGTTGCGCCGTAACGGATACAGAAACGGCGAGGAAGAGCAGGCTTATGATGAGTTTTTGCATACAGTTATTTGTAACAAAGTACGTAACAAATAATGACGCAGATTGTTTATTACTGCAATTTTATTTTAACCGGTTTTGTTTCGTACCAGATGTAAATGCGTCCGCCCTCTTCGGTACCCTGTTGCAGGGGCGCCTGCAGACGCAATTTGGCCATGAAAGAAATGCCGGAAGCTTTAATTTTTCCAAGATAGGCAGCCGGAATGGTAATGAACCGTTCATTGCCCTGTGTATCCAGGGTAAGGGAGGTGTCGGCATCCACACTTTCTATTCTTACAAAATCACCGGCGCCCAGGTTGGGTGCATCAAAATGCAGTGACAGGGGCTGATTCCTGCTGGCAGTGGCGGGCACATCCACCAGGCTGAATTTTGGAAAAACGATTTTGTTGGCATAGGTCTTACCGTTAATGTCTGTAAATACCGCCCGGTGTTCTCCGTACATGGCCTGCACCGGTTTTTTGTAACGGTAAAAAGCACCAATCGAACTGCTGTCGGCTTTTAATACTGTGCCATCCACTTCAATTTTACTGGGCGCACTCAGCAGGAGCGTGGTACCCCGGCTCCCGGCAAAGCGGAACTGGCAATCCAGGGAACAATCGGTGGCCCCTTCTTCATAACTGATCATATAATCCTGGTAAATTTTTTGCTGGGCCACGTCACGGCTGTTGCCAATTTCATTGCTGGCGCAGGAGGTGAATAAGCTGATGCCGGCGCACCAGGCAAAAAGGGTAATGAAAGCTGATCGGTTCATAAAGGGTTTTGTTATTTAATGCCCTGAATGGCAAAATGTTCGTTAAGGAAAACATAATCCTGCCAAAATGCTGCCTGCCGGGGTCGCTTGCCTTATTATAACAGGGGGCATCCCCAAACATTTATTACCTTTGTCGGCCTGTCAATTTGGCTCAGGCGCTTTTTGAGCACCATATTTGACAAGACAATGATCTTTATAAATACGTATTTGCACAATACCCAACAACACTGAATTTTATGTTAGGAGTTATTTCGAAGCTTTTTGGCGGCAGTAAGAGTGAGAAGGATGTGAAGAAAATTTTACCCGTGGTGGATGAAATCAACCGTCATTTCGCTTCCTACCAGTCGCTCAGCCATGATGAATTACGTGAAAAAACCAACGAATTCAGGCAACGCATTGCGGCCCATCTTGCCGATATCAACAAACAGATTTCCGGCAAGCAGCAGGAGGCCGAAGCCCTTCCCTTCGCAGAGATCAATCAGCGGGATGTGATCTACAAAGAAATTGATGCCCTCAAAAAGGATAAGGATAAGCAACTGGAAGTGGTGTTGCTGGAACTGCTGCCCGAAGCCTTCGCGGTGGTAAAAGAAACCAGCCGCCGTTTTAAGGAAAATGAAACCCTGGAAGTTACCGCCACCGGGCTTGATAAAGAACTGGCGGTGAAGAAAGACAATGTAACAATCCAGGGGGATAAAGCCATTTATAAAAACACCTGGACAGCCGCCGGCGGCAGCGTTACCTGGAACATGGTGCACTATGATGTGCAGCTGATCGGTGGGTATGTGCTGCATTCCGGTAAAATTGCCGAGATGGCTACCGGTGAAGGTAAAACGCTGGTGAGCACCCTCCCGGCCTACCTAAACGCCCTTTCGGGCGAAGGCGTGCACATCGTAACCGTGAACGACTACCTGGCCCGCAGGGATAGTGAGTGGAATGGCCCGCTTTTCGAATTCCTGGGCCTGCGGGTGGATTGTATTGATAAACACGAACCCAATGGCGATGCCCGCCGCAAGGCCTACAATGCCGATATCACCTATGGTACCAACAACGAATTTGGTTTCGACTACCTGCGTGATAACATGGTGCATTCACCCGATGAAATGGTGCAGCGCAAGCACCACTTCGCCATGGTGGATGAGGTGGACAGCGTATTGATTGATGATGCCCGTACGCCGCTGATCATCAGCGGACCGGTGGGGCACAGTGATAATACCCAGCAGTTTTTTGACCTGAAACCCCGGATTGAAAAACTGGTGGATGCACAACGCAAGGCCGTTAACCAGTTCCTGATTGAAGCCAAGAAAAAAATTGCCGAAGGCAACGATGATCCTAAAGATGGCGGTCTGGCTCTTATGCGGGCGCACCGCGGTTTGCCCAAAAACGGCGCCCTCATCAAATTCCTGAGCGAACCGGGTATCCGGGTAAAACTGCAGAAATCGGAAAACTATTATCTCGCCGATCAGCAAAAGGAAATGCCCAAAGTGGATGCCGAACTCTATTTTAATATCGATGAAAAAAACAACCAGGTGGAGCTTACCGATAAAGGTATCCAGCTGATCACCCGCAGCGGGGAAGATCCTGAATTCTTCATCCTCCCCGATATCGCCACCAAACTTTCTGAAATTGAAAAAAGCAGCCTCGAGGCTGAGGAGAAACTGCAGCGCAAGGAAAGTTTGCTTAACGATTATTCGCTGAAAGCCGACCGGATTCATACGGTTCAGCAATTACTCAAAGCCTATACACTTTTTGATAAGGATATTGAATACGTGGTGCTGGACGGGGCCGTTAAAATTGTGGATGAACAAACCGGCCGTATCCTCGAAGGACGCCGCTATTCGGATGGTTTACACCAGGCAATTGAAGCCAAGGAAAATGTGAAGATCGAGGCAGCCACACAAACCTATGCCACCATCACCCTGCAGAATTATTTCCGTATGTATCACAAGCTGGCGGGGATGACCGGTACCGCCGAAACGGAAGCAGGCGAACTCTGGAGCATTTACAAACTGGATGTAGTAACCATTCCCACCAATGTAAAGGTGATCCGTAAAGATGAACAGGACCTGGTTTACAAAACCAAACGCGAAAAATACAAAGCCGTAATTGAAGAGATTGAACGCCTGCGCAATATCGGCCGCCCGAGCCTCGTGGGTACCACTTCGGTGGAAGTGAGTGAATTGTTGTCGCGGATGCTGAAACAAAAAAATATTCCCCATAATGTACTCAATGCTAAACAACACGCCCGGGAAGCGCAGGTAGTGGCCGAAGCCGGTTTGCCCGGCGCTGTTACCATCGCCACCAATATGGCCGGCCGCGGTACCGATATTAAACTCGGGCCCGGTGTTAAAGAAGCGGGCGGACTGGCCATTATCGGCACCGAACGCCATGAAAGCCGAAGGGTGGACAGGCAGTTGCGGGGCCGTGCCGGCCGCCAGGGAGATCCCGGAAGCAGCCAGTTTTATGTTTCACTGGAAGACGACCTGATGCGGATGTTCGGCAGTGAACGGATCGCCTCTTTGATGGACAGGATGGGATATAAGGAAGGAGAAGTGATCCAGCACAGCATGATCACTAAATCGATTGAAAGAGCGCAGAAAAAAGTAGAGGAAAACAACTTCGGTATCCGGAAACGCCTGCTGGAATATGATGATGTAATGAATAAGCAGCGGAACGTGGTGTACAGCAAACGTAACCATGCCCTTTTTGGGGAACGTCTGGCGCTTGACCTGGATAACGCATTTTATTCTGTGGCGGCCGGGTTGATCAGCTCTTTCAAAGAATCAAACGATATCGATGGCTTCAAACTGGCGGTAATATTGAACTTTGCCGTAGACACGGCAATTACCGCGGAGGAACTGGGCAAGGATGATGAACAGACACTGACAGACAGGTTGTACAATGAAGCATTGGAGCAATACCGCCGCAAAACAGAAGGCATGATCAGTCAGACCATGCCGGTTATTAAAAATATCCGCCGCGAACAGGGCGACCATATTGAAAATGTGGTGGTGCCTTTCAGCGACGGTAAAAAAACATTACAGGCCCTGGCCAACCTGGATAAATACTTCAGCACCGATGGCCGCGAACTGAATGATGCCCTCGAACGTTCCATCACCCTGGCCCTGATTGATGATGCCTGGAAAGAACACCTGCGGGCTATGGACGATCTGCGGCATAGTGTGCAAACGGCAGGTTATGAACAGAAAGATCCGCTGGTGATCTATAAAATTGAAGCTTTTAATGCCTTCAAGCAAATGGACGACCAGGTAAATAAGGATATCGTCAGCTTCCTTTCGCATGCACATATCCCGATGGAACAAACCAATGCCGGTCAGATCAAGGAAGGCCGCGAGCAAAAGACCGATATGAGTAAAATGCGCCAGCGCCATGAAGAATACGGCACTTCGGCAACCGGCGGGTCAGATTATATTAACCAGGAGAATGATTATTATGATCCTTCTACTCCGGTGAAACAGGAGCCGGTAAGGGTGGAGAAAGCGCCGGGGCGCAATGATCCCTGCCCCTGCGGCAGCGGCAAAAAATACAAACATTGCCACGGTAAAGATGCTTAATCTTCCAGCCTGAAAATAACCGAAGCCCGGCCCTGTGGCCGGGCTTTTCTTTTGCTGGAACGGTCATTTTCTTCCCGAAACGGGGCTTTTTCCTTTGACTGACTGTGCTGTATTTGGTAGTATGCAGCCGGGGCGGCTAGCGGCGGCTTTTTGAATTTCCGCGGCATCGTTGTATTTTAGAATACCAATCAATTCATATGCAAAACATCCGCATCGAAAACCTCATCTTTATTGATATTGAAACAGTACCGGAAGTGCCGGAATTTGACCGGTTACCAGCCGAATGGCAGGAGTTGTGGACCGAAAAAGTGCAGCGCACCCTGCCCGAAAACACCACGGCCGCTGATTTTTATGGCCAGCGGGCGGGTATCATGGCCGAATTTGGTAAAGTGATCTGTATCAGTATGGGCTATTTCAGGAGGGAGGGAGGAGCGCATCAGTTGCGCATCAAATCTTTTTCCGGGGAGGATGAGAAAAAACTGCTCCAGGATTTCCTGGCTACCCTGCAGCAGATAGAGACTGCTAATAACCGCTGGAGTTTTTGCGGGCATAATATCAAGGAGTTTGATATCCCTTTTCTTTGCCGGCGCCTGCTGATCAACGGGTTGCATATACCGCCCTACCTCGATTTTCAGAATATGAAGCCCTGGGAAACCAACCTGGTGGATACCTTCCAGTACTGGCGTTTCGGGGATTATAAAAACTTTACGTCGCTGAAACTGCTGGCGGCGGCATTAGGTGTTCCCTCTCCCAAAGATGATATAGACGGGAGCATGGTGGCAGATGTGTACTGGAAAGAAAAAAATCTGCCCCGGATTGTAATTTATTGTCAGAAAGACGTGGTAACCGTTGCCAATATCGTGCTGCGGTTCAAAAACCAGCCCCTGCTGCAGCCCGAACAGGTAGTGTATACTTCCTCCTGAAAATCAGCTGCAGAATTTGAGCATGAGTTTATAAATCTGCAGGGAATTGATAAAGCCATCGGTTTGGTGCATGGCCACCACTTTATCATCAAAAACCTCGTGGAGGATGCTGAACAAACGAAGGCCGCCTCTTACCAGTTGAATTCTGATAATATTGCCGGCCATATTCATGTAACGGTTGTCGAGCGCATTATTCTGAAAACTGTAAACCGAATCGAGAAAGGAGCGTGACTGGTACATCCACTTCAGTTCATTCACTTTTTTGATGTCCGTTACTTCGGCAGCGGAGAGGGTTGCAAGCGTGCGCAGACAGGAATCTGTTGTAATGTTAAGATATTCAATTATTTGCGAATCCCAGATGCTGTGCAGGTTTCCGCTCATGAGGGCAGAGCTGATCTGCACATCATTGCCACCCTTGTCGATTGCATAGCCGGTGTGCAGGGGTTGATGGAGGTCGCCCACCAGGTGAAAGATCAGTAAGAGATCCCGTTTTATATCCTTGCGTTTGTTGGTTTTATACTGCCGGAGATCCACTAGGGCCGAATGCAGTACGGTAAGGATATTGCGTTCGCTGGAAGGGGTATAATTCTGGCCTTTATCAATATCCAGGTAGTGCCAGGTGCGCATGTAATTGTAGTAAGAATTTCCCCTTTCATCGTCCATCCAGTTGGCCGCTTCCCCGATACTGAGGTTGCCGAGGTATTTTTTTACGATCTTTTGCGTAGAGTCTTCCAGGAAATGGAAAGCGATTTCGGCCACCATTTCATGGCCCCTTTTTCCCCAGGCAACCGAGCGGGCAGGTATACCGATAATAAAAACAGCCAGCAAAGCAGCGAAAATCCCTTTTTTCATCAACTATATTTTGGGCAAAGCTAGGTATAATTTACATCGGAAGGCCTGTATTAGGATATTTGATAACATTTATTTATTTCCGCTTTCTGCTGGTAATACCGCCATTTGGTAGTACCTTGCGCCCTTGTTCAACAAATTGCTTATGCTTAAATACAAACTTGGAATTTGTGGGATGATTCTGATGCTGGGTATTGTATCCCCGGCTTTCTCACAAGTGACGGAAAAAAAGGACACAGCGCTCGCTGTGATTGCTGATACAACGGTAGATGAGATCAAAGAAAATGCACTGGACAATATCCCTGTAGTTTCGCTGGATGAAAACGACAACCAGGACGGAAGTGCGCAAAACATTTCTTCCCAGATGAATGCCGGTCGGAATCCGTTTGTGAATGCAGCCACATTTAACTTCAGTGCTGTTCGCTTCCGCATCCGCGGTTATGATGCCGATCTGTTCACCACTTACATGAATGGCGCCCCGATGGAGAACCTGGATAACGGTTTTACACCTTATGGTCTTTGGGGCGGATTAAATGATGTGCTGCGTAACCGGCAATCCACCAACGGACTGCAGGCGGCCAAATACGGCGCCGGTGACATTGGTGGTACCAGTTATATCGACAGCCGGGCCTTCCGCCAGCGCCGCCAAACCACGATCAATTATGCCGTGGCCAACCGTAACTATACCAACCGCGTTTATATAACGCACTCAACCGGTATGAGCAAAAAAGGCTGGGCCTTCAGTATCTCCGGATCCCGCCGTTGGGCAGAGGAAGGATTTACCGATGGTACTTACTACGATGGCTGGTCTTTATATACCGGTCTCGACCGTAAGTTCAACAAGCGCCATATGCTTTCGCTGGTGGTGTTTGCCACGCCTACCGAAAATGGCCGCCAGGGCTCTTCCGTGCAGGAGATGCTCGACATCGCCGGAACGAATTTCTATAATCCTTACTGGGGCTACCAGAATGGTAAAAAAAGAAATTCAAGCATAGCCCGCACTTTCCAGCCAATGGGCATCCTTACCCATGAGTGGAAGATCAATGATAAAACAACGCTTACCACATCAGCCTCTTATATGTTTGGCAACCGCAGCACCACCGGACTGGACTGGTTCAATGCACCGGATCCGCGGCCGGATTATTACCGGTACCTGCCCAGCTACGAAACCGATCCGGTTCGTAAGCAGATGATCCTGGATGCGCTGAAGAATGATGTGAACAGACGCCAGATTAACTGGGATGCCCTGTACAATGCCAACTATACCAATACCGAAACCATTCATGATGCCAATGGTATTGTGGGCAATAATGTTAGCGGACATCGTGCCGTATATATTCTGGAAGAAAGGGTAACTCACACCAATAAATACAATTTCAACACGGTATTGAATACTTCCATCAACTCACATATTGACCTGAGCGCCGGACTGAGTTACGAAAACCAGCGGAATAATTATTATAAGAAAGTAAATGATCTGCTGGGGGGCGAATTTTATGTGGACATCAACCAGTTTGCGCAGCGTGATTTTGGTAATGATCCGATTGCCGCACAGAATGACGTAAACAGGCCCAACCGTATCCTCTATAAAGGCGATCGTTTCGGATATGATTATGATATCAATATCCAGAAAACATCCGAGTGGGTGCAAACAGATGTGAAACTGAAAAATCTGCAGTTCTTTGTGAGCGGCGAACATTCCTATACCAATTTCTACCGGGTGGGAAATGTTAAGAATGGTTTGTTCCCTAACAACTCTTACGGTAAATCCACCGAGCAGAAATTCTATAATTATTCTTTCAAAGCCGGGATCACCTACAAACTGTTCAGGGGTAATTATATTTTTGCCAATGCCGGTTATGTTACCAAGGCTCCCTTCTTTGAAAATGCCTATATCGCTCCCCGTACCCGGGATTTTGTACAGGACAACCTGCAGTCTGAGCAGATCAAAACGGCCGAAGCAGGTTATATCCTGATTGCTCCCACGGTGAAACTGCGCCTCACGGGTTATTACACCCAGTTCCGCAACCAGGTTAACGTACTTACTTTCTATAATGATGAGGTGCGCAACTTTGTGAACTATGCTGTAAGCGGTATCGGTAAAACACATTTCGGCGGTGAGTTCGGTGCAGAAGTGATCCTGTACAAAGGACTTACCCTGAATGCAGCCGCTGCTGTAGGCCGTTACCGGTATGATACCCGCCAGAGAGCAACGGTTACCATCGATAACAGTGCCCAGGTGGTTTCAAAAGACAACGTGATCTATTCCGAGAATTTTTATGTTCCCACTCCGCAGGAAGCTTATACGGTGGGACTGAATTACCGTTCCAAAAAATTCTGGTTCCTGAGTGTGAACTTCAATTATTTCGACCAGATGTATCTTGATTTCAACCCGCTGCGCCGTACCTATACGGCTGTGGAAGGGCTGGATCAGAATTCGGCGCAGTATCATTCCATCATCGACCAGACCAAACTGAAAGCCCAGTATACACTGGATGCTTCTGCCGGTTATTCCTGGCTGATGAACAACCGCTTCCATGGACTGAAGAAAAGGACCTTCCTGCTCTTAAACGTAGGTGTTAACAACATCCTCAACAATACCAATATTGTTTCCGGAGGTTTTGAACAACTGCGTTTCGACTTCCAGAACAAGGATGTAAATAAATTTCCGAACAAGCAATTCTATGCATATGGCCTGAATTATTTTGCCAGCATCGGATTACGTTTCTAACCCAAAAATTAAACGCTTTAAATACAACACTCATGAAAAGGTTTTTTAAACTTTCCATTGCAGCGGTACTGATGATCACGCTGATGATCGCAGTAAACTCTTGTAAAAAGAATTTTGATAATCCGCCGGCCTATGTGGATCCCAACCTGGTTGCCAATACTTCTATTGCCGACCTGAAAACCAAACATACAGCCGGAGGTTACGAACAAATTACCACCGATATCATTATTTCCGGTACCGTTATCGCCGATGATAAAAGCGGTAACCTGTACAAAGAAATTTATATTAAAGACGCCACCGGCGGTCTGGCTATCGAACTCAACGGTACCAACCTGTACACCGAATACCCGGTAGGCCGTAAGATTTTTATCAAATGCAAGGGCTTGTACCTGAGTGACTATGCCGGTATGATCCAGTTGGGTGTGCTGAATAATTCAGTTCCCAATAATCCTACGCTGGATGGTATTCCCAGTACCCTGTTTGATACTTATATTGCCCGTGGTTCCTACAACAACCCGGTAGTGCCAGCAGTTGTAACGGTTGCACAGCTTGGAACCGGTATCTATGATCCTTACCTGGGTACCCTGGTACAGCTGAACGGATTCGAGTTCTCGAAGGCAGACACTTCCCGCACTTTTGCAGATACCTCTTCTGCCAAAGGCTCTTTTGATCTGTATATCAAAGATTGCAGCGGCAATACCATTGATGTGCGTACCAGCGGGTATGCCAATTTTGCCGGCATGCATCCTCCCGGAGGCAACGGAACAATTGTAGCCCTTTATACAAAATACAATAGCACCAAGCAGCTGATTCTGCGTGATCCCAGCGACCTGAGTTTTACCAACCCCCGCTGCTCAATTTTTGAAGAAGATTTCAGCGCCCTCACTACGGCGGATAACAACCTCGATTTCAGCTTCGCCGGCTGGAAGAATATCTCTCCGGCCCCGGCGGCCAACTGGAAGAATACCGTATTCGGTTCTTCCGGCCGTGCCGTAAAGGTTACCGCTTTCGGCACAGCGCTGAATGCTGATACCGCCTGGCTGATTACCCCGGCCATCGCGTTGCCGGCCGCTACCAGCCCGAAACTGTATTTCAGTACGGCTTACCAGTTTGCTGTGGGCCCCACTACCATGCATGCATTTGTTTCTACCAATTATAATGGCAGCAACAATCCGAATGCCGCTACCTGGACACAGTTAACCACGAATGCCAACATTCCGGGTAATACGGCTACCAATAATTCGGGTACCTACAGTACGCTGACAAGCACCGGTGCCCTGAACCTGAGCGCCTATGCCGGTCAGACCATTTACATTGCCTTCAAGTACACGGGCAGTGTGTCCGGTGGCCGCACTACGAATTTTGAAGTGGATGATATCAGTGTCACCAGACAGTAAGTAAGTATGTTACTTCACAATATAAATAAGAGCCGGCACCATCATCCATGGAGTGGCTCTTATTTGGTTTTTATGATTCTGTGAAGAGGGGAAATCACTAATAATATTTTTGTTTTATGAGAAAAGCGTTTTTATTAATTATTCTTTTTGCAATTTCGGCTGGCAGCCGGGCCCAGTTATTAACGGAAGATTTTAACTATGCTGCAGGCCAGTTGATTACCAATAATGGCTGGACGGCCCATTCAGGAGCCGGTACCAATGCCATCACCGTTACTTCTCCGGGATTGTCGTATTCCACGCATCCGGGCTCGGGTGTGGGTAATGCCGTTACCATGACCACCAGCGGGGAGGATGATAACAAGGCCTTTACTGCCATTACAAGCGGCAGCGCCTATATGTCATTCATGGTAAATGTATCTGCAGCCCAGGCAACCGGCGACTATTTCATCGGAGTTTTGCAGAGTACCACCGTTTTCCCGTTAAGGGTTTATATTAAATCAGATGGAGCCGGCGGTTTTTTCTTTGGCGTCAGCAAAAGCAATTCCACCGCAGTTTATGAAACCACTTCCCGAACTTTCGGCACCACTTATTTTATTGTGGCCAACTATGTGTTCAATACAGCCACCACCACGGATGATGTGGTGAACCTCTGGGTGAATCCCCCGCTGGGCGGATCCGAGCCTGTGGGTACGCTGGCCAATATTACCGGTACCTCTACCGATAACACATCCATCTCGGCGGTTTATCTCCGGCAGGGTACGGCTTCTTCTGCTTCCACACAGCAGGTTGATGCAATCCTGGCAGGTACTACCTGGGCCCAGGTTACCCCTTCAAGCGCCGTGGGTCCCAATTTGAGTGCATCAGCGCTTACAGGATTTGGAAATGTTTGTATCAACACAACGGCTGGTCCGAATTCATTTACGATTACCGGTACTTCCCTCACCAATGCCAATGTTAACGTTGCCGCACTTACCGGATTCACCTACTCCACCACAGCGGGTGGAACGTATACCACTTCTTTGAGTCTTACACAGCCCGGCGGTGCTTATTCACAAACGATCTATGTGAAATTTAATCCCACGCTGGTGCAATCGTATAATGGAAATATCGTGGTGAGCGGCGGTGGCGCTTCTTCATCAGTGAATGTTGCTGCAACCGGTTCCGGTATCAACCCGGCGCCCACGGTTACTACCGGTGCCGCCAGCGGTGTCACTTTCAACGCTGCAACCCTGGCGGGTACCGCAACCACCTCCTGTGCTGCGATCACCGCTTATGGTATCGAATACAGCACTACCAATGGATTCCCGAACGGCAGCGGTACACAGGTGCCTTCCTCAAATATCAGTGGCGGTAATTTCAGTTCCAATGTAAGCGGTCTTGCTCCAAGTACGATCTACTACTATAAAGCCTATGCCACTAATCTGGCAGGCACCACTTATGGTACGCAGCAAACATTCACCACTTCAGCGGCCCCGGCTACTTTATCAGCATCAGCCCTGACAGCATTTGGAAATGTTTGTACCAATACAACGGCGGGTCCGAATTCATTCACCATTACCGGTACGAATCTTACCAATGCCAACGTAACCGTTGCTGCATTGGCAGGATATACTTTTGCAACAGCTGCCGGCGGCCCTTATACTGCTTCGCTGAACCTTACGCAACCCGGTGGAAACTATTCCCAGCCGATTTTTGTTCAGTTTAATCCCACCCTGGTTCAGTCGTACAATGGCAATATTGTTGTAGGCGGAGGTGGCGCTTCTTCAGTGAATGTGGCTGCTTCCGGAGCAGGTGTGAATACGATTCCTTCTTTAACTACCGGAGGTGCCAGCAGTATCACCACTGTTTCGGCTGTTGCCGCAGGTACGATTACCGCAACGGGTTGTACTGCTATTACCGCGTACGGAATTGAATACAGCACTACGGCCGGCTTCCCCAATGGAACCGGAACGGCCGTTCCTTCATCCAACCTGAGCGGGGGTAACTTCACATCATCGCTGAGCGGACTTTCTCCCAATACCGTATATTATTATCATGCCTATGCCACCAATACTGGAGGTACCGGTTATGGCGCTGAACAAACATTCACCACGCTGGCGCTTACCCCCACGATCTCGGTAAGTGCGTTAACGGCTTTTGGAAATGTTTGTACAAACACCACAGCGGGTCCGAATTCATTCACCATTACGGGCTCGGCATTGAATACCACTAATGTTACCGTGGCCGCACTGGCGGGATACACCTATTCTACCACGGCCGGAGGTACTTATACCACTTCGCTCAGCCTGGCGCAGCCTGGTGGAACCTTTATTCAGACGATCTATGTGAAATTCACCCCTGTTGCTGTTCAATCCTATAACGGCAATATCGCGGTAGGAGGCGGTGGTGCCGCTTCGGTAAATGTGGCGGCCAGTGGCACAGGGGTGAATACGGCTCCCACCGTAACCACCGGCGGGGCTTCTGCAATTACAGCCATTTCAGCTACAACCGCAGGAAGCATTCCTGCTATTGGTTGTACCGCTATCCAGGCATACGGTATTGAATACAGCCTTAATAACGGTTTCCCGAATGGAAGCGGTACACAATTACCGGCTTCCAACCTGAGTGGTGGTAACTTCTCACTCAACCTTACCGGCCTGAGCCCGTCTACTACCTATTATTACAAGGCATATGCAGCCAATAATGCCGGAGTGGTATATGGTGCACAGCAACAGTTTACCACAGCTACCCCTGGCCTGAGTGCCGGCACCCTTACCGGCTTTGGAAATGTGTGCCTGAATACAACAGTGGGCCCGAATTCATTTACCATCACCGGCACCAACCTTACCACGGCAAATGTGAGTGTAGGACCGCTGGCCGGGTTTACCTTCTCAACTGCTTCGGGTGGCACGTATACTGCATCACTGAATCTGACGCAGCCGAGCGGTTCTTATTCACAAACGATCTATGTTAAGTTTACGCCCGTGGCTGTACAATCGTACAACGGAAATATCCCTGTAAGCGGCGGGGGGGCAGCAGCTATCAATGTGGCTGCAACCGGAGCTGGCATTAACACACCTGCAACGGTTACCACCGGTGGCGCCAGCGCCATCACGCAAACCACCGCTACACTGGCAGGCAGCATCACGGCTACCGGTTGTACTGCTGTAACGGCTTATGGTATTGAATTCAGCGCTACCAATGGTTTCCCCAATGGTACCGGTACACAGGTGGCTTCTTCCAACCTGAGTGGCGGAAATTTCAGTGCGAATCTTACCGGGCTTACTCCCAGCAAGACTTACTACTATAAGGCGTATGCCACTAATGCAGGTGGTACAACTTACGGAGCACAGCAGCAGTTCACTACGGCAGCTCCGGTACTTACTGCCACCACGCTCACAGCTTTTGGCGCCACTTGCCTGAATGCAACGGCCGGTCCGAATACATTTACCATCAGCAGCAATGCCTTGCTGCCCAATAACGTGAATGTAGGCCCGCTGAACGGGTATGCTTTTGCTACTGCTGCAGCCGGACCTTACAGTGCTTCACTGAGTATTGCACAGGCGGGCGGTGCTTTTGCACAAACCATTTATGTACAGTTTACACCCACAGCCGTTCAATCGTATAACGGTTCTATTCCTGTAAATGGCGGCGGTGCTCCCATAGCGATCACAGTGGCAGCGAGTGGCAGCGGTATCAACACACCTGCTACCGTAACCACCGGCGATGCTACCGGCATCACGGTTCACGAAGCAACCCTGCCCGGTACGGTTACCAGTATCGGTTGCAGCCCGGTTACAGCCTATGGTTTTGAGTTCAGCAGTATCAGTGGCCTGGCCAATGGCCTGGGTACCAAAGTGCCTGCAACAAACCTCAGTGCCGGAGCATTCTCTGCTTCGCTGAGCGGACTGGTACAGGGCGCCACTTATTATTACAGGGCCTATGCAACGAATAATGGCGGCACCACTTATGGTACGGAGAAATCCTTCACACTGAAAACCATTCCGGAAGGATTTGTGATCTACTCCACACCGGTTAGGCGTGGTGGTACGCTTCACTTTACGCTGAAGAATATCAAACCCGGACATTATACCGTACAGGTGCTGAACTATGTTGGTCAGCTGGTGGCGAAGGCAGAATTCATTACCCAGGTGAGCTTCCTGGATGATGTTATCACATTGCCTGCCCAATTGGGAACAGGCGCTTACAGCTTACGCATTGTAAATCCTGATTATCATATTGAGCAATCATTTATGATTTATTAAGAATAGTTTTTTCAGAGAGACAGGAGGGCATCAGCAGGTGCCCTCCTTTTTTATGCGGTAATAACAACTAATTTCTATCTTTAGTGAACTTAAAACCTTCTTATGAGCCAGAAATTATTTCATATTCCTGAACTGCTTACGACCGATGAGCTTTCAAAAATTGATGCGCTCCTGCATAATGCCAGCTTTACAGATGGAAAACTTACGGCCAGTCTGGCTGCGAAAGAGGTGAAGAATAATTTGCAGGTGGAAGCTGGCAGCGAAATCCTGGTGCAAATTCAGACGATCATTAACGGGGCCCTGCAACAGAGTCCTTTATTTAATATTGCTGCATTACCCCGGCATATATATCCTTTTCTGGTGAGCAAGTATACACCCGGGAAATATTATGGCTGGCATGTAGACAGTCCGGTGATGGGTAACCCGGTGATCAGAACGGATCTTGCCATGACCATTTTTCTGAGTGATCCGGCAACCTACGAAGGGGGTGAACTTATTATCCAGTCGGATATGGGCCAAATTCCGTTTAAACCCGCAAAGGGGGATGCCGTTCTTTACCCCTGCCAGTACCTGCACTGTGTAAATGAAATCAAATCGGGTGAGCGGATAGCTGCAGTAACCTGGATTCAAAGTAATGTGAAAGATACAGAGCAGCGCCAGATCCTGTTCCAGCTCAACCAGGTGCACAGCGCCCTGTACCAGCAGGCGCCCAATGCCGAAGCCACCAATTTATTATTGCAAACACACAGTAACCTGTTCCGGATGTGGGCTGATTTCTGATCAGGAGAATTGTTTTTCCATCTCATCCGCCAGTTGATTGGAAACGGGTGTATTCATTTGCCGGAGATGGGAGATGATTGCGGCCCTGTCGGTTGCCGAATGACGTTCGGGAGCGGCTATTTCTTTTTTGTTGACATTGGCAGGAGAGGCAAAGAGTTGCCGCATCCAGTCGTTCACCCCGGCATCTATTACCAGGTGAACCCTGTCTGTATTACTTTTATTATGCAAAGAATGGGGCAGGTTAAAATTCATATACCAGCATTCCCCTTCTTTCAGGTGCATTTGTTCCCCCTGCAATATGAATTCAATCTGCGGATTGGTGCGTACGGGGATATGAAAACGGGCGAGGCCTTCTTCAAAACACAGATCGGCATCTTTATGCTCATGCACCTTTGTACCGGGGCTGAGCTTCAGCAGGCGTACGGCCATCAGCGGGCACCTGAAAAATTGAAGCACTTCGCGGAAATAGGGGCTGCTGTTTAACAGCTCCGTATCCTGGTAAAGCGACGCATCTTCTACCGGCGAAATAAACTGGTTGTCAATCTGCCCGTTGATACTGCGCAGGGGAATAGCGCTCCACTCACCCGCATAATGTTTAACCTGGAAATGCAGTTTCCATAAATGTTCGCCTAATGCGGTCAGTTCCTGCTGCATACGCATCGCATCAAACAAAACGGGCAATTGGAGGTATTGTATCATTGTTTGGTGATGATATAGTTATGGATGACCAGTACATCGAGTTCGCACTGTAAAAAAAATGCAATCGCTTCAGCCGGTGTTTCCACGATGGGCATACCCTTCCGGTTAAAAGAAGTATTGAGCAACACCGAAATACCGCTTTTCTCTTTCCAGGCCTTCAGCAATTTATAGAAGCGTGCTGAAGGATCCCTCACGGTTTGTACCCGGCAGGTGCCGTCAACGTGAACGATGCCCGGCATTTTATCCTTCCATGCTGCTTTAATACGGTCGATGAGGATCATATAGGGGCTCTCTAATCCCAGCTCAAAATACAGTTCTTTATCTTCAAATAAAACAGCAGGGGCAAAGGGTCGGAAGTCTTCCCTGAATTTGATACGGGCATTGATATGCTGTTGTATGGCTGGTATCCGGGGGTCGGCCAGGATACTTCTGTTGCCGAGGGCCCGGGGGCCAAACTCGGAACCGCCCTGGAACCAGGCAATGGTCTTTCCTTCGGAGAGGAGGGCGGCTGTTTGTTCTTCTATATCCGTAACGGCGGCATACCCGATTAGTCCTGTATGGGCCTCCAGTGCCGCTAGTACTTCTTCATTGCGGTAGTTCCTGCCCAGGCAGGTGCTGCCATTGTGTTTATGTTTTTCTTTTTGTAAAACCTGCAACCAGCCATAGTAAGCGCAGCCAATGGCCAGTCCGTTATCACCTGCAGCCGGTTCCATATATAAGTTGGTGAAGCCGCTTTCCTGCAGAATCCGGCTGTTGGTAACCGCATTCAGCGCCACACCGCCGGCATAACAGATATTGGGATGGGGGTGCCGCAGGAAGCGGTCCTGCATAACATACAGTACGGCCCTTTCGGTTTCATCCTGCACCCAGCGGGCTATGTTGGCATAATACTGAAAGTTTTCCCTGAAGGGGCGGCAGACGGGGTCGGCCGGTTGGGTGAAATGCCGGTGCATAACGGCTTCATCCACCCATACATTTCCATCTTTCAGCATAAATAACTGTTCGGTGTATACGCCTTTGGCGCCGAAGGGGGCCAGTCCCATTAATTTACCGGCATCATCAAAATCACCAAAGCAATAATGGCTGCCCATTGCGTACAAACCCCCGATAGAATGGTTGGTGGTGGGGAGAAATACCTGGCCTGGCTGCTGCAGAAAATTGATGATGGAAAAATCCTTATACAGCGGCTGCAGGGTGCGGCCGTCAAAAAAATAATAGCTGTCTTTTTCGCCATAGAGTCCCGGGAGGCTGTTTACATGCGCCGGGATAAAGGCGCCGGCCAGGTCATCGCATTGGGAATAGAAGCTGCCGCATCCATCAATTACCATAACAGCGCAGGTATCAAAAGGAGAGGTACCCACGGCACTCCAGGCATGTGCCAGGTGGTGGGATATAGTAACAAAGGGAACCTGGCAATCTGCAGAGAAAAGGCGGTTGCCTTTGTAGCGGTGCTGCTGTATTTCTTCTTTTTCAAAATTGGCACATTGCACCACAAGCGCCAGGTCGTTGATGCCGATGCCGGCAGCAGCAAGGCAATACTGAGTGGTAAGCATATCGTTGCCCCCATCGTGTTTGATACGGGAAAGCCGCTCTTTCTCGATGGCTACAATTATTTCACCATCCCGTAACAGGCAGGAAGAGCCATCATGACTGAGGCCGGTACCCAGAACATAAACAGGCTTGGACATTCAATGAGGGGAAGTTGGACGGTTTATGCGGTTTGTTCCCGGCGTTTGGTGAGTGCATTGATGGCAATAAAATTTTTGTTTTTCATTTCATCGAATGCAATTTCAATATTGCCAAATGAAAACCCGTTACCGCTGTCGGAATGGATGATCACTTCTGCTTTGTTTTTGTTCCGGGCGATTACCGGGAAAACAGGATAGTTACCGGCTTTTCCGCTGATAATGATATCAAGGTGAGTTGAACGGGCCGCCAGCTTCTGGTCATCCAGTATAGCCTTGTTTTTAAAACCCAGTTGTGAAAGACAAATCACCAGATGGCAATTCTTTTCATTCTTCAGGTAAGCGGCTGTTGTATTGATATTCCTGGCGGTTTCATTTTTTCCGGAGACGGCAGTAATCAAACCGATTTTGATATTTCCCTTGTGCAGGATCCTGTAATTACTGGTGGCAACAGAAGCACATTCATCCGCTTTGCAGGCGGCATCATATTTTAAGCGGCTGCTGACTGCCTGATGATTTTCCCCGGCATGCACCAGCATCAGGTTGGAAGTGCCATTTTTCAGGTTCCTGATCTCGTTTACCAGTTCTGTGCAGGTGATAGCATTATGATCAGCCGTATGGATAAGTACCAGCTTTTTTTCATCAAACGACACACCGGCGAGCGGGTTAATAATTCCTGCCAGTGAATGAAAGGGTTTTGCTGTGAGGAGGGCAGTAGTAGCCATACTTCCGGAGAGTAAAAATTTCCTTCTGGTGTTCATATTTAATAAGGTTAAACGTTAATTCTGGTTAGTATCTGGTAAGGGCAGGAGAATTATTGGATAATGATACAAAGAATATATGAACCGTACAAGTATCACGTGATTTATTTGATACAGTTTTAGTTTTTTTATAATAAGAAAGCTGGTAAACGTGTTTTTCCGGCCGAAATGAAACGACACTTATCAGGCAGGGATACCCGAAGATGACCAGCCCCCCGTATTACTAACAGGAGCTGGTAGCCGCCTTTTAAAAAAAATGTTGCTATGTATTTTTAAATCACTATTTTACACATAGAAATCCGGACCAGCTCCCAGGGGCTGGTTTGCTATTTGGAGAGCCCTGTCAATTATCAGCTATGATTGAAAATACTACTGCCCCGGCCGGTTTACCGGATATTGAACAGGATCCGGCTTTTGCAAAATGCGTTGCCTTTCTTGCTTCATTGGGTATTTGCATATCTTACCAGCCTTTGCCGGATGGCACTTTTCTGCCGGGCATTTCTATTGAGGCAGGGAAAATAATCATTGATAAAAGCAAATTCCTTTTTCCCGGAGATATCCTGCATGAGGCAGCGCATATTGCGGTTGTGCCTGCAGCCGACAGAGATACGCTGGATGCCTCCTCGATAGCCCAGCGGCCACACAGTGAGGCAGAGGAAATGATGGCCATTGCCTGGTCGTATGCGGCCTGTGTGCACCTGGAGCTGGACCCATATTTTGTATTTCATGACAAAGGCTACAAAGGAGGGGGTACCTATATTGCAGATAATTTTAAAGAGAAAAGATATTTTGGATTACCCATGTTGCAATGGAAGGGAATGGCATTGGATGAGCAACAGGCAGCCCGGCAGAACAGCCAGCCCTACCCGCACATGCTGAAATGGATGCTCGACTGAGGGGCACGTAGATTCACCTGATTTTATGTTACACACTTGACATATTAAAATATTTATTTTACATTTAATCTTTCTTATCTTAAACTCTAACTTTTAAACCTCATCTTTTATGGAAGGAACTATTGGCGAAATCCGCATGTTTGCCGGCACTTTTGCACCACGCACCTGGGCCTTTTGTCAGAACCAGATATTAAGTATCTCACAGAACACCGCTTTATTTTCCATCCTGGGAACTACCTATGGCGGTAATGGACAAACTACTTTTGCCTTACCCGATTTCAGGGGCCGGGTAGCCGTGGGTACTGGCCAGGGCCCCGGATTGCCTAATTATACGCTTGGGCAAATGGCCGGCACGCCAACAGTTACCCTTACCATTAATAATATGCCGGCGCATACCCATGCTATTACCGGTACGATCAATGATACCGCTAATAATGATAATTCAGGACTGGGTTCCGATCCTACCGGCCGGCGCCTGGGTGCAGCGGGTAATTTTTTTACCAATGCAAATGGCGACCAGGTTAATATGGCTCCTTCCAATTTCAACCTGCAGGCTTCTATCGCAGGTGGCAGTCAGCCCTTCAGTATTATGCCGCCCTACCTGGGAATGAATTACATCATTTGCTTGTTTGGAATATTTCCTTCCAGGGATTAATTCAGGTATTCTAATTCATTAACCTTATCAAATTATTATAATATGGAAGGAACATTAGCAGAAGTAAGAATGTTTGCCGGTAATTTCGCTCCCCGGAGCTGGATGCTTTGCCAGGGGCAATTACTGTCAATCGCACAATGGACGGCTGTCTTCGCCCTGGTAGGCACTACCTATGGCGGAAACGGGCAAACAACTTTCGGTATTCCCGATTTCAGGGGGCGCACCGCATTGGGCACCGGTTCAGGGCCCGGGCTGCCGGCAGTTAATTTAGGGGAAATGTCGGGTGTACCCAGTACTACATTGATCAGTACAAATTTACCCCAGCACAATCACGCTATTTCCGGTACGATCACTCCTACCGCCAATAATGACAACGCGGGGCTGGGCACCGATCCTACCAACAGAAGGCTTGGGTCGGCTAATCTTTATACCAATGGCAGCGGCGACCTGGTAAACATGGCCAACAGCGTCTTTTCCCTTGCTGCTGCAGTTACAGGTGGCAACCAGCCCTTCAGCAATATGCCCCCCTACCTGGCTGTACAGTATATTTTCTGTGTAGAAGGAATTTTTCCGAGCCGGGATTAATTTATTCATTTATTTTTAAGTGCACAACCTTTCCATAAGGATGTGCACTTATTTTTTTCACTTATTACAGGCTCAAGTATTCTTAACTATGCTCAAAACTGGTTTCTTACTGCCCCGCTCCACGATTTATCCTGTTATCGGTTATGATTTTTTAGACGGCTTCAAAAGTTATTTTAACACAGGGGATGCGGGGAACCTCCCCGGTATCATTACTCATAATATCGGCTTCGGTATTGATGAAGCCGAAGTATACTCCAAAAATGAAGAGCTGTTGCTGAAAGATAATGTGGATGTGGTGATTGCATTTATGGACAGCCGCAGCGCCGAAATGATCCAGCCGCTGTTTGCTGCTACCGGTAAAATTCTGCTGCTGGTGAATATGGGCGCCCATTATTCATTCGATTCAACGCCAGGGGATTGTACCATCAATCATACCTTCAATGTGGCTTTTAACAGCTGGCTTACAGGAAAACTGGCTGCAGATGAAAACCATAAACGGGCCCTGTTTGCCACATCTTATTACGATGCCGGTTACCTGCAGTGTTTTGCAATGGCTACCCGTTACCTGGCGGAGGCCGGCAACACGATCGTCCACAACTATGTAAGTCATTTCAAAAAGAATCTTTTCAGTATCAGCAGCATCGAAGAGTATCTTGCCACGGATCCGCAAACAAACACGGTGCTTGGGCTGTTCAGCGGCGATGTGTCTCCCTTGCTGTATAAGGAGATAAGCCGGCTGCAGCAAACAAGGGAACTGCACTTTTATGTATCTCCGATGATGCTGGAAGAATCACTGCGCCCGCAACCGGGCCATGAACTGCCATTGAAAAATATCAAAGGATATACTGCCTGGAATTCCCAGCTGCCAAATCAGGCCAACCAGGTTTTTATGAACGAATTTGCCCGTTTTTCAGGAAGAACGCCGGGTATATTTTCCTTACTGGGCTGGGAAACAGCGGCTATTCTGTATGAAATCGAAAAGCTGCGGGAAGCGGGCACCCGGGGCGTAAACCTGGTAAAGGAAGTTTTGGCCATGAAGCTCGAAAGTCCGAGAGGCTGGTTACGTTTTGATGCGGATACCCACCAAAGCTACAGCCCGGCCTACCTGCTTTCGGTATCGGATAATTTCTCAATTGCCATACAAGACACACTGGAAGAAACAACAGAAGAAAGAACTAAATTCACCAGGTCCAAACCCGTGGGGGAATCATCGGGCTGGAGAAATACCTACCTCTGCAGTTAAACAGTTTTTTATGGCCGATCCCAAAATTATTTTGCTCTGCAACAGCCGGATAGCCCTGCCCGCCCTGCGTGAACTTTTATTTTTCAAAAGGGTGGCGGCCATTGTGCTGCCGCAGAAGAACCGCTCCTTAAAAACAGATATAGATGAATTGCTGGAAGGTATGGAAGAGGTAAGATTACATACCGTTACCCGCCGCAACTTCGTCACCCTCCTGCAGGAAGAAATTGAAAGAACAGCTGTACCCGCCGTACTTATCATGACATTCCCTTACCTGATTCCTGCCGGATTGCTGGCACTGCCGCCAAAAGGGTTCATCAATTTTCATTATGGCAAACTCCCCGAATACCGGGGCCCTGAGCCCATCTTTACCCAGATCAGGATGCAGGAAAGGAATCCGGAACTCAGCGTTCATATTGTAACGGAAGGGCTTGATAACGGCCCTGTGATTATGCGGGAACAGGTAGAGGCAGATGAAAGTACTACTTATGGCATGTTACAGCACCGGATGAGCATGGCAGGGGCCAAAACAGTTAACCTTCTCCTCAAAATTATATCTTATGGCAGCATCATTCCATCCGTTCCGCAGGATGAATCCCGGGCGGCATACCATAAAAAACCGGAAGCGCCCGATCTGATGATTAACTGGCAGGAAATGGATAGCAATCAAATCAGAGCGCTCGTGAATGCATGTAATCCCTGGAATAAGGGTTGCGGCGCCATAATCAACGATCAGGTTATTGGAATTACTGAGGTTGAAATAATTGAGGATAAGGAAGATAAAGAGGTGGTTCCGGGTACAATTCTTGCCCTCGATGAGGATAATGGTCTTCGGGTAGCCGCCTGCGATGGAAAGATTATTAAAATATTAATTTATTTTACGGAAGAAGGCTTCAGGAGCGGCAAAAAGCTGGCAGTGCCCGGGGTTGAGAAGGGGAGTAGATTCAGTTGATTGTAATACAGGTATTTATACGGGGGTGAATGCTTAAAAAAAAGGATTAGTTTTGTAACGTTTTTTCTACTATTTTGTAACTTCTTAATAGTGTAAGCTAGCCATAACTAAACCTTTTTTTATGAGAAATACCTTCCGGTTTTTCGTTTCCCTCCTGATTTTTTGTGCGGTAACGGGTACAGCCAAAGCCCAGATAACGGCGGCGGGTGATATTGCCTTCTCCGGCTATACCTCCGTAACAACCGACGAATTTTCGTTTGTATTGTTGAAACCTTGTTCCCCCGGAACGGTAATACACTTTACCGACCGTGGCTGGACAGGGGCACCCACCAATGCTTTCAACGCTGCTTCGGTTGAGGAAACGGTAGACTGGACTTCTCCCGCCTCCATACTGCCCGCCGGTACAGAGATCAAGATTTCTGGTCTTGTTGCCACCAATTCTGGTGGAGGTGCAGCCGGAACGGTTGCCGGTACGGCGCTTAGCCTTTCTACAGGGGGCGATCAGGTATTAGCTTATTTAGGAACGGTAGGTGCTCCCACTTTCCTGAGCGGGATCCACATGAATGTTTATGCAATTGCAAACGGCGATCCTGTTAACACCACGGCAGCCAGTTGGGACCTGGGAAATGAAAATAATGGTAATGCCAGTGCCCTGCCTCCGGGTTTAACTACGGGTGTGAATGCCATTTGGATCGGTACCCAGGGTAATAATACCACGGAAATGGATAATGGTATTTTTAACTGTGCAGCTGCCGGTATAAATATCACAACCGAAGCCGGAACAAGAGCGGCTCTTAACGATCAAACCAAATGGACCACCAATAACAGCAACCCGGCCGGTTTTGCACCGCCCGCAGGCTGTAACTTTATGGGGGCCCTTTCCGGCCCGGCGCCCACCATCAACACCAACCCATCACCCAGCACAATTTGTGTGGGCTCCAATACCAGTTTCACCATCACAGCCACCAATGCAACCAGCTACCAGTGGCAGGTGGATAATGGGGGTGGCTATGTTAACCTGAGTAACGACGCCACCTACTCCAATGTAACAACGGCTACTTTAAATATTACAGCTGCACCAATTGGTCTCAATGGATACAATTACCGTTGTGTGGCTACCAATGGAAACGGCTCCACTAATTCAAACGGGGCCTTGTTAACCGTAAACGCATTACCTAACAGTCCAACCTTACTGGCTAAGACACCGGCCGCGGCCAACGTGGCTGATGGTACGCCCGTAAGCGCCACGTTCAATGCGGGCAGCGGCGGAACAGGCTGTTCGGACGATTATCGCTATACTACCGACGGCGGACTTACCTACCTGCCGTATACACCCGGTTCCAACATCAGCACAACTGGTTTGGCTGCCGGTACGGGTATGGTATTTATTGAAGGCCGCCGGGCAAATTGCAGTTCATCATGTCAGGGCACCTACACCGTACTGGCTTCGTGGGCTGTTACGCCTTTGCCAGCTGGAGCCACTACACTGAATGCTGGTGATATCGCGTTTACAAGCTATACTTCACAAACTGCTGCGGATGATTTCTCTTTTGTGTTACTGAAAAACATCGGCCCCGGAACGACCATTAATTTCACCGACAACGGATACCAGTCGGGTGCCTTAACCAATGTGGAACAAACAATTACCTGGACAAGCAATGCCTCTTATGTGGCAGGTACCGAAATCAAGATCAGCGGACTTACTGCTACACTTACAAGTGGCAGTTCTGCCGGTACGGTTACTGGTACAGGGCTTAGCTTATCCACCAGTGGCGACCAGATTCTCGCCTACCGGGGTACGGCAGCATCCCCCACATTTATCAGTGCCATTCATATGAATGTGTATTCAGTTGCCAATGGGGATCCTGTTACCACAACTGCTGCCGCATGGGATGGTGCAGCCACCGGTCAAAATGCCAGTGCGTTGCCTCCGGGATTGACAACGGGTGTAAATGCAATCTGGATAGGCACACAGGATGTACCAGCCTCCGAATTTGATAATGCAGCCTATGGAACTTGTGCTGGCCCGGGTACTTTAGGCCCCATCGTTGGCTTGCGGGCTGCTTTAAATAACCAGGCAAACTGGGTAAAAGATAACCTGGCTGTTCCCGGTTTTGTGATACCTACGGGTTGTCCTTATCTCGGTGCAGGAATTACACCGCCAACAATAAATACGCCTCCGGTCAATGCAACCGTTTGTGCTGGTTCTGTAGCTACCTTTACCGCAACAGTTACCGGCGCTACCAGCTACCAATGGCAGGTAGACAACGGAGGCGGATTTGCCAACCTTAGCGATAATGCCACTTATTCAGGAAGCACCACCTCAACTCTTACTATTAATAATACAACTGTTGGTCTGAATGGTTTCAACTACAGGATCATTGCTACAAATGGTGGCGGATCAACCACTTCTGCTTCGGCCACTCTTACAGTGAATGCCGTACCAGTTGGTCCCACCCTCCTGGCAAAAACTCCCGCAACGGCTACAGTGGCAGATGGTACACCTGTAAGCGCTACCTTTAATGCAGGCAGTGGCGGTACGGGTTGCTCAGATGATTTCCGCTATACAACCGACGGAGGCGCCACCTTCCTGCCGTATACACCTGGTTCCAATATCAGCACCACTGGTTTGGCTGCCGGAACAGGTATGGTATTTATCGAAGGCCGGAGGGCTAACTGCTCTTCCGGCTGTCAGGGCGCTTATGTAGTGCTGGCTTCATGGGGGGTAAGCCCTCTGCCTGCAGCCCCCACCACGCTTAACGCCGGCGATATTGCTTTCAGCGGATATACCTCTACCGTAACAGATGAATTCTCTTTTGTACTTTTAAAAAATATCGGCCCCGGTACTACCATCAACTTTACCGATAATGGGTATCAGGCAGGTGCACTTACCAATGTGGAAAGCACCGTTACCTGGACTTCACCGGCTGTGGCCTTACCTGCCGGAACTGAAATCAAGATTTCCGGTCTCACTGCCACCCGTTCGGGTCCGGGTGCTGCTGGTACCGTAACAGGTACTGCCCTGAGCCTCAGTACCAGTGGCGACCAGGTGCTTGCTTACCGCGGTACGGCTGCTTCGCCCACCTTCATCAGTGGTATTCATATGAATGTGTACTCCATTGCAAATGGGGATCCTTCCACCACCACTGCAGCGGCATGGGATGGAGCCGGAACCGGCCAGAATGCGAGTGCCCTGCCTCCGGGTTTAACCACGGGTTTGAATGCTATCTGGATAGGCACACAGGATGTACCCTCATCTGAGTTTGATAACGCAAAATTTGGTGTTTGTCTGCATCCTTCTGTACCGGGCGATATTGCCATGCTGAGGGCCGCGTTGAACAACCAGGCCAACTGGACCCGTGATAACGGTGTTCCGCCGGGCTTTACCTTACCTACCGGATGTAATTATCTGTCGGCACTTTGTACCGATTTGATTACATTAACTTCTGCGCCGGGTACCGATAATCAAACGGTTTGTATCAACAGTCCGATTACCAATATTACTTATTCCACTACCGGTGCAACAGGCGCCAACTTCTCGGGCCTTCCTGCCGGTGTAACTGGTGTATGGGCCGCCAATGTGATCACCATCAGCGGTACGCCCTCTGCTTCCGGTACCTTCAATTATACTGTAACACCAACTGGCGGATGCGGAGCACCGATCAACGGAACGATTAACGTTTCGGCCAATAACACCCTCACATTGAGTTCGGCTCCGGGCACTGATGCGCAAACGGTTTGTATCAATGCTCCGCTTGTTAATATCACCTATAATACTACCGGTGCTACCGGCGCCAGCTTTGCCGGTCTGCCTTCAGGCGTTACGGGTAACTGGGCCGCCAATGTGGTAACCATCAGCGGTGCACCCACCACCACTGCCGGCTCACCGTTTAATTATACAGTTACCTTAACCGGCGGTTGTGGAACCACCACAGCAAATGGAACCATTACAGTAACACCGAATAATACGATCAGTTTAAGTTCGGCCCCGGGTACCAATGCGCAAACCGTGTGTGTTAATACTGCAATCACCAATATCACCTATGCCACAACGGGCGCTACAGGTGCAACCTTTGCTGGCTTACCCGCCGGCGTAACCGGTGTGTGGGCCGCCAATGTGGTAACCATCAGTGGTACGCCCACTACAGCTGTGGGTTCACCATTCAATTACACGGTTACCTTAACCGGTGGTTGCGGTACGATTACGGCAAATGGAACGATTACCGTAACGCCCGCCAATACCTTTACATTAACATCTGCTGCTGGTACAGATAACCAGTCTGTATGTATTAATGCCCCGATTACAAATATTACTTATTCCACCACCGGCGCCACCGGCGCCACATTCTCCGGATTGCCTGCAGGCGTAAACGGAGTGTGGGCCGCCAATGTGGTTACCATCAGTGGTACGCCCACCGCTTCGGGAACCTTTAATTATACAGTAACATCTGCGGGTGGTTGCGGACCAGTTACTGCCAATGGTACGATAACGGTAAATCCAACGCCGGATGTTACCCCTACGCCTTCATCCCAATCAATATGCTCTGGTGTTATTATCAGCCCGATCCTCATGTCAGGAAGCGTTGGAGGTACCGCATTTAACTGGACACGTGACCAGGTGGGTATCATTGGTGGTTCCATCCCTCCCAATGGCAGCGGTAATATTACCGGTAACCTGGTTAACAATACCGGTTCACCGGTTACTGTTACCTTTACGATTACCCCAACCGCCAACGGCTGTAACGGCACACCGGTTACGGCTACCGTTACGGTGAACCCCTTACCGCTCGCCGTAATTAATGGAGCCGGTACCACAGTGCATTGTGCCGGTTCTAACCCGGTAATATCGGCTACGCCGGATCCCAACTATACCTATGCATGGGGAAGGAGCCTGTTTACCAATCCATTTACTCCGATTGGAACAGCACAGACTCAGGTTATTACGGCTTCGGGTAATTACCTGCTTACCGTTACCAACCAGTATGGTTGCTTTGATACAGCGATGAACACCGTCCTGGTGGCTGATTATGAATTTAATGGATCACTGGCTGCAGGGGATGCTGTGCAGACCGGCCGTATGAACCGCTTTGCCACCATCTCCACCTGTGCGGCTCCTAAAGGCTGTCCGGGAATATTCACCAGTACAGGCAGTCGTCTTTATGATTCGTATACTATTACCAACCCCCGAAATGTGCCGGTTTGTGCCACAATAGGCATTACCTCATTCTGCGGTACCAATATTTTCTGTGCAGCCTACCTGGGTAGCTATAATCCCACGAACCAGTGTACCAACTACCTCGCCGATCCGGGATCTTCATTTACCTTATCCGGGTTCTATGAAGCTACTATTCCGGCTAACGGTACAATAGTAGTTGTGGTGCACGAGGTGAACCCCTCTACAGGATGTGCGAACTACAAGCTTACTGTGGATATTCCAAGGGAAACACCGGGTATCACCGTAACACCCAGCAATACAATATGCAGTGGTGGAACTGCTACCTTAACGGCCAGTACAGCTAACTCATATTTATGGGCACCCGGCGGTCAAACCACCCAATCCATCAATACCTCTGTTGGCGGCACTTTTGGTGTAACACTGGGTTATGGAAATCACAGTTGTACAACCACACCTCCTTCACAAACCATCACCATTACCAACCCCGTGGCAAATGCAGTTGGAAATCAGTTTTTCTGTAATGGTGCCAATGCAACAGTGGCCTTTACGGGTACGAATACAACCGGGTTTACATGGACCAACAGCAATCCGGCCATCGGCCTGCCGGCGAGTGGTAGCGGCGACCTGAACTTTGTTGCCACCAATGCAACAGCCGGACCTATCACCGGTACTATCACAGTAACTCCAACAAATGGCGCCTGTACAGGAACGCCCATAACATTTACAATAACGGTTGCTTATACACCGCAAATTTTATCAGTAACAAATGGCTCGGTGTGCTCACCGGGTGGTGTGGTAAACCTCGCCGCCACTTCAAACGGAACAGTGAACTGGTATGATGCACCTGTGGGAGGTAACTTCCTCAATACAGGTAATACCTATTCGCCAACAATAAGTGCTAACACTACTTATTATGTTGAACCGGTAGTAAATGTACCTGCACCGCCGTCATTATTAGCTATGCCGGCCCAAACCAGTACTTTCCCGGGTAATATCAGGGGATACTGGTTTACGGCGCCTACCGACTTTGTGATCACTTCGCTGATGGTGCCCACTACCGCATCTTCCGGGCCACAGAATATGGCTATCCTGAAATTCAATGGCAATGTACCACCGCCGGTATTCTCTGCCACAACGAATGCCTTTACAACACTTTTCCTCACCAGGCAAAACCCTGTTGCCGGATTCATCGCTTGTAATATACCCATTCATGCGGGTGAGGTAATTGGTATTCTGGGAAGCAGGGGCGGTATCAATACCTATACAACCGGTGATTATGCTACCACCATTGCTGGTTTCCCTGTGCAACTGGAAAGGCTGGGTATGCAGTTCCCGCTGGAAACGACCAATCCTCAACAGATATGGAGAGAGTTTGGTCCCACAACTTCTATTTCCAGGATAGAATTCACTTACACTAGTGTATCCTGCCCGGGTGCTCCGCGTACGCCTGTAACGGCTACGCTGAACCCGCTGCCGGTAGCTACTGCCACCCCTGCAACGCAGACTATCTGCTCAGGTCCGATGAACAGTGTGGCACTTACCAGTACCGAGCCGGGTACTACGTATACATGGACAAGAGATAATACGGTAAATGTAACCGGCATGGCAGCTAATGGCAGCGGAACTCCGGTTACCGGCACACTTACCAATACAACCTCATCCCCGCAAACCGTAACCTTTACCGTTACACCAACATCGGGTGCGGGTTGTGTGGGAGCGACAATGACCTTCACGGTTACAGTAAATCCGGTGGCTACAGTTAATGCAGTTACCAATCAGTCGGTATGTAACAATGCTCCCACCACTACGGTGAACTTCAGCAGTCCCACTACCGGCGGTACTATTGTCTATAACTGGGTAAATAATACGCCTTCTATTGGCCTTGCTGCAGCAGGAACAGGTGATATTCCTAGCTTCACAGCAACCAATACCGGTTCAGCGCCGGTAACGGCAACCATCACCGTTACGCCTTCTTATACTAACGCATCAGTTACCTGTACGGGTACGCCATTGTCATTTACTATTACAGTTAATCCCACCGGTCAGGTTGATCAGCCTGCCAGCCAGGTGGTTTGTAACAATGCAGGAACCGCACCGGTTAACTTTACCACCACTGTACCGGGTAGTGTATTTGACTGGGTAAATAATACTCCTTCCATCGGCCTTGCCGCCAGCGGAACGGGTAATATAGCCAGTTTTACTGCCACAAACGCGGGTAATGCTCCGGTGGTGGCAACTGTGACGGTAACTCCAACCTATGCTGGAAGTGGAGGTCTGATACCTGAATTGCTCTATTATAAATTTGATGGAACTGGTACCAATGTACCCAACCTGGCCAGTGCACCACCTGCCGGCACAAACACAGCAACCCTGCAGGGTGGTTTGACCCAGGGGGGATCCGCTATCTGCAACGGTACGATCATTGGCACAGGAAACTCAGCATCCACCGATTACCTGAATACCGGATGGGCGCCAAACCTGGGAACAAGTTCCTGGACGATCTCCTTTAAATCTGAGAACATAACACCATCAGCAACCCTGTTCTATGTATTTGGCGATGTCAATACAAGCTCATTCCGTTGCTTTACCAATGGGGTGGCCGGGGCCAATAACTGGTGGCTGCGTGGTGGAGGCCTCAATGATGTACCGTTGAATGGAGGTGCCACTGTAGCACCCCATACCAATACGTTTGTGTACGATAATGTAGCCAACGAAGTAAGGGCTTACCTGGATGGTGTTTTAGTGAATACGGTTGCCCAACCTCCTGGTGGTGTTAATTTGACAGGTGCAGGTCCGTTTAAAGTGAACGGATTCGGAAGCAATGTTGGGTCTCCGTTAAATGGTCATTATGATGAGTTCAAGTTCTTTAACCGTGCATTATCGGCTGCGGAAGTATCCGGATTATCTGCCTGTGCAACGGCTGGACCAT
>JAXLUF010000007.1:0-101606 GCA_046329685.1 Ferruginibacter sp.
CTTATAAAACTCATTGAGAAAGGCCATCTAAAAGAATTAAATTCAATTGAGCCTTCCGATAGTCATAAAACAAAATACCTTTACCTTTTGTTATTTTATTACCCTTCTGAACAAAAAAATAAAGGTTTTTTAAGCTTCAATTTACTATAACCACTGCTAACACTGCATTGCCTTGTTAATGGCAGATCCCCTTTTTTTTACAACCCTCCAAAATAATCATAGCCCCGCTCGTACCAGTAATCGGGAGGGCGCTGGTTGCTGAAGTAAATGGTGCCAATGCGTTTAATGTGTTTTACGCCGTATTTAACGGGAATGATAAGCCGCAGGGGGGCGCCCTGGTTGAAGGGGAGGGGCTTGCCATTCATTTCATAACAAAGGATGGTTTGCGGGTGGAGCATGCTTTTGTTATCGATGCCCACATAATAGGCATTATCCGGTGTATGCAGGCCGGTGTATTTCATGCTGGTTTGTTCATAAAGGCCATATTTTTTTGCGAAGTCGCTGAATTTAACGCCGCCCCAGTGGGTAACCTGGCTCCAGCCTTCGATGCATTTAAAGTCGAAAATGATATCGGTTTTGGGAAGCGCTTTAATCTCATCAATGCTGATCATAAGCGTATCACCGGGATTACGCACCAGCTGCAGTTTCCAGTTCGCCGCATCAAAATCGTTGCCCATGCCCTCATCGCCATTGCGCCTTACCTGCGGGGCGGCAGCGCTGAGGGGGTAGGTTTTTGCGAGATGATCATTACTGATGAGTCCGCTGAAAAGGCGCTCATTCATGTTAAGCACGCTGCGGAGAGGGCGCAGGGCGCCATCCTCTTTGGGTTGCCCCTGCAGCCATGTCCAGCCAAACAGGCAAGCCGCGATAAAAATGGCAAAGCCGGCAAAAGCAATCAGCGTGCGGCGGCGGATTGTTTGAGAATCCACTATTTTTTCTTCGAGCGTTTTCATGCTTCTGTGTTTTGGGTGACAGGTTCCACTGCAACCGGTTCTTCTTCAGCAGCAGGTTCGGCCGGCGGGGTGATTTTTTTTGTCTCAAACCCGCGGATCATGGCGGCAAAATTATTCCAGCCGGCCAGCAGCACCTGGATGATATGCAACAGGAAAAATAAGGCGAATAAAATTGTAAGAATAAAATGTTCGGCCCGGGCCCATTCATATCCGCCCAGCATGGCACAAAGCCAGTAGAGCTGAACGGGTTTGTAAATGGCGAGGCCGGTTAAGAGCGAACCCAATCCCATGAAAATAACGCCGGTATAGGCCAGCCGCTGTGCAGCATTGTATTTTTTTTGGGACGGCAATCCGCGTTTGAGGCGGAGATCGTGTAACAATACCCGCCAGGCTTCTTTGAATGATTTCCGGTTGGGAAATATGAATTTGTATTCCTTTGATAAAAGCAGGTAACAGCAATACAGGAGCCCATTGATGGCAAAGAGCCACATGAATACAAAATGCAGGCTCATGCCTTCGGCCAGCCGGAAGGGAATGTTAAGGGCCTTGTTGAAAGAATCGGGGAAAAATTTGAGCAGGGTTTTATCGCCCCAGCCCAGCCGGTACACATCATTGGCCCAGTAAATCAGCATACCGCTCCAGATCATAATACCCAGCACCGGGAAATTGATCCAGTGAAACCAGCGGATGGCGAGGGGATGCTTTTGGATGATTTTTTTCTGTGTCAAGAAGACAGGAGTTTAGCGTGTGATGAAGTGCAGGGTATTGGGGTTGTTGTCAGTTTTAAATTCAAAATTTACCAGCTCTCAATTCTAAACGCTGAACTTTCAATTCTGAACTGACTATTATTTCGGCACAAACGCCAGGCTTGCCGAGTTGATGCAATACCGCAGGCCGGTGGGTTTGGGGCCATCTTCAAATACATGTCCGAGATGGGCGCCACAACGGCTGCAGTTTACCTCGGTACGTTGCATGCCATAGCTGTTATCCGTTTTTTCTTCAACATTCTTTTTAATGAGGGGTTGCCAGAAACTGGGCCAGCCGGTACCGCTGTCGAACTTGGTATCGGAGCTGAAAAGGGGTTGGCCGCAGCAGATGCAATTGTACTGGCCGGGTTTATGGTTATCCCAGTAAGCCCCGGTAAAGGCCCTTTCTGTAGCAGCCTTCCGTGTTACTTCAAATTGCTCGGCAGTAAGCTGTTTGCGCCATTCGGCATCGGTTTTGGTTACGGGGTATTTTTTGCCGCCCTGGGCCGTACAGGAACTGATGGCGGCAAAAACTGAAAGGAAGAAAAAAAGCTGTTTCATAATAAAATTTGTATCTATCTACGAAAAGAGAAAAGTCCCGGATTGATCAAACAGTCTTTTAACAATTTTGTTTATCAATTTAACAATTAACTTTGAAAACCGATAATTTTTAACAATGGGAATACTCCGACAGGTGGCCGAATACCTTTATCTCCGGAAAAAAGACCCGGATGCCCCCCAATCAAAGTTCGTGAAATACATGCATGGGATCAACCGGATTTCCATCCTGCTTTTCCTGCTGGCGCTGATTATTATGCTGGTGAAGTTTTTGAGGAAATAGCCGGGACTTGAGAAGTAATGGTAGATAATACAATGATCGTTGTTTACTGCATTTTTTCAGTTCACGCTTAAACCGCCGGTTATCCTTTCTTTTGCAAAAACTCCATAACCAGTCTTGCTGCATTGGCCGATGCATGTCCTCCCTGGCTGAGCAATTCTTTCAGCTGCCGGTAATCTTCTTTCACCTGGTTGATTTTCAGCGGCTCGTTCAGCAGTTTATTTAATTCGGTTGAGAGATTTTCAACGGTCAGTTCATGCTGAATGAGTTCTTTCACCACTTCCTTATCCATGATCAGGTTGACGAGACCGATGAATTTAATTTTCACGAGTCGCCTGGCAATCTGGTAGCTGATGGCATTGCCCTTGTAACAAATTACTTCGGGTACGCCGAAGAGGGCCGTTTCGAGGGTGGCGGTGCCGCTGGTTACCAGGGCGGCATCGGCCTGTGCCAGCAGGGCATAGGTTTGGTTTGCCACCGCGGATACATTGGGATAGGGTGCCAGCAGGCTGTTATAAAAATCGGCTTCCAGCCCCGGAGCCTTAGCCACAACAAAGCGGCAATGGGGAAAGAGCCGGCTTACCCCGAGCATGATGGGCAGTTTTTGTAATATCTCCTGTTTCCGGCTGCCGGGGAGCAGGGCGATGAGAGGAAAGTCTTTAGTCTTTAGTTGGGAGTTCCCAGTCGTGAGCTTGCCAGGCGTTGTCTGGTTTTCTAAGGATGATGCTGGATTGGCAAAAGCCTCATTGATTATATGGCTTCCAGGACTCCCGACTTCCTGCTCATGGCTACTGACTAAAAAATTCTCCACCACTTCCACCAGCGGATGCCCCACATAGGCTACATCCCAGTTCCAGCGCTGACCGTAATAATCTTTTTCGAAGGGGAGAATGCAGATCATGAGGTCGATGCACTGCTTCATCATCTTAACCCGGTTTTCCTTCCAGGCCCACACCTGCGGAGAGATATAGTAAATCACTTTCAGCCCCTGTTCTTTTGCCCATTTTGCGATGCGCAGGTTGAAGCCGGGGTAGTCGATAAGGATAAGGGTATCAGGCTGAAAAGCCTGTATATCTTCCCTGCAGAAGGCGAGGTTGCGGAAAATGGTACGCAGATTTTTGAGCACTTCCACAAAACCCATAAAGGCCAGGTCCTTATAGTGCTTTACCAGTGTGGCACCGGCAGCCTGCATCTTATCACCGCCCCAGCACCGGATAGTGGCATGGGCATCCAGTTTATGCAGCTCTTTAATAAGATTGCTGCCATGTAAATCGCCGCTGGCCTCGCCGGAAATAATATAGTACTTCATATTGGTTGGTTAAGCCGGAGTACCTCACCCCAACCCCTCTCCGGCCGGAAAGGGGCTAAAACACTCCGTAAGGAAAATGATATTTTTTTATTTCATGTTCTTCATTCCTTGTTCCGTGTTCAGTATTCCGCTGGCTGGATCCCGGGAAAAAATGCTGCGTAAAGGTATGGAGTACAAGTGAGTGACACAACGATGATGAGTAAAGAAATATAGCCGGAGAAAAAAAACACACCCACCCTCTTTACAGCCTGGGAAGGGTTTTAAGAGAAACTGCACCCGTTATACCGGCAAAAAATTAACTGAATGTTTTTATCGAAAGCACCAGCAACCCGTAAACCAGTGTTAAGGCAAAAATGCCTTTGGCGGTTTTATCCTTGCGGGCATTGATATACACGGTGAAGAGCACCGCATTAACCAGCAGGGCCAGGCTGAGGGCCACGGTAAAAGTGCGGTGGCCCGGCTCGTAATACATGAACTGGAAGGTTTCTTTAAAACTGAAGATCTGGAATTTGAACAGTTTGAAAAGGAGGATGCCCAGGATCGGGCCGATAAAGCCCAGGATGGCGCCGAGGGTGAAACTGTCTTTTTTCAGCATTATTTAAAAAGTTTCTTTTTTTCGAGTTGTTGTTTCAGGGTATAATTGGTGAGGTCGAACTGGATGGGTACCACGCTCACGTAATTATGCTGGAGGGCCCACACATCGGTATCCCGGCTTTTATCGAAATTCACGAATTCGCCGGTGAGCCAGTAGTATTTTTTTCCGTGCGGATCCTGGCGTTCATCAAAATCTTCCACGTATTTCGCATAGGCCTGTTTACAAACCTTGATACCCCTGATTTCGTTGAGGGGCAGGGAAGGGATATTCACATTCAGCAGGAGGTGTTTATCCAGCTTATTTTGCAAAACCGTTTTGATGATGGTATGGGCATAGTGGACGGAACCGCTGAAATCGGCCTCGAAGCGGTAATCGAGCAAGGAAAAACCGATGCTGGGGATGCTTTCGATGGCGGCTTCCATGGCCGCACTCATGGTACCGCTGTACAGCACATTGATAGAGTGGTTGGCGCCATGGTTGATACCGCTGATGCAGAGATCGGGTTTGCGGTGCAGGATTTTATCAACGGCCAGTTTAACGCAATCAACCGGGGTGCCCGAGGTTTGCCAGGCTTCCACATCGCCGAACATTTCCACCCGGTTCATACGCAGGGGAGTGCCGATGGTGATGGCGTGGCCCATGCCGCTCTGGGGTTTATCGGGGGCTACCACCACCACTTTACCCAGGGGCCGGGCGGCTTCCACCAGGGCCCGTATGCCGGGGGCGGTGATGCCATCATCGTTGGTAACCAGTATAATGGGTTCTTCTTTCTTCTTTTTAGCCATGCTGGTAAATCAGTTACTAGAGTTGGGGAAATAAGGCCCGGCCGATACCTGTGCGGAAAGGCCAGGGAATCATCGCCAGTATCAGCAGGAGGGCGAGGCCAAACCAGATCAGGGCTTTTTTATGTTTTTGCGCATCGGTGCCGGCTCTTTTGCTCAGGCTGCGGCCCACGTGCACCATCAGCCAGGCGATGATCATCATCAGGGCGTGCTCTACGGCAAAGAAACGGAGGGAACTGGTTTGCATCACTTCTTTGGCGTTGGAAGTAAGCTGCGAAAACCAGCTGTTGTTGAAGTAGAGAATCAGTCCGGCCAGTAACTGCAGATCACAAAAGATCATGAAGAAGAGCCCGGCCCGGTTATCGTTGGCTGTGAAATTACGTTTACTCATCAAACCCATAAGGGCCGCCAGAACAGCCCAGCAGCCGAAGAGTAAAACACCCCAGCGGAGTATGGAATGCAGACTTAACAGATGTTGCATATAATTGATTTGCTGCAAATTTAAGGGAAAGTGGAGAGTTCATCGTTGGGATTTCGGAGCGGGTAGTTTATCGTAAACGGGTAAGGGTCAGGAGGAACCGGAAAAAAAATAAAATTTGGAAAACTAAAAAAATTAGTATATTTGTGCTAACCAAATTAGTTTTAGTATGTCACAAGCCGGACAAAACTTGAAATATCTGCGCAAATTGCGTGGATGGACACAGGAAGAATTTGCCACTAAGCTGGGCGTGAAAAGATCCCGTATCGGGGCTTATGAAGAAGAGCGTGCCGACCCCAGCCTGGATGTACTGGAAGTGGTGGCTGATATTTTCAAACTCAGCCTGGATGAGTTATTGCTGAAAGACCTCAGTAATACCTCGGGCAGTTACATGGCCAAGCGCCGCCAGCAGAAGATGATGGCTGCGGAGCGCAATGTTATTCATTTTGTGCCGGTAAAGGCGGCCGCCGGTTACCTGGCCAGCTATGCCGATACCGAGTTTATTGATGAACTCAACACCTTCACGCTGCCCATGTTATCGGGCGGTAATTACCGGGCTTTTGAGATCATTGGTGATAGTATGTTACCCACGCCCAGCGGCAGTATCATTGTAGGGGAGAAGGTGGATGATCCGGCCGATATCAAAAACGGCCAGGCTTATATTGTAGTGAGCCGTAACGAGGGCATTGTATATAAGCGTATCGAAAAAAGTACCCGGAATAAAAATAAACTCACCCTGATCAGTGATAATCCCCAGTTTCAGCCTTACCAGATCAACACAGAAGATGTGATGGAATTATGGCAGGCGCAGATGGTGATCAGCAAAGTAAGCCAGCAGCAGCGCTGGGATATGAATTCCCTGGCCAGTATGGTTAATAACCTGCAAAACCAGGTAAGCACGCTTCGTAAAAAAATGAACTAATCCCGGTTATGAAAGGATTGAAGATCGACCCCCGGGGCCAATTGATAATTGAGCCCTCGGCAAAGTCATCCCATAAAGATTTTGATTTTTATATCGGCAAATGGCGGATCAAGAACCGTAAGCTGAAAGCCCGGCTCAAGGGCTGCCAGGAATGGATTGAATTTGAAGCCACCCAAACGGATTACAAGGCCCTGAACGGGCTGGCCAATATGGACCATTTTTATGCCACACTCAACGGGAAACCGTTTGAGGGCATGACGGTAAGGCTTTTTGATCCCAAAACCCGGCTCTGGAGCATCTACTGGGCCGACAGCGATTCGGGGAGCTTTGATAAACCCGTGGTGGGCTCGTTTGATAAGAATATCGGCCATTTCTTTACCCGGGATCAATATGAGGGAAAGGATATTATAATGCTGTTTCAGTGGGATAAATCGGACAAGGATAACCCCGTGTGGAGCCAGGCTTTTTCAGCTGATAACGGTCTTACCTGGGAATGGAACTGGCATATGTTCATGAGCCGGATGAACTGACCCCGGCTTTGTAAATACAGAATGTGAGAAGAGGAGGGATAACTCTTAATCCATAACAACTATTTTAGCAACCAGATACATCGATTAATAACAACAAAAACATCAGTTATGATTAAGTTACAGATCATCGGCAATCTCGGAAAGGATTGCATCGTAAAAGAAGTGAACGGAAAAAATGTGATCAATTTCAGTGTGGCCCATACCGAGCGCTATAAGGATGCGCAGGGCAATCAGAAAGAACGTACCACCTGGGTAGAATGTGCTTATTGGACCGACAGGACTGCCGTGGCCCAGTATCTCACCAAGGGAAGAACAGTGTACGCCGAGGGGGCTCCCGAGGCGGATGCCTATACCAATAAAGAAGGACAGGCTGCCGCCACCCTGCGCATGCGGGTGCAAACGGTGCAACTGCTGGGTGGCAACAGCACTGAAGGACAGGGCTCCAATGCCGGCTATGTAAGCAATGCCGGCGCCAGCAAACCGCCGGTAGCCAGCTCGGCACCTTCAGGCAACTCCGCCCCGGTGGTGGATGATCTGCCCTTCTAAAAATACAGATCAACGGTTCGTCCCACGGAGATGCTTCAGCATTTGCATTTTCGTGGGACTTTTTATTTAAATCAAAGATCAACATTCAAAAGTAAAAATCTGAAGCAAACCGAAGAGGACAATACACTGCCCTATCTTGCCTGAACGAACCCGTAACCTTTGCCCACTCATCTTTTCCTCATAATGTTTTACCTTGTGTAAAAACATTGCTTTGAAAAAACGCTTTCTTCTTTCCTTTACCATTTTCAGCTTTCTTTTTTCATTTGCACAGCAGCATTATACCGGTTATGTAAATCCTTTCATCGGCACGGGCGGCCACGGCCATACCTACCCGGGTGCTGTGATGCCGCATGGCATGGTGCAACTGAGCCCCGATACCCGCCTGGAGGGCTGGGATGGCTGCAGCGGCTACCATTACAGCGATCACTATATCTATGGCTTTACCCATACACATCTCAGCGGCACGGGCTGCAGCGATTATGGCGATATCCTGCTGATGCCATCGAATGGCAACCCGTCTCCGGATAATAAAATTTATGGTTCCCGGTTTTCGCATGCCAATGAAAAAGCGGCGCCCGGGTATTATTCGGTGTTACTGGATGACGACCAAATTCTGGCAGAGTTAACAGTCACCAACCGGGTGGGCTTGCACAAGTATACTTTCAGCTCTGCCATCAATAACCTGGTTATACTGGATCTGAAGCACCGCGACCAGGTGCTGGAGTCTTCCCTCAGAATCATCGATGATCATACCATTGCCGGACTGCGCCGCAGCAAGGCCTGGGCCGATGATCAGTATGTATATTTTGTGATCAGCTTTTCAGCACCCTTTATCCAAAAAGGGATCTGGATAAATGATACCCTGCAAAACCAGACAGATGTAAATGCCCAAAACATAAAAGCCTGGTTTCGTTTCAACAGTAAAACGGTGATGGCAAAAGTGGCGCTCTCAGGGGTCAGTACCGAAGGAGCCCGGCTGAATATGGAGAAGGAATTGCCCGGCTGGGATTTCGCCAAAACAAGGGCGGCAGCGGATAAGGCCTGGAACGGAGAGCTCAGCCGCATTGAAGTGAAATCCACGGATAAAACCAAGCTGGATATTTTTTATACAGCGCTCTATCACACCATGGTGGTACCCAATATCAACATGGATGTTGACGGGCAGTACCGGGGACGGGATAATAAAATCCATAAGGCAAACGGGTTTACCAATTACTCCGTTTTCTCTCTCTGGGATACTTACCGGGCGGCCCATCCTTTGTATACGCTCACCGATCAGCATCGTACAATCGATTATATCCGTTCCTTCCTCGCACAATACCAGGAAGGCGGACGATTGCCGGTTTGGGAGCTGAGCAGTTGCGAAACCGATTGTATGATCGGCTATCACAGCGTGCCGGTGATTGTGGATGCCTATATGAAGGGCCTTGATCGTTTTGATACCAGACTGGCGCTGGAAGCCATGAAGAAAAGCGCCACCTGGCAACACCTGGGTTTGCCCGCCCTGATGGATCATGGTTTCCTGGAAATGGATGATGAACATGAAAGTGTGAGCAAAACGCTGGAATATGCGTATGATGACTGGTGTATTGCACAGTTTGCGAAGAAGACGGGAAATGAACAGGATTATATTACTTATATTAAAAGGGCACAGGCCTGGAAAAACCTGCTGGATGTGGAAACCGGCTTCATGCGGCCCCGTAAAAACGGCAACTGGTTATCACCTTTCGATCCGCGGGAAGTGAATAACAATTTTACCGAAGCCAACAGCTGGCAGTATTCATTTTATACACCACAGGATATCAGCGGTTACCTGGAAATGATCGGAGGGGCCAAAAAGATGGAAGACAAACTGGACCTGCTCTTTGCTGAAACCTCGCAAACCACCGGGCGGGAGCAAAGCGATATCACCGGATTGATAGGGCAGTACGCTCATGGTAACGAACCCAGCCATCATATTGCCTACCTCTACAATTTTACCGGATCGGCCTATAAAACCCAGGCCATGGTGCACCGGCTGATGAATGAAATGTATTATGATGCACCGGACGGACTGGCTGGCAATGAAGATTGCGGCCAAATGAGCGCCTGGTATGTGTTGAGCGCAATGGGCTTTTACCCGGTAACGCCGGGTACCACCGATTTTGTCACGGGCACGCCCGCCTTCCCCGAAGCGGTAATCCATTTTGAAAACGGAAAGCAACTGGTTATTACCGCCAAGCATATCTCGGCGGCAAATTATTATATACAGTCGGCCCGGCTCAATGGAATCCCTTACAATAAATCCTGGCTTTCTTATTCCGACCTGGTAAAGGGCGGACGCCTGCAATTCAATATGGGGGCATCCCCTTCGGCCTTTGGAACAAAAGAAATTCCTGTTACCGCCATCACCGATCATTTAATTGTGCTGAACCCCCTGATTGATGGAGGCGCCCTCTCTTTCCGGGGAGATAAAACCATCCGCATTTATTCTAACCAGCAGGGAGTGGATTATTATTACACAACAGATGGGACCATCCCCTCTGCTTCTTCCCAAAAATATACCCAGCCCTTTACGATCCGCAGCAGCAGCACGATTAAGGCTGTGGCCGTCAGCAGCAGCGGAATCTACAGTTATGTCACCACTGCGGTTTTCCGGGAGAAGCCGCACGACTGGGATATAAAACTGAATACGGGTTTTGAACCGCAGTATTCCGCCGGTGGTAACGAGGCTTTGATCGATGGCATACAGGGAGATGCCAACTGGCGTAAAGGCAACTGGCAGGGTTATCAAAACACTGATGTAGACCTGGTGATTGATATGAAAACCGCCGCCACCATCAGCAGGGTGACAGCCGGTTTTTTGCAGGATACCCGGGCCTGGATTGTGGCGCCCCGTAAATTAACAGTAGAAGTATCTGCAGACGGGATCAGTTTTTCACAGGTGTACAGCGGAGAAAATTTTCTGCCCATTGAAGAGCTGAATGTGCAGGTGAAAAAAGTGGAAGCGGTTTTTAATCCCGTAACGGCAAGGTATGTACGGGTAAGGGCCCTGCAATACGGTAAGCTGCCCGCCTGGCACGAAGGGGCCGGAGGAAATACGCATATTTTTACAGACGAGATAAATATCGAATAAAAAAATACCCCGGTGAAAGCCGGGGTATTTTTTTTAAATAATTGAATTATCAGGCTTCAGGCTCCGCTCTGCCCAGTTTCCTGGCAAATACCACCAGGTGTACTACGGCAAATGCCAGGGCAATATAAAGGAGCGTCCGGTCGGTATCAAACCCTACTGTGTATTGATGCAGGAATCCTACAATTATCAGTAACACACAAAGGGCCAGGCTGGTGTAACGGGCAATTCTCATGCCTTTCCTGTTATCGGTACCATTCCCCATAAGACTATGTTTAGCCCCGTAAACAAGATATATATCCATGCCTATCAGCATCCATACAATAAGGCGGATCCATGTATCCATGGGCAGAAATACCATCATGAACAGGCAAACAAAGATACCGAGTATGGGTACCAGGGGTACCATCGGGGTTTTAAAGGCCCTGGGTAAATCGGGCATCTTATTGCGCATTACCCATACGCCGATACAAACCAGGATAAAGGCAAACAATGTTCCGATACTCGTCATTTCCCCAACCACGCGGGCAGGAACAAATGCTGCAAAAAGGCTCACAAAAAGCATGAAAAGCAAATTGCTTTTTGCCGGTGTTTGTGTTTTAGGGTTAACGGTAGAGAAAACTTTCGGGATCAGTCCGTCTTTGCTCATACTGAAGAAAACACGGCTCTGTCCCATTAACATTACCAATATAACAGAAGCGTACCCTGCCAGAATCGCTACAACGATGGCCCTGTTCAACCAGGGGTAATCGGCATGAACCACTCCGGCCGCATCGGTAGTGCCCATGTGGTCGATGGCGATGGCAACGGGGGCGATACCGTCTTTGCCTGCGAAAGTGGTATAACTGGTAACGCCCGTCATTACGTGTGCAAACAGAATATACAGCACCGTGCATATAGCCAGTGATCCTAAGATACCCCAGGGCATATCCCTTTTGGGGTTTTTGGCTTCCTGGGCAGCCGTACTTACGGCATCAAAGCCAATATAGGCAAAGAAAACAATCGCGGCAGCCCGGATAATTCCGCTGAAGCCAAAGCTGCCGAAGTTACCGGTATTGTCGGGAATATACGGGGTGTAATTTGATGTATTGATATACTTCCATCCAAGGAAGATAAAAATCAGTACCACCGCAATTTTCAGTGCAACTATGATGGCATTGACAGTAGCACTTTCTTTTGTTCCTTTGATCAGGAGCAAACTCATCAGCACAATGATAAAGACGGCGGGTAAATTGATAATACCCCCATCCCAGGGGCCCACCGTCAGTTGCGACGGAAGCTGGATACCGAATCCATCCAGAAATTTTACAAGATAACGGCTCCAGCTGATACCCACAGTGGCGGCTCCAACCGCGTACTCAAGCACCAGGTCCCAGCCAATGATCCAGGCAATAAATTCGCCCATCGTGGCATAAGAATAGGTGTAGGCGCTTCCCGCAACCGGTATCATAGAAGCGAATTCGGCATAACACAGGCCGGCAAATAAGCAACCCAGGGCCGCAACAACAAAAGAGATGGTAATCGCAGGTCCTGCGTGATTGGCCGCTGCCATACCCGTTATGGAAAACAGACCGGCACCGATAATGGCACCAATCCCCAAAGCAATTAATCCTCCGGCTCCGAGCGTCTTTTTTAATGTATGGGTACCCGTTTCCTGGGCCTCATTCATTAAGGCAGCCATCGGTTTTCTTACAAATAAACTCATATCAATGGTTGGTTTTGATGATGTAATCCAAATAGTCCTGAAACGGAAAAATAAGGAATAAATTCATAAAACGCCAACCATTGATACTTTTTTAAGCCCCGGAGGTGGATAACAGGCTTTAAATATTATATTGCGTCACTAATTGCTATATATGGAGATAACACACCAGCCCCCGCAAAAAAGCCGCCTTACCCTCTATATTATGATTGCCATGCTGCTGGGTATAGTAGTGGGTTATTTCATCCATCAGAATGCATCCGACACTTTTATCAAGGACTTCAGCCCTAAGATCAAACTCCTCACCACCATCTTTTTACGCATGGTGCAGATGATCATTGCTCCGCTCGTGTTTGCTACCTTGGTAGTGGGTATTGCGAAACTGGGCGATCTTAAAACGGTGGGGCGTGTGGGCGGAAAAGCCATGCTTTGGTTCATAACAGCCTCGCTCGTTAGTCTGCTCCTGGGCCTTTTACTGGTAAACCTCACCAAACCGGGTGTGGGCGTAAACCTCGGTAATACCGATGCCGAAGGGGTGAAAGACCTGGTGAGCAAAAGCCAGGAGTTTTCCCTGGCCAAATTTGTAGAACATGTGGTGCCCCGCAGTGTGCTCGAATCAATGGCTACCAACGAAATACTCCAGTTGGTGGTATTCTCCATATTTTTTGGTATTGCCCTTACTGCTGTGGGTAAAATGGGTGAACCACTTGTAAAAGCCCTCGATTCTCTAACGCATGTAATGCTGAAAATGGTGGGCTATATCATGAAACTGGCCCCGGTGGGTGTGTTTGGCGCCATGTGCGGCGTGATCGCTATGAAAGGCCTGGGGATCCTGGCCACTTATGCTTACTATATCGGATCCTTTTACCTGGGCTTACTGGTGCTGTGGCTGGTATTGCTGCTGGTAGGCTATTCATTTCTGCGGAACCGGCTGAAGGTATTGCTGAAACGGATTTCCAACCCGATGGCGATTGCTTTCAGCACCGCCAGCAGCGAAGCCGTGCTGCCCAAACTGATTGAAGAAATGGAGCGCTTCGGCTGTAATAACAAGATTGTGTCTTTTGTATTGCCGCTGGGCTATTCTTTTAACCTCGATGGCAGTATGATGTATATGACATTTGCCAGCATGTTTATTGCACAGGCCTATAATATCACCGGTGTTACCGGGGATGTGGCCACACAGATTACCATGCTGCTGGTATTCATGCTCACCAGCAAAGGCATTGCGGGCGTACCCCGCGCCTCCCTGGTGGTGGTGCTGGCAACTTGTGGAATGTTTAACATTCCTCCTGAAGGGATTGGACTAATTTTGGCCATCGATGTTTTTTGCGACATGGGCCGCACGATGACGAATGTGCTGGGCAATGCCCTGGCTACGGCGGCTGTCAGCAAATGGGAAGGACAGTTAGAACACGCATAAACTTTTTTGCCACTGATGTTTGATTTTATCCTGCTTGATTTTCACTGGGCGCAGTTGCTGCAGCCGCAGTGGTATATAGAAAACGGTGGCCTCTGGTTACTGCTCTTCGTGGTATTCGCTGAAACGGGTTTATTTGCCGGCTTCTTTCTGCCCGGCGATTCACTGCTTTTTGTGGCGGGTATCTATGCCCACGAAATGCGTGACCTGCAAACCAATGAAATGGGGCCCGGCCTGGGATACCAGTTTCTCAAACTGCTTGGCTTCAGTAATGATCATCCGCCGATTGTTGACCTGCTGGTACTGGCCGCCCTGATATCCCTTTGCGGGATACTGGGCAATATGGTGGGCTACTGGACCGGGAAAAAATTCGGGCCGGCCATGTATCACTGGAAGGACCGGCTTTTTTACAAAAAAAGATACCTGCAGGAAGCCCATGATTTTTATGAAAAGCACGGCGCCGTAGCCATTGTGGCCGCCCGTTTTGTTCCCTTTATCCGCACTTTTGCACCCATCGTGGCCGGTATTGTGGGAATGGATAAAAAGAAATTTCATTTCTTCAATGTGGTGGGCTGCATCGCCTGGGTGCTCACCATGCTCTGCGGCGGTTTTTACCTGCAGCAATGGATATGGAACCAATTCCATTTCGACCTGAAAGATCATCTCGAAATAATAGTACTGGCTATCGTACTGGTAACAACCGCCCCGATCCTCATAAAATTATTCACTCCCAAAAAGAAGAGTACCGGAACAGATGCAAAATCATAAACCAGCTGTCTCCCTTTTCAATATTGCCGTTATCGTGGCGGCATTGGGCTATTTTGTTGACATCTACGATCTCCTGCTTTTTACGATTGTAAAAGCGCCCAGCATCCTGTCGTTAGACGGGGCTTCCCAGCAAACCCTGCTGGCCGACAGCACCCATATCATCAACTGGCAGATGTTCGGCCTCTTGCTCGGCGGTATTATCTGGGGAGTGATGGGTGATAAGAAAGGACGCTTATCGGTATTGTTTGGCTCCATCATCCTCTATTCCATCGCCAATTTTATAACCGGCTTTGTTCATACCGTGGATCAGTATGCGGCTTGCCGCTTTGTGGCCGGACTGGGCCTGGCAGGTGAACTGGGCGCCGGGATCACACTCGTGAGTGAATTATTGCCGAAAGAAAAAAGAGGAATCGGAACATCCCTGGTAGCCGGTATCGGGCTCAGTGGTGCCGTGGTGGCCTATCTTACGTATAAATTATCAGGCGACTGGCGCCTTTGTTATAAGATCGGCGGTATACTGGGCGTGGTATTACTGGTATTGCGCATCCGGGTGGCCGAGTCGGGTATGTACACCGGATTAAATAAGGCCGTGCAGAAAGGAAATTTCCTCGCCTTCTTTACCTCCCGGAAACGCTTTATTAAATATGTCCTCGCTATCGCCATCGGCTTTCCTACCTGGTATGTTATCGGTATTCTGATCAACCAGAGCGATAAATTTGGTAACGAGTTCTTCCACAGCAGCACCATTGAATCGGGCCGCTCCATCATGTTTGCCTACTCGGCCATTGCAGTGGGAGATATACTGGTTGGTTTTGTAAGCCAGTATTTTCAGAGCAGAAAAAAGGCCCTGCTGTTGTTTTATGTTTTCACGGTAATTTCCATCGGGTTATTTTTCAGTCCGCTTAATAACAGTGATGTTGCCATGTACGTGATCTGTGCGATGATGGGATTTGGCACCGGCTTCTGGGCCATATTTGTAACCATGGGCGCCGAACAGTTTGGCACCAACCTGCGGGCCACGGCAGCCACCACCATTCCCAATATGGTAAGGGGTGCCCTGCCGCTGATGAATCTGCTGTTTAAGGATTTGTTCCACGATCATTATAAGTTATCCCTGTGGCAGAGCGGGGTATACACAGGCATTATCGTGCTGCTGGTAACCTTTGTGGCTTTTTATTTCACGGAAGAAACCTATCATAAAGACCTCGATTACCTGGAAACTGAAGAAGTGATTCCCTAGCCATGAAATTCCTCATCATACGATTTTCTTCCATCGGCGATATTGTGCTGACCACACCGGTTATCCGTTGCCTCCGGAAAAAATACCCGGATGCTGAAATCCACTTTCTTACCAAGCAGGCATTTCATGGCATACTGGATACCAATCCTTATATCAATAAGGTGCATGTGCTGGCGGATAGTTTTGAGCTGATGTTGCATGAGCTGAAAACGGAAGAGTACGATTATATCATTGATCTGCATCATAACCTGCGCACCCTGCGGGTAAAACGTTTTCTGAAGGGCGTAAAATCGAACGCCTTCAATAAACTGAATATTGAAAAATACCTGCTCACCGGCCTGAAGCTGAACCTGCTGCCCAAAAAGCATATTGTAGACCGTTACCTGGAAACCGCCCGGCCACTGGGTGTAACTGATGACGGCCTGGGGCTTGATTATTTTATTCCGGAGCAGGACCAGGTGAAACTTTCGGATCTGCCGCACAGTCATCTCCACGGGTTTATTGCTGTGGTGATCGGGGCGGCGCTGGCTACCAAGCAACTGCCCCTGCATAAACTGAAAGAACTTTGTGCGGCTATCCGCCATCCGCTGGTACTGCTGGGCGGTAAGGAGGATTATGAAAACGGAAAGGCGATCGCTGCAGTGGATGATGTGAAGATTTATAATGCCTGCGGAAAGTTTTCACTTAACGAATCTGCCGATCTGCTGCGCCGCTCCAAACTGGTGATCACACACGATACCGGACTGATGCATATTGCCGCTGCGCTGCAAAAACCCATTATCTCTGTTTGGGGCAATACCGTGCCGGCCTTTGGTATGTATCCTTATTATGGCAGGCAGAGTTCCCTACAATATGATGTGGTGGAGATCCATAAACTCTGGTGCCGGCCCTGCAGCAAGATTGGGTATAAAAAATGCCCCAGGAAACATTTCAACTGCATGGAGCGCATCGCTGTTAATGAAATTGTAAATCTGGTGAACCTCCGGCTGCAAGCAAAATAATCATTGTTTTTTTGAGTTATTGAGGATGCATTCACTATGAAATCTTTTCTTCTTTCTTTCCTGCTTTTTAACGGCTTTCCTTTACTGGCACAGATGAATACACGGATTCACTGGAACCCGGTTACTGCACCCGCCAGAAATGATACGATCTATTATAACCCCCAGGGCAAACTGAAATGGGATGATTTCAAAGGCAAGGCCAACTATAACAGTGACGCACTGGCCGTTACCTATTCGGGGTTTGGTTATTCCATGATGATGACCGGCGATAACCGGCAAACAACGCTGGACATAAATGTATCCTGTTTTTTCAGCAAGCGGGGATCCTGGGTGAAAGCCGGGCTGGCTTCGGATTATGCCCTCCTGCATGAGCAGCATCATTTTGATATCACTTATATCGCCACTCATTTGTTTGTGGCCAAACTGAAAGCGGCCCGCTTTACACCGGATAATTATGAGAGCCTGCTCGAACAGCTGTACCAGGATGCCTATGCGGAATTAAACCGTTTACAGGATTTATATGACGGCCAGACAAGAAATGGCCGGGATAAAGAAAAACAGGCGGGCTGGAATAAAAAAATCGATGACTGGCTGAAGGATATTGCTAAAGAGTAACAATCAGCACGGGTATTTTCAGCTCATGCCTTACAGTGTTAACGGTGTGCCCATAGATAAAATCTTTCAGGGCTGTGTGCCCGTGCGAGCCCATTACCAGTATATCCGCATTGAGCTCTTTTACGATCCGTACAATTTCCTTAGCCCGGTTGCGGTAACCGATATAGCCCTCGCACCTGAATCCGCGTTCCTGCAAAAAGGAAACATATAACTGCATGCGCTCCTTGTCTTCTCTTGTTTCGTAATCATCACTTTCGCGGCCATGTAAACCGGCCGAAGCACTTTCCACCACATGGATTAATAAAAAGGTACTGTTCTCTTTTCCCTGCCCGATTGCCGCAGCCAGTAAGCGTTCATCTTCGCCGCTGAAATCAACCGCTATGGCAATGCGGGTGAAGGCAGGAACAGTGAGTTGCTTCCATTCCCGCAGATCGGGGTGCATTTTGATGGAGTTGCGGCGCCGATGCCTGGATACGAACGGGTGAATGATAATATAAAGCAGCAACACCAGGCAGAGCAGACCGCCGGCCACCACCAGGGCCTGTAACCACCAGCTGCCGCCCCTGAACACTGCGAGCATTTCGTTCAGCAGCATCTTAAGGTTGAGGAAGATCAGTACGGCTGCAATGCACCAGGCCGCAATTTTTGCCGGTGTTTTGATGGCAAAGTTGCCCATGGTATTTTTATCACTCACAAAATGAATGAGGGGAATGATGGCAAAGCCCAGTTGTAAACTCAGGATTACCTGGCTGAGGATCAGCAGGGCATCGGTATTTTGCTCGCCATAGATCAGAATCACCAGCAGGGCGGGAATGATAGCCAGCAGGCGGGTGATAAGGCGGCGCAGCATCGGATTGATACGCAGGCTGAGATAGCCTTCCATAATGATCTGCCCGGCCAGGGTGCCGGTTACCGTGCTGCTTTGCCCGGCAGCAATCAGGGCGATGGCAAAAAGAACCGGTGCCAGTTTACCAAGAAAGGAGGGGAGCAACCGGTGCGCTTCCCGTATTTCGGCCACATGTGAATTACCGCTTTTAAAAAAAACAGAAGCGGCCACAATCAGAATGGCGGCATTCACCAGGAAGGCGAGGTTGAGGGCAATGGTGCTGTCGATCCGGTTAAAACGAATGGCCTGGCGTATACCCGCTTCTGTACGGTCTATCTTACGGCTTTGCACCAGGGCAGAGTGGAGGTAAAGATTATGCGGCATTACCGTTGCCCCGATGATGCCGATGGCAATATAGAGGGCATCATCACTTAATGCACCCGGTATGAATCCGCTGGCAATTTCTCCCATATGGGGTTTGGCCAGGATGATCTCCACCAGGAAGGACAGTCCGATGATTGCCACCAGGGTAATAATAAATGCTTCCATCTTCCGGATGCCGGAACGCTGCAGGAAGAGCAGGAGAAAGGTATCGAGTACGGTAAAACTAACTCCCCATACCAGGGGTAAACCGGTTAGCAGTTGTATCCCGATAGCCATACCGAGCACTTCGGCCAGGTCGCAGGCTGCAATGGCAATTTCGGCCAGTATATAAAGAAAGAAATTTACGATTGGCGGGTAAGCCTCGCGGTTGGCCTGGGCCAGGTCGCGGCCCCTTACAATACCCAGCCGGGCGGATAATCCCTGCAGCAACAGGGCCATCAGGTTGCTCATCAGCAGCACCCATATCAGGGTATAACCAAAGCGGCTGCCTCCTGCCAGATCCGTAGCCCAGTTGCCCGGGTCCATATAGCCCACACTCACCAGGTAGGCGGGGCCCAGGAAAGAGAGGATCCGTTTCCAGCGGCCCGTACTCACCGTAGTATCCACACTGCCATGTACTTCGCCCAGCGAAGCATCGCTGTATTGTTTATTGATCATACCGTACAAAAACATTTTTGGCCACCTGTTCACTCAGTGTGCAGGGCGCCTGGTTATCAATTTTTAATTCTACGGAACTGTCGAATGCAAAATGACGCAGCAATTCCAGGGATGTGCCGATACCAATCCCGTAATGATTGAGCATTTCCAGCATCTGCCCGGTTTGATTGGTAACGGCCGAGACGGTGGCATGCTGACCGGCAGGAAGCGAACATAAATTTACCTGGTTCAGCTGCGGCAGACGGCCCCGGCTGTCGGGAATCGGATCACCATGCGGATCAAATGCCGGATTGCCCAGAAAATCATCCAGCCGCTCTATCAGTTCTGCACTGCTTATATGTTCCAGTTCCTCTGCGATGGCATGTACTTTATCCCATTCAAACCCCAGCTTACTGGCCAGAAAAAATTCCCAGAGACGGTGTTTACGCACCACGGCAATGGCAATCCTTTTGCCCTGCTCATTCAGCTTAAACCCCTTGTAACGTTCGTATTGTAAGAGCTTTTTCTGCTTCAGCTTTTTAAGCATATCGGTTACCGATGCCGGCCTTGTCTGCATTTCGGCAGCCAGGCTGTTCGTATTTACTAGGCCGCTGCGCTGCTGCAGATGGTAAATCCCCTTAATATAGTTCTCTTCACTGACTGAAAAGTTCATACTTTCAAAAAATAAATTTAGACAAATCTAAAAATTATTTCAATATCCGCCGAAAATTTTCTAAAATACTGATAATGAGTACCCTTGCGCGGGGCTGCCTGATTGTGTACTTTTTACACAGTATTTATCCGCATCTGGCCATTATACTGAAATTTCAATTTATATTGCGCCCGAAAATAACTAACCGTATTATGGATTTTTCAGCTTTTCAAGTCCCTTATGCTATTGATGACCAGTATGCCAAAAGAGTGGCTTATTTTTCGATGGAGTTCGCTATTCACCAGCCCCTTAAAATTTACAGCGGGGGATTGGGATTTCTGAGTGGTTCGCATATGCGCAGTGCCTATGAACTCCGTCAGAATATGATTGGTATCGGGATACTCTGGAAATATGGGTATTACGACCAGGCACGGAACCAGGATCAGACCCTGCAGGTGCAATGGAATGAAAAAATTTACAATTTCCTTGAGGATACCGGTATCCGTTTCCAGCTCGACATTCACCAGCACCCGGTTTGGGTGAAAGTATATTACCTGAACCCCGAGACCTTTAAAACAGCGCCGGTATTTTTGCTCAGCACCGATGTGCCCGAAAATGATTACGTTTCGCAAACCATCACCCACCGCTTGTATGATGCCAATGTGGCCACCAAAGTGGCCCAGTTTATCCTGCTGGGAGCCGGTGGAGCCAAACTGATTGATATCCTCAACTTCCAGCCCGAATTATACCACCTGAATGAGGCCCATGCCATCAGCTCGGCCTTCTATTTGTATAATAAATTTGGAACGGTGGAAGAAGTAAAAAAGCGCCTCGTGTTTACCACCCACACCCCGGAAGAAGCCGGTAACGAAAAGCATGATATCTACCTCTGTGAGAAAATGGGCTATTTCTGCGGGATGGAGCTTGATAAAGTAAGAACGCTCACCGGCATGGATGGCGATCTTTTCAATCACTCACTGGTGGCGCTGCGCTTTGCCCGGCTGGCCAATGGGGTGAGCCAGTTGCATGGGGAAGTAAGCCGTAAGATGTGGAGTAAGTTTGAGGGCATCTGCGAAATCAAATCCATCACCAATGCCCAGAACTGGCATTACTGGGCCGATAAACAGCTGTATCATTTTATGAATGAACATAATGATACGGCTTTCGACGACCGCAAACGTTATCTTAAAAAAAGAGCCTTTGATGTGGTGGCAGATCAGACCGGCAAACTTTTTAATCCCGATGTCTTCACGATTGTATGGGCCCGCCGCTTTGCCGGGTATAAAAGAGCCGAACTGCTCACCCGCGATATCAACCGCTTCGAAGCCCTGCTCAATAATAAAAAATTTCCGGTACAGGTGATCTGGGCCGGAAAGCCGTACCCGGTAGATTACCCGGCTATCAGTGAATTCAATAACCTGGTGCACCTGAGCAAGCGCTACAACCAGGTGGCCGTTTGCATCGGGTACGAACTTACCCTGAGCAAACGCCTGAAACAGGCATCCGACCTCTGGCTCAACAATCCCCGCGTGCCCCGCGAAGCCAGTGGCACCAGCGGTATGACGGCCGCCATGAATGGCGCCGTAAACTGCAGTACCAATGATGGCTGGATCTGCGAATTCATCAATCATGGCAATAATGGCTTTGTAGTGCCGCCCGCTGATTATGAAAACATGAGTGTGCACGACCAGGATGAATACGATCTTACCAAACTCTATGAAATACTGGAGAACCAGGTATTGCCCCTGTATTACGAAAACCCTGACATCTGGCGGCAGATCATCAAAAATGGTATGCGGGATGTACGCTGGCAGTTCGACAGTAACAGGATGGCGAAGGAGTATTACGATATACTTTATAAATAAGGCGGGGATGTGGCTGATGACTAACAGTTAACCGGCAATCGTTATCCGATGCAGGAATATTTCAAAATAATAGAAATACGCTGGGCCGACCTGGATCCCAATTTTCATGTGCTGCATTCCAGGTACTATGATTTCGGCGCTTATTGCCGCATGAGTTTTCTTACCGAAAATGGCATCTCCGCTGAGAAAATGCAGGAATACCATATCGGACCGATTATCTTCCGCGAAGAATGTCTTTTTAAAAAAGAAATCAAGTTTGGGGATGAAGTGAAAGTGACACTGCGCCTGGATAAGGTTACAGAAAACTACCGCAAGTGGACCATGGTGCACGAACTTTATATCAATGGAGGCACACTGGCCGCCCTCATCACCGTGGACGGCGCCTGGATGAATACACAACTCCGTAAAACGGCCGTACCTCCGGCAGATTTTGCCGCTGCCTTTGATTTGATACCGCATACGCCGGGTTTCACCGCCTCTTCTTAACCGTATATACTTTCGTTTCCGCCCATCCATGGGGTAAATGCTATCTTTGTTAATATGATAGCCACCACCATTAATTTATACCGTGATGCCTACAGCGGCTTGTCGCGACGCATGTGGTTGCTGGCATTGGTAATGCTGGTGAACCGTTGCGGAACGATGGTGCTGCCCTTTATGACGCTTTACTGCCATCACCGCGGGTATACGGCCACGCAAGGCGGACTGGCGGTAGCCATTTACGGTATTGGTGCGGTAGTGGGTGCTTTTTTTGGAGGAAGGGTGAGCGACCGCTGGGGTTTTTACAATATGCAGATTACGGCTTTGTGTGGCGGCGGGCTGATGTTCATCCTGCTGGGCCAAATGAATACCTATGCCGGAATCTGTAGCTGTATTTTCTTCACCAGCATGATCAACGAATCTTTTCGCCCGGCCAATGCCAGCGCCATCGCACATTACAGCACACCCGCGAGCCGCACGCAATCCTTTTCACTGGTGCGCCTGGCCATTAATATGGGCTGGGGAGTGGGCAGCGCCCTGGCGGGTATACTGGCTTCCGTTAGTTATAATTTGTTGTTTTGGGTAGACGGGTTTACGAATATAGCGGCTGGCATCCTCCTGGTGATCATCCTGCCAAAAGTGAGTCTGGCACAGCAAAAAAAAGCAGCCGCCCATACAGCAGATAAAGCTATCTCACCCTATAAGGATAAAGTGTTCATCATTTTTATCGGTTTCATGCTCCTGTTTGCGCTCTGTTTCTTTCAGCTGTTCACTACGGTGCCGCTCTATTTTAAAGAGGGCCTTCATCTCAACGAGTTCTGGATAGGTGTAATCATGGCGATGAACGGCATCCTGATTGCCTTATTCGAAATGGTAATCGTTTTCAACCTGGAAGGAAGAAGAACCTATCTGCAGCTGATGATGTATGGCACCCTGCTCATTGCGGCTTCTTTTTTTGTGCTGAATCTTCCCTGGGTGAGCGGTTTTATGGTGGCCTGTACCGCCACCCTGATCATCACTTTCGGGGAAATTATCGGCATGCCTTTTATGAACAGTTATTATATTTCGCGGAGCAATGCGGCTAACCGCGGGCAATATGCAGCGCTGTTTACGATGGCCTGGAGCACGGCCCAGGTTATCGGCAGTCTTTCCGGTACCCAGATTGCCCACTCGCTTGGCTTTGCCGTGTTATGGTGGGTGATTGGAGCACTTTGCCTCCTTACGGCCTACGGTTTTTTTCAGCTGAACCGAAAGGCCAAACCCCTTGGGGTTGAAGCAACGTAAAATCCCTGCAGGAAATGTAAATAAAAAGCCCCGCAAACCTGCGGGGCTTATGTAATAACAGCGCTCAATTATTTGTAAGTGGTGGTGGTGGTGGCCGAAGCTGTGATCGGCATATCCTGCCCCATTATCTGCATACTGCCACTGATTTCAGATTTGGTGGTGCGACTGGATACCCTTCCGGTAGTTATATCCGAAATGATATCACCGGTGGTTTTGGTTGTATTGCTCATTTGCATTTCCATGCCCTGGTAATCGATTTTGGTGGTGCCGCCGGAGGTTTCCTGGAGAGAAACTGTAGCGGTATTGCCATCCATGGATTTGAGGGTAAAAACCCGCACGGACTTGTTGTCTTTGTCACCGGTAGAATCCGTCCAGCTGCCACCAATGGGGGTATTGGCCGGGATAACCAGAAAGGCATTACTGGCCATAGCTGCCCCGCCGCTGCCGGCGCTGGCAAAGATCCCCGTCAGTGCATTGGAATTATTACCCGGAGCAGCCAATTTATCATCCGCTTTGTTTGTTTTTACTTCTTTGCCGGTGAAAATATCCAGTGTTACATTTTCAGGTACATTCAGGGAACCGGCCATCGCTTTGCCAATATCAGAATCCTGGTCTTCCTTTTTATCAGAATCATAACTGGTGTTCTGGCCCATCATATCCATATCCATTTTGAGATGGGTGGTGGTGCTGGTGAGTGAGAAGCTGTTTTCACTGATCTCTTTCACTTCCAGCTTGCTGCTGCTGGTGGTTTTATTGTTCACCGACATGCCCGGCATCAGGCTGGATTCGGCGGTTACCTCCGAAACCACCTCAATGATCTGCCCCTTGGTAAGCATGATCTTCGTGCCTGCCAGAGGCTTGGAAGCCTGGGTTTGGGCAATGGCACCCAATCCGATAATAAGAGCTGATAATGTAAAAGTTAACTTCTTCATTTTATGTTTATTAATAGTGACAAATGTAATAACAAACTGCATGCCGTGCAGGACCGGCACAAAATGTTTAACAAAATGGATGAAAAACGGTTCACCCGACCCTGTATCCGCGGATTACCGGCTCAGAAATCATAATCCAGGCCCGTACTGAGGCTGTAGCTCACCGCCGGGAAACCCGGAGCTGGCTTTTGATCATTCAGGTAATTATAGTTCACCCGCAGCGCCAGTTTTTTGCCGGCTTTCACCCGTAAACTGGTTTGGTTTAAAAAACGGAAATCGCTGAAATCGCTGATAAGGGGCTGAAAGAAAGTGGTACTCACCAATTCAAGTTGTTTATTGGGCGTGATGGTGAAAGAGATATAGCTGCTGTTCCGGAAATCGGTGTGCAATACCACCGGCTGAATTTGCTCTTTTTCTTCATCATACATCATCAGACTGGCGGCATAGAGGCGGAGGTAGTTGGTGGATACTATCTTAAAACGCGGCCCCGTACCAAACAGGAGACGGTATTTGATACCGGCCAGCACATTTTGCTGTAACTGGGTAAAAATTTCCCAGCGCAATACCGGTGTGAATTTATAATTGTACCGGAGATGGAAAAACGTATTATCGGCGAATTTCTCTCCATTGGCCTTCAGGAACCCATAGCTGGCAAGGAGCAGGTATAAACTCCGCTGGGTTTTATATTGAATATGGGCATCCAGGTCGGCCGAAAAAACCTGGTTGGCATTTTTTGCTATTGCCATTGAGGCGCCGGCAGTACCCATCCAGCCGGTGGTGTCCGACTGCATCCGGGCTCTTTCAATGTTCACAATCTGGGCACCACTGCTGCCGGCCAGCAGGCAGGAGAATACAGAGAGCAGGTAAATCTTATCTATACGGCTCATGGGCTTTTGCAGGAAGGTTTGTAAATATACAAACATCGGGACAAGTAATGTATCAGTTTGAATCAGATTGCCGGGCTACCGGGTACCAGTACTTCAAACTGATATACTTCCGGGACAAATCATTTTTTTTGGCGCTGATAATTCGGTACCTTTATAGTCCGCGATTGCCTGCCAGATTTTTAAAAACCCAGCATTTTATGTCAGCTTTAAACACCATTATCACTGGTACGGGCAGTTATATACCCCCGTTCGTTAAAACCAACCGCGATTTCAGCGGTAATGTTTTTTATGATGCCGACAATACGGCACTCGCCATCGAACCGCAGCAGGTGGTGGAAAAATTCAAACAGATAACCGGAATCGAAGAACGACGGTATGCCACGGCCGATATCGATGCGTCGGATATGGCTTACCTGGCGGCCCGGATGGCCATCGAAGATGCGGGCTGCGATCCTGAAACCATCGACCAGATCATTGTAGCACATAATTTCGGAAACGTGGTGAAGCATACCATTCAAACGGATGTGCTGCCGGCCCTCGCCTCCAGGGTCAAACATGCGTTGAAGATTAAAAACCCCTCCTGTGTTTGTTATGATATTCTGTTCGGGTGTCCCGGATGGATACAGGGCGTGATCCAGGCGGATGCCTATATCAGGGCGGGCATCGCCAAACGCTGCCTGGTGATCGGTACCGAAACCCTGTCGAGAGTACTTGATTTCCACGACCGCGACAGTATGATCTTTGCCGATGGGGCAGGGGCGGCTATCGTGGAAGGGCAACCCGCGGGGGGGGCGCAAAGGGGAATATTATCGGCCAGCGTGCAATCGCACTGCGGCGAAGAAGTGGAATATCTCAACCTCGGTAAATCCAATTACCCCGATTCCGATCCCCGTATCCGTTATATCAAAATGAAGGGCCGTAAAGTTTACGAATATGCGCTGAAGCATGTTCCCGAAGCCATGAAGGATTGCCTGGATAAAAGCGGCGTGGGTATCGGTGAGCTGAAAAAAATATTCATCCACCAGGCCAATGAAAAAATGGATGAGGCAATATTGAAAGCCCTTTACAAACTCTATGGAGTTAATAAGATCCCGGTTGATATCATGCCGATGAGTATCCAGTACCTCGGCAACAGCTCTGTGGCCACGGTACCTACCTTATATGATATGGTGCGCAGGGGGGCTTTGCCTCCGCATACCCTGCATCCCGGCGACGTGATCATGTTTGCTTCCGTAGGTGCAGGGATGAACATTAATGCGGTGTGCTATAAGGAGTAAAAGTTCATTCAATAAAAAAAATATAAAAGGGGATCCCTCACGGATCCCCTTTCTTCTTCCTTATTTGTTATTCCTTATTTTCTATTTACCCTCTTCCATATAACTCTCTGTAGGCTCACAGGTGCAAACAAGATTCCGGTCGCCGAACGTATTGTTGATCCTTCCGATAGAGGGCCAGAACTTGTTACGGGTGAGATAAGCCAGCGGGAAAGCTGCTTCTTCCCGGGTATAGGGATGCGTCCATTCATTGGCGCAAACCACGGCCTGGGTATGCGGGGCATTTTTTAATGCATTGTTCACTTTATCCGCCTTGCCTTCTTCGATGGCTTTTATTTCATGGTGGATGCTGATGAGAGCTTCGCAGAAACGATCCAGTTCAGCCTTGTCTTCACTTTCAGTGGGCTCCACCATGATCGTGCCGGCTACCGGGAAACTAAGGGTAGGGGCGTGGAAGCCATAATCCATCAACCGCTTGGCCACATCTTCGGCTTCAATACCGGCAGTGGCTTTAAACGGACGCAGATCGGCTATGAATTCATGTGCACAAAATCCATGCGTTCCGGTGTAGAGAATTTTATAGTAGTGTTCCAGCCGGGCCTTCATATAATTCGCATTCAGGATTGCATATTCTGTTGCCTTACGGAGTCCTTCGGCACCCAGCATTTTTATATAAGCATAGCTGATGAGCAGGATGCTGGCGCTGCCATAAGGGGCGGCTGATACGGCTGTGGTGCGCTTGTCCGTTTTGCCCAGGGCATTATGTCCGGGCAGGTAGGGTTTCAGCTTATTGTTTACACAGATAGGGCCTACACCCGGACCGCCACCGCCATGCGGAATGGCGAATGTTTTGTGCAGGTTGAGGTGACATACATCGGCGCCGATAGTGGCCGGACTGGTTAATCCTACCTGGGCATTCATGTTGGCGCCATCCATATAAACAAGACCGCCATTGCTGTGCACGATGCTGCATATTTTTTTGATGCTCTCTTCAAATACGCCGTGTGTACTGGGATAGGTCACCATCAGGCCGGCGAGGTTCGCCTTGTTTTCCTCGGCTTTTAACTTCAGGTCCTTCACATCAATATGACCATCTTCTGTACTCTTTACCACCACTACTTTCATTCCGGCCATAATCGCACTGGCCGGGTTGGTGCCATGGGCCGAAATGGGAATCAGTATGATATTGCGGTGTGCCTCATTTCGGTCGGCATGATAAGCACGGATTGTGAGCAGGCCGGCATATTCGCCCTGGGCGCCGCTATTGGGTTGCAGGGAACAAGCGGTGAAACCGGTTATTTTACAGAGGTAATCTTCCAGTTTAGAAATGATGTACTGGTAACCTTTGGTTTGATCGGCAGGGGCGAAGGGATGAATCCCGTTGAATTCGGGCCAGCTGACAGGAATCAGTTCGGTGGCCGCATTCAGCTTCATCGTACAACTGCCCAATGAAATCATGGAGCGGTTAAGACTGAGGTCTTTATTCTCCAGTGATTTGATATAGCGCATCAGCTGGCTTTCGCTGCGGTACATATTAAATACCGGGTGCGTAAGATAGGCAGATGTTCTTTGCAGGGAGGCCGGCAAAGAGGAAGCAGCGGCTTCCAGGCTGATGGACAGGGTGGTATTGAATGCCTTGCTGAAAATATTGCTGATGAGTTGCAGGGTATCGGCTGCATTATTCGAAGCCACTTCATCAACAGAAAGGCTGATGCTGCCATCGGCATGATAGAAGAAATTAGCCTGGTTGGCCAGGGCGGCTGCTTTGAAAGCAGCTGTATCACTAACCCTGAAGGTAAGGGTATCAAAGCCGGCTGCCACCACACTGATACCTGCTGCGCTGAGCGCATCGGCAATTGCGGTGGTAAGCAGGTGTATACGGAGGGCGATCTGTTTCAATCCCTCGGGTCCGTGAAAAACGGCATACATCGCCGCCATATTGGCCAGCAGTGCCTGTGCCGTGCAGATATTGGAAGTGGCTTTTTCGCGTTTGATATGTTGCTCGCGGGTTTGCAGGGCCATGCGCAGGGCCCGGTTATTCTGGGCATCGATGCTGATACCGATGATACGGCCCGGCATACCTCTTTTGAATTCATCTTTGGTGGCGAAGAAAGCCGCATGGGGGCCGCCATAACCCAACGGAACGCCTAAACGCTGTGCCGAACCGATGGCCACATCGGCGCCCAGTTCGCCCGGGGGCGTAAGTAAGGTAAGGGCCAGCAGGTCGGTGGCCATGATCACATAGGCATTGGCGGCATGCACTTTATTGATAAAGGCCCGGTAATCTTCCACGGCGCCTTTGGCATCGGGATATTGCACGATGGCGCCAAAATAGGAATCATCCAGCTGTGCGCTGGCAAAATCTCCATAAACCAGCTGGATGCCGATGGGAGTGGCGCGGGTGAGTAAGAGCTCTTTCGTTTGCGCAAAGAGATTATTATCTACAAAAAATTTAGGAGCGCTGATCTCATCTGTTTTGTTCTTGTGATGAAATACCATCGACATGGCTTCTGCGGCAGCGGTACCTTCATCCAGTAAACTGGCATTGGATAATTCGAGCCCGGTGAGATCACAAACCATCGTCTGAAAATTGAGCAGGCTCTCGAGCCGGCCCTGAGATATCTCTGCCTGGTAAGGCGTATATTGGGTATACCATCCCGGGTTTTCAAACACATTCCGCAGAATCACACCCGGTGTGATGGTATTGTAATAACCCTGCCCGATAAAATTTTTGAAGACTTTATTCCGGGCTGCAACTTTTTTGAGTTCCTGGAGATAGGCAAATTCAGTTTGTGCAGAAGGAATCTTCAGCGGATTTTTTAAACGGATAGCAGGCGGCACCGTTTTGCTGATCAGTTCTTCCATGGAACTAACACCGATGGTGGCCAGCATGGCCTGTGTATCTTTTTCGCCGGGGCCGATATGCCTGCCGGCAAATTCATGTTGTTGATCGAAAAGGTTCATATGGCTGATTGAAAAGTTTATTTTTTGTTTCGGCTTTTGCAGTATCGTTCAGGCAGCACCCAACCGGAGGAAGGCAGGCGGCACACGTATGCAGGGGCCGCCGCAAAATTACGATAAAGCTGCAGGATTTGAAACCGCTAAGTTGCCTACATTTGGGCTGTGGAAAACTGTCCACCCCTCCATTCTTTTATGAACCCTGACCTCTTACAAAACTGGGAAAAAAAGGCTGCTGATCACCAGAAGCAGTACAAGCAGTTGCTTCAGCGGGCCGATAAGAATAAAGTGCTGAAAGCCTTGCCCGATCTGCACGAACAGGCTTTTAAAAGGGTGGATTGCCTGCAATGTGCCAATTGCTGCAAAAACTATTCCCCCCGATTTAAAACCCCCGATATCAGGCGAATTGCTAAGTTTTTACGAATGAAAGAGGGGGCGTTTATCCACCAGTACCTGCGGGTGGACGAGGAGGGGGATTATGTACTCCAGCGAAAACCCTGCCCTTTTTTAGGGGCGGATAACTATTGCAGTATATACGAGGTGCGCCCCTCCGATTGTCAGCGTTTTCCCTACACCGATGAAGATGTGTTATTGAAGCGGCCGGCACTCACATTAAAGAACAGCAGTTTTTGTCCGGCCGTTTATTTTGTACTGGAGCAATTACTGGTCCGTAAGTAAATTCAATTCTTCGCTGCCCGACAAACCCGGTCGCTTTTGTAAGCGGGCCGGCGTAGATGATTTTCGACCAGTGGGAGGAATAGTATACTAAAAGCGTGCTATCCAACGTTTAAAGACAGCAGTTTTTTAATTTGGGAATTTTTTTCAGAAAGAAATACCAGCTTACCGGAAATAAATACCCATTTTATTCACAGTTAACCCTGCTGCAGACTTGTTTTGCCCGGGAACCTTAGCGTTTTTGGGCAATTAAGTATAATTTGCAGCGAACTTTTTCCGGAAGAGCCATTTTTGATTAAGTACACAGCTACTGCTTGCCACGTTCTTAAAGACAGGTACTTTTCTCAAAATATAGCCCAGTGTTTGTTTGATATACTCAGTAATTTCTAAACTCCTGACAGGGGTTTGGTGCAGTATAGTAACCCGCAATTACAACCAGCCTAATAAAACCTCTTATGAGAAAAATTTTCCTTCTTTTCTCCCTTTCATTAGTCATCTCAATTTTTGCCAAAGCCCAGTCGGATTGCTCCAGTGCCATAGTGATCTGTGGAAACCCGGAAAGTCACAGCCCCAATGGGGTGGGGACGCACCTCGAGCAACTTGCCTGCGGCGGTATCGAACATAACAGCCTCTGGTTCGCCTTCCAGGCGAAGGCAAATGGTAAGCTTAATTTTGTGATAAGACCCACCACGCCGGCAGGCGTGCCCACGTTGATAGATGTTGACTGGAGTTTATGGCAATTACCGGGAGCACCGGGTGTGGCGAATTGTAATAACAAGACACAGCTGAGCTGTAATTTTGCCGGAAGTTCAACAGTATTCGGTATTCCCGGCGCCACCGGGATGGCCACACCTCCTTTTACGGCCAGCCAGTTCAATCCGGGTATTGATGTGGTGAATGGAACCTGGTATGTACTGATGATCGATCAGTTCTCTAATACAACCCCTATCTTACTGAATGTACAGTTTACTGGTAACCCCGAATTTGCCGGGCTTAATTCTACACCGGGCATTTTCGACAGCCGCCCGGATTTTAGCATCAACACCTCCAATGCCTGTGCGGGCAATTACAGTTTTTCCAGTACATCAGTGGCTGCCGCAGGGATTGCGTCTTATGCCTGGGATTTTGGAGATGGCAGCACCGCCACCGGAGCCAGCCCCAGCCATACCTACGTAACTACCGGAACCTACTATGTGCAGTTGACGGTAACTGATAATAACGGCTGCAAGACGATGATCCGCAAGCAGGTGATTTATAATATAACGTCTCCTGTTGTTGCCAATGCCGGCATATTAGCCACCCCTTCCTGTTCGGATTCAAACAGCGGAACGATAACTGTCACTACTACCGGAGCCGCAACCCTTGGTGCATCCGGTGGTACACCCCCTTATACATTTGAGCTGGTTTCTCCTTCTCCGATGATAAGGGCACCCCAGTCGTCAAATTCATTTACTGGCCTGCAGCCGGGTGGTTATTTCGTAAAAGTTACGGATGCCTGCGGCCGGTCAGCAGTTTCCACAGTCGTTACTGTTGCACAGGTCGCTACCAATTCACTTATTGGTTTAGGTATTCAGAACATACAGGCGGCTTGCCCGGCTAGTCCAACCGGTACCGCCACCATATTCGCCAACGGAACCACACCGCCTTATACAATGGCACTGGTCAGCAGTTCACCGGTAACAACAGGAGCACTTCCGGCCCTGGCACGTGATCCGGTAACGGCTACTTATTATACCACGTTTACCAATTTATTACCGGGCCTTTACACCGTGGAAGCTATTGATGGCTGCGGAAAAGCACGCCGGGCTACCTTCACCGTAGCGGTTAGTACGGCACCTACGGCCACAACGATTGCCAGTCCTTCCTGTGCGGGAACGGCAACAGGTACTTTAACCGTAACGGCTACTGCGGGTACAGGGTTATCTGCCAACGGCTCGCCTGGCAGTTTTCAATATGCACTGATTGCGCCTTCTCCAATTATCAGGACTTTCCAGAATTCATCTGTTTTTGAAAATCTTTACCCGGGTACCTACACCATTGCGGTAAGAGATGCTTGTGGAAATATTGGTACAGCAACGGCTACCGTAAGTACTGCTGTAGCACCTAATTTCGGAACATCGTTCACTTCACCTTCCTGTCCTAATGGAAGCACAGGTGTGATTAAGGTGCAGAATGGCACCACGGCCGGCGGTGGCAGCCCCTACACGTACGAGCTAGTGGCACCCTCACCGGTTACCCGCCCGGCGCAAAACAATAATACATTCAGTAACCTGCCTCCTGGCACGTACACGGTGCGGTTAACCGATGTGTGTGGTACGTCTGCCACCACTACGGTTACAGTGGCTGCGGCCACAGCCCCAACCTTCACCGCGGCTGTTACAGCCGGTTGTTCAGGCAATGCGGCGGGCACCATTACCGTAACGCCGGGTGCCAGTTCCATCGGACCATATACGTTTGAACTCATCAGCCCGGGTGCGGCCATCCGTGCGCCGCAGGGCAGCAATGTGGCAAATACCAATAATAGTATTTTCACCGCCCTTAACCAGGGTTTCTATACCATCCGGATGACGGATGGATGCGGGGTGCCTGTAACAAATTCAGTCGTTATTTCAGGGCCCATCGCCCTGGCATTTCCCTCGGGTTCAACGGCCGTGTCGTCTTGTGCATCCCCGGGTAGCGGGCAAATCATCGTAGCCCAGCCAACTACCGGGCTGGGAGCCTATCATTACGAATTGATAGCCCCTTCGCCGGTAACCAGGGCGCCTCAAAACAGCCGTATATTCAATGACCTGCCGCCGGGAAATTATACAATCCGTATTACTGATTCCTGCGGAACCCAGGTGGATAACAGCGCCACCCCGCTGAATGTACCGGTTTCAACAGCACCCACATTATCGGTTACCAATACTTCCAGTTGTGCCACTCCCAGCGGTACCATCACCTGCCTGGCCAACACCGCTAACCAGGGCGGCGGCACCTACCAGTTTGCACTGATTGCTCCTTCGCCGGTTACACGGCCCAATCAGACTTCGCCCATCTTCTCCGGCTTGCCGGCAGGTGCGTATACTGTTCAGATAACCGACCAGTGTGGAAATACAGGTACTACTACTACAACCATAGCAGCCGCAGGTGCATTTACGCCTGCAGCAGGGGCTTCAACCGCCTCTTGTAACGGGTCGGGGGGATATTATTCACAGATCATCGTTACAACACCACAGAATTTTACAGCGGGCGGACCAATTCCTGTGGGCAGTGGTGGCGGTCCATATACCTTTGCGGTTTATGACGCTACCAACACCACGTTAATTGCGGGTCCGCAGGCAAGTAATGTATTCCCCAACATTACACCCCTGGCGGGTGCGCCCACGCATACCATCCGGGTTACGGATGCCTGTGGCAATACAAGCACTACCACGCTTACTGTAAATCCCCCGTCTGCTATGTTGGCTGCTACCATTGCTGCCACTACCCCCTCATGTGCAAGCAGTAATACAGGCGTGATAAAAGTTACTGTAGGTGCCAGCGGTGGTCTGCCGCCCTATACCTATACATTAATTGATTTTGTCAGCTCTGCCGTGATTATCGGACCGCAAACGTCCACCACATTCACTAATGTTCCGGATAATGCCACCGGTTACCTTGTAAGGGCAACCGATGCATGCGGAAATACGGTTACTTCCACCACCGCATTATTGTTCCCTGCGGCGGTAGCACCCACGGCAACTGTTGTTACCACACCTTCCTGTGTTACTCCTTCAACAGGAATTATTGTTGTCACTCCCGGAACGGGAGCCACCCTCGCTGGCGGAACTTTCACTTATGCCTTGTATGATGCCGGTAACACCGTACAGATCAGGGCCACACAGGGAAGCCCTGTATTTAATACGATAGCTCCCGGAACCTATACAGTTCGCATCACCGATCGTTGCGGACAAACAGGAACTGTGGCTGCTACAGTTTCTTCAACAGTTACAGCCTTAACGGCCGGAGGTGCCGCCACCGGAACCTGTACGGGTGGAAGTAATGGAGTGATAACGGGTTCATTCACCGGGGGATCATTGCCGGTAACTTATACATTAATTGATCAGCCATCTTCAACCGTAGTGGCAGGTCCTCAATCCGATAATATATTTTCCGGCCTTCCTGCCGGGGTCTATAGTATAAGTGTAACAGATGCCTGCGGTACGGTTGCTAATACAGGCGGTCTGGTACTGGGTGATCTGACCAACTCGCCCACGATCTCCACCACTACGGCACTCGATTGTGCCGGTACCGCCACCCTCAACGGGTATGGAGGCGGTGGAAACGGCGGACCTTATACCTATGCAATATGTAACGGGGCTGGCTGTTCTTCATTTGGCAGCTTCAGCACCAGCAGTTCTTTTGTGTTGAATACGAACGGCACTTACCGCATTGCGGTGAAAGATCGTTGTGGAAACCAAACCAGTTCTGCCGATATTGTTATTACCATTCCCACCAAAGCAGTGGTTACGGGAATAACGAAAGCGGTTAATTGTGGCCCCACCACCATTACCGTTAACTTCACCAATGTGCCCAATACACCTTATTATAGTGTTGATGGAGCTAATTTCGGCCCCGCATTGGGAACCATCGCACCGGGATTGCATACCCTGCGGGTGGCCGATTATAATGCGGGCACCTTCGGATGCGCCAGTGATGTATTTAATTTCTCGGTATCGGCAGCTTCTGTCAATATTACCAACCCGCTTAACACAAACGGAACCACCGGTACTTCATTCAGTGAAACCTTTACGCAGAGTGGCGGTATTGCACCGCTCACCTTCAGCACGCTGAGTACCCTGCCAAACGGATTAACACTTTCATCCGCAGGTGTGCTGAGTGGCATCCCCACACAAACTGGTACATTCCCCATCACGGTAACTATCATCGATGCCAATGGTTGTACCGGCAGTAGTGCTGTTTACAACCTCGTAATTATTCCTGGTATTACCTACTGTACGCCAGCTACCACTAATGGCTGCGCCAATGGCGACAGTCTGACCTATTTCTCATTGAAAGGTGGAAGCGGTACAGTCATTTATAATCCTTCGGGCCCTGCCTGTAACGGAAGTCCGCTGGCATATTCTGATTATACCAGCTCCTTCAGCGCCGTTTCGCTTTCAAGAGGAGAGACCTTCGGCGGCTTTATGCGTACCGGTACGGCAAATGATTATGCCAGCATCTGGATAGATGAGAATGATAACGGCACTTTCGAAAACACCGAAAGAGTGCTGAGCAACCTGCGTATTGGCACTGTTAATAAATTATATGCTTTCTCTGTGCCATCAACAATGGCGCTGGGTACGCACCGCCTGCGGGTGAGGGTAGTGCAATATGCCTCTACTCCCGGAACAGCAACCGATCCCTGTAACCTGTATGCAAATAGTGAAACAGAGGATTACCCGGTAACGATCACTAATGTAGGTACTTCCCGTAATGTGGTTGCCGGAACACCGGGTTCCTGTGTGGTGCCGAGTGAGACCACTATCGGCCCGGAAAGCAATAATGATAATGCCACCCGGGTGTTCATACTTGATTCGGCCAATAATTATATTGCCGGTATCAGTCCGAATGGAAATGATCTCGGTACGGTTGCAGCTTCTTTCTATGTGCATAATGGTGCAGTGAGACAAACACCGGCACCGCAGAACCGGTATTATCTCGACCGGAACCTCACCATTACGACCACCAAAACACCAACCAACACTTATAGTCTCCGGTATTATTACCTGATTACTGAGTTGAATGCGCTGATTGCGCAACCCGGCAGCGGAGTTACTTCCCAGTTCGACCTGGTGATGACGAAGACCGCTACAAATACCTGCAGTAATACTTTTACAACGAATGCTTCTGTATTGGTGGCACCTACCGGATTCGGTTCATTGGGAAGCGACCGCTTCCTTGATTTCACCGGACTTACCGGTTTTTCATCCTTCTTCCTGCATGGGGGAGGATCGGTATTGATCAGCTGTCCTACTATCACCGTAACCAACCCGGTTAATACCAGTGGTACCCAGGGTGTTGCCTTCAGCGAAAACTTTACTGCTTCAGGAGGTTCACCTTCTTACACTTATACTACGTCCAGCACTTTACCAACCGGCTTGAGTTTATCAACCGGTGGTGTTTTAAGCGGCATACCCACACAAACGGGTACATTCCCGATCGTGGTAATTGCCACCGATGCCAATGGATGTGCAGGAACGGGTATAACCTACAACCTTGTGATCAGTTGTGTTTCAAATACAATAACACTGACATCGGCTCCGGGTACGGATGCACAAACAGTTTGTGTTAATACACCGATTACTTCTATTACTTATTCAACCACAGGTGCAACAGGCGCCAGTTTTAGCGGATTACCTGCAGGAGTTACAGGTGTGTGGGCCGCCAACGTGGTAACGATCAGTGGTTCGCCTTCAACAACGGTTGGTTCACCATTCAGCTATACAGTTACCTTAACAGGTGGTTGCGGAACAGTAACGGCAAACGGAACCATTACGGTTACGCCGAACAACACTGTTGCATTGACATCAGCTGCTGGCAGCAATGCGCAGACTGTTTGTCTGAACAGTCCGATCACGAATATTACTTACTCTACCACTGGTGCTACCGGCGCAACCTTCAGCGGATTGCCAGCGGGCGTAACCGGCAACTGGGCTGCGAATGTGGTAACGATCAGCGGTTCGCCAACAACAGCTGTTGGCTCGCCATTTAATTACACAGTTACCTTAACAGGTGGTTGCGGAGCAGTAACAGCAAGCGGCACGATTGCGGTTACACCGAACAATACGATCACACTTACCTCAGCAGCAGGTACCAACTCTCAAACGGTATGTATCAATACACCGATCACCAACATCACCTATGCAACCACAGGTGCAACAGGCGCCAGTTTTAGCGGATTACCTGCGGGTGTTACAGGTGTATGGGCCGCCAACGTGGTAACGATCAGTGGTTCGCCATCAACAACGGTTGGTTCACCATTCAGCTACACAGTTACCTTAACAGGTGGTTGCGGAACAGTAACGGCTAACGGAACCATTACGGTTACGACGAATAATACAATCACTTTAACATCGGCTGCCGGTACCAATGCACAAACTGTTTGTGCCAATTCGCCAATCACGAATATTACATATTCAACCACCGGCGCTACGGGTGCAAGCTTCAGCGGCTTGCCTGCAGGTCTAACCGGCAACTGGGCCGCCAATGTGGTAACGATCAGCGGTTCGCCAACAACAGCTGTTGGTTCGCCATTCAGCTATACAGTTACCTTGACAGGTGGTTGTGGACTTGTAACAGCTAACGGAACCATTACGGTGAATCCGAATCCGGATGTGGCACAGCCTGCCAATCAAACGGTATGTAACGGTGCAAATACTTCAACTGTTGTGTTAACCGGAACTGTACCGGGTACTATTTTCAACTGGACCAATAATACTACTTCTATAGGTCTTGGCGCAAGTGGTTATGGTGATATACGATCATTTGTAGTTGCCAATGCCACCAATGCGCCTGTTACCGCTACGATAACGGTTACACCTACCTTTACCAATACCAACCTGGATGTAAACCAGCCAACGACCAATTCATGTATGGCTAATTTCTTCCAGGCCAATCTCGCTCAGTCCTTTAAAGCTGTTGCGCCAACTAGTTGTGGTGCAGGTATCTTGCTCAACAGTTCAGGAGGAGTGACAGATGTAACCATTTCATTATGGACCAACCTGCCCAACGCAGGTGGCGTTCAGCTTGCCACAGGAACGGTGCGGAGTATCAGCCCCGGCAACTGGGCGGATGTTACCTGGCCCTCGGTTAATGTAACACCGGGAGCAACCTATTATCTGGTGTTCACGGGTTCGAATGGCATAAGTTGTATTGCAGGTAACTCGGGCGGCAACCCTTACCCTGATGGGAATGCATTTGCCAATTCAGGATACATTCCTTTCCCGACTTTTGACTATACATTCCGTACCGCCACCTGTAGTGGGTTACCTCCATCAGTAACATGTACAGGTGCTCCGAAGACTTTCACGATTACTGTAAACCCAACCGCAACAGTGAATACAGTAGCGAACCAGGTGGTTTGTAATGGCGGTTCCACTACAGCTGTTAACTTCAGCAGTCCCACAACAGGCGGTACGATTGTGTACAACTGGGTAAACAATACGCCATCGATCGGACTGGCAGCCAGCGGAAGTGGTAATATTGCTTCCTTTACAGCGATCAATGGAAATACGGCACCGGTGACTGCCACCATCACCGTAACCCCATCTTATACTAATGGAGGAACCACCTGCTTGGGAACGCCCACTACCTTTACTATTACTGTTAATCCTACTGCAACAGTAAATGCAGTGGCGAATCAGGTAGTATGTAACGGAGCGCCTACCACCGCTGTTAACTTCAGCAGTCCTGCAACAGGCGGTACACTTGTGTACAATTGGACAAACAATACGCCCTCGATCGGACTTGCTGCGGCTGGTACCGGAAATATAGCTTCTTTCACTGCTGCTAATGCTACCAATGCACCCGTAACGGCAACCATCACGGTTACTCCATCTTATACAAATGGCGGCACCACCTGCGTGGGCACAGCCAGCACCTTTACGATCACTGTAAACCCCACCGCAACAGTGAATGCGGTAGCGAACCAGGTGGTATGTAATGGAGCAAATACAACAGCTGTTAACTTCAGCAGCCCTACAACAGGTGGCACGATTGTTTATAACTGGACGAATAATACGCCTTCGATCGGTTTGGCAGCCAGTGGCAGCGGCAACATCGCCAGCTTCACGGCCAATAATGCCACGAATGCCCCGGTAACGGCAACCATTACCGTAACACCCTCTTATTCCAATGGCGGTACCACCTGCGTGGGAACACCAATAACGTTTACTGTTACCGTTAACCCCACGGCAACAGTGAATGCAGTGGCTAACCAGGTGGTATGTAATGGCGCCGGCACAACGGCTGTAAACTTCAGCAGTCCGACCATCGGCGGAACGATTGTTTACAACTGGACGAATAACACTCCGTCGATTGGCCTTGCAGCAAGCGGCAGTGGTAACATTGCGTCATTTACTGCAACGAATGCAACAAATGCGCCGGTAACTGCAACAATCACTGTTACGCCTGTTTATACAAATGGTACAAGTTGTAGCGGTACGCCAGCAACATTCACGATCACGGTAAATCCGACTCCGGATGTTACACAGCCGGCTAACCAGGCGGTATGTAACGGAGCAAATACCGCTGCCGTTAACTTCACGGGATCAGTAGCCGGTACATCTTATAGCTGGACCAACAATACTCCATCCATTGGATTGGCAGCTTCGGGTACAGGTAATATACCATCATTCACGGCGGTCAATCCGGGTTCAGCCCCGGTAGTGGCTACTGTAACGGTTACGCCAAGTACTGGCGGACTTTCATACACCCTTTATCAAACACATGCGGGAACAGGCTCTACAACACAGTATGGGTCGTATGCAAATAATGCAGCTGATTTTGATGCCATGTTTAATCTGGCCAATAGTAATACAACCGTATTGCAATCTGGATCAGCCGCCGCTTTACCCTTGTTTAATTTCACGCAGGCATCCCAGCTGGTATCTGCCGGTATACCTGCGCCGAATGATTATTTCGGATTAAATATCACTGCTAATTTTACTGCTGCTGAAACGGGTACGTATACTTTCGGAATCGATGGTGACGATGGAGTAGAATTATCAATTAACGGAACCCTGGTTACATCTTATTACGGATCACATCCGTTTGGCGGTTATCATACGGGCACCATCAGCATGATAGCCGGACAAACCTATGCGCTGCGTGTTCGTATGCAGGAGTACGCGGGTGGTGAAGGACTTAGTGTGGTGTGGAAGCGTCCTTCGCAATCAACACTCAGCTTACAGCCCTCCGAACTGGCAGGCTGTACGGGAGCACCAAAGACGTTCACGATCACTGTTAATCCAACAGCTACCGTAAATACAGTTGCCAACCAGGTGGTTTGTAACAATGCGCCTACAGCGGCTGTCAACTTCAGCAGTCCGACAACAGGTGGTACGATTGTTTACAACTGGACTAACAATACTCCTTCGATAGGATTAGCCGCGAGTGGTTCCGGTAATATCCCATCCTTCACGGCTGTCAATGCCGGAACAACACCGGTAGTGGCTACTATTACGGTTACACCAACTTATACAAATGGAACCAGTTGCGCGGGCACACCGATCAGCTTTACCATTACGGTTAATCCAACACCGGTTCTCAATCAGCCGGCCAGCCAGGTGGTATGTAATAACTCACCTACGGCGCCGGTAAACTTTACACCATCTGCCGGAGGCGGAAATGTTCTGGTTCTGGGTGCAGCTACCCCCAGTTGGTTAACCGATGTACAAAACAAACTGCAGGCAACCGGCTCCTTCGCCGCGGTGGATGTGTTTAATGCGGCAACGGGCACACCCACACTTGCGCAATTGCAGGCTTACAGTTCGGTATTGCTGTTGACGGATGTAGGTGCCGCTGATCCGACAACACTGGGTAATAACCTGGCTGCATACATAGATGGCGGCGGTGGGGTAGTTTCAGCCGTATTCACAACAGCCAGTGTACCCATTGGCGGCAGCTTCAATACGGCTACCTACCAGGTAATTGTGCCGGCCGGACAAACACAGGGCAGCACCCAAACACTGGGAACAGTATACCTGCCCGCTCATCCGCTGATGGCAGGTGTTACCAGCTTCAATGGCGGAACAAACAGTTTCAGGAGCACCTCTACTACATTAACACCGGGTAGTTACCGGGTGGCTGATTGGAGTGATGGATTTTTCCTGATCACCGCCCGTGATAATGCAGGCGCCAGCGGTACCCGTAAACGGGTGGATCTTGGATTCTATCCGCCATCACAGGATGCAAGGGGTGATTTCTGGGTTACGTCGACAGATGGAGCTAAGATCATGGCCAATGCACTGCTCTATGTGGGCGCACCGGGCGCACTTGCCTATAACTGGACAAACAATAATACCACTATCGGCCTGGCTGCCAGTGGCACCGGCAACATTGCCAGCTTCACAGCAACCAATGCGACCAACGCACCGGTAACAGCTACCATAACAGTAACTCCCAGCTATACCAATAATGGAGTGACCTGTACCGGCACACCGAAGACTTTCACGATCACGGTGAACCCGACGGCAACGGTAAATACAGTAGCCAACCAGGTGGTATGTAATAATGCGCCGACGGCAGCAGTGAACTTCAGCAGCCCGACGACGGGCGGCACGATTGTTTACAACTGGACTAACAATACGCCTTCGATTGGCCTGGCAGCGAGCGGCACGGGCAATATCCCGAGCTTCACGGCCACCAATGCCACGAACGCCCCTGTAACGGCCACGATCACGGTTACGCCTACTTACACCAATGGCGGTACCACTTGTGTGGGTACCCCCACCACGTTCACCATTACGGTGAACCCGACAGCGGTGGTTAATCCTGTAACGGATGTGGTGCTGTGTAATGGTGCTGTATCCTCACCGATCAGCTTCAGCAGCCCGACCACGGGCGGTACGATAGTATACAACTGGACCAACAGCCTGCCTTCTATCGGCCTGGCGGCCAGTGGTACGGGTACCATTCCGAGCTTCACGGCTGTGAACCTTTCTCCTGCCCCGGTAGTGGCTACCATCACGGTGACTCCGAGCTATACCAATGGCGGTGTAACCTGTGTGGGTACGCCACGCACCTTTACCATCACGGTGAACCCGCCGCCAATCATCAACCCGGTAGCGAACCAAACCGTATGTAATAATTCGTCGACACCGAATATCAATTTCACCACCCCGGCCAGCGGAGGTATCGTTCAGTTCACCTGGACAAACAGTAATCCTTCAATCGGATTGCCGGCAGCAGGAACGGGAGACATCCTTTCGTTTACGGCGACCAATGCCACGAACGCCCCTGTAACGGCCACGATCACGGTAACGATGACCTACAGCAACGGAGGTATTACCTGCGTAAGCCTGCCGCTGAGCTTTACCATCACGGTGAACCCCACGCCGCAGGTGAATCAGCCGGCCAACCAAGTGGTATGTGCTAATACATTGACGACACCTGTTGTATTCAGCGGCCCCACTACGGGAGGAACGATAAGCTATAACTGGACCAATAACAATACGGCGATTGGCCTGGGTGCCAGCGGCACGGGTAATATCCCGGCCTTTACGGCTACCAATGCAGGTACATCACCCATTACGGCAACCATTACCGTAAGCGCCTCTATCACTACTAATGGTGTTACCTGCTCAGGTCCTTCGAAGACCTTTACGATCACGGTGAACCCTGTACCGACGGTAGCGCCTGTAGCCAACCAGGTATACTGCAGGGGCGTGTCAACGGCGCCGGTTGCCTTTGCAGGCACTTCGGGTCCTCAGCCGGGCGTACTGTACAGCTGGACGAACAGCAATACGGCCATCGGCCTGGCGGCGTCCGGTACGGGTGATATTGCCAGCTTTACAACAACCAATGCCACCAATGGCCCGATCACGGGCACGATTACGGTAACCCCGAGCTATACCAATGGCGGCGTAACCTGTACGGGTACCCCTGTTACGTTTACGATCACGGTGAACCCGACGGCTACGGTGAATGCAGTAGCGAACCAGACACTGTGTGCTGGTACGGCTACCACGGCTGTTAACTTCAGCAGTCCCACCACCGGCGGTACGATTACCTATAACTGGATTAACTCCAATACACTGATTGGTTTACCGGCCAGTGGCACGGGTAATATCGCCAGCTTTACGGCACAAAACCCGACCAATGCGCCGATCACGGGCACGATCACGGTGGTGCCCTATTATACCAATGGCGGCGTAACCTGCATGGGTACTTCCACTTCGTTCACGATCACGGTGAACCCTGTACCGACGGTGAATGCGGTAGCCAACCAGACGGTATGTAATGGGGCGACTACGGCGGCCGTAACGTTTACGGGTGCCGTACCGGGAACGGTATATAACTGGACGAATAACAATACGGCTATTGGTTTAGGTGCCAGTGGTACGGGTAATATAGGAGCCTTTACGGCGACCAATGCCACAACGGCGCCGATCACGGCCACGATCACGGTAACGCCGAGCTATACGAGCGGAGCGGTAACCTGTACGGGCACCCCGCGAACGTTCACGATCACGGTGAACCCGACGGCTGTGATGAATACGCCGGCCAATGTGACGGTATGTAATAATGCAGTGGCGGGTCCGATCAACTTCACGAGCGCCAATACGGGCGGAACGATAACATATGCGTGGACGAACAGCAATACGTCAATCGGCCTGGCTTCGGGGGGTATTGGTAATATCGGAGCCTTTACGGCGCTCAATGCTACCAATGCACCTGTGACGGCCACGATTACGGTGACCCCGACATTTACCAATGGCGGAGTGAGCTGTACGGGTAATGCGGTAACGTTCACGATTACAGTGAACCCGACACCTGTGGCGAACCCTCCGCTTCCTGGCAACCAGGTATTGTGTAACGGCAGCAATACGGCTGCAGTGACATTTACCAGCTCACAGGCAGGTGTGTTCTTCCAGTGGACGAACAACCAGCCCTCGATTGGTTTGGCGGGAGCCGGTGTGGGTAATATTCCGAGCTTCACGGCGATCAATACGGGTACATCCCCTGTAACGGCTACGGTAACGGTGACACCGGTATCGGCGACAGGCTGTCCGGGGGTACCGGTAACGTTCACGATTACGGTGAACCCGACGCCTGCAGTAAATGCGATAGCGAGCCAGAGTGTATGTAATGGGGCGACGGTGGCTGCCATCACGCCTGCGGGTCCTGTAGCGGGCACGGTATACACCTGGACGAATAACAATACCAGTATCGGTCTGTCTTCAGGCGGCACGGGTACGATCCCCGGCTTCACGGCGGTGAATAACACGAGCGCCCCTGTAACGGCCACGATCACGGTAACGCCGAACTACAGCAATGCCGGCGTGAGCTGTGCGGGCACACCGGTTACCTATACAATCACGGTGAACCCGACGGGCAGTGTGAACGCGGTGGGTAATAAGGTGCTGTGCAATGGAGCGGCCACGGGCGCTATCAACTTCAGCAGTGCAGTGGCGGGGACCACGTTTGCGTGGACGAACAGCAATACGTCCATTGGTCTTGCGGCCAGCGGGACGGGTAATATTGCGAGCTTCACGGCCACCAATGCCACGAGTGCGCCGATTACGGCGACGATCACGGTGACGCCGACGGCGGGTACATGTGGGGGCACGGCGATGAGCTTTACGATCACGGTGAACCCGACGGCCAGTGTGAATGCGATAGCGAACCAGACGGTATGTAATGGCAGCACGACGGCAGCTGTTACGCCGACGAGCAGTGTGGCGGGCGTGGTCTTCAACTGGACGATCGACAATCCCTCAATAGGGGTGGGTCTTGTACCGGGAGGTACGGGTAGCTTCCCGAGCTTCACGGCGATCAATACGACAAACAGCCCGATCACGGCTACGGTTACGTACACGGCTACGCTGATCAGCGGTGGCGCCACTTGTGCGGGTCCTGCCCGTACGTTCACGATCACGGTGAATCCGAGCCCCAATGTGGTGTTTACGAATATGCCTCCGCGTGTATGTCTGACGGATACGGTGGTGGTGCTGAATGCGACGCCTGCGGGCGGAGTATGGAGCGGCCGGGGTGTGGTGAACAATACGTTCAACGCGAGACTGGCGGGCCTGGGAGCATCCACGATCACGTATACGTATACGAACAGCAGCGGCTGTACCAATGCGGTGAATGCGACGATAGTGGTGAATGATTGTATCGAGCGTCACAATGTGTTTGCGACGGCGATCCGGATCTATCCCAACCCGAACAATGGCCGCTTTAACATCCGTTTCCTGAGTGATGTGTACAAGGAGTTCAATGTGAGGATTGTGGCGGCAGATGGTAAGGTGATGAAGGAATACCACTTCACGGGTCTGCTGTACGGCAGTGTGATCCCGATGAATGAGACGAACCTGCCCAGTGGTACCTACTTCCTGGAAGTGTACAATACACAGGAGAAGGCCAGCTTCCCGTTTGTGATAGCGAGATAAAAAAATAATACAGGAAAATAAAAAAATCCCCCGGTAAGAATATCGGGGGATTTTTATTGCAAGCAATCGGTTATTAACCGAGGAGCTAAGATAGTAATATTCGGCTTATTGGCAACTATTTGGCAGTCAATTCGGTATAAGCGGCAATAAGCGGCCGTTCAATGCCATCTCCTTTCCATTCAGGGGAGCCTGGGATCTCTTTTGCTTTAACAATTTCGTCTTTTGTTTTGCCCTGCTTAATCTGGTCTTCTGTATATTTCAGCACATTGCCCAGGTAATCGCCAAAAGATTTCAGGTCATCAGCTTTTACAACAATATCATATTCGGCGGCGGCATGGCCGCAGATAAATTGCGTATTACTGTCGAAGGTACGGATCGTTTTATCCAGCACTTTTATCCAGTTGTCGATGCTGGCACCGGCTGTTTTGTCCACAAAAGGATGCCGGCGGTTAAAAACCAGGTCGCCCATATGCACAATATTGGCGTGTTCAAAATGAATGATGGCATCTCCGTTGGTATGCCCGGCGCCAAAATAATAAGTACGGATTTTTTCCTTGCCCATTTTCTGGCGCCAGCCATCGTCGCCAAATGTAATATCCGGGTAGAGTTGCGTGGCTTCCTTTTTCTGTTCCCGGGCCATCCGTTCCTGGTTGGCTTTCGAGTTTTCATGGGCCACCACATGTTCAACCAGTCCCTTGAAAGAGATATTCCCGGAGGTATGATCGCCATGGTGATGCGTGTTCAGCAACAGGCGGAAGGGCTTTTCTGACTTCTTCTTTAATTCGTCAATCAGGTGTTGAGATTGTTCGGGAAACTGCGAATCAATCACTACAATTCCTTTTTTGGAGAGCAGGAAGGCAATGGTTCCTCCCTTTTCGGAGAATACACCGATATCATCAGTGAGCATTTTTATTTTCCAGGCAGGATCAGTGAGGAAAGCCGCCAGGGCTTCGCGGTTGCCCAGCGCCAGAGCGCCCAGTGTGAGGGTGGTGTTGCGTAAAAAGGACCGGCGATACATAAGAACAGGTTTAGGTGAATTGAATAGAAGCTGATCCGGAAGTTAATAGCGGATGATCAACAGCCATTAAATTTACATTATTCTCAGTATTTCACTTCTTTCAGGCGGGGGAACCTTAGCCAGGTAGCGCCCACCACCAGCACCGACATCACACCTCCGAAAATAATAGCGGGGATGGTGCCGAACCAACGGGAGGTGATGCCGCTTTCAAACTGCCCCAGTTCGTTGGATGAATTTATAAAGATCAGGTTAATGGCAGCCACTCTTCCCCGCAATTCATCCGGTGTATTCAACTGGGCAATCGTGCCTCTTACCACCACACTGATTCCGTCGAAGAAGCCGGCTGCGGCCAGCGCTGCAAAGCTCAGCCAGTAAACAGGGGATAAGCCAAACACGATAATACATAAGCCGAAACCTGCCACCGCCAGCATCATTTTTAATCCCTGTTTTTGTTTCATGGGGAACAGGAGCAGGATAACAATGCTCACCAGGCTTCCGATGTCCATGGCAGCATTCAGAAAGCCGTAACCGATAGGACCGGTTCGTAGCACTTTATCGGCTATCTCGGGGATAAAGGCCACGGCGCCGCCGAAGAGTACGGCAAAAAGATCGAGTGAGATTACGCCCAGCAGGTTTTTATTATTGAACACAAAGCTGAAGCCCTGTTGTATAGCACTGAAGGTGCTTTCCTGTATTTGTTTTTTTACGGGGGGCTTGGGTTTCAGCCGCAGTGCAAAAAAACCGGCGATGGTTATCAGCAGGGCCGTGGTAAAATAGGCGTTGGCAATGCCGGCCAGGGCAATCAGCAAACCACCGCAGGCATGTCCCAGTATGGACGATACCAGCCAGGTAGACGAATTCAGCGATATCGCTTTGGGCAGCTGCTCCCGTGGTACAATTGCTGCAATCATGCTATTGGCTGCCGGGCCTGCGAAGGAACGGATAATACCCGTGCAAAAAACAATGCCCAGGATCAGCAGGATTTTAAAATGTACTGCCAGCCCGAAATGCGGTATGCTGATGATGCCCAATGTGAGGCCACAGAGAAGATAAAAGCCGTAGGCAATAACCAGGATATTCTTTTTATTGTGCTGGTCGATATAATGCCCGGAGTAGATCGCGGCAATAACAGCCGGAACAAATTCACAGAGCCCGGCGATCCCCACCATATAGGTACTGGCCAGGTGAAAAAGCTGGTAAATCACAATCGTGGTGATCATACGGAGCCCCAGCACGAAGAAAAGCCGTGCAAAAAGAAAATGCCAGTATTCTGCAGGAAGCCGGTTACTGTTCATGCCTGTATCTTATGGCAGCGTAATATAATGCTGTCCGCTTTCGTATTCCTTATCGAGGGCATCGGTAATCACTTTTATGTGCTCCTCATTGCCCAGGAAATCGGCATTGGCCGCATCCACAAAAAGTGTTTTTATATTGTGTTGCTTGATGTATTGGGTATAGGTTTCCTGGAGGGTAAAAAGATAATCGTTGGGAATGGATTGCTCATACTCCCGGTTTCTTTTCCTGATATTCTCCTGCAATTTGTTTACGGGAGTATGCAGGTATATGAGGATATCGGGCTGCACAATCTGGGGGTTGATGATATCAAACAATTTCTGGTAAAGCCGGAACTCATCGTCCTGCAGGTTCACTTTCGCAAACAGCAGGCATTTGGTGAACAGGTAATCCGAAATGGTGATATGCTGGAACATATCTTTGGTCTGCAATAATTCCTTCAGCTGCTTGTAGCGTTCGGCCATAAAAAATAACTCCACGGGGAAGGCATATTGCGCCGGACTTTCGTAAAATTTCGAGAGGAAGGGATTGTCGGCAAACTCTTCAAGGATCAGCCGGGCATTATAATGTTTGCTGAGGATATGGGCCAGTGTGGTCTTTCCGGCTCCGATATTTCCTTCTATGGTAACAAAATTGTACTTCATGATGTAACGACCCCGCCAGCAGCAAACGGTTTATTGTTCAGGACTGTACCAGGAGCTGCAAAATAAATGGAATTGACCGCTTAAAAATCAAATTTTTTTCACAGGGAGATGATCCGGGCAAACTCTTAATAACTGGTGGATAGTTTTTTTTAAAACCGGGTGTACAAAACGGGGCGACAGGGCATTCAGCGGCACCAGTACAAAGCGCCGGTTAGGTAATTGGGGATGGGGCACCTGCAGATCGGGGAGATCAATCACCTCCTTGTCATAAAAGAGAATATCAATATCGATAATACGGGGGTCATTTTTTTTGCGCCGCACCCGGCCCATATCTTTTTCGATCCGGAGCAGCAGCGGCATAAGAGTTGCCGCTTCCAGCTCTGTATGCACCACCAGTACCTGGTTCAGAAAATCGGCCTGCCGGGTATTACCCCAGGCGGCAGTCTCGTACAGGCCCGAGCGGCGTTTGATACTGCCGATGTGCCGGCTGATCGCCGTTGCGGCGGTTGACAGGTGTTTGGCACTGTCTCCCATATTACTGCCCAGCAAAATGTAAACGGTATGCATCAGCTGCTGAAAAATCTTTTGTCAAAGGTAAAGGGCTTTGCCTTTATCAGTTTTACTTTCGGAAAATCGCGGTGGAGCGGGTTGATGATATAATTATTTTCTTCCGGGATAACCGCTGAGGGTACTTTAAGAAACAGGGCTTCATTCTGCCGCAGAAATTCATCACCTATAAAGGCCGTGTACTCTTCATCATGCTTCCAGGCAGGTTTGAGTTTGCTGAGTTTGATCTCATGCGCCGGCACTTCATCCGGGATACTGATTTGCAACAGGTGAAATGAATCCGGTATCTCCATAAAATTGATGTGTACCAGCATTTCCAGGGCAGATAATGAAATATGCCCGGCCGTAAAAAGCATGGGCATACCCTTTGTATTCCAGCGGGAGCCATATAGTTTGGCCCCATTGCCCGAGATATCATTTTTGAAAACAGAGCGGCAGATACGGTAGGTGATCATGCGAATAAGCCTTGTTCAATTCTGCCCAATTGAGTCAGTATCCGCTCGATCCCTTCAGCCGATTGGAGGGAGGCTACCGACAGGTTGCCGCCCAGCATGAAAGGTTCGCGCCGCAGCCAGTTGAAGAATTTGTCGCTGTTGCCAAACACCTCCTTGCCCTTCCGGATGACCCTGGCTATCTGGAGCGCCCTTTCCGCATTGATAGGGGCAAAATGACTGTTATCTCTGGCATACCGCTGAAGGGTGCGCTCACTCACATGCAGCATGGCGGCCCATTCTGCCTGTGTAAAAGGGGTGCTGCCGGCGATTTTTTTAAACTCAGCATAGGTAAAATCTTTCACAGCCGGCAGGGCTTTCACCGGCTTATAAACGGGTGCCGGCTCCTGTACCTTTGGTACACTTTGTTTGGGTTTATAAGGGGTAGTGGCCTTTGTATTTCCTTCTTTTTTCATCTTCATGACATTTGACGCCACAATATACGACATTTGTCTTAAATTTCAGTTTTTTAAAATGATTATTTGCAATAGCTTTACACTCCAAATCTGAAATGAATGCAGTCATATAGCCAGTTCAGGGCCTTTCTTGCCATCCTGAAAGCCAGCTTCCTCTCGATCATGAGTAATCCGAGTGCACTGGTATTCAGTTTTTTGTTTCCCATCATCTTCATCTTCGTTTTCGGATCTTTTGGGGATGGAGGCGGGGTGCATTACAAAATCGCATTATCCGACAACTCCGACACCAATAATGCCGTTCTGCACAGTATCCGGAATAATCCCCTGATCACCCTGGTTTCTTTTAAAAATGCCGACGGTACCACCGATACCGCCGCCCGCCGCCTGGCGCTGGAAAAGGATAATATCTCGGCCATTATCCGGATCGAAAAAATTGCCCCGGCTGATTCTTCCGGGCATAACGAGTATATCATTCATGATACCCTCACCACAGCCAGCGGAGCCGCTATCGAACCGCTCAAACAGATTTTTACCAGCACACTCAATGTGGTGACACTGAAAGAAGTGGCACCCAACAATAAATCACGTGTAGATTCCTATGTGTACTCGGTAAGGCCCTACCGTAATATCGATTTTGTACTGCCGGGAATGCTGGGCTTTTCTGTTCTGTTCTCGACACTGTTTGGAATATCCTTTATCTTTTTTCAGTTCCGGCAGCAACTCATTCTTAAACGTTTTTATGCCACGCCTGTCAGCCGGATGAATATCCTGCTTGGCATCGGTATGAGCCGCCTCGTGTTTCAGCTGGTAAACGTGGTTATGCTGATCGCACTGGGTTATTTCTTCCTGCATTTCACGCTGGTACACGGATTGCTCACATTCCTCGAGATGACACTCATGTCGGTGGTGATGCTGCTGCTGTTGCTGGGCGTGGGGCTGATTTTCAGCAGTGTCGTGAAATCGGATACCTCCATTCCGCTTCTTATCAATCTATTTGCTTTTCCGCAAATGCTGCTCGCGGGTACCTTCTTCCCGATTGATGTTTTCCCCGGCTGGCTGCAGGTGATCTGCCGTAATGTATTACCGCTTACGCAATTCAATGATGCCATGCGGAAATTATCATTTACCGGCCTGCATTTGTGGGATTGCTGGAAAGAACTGGGTATTTTGGGGATCTGGATGGTGATCGTTTACGCAATTGCCATCAAAGTTTTTAAATGGGAATAATATGCGGATGCTGAAAGGAGCTATTCTGGTATTGGGCGGACTTTTTCTCACCATTACTTTATTATCATTACTGATACCGGCGAAAGTGCGGGTGTCGCGGGGCGTTGTGATTGCAGCGCCTGCCAGTAAAGTATTTGCTCAAATCAGTAACCTTCGCAACTGGAAGCACTGGCAGCCCGTTTTTAAAGCGGATACCGGAGCCATACATTACAGCACCGGCAGTACCCTTGCCGGAAGTTATTGCGAATGGTATTCGGCCGGGAAAAAGAACAGCTTTCGTTTAACGGCTGCAGATGCCAGCAGCATCCGCATGGTGCTGAGCCGCGAAGGAGAAAATGACTGGCAGAATATGATCAGTGTTCTGCCTCTCTCAACGCCCGACAGCGTGCAGGTGGAATGGCAGGCCACTACCCGTTTAAAATGGTATCCCTGGGAAAAATTCTATGGTATCTTCCTCGAAAAAGTTACGGGCCCGGGTTTTGAAGAGGCTCTCAATAACCTGAAAGCCTATGCTGAGCAGTCTCAATGAGGTAAACTTATTTTTCCCATGGCAACAGCCGGTAATCCCGGGTATCTCTCATTCCCATAGCCACCTACACAGGCATCGGCCAACACCGCAAACAGCAGGGCTTCTTTTGCATCCGGGTTTACCCCGAGTGCCGTAAAAGAATGGATACCGGTTCCCGGTAAACAGGCAGCCAGGTGTTGCATCAGTGTTGTATTGTGCGATCCGCCGCCACTCACATACACCGCAAATTCTTTTCTGTTGCCGGTAACCTGCAAAATGGCGTCAGCAATAGTTTCGGCCGTAAAACGATTTAAGGTAGCCATGATATCTTCCGCCGAAATAGCAAGCCCGGTAATGCGGATTGCTTCTTCGAGGAAATCCAGGTTGAATAATTCGGGACCGGTTGTTTTTGGGAATGCCGATTTGAAATAAGGAGCCGCTTTCAACCGGGATAATAATATTTCATTTATGCTGCCACTGGCCGCCATGCGCCCGTCTTCATCAAAATGCTTACCATGGCCGGTTTTGCGGATAAATGCATCCATAATGGTATTACCAGGCCCCGTATCGGTTGCCAGGAGTGTTTCATTGACATCTGCCGGCAACCAGCTGAAGTTGGCAATGCCGCCGATATTGAGCAGGATGCGGTTTTCATCGGCCGACCGGAACAAGAGGGCATCTCCATAAGTAGCCAGCGGAGCGCCTTCCCCTCCGGCGGCAATATTTTTCTGTCTGAAATCACTAAGGGTGATTATACCCGTTGCCATGGCCAGGTGATCACCATCGCCGATCTGCAGGGTGGCATTCCCGAAAACAGCATTTCCATGGAGGCGCTGAGGAGCATGGAAAACCGTTTGTCCATGACAGGCCAGCAGATCGATCTCCTTATTATCAATGCCCCATTCTTTCAGCACCGTATTTACCATGGCGGCATGTTGCCGGGCTATCCAGGGATGCAGCAGACATAATTGCTCCAGGCTGATTTCTCTTTTGGAAAAAACGGCAAGCACCTGCTCCTTAAAAAAATTATCATAGGGTATGCTGGTGAACCGGAGTAACCGGAAACCTGGGCGGCTGCCGCTGAAGCGGCAAAGGGCAATATCCAGACCATCCAGCGAAGTGCCGCTCATGAGCCCAAGCACCAGTCGCTGCGGCTGAGCCGCCAGTTTATATAACCGTTCAATATCAGGATGCATGATCGGGGGCGATAAAACGGAGGTTGCGTTTAATTCCTTCAAACTTAGTTCTTTTCAATGGAGAATTCCGGAAAATAACCTTAAAGGATTCTTCTGTCAGCTCTTCCCAGTCTTTGCAGGTGTAAGCTAAAAGCGCCGGGACAGGAGTGAAAGCGCTTGTATGATTCGGTGCTGAAAACCGGTTCCAGGGGCAAACATCCTGGCAGGTATCACAGCCGAAAAGCCAGTTCTCAAATTGACCTTTCCTGTTTTCGGGTAACAGCGCTTCTTTTAATTCAATCGTGAAATATGAAATACACTTACTGCCATCCACAATTTTGCCGGGCAGGATCGCATCGGTGGGGCAGGCATCAATACAGCGGGTGCAACTGCCGCAATAATCTTTCGCATAGGGGGCATCGTATTCCAGTTCCAGGTCGGTGATCAGGGTGGCGATGAAAAAAAAGGAACCCTGTTGTTTATTGATAAGATTTCCATTCTTGCCAATCCATCCCAATCCTGAAAGCAGGGCCCAGCTGCGCTCCAGCACGGGAGCGCTGTCTACAAAGCCTCTCCCAGCCACTGCACCGATCTGGCTGTGCAAGCCGCCCAAGAGCCGCTTTAATTTATCGCGTATCACCAGGTGGTAGTCTTCTCCATACGCATATTTTGCAACCTGCGGCAGGCCTTTGTCCTGCTGTTCAGCGGGATAGTAATTCAGCAGCAGGGTGATAACCGAACGGGCGCCGGGAACCAGTTTGGAGGGATCAATACGCAGCTCAAAATGATTTTCCATGTATTGCATCTGTCCCTGCATACCTGCATTCAGCCACTGTTCCAGCCGCCGGGCATCCTCATCCAGCCGGGTGGCTGCGGCGATGCCGCAAAAATCAAAGCCCTGCTCATAGGCCAGTGATTTTACCAAACGGGTGTGTGCTGCAGCTTTGTTCATACGCTATAAAAATACGAAAGCCCTGTCAGACGAAAGGGCTTTTGCTGTAAGCTATTTTAACCGGTTCGGCGTATCAAAACTTAATATCGTACCCGATGGTGGCGATAAATTCAAAATAACCAAAACTGTGACGGGCCCGGCTGTCTTTCAGTTCCGGACTGTTGGCCAGTGCATTCACATACCGGACATATCCCGTTTTCCCTGTGGTTTCGATGAAGAATTTTTTGAGGGGATATAAACGTAACCCGCCTTCCACACTCACATTGTAACCCGCCACATGAAAATCGTTATTCAGGCGTTTTCCCCGCCAGGTAAAATCGGTCCGGGGAATATTGATTCCGGCCCCGGCCTTCCATACATAGGTGAGCAGGGGGTGCTTCTGCTTTTTGGTCATTACCAGCGTATGCTGCTGTACATAATTGATGTGAAGCCAGTTGGCTCCGTCTGTATGCTCAAAATGAAGGAAATTTTTCGGATCCAGTAAGGTGTCGGCATTAATACTTTTGCCATCAATGGTGCCGCTTGCATGGGCTACCTGCCCGTCGTACACGATATACTTGGCATGATCGAAGTTGAGTTCCAGTGCCCGGCTGTGTTTTTTATTGAGGTAGAAGCCAATGCGGTAATTGTATTGCGGAATGGAAATGTCCTTGGGTTTCTTGTAGATGGCATCGAGGTCGGGCCGGTCTACGGCACTCACCTTGTGCAGTTTGAAATTGGTACCACCCGGCAGCAGAAAATGAATAGTGCTTTTAGTATACCATTCTGTGTTGTATCCCCACTGAAGATACATGCCTTCCAGTAAGCGCTGATGTTTTTTCTTTTGTGCCAGGGCGGGCATTACGGCCATAACCGCCAGCAGCACAATGATTATTTTTCTCATGATAGACAATTTGCTGCGGTTTTCGGATCAACGTTAGCGTTGCCAAAACCGGCGCAAAGGTAAGGCTTGCGGAGTAATGTACCCGCATTCAATTGTTAAGGGCCTCATCTACCAGCGACTTCAGCTTTTTATAACGGTCATTGCGGCCCTTGCTGTGAATGTTAAATGTAAAAAGAAAAGCAGCATAGTCACGGTTCCTGTCGATCCAGGGAAAGCTGCCAAACAGGCCCGGACTGGTTACTGCAGCTGAGCGCTGATCGCCGGTTGCATCATCCATTACCCATTCGCCAAACCCATATCCCCAGTTACCGGCTTCGGCTGGCGTGTATGCGATCACGGCATCTGCCGCTACACGATTTTTTTGCATAGCGGCCACCGCGGCGGCACTCAGTACCCTGCGTCCATTATATAAACCGTCATGCAGGATCATGTTGAGGAACCTGATATAATCTTCAGCGGTACTCCATCCGCCACCGGCCGGCAAGGGAACAGCTCCATGCCCAAAATCAGTATTCGTCATCCCGCAGGGACGGGCAATGCGTTCGGCGAACAAGGTTTCAAAATCTTTGCCACTGATTTTTTCAATCACCGCAGCCGCCAGTTGGAGGCCGGCGCTGCTGTAATGAAAGGTTTTGCCGGGAGGGCCCTCCATCGGTTGCCGGGCAATCTGTATAATGGCTTCATCCATCGTATGGATTTCTTTCATCATCTCCTGTGTTTCCCTGAAATTGCCCGCTTTGATGCCGGTAAGATGACTAAGGCATTGCCAGATGGTGATATTTCCTTTTCCATTGGCGCTGAGTACCGGCAGAAATTTTCCAAGGGTATCCTCAAGTTGAAGCGAACCATCATCCACAAAGGTCATTACCAGGGCAGCGCTCAGCCATTTGCTGCAACTGGCGATACGCTCACGGGTATCAAAACTGAAGTCCTGAACTGCCTCTTCCGTACTTTTACCCTGCCGGCGGGCCAGGTAGCGGGCAACCGCTTTCTGGCTGCGCTTCATGTTATTAAACGACTGTTCATAGAGCAGTTGCCCGTCTTTCAGGATCACCAGTACCGCCCGGCCTCCGAGATCACTTATATTATCCTCCAGCCAGGCATCTACCTGGGTAAAATCGTACTCCCGGCTATTGTTTTTATCCTGGGCCTGTACAAACTGTAAGAATAACAGGAAAGCTGCTATCAGGCTGAATTTGCGGCAGTTATAACGGGTTGTGTATGCCATAATTGCGTTCAGTTTGGGGTTGGATTGAGTTTTGCTCCCTAAGTTTAAAATTACTAAGAATGAGTACACAAAATCTGACCATAAAATCACAGGAAATTTTACAGCAATCCCAGCAACTGGCTTATAATGCCGGGAATGTCAGTATTGAAACCGAACATATATTAAAAGCATTACTGGCGGATAAGGATTCGCCGGTTGAATTTCTGCTTAAAAAGAACAATGTTAACATTGCTTATCTGGATGATAAGCTGAACAGCAATCTTGAAAAACTACCCAAAATCGCAGGTGGGGAACCGGCTCAGTCGCTGAGCCGCGAAGCGAACAATATCCTCCTGCGGGCCGGCGCCAGCCTGAAACAGTTTAATGATGAATTCATAAGTGTGGAGCACCTGCTTTTGGCGCTCCTGCAGGGTTCAGATAATACAGGCAAACTGCTCAAAGATGCCGGTCTTACCGAAAAAGGTCTTATCGCTGCTATTAAAGACCTGCGCAAAGGCGCCACCATCTCTTCCCAAACATCCGAAACGCAATTCAATGCGTTGAATAAATACGCCAAGAACCTCAATGAAATGGCCCGTTCCGGGAAACTGGATCCGGTGATCGGCCGGGATGAAGAGATCCGGCGCACCCTGCATATTCTTTCCCGGCGGAGCAAGAACAATCCGATACTGGTGGGAGAGCCCGGTGTGGGTAAAACAGCCATTGCCGAGGGCCTGGCGATGCGTGTGGTAAACGGAGATGTACCGGAGAACCTGAAATCAAAAATTATTTATGCCCTGGATATGGGCCAGCTGATTGCCGGCGCAAAATACAAAGGTGAGTTTGAAGAGAGATTGAAATCGGTGGTGAAAGAAGTGACATCGGGTGAGGGAGAGATTGTTTTATTTATCGACGAGATTCATACGCTGGTGGGTGCCGGCGGTGGCGATGGCGCCATGGATGCAGCCAATATCCTGAAGCCCGCGCTGGCCCGTGGCGAACTCCGGGCTATCGGTGCTACCACCCTGAACGAATACCAGAAATTTTTTGAGAAGGATAAGGCCCTTGAGCGGCGGTTTCAGAAAGTGATGATTGATGAGCCTACTGTGGAAGATGCGGTTTCTATTTTACGCGGATTGAAAGACCGTTACGAAACCTATCACCATGTGCGGATTAAAGATGAAGCCATTATCGCCGCCGTGGAACTCTCGCATCGTTATATCACGGATCGTTTTCTGCCGGATAAGGCGATCGACCTGATTGATGAAAGCGCCGCCAGGCTGCGTCTTGAAATGAACAGCATGCCCGAGGAACTGGATAAACTGGAACGCCAGATCCGCCAGCTCGAAATCGAACGGGAAGCTATCAAGCGGGAAAATGATGAGGCGAAACTGAAAGAACTGAATACCGAAATATCCAATCTTTCGGTCCAGCGGGATACGTTTAAAGCCAAGTGGCAACAGGAAAAAGAAATTGTGGAGAAAGTGCAGAATGCCAAAGCCGCTATTGAAATACTGAAACAGGAGGCCGAGAAAGCAGAAAGGGAAGGGGAGTATGGAAAAGTGGCTGAGATCCGCTATGGTAAAATAAAGGAACAGGAGCACGTAATAGCCACTTATACTAAGGAACTGGATGAGGTAGCCGAAAAAAGATTACTGAAGGAAGAAGTGGATGCAGAAGACATTGCCGAAAATGTGGCAAAAGCAACGGGCATCCCTGTAACTAAGATGTTGCAGAGTGAAAGGGAAAAGCTGCTGCACCTCGAAGACGAATTGCACAAAAGGGTGGTGGGACAGGAAGAAGCTATTGAAGCGGTATCCGATGCCATCCGGCGCAGCCGGGCCGGTTTGCAGGATCCCAAACGCCCCATCGGCTCTTTCATTTTCCTGGGTACCACCGGTGTGGGTAAAACAGAGCTGGCAAAGGCCCTGGCGGATTACCTTTTTGATGATGAAAACATGATGACGCGGATTGATATGAGTGAATACCAGGAAAAGCATACCGTGAGCCGGCTGGTAGGGGCACCTCCGGGTTATGTGGGCTATGAGGAAGGGGGCCAGCTTACAGAGGCGGTTCGCCGTAAGCCTTATAGCGTGGTTTTGCTGGATGAGATTGAGAAGGCGCACCCGGATGTATTTAATGTGTTATTGCAGGTGCTTGATGACGGACGGCTGACGGATAACAAAGGCCGGGTGGTGAATTTCAAGAACACCATCATCATTATGACCAGCAATATGGGCAGCCAGATCATACAGGAGAATTTTGAAAAAGTGACTGAGAAGAATAAGGAGGAAGTGGTGGCAGCCACCCGGGAAGAAGTGATGGCCTTGCTGCGGCAAACAATTCGTCCCGAATTTCTCAACCGTATTGATGAGGTTATCATGTTCCAGCCGCTGATGAAGAAGGAAATAAGGGGTATCATCCGTATCCAGCTTGATAACCTTAAAAAGCTGGTGGCCGAAAGCGGGATCAACCTCCAGTTCAGTGATTATGCGATTGATTACCTGGCCGAGAATGGCTACGATCCCCAGTTTGGGGCCCGTCCGCTCAAACGGCTGATCCAGAAAGAGATCATTAACCAGCTGAGTAAACGGATCCTGGCAGGCGATGTGGATAAGACCCGGGCGGTTCTGGTAGACGTTTTTGATGGAACCGTGGTTTTCAGGAATGAAAACAGCGAGCCGGAGAAGAAAAAAGCAGCCAACAAATAAGCTGGTTCTACTGTTATAATTATGTATATTTATAATCTGCTGCTGTTCACAGTGGTAAAAAACGACAAATACTATGGCTTCAAAAGCAAAGGATAATATTGAGATTATACCTTCTAACCAGATTTATGTAGGTAACCCCGATGCCAGTGTTACACTGATGGAATTTGGTGAATATGAAAATGAGGATTGCGCCCGTGCAAACGAGGTGGTAAAGAAATTACTTCATGATTTCGACGGAAAGATACGTTTCCAGTTCCGGCACTTTCCGATGCTGAAAATTCATCAGCATTCGATGAAGGCAGGAGAGGCAGCTGTGGCAGCTTCCCAGTCCGGGAAATTCTGGGAAATGCATAATATTCTTTTCGAAAACCGCCGGCGCCTGGGGGTAACCAGCCTTAAGTTATACTCCCGTGAGGCCGGTGTGCAAAACAAGCATTTCCTGGACGACCTGCTGAATTCCACTTATGGCTGGCAGGTGCGGAACGATTTAAATGAGGGCATAGAGAAAGGCGTAAGAACCGTACCGGCATTCTTCGTGAATGATGAGGCCGTGGAAGGGAAACCCACTTACGAAAAACTCAGTAAGGTAATCAGCATGGCGCTGAAAAAATCGAAACGCAAACAAAGAGCCTGATACCAGCCCCTGCAAAGGGGCTGTTTTATTAGTCCGTTGTTACGATATATTCCATAAACTCCTTGTCATCGATGAGGATGCGCAAGGGGTAATCACCTTCCTGTTCTATTTTATAATCGAAGCTGAGGGCGCCTCCGGAGTAGCTGAAGTTCACATCTTTGCTTTTCAGTTTTTTCTTCTCACCCGTGATAACGGTAATCCTGGCCACGGGGGCATCCGGCGGAAACTTATAGCTGAAGCTGATTGTTTTGTTAAGAGCGGTTTTGATGGCGCCAGCCTTCGGACTAAAACTTTTCAGACCCGCCTGGAAGGCAAAACCGTATAAGAGCGGGAATTCAAAAAACTCTTTCCGGTTACGGGTGCCGCCGCCCAGGTGCCAGGCCATATTATCGGGAAAATGCTGCAGGTTGAATAGCTCCTTATCGGTAAAAAAGTAGCCTTCATTATACTGCTTCGTGAAATTTTTCATCTCCGCATCTGGATAACCGCTACCCAGCGTGGGGTCAACATAATACCAGGTGTCCGGGCTCTGCCCCAGTTGTACCACATCCCAGCTATGATTTTTTTCAGGTGCCCGCTCTCCGATTTGTTCGGTATTCAGACGAACAAAGCCATCTACCGTCAGGCAGCGTATATCGGCGCTGCTGCACATATCCTGGAAGAGGGAGGCGAAGCCCGTACTAACAGTTTTACGGCTTTTCAGCACTTTGGCCGGAGAGTAGGTTTCGTCCATATAACTCGCCCGGGCGGCTTTCACATCAAAATTGATATTATGCGTGATCCAGTAATAGATGGCATGCGCCTTGTCGATTTTATCAGGAAATTTTTCGGTAAGGGTGCTGCTGATGCTGCCCATACTCATGCTGTCGAGCGGGCCTAATGAAGCCACATATCTGTCTACTTCCGAAAAATCGCGGCCTTTGGTTTGGGCCGTTACCTGCAGGCCTGCAAAAAGGCAGGCCAGTAATAAGAAACCCGGATGGTTGAACTGTTTCATGAAATAAAGTTAAGCGGCAGGCCTGAAAAACAAATGTTAATGGCTGCTGAAATCAAAAAGGGTGGCAGTAAATACACCCCGCTCACGGGGCTTGAAAATCGCTTTCCAGTTGCCGGTATAGCGCAGAAGGGTAGGAACGAGGTAGGGCCCGGCATGTCCCAGTTCCACTTCCATCTGCACCCTGAAATCGTATACGAGGGCCGAATAACTGAGGCTGTAATTGCGGGCGACGACTTCATTGGTCCGGTCGTCGAACCAGGTCCTCATTTCGTCGATTACCACCTCCGATTTGTTTTCGGGTTTTACGCGGATGGTAAAAAGATAGCAACTGGTATTGTTATGGATATCCATATCAATGCTCATGTCGTATTTATCCGCCATCTCCTCTTCGAACAGCGCAGTTTTGTCGCTGATAAAGGGCAGTCCGTTGATCCGTTTCCCCGGGTTGAAGAACAGCATTTTCAGCTGCTCCTTATGTTTCTCCATACCGCTTTTACCTGATGTGCTGAATTCCCGGCCGGTTACAATATTGTCTTCCCCGCAAACGGAATCCCGGGTAAAAAACAGTGATGCATACAGCTGGGCGGTATAATAATTGAAATGATGGTCTTCATCATAAATATCGCCGGTAGTCTGCTCTTCCAGTACCTGCATGGTGCGGCAGCTGGCCGAGCGGAGCTGCCGGGTTTTGCTGTGCAGGGTGGCGATAGGCTCGCCGTCACTGTTGTTCATCCGTATATCATTAATCGCAACGAATTGCAGGATATGCAGGTTGCGGAAGGCCTTGTAAAAGGAGGAGTCGTTTCGCACCCGGCTGATGAAGGCGGGTACATTGAGCTTATTATTGACAACCACGGGCGACAAGGTAACCACCAGGTTTTTGCTAACCTGAAAGGCCGAGTCCTGTGCCGGGGTGGCAAATCCGGTAAGGAGTAAACAGGCCAGAAGGATTTCCCGTTTCATGGATGCAAGGTAAAAAAAAGCGGGTATGAACTTTGTTCATACCCGCCAAAATTGAAATTATCTTAAAGGAAGCGGATTATTCTTTTCCTTTTGATTTTTCTGTTGATTGCATCGGAACTGCAGGCAGTTTCTGTGCAGCAGGAGCAGCAGAAGGAGTTACTTCTTTTACTTCCTGCGGAGCGGCCTGACCAACTTTAACTTCAGGGGAAACAGTAGCCGGAGCTTTGCTGGCTTCAGTATTTCCTGCGTTGGGGGTAGTCAGATCCGGAGAAGAAGCTGCATTGCCCAGGTTAGCCGGGTTGATCAGCTGAACAGGAGTAGCAGCCGGAGCAGCACTTACCGGAACGGTTTTTTCAGGAGCAGCCGTTTCTTTAACCGGAGCCGGTTTGAAATTGCTGGTGCTACCGTTTTTATCTTCTGCAACTTTCTGAGCAGGAGCCTGCGGGATACTGTTTTCAGAAACACTACCGCTGGCATCCACTTTCTTAGCGGAAGGCTTGGCTACAGGTACATCCAGTACGCTACCAGTCAGGTTTGCGGGATTAGGAGCAACTGTTTTGGTAGCTACTTGTATATCTTCCACACTGGTTCCTTTAATATCAGCCAGCTTAGCAGCGGCCGGATTCATCGGGGCCAGTTTGCCTTGTTTGATAGAAGACTGTTCGGGTTCCTGTGTATATCCGATCCTTGCAGATTCGGGCATGTTATAAACTTCAGGATTCAGGTATTTACCTTTATTAGCAGCTTCTTTTTCAACCGTATTCGGGATGCGGTTTTTCTGAGCGAACGCATCGTTACGGATACCGGTTACCTGCCAGCTAACTTTAACATTCGGCTGGTTGGTAGAGATTTCGAATTGATTGTTGGCCACTTCTTTGCTGATGATAGCCTGGGCGAAAGAACCAATAACAGTTACCTGGTAACGATAGTCCATATTCAGGGCCTGGAAGTAATCAGGCAGTGAAACGGTTGCTTTACCGGCAGCATCTGTAACAACATTACCGTTATAGATGTTCATCATGTCAGGGCTTTCAACAAAACTATGCCAGAGGTATTTGTTAGCCGGATCGAGCGGGTGGTCGATTTTGAAGGCACCGGCGGCTTTTGACAAGGTACCGGCAACATGCAAATCGCCATCAACCACTACGCGGCCTGTGGTGTTTTCAATACGCATCCTTTCACCGCCACCACCGAGTTCGAAGATCTGGAGATCATCATTTCCGGGGTTGTTGCGGATATTCCACTGGTTAACACCGGCTCTTGCAAAACGCAGGGCGGCATCACCATTGGCGGCGTCGATATCCATCAGTGAGAAAGTACTGCTGGAACGGCTGCGGATACCAGTGGCACCACCGTGCAGTACATCCAGGCGATAAGTGGGGTTGGTTGTTTCACCGATACCAACGTTACCGGTTCCATCCTGTACAACAACGCGGCTACCACCACCACCGAGTTCAAAAATTTCGAGGTAGTCATCAGCCGGACGGTTACGGATATTCCACTGGTTAACACCGGCTTTTACGAAACGCAGGGCAGCATCACCACTGGCACCATCAATATCAACAACAGAGAAGCTGCTGCTTGACTGGATGCGGGCACCGGTAGCACCACCGTGCAATACGTCTAATTTATAAGAGGGGCTGGCCGTTTGTCCGATACCTACGTTACCAGTACCGTTCTGGATTACGAAGCGGCTGCCGCCACCACCTAATTCGAAAATTTCATAGTAATCATCGGCAGGACGGTTACGTGTATTCCATTTACCTACACCTGCACTTTGGAAACGCAGGGCCGCATCGCCGCTGGCAGCATCAATATCCACAACAGAGAAGCTTGAGCTGGAACGGCTGCGGATACCAGTGGAACCACCATGCAGTACATCCAGGCGATAAGTGGGGTTAGTAGTTTCACCGATACCTACGTTACCAGTACCATCCTGGATAACCATGCGGCTACCGCCACCACCTAATTCGAACCACTCGAGGTAGTTATCGCTCGGGCGGTTACGCATATTCCACTGATTCACACCAGCATTGGCAAAACGCAGAGCGGCATCACCGCTGGCAGCATCGATATCAACAGTAGAGAAACTGGCGGTTGACTGAACACGAAGACCGGTAGAACCACCGTGCTGAACGTCTAAACGATAAGCGGGGTTAGACTGGCCAACACCGAAATTACCGGTAGCATCCTGCAGTAACAGGCGGGTACCGCCGCCACCAAATTCGAACCATTCCAGATTGTTGGTGCCGGGCTGGTTGCGTACGTTCCACTGGTTTACACCATTGGCCATATAACGCAGGGCCGCATCACCGCTCTGGGCATCAATATCAACAACTGAGAAGCTGCTGCTTGATTGTACGTGCATACCGGTAGAACCGCCATGCAGCACATCCAGCCGGTAAGAGGGAGTAGAAGTACCAACACCTACGTTGGTGCCATTATCAAAAATCAGGGAATTACCTAAGGTAGTACCATTCGGTGTCCATTTCGGAACAAAGTTGGTGGTACCGCTACCGGCTACCACACCAATAGCTGAAGGATCTTTCCAGGTAGCGTTACCGGTTGCATCAGAAGCAAGGATGCGGTTATTGGCTTCGCTGATACCTGTAAATTGTAAACGGCCGGCTGTTTGAGCAGCATAACCTGTACCAAATGCCTGGGCCACGAGGGCTGTACCTGTTGTAATAGAGGCTGCAACCACACCGATACCAGTTGTTGAAAGACCAGAAACACCCTGGCCGGTTTCGGCAGTACCCTGAACACCATTACCGGTGCTGGAGATACCCGTTAAGGCTGTAGGTGTATTTACAAAGAGGAAAGTATTACCGCTGGTAACACCGCGGCGAACCCGCATAGAAGCGTTACCAAAACCAACAGAGGTTAAGTTGTTATTATCTACTAAAACGGTATTGTTAACGTTAGCGGCGTTGGTATTGGCGATTTGCACACCGATACCGGTACCGCTGGTTGATGCATTAATGGCATTACCCGTACCACTGGTGGCGGCATTTACTACAACACCGTTTCCGGAAGTGGTTGCGTTAACAACATTGCTGTTATTGGGAGCTGTAAGGCTGAAATCAGCGGCGCGGCCATTGATACTGCTGGCGTTTACACCGGCGCCGTTACCGAAGTTGAAACCAACCACACCGGCAGGACCAGTGTTGGAAATACCCATGATACCATTACTGCTTCCGCTGCTGGCGAAAGCACCCACTCCATTATCAGATTCGAAAGAACCACCTTTTTTAGCCAGCACGGTGATACCGCTTGTTCCGGCAGTACCATGCACACCGGCAGCTGTTGTACCGGTTGTGGCGGTAGAAGCCAGTACGGCGTCAGCATCGTTGGCCGTATTGGTATTCTGGAAGAAACCGGCACGGCCTAAACCTGCCTGGTTTGACTGAACGTTATTCGCTGTATTGGCCGCATTGCTTTGTACAAACAAACCTGCACCATTGGTTCCGGTGCTGGTGGCACGGATACCCCAGCTGGCGCCGGTACCGTTAGTAGTAGCTTCAATTGCATTGGCAGTGCTGGCTGCATTATTTACCTGGAAGAAACCGCCACGACCTGTTCCGGTTGTAACGGAGTTGATGGCATCACCTGCACCATTGGTGGTAACCGCTACAGTAGCAGCAGTGTTGCCAGCAGTAGTATTCTGGAAGTTAGCAGCATTGTTACCCGTAGAAGAGGCATAAGCACCAATACCGGTAGTTGCCGTACCATAAATACCAAATCCGCTTGTAGTGCTACCATACACACCTAAGCCGGAAGGAGCAGCACCATACACACCCCAGCCGGATCCGTTTTGAGAACCCCAAACACCGATACCCAGCCCTCCGGTGCCATTATTAGCACCACGCAGGGCAGCGGAGAAACCTCCCGGTGAAGTGGAAGACATTGTACCCTGCACTGCAACGGCATTCGCATCCGTGCTGGCGCTGGTTCCCTGCAGGGCACCGAGTGTACCGGTGGTGGCAGAGTTTGTCATGCCGATCATTGTATTGGTAGGAACTGATTGTGTGCGAAGGAAGGGGATCAGGATGGTGGGGTTAGGATAGGTTCCTGTAAGATCACCACCAGCCGGACCAACAGGAGCGCCACCAAGTGCATAGAGTGCATAAGGCACACTCAGCATCTGGGTAGAACCCATGTTAACATAGGCGGTACCACCATTGGGATCAATTTCAGTCTGGAGGTATTTGGGACCGCTTCCGGCGCCAAAGGCTGTCCAGTTTACACCGGCAATTGAACCGGTAGTGGAAGTTGCACCCGGGCCACCCACCTGCACATTGAATAAACCAAAAGCATTGGTTACCACTGTGCGGGTTTCCTGGTATACAACCGTACCGGTGGCCGAGCCATTGAGAATGCTCAACCGGAGTCCCACCGATTGGTTAGGAAGTACATTACCTGCGGCATTACGGGCAACACCCTGATAGTTGAGCATCGTGGGTGCCTGCGCCATCGCAAATAACGTAACAACAAAACTTGTTATCGTTAATAAAAGCTTTTTCATGTTTAAGATAATTTTTAATTTTTGATGTTGAATTTATGGTTAAGGACTCAATGAGCTTATCTGATTTTGAGCACTTTGTAGGTTCCCTTTTTCGGTACTGACTGACCAGTGGGATCTAACTGAATGTTCAGGAAATAGGTGCCGGAAGCATAACGGCCAAATGACCATTTTTCAATGCGTCCCACTCCATAATAATCAAATTGCTTTTGCCCCATAAACCTTCCCGATTCATCGTAAAGGCTCATGGTTACCCTTCCCTGCTGTTTGCTGAAGAAGTCAATTTCCAGCCAATCCCGGGTGGGGTTTGGCAGAATCTTAATCTCGTCCTGGTCCCATGTATTGGTGTTGTTAATCGTAGCCGGGTTATGCGTGCCGGGCTGCAACACACCATTGGTTACCCACAAATTGGTGCCTGTCATCGTCTCAATAGCGATGGCTTCACCAAAACTCCACTCAAACCGATAGAAGGTGTACATGTTGGTACCCCCCGTCGAGTTCAGAATGGCAGGAGTAATACTTTGTGAATGGGATGCGAACGAGAAAAAAATACCAACCGAAAGAAGTAATAGTCGTACTTTTCTCATAAGCGTTGTTTAAATGGTGATTAGGTAAATTCCACCACTAAAGTATGACCTATTTCCCATATAAACAATACCACGGAGATGGTATAAAAACTAATTTTTTACGCTGTGGAAAACTGACAAAGTATTTTTTTGTTTTTTGTATAAATACTTTGTAAACAAAAGCTTATTAAATTGTGTAATTTTATAATACGTATTAAATTTAACCCAAAAAAGACCTGGAACCAGGGGCACAGTAGACCAGTAAACCGTGCAGGTTTTTTAGCGGGGAAAGAGCATCCGGTAGTCGACCTTGATTTTGCCCTTGGAAATATCATCGAGTTTCCGCTTCAGCAAGGTCCTTTTGAGCGGCTTCAGGTGGTCGATAAATAGCTTGCCCTCAATATGGTCGTATTCGTGCAGGATCACCCTGGCCGTGATGCCATTAAAGGTACGGGTGTGCGGCTGAAACTGCTCATCCACATACGAGAGGGTAACCTCCTCATGGCGGTACACGTCTTCCCTCACTTTTGGGATGCTGAGGCAGCCTTCGTTATAGGGCCATTCTTCACCATCCAGTTCCAGGATATGGGCATTGATAAAAACGCCCTTGAAACCGGGGGCATCGGGGTAATCGTCTTTTTCATCTTCCTCCTGGTTACGGAAAATCTGTTCACTGTCGATCGTAAAAAGGCGGATGGGAACATTTACCTGGGGAGCGGCCAGTCCAACGCCATTGCTGTTATACATGGTCTCCCACATATTGGCAATCAGCTCCGTCAGTCCCGGATAATCGGCTGTAATGTCTTCACATTGTTTACGCAAAACAGGCGATCCGTATGCTACAATCGGCAGAATCATGTGTGCTGTTCGGTGATTTGAGAATTTGAAATAAACGACTGCAAAGGTAATGGTATTTGACGTATCCCGTTACCTGCAGCAGCATCCGGAGGCCGGTTTTGAATCATTGGTTACCCAATAACCTGCCTGCCGGGGATTTGGGAACCTTGTTCCCATTGATCAAGGGAGGCCGGCGGGTCAGTCTGGAGGAAGAGTATAGATGAATACGGTAAAAGCTATCTGATCAGTGCAGGCTTTGCAGGTATTCCTGCAGCATTATCGTGGCGGCAATTTCATCCACCAGTTCCTTTTTGCGCCTTTCTTTCTTCTTCAGTCCCATCTGCAGCATGGCATCTTTGGCCATTTTGGAGGTATAGCGTTCATCAACTGTTTTGAGCGGAACCTGCGGAAATTCCTTCCTGAGTTTTTTGATCACGGCTTCCACCAGGGGGGTGGCATGGGTGTCCGATTCATCCCAGTTGAGGGGCATACCGATGATGATCAGCTCCACCGCTTCCTCCTGCAGGTATTTTTTCAGAAAAGGAACCAGCGAAGCCGATTCAATGGTGGTGAGCCCCGATGCAATGATCTGCAAGGGATCGGTAACGGCAATGCCGGTTCGTTTGGCGCCATAATCGATTGCAAGGATGCGGGGCATGGGGAGGTTCGAATTTTGAATAAAACAGATGTGCAGGTAAAGGTATGCGTTTTATAGGCGCAAATTTTTGAGAGAGTATTTAATTTATAACAGCAGGTATACTTAATGAAAAAATAAATCGAGGAGGACGAAGATGGCAAATATCACGGAGGCAATTCCATTCGTGGTGAAGAAAGCGATATTTACCCTGCGCAGATCATTGGGTTTTACGAGCAGGTGCTGATAGATGAGCAGGCCGGCAAAAAAAGCCACTCCGCACCAGTACCAGGCGCCCATCTGCCCATAATAACCGGCATATATCACGGCCGCAGCAGATAGCAGGTGCAGCAGTTCCGAGAGGCGCAGGGCCTTTGATTTGCCCAGGGCCGCCGGAATGGAATGCAGCTGGTTTTTTTTGTCAAACTCTTCATCCTGCAGTGCATAAATAATATCGAAGCCGCTCACCCAGCACAAAACGGTAAAGGAAAACAGGAGAGGCAATAGCGCAAACTGACCGGTAACGGCAATATAGGCACCGATGGGGGCCAGGCTCAACCCCAGGCCCAGCACCAGGTGGCAAAGCGCCGTAAACCGTTTGGTGTAGCTGTAAAAAAGCACAACAAAAAGTGCCACAAAAGAAAGATAAAAACAAAGCCGGTTGATAAACCAGCAGCATACGATAAACGCAAAGCAGTTCAGTATCACAAAGACCAGTGCATTGCCGGGTGTAATGATGCCGGCCGGTATTTCGCGAACGGCTGTACGCGGATTTTTTTTATCGAATTCCGCATCCAGCCAGCGGTTAAAGGCCATGGCGGCCGAGCGGGCGAAGACCATGCAGGCCACCACGAGTAAAAATAAAATTCCCAGTTGCCGGAAGGGGATATCCCATTTAACGGCGCTGGCGGCAAACTCGCCCTGGTTAACAAAAAGTGTTTTGTACAAACTTTCCTGCCGGAACGAAAAGATGCCCAGGAAAAAACCGATCAGTGCAAAGGGCATGGCAAAAATGGTATGGGCAAATTTTACCAGTGATAAATATTTCTTGATGGTGCTCATTTTGTAATGCTTTTTCTGATCAGTTCCCATAACACAACACCGGCGGCCGTGGCAATGTTCAGGGAATGCTTCATACCCAGCTGCGGAATTTCAATGCAGCCATCGCAGAGCGCAATGGTGGATTGTTCCACCCCGGTAACTTCATTGCCAAAAACAACGGCAACTTTTTCATCGGGGGAGAAACTGATATATTGTAAGGAAAGGCTGTTTTGCGCCTGCTCCACGGCGTATACTTTATAGCCCTCCTGGCGGAGGGCGGCAATGGCTTCGGCCGCATTGGTAAATTTTTTCCAGCTCACGGTATCCTCGGCGCCGAGGGCGGTTTTCTTGATTTCTTTATGCGGCGGAAAGCAGGTATAGCCCGTGAGGTAAATGGCATTCAGCAAAAAAGCATCCGCGGTGCGGAAAACGCTGCCCACATTATAAGCACTCCGCACATTTTCCAGCACGGCGATAACCGGATTCTTGGAGGCCTCCCTGAATTCTTCCACCGACAGGCGGTTCAGTTCTGCCATTGAGAGTTTACGCATAAAGAGAAACAAGAAATTAGAAAACGATTTACACGAATGCATGCAAATGGCAGCCGCGGTTCGTGCAAGATGCGCAAAGGTATGCCGTACAAGTGAGTGACACAACGATGCCGGGAAGAATTTATGCCGCTGGTAAACAACCAGCGTAAACCCTTCCGGCAGCGGGTTAAATCATTTCGCTTTGCAGCAGCGGATTTTTTACCGCGTCTCTTTTTTCGGCAAATGCCTTGGCAGCTTTGATGAAGTGCACAAAAATGGGCTGGGGATTTTCCACCGTGCTTTTCAGTTCGGGGTGGTATTGCACACCGATGAAGAAGGGGTGCTGCGGCAGCTCTATAATTTCCACGAGTCCCGTATCCGGGTTTTTGCCGCTGAGCACCATTCCGGCTTTTTCAAAATCGGCCATATACTGGTTATTGAATTCCCAGCGGTGGCGGTGGCGTTCGCTGATATGCGTGTTCTGGTAGATGGTATGGGCGAGGGTTCCTTCTTTGATATCGCAGGGGTAGGCGCCCAGTCGCATCGTGCCGCCCTTGGCCGTAACGGATTTCTGTGCTTCCATCAGGTCGATCACCGGGTGCGTGGTATTCTTTTCCATTTCGGTGGAGTGGGCATCTTTCCATCCCAGGATATTGCGGGCAAATTCAATCACTGCCATTTGCATGCCCAGGCAGATACCGAAGAAGGGCAGGTTGTTTTCGCGGGCGTATTTCACCGCGATGATCTTGCCTTCCACGCCGCGGTTGCCAAAGCCCGGGGCCACCAGCAGGCCATCCAGTTTGGCCAGTTTCTCGGCCACATTATCATCGGTGATGGTTTCGCTGTGCACGTCTACCACCTGTACCTTGCACTCGTTCATGGCGCCGGCATGGATAAAGGATTCGAGAATGGATTTATAGGCATCCTGTAATTCGATATACTTACCGATCAGTCCGATCGTGACTTTGGTTTTGGGGTATTTGAGTTTATCCAGGAAGCCTTTCCAGCGGGTGAGTTCGGGAGCGGCATAGCCGTTGATGTGTAATTTTTTAAGCACGATGACGTCCAGTCCTTCCTGCAGCATTTTCAGCGGTACTTCATAAATGCTGCTGGCATCCATGGCTTCTATCACCGAGTCGGGCTGCACATTGCAAAACAGGGCAATTTTCTTTTTCAGGTCGTTGGAAAGCGGTTCTTCGGTGCGGCATACAATCACATCGGGGTGTACGCCCTCGCTGCTCAGCATTTTCACGCTGTGCTGGGTGGGTTTGGTTTTCAGTTCCTTGGCGGCCCGGAGGTAGGGGATGAGGGTGAGGTGCACCACCATGCAGTCTTCTTCGGGCATTTCCCACTGAAGCTGGCGCACGGCTTCCACAAAGGGAAGGCTTTCAATATCGCCCACGGTGCCGCCCAGTTCGGTGATGATAATATCATATTTGCCTTCCTTGCCCAGGAGCAGCATCCGGCGCTTGATTTCATCGGTGATGTGCGGGATTACCTGCACGGTTTTACCGAGGTAGGCGCCCTCTCTTTCCTTATTGATAACGGTTTGGTATATGCGCCCCGTGGTTACGTTGTTGGCCTGGGAAGTGGGGGTGTTGAGGAAGCGTTCGTAGTGGCCCAGATCGAGATCGGTTTCGGCGCCATCATCCGTTACGTAGCATTCGCCGTGCTCGTAAGGATTAAGGGTGCCGGGATCAATATTAATATAGGGGTCGAATTTCTGGATGGTAACTTTTAAACCTCGGCTTTGCAGCAGTTTTGCCAGGGAAGCGGCAATAATTCCTTTACCAAGGGAGGAGGTAACACCCCCCGTAACAAAAATGTACTTAGCCATAAAAAATAAGTTTACCAATCGGCCTGCGCCAACCAGGGTTTAAAATATGACCAGAAAATTTTGGGTAAAATCTTAGCGGTCATGCAAAGATAGGTGATTATCCCGGAGTTGAAAATTTGAAACCGGGATTTGTGTAAAAAACTTATCTTCATGTGTATTGTTTTATTAATTAATCCCCCACATACTATGAAGATAAATTGCCTTCTTTTTGCCTGCCTGCTGCAAGGCTTTTTTCTGAGAGCGCAGATCGGTGCCCGGTATATTGATTTTTCCAACCGGCTGGAAATCAGCCTGGAAAAAGCCACTTCAAAAACCCCGTTAAGTCAAAGTCTTCATGCGGTGCGGGTGATAGATGCCCGGGATGATACCGCGGCAATCGGATTTTACTCCGTTACCCGTGCCGAGGCTCAAAAATATGGTTTGCGGGCGGGTACAGCGCTTAAGGATAAAAATGCCGACGCCTGGTCGAAAATATACCACTATGCGCCTTCCCTGGAGGAAGGACTGGGAAACTGGATCGGGGGTTATTTACAATGCAGGACCGGTGATCCGGGAAAGGACAATCTTCTGGTGGTGGTGAAAAAGTTCTGGCTTTCTTACCAGGCCGAAAAAGCAGGTCATGATGAATCGGGGGTTAGCCCGGCCGCCGATGGCTGGGATGCCGGCCTGCTTTGTAAGCTGGATTTTTACCTTGAACATGATGATGGATTTTATCCGCTTTACCGAAGCGACTCTCTCTATACTTTTAAAGATCCGCTGTATGATTATGCGGGCCTGCATTTTGTTGATAATTCGGCTTTTTTTCTTGAAACGGCCCTCAAAAATTCGCTGGAAAAACTTTTTACCACTGATTTTGGAAAAGTGACTGAAAAAAGGAAGAAATATTCATTGGCCGAAATCCGGGAAGAAAGCCTGCAGAAACCCCTTTTTCCGGTACTGCATGCAGGCGTTTTAAACAAAGGCGTGTATACGAACTACGAGGAGTTTAAGAATAATGCACCCTCCATTGCGGCATATGAATTCAGGGAGGGTTCCATGGGGGACATCCTCTATGTAAAAGATAACGGATCCGAGTATCCTACCCGCACGGCCTGGGGGTATTGTGATGGAATAAATATTTATATTAACTCGGGCGATAAATACTCCACGCTGGTACGGAGGGGTAATGCATTTTATTTTTATGGCATCAAGGGGATTGCCCGCCGGAGCAAATTACGTTTTGAGAGCTGGTCGGGTATCAATTTTGCCACGAACAGCGGCCATAAAAAATCAGTGTATAAAATAAACCCCCGTTACCTGTGGCTGGATTTGGAAAGCGGCGAAGTGTATTGATTAATCTTTCGCAATCTTCTTATAACTCGTGGCGATGCCTTTGATCAGGGAAGAACTGAATCCCTGGTGTTCCATTTCATTGAGGCCGGCGATGGTGCAGCCCTTCGGCGTGGTTACTTTATCGATTTCCTGCTCGGGATGGGTGCCTTTTTGCAGGAGCAGTTCGGCAGCTCCTTTTACTGTTTGGGCAGCGATGAGGTTGGCTGTCACCGCATCAAAACCGATTTCAATACCTCCCTGGATATTGGCCCGGATATACCGCATGGCATAGGCCGTGCCGCAGGCGCCCAGTACGGTGGCGGCATCCATCAGTTTTTCATCAATCAGCGCTGTTTTTCCCAACTGGTCGAAAAGGGCTTTTACCTGCCCGGATTGCTGTTCGCTGGCATTGGTATAGCTGAGGCAGGTCATGCTCTCCTGGATGGCGATGGCCGTATTGGGCATGGCCCTGAACAGGGGGATCTTCTTACCGATAAGTGTTTCCATATCTTTTATCAGTAAACCTGTAACCACTGATACGAGTATATGCCGCGGCGTAAGTTGTTTTTTGATACCATTCAGCACATCGGCCGCCTGGAAGGGTTTTACGGCCAGTATCACCAGTGTGCTGCTTTTTACGGCGGCCGCATTATCGGCCGAAATCTTTACGCCGGCCGCAGCCAGCGGTTTCAGCGTGGTGGTATTCCGTTTGGTGATGGTGATATCGGCCGGCCTGGCAAAGCGGCTCTTTAGTAATCCTTCTGCAATGGCGGTACCCAGGTTTCCGCCGCCGATGATGGCAATTTTATGTTGCATGGTAATCAGTAAAATGAGTTTTGGGAAAGATAGTTCCGCACATAATCCCCCACGCCTTCTTCCAGGCTGTAAAAAGGAGTCTGGTAGCCGGCGGCCCGCAGTTTTTCCATGCTCGCCTCCGTAAAATACTGGTATTTGCCCTGCAGGTCGGCCGGCATTTCTATATATTCTATTTGCGGGGGCATACCGAGGCCGGCGAAAGTGGCTTTTACCAGGTCGTTAAAAGAGCGGGCCATGCCCGTGCCGAGATTATAAATGCCCGAAGCCGGCTGCTGCTGCATGAGCCAGTAACAAACCGACAGGATATCTTTTACATAGATGAAATCGCGGAGCTGTTCGCCATCCTCGTAGCCTTCTTTGTAGGAGCGGAACAGTTTCACTTTCCCGTTTTGCCGGATCTGGTTGAAGGAATGAAAGATCACACTGGCCATGCGGCCCTTATGGTATTCATTGGGGCCGTAAACATTGAAAAATTTCAAACCCGCCCAGAAGGGGGGATGTTCTTTCTGGTGCAGCACCCACTTGTCAAATTCGTTTTTGGAAATGCCATAAGGGTTAAGGGGCCTCAGTTGTTCAATGATTTCATGATCATCATGGTAGCCCAGTTCTCCTTCGCCATAAGTGGCTGCCGAAGAAGCGTATACCAGCGGTATTTTATGGATGGTGCAGTAATTCCAGATATGCTGGGAGTACTCAACGTTCAGGTACTGGTGTACCGAATAATCAAATTCGGTGGTATCGGTCCGGGCACCGAGGTGAAATACAAAATCAATGGCCGGCTTTTCTTTTTGCAGCCAGTCAAACAGGTTTTCCCTTTCCACCCTTACCCGGTATTTTTTATGCAGCAGGTTCAGTTCCTTGGCTTCTTCATCAAATTCATCCACCAGTATGAGGTCTTCAAATCCCTGCTGGTTGAGGTAGCTTACCATGCAGCTGCCGATGAAGCCATGGGCGCCGGTTACGAGGATGGTTGCATTCGGAGAAATCATGTATCAGAGTTTATACGAAAGTTTTAAACTGAAGGATCGTGCTGTAAAGTTAGGAACATTGTTGTTCGCATCGTGTATCATCGAGGAAGAAATAACCTGGCTGTATTCCATACCAACCCCTATTTTCCGGGTAAGCTGGTAAGCAGGTGTGAGGGAGGCCGACAGGTAGCTGTGCTTATTGTTCGAGAAAGGAGCTTCCGGGGTTACAATTTCCTGCGCATATTTTGAAACATAATTTTTCTGCTCAGCGTTGAGGATGATCACGGGGGTTAAACTGGCTGTGAGGCTCCATTTGTGGTAATGGTAACCAATGCTGACGGGGATACTGAGGGTGATAAAATGGAATATTTCCGGAGTGGCCCCGTCTGTGCCAAAGGAGTAATTGCCTGCCTGCCCCACATGGGCGCTGTCGGCGATGATTAGCACGCCAAAACCGGTGCCAAGATAAGAACCGGTGGTATCGAAGCCACGCAGGTATATGTTTGACGGCCCGGAGAAGACCAGCTGCCGGGCAAATTTCTGATAGGAAAAGCTAAGTCCCAGTGCTGCTGAAAAATTTTTATTCAACGGGAACCGGGCCTCTGCTCCGGCGCTGATCCCCATGGTTGTTTGAGAGCTGTATCTCCAATAATCGGGTTTTCTTGTAAACGCAACCTGCCAGCCGCTATCACTGATTACTGCCACCGGCGAATAAACTCCATATAAATTGCCCCAGCTATCTATTATCGGAATATGGTTCAGTGAACTGGCAGAAAGGGCATCGCGGCTTGTTTGCATCCTGTTTACAGAGCCGGAAAGGGTGAGGTGCCATTCGGGTTTGAGCTGGCCGGCAGCCGTCAGTGCATTACTTAGCAAGAACAGCCATATTAATTTTCTCATAAGGGCAGGCAGATTAATTGTTAGCAGTTATGACAGTCAGATTGATTGCAGCGCTGCAGCGGCGCCCTCTTTCTGAAGCATGTTTCCGATTGCGTTGTCGTATTGCTCTTTCCATCCGGCGATCGGACCCCAGTTTTCGCCATTCACCCGCACATCCCCCCCGGTAACGGTGCCCAGGTAGGTAACCGTTGTTTCCATTTTTTCGAGCAACATCATAAAATCATCGCGGTTTTCTTTAGAAACCGTTACCAGCACACGGCTCTGAGCCTCGCCAAACCAGTAAGCATCCGGGCGGATACTCTTATCCTGCTGTTGCACATCAAAGCCCAGGTTACGGAAGAAACCGCACTCGAGCAGGGTAACGATGAGTCCGCCCTCGCTGATGTCGTGGGCCGACTGCACCAGTTTCTTATCAATCATTTTGCGTACTTCCCGCTGGATCTCAAATTCTTCATCCAGGTCGAAATAAGGCGCCGGCGAATATTCCACGCCACAGATTTTCTGCAGGTATTCGGATGCATTGATATCATTGCGCTGGGTGCCCACGAGATAGATCTCATCTCCTTCCTGTTTGAAGTCGAGTGTCATTTTATCTGCTGCATTTTCCAGCAGGCCCACCATGCCGATGGTGGGAGTGGGGTATACGGCCCCTTCGGGTCCCTGGTTATAAAAACTCACATTACCGCCGGTAACCGGGGTATCAAATTTCACGCAGGCCTCGCCCATGCCTTTGATGGCGTGAACAAACTGGTAATATACTTCGGGGTCGTAAGGATTGCCAAAATTGAGGCAATTGGTTACGCCCAGGGGGCGGCCGCCGCTGCAAACAATATTCCGGGCGGCTTCGGCCACGGCAATCATGGCGCCTTTATAGGGATCGGCCATTACATAGCGGCTGTTGCAATCGGTGGTCAGTGCCAGGGCTTTGCCCGTGGGTTTGGCCACCACGATGGCGGCATCACTGGGGGCGTTGGTGCTGGCATTACCGGCGCCCACCATGCTGTCGTACTGCACATATACCCAGCGTTTGCTGGCGATATTGGGTAGGCAGATCAGCTGCCCGGCCAGTTCTTTCAGGTTGCCGGGAAGGGGAACCGAGCTGCTGTCAAAAGCGCTGATCTTTTCAAAATAACGGGGAGTGGTATACGCTCTTTCGTATTGCGGGGCGCCGCCCCCCAGTACCAGTTCATGGGCGGGCAGGGAGGCTTCCAACAGTCCATGCATATAAAAATTGAGGATCCCGTCATCCGTTACTTCGCCGATTTCGCTGCAGGGGAGGTCCCATTTATCGAATACAGCTTTGATCAGTTCTTCTTTTCCTTTCTGCGCTACCAGCAGCATGCGTTCCTGGCTTTCGCTGAGGAGCAGTTCCCAGGCTTTCATATCTTTCTGGCGGGTGGGCACTTTGTCCAGGTCGATGCGCATGCCGGCCTTGCCCTTGGCGCTCATTTCTGAGGTGGAACAGATGATGCCGGCGGCTCCCATATCCTGCATACCCACAACGGCGCCGGTTTGTATTACCTCGAGGCAGGCTTCGAGTAATTTTTTTTCCTGGAAGGGATCCCCCACCTGCACGGCAGGGAGTTCCCCGGCGCTGTCTTCCGTAATATCAGCCGAAGCGAAACTGGCGCCACCGATGCCATCCTTTCCGGTGGCACTTCCCACGAAGAAAACCGGGTTACCGGTTCCTTCGGCCGTGGCGGATACGGTTTCACCATTCTTTACAATGCCCACACTCATGGCATTCACCAGGGGATTGGTATGGTAGCATTCTTCAAAATATACTTCACCTCCCACGGTGGGCACGCCAAAGCAGTTGCCATAGTGCCCGATACCATGTACCACCCCGGCCAGGAGGTGCTGGGTTCTGGCTTCGGTGAGCTTACCAAAGCGGAGCGAGTTAAGGGAGGCAATTGGGCGGGCCCCCATGGTAAATATATCGCGGTTGATGCCACCCACACCGGTGGCGGCTCCCTGGAAGGGCTCGATGGCAGAAGGGTGGTTATGGGATTCGATTTTGAACACCACACCATAGCCATCGCCGATATCCATAAGCCCCGCATTTTCTTCCCCGGCTTTTACCAGCATTTTCCTGCCCTCGCGGGGAAGGGTTTTCAGCCATTTGATCGAGTTTTTGTAGCTGCAGTGTTCACTCCACATCGCACTGAAGCAACAGAGTTCTGTAAAATTGGGGGTGCGACCGAGTTTTTCTTTGATCAGTTCAAATTCTTCGGCGGTTAACCGGAGTTGTTCGGCTGTTTTGGCAGTTATTTCCATTTCTGTGTGCGGGGAATGTTGAAAGTGCAAAGCTAACAAATGCCAGCGCTCAACTCTGTTCCCCGACGTATAATATTTTAACTATCTTCCCACACCGAAACCGATGTTGTATTATTTATTGTTTGTGGTTTTCCTGCTGGCCCTGTGCTGGCTTTTACCCCGGATCGGCTTTGTTAAAAAGTCGGGGCTTCCGGGGCCTCTGATCATTGGATTATTTGTATTGAAAGTGCTGGCCGGGATCCTGCTGGGATGGTTATCCCTTCATTATTATGGCGCCGGTAATGATTACTGGGATATCAACCGCGAGGCGGCAAAGGAATATGCCTTATTGTTACAGCACCCGGGTGAATATTTCAGTAATATTTTCAGCAGCGGCTACGATAAGGGGTATGGAGGTGTTTTTGATTCATTCAATTCTTTCTGGAACGATCTGCGCAATAATCTTGTGATTAAGCTGGTATCGGTTTTCAACCTGTTAAGCGGGGGCAATTACTATATCAACAGCCTCTTTTATAACTTACTGGTGTTTTTCGGGCACCTTGGCCTGTACCGGCTCTTTATCGATATCTACCCTGCACATAAATGGAAAGTGCTTGCCGGAACATTCCTGCTGCCTTCTACCCTGTACTTTAGTTCGGGGATCAACCGCGACGGGCTTGTATTCTTATTGCTGGCCCTGGTAGTTTATATCATTTATTTTGCTTTTCGCCGGGGCCAGATCAGTATTGGTAAGCTTTGCCTGCTGCTGTTTTCAATGGTACTTCTTTTCTTCCTGCGCAATTACCTGGTGCTGGCGCTCCTGCCTGCATTGGCAGGCTGGTGGCTGGGCCGGCGAATGGGAGGGCGGAAAGTTTTTTTGGTATATGCAGCTGTCTACCTGGCAGCGGGCCTTGTTTTGTTTGGGATCCATAAATTACTGCCCGGGGTGCAACCCCTCCGGGTCATTGTTCAGAAACAGGCCGATTATCTGCAATTGCCTGCATCCGCCACATCCATACCCCTGGATACGCTGGCGGCCAACCCGGCCGGTTTTATACGGAATGCCCCTCAGGCGCTCAATCATGCCTGGTTACGGCCCTACCCGCTGGAATGGCCCAGTTTGTTCCTGGTTCCCATGAGTATCGAGTTGCTGGTTTACCAGCTGCTTGTGTTGCTCTTTCTTATCCGGGGGCTCCGGTCGCCACAGGATTCCATGGCTTTTCTGGGATTTTGCATCTTTTTCCTGGCAGGCATCTTTTTGTTCATTGGCTATATTACGCCTAACCTGGGGGCACTGGTGAGGTACCGGAGCCTGCTCTGGCCCCTGCTGATTACCCATTTGTTATGCCGGATTGACTGGAATCGGGTTGGGAAATCATTAAAATAATTATAAATTATAATATTAATTATTTTTCCACAATTGCCCATTTTTTAACTGTACTGTTTCGTAAAAACTTGTTTTGTAGGAATATTTAATGTTTTTTTGCGCTTTAAAACCCAAAAAAATGCACTCTTTACGTTTTAAGGCGCTCGACAACCTGATCAGCAACCCCTCTGAAGTAAGGGTTGAGGGATCCACTAAGATTACTGCAATATTTAATGAGAATGTCTTTACACAACAGGTAGCCCGCAAGTACCTGAGTGATGAGGCTTACAAAAGCCTGGTAGCTTCCATCCGCGGCGGCAAAAAGATCGATCGCAGTATGGGCAACCAGATTGCCAACGGGGTCAGGGCCTGGGCCGAGAGCAAGGGCGTTACGCATTTTACCCACTGGTTTCAGCCGCTCACGGGGCTGTCGGCCGAAAAACATGATTCATTTTTCACCCTCAAATCCGATGGTACTCCCATTGAAGAATTTGAAGGGGGCTCATTGATACAACAGGAGCCTGATGCTTCTTCCTTCCCTAGTGGCGGTTTGCGGGCTACTTTTGAAGCCCGCGGCTATACAGCCTGGGATCCTTCCTCCCCGCCTTTTATTATGGAGATCGGCCAGGGGAAAACCCTTTGCATTCCCACCATCTTTGTTTCCTACACCGGCGAATCACTGGATACCAAGACACCGTTGTTGAAAGCGATTGTGGCACTCGATAAGGCTGCCGTGGATGTTTGCCAGTATTTTGATAAAAATGTTACCCGCGTAACAGCCACCCTGGGCTGGGAGCAGGAATATTTCCTGGTGGATGCGGGCCTGGCCAATGCCCGTCCCGACCTGGTGCTGACAGGACGCACTGTCTTCGGTCATGCCCCCGCCAAGGGCCAGCAGCTCGAGGATCATTATTTTGGCGCCATACCCGAACGGGTATACGCATTTATGCGTGATTTTGAGCACGAATCTTACAAACTGGGTATTCCTATCCGCACCCGGCATAATGAAGTGGCGCCGGCGCAGTTTGAGTGTGCGCCCATTTTTGAAGAAATCAACCTGGCGGTTGATCATAACACCCTGCTGATGGATGTGATGGAGCGGGTGGCCAAACGGCATCACCTGAAAGTTTTATTACATGAAAAACCATTTGCCGGAATCAACGGCAGTGGTAAGCACAATAACTGGAGCATGGCCACCGATACCGGTGTAAACCTGCTGGCACCGGGAAAAACGCCCAAGACCAACCTCATGTTCCTCGCTTTCTTTGTGAATACCATCAAGGCCGTGCATGATTATGCCGATCTGTTAAGGGCTTCTATCGCCAGCGCCGGTAATGATCACCGCCTGGGTGCCAACGAAGCCCCGCCGGCCATTATTTCCATTTTTATCGGCAAATACCTCACCCAGGTTTTACACCAGGTGGAGAGCCGCGTATCGGGTAAGTTTGATGAGCAGGATGAAGCCATGCTGAAACTGGATATTCATAAGAGCATCCCCGAACTGATGCTGGATAATACCGACCGCAACCGTACTTCACCCTTTGCCTTTACCGGTAATAAGTTTGAATTCCGGGCCGTGGGATCTTCGGCCAACTGCGCCATTGCCATGAGCACCCTGAACACCATCATGGCCGAAACGCTCAAACAATTCAAGAAGGATGTGGATGCCATTATTGAAAAGGGTGAAAAGAAGGAAGTGGCCCTGATGCAGGTGATTCAGCGCTATATCGTGGAAAGCAAAAAGGTTCTTTTTGAGGGAGATGGTTACAGCGAAGAATGGGAAAAGGAAGCCGCCCGCCGCGGACTACCCAATGTGAAGACAACCCCGCTGGCCCTGGATGCTTTTGTTACAGAGAAAAATATGGCCCTGTTTGCCGAAAATGATATTTATAATCATGCCGAACTGGAAGCCCGCCACGAAATCATGCTCGAATCCTATATCAAGCGGGTGCAGATTGAAGCCCGGGTGATGGGCGATCTGGCCACCACCTATATCTTACCCTCGGCGGTGAAATACCAGAATGAACTGATCGCCAATATCACCGGTCTCAAAGCCGTGGGCCTGCCCGAATCGGCCTGGGCCAACCAGAAGCAGGTACTCGAAAAACTGAGCGAACATATCAATACCATCAGCGACAATGTGGAGAAGATGATCGAAGAGCGGAAAGCGGCCAATGAAATTGCCAATACCCGCGAGAAGGCAATTGCCTATTGCGATAATGTAAAAGGCAAATATTTCGACCTTATCCGTTACCACGTTGATAAAGTGGAGTTGCTGGTGGACGACAGTTACTGGATGTTACCGAAATACAGGGAACTGTTGTTCCTGCGCTAACCGCGAACCCGTCTTTTAATAAATCCCCGCAGGTGCCGGCCGCCGATCATTAAACTGATCACAGCCGGCGCCTGCGGGATTTTTTTGCACCCGTTTAAACCCGCTTATCAATCAGGAGTCTGATAAACAGATACCATGATGAAAAAATCGTTTACAGTTCTGTTGCTGCTCTTTTTTACCGCATCGGGATTTTCACAGATCCGGCGGCAGTCATCGCTGAACATAAAAACCGACAGCGCCGGTCACCAGCAATTGGCGGCCGCTGAACGGGGCCGCAGGGATGTACTCAAAGAACTGGATCTTACCAAAGAGCAGAAACAGCGGTTGAAATCCATCCGCGAGAACGGGCAGGCCCGGCGGCAGCTGCTTGAAGCCGATACTGTGTTAACAGATACCGAAAGAAAGCAACGCCTGCGGGCATTGCGTAGGGGCCAGGAAGACAGTGTGGCAAAAGTGCTTTCCCCACAGCAGTTCGAAAAATTCAAAGCCTTGCGGCAACAGCAGGTAAAGACTGCCGCCGCTGCAACACAATAATCAAGAGTTTCCACATAGCAGTAAGGTTGAGCAAAAAAGAGAAGCCGTTCATTTATATGGACGGTTTTCTTGTTTCAGGTAGCGGCTCATGACACGCCTGTGAAACAGGCACATGAGCAAGCGCTGATATTACTGTATTTTTGAGGCATGATTAACCACTATAGTTATTCCTCGCTGCTGGAATTTGCCCGGCAGATTTTTTTATCCATTGGATGTGATCCCGCTGGGGCCGAAACTGCTGCCAGGGCACTTTTATCAGCCGATCTGCGGGGAATCGACAGTCATGGCCTGGCACGACTCAGCGGGTATGTACGCCTTTGGGAAGTGGAGCGGGTGAATGCCCGTCCCGCTATCCGTATTGTGCATGAAAGTCCCTCTACAGCGGTAATCGACGGTGATCGCGGACTGGGGCTGGTTGTGGCGCCCTTTGCCATGCAGGTGGCTATTGCAAAGGCCAGGCTAGCCGGCACGGGATGGGTTGCTGTGAAGAACAGCAATCATTTCGGTATTGCCGGTTATCATGCCATGATGGCCCTGGAGCATGAGATGATCGGGATGGCCATGACCAATGCATCGGCCCTCGTGGCGCCCACTTTTTCAACCGAACGCCTGTTGGGTACCAACCCTGTTGCCGTGGCCGTTCCGGCCGGCGATGAAGCTCCCTTTGTAGCTGATTTTGCCACTACCACCGCCGCCAATGGTAAACTGGAAATATTACAGCGCAAAGGAATGCCCACCCCTAACGGATGGGTGCAAACGAAGGAGGGGGCGCCTTCCACCAATGCCGATGAACTGAAACTGGGCGGGGCGCTTTTACCACTGGGCGGCGACCGGGAGCACGGGAGTCATAAAGGCTACGCCCTCGGCGCCATTGTGGATATATTCTCAGGGATTTTCAGCGGAGCCAATTTTGGCCCCTGGGTACCGCCTTTCCCCGCCTATGTACCCATGCCCGAAAATATGCCGGGCGAGGGGATCGGCCATTTTTTCGGCGCCATGCGGATTGATGCGTTCCGGCCTGCCGGCGATTTTAAAATGAATATGGATCAGTGGATACGGCGTTTCCGTTCGGCCCGGACCATAGCTGGACAGGAGCGGGTAATCATTCCCGGCGAACCCGAGGCTGAAATGGAAAAGGAAAGAATGCAAAACGGTATTCCCCTGCCTGCTTCCGTAGTGGATGAGCTGAAAGCGGTTGCCGCAAAATTTAATACCGGATTTGTTCAGCCTGTTGCTGGCTAAAACCCTTGCAGGGCCTATATTTGCAATCCAAATTATTGTTGATGAAAGTAATGAAATTCGGCGGCACCAGTGTGGGCAAGCCGCAGCGTATGCACCAGGTGGCCAGCCTGATCACCCGCGAAGCCGAACCCAGGATTGTGGTGCTCTCGGCCCTCAGTGGTACCACCAATGCCCTGGTGGCTATCAGCGAGGCCATGGCCAAGGGCGACCGCCATGATGCCAAACAGCAGATTGACAGTCTGGAAGCCCATTACCGTCAGTTCATAAAAGAACTGCTTACCACGGATGTGGCCCTGCAGAAAGCCAATGTTATTCTTGCCGAGCATTTTGAATTTCTTACCATCATTCTTAAGATATCATTCAGTGAGGCACTGAATAAAGATATCCTGGCACAGGGGGAACTGCTGAGCACCAAACTGTTTTCTGTTTATCTCGAAGAAAAGGGAATCGATCATGTGTTATTGCCGGCCCTTGAATTTATGACGATCGACAGCTATGATGAGCCGCAGATCGGCACTATCAAGGTAAAGCTTTCGCAATTGCTGCAACGCCATAAAGAGAAGAATTTATTTATTACCCAGGGCTATATCAGCCGCAATGCCCGTGGTGAGGTGGATAACCTGAAAAGGGGCGGCAGCGATTACAGTGCCTCGCTGATAGCGGCGGCCACCAATGCCACTGTGTGTGAGATATGGACAGATATTGACGGCATGCACAATAACGATCCCCGGGTAGTAAAGAAAACAGTTCCGATCGAGCAGCTGAGTTTTGAAGAAGCGGCCGAGCTGGCTTATTTCGGGGCCAAGATTCTGCACCCGGCCAGTATCTGGCCGGCCCAGTATTTTAATGTGCCGGTTCGTTTGCTGAATACCATGGAGCCCGATGCCCCGGGTACCCTTATTACCGAAAAAGCAGGCAGTGTGGGGGTGAAGGCCGTGGCTGCCAAGGATGGCATTACGGCCGTAAAGATCAAAAGCAGCCGGATGCTGCTGGCCTATGGGTTCCTGCGCAAGGTGTTTGAAGTATTTGAAAAATACCGCACGCCCATTGATATGATCACTACGTCTGAAGTGGCCGTATCGGTTACCATTGACAGTGATATACATATAGCAGCGATCGTAAAAGAACTGGAAGTGTTTGGAACGGTGGAGATTGACACCAATCAGAGCATTGTTTCCATTGTAGGCAACGAAATCACTGAAACAAAAGAAGTGATGCGTAAACTCTTCGAATCCCTTTCCGGTATTCCCATCCGGATGGTAAGCTATGGAGGCAGCCGTCATAATATATCCCTGCTGATTCCCCGCAGCAGTAAGGAAGAAACACTGCAACTGCTGAATAAGGGTTTGTTTGGACTGGAGTAATCAGTTTGCTGAAGCCGTTGCCAGCTTTTTTATTTTCTGCTCCACCGTTCCAAATTCAAAAATCCGGAATACGTAGAGGAGTTGTTGCAGGAAACTTCCGGGATGGAGGAGTTTGTTGCCAAAACCAGTAACCGGCTGATCGCGGTTACGGATAAAATTTTCCTGTTCGGTTGCATTGCCGAGTGCTGCATATCCCAGGGCCGTTTGCCAGGCGCCCTCACGGGCCAGGGTCATCGAAAAGCCCGCGATACTGTCTTCCATACCGTCCAGTTTTTTACCCGCAATCAGTTTGCTGAGTGGCCACATGGAAAAGAGGGCATTTTTGACCTGATTGGTGAGTCCGCTCAGGAGGATATTGATCTTATTAAAGTCATTCTGGAGAGAAAGGATTTTATCACCCGGTGCCACCGTAGCAGCAGCGATACCCAGGTCGAGACCGATATGAGCATTCATGCCCAGCAAAAGGTGATCCAGTACCATGGGCCGCCAGGTGCTGGCAGCGTCAAAGGCCAGCTGCCAGCAGGAAGAGCAGGCCTGGCCATTCATATAATTATGGTATGCTTCCAGGTAGCGGTTGGCAAATACCACATCCAGTTGCTCCATCCTTTTATTATCTTCAAAATAATTTCCTTCTTTGATTTTGCCGGCCACGGCTACTGTTACCTGTTGATACAAGGCAGCAAAATAACCTTTGCGGTCAGCATTTTTTTCAGCTGTTAGGATAATCTCATTGAGTTGGGCAATTACTTCTGTGATGGTAGTGGCGGCCATGGGAAGAACAGGGTGTGGGTAATGGGATTCGTTTCAACAATTTTACAGTCAGGAATGTCCTCCGCTGTTAATAGGCAATTCCCATTTTTTTATATACAAAACTCATCAGCCAGGCCGGCCCGATCAGCAAAAACTGGATGTCTTTGAAAAAAGAAGGTTTTTTGCCTTCCACGCTGTGCCCGTAAAACTGGCCGATCCAGGCAATCACAAAAACCGCCAGGCAGAAAATCCAGAGTTTTATATAATGGGCATGTTCAATCAGGTAGCAAAGCCCGAGGCAGAACACAGCAAACAAAAACATGCCGATCCAGAGTGTACGTGACAATGCGATATAATAAAGGGTAACCAGCAGCATCACCACAAAAGCCACATTCATGGAATGGCCATTAATCACCCAGGGTAATTTGATGCTGTAAAGCATGCCGGTGATGGCAAAAAAGATCGAAGGCACGCAGATCCAGTGGATGAGTTTGTTGGTGCCGTTTTGGTGACTTTCGCCGTATTCGGCCAGCCATTGTTGTACCGACTTCATGGTTGTTAGATTTAAGTTCTATAAAAATAACAAATTGGTTTAACAATTCATTTACAACAATTTGCACGGTTCTGGCGTCTAATAATTGGTTTTTCATAGGATATTGGATTAAAACGGGGCTGGATATTCATCCGGGCCCCTTTTTTATGTCATAAAAAAAACTCCCCGATGGGGAGTTCTCACTTTCGTAATCTCTTTGCTTTCTTCTCTGCGGTACCGCTTTCTTATACAATAAGCATCGCATCACCATAACTGAAGAAGCGGTATTTGTCTTTGATCGCTTTTTTATAGGCTTCCATCATCAGGTCGTAACCGGCAAAGGCACAGGCCATGATCAGCAGACTGGTTTTGGGCAGGTGGAAATTGGTTACCAGGGCATCGGCAATATTAAAATTGTAGGGCGGGTGGATAAAATGGTTGGTCCAGCCCTCGGAAGGTTTCAGTAATTTCTGGGCAGTAAAGGAAGACTCCATGGCCCGCATGGTGGTGGTGCCGATGGAGCAGATGCGGTGGCCGCCTTCCTTGGCTTTGTTCACCACAGCGCAGGCCGCTTCTTCAATGCGGTAGTATTCTGCATCCATTTTATGTTTACTCAGGTCTTCCACTTCAATGGGGCGGAAGGTGCCCAGGCCGGTATGGAGGGTTACTTCGGCAAAACGGATGCCCTTGATCTCCAGGCGCTTGATCAGTTCTTTGCTGAAATGCAGGCCGGCAGTGGGAGCCGCTACTGCGCCTTCGTGTTTGGCATAAACCGTCTGGTATCTTTCTTTATCTTCTTCTTCGGGTTTGCGTTTGATATATTTGGGAAGGGGTGTTTCGCCCATCAGTTCCAGCATATTCCTGAACTCTTCTTCCGAACTGTCCCACAGGAAACGGATGGTACGGCCGCGGCTGGTGGTATTGTCGATCACTTCGGCAACCAGTTCATCGCTTTCACCAAAATAGAGTTTGTTACCCACGCGGATTTTACGGGCGGGGTCTACAATCACGTCCCAGAGCCGGTTGGCCTTATTGAGTTCGCGTAACAGGAACACTTCGATTTTGGCGCCGGTTTTTTCCTTGCGGCCATACATCCGGGCCGGGAAAACCTTGGTATTGTTCACAACAAATACATCTTTGTCGTCGAAATACTCCATTATGTCTTTGAAATGCCTGTTCTCGATCTGGCCGGTTTGGCGATGAACCACCATCATCCGGCTTTCTTCACGTTTTTTTGTTGGGTGTTGGGCGATGAGGTTAAGCGGGAGGTCGAAACGAAACTGTGATAATTTCATGTAATCAGCTTTTTAAAAGGTTACATGCCGCGGATGCTCCAAAGATCAGTAGCCTTTGCAGGCGCTTATCATGTTACGGCATGATTTTACGAGTTTGCAAAGGTACAAAAGCCGGGCTAAACCAGCAATTTTATTGTAAAGCACCCTACGGGAAAGGGATACATAGAAAAAAAGGTTAAAGCCAAATGATTATTTTGCAGATTTGGTGGTTCTGTGCATCTTTATAAAGCCCATCCCAATTTGCATCTATGTACCTGATACGCTTTCTGTTCATTTTCCTGGTTTCTTCCCTGTTTATGGCCGCACCGGCCCTGGCCCAGAAGAAAACCAAACCCAAATATCCCAGCCTGTTCTGGGAAATAACCGGCAACGGGCTCAAAAAGCCGTCTTACCTCTTCGGCACCATGCATGTGAGCAGCAAAATGGCCTTTCACCTCAGTGATTCTTTTTATATCGCCATAAAAAATGTGGATGCCGTAGCCCTGGAACTCAATCCCGATCACTGGCAACCCGAAATGGTGTCATTAAATCAGTTACGCGATAATTATACGGCTTTCACCACCGAACAGGGCAAAGACCTGCTCACCGAAAATGATTTCCGCATCACAGATTATATCAACGAGCTCAAAATAGCCCTGAGCAGTGAACCGGCCGTGGTAAATAACCTGCTCTATCGCACGTATAAGCAGCAGGAAGATTTTGAAGAAGACACTTTCCTGGATCTCTATATTTTTCAAACCGGCCGCAAGCTGGGCAAACGGGCCAGCGGGGTCGAAAATTTTTATGAAACGGAAAAACTGATCATGCAGGCTTATGTGGATATGGCAAAGGAGAAAAAGAAGAGCCGTGATGGGGATGCCGACAGCCGTTACAATATCAACGAAAAATTACAGGATGCGTACCGCCAGGGGAATCTCGACCTGCTCGATTCCCTGGATCTGCTTACCGAATCCTCCATGGCTTTCCGCGAAAAATTTATCTATGCCCGCAATGTCATCCAGGCCAATTCCATAGATACCATTTTAAAAACAAGTTCACTTTTTGCAGGCGTCGGCGCCTCGCATCTCCCGGGCGAGCGGGGTGTTATCGAATTATTGCGGAAAAAAGGTTACCGCCTGCGTCCCATTTTTATGACGGATAAGGATGCGGCCCAGAAAGAAGAAATTGATAAACTCAAAGTGCCCGTACAATTTTCCCGGCAGGTGGCTGATGACAGCGCCTACAGCGTTGCCATGCCGGGCCCGCTTTTTAAAATGGAAGATGAGTACCAGTTGCTCGACAGGCGTCAGTATGCCGATATGCATAATGGCACGTATTATATTGTAACAAGAGTGTCTGCGCACGGCCCCTTCCTGGGACTTGGTGAAAAGGATCATCTCAAAAAAGTTGACAGCCTGCTTTACGAAAATATTCCGGGTAAAATCATATCCAAAAAAGCAGTCACGGTTAACGGGCACCCGGGTTTTGATATCAGTAACCGCACCCGCCGCGGCGATCTGCAGCGTAACCTGATTGTGGTAACCGATTATGAGATCTTCCTTTTTAAAATGAGCGGGAAGGAGAATTATGTGAACGGACCTGAAGCCGAGCAATTCTTCTCTTCAATCCGTATCAACGATCCGCAGGGAACCGGTGAGGCTTTTAACGCAACAGGAGGGGCTTTCAGCATCCGGTTTCCCCAGGCGCCGCATGTGGCATATGATAAGGGCGGTTATTTGGCCCGTAACCGGTGGGAGTATGAGGCAAAAGACAGTCGTACCGGTGATGCCTATCTCGTTCTGAAAAAAACGGTTAATAATTTTGGCTTTATTGAAGAAGATACTTTTGATCTATCCCTGATTGAGGAATCCTTCCGCGACCCTGAAAAATTTTCCAGCCAGGAAATGCGTAAAACAACAGTATATGAGCGCTACCCTTGTCTGGAAGTGAAAGAAAAACAGAAGGATGGCACTTATGTGCTGGCCCGATACCTGGTAAGGGGGCCGCATTATTATGTGGTGGCGGTGAAAACCAAAAACGGAACGGGCGATTTCAGCAGCTATTTTAATTCTTTTCATTTTACCGGCTGGCAGTATCCATCCTTTACCAGTTACGAGGATACCTTTATGCGGTTTAAAGTGATCAGTCCGGTAACCCCGCTGATTCCCAATGATATGCGCAAGGCAATCGAAGATGCGGCGCAGAGTATGCAGCAGGCGAATACCCCGTCTTATTCAGCCTACTGGCCCAAGGCAACGGTGGCCAGTTTCAGAAGTGATACCACCGGCGAACTGGTAAGTGTATTCATCAGGGAATATCCCAAATACTATTATTCGGATGATTCGGCCCGTTTCTGGAAAGCGGAGGCCGATAACCTTGCCGATAAGGAGGACATGATTTTATTCAGCCGGGAGGAGATCGCCGCCGGCAAAGGGCTGAGGGCCTTTCATGTGATTCTGCGGGATACAAATTCCTCCCGTACCATCGAGAAGCTGCTGCTGCTGAGTAACCAGTTTTCCTGCACCCTGCAGGCAATGGGGGATACGGTTTCGGGGCACAGCAGTTTTATCAGCCGTTTTTTCGATAGTTTTTTACCCCTGGAGCGCCGGGAGGCCCGCAATATTTTTGATGACCGGCTTACCGTATTTTTTGATGATCTTTTCAGCAAAGACAGCGCCCTGCATGCCGGTGCCCGGCAGGTGATCCCGAGTGTCTATTTCGGTGAAAAGGGCATTCCTAAAATTCTGAATGCCATCAACCGGCTCTCCATCAGTGATAAGGATTATTTTGAGATCAAGGCCCGGCTGATTGCAGAGCTGGGTTATATCAAAGACACCACCCGCCCGCAGGTGGTGGAAGCGCTGCGCCGGATTTATGATCAGACAGCCGATACCAGCCTTTTCCGGAATGAAGTATTCCAGGCACTGGCCCGCCATCATACCCGGGATGCCTATGCATTACTGAAAGAATTGCTGATCCAGGACCCTCCTGTTTTTGAAGACAGTTACGAATATTCGGGCCTCTTCGAAAGCATCGGCGATTCGGTATTGCTGGCCCGTGAGCTGTTTCCTGATGTCCTGCAGTTGCTCACACTGGAGGATTACAAGGAACCGGTTCTTACGCTGCTGGTGAATATGGTAGACAGCGGGGTACTCAAAGCCGCTGATTACGAAAGTTATTTCACCAAGCTTTATTTTGATGCGAAAGTGGAACTCAAAAAGCAACAGGCTAAAGATGAGAAACTGATGGAAAAAGAAAATAAAAAGGAGGATGAAAATGAAACGGACAGTTACGATGATTACAGCTATGGGGATGCAGCGCTTGATAACTACTGTGTTTTGCTGATGCCTTTTTATGATAAAAACAGCAGCGTACAGAAGTATTTTGAAAAACTGCTGCTCTCAAGAGACCCCTCGGTACGGCTGAATGCAGCTGTTCTGCTGCTCCGCAATCATAAGCCTGTAGCCGATTCGGTACTCACCAAACTCGCCGGGGATGACCGCTACAGCGCTTCACTTTTTACCCGCCTGGAAAAGATCAGTCAGGCCGGCCTGTTTCCGGCGGCTTACCGCAATCAGCAGCATCTGGCCCGGGGTATTTTGCTGGCCGATAAAGGACTTGATAAAGTGGATTCTGTCTTCTTTCTTTCCCGTCAGAAAGCAGGCTATGGCAACAAACGCGGATTTGTGTATTTCTACAAATACCGGGTTAAAAAAGAAGATGACTGGAAGATCGGAATCAGCGGGCTGCAGCCTCTGAACGAAAAAGAAGTTAGCAGCGATGATAAGCTGACCAGCATGACCGATAAAAAGATCAGGGCGGATGAGCCGCTGGAGGTACAATTGCAGCAGCAACTGAAGAAGATGCTCTTTGCACTGCATCACAGTGCCGCTAATTTTTATTCGGGAGGAGATTACCTGAATTCGATCCTGCAGTATATGCGCCGCTAAGAAACGATGAGCTTTTTCCCGGGTATGGCATTGATCAGCTGACGGGTATATTCCTGTTGCGGGTGATGATAAATTGCAGTGGCTGTTCCTTCTTCCACGATACGTCCTTGCTGCATTACCAGGATCCTGTCGCAAATATGGTGCACCACGGCCAGGTCGTGGGAGATGAAAATGGCAGAAAAGCCAAGTTCTTTTTTGAGGTCATCCAGCAGGTTCAGCACCTGTGCCTGCACACTCACATCCAACGCAGAAACACTTTCATCAAATATCAGGAAAGAAGGCCCGGTTGCCAGGGCCCGGGCAATGCAGATACGCTGCCGTTGCCCGCCGCTGAGCTGATGCGGGTAGCGGTTAAAATGAGAACTGTTTAAACTGACTTTTTCCAGTAACGCCATCACCTTTTCTTTGCGCTGCGAATTGGAATGCAGCAGCCCGTGCACTTTCAGTGGTTCCAGAATGGCCTCGCCGATTGTGATGCGGGGATCCAGAGAACCATAGGGATCCTGGAATACAATCTGCAGGTCTTTGCGCAAACGCCGGAGCGTAGCTGGTTTCTCCCGGCTGATATCACGGCCATTCAGCAGGATCCTGCCGGAACCGGGTTTAATCAGTTGCAGGACGGTGCGCCCCAGTGTTGTTTTACCACAACCACTTTCTCCCACCAGTCCCACCGTTTCCCCTTTGCCAACAGCAAAACTCACATGGTCCACCGCATGAAACCAGCTGAGCGGCTTTCCCCAGAAATTCTTTTGGGCCGGGTAGCTTACACAAAGATCTTCCACTATCAATACCGGGTTATTCAATTCTTCTTTCTGCGGATGCTGGCTAACGGGGGGCAATGGCTTTTCTTCTTTTTCCTGACCGGGATTCATAAAATCACTGACAACGGGAAGTCGTTGCCCCCGTGGTTTACCAGCCGGTCGACAGGCCAGCAGGGCCCGGGTATAATTATGATCCGGCGATTGAAGGATGGAAGCGGCAGGGCCCTGCTCCACAATCTCGCCTTTATACATCACAATGATCCGGTTGGCAATATCGGCTACCACCCCCAGGTCATGGGTTACCAGTAATACTGCCATCTGCTCCTCCCGTTGCAGGCGGGCAATGAGGTCAAGGATGTTTTTCTGAACCGTAACATCCAGCGCCGTAGTGGGCTCATCGGCAATGAGCAGGGCGGGATGACAGCTCATGGCCATGGCAATCACGACTCTCTGTTTCTGCCCTCCGCTGAGCTGGTGCGGATAGCGTTTGAAAACCGCTGCAGGATCGGGGAGCTGAACTTTTTCAAATAAGCTGAGCACCTGAAGTTTAGCTTCTGCCCTGCTTACAGGCTGGTGCAGGAGGATGGCTTCCATCACCTGTTGCCCGCAGCTCAGTACGGGGTTGAGGGAGGTCATAGGTTCCTGGAAGATCATGGCGATCTGGTTGCCCCTGATCTTTTGCATCCGTTCGGCAGGCGCCTCCAGTAAGGCAACCGCCTCATTTTGATCCGGCTGAAAAAGAGCCAGCCCTTCCGTGGTTGCGCCAGCCGGCAACAATTGAAGCAGGGATAAAGCGGTTACGGATTTCCCAGATCCGCTTTCGCCTACAATGGCGGTTATCTCGCCAGGGAAAAGCTGAAAGGAGATATTTTTAACAGCGGCCTGGATATTCCCTTCCTGCCGGAAGTTAATAGAGAGATTTTCTATAGAAAGTAGGGGGGGCATGAGTTTGTAAATATCCGCAAAAATTTATGAATGCGGTAAACCAAACCTGCTGCTGCCACCTCCGGCATCAGCCTTAGTCCGGTTTCCGGCTGGTAAAGCTTTTGTAAATCCGGGTTGTTGCAGAAGGGCTGCAATGAACAACTCCGTTTACATAAGCCGCATCCGGAACCTTATTGGGTTTGCTCTTTATCTTTTACTATTACCGGGGGCGTGAATGTTACTTTCTCTTTACTTTTAGTGGTTACCCTTTTTGCATGCTTCCGGTGTGAGGGTTTCACACTATTATCCGTTTTGGCGGCGGGTTTATCTTTGCGGATAACCGGGGGTGTAAATTTTGCTTCTTCTTTTTGACCGGCAACCTGTGCGGTACACAGATTGGTTGCTGCTACTGTTAAAATTCCCAGGAGTAATTTTTTCATAAAAAAATTTTACTGGGATGCCCGGCGGGGGTATTTCCATAAAAAAAAGAAAAAAAACAGATTGTTACACGATTAAACTACTGATCAGAATTTCAGGTGCCGTACGGTAAGTCCGTCATTGATCAGCTGTTTCAGGGAGTCGATACCTATTTTTAAATGACGCTCCACGTATTCAGCCGTAACTTTTTTATCACTCTCCTCTGTTTTCACGCCTTCGGGGATCATCGGACTGTCGCTTACCAGCAGCAGGGCGCCGGTGGGGATCTTGTTAAAAAAGCCAACGGTGAAAATGGTGGCCGTTTCCATATCAATGGCATAGGCCCTAACCTTTTGCAGGTATTCTTTAAAAATTTCATCATGTTCCCAGACACGGCGGTTGGTGGTATAGCAAACACCTGTCCAGTAATCGCAGGAGTAATCACGTATGGTGGTGGAGATCGCTTTCTGCAGGGCGAAAGCGGGGAGTGCCGGTACTTCGGGGGGGAAGTAATCGTTACTGGTACCCTCACCCCTGATGGCGGCGATGGGAAGGATCAGGTCGCCGATCTTATTCCGTTTTTTCAGGCCGCCGCATTTGCCCAGGAATAAGACCGCCTTGGGTTCCAAGGCAGTGAGCAGATCCATGATGGTGGCGGCGGTTGGGCTCCCCATTCCAAAATTGATGATGGTGATATTATTGGCGGTGGCACACTGCATGGGGCGGTCTTTACCAATAATGGGCACATCGTTCCATTGCGCAAACATCTCAACATAATTACTGAAATTGGTGAGCAGGATGTACTGCCCGAAATGCTCCAGTTGTTCACCCGTATAGCGGGGTAACCAGTTTCTTACTATTTCTTCTTTTGTCTTCATCTTGATTGAATAACTATTCTTTGGTGCTGAACAGGTGGTTTAAACCCTGCTATGGCAAAACCATCTTTAAAAATACGCAAAATTAAATGATCAGGCGCTATTAAGAAGAAAGAAGGCAAAAAGACGGAGAAGGGATCTGCGGATTTTCGGCAGGAACTGCCGGTATAACAAACTAAACGGGTTACCTGTATCTTTACAGGCATGATCCGGATTGATTTTCCGCCATACCAGCCTGCCATCAGGAAAGAGAATAACAAAGAGCAGTTATTTGATGCATTCCGTAAGCGCTGGGTGGCCTTAACACCCGAAGAATGGGTGCGGCAAAACTGGCTCCGGTATCTCACGCAGGTACAGCAATTTCCGGCCCCGCTCATTGCCGTGGAGAAAACCATAATGCTGGGCGAGCTCAGTAAACGGTTTGATATTGTTGTATACAATACCCGTTCGCAACCTTTTCTCATTATAGAATGCAAGGCAATGGATGTGGCATTGGATGCAGCGGTGCTGGATCAGGTGCTCCGCTATAACAGCAGGCTGCAGGTGCCCTACCTGGCCATCAGTAACGGGCACTATTGTTTTGCCTTTCAGCAGCAGGAGGGTCAGCTCACTGAACTGGCCGAATTTCCCTCGGTGGCTTCACCGGGTTTTGCGGCCCCGTAAGGCCAGCGCTTATTGAATTTTGCCTGGACGAAGTAAACCGTAAGTCCGGTACCAAATACCAGCAGGAAGGAAATGATCACCGATAACCCCGTGGCATAAAATATGAAAAGCCACATGGCAATGGCAAGAATAACCGGCAGGGGATAGAGCGGCATCTTGTAGGGCAATATCGCCGTGCCTCTCCGCCTGCGTAATAAAATCACGCCGATGGCCTGGCCGATAAACTGTATCATGATCCGCATCGCCAGTATTCCATCAATCACATCTTTCATACGGAATAACAGACTGAACACAAAGGCGAAGCCGGCCAGTATCAGCAGGGAGATATAAGGGAAATTTTTGGTAGGGTGCAGGCGGGCGAAAATTTTAAAGAAAGCGCCATCGGCGGCAGCGGCATAGGGCACCCTTGAATAGCCAAGCATTACTGCAAACAGGGAGGCCAGAGCCACCCATAAGATCATCACGGTCGCCAGTTTGGCCCAGCCGGTACCATATAATCTCTCGATGAACGTGCTTACAATATACCTTGTTTGATCGGGGTTGGTTTTATAGGCGTGTTGAATCTCCTGCCAGGGAATCACACTGGTTACACTCATGTTCAGTGCCAGGTAAAGAAGGGCAATACCGGCAACAGAGATAAACATGCTGCGGGGTATATTTTTGCCGGGGTCTTTAATTTCTCCGCCCAGGTGGCAAACATTATAATAGCCCAGGTAGCTGTAAACCGATTTGATACAGGCCTGGCCAAAAACGAAGGAGCCAAGCTGTCCCCAGCTGAAATCAGCATTGATATCTTTCAGCGGCTGGAAAAAATTTCCATGGGCAATGCCGCCAATAATAATCCAGCCCAATGTTAACAGCACGCCGGCCCAAAGTAAGGTTCCAATCCTGCCAATACTGTCAATTTTCCGGTAAAGTAACAGGGTGATGAATAGGATGACTGCACCGGATACCAGTTTTTGTTCAACGGCTCCCAGGTGTACCAGGTAGCCCAGGTACTGCGCAAAACCAATGGCTGCAGAAGCAGCAACCAGGGGGGCCTGGATAATGGTTTGCCACACATACATGAAACTCATCAGGCGCCCCATTCCTTCCTTGCCATAGGCTTCTTTCAGGAAATTATAACTGCCGCCGGCCAGGGGATAGGCCGCACCCAGTTCGCTCCAGATCATGGCATCCACCAACGAAAGAAGGGCGCCGGCCAGCCAGGCATACAAAAACATACCGCCCAGCATACCGATTACGATGGAGAGGGTGACAAAGGGCCCGATCCCCACCATATCAATCATGTTCAGCACCGAGGATTGAAAAAGGCCCAGGCGCCGCTGTAAAGCATTATGCTGTTCGGCCATAGGAAGAATAAAGACGGAAATTACAATTTACCGGGCTATTAAAAAACTGTTGACAGACAATAAAATAGGGCTTCCTTGCGGAAGCCCCTCTAATCTTGAACCATTCACCATTAAACCTTATCCTATGAAAAACCGGTATAATAGTCGGCCTTTTACAAATAAGGGTTGCATGAACGGAAATATTTTTACCACCTGGAACTGAAATTCCTGGAAAAATCGACAAAGGTTTGGGTTTTGTAGATGCCGTCGCCAAAATACCGCAAGGGGGCTTCCAGTTCGGCGGGTTTCATATAGCCCGGGATCGGAGCCGGCTGGGCATCAATAGTGGGCATCAGCACGGTGGAAGGATAACTCATCTGGCCAAATAACAGATAAACAGCCAGCTGGTGCACACCCTGGCCGGCACTGTAGGTATAAGTGCGGGAACCGAAATCTACCGCTGCGGTAGACTCGGCATCGAATTTTACCGCATAATAGTTCTCATTGATATACTTTATTACATTCTCGTTGGTATAAGTTTCCCGGTCCATTACCTTACACCAGCCGCACCAGCTGGTATATACATCAATGATAACCGGTTTGGGCCTGTCAGCATAGGCGGCTTTGAGTTCTTCAAAGTTCAGCCACTTGATCTTTTCTTTTTGGGGAGCAGTGAAGGCCATCATTACCAGCAAGGCTGCCGGCACTGCAAAGAAGATAAGAACCTTTTTCATACTGATTTGTTTTGTAGCTTACACAGCCGCCCGGGGCCGTCACTGCTTTCGCAAATTACATACCTTTTTGGTGAAAGAATTGCCAATTGCAGCAAAGACCGGGCACTGATTTCATAAAACGATCATTTATGCGGAAAATTGTTATCGCCATAACCGGCGCCAGTGGTGCCATCTATGCCCGGCAGCTCCTTCAAAAGCTGCTGCTGCTTCCTGAGCAGTGGACCGAACTTTCGGTGGTGATGACGGCCAATGCCAGGGAGGTATGGAAAACGGAGCTCAGGGATGAATCCTTCCGCGACCTGCCCGTACAATTTTTTGAACAGCAGGATTTTAACGCCCCCTTTGCCTCGGGCTCGGGGCAATATGATACCATGATCATCATTCCCTGCAGCATGGGAACCCTGGGCCGCATCGCCGGCGGAATTTCCAATGATCTGATTACCCGTGCGGCCGATGTGATACTGAAAGAAAGAAGAAAGCTGATCTGTGTGGCAAGAGATACTCCTTACAGCCTTATTCATATCCGGAACATGGAAACCATTACCCTGGCAGGCGGGATTATCTGCCCGGCCACCCCCTCTTTTTACAGTCTGCCCGCAACGATCGAAGAGCTGGCGGCCACGGTAACCGACCGGGTGCTCGATCTGGCGGGATTCCGGATCCGCAGTTTCCGCTGGGGGCAATAAAAAACCGCGGCAGCACCGCGGTCTTTCAAAATCTTTTTAAAGGGATTAACGGAGATCCTCCACATTTACGCCGGGATAATTCTTGATATCAAAAACAAAGGTGTTATCCGGAATAGTGGCATTGGTATTCATACCGCTTACGGCATAGGTATACCTATTGCCGTTCTTTTCAAATACCTTGGTGGAATTGATCAGCTTTGTGGCCTTACTGATATATACCAGCACCTTGTGAAAGGGCTTGGTTTTATCAATAGGTGTAAGCTCAATCTCCTGCACACCATTGGTTTCGCCGTTCAGTTTGTACAGGAAATCCTTGTTATAAAAATCTGTAAATAATTTTTGCGGGGTGATGGTGTTCTGCGCCGGATCAATTTTGGTGATCGTTACCTCTTTTGCCGCTTTATCAAGGGTCCATACATTGCTGCCATCGCAGAAAATTTCCTGGCCCGTAACACTTACGCGGTAACGGGTGCCTTTCATGTAAACAGTGCCGGATTTAGTGCCCAGCACTTTGTTGGCGGCATTTTCAATTTTAAGACTGAATTTAGACTGAACCGCTTTAAAGGTTTTGAACTTGGCGCTTACGGCATCCAGAATTTTCTTGGCTTCGGGATCGCTGCTGCCCATGCCCTTGGGAACCTGGGCCTGCACCAGGCCGGTGAGCAGGCTGAAAACAAAAAGGGCGCTGAGAATTTTTTTCATTATGATTGCTTATAAAAATATACCTGTTAAAAACAGGGCGCAAAGATACAAAATAGATGCAAAAATGGGTAGCCGGTTTAACCCCGTGGATTAATGAACTGTTAATTCCCTGCCAGGCAGTAAATAAATTTCACGGTATAAACGTTTTCTCCGGCGGAATATTTACTTTGCAGCACTTCAACTCCGCTCGGCTGTTGTTACATCAATAGTCAACTTTTTAATCATTTTTAATGGAAAGAAATTCAGCCTTTTCCCAGCGGGAAAGCTATACCCCGTCTGCTTTTACCCGCTTCCTCTGGTGGCTGGCCACTGCCGAACCGGAATTACTTACTGATGCCGTGATCGACAGAAACCGTTATCGTATTATCGGCATGAGCGTGCTGGCCACCTGGGCCTTTGCCAGCCTGGCCTGGACCTATTTTTTCTTCACTGTTACGGCCGGTTGGGGTATTGCTGCAGGTATGGGGCTGTTTATGGGCTTTATTATTCTTACGATCGACCGGGCGCTGATTAAAGGGATCAATAAATACAATAAGAAAAAACTGTGGCCGCTTCTGTTCAGGGGATTACTGGCCCTCACGATCGGCACTTTTATGGCGCAGCCCGCCATTTTATATCTCTTCGATAAGGAGATCAAACTGCAGGTATCGCTGGATAATGAACAGCACAAAATGGAGAAACGGCAGGAGCTGGATGCCTTATATAAAAACCGCAAACAGGAGCTGGAGCTCCGGCAGCAGGAATGGCAGAACCGGCTGGATAAAGACCAGGCTGCCGTAAATGCCGCCCGGGATAAATATATTGCCGAGGCCGACGGCAGCGGTGGCACCGGCAAAGTGGGTATCAAAGACATCGCCCTGGCCAAGCAAAAAGAATACCTGCGGCTCGATTCGGCCTACCGGCTGCAGCTGCAGCATATGCAACCCCGGCTCGACAGTCTGCGAACGGCCCTGGCCGGTATCGAAAATAATATCAGGGCCGAAGAAACCGTCTTTACCCAATACCTGAACGATGGCTTTCTTACCCGTATCGCGGCATTGCAGCATTTACTGAAGAACAATATGGCTTTGCAGTTCCGGTATTATCTTATTGTATTTATCCTGATGCTGATAGAACTGATGCCGGTGATTGCCAAAACCATATTACCGGCGGGCAGTTATGATGAAAAAGTATTGCTGCGGGAGGAAATGGAGATCAGTCTGGCCAATAGCAATATCCGCAAGGAAGAGCGGCTGAAGGAGCTTTATAATCAACTGGCTTTTGAAAACGATGAAGCGGCCCTTACTGCTTTTTTTGAAGAGACCAGGGCCAGCCGAAAGGCCAAAATGCAAAAATTTGCCGGGCAATGGCAGGAGAACGACCGGCAGTCATTTGATAATCTCTGGGAAAAAATAAAAAAAGAAGTGCTTACCAGGCAGGAACATTAAGCGGCCCCTTTTTCGAAACGCTACAAACCATTTGTTATTTAATTTTTTCATATACCTTTATCGTGTACTAAATACACATTGCTATATGAAAAAGTGGATACTGGCAGCCGGCCTTTTCCTGCTGGCCCAAAAAGGGGTTACCCAGCAGGTATTTATGCAGGGATGGTATTGGGATTATCCCAAAACGGCGGGCGGTTTCAGCTGGGCTGATACCCTGCGTATCAAAGCCGCTTCACTCAAAGCAGCCGGCATCACGCATATCTGGTTTCCCCCGCATGCCGTGGCCAGCTTTGGCCCCAACAGCAATGGATACGATCCGAAAGATCTGTTTATCGGTAATCAAACAACGGGACTGGGTACACGCACAGCCCTGGATAATATGCTGGCCGAATTCACCGCCCAGGGTATTGCCCCGGTGGCCGATCTGATCTATAATCACCGGGATGGCGGCACGCCCGAAAATAACCCGGCCGTGAAGGCCTATATCAATACGTATTATACTGCGGCTAAAGAGCCCTATCCGTCCGACCGTTACCGCTGCATTCTTCCCATCGGCGGGGCAACGGGAAACGGGGCCGGGGATTATTATTTCAAATTCGCTTCCAAAACGGGCGATAACCGCTTCAACAATTTCGGGTATAAAATATACATGCAAACCAATACGGTGGGCTACCAGGGCCTTCCCGACCTGAATGAAAGCGAACCCAATGGTGGCGGCGATTGCAGCCAGCCCGATAATGATATCTTCCTGGGAAAAAATATGTTTGCCACCGTGGAAACCACTACGGGCTGCAATACCGATGAATTTCACCTGCACCTCAATGCCGGTGATTTTAACCCGGCAGGCGATACCATCTTCATCTATATGAACAATACCGGGGGGTATTCGGATCACCGCATCTACGCGATCTGGTGCGCTCCCCGGGGAGCCGATATTGTGAACGAACTGCAGTATCAAACCTATACCAACTTTGGCAATATGGCCAGCGGCCGCGGACAGATGAACTACGATTTTTTTAAACCCAATAATGCCAATGCATCCACCACATACCTCAACGGCGACTGGGATGGCATGTATTTCTTTTATGATTACGACCAGTTTCAGCAAAAAACAGCAGATTCGCTGATTGCCTGGACCAAATGGAACTGGGATCAGCTGGGGGTGCGGGGCCTGCGGATGGATGCCGTGAAACATTTTACACCTGCTTTCGTGGGTCATATGCTCGACAGCATGCACAATGCCGGCAAAGATCCCAGCCTGGTGGTTGGGGAATGGTACAGCACCAATACCGCCGAACTCAGCGGCTGGATAACCAGTGTAAAGGCAAACATGAGCGCCGGCGCCCAGGCAGCGATCAACCCAAAGATTTTTGACTTTGCCCTGCGGGAGCAACTCCGCCAGGCCTGTGATAACAGCGGCTACGATTGCCGCAATATTTTCAATGGCAGCCTGCACGATGCCGCCTCGCTGAGCGGCTATCATATCATCACCTTTGTGAACAATCATGATTTCCGGGATGCTTCGGGTTTTGCTTCGCTGGTGAGGAATGATCCGAACCTGGCCTATGTATATATTCTTACCAATAACCAGCTGGGGGTGCCCACCATTTTCTATCCTGATTATTACGGGTATCCCTTACCGTCAGTAGGCTTGTACAGCTATCATCCCACCAACCTGCCGCCCTATAAAACAGAAATCGACAAACTGATTGCTGTACTGAAGAACCTGATTAATGGCTCTCCCTCAGCTGATTACCTGAATCGTTTCGGCACACCCTACAGCAGCAACTATATCAGCGGTTCTGCCGATAAATGCCTGCTTTACCAGCTCCAGGGCTTTGCCGGCAACGGTAACCGCGATATCATTGTGGCCATTAATTTTGGCAATACCACTTTAAAAGTGGATCAGCAGATCAATAACCGGGGCGGTGCCCTTGGCACGGGCACCCGTTTCAATGATATCCTCGGCCGCTCTGCCTTTCCTTACCAGTTGGTGGATGCTTCGGGCCGGGTGTATGTTGAATTGCCTCCCCGCAGTTATTCGGTTTGGGTGCAGCATACCGGCACCCTGTCCACCGGTTTACTGCAACTCACAGGCAGGGTCCAGGGAAGCAAAGTGCTGCTGAACTGGAATGTTACTAATGAAACCACCACCGATCAATACCTGGTGGAGCGGTCGGCCGATGGTCTGAATTTTACCCAGATTGGTCAGCAGGCTGCCCTGAATCCTGTCAGCGGCGTAGCCGCCTATTCTTTTGCAGATGCCAACCCGCCGGCAGCGCCCTATCTCT
>JAXLUF010000008.1:0-87875 GCA_046329685.1 Ferruginibacter sp.
GTAAAAAGGACTATCCCTGGAAATGTAACGAACCATTCACCATTAATGCCTCCTATTTCTGTGCCCAGACAAATTGTAACGGCACGGTAACCAGTATCCTTACCTTGCCCGACGGATCCACCCTGACGGGTACCGGCACCATTACCTATACGCCTGCAACGGCAGGCACCTACACCATCACGCTTTATGGTATGTGCGGTGGTAAGATCTGCGACAGCTGCCAGTTTTGGATTGTTGTGGGAGAGTGCCCGCCGAAACCCTGTTGCCAGTACGAAATCAGCATCAGGGATTCTTCGGTGCAAACCAGTACCATCAGCAACCCGGATGCCACAGTGGCCAACGGATTCTTCAGCATCACGGGTCCGGCAGGAGCCGTATTTACCCAGGTCAGGGCCGAAGTGATCAGCTATGGTATCTTCAGTAACTACAACAATGAGTGCCTGAGTTGTAAAAGCTATCCCTATACCTGGGCCAGTATTTACAAAGCCGGTACTATCGGCAGCCTTAGTCCGCAGATCACCCTGTATAACAGTGTTGCAGCCAACTTTAACCCGGCGGGCGGCGGCATGTACCAGAATCCGCGGGAGGTGAGCTGGACGGGCACCACCCCGTTCGCTTTGCCGAATGCCATCAATATCCAGTTCCTGTTACCGCCGCCGTCTGTTATTGATTGTTGTGAACTGACAGCGAAGATCTGTGTGAAGTTCACATTCCGGGATAAGGATTGTCATGAATGCGAAAAGGTTGTTTGCTTTTCGGTGCCCATTAAGAAAAAATAAACCACGTTGATACCAAATAAGTGTTTATGCAGCAAAACAAATTTTTAATCATCCTGCCCCTGCTTATGGGTTCCCTGGGGCTGCAGGCCCAGGAGAAGAAACCGGGCCTGCAGGTCAGCGGTACGATGGGGGTGAGCTATGAAGGCTATGGACTGAGCCGCGGCCCTTCGGGCTGGACGGGCTATACCGCCCGTAAACCCTGGAACCAGGTGCGCTTCAATTTCACGCCTGTTATCAGCTTCAGCAAGGATTTCAGTTTACCCGTAAATTTCAATTTTGATGCCCTGCCCAATGCTTATGTGAGCCCTTATATGAGCCGCAAACAAACATTCGGGCAGTACATCACAAACCCGCTGAATAATTTCGGACTCAACCCCAAATACAAGTGGGCCGAACTGCAGCTGGGTACCCAGTATCTGAAGTATTCGGATCTCTCTACCGGAGATATCGGGGTATTCGGTGCCGGTATTGACCTGCGGCCCAGATCCTGGCTGATTAAATTTTTCACCGGGGTATCGCAGCAGGGCATCAGCTATTTTGCCGGCCCCCCTTATACCAATGGGGCTTTCAAGCGAAATAACTGGATGTTTCAGCTGGGAAAAGAAAAGGAAGACAAATACCTGATGGCGATCAATGTGGCAAAGGGAAAAGATGTGATTTCTTCTTCGGTGCCGCCGCCCCTTACGCTGAAACCACAGGAAGGAGTGGTGGTAAGCCTGGTTTCCAACCTGTACATAAAAAAGAAATGGTACATCAGGGCAGAGGGCGCCCGCTCTGTTTTCACCAAAGACCTTACCACACCGCTGAGCAATACAGGGAATAATTTTAAACCCTTTATTGAGGCCCGTACCTCTACCGTTACGGATTATGCAGCGCAGGCTTCCATCGGACGACGCTCAGCCAATTTTGATATCGGGATTACTACCAAATACCTGGGCGCCGGCTTTCAAACCACCGGTTACCCGTTTCAGCAACCCGATCGCTGGGACTATACGCTTAATACCCGCTTCAATGCCTGGAAAAATAAAATGAATGTGGTGGCCAGTATCGGGCAGCGGGTGAATAATGTGAGTAATACAGCGCTGAAGGCCCGGCAGTTTATTGGCAACTTAAACTGGTTTACGCAATTCAATGATCACTGGAGCCTGAACCTGAACTATAATAATTTCGGATTCCAGTCGGCCGGCGGTATTAATCCCTACGGCGTGAAAAATGTGAGCAATGATATGGGGATCAATCCCACCTATTCCTGGTCGAACAGCAAGATGAACCACCTCATCAGCCTCAGTTACAATTACAGTAAATATGATGAACGCGATGTGATCACGGGCTTAACCACATCCAACAATACGCATATGGCCTTGCTCACCTACGTACCAACCTATCTTACCAGGGACCTGTCGCCCGATTTCAGCCTGATGTATTTTTACAATGATGTGCCGGCAGCCAAAATCAGCCTGCTTACGGTTAGCTCCGGACTGGCGTTCCCGGCAGCTAAAAATAAACTACGGCTGCGCGGGCAGCTGCAATACACCCTGGGCAAGCTGAATGCTTTCAGTCATAATAATAACCTGATCGCTTCCTGTAATGTTGATGTTAAGCTCACTTCAAAACTCACCTGGAATACTTTCCTGAGCACCAATTATTTTAAATACGGCAATGAAATTACCCCCAATGGGGCCAATTATACCGAAAGCAATATCCGCACAGGATTCCAGTATCGTTTTGATGTAAGTAAAAAGAAATAACCACTGTTATGAAAAAAATAGTTTCATTGGGCCTTGCCCTTTTATGTATACAGGCTGCCTGGAGTCAGCTTAAGATCGACCTGGTGATGAGTGCCACGCCGCCGGCACAGCTATCCGAGTGGGGAAACCGCCGCGAAGTGCTGCTGCTGCTGGTTTCGGGCCAGCCCGGCTTTAATGCCGATTTTAAAATAAAAACAGAGATCCGGCTGATGGATGGAACCCTGGTAGGCAACTCAGATCTGAATACCGTGCCGGTACTCCATATTGCTTCCTCATCACTGGTGCTCACTGCCAATGATGTGATGCCGCTGGAGAAAATGATCTTTGCCGGGAAATTCCAGTCGACCCTGTCCCGTACCGGTAAACTTCCTGCAGACAATTATTCTGTCTGTGTGCAGCTGGTACGGCCTGCAGATTATGGCCCCTTCTCGGAAGTAAAATGTAAAAACTTCTACCTGGCTTCTGTGCAGCTGCCCATCCTGATGAAGCCGGCCGGTAACGAGGTGTTAGACGCCCGGGTTGCGCAAACCTCTATTACGTTCCGCTGGACATCGGTGGTGCCCAAGCCTTCGGCACCGGTAACGTACCGGTTGCAGGTATACGAAATTTTGGCCGGCCAGCAACCGCTCCAGGCCCTGCGCCGCAACCAGCCCCTGCTGGAGCAGGATATTACGGGTGCCACACAATATATCTGGCAGCCGCATATGGTATTTACTTCCGGCGATGATGCCGCTGCTGCAATTGTTACCAGTGAATCAGGCATTAATTCCGGTAAGGATACTAAAATCGTAACCAGTGAATCGGGTATCAATTCTGGTAAAGACAATAAGATTGTAACGAGTGAATCAGGTATTAATTCCGGTAAGGATACTAAAATTGTTACCAGCGAATCAGGCATTAACCCGGGTAAAGATGCTGCGGCGAAACAGGCAGGCAATACCGCGAATACCCGCAGTTTTATCTGGACCCTGCAAACGCTTGATAACCGCGGATTGCCCATCTCCCAAACCGATAGTAACGGAGAAAGCCGCAGCGAGCCGGTAATCTTCCTGGTCCGCGATAATGCAAAAGCCATGCAGCAACCGCCGCCCTCCAAAGTTATTTACCTCAATAACCAGAAGCACTGATCAACGGTATAATGGTTCTTACAACCCCGGGCAAGGCGTCCGGGGTATTTTTTGTTTGCCTAATTTTGCCATCCATGCCATCGCAAAAACTCACACCGCAGCAGGCCCTGCAAAAAATACGGCAATACTGCGCCTACCAGGAGCGGGCACATTCCGAAGTGAAAGGGAAACTGTATGAGTATGGCCTGAACCGGGCCGAAGTGGAGGAAGCGGTTTCACAGCTTATCCAGGAAAACTACCTGAATGAAGAGCGGTTTGCCATCCAGTTTGCCGGCGGAAAATTCAGAATGAAAAAGTGGGGACGAACCAAAATCCGGTACGAACTGAAAATGAGGCAGGTGAGCGAATTCTGTATCCGCAAAGCGCTGGCCTCAATAGACGAAGACGCGTATGAGCAAACCCTGCAGGATCTTTTTGAAGAGAAAAAACGGCTGCTGAAAAGTGAAAGAAATATTTTTATCCGGAAAAAGAAAATCCAGTCACATCTCCTGCAGAAAGGCTATGAGACCGACAGGATCAATGCCCTCCTGGCCACACTCTGATTAACGTTTGCGCAGCAGGCGCTTTTCGATGCCCCAGTGATATTTTACCGAACGCCATTTGTTGCCGGCCGTATCCATATCGCATACCAGCTGCTTACGGGTATAGGCCTGGGGCGTGAAAGTGCCGCCGCTTTGCTTTTCATTTTCCTGCAGCTGGTCAAGGCAAACCAGGCAGCGGCTGAAAATCCCGATAGAAAGAATATCCATAAACGCTTTGATATCGCTGCGTCTGTATTTTGTGCGGTAGGCGGCCTGGTAACATAGTTTCCACAACGACAAAAACCGGGTACGCAGGGAGTCGATATGGGTAGCTGTTGTTACGGGGGTGCTGATGTTTTCCTGCCAATCGGGGTATACATCAAAGATGTCGTTACTCAATTGCATCAGTCCGCCCAGGGCATACAGCAATTTCTCTTCACCGGCTGCCAGCGGGTGCGAAAAGGCGGTACGGTAATACAGCAGGGATTCGGCGCCCTTTCGCAGGGTGATATCCTGTATTACTTCTGCTGAAAGACCGGGCTCTTTTTGCTGGCGGCTCAGCAGCTGAGCCTGGAATACCTTCAAAAGCTGTTGCTGCATGGCAGCGGCAGAGGGGCCATTGGCCAGCGCCATTTTATAAAAATGCAGAAAGAGCTTTTCACTGGCCGTATTGCCGCTGAACTGGCCGGGCGTTTCAACAAAAGCTTTTACGCCTTCGGCAGAGAGCCGTTGTTTATCGAAAAAATCATCACCGAGCCCGGTCATGGCCCCCTGCGCCGTACTGCAAAGCCTTTCCTGCATTGTCATACCCTTGCCCCTGAGCACACAGAAGGCCTCTCCTAAAATAGCAGGTACGGCAAGACCATAATAGCCCGTGAGTTTTTTTATATCAGCCTCATCCAGGCTGCCGTCCTGGTAACGCCGCACTTCATCAATAAGCGGAGCCACCTGCTGAGCCAGGTATTTTTTTTGCGCATTGACGAAGCCCGTAACACGAAACAATAAACGGGTAACGCGGAAGCTGTGATGGATGGTATTCAGTAGCATCGAACCGCTAAAGTAATTAATAACCGCTTAAGGCTGGCGGCATAATTCATGAATAAGCGCCTGCTGTTCCGGGAAACGGGATAAGAGCCGTTGTTTTTCGGCCATTTCAAAATCGGCAAAATCGAAACCCGGTGCAACCGTGCAGCCCGCAAAACAAAATGCCGATCCGGGCGCCGGCCGGCTGGCAAACCAGCAATTGGCCGGCACGGTATGCTGAAACACCTGGCCCTGTTCAATAGCGGTACCAAGAGTGGTGATGCTCATTACTCCCGTAGGGTCAAGGGTATAAATCTGAAGAGGGCCCCCGGCATAAAAATGCCAGCATTCATCACTTTTAATCCGGTGAAAAGCCGAAAAATTGCCCTGCTCCAGCAAATAGTAAATGGCTGTTGAAAAAACCCGGTTGCCGCCAAAGCGGGCAGGCAGGGCTCCCAACTGAATTTCTTCGTTACTGCGGTAGGTTTCCTTGAACCAGCCTCCCTCCGGGTGGGGTTGCAGGTTGAAAAATTCTATCAGTGAGGCAGGGGTGAGTATATTCATATGGCTGTTTCCGCAGGAATGATTCCGTTGCGGCCTATACGGCGAAAATAGCGAATAATATTACGGAGGGAAAGAGAGAACAAAAGGAAGCAGGCTAACCGGTGAGCTCATCCACTTCCCCGATCTGTTTGAGATAATCAAAGGTTAACTGTGCTTCGGCCTCATTGATCACACTGATGGCCACCCCCACATGTACCAGTACATAATCGTCAATCCTGGCTTCGGGCACCATACAAAGATTCACTTCCTTGGTGATGCCGCCGAAAGAAACTTTTCCGAACCGGAAGGTTTCATCCAGCTGATTGGTGATCGACAAAATTTTTCCCGGAATGGCAAGGCACATAGGCTTGATTTTAGAATGTGGTTATGTTTACCGGTTTGAAAATAAATTAATTTTTGGGGATGGTAAAAATGCGCAAGCCACTAAACGGCTTCGGCTTTAACCTGCTGTTGCAACCATCCGTACCAGCGATCCAGTCCTTCCCCGCTTGTACAGCTGAGTTCAAAGATCTCCAGTTGCGGGTTTATTTTCCTCGCATTGGCTTTTGCTTTTTCAATATCGAAGGGCACATACGGCAGCAGGTCGGTTTTATTGATAATGCAAACGGTGGAAGAATGGAACATATCGGGGTATTTGAGGGGCTTATCATCCCCTTCGGTAACGCTCATAATCACCACTCTTTCTTTTTCACCCAGATCGAACATAGCCGGGCAAACCAGGTTACCCACGTTTTCAATAAAAAGAACAGAACCGGCGGCGGGTTTCATACCTTGCAGGGCGTGTAACACCATGTGGGCATCGAGGTGGCAACCCTTGCCGGTATTGATTTGCACCACTTTGGTTCCCGTTGCATGGATCCGGTCGGCATCATTGGTGGTTTGCTGATCGCCTTCAATTACCGAAAAAACGAAGCGGTCTTTCAGATCGCTCAGCGTCCTCTCGAGCAGGGTGGTTTTACCGGAGCCCGGCGAACTTACCAGGTTGATGGCGAGGATATCCCTGCCCTCGAAATACCCGCGGTTGCGTTCGGCCAGCAGGTTGTTTTCTCCGAGAATATCTTTTTGTACCGATACCATTTTCTGGTTATCGTGCGTATGATCTTGATGATCGTGATGGTGCCCGTGAAGGGTTACTGTTTCACCGGCATCGCATCCGCAGGTTGCACACATGATAGTAATTTTTTAGGTGGGTATAATGTTACGAAACAACCAGCGACCGTACCCTCAGTTCTTTTCCTTCCACGATATCGATCAGGTAATTACCGCAAACGGGGCAGGGGTCGTACAAATGCTCCAGGGCGAAATCATTGTTGCAATCCATGCAACGGCCTTTTCCCCTGATGCGATTGATCTTTTTATGGGCATGCTCGAGCACTGTTTCCCGGATGCCCTGTTGCCAGGCAAATTCAAATGCATTCATTTCTATGGTACTGAGCAATCCGATATCCATTTCAATTTCTTCTACAGCAGCGGCGCCCGCTTTCCGGGTTTCTTCCTGCGCAATATCCACGATGCTCATAACAACAGAGAGCTCATGCATGATCAGAGGCTTTCTTTGCGTTGCCTTTTCCTGTTCAGCGCCTTCACCGTTATAACGGCCAGGCTGACAACTCCCACGAGTGCCACCACATGAATGGGCTCAACAAAATAATGGGTAATGGTAAATCCGTCAGTTTCTCCATGACCCGGGTGGGCAAAAAGACTCAGCGGTGCCGTGGCAAGCAGCGATAAAAAGACAGCAATCTTTCTCATTTTATAAAATTTTATCGGAGCACTAAAGCTAATAGAATGCCCTGGCCGGCCACATGATTAATGTCATATCCGGTTCTGAATAATCTCATAAAGGCAGGAAAATCCGGAAAATAATTTTACTGTAGCACATTATATACTTCCTCATCTCCAATTTAAAACCCCGCACATGTCAAACGATGCTTTAATGAAAAAACAACCTACTTATTATGAAGAGGTTGAAAGAAAAGGGTACTCCCGCCGCGAATTTCTCGGATTTGTTACCATGATGGCCGCTTTTATGGGGCTTGAAAAATCTGCCATCGGGCAGGTGGTAAAAGCACTGGAAACCAAGGCCCGTGTACCGGTAATCTGGCTGCACTTCCAGGAATGTACCTGTTGCAGCGAAAGTTTTATCCGTTCATCACATCCTATTGTGGCAGATATCCTGCTTGATAAAATCTCGCTTGACTATACCGAAACCCTCATGGCTGCATCCGGCTTCCAGGCCGAAGCCGCGATGAAGGAAACGATGGAAAAACATAAAGGGGAATATATTCTTTGTGTGGAAGGAAGTGTGCCCACCGCTGCCGACGGCGTGTACTGTATGATCGGCGGTAAAACGTCTTTACAGATTCTCGAAGAAGCTTCTGCCAATGCCAAAGCCGTTATTGCCTGGGGCAGCTGTGCCAGCAATGGTTGTGTACAATCAGCACGTCCCAACCCCACCGGCGCCACCCCCATTCATAAATTGCTGAAAGGCGGGGCTCCGCTGATTAAAGTGCCGGGCTGCCCGCCCATCGGGGAAGTGATGGCCGGTGTGATTGTGCACCTGGTGGCCTTTGGCCGTATTCCCGAACTCGACCGGTTGGGCAGGCCCAAAGCATTTTACAGCAAACGGGTACACGATAGCTGCTACCGTCGTCCGTTCTACGATGCCGGTCTTTTTGTGGAAACCTTCGACGATGAAAGCGCTAAAAAAGGATATTGCTTATATAAAGTGGGATGTAAAGGACCCTCTACCTACAATGCCTGCGGCGTAATGAAATGGAATAACGGAACCAGTTACCCGATTCAATCGGGCCACGGTTGTATCGGCTGCAGTGAGGAGAACTACTGGGATAATGGCCGTCTCTACGAACGGGCCTCTTCCTTTGCCGGTTTTGGTATCGAAGCCAACGCAGATACGCTGGGAAAAACAGCCCTGGCAGCCACCGGCGTGGCCATTGCGGCACATGCCATCGCTACCAATATCCGGAAGAAAAAATTGATTACCAACCTCACTAAAGAAGGAAAACAAAGCGAAAAGGAACTGGATCAATAAACGGCTTTGTCAATTCCTGTAAAAAAACCTTTCATTACTAAAATCTAAAAATAACTATATGAGCACAAGAGTAGTTGTAGACCCCATCACCCGCATCGAAGGGCATCTGCGCATAGAAGCCGATATCGAGGGAGGAAAAATAAAAGACGCTTATAGCAGCGGCACTATGGTGCGCCTGCTGGAAGAAATACTGAAAGGGAGAGATCCCCGGGATGCATGGGCCTTTGTGGGCCGGGTATGCGGCGTATGCACCTCCATACACTCACTCACTTCTGTCCGCTGCGTGGAAGATGCACTGGACATCACGATACCGCCGAATGCCGAACTGGTAAGGAATATCATGTTCTGCACACAATATATGCACGACCATGTGGTGCATTTTTATCACCTCCATGCCATGGATTGGGTGGATGTGGTGAATGCCCTGAAAGCCGATCCTAAAAAAACCGCCGAACTGGCACAAAGTATTTCCAAATGGCCCAAAAGCTCCCCGGGCTATTTCAGCGATATCCAGACAAGGGTGAAGAAATTTGTAGACAGCGGTCAGCTGGGCATTTTTGCCAATGGCTACTGGGGCCATCCGGCTTACAAATTACCGCCCGAGGTTAACCTCATCGGGCTGGCACATTACCTGGAAGCCCTGGAATGGCAGAAAGAAATCGTAAAAGTGCACGCCATCTTCGGCGGTAAAAACCCGCACCCCAATTACCTCGTGGGCGGTATGGCCTGTGCCATCAGCATCGATGATGTAAGCGGTATCAATGCCGAGCGGCTGGCTTATGTGGGCCAGCTGATAAAAGACGGTAAGGATTTTATTGAACAGGTTTATATACCCGACCTGATGGCAATTGCTTCTTTCTATAAAGACTGGGGCGCTATCGGCGGCGGACTGGGCAACTACCTCGTTTACGGAGATTTGCCCACCAATGGTTACCGCGATACAGCTTCTTATAAATTCCCGGGCGGCGCCATCCTCAACAAGGATATCAGCAAGGTATACGATGTGGATCTGCGTAAGGAAGAGGAAGTGGAAGAATATATCACCCACTCCTGGTACGATTATAAAGAGGGAAAGAATAAAGGGCTGCATCCCTGGAAAGGCGAAAGCAAAATCAACTACACCGGCCCGAAACCACCCTTTGAACACCTTGATACCACAAAAGAATACAGCTATCTTAAAACACCAAGATGGAAAGGCAATGCCATGGAAGTGGGGCCGCTCTCAAGAATGCTCGTGGGCTATGCAAGAGGCCGTGAAGATTTTAAAGCGGTGGTCGACAAAGCCCTCACCGATCTGAATGTTCCGGTAACGGCCTTGTTCTCCACCCTGGGCAGAACGGCCGCCCGCGGACTGGAGAGCATTCTGGTTTCACAATGGGGACTTGAGTTTTACGATAAGCTGATCGACAATATCAAAAACGGGGATACCCGCATGGCCGAGATGAGCCGCTTTGAACCGGATACCTGGCCCAAAACCGCCAAAGGAGTTGGCCATACCGAAGCGCCCCGCGGCGCCCTGGCCCACTGGATAAATATTGCCGATGAAAAGATTGCCAATTACCAGCTGGTGGTACCCACTACCTGGAATGCTTCGCCAAGAGATAATAAAGGGCAGTTGTCGGCATATGAATCCTCCCTGCTGGAAACACCGGTGGCGGATGAAAAACAACCACTCGAAATCATTCGCACGATACACAGCTTTGACCCCTGCATGGCCTGCAGCGTGCACATCTATGACGAGGAAGGAAAACATATCAGTCGCATTAACATACTCGAAGATTAATTATTAAACGCTTCATTATGGCAAGTAAATTTTTGCATATTCAACGGCTGCGCCGTGTATATGTATGGGAACTGCCCGTAAGAATCTACCATTGGCTCAATGCGCTGGTAATGCTGGCCCTGATTGTTACCGGGTTTTATATCGCGAATCCGCTGGCGCTGATGAGCCAGCGGGAAGCCACCGGCAAATTCACCATGGGATGGGTGCGCTATATTCATTTTGCTGCTGCCTATCTCTTCTTCTTTAATTTCCTGTTCCGCCTCTATTGGGGATTTGTTGGAAACAAATATGCCAACTGGAAACAATTCATCCCCACCTCCCGTAAGTTTTTCAAGGAAATGTGGCATGTATTCAAAATGGATATTCTGATGCTGAAAGGAAAGGAGCATATGAGTATCGGGCACAATGCCATGGCCGGCTTTATATATTTTCTCACCTTCATCGCCTTCCTGGTGCAATGCCTTACCGGATTTGGCTTGTATGCCAGCATGGGCAGCTGGTGGTTCCCCCGCCTGTTCAGCTGGGTGCCGGCCATGCTGGGTGGTGATATCCTCACCCGCCAGATCCACCACTGGGCCATGTGGTTCTTCATCCTCTTTGTGGTGATACATGTTTACCTTGTTTTCTACCATGATTATGTGGAAGGCCGCGGCGAGATCAGCAGCATGGGCGGTGGCTGGAAATTCATTGAGGAAGAAACATTTGAAAAAACAGATCAGCATACTCCTAACCCCGAAAAGCAACCCGCTGAAAATGTTGTTGCCGCACAATAAGATCCTGGTAATGGGAGTGGGTAATTACCTCATGGGAGATGAGGGCATTGGTGTGCATGTGGCCGAACGCCTGCAGGAAGCGGGTGTTCCGGAAGGGGTAACGGTAGTGGATGGCGGTACCGGCGGCTTTCACCTGCTTGAATATTTTGAAAGCTATCCGCAGATCATTTTAATTGATGCCACCCTTGACGATAATCCCAACGGAACCATCCGCCTGATAAAACCCCGCTTCGCGGCCGATTTCCCCAAAGCCATGAGCACACACGATATCGGTTTGAAAGATATGGTGAGTGCCCTGCAGTTACTGGGTAAAATGCCGGAGATTCATTTGTTCGTGGTGAGTATCGAAAGCCTGCAGCAGCAGGGCATTACCTTAACACCGGAAGTGGAAAAAACCATTCCTGATTTATTAACCCGGATACAGGGTCTTATCAAAAAAATCCGCGAAGAAAGTTACCAGCTTTCCACAGCGCCGGTAATGTAATTGAAATAACCATGGAAAAAAAGGCGGACATGATTTTCATGTCCGCCTTTTTAGTATTGTTTATAAAGGAATATTTCCGTGTTTTTTCCGGGGGCGTTTGAACACTTTATTTTCCAGGATGGCAAATGCCTTGATCAGTTTTTTCCGGGTTTCCCGGGGTTCAATCACTTCATCAATAAATCCTCTTTCGGCCGCGAGATAAGGCGTTGCAAATTTTTCGGCATATTCGGCTTCTTTTTCTTTCAGCTTTGTAACCGGGTCGGCTGCCTCAGCAATTTCTTTTTTGAAGATGATCTCGCTGGCGCCCTTGGCTCCCATCACGGCAATCTCGGCCGTGGGCCAGGCAAAGTTGATATCAGCGCCGATATGTTTCGAGTTCATTACATCATACGCACCGCCATAGGCTTTACGGGTAATCACCGTAATACGTGGTACCGTGGCTTCGCTGAGGGCAAACAGAAGCTTGGCGCCATTGGTGATGATGCCGTTCCACTCCTGGTCGGTTCCCGGCAAAAAGCCCGGCACATCCACCAGTACCAGCAAGGGTACATTGAAGCAATCGCAGAACCGTGTGAAGCGGGCGCCCTTGCGGGAGCTGTTGATATCCAGCACTCCGGCCAGGCAATTGGGCTGATTCGCCACGATACCGATACTGCGCCCGGCCAGGCGGGCAAAGCCCACCACAATATTTTCGGCAAAATCTTTCTGGATTTCAAAAAAACTGTCGGTGTCGCAGATACCGGCAATCACATCCCTGATATCATAGGGCTGGTTGGTGCTTTCGGGAACGATATGTTCCAGCTGCTCCCTTGTTTCATCACCAAGGGTATAGGGATCTTTCGGTAAAATATCTTCACAGTTCTGCGGAATATAACTCAGCAGTTTTTTTATCTGCCCGATACACTGCACATCATTGGCGGCTGTTAAATGCGTTACCCCGGATTTAACCGCATGGGTACTGGCGCCGCCCAGTTCTTCGGCGCTTACCTCTTCGTTGGTAACGGTTTTCACTACGTTGGGGCCCGTTACAAACATATAACTGGTATTTTCCACCATCAGGGTAAAATCGGTAATGGCAGGAGAATATACCGCACCGCCGGCACAGGGGCCCATGATGGCGGATATCTGCGGAATCACGCCGGAGGTCAGCACGTTGCGGTAAAAAATATCTGCATAGCCTCCCAGCGAGCGCACACCTTCCTGTATACGGGCGCCACCGGAATCGTTGAGGCCGATGAGCGGCGCGCCGGTTTTCATCGCCAGGTCCATGATCTTACATATTTTTTCGGCATGTGTTTCAGAGAGGGCGCCGCCAAAAACGGTGAAATCCTGCGCAAACACATAGGCCAGCCGGCCATTGATACTTCCATAGCCGGTTATAACACCATCACCATAATACTGCTGATCTTCCATGCCGAAGTCTTTGGTGCGGTGCAGCACCAGGGCACCTATTTCTTCAAATGAACCCGGATCCATCAGCAGGCTGATTCTTTCCCTGGCTGTCAGTTTTCCTTTTTTATGCTGGGTGGCATTGCGTTCGGCGCCGCCGCCCATTTTACCGGTTTCTATTTTTTCCCTGAGTATTTCTGATTTTGATTTCATGGGATCCCTGTTTAAACTGAATAATCGTTAATAATATCAGGCCAGCCTGCGCTTCCAGCTGGTTGCCCTGTTCTCGAGCGGCTGCGAAATATTTTGCAGTTGCCCGCGGTATTTGAGGGCCACCAGTGCGGCCAGGGCCGCATGGGCCTTTTGTTTTTCTTTTATTTTCTCGGGGGTGTAATAATTTTTTACAAAGTGGGTGTCAAAATGCCCGCTGGTGAAAGCCTCGTGTTCAAATACAAATGTACCAAAGGGCAAAGTGGTAGCCACTCCTTTGATCCTGTAGTTCCGGATGGCTTCCTTCATCAGCTGGATGGCCGCGGCCCGGTCTTTGCCATGAGTAACCAGTTTGGCTATCATGGGATCATAATAAATGGGAATATCCATGCCTTCACGGAAACCGTCATCCACCCGGATGCCTTCTCCCGCCGGGATCTTATATTCTGCCAGCCGGCCAATAGAGGGAAGGAAATTATTGAGCGGATCTTCGGCATATACCCTTAATTCAAGGGCATGACCATTAATGGTCAAATCTTCCTGGGTAAATGAAAGGATTTCTCCACGGGCTATTTTGATCTGTTCTTCCACCAGGTCGATGCCGGTTATCATTTCGGTTACCGGGTGTTCCACCTGCAGCCGGGTATTCATTTCCAGGAAATAAAAATTCAGTTTATCATCCATCAAAAACTCTACGGTACCGGTGCTGGTATAGTTGCAGGATTTGGCTACCATCACGGCTGCTTCTCCCATTTTCTTTCTCAGTTCAGGAGTGAGCACGGCAGAGGGCGATTCTTCCACCACTTTCTGGTGGCGGCGCTGAATGCTGCATTCTCTTTCAAACAGGTGCACCACATTGCCATGCTTATCTGCCAGTACCTGTATTTCAACATGGCGGGGCGAGCTCACATATTTTTCAATGAAAACAGAGGCATCACCAAATGAAGAACGGGCTTCGCTCATGGCTCGCTGCATCTGTTCTTCCAGGTCGGCTTCGGCTTCCACAATACGCATGCCCTTGCCGCCGCCGCCGGCCGAGGCTTTTATCAGTACAGGGAAACCGATTTCTCTGGCTGTGGCCTTTGCCAGGGCAATATCCTCGATAGCCGTATCAATGCCGGGCACCATGGGGATATTATATTTTTTTACGCAGGCTTTGGCCGCCAGCTTGGAACCCATGATCCGCATGGCATCGGCGCCGGGGCCGATAAATGTGATGCCGGCATCTTCCACCTGCTGTGCAAAATCGGCGTTCTCACTTAAAAAACCATAGCCCGGATGAATACCATCCACGCCCAGCTCTTTGGCCAGCGCTATGATTTTGCTGCCATTCAGGTACGACTGGGAAGAAGGGGCGGCGCCCAGGCATACGGCTTCATCGGCCAGTAATACATGCGGTGCATTGCGGTCGGCTTCCGAAAAAACCGCCACGGAGCGGATACCCATTTTCTGGATGGAGCGTATGATGCGTACTGCAATTTCACCGCGGTTGGCTACTAATATTTTTTGCATACGGTTGTGTTTAATGATTAGCTTATTCAAACCCGATCAGTACCTGTCCTTTTTCCACTACCTGCCCGGCTTTCACATGGATCTTTTTCACCACGGCATTGGCAGGGTTGGTGATACTGTTTTCCATTTTCATGGCTTCCAGCACCAGCAGTTTATCGCCTTCGGCAGATTCCTGTCCTTCTTTCACATTTATTTCGAGTACCAGGCCGGGCATCGGCGCTTTGATCTCTTTAACATGTTTTGCCGGAACGGCATTCAGTCCCATTTTATCCAGCATCATATCCAGCTCGTCCTGAATTTCGATCGCGAAGGTTTCGCCTTCAATTTCGATCGTCATTTTTTTGGCGGCCAAATCCGACTGCAGGATGCGGGCATTTACCGAGCGGTGTGCCTGAAGAATATTATACAATTGCGGAGATACCGCAACCAGGTCGGCCTTGTCAATTTCTTCCCGGGTGAAGCTGAATTCAAATTCATTGACTTTTACTTTGTAGCCGGAAGCTGTGTTATCCATAGTACTCGTTTTTTGTTGAAAACTGCACCCGTGGTGGCGGGTAGTGGCTATAAAAACGCCTGTAAAAGAAATATATATAGTGCAATGTTTTATTGACTTTCATTGTACACAGGGATGATAAAAGTCATAGATCAGAAATGGCGCTGTTCATAGCTTTGCTGTAATATAGCGGGTGCGCACAAATATATTTTCCGGGCAAACCGGCATTTACCCGGAAGGGAAAATATACCTGCCTGAAAACTCCGCTGCCGGAACTGCTTTATCCGCATAAATCCCATGCCTCCTGATAAAAAAGTTGCATTCCAAAAGGATGGCTGCCAGCTGAATCAGCTGCCAGACTGTTGATTTTTTTGAGGATCGGGAAAGGCTTTCTTGTGAACAAAGGAGTTAAAAAAGGAGAGCAGCACACTGAATACCAGGGCATGCCAGAAACTGTCTACTTTAAAGCCATGAACAAAATGAGCATCCAGCAGGATGATACAGGCATTGATCACAAACAGGAAAAGGCCGAGGGTAAGGATGGTGACCGGCAGTGTAAATAATATCAGCAGGGGTTTGATGAAACCATCCAGCAGGGAAAGCACAATGGCCACAATAATGGCGGTAAAAAAATCAACGATTTGTATGCCGGGCAGGATGTAGGCCAGGATAAAAACATTCACCGAGCAAACGAGTATCTTCAGCAACCATTTATTCATGTTATCAAATTACAACTAATTCGTAAAAATCACCGGGTACCAGGTATTTTTTAGCTAAACTTTGTAATTCCTCCGCCTGTATAGTTTTTATTTCCCGGATCGAGTTATAGAAGTAACTTTTGTCGAGTCCGTTGAGGATGATATTTTTCCAGCGGCCCATGATCTGGAAGGGGCCGTCGAGGTCGCCCAGGATGGATCCCATCAGGTAGTTGCGCACCAGCAGCAGTTCCTCTTCGTCAACCGGTTCTTCCCGCAGGCGCTGCATTTCTTTGTATACCTCTTCAATCGTGGCCTCACAAACATCCTTGCCCGCTTCGGTGCTGATCATCCAGGCCGATTGCTGGATATGATTCTGTACATAGCTGTGAATACCGTAGGTATAGCCTTTATCTTCCCGGATATTACTCATCAGCCGCGAACCGAAGAAGCCGCCGAACAGGGTATTCAGCACCATTACTTTCATAAAATCGGGGTCATGGCGGTTGGGGAAAGGCCGGATAATGCGGATTGAGCCCTGCACCCCGTCGGGGTCGTTGCTGATGCGGTATTTTTTTTCGGTGGCCGGGGTAACCGGGATGGGCTCCACGGCAAAGGAAGGCTTGCCCAGGGGCAGTTTTCCAAAATGTTCGTTGAGTTGTTTTTCAAAACCGGCCGGCACCAGTCCTGAAACAAAAATTACACAGCGGCCGCGCTGGTAGTATTGCGCAAAATACTCTTTCAGCAGGCCGGTATGCAAGGCATCAATATCTTCAAAATTGGTGTAGCGGCCATAGGGATGCTGTTCGCCATACACATAGGCATCCGACAGGCGGGCCGCTACAAAATCGCTTTTCTTCAGGTTCACGCTCAGGCGTTGCCGGCTGTTTTGTTTATATATATTCAGCTCTTCCTCGGGAAAAACCGAATCGGTGATCATTTCGGTGAGCAGGGGCAGCAGCGCCGGAACATGTTTGCTTAATGCCGAAAGCGATACCACCGCCGTTTCGTTATAGCAGCCCCTGTTGCAGTAGGCGCCATAATACTCAAACTCTTCATTGATCTGAAAAGCGGTTTTGGAGGAGGTTCCGTTTTTCAGCATGAAATTGGTGGTGGCGGCAACATTTTTCTGTGCCTCAAACCAGTTGCCGGCATAAAATACGAGCTCCAGCTGCAGCACTTCCTGTGCACCTGCGCTGACACAGTAAACCGGCACGCCGTTATCCAGCGTAAATAATTCATAGTCTTTTAACTGCAGATCAAAATCCACCGCATCCTTTATAACAGGCGCCGTTTTTCTATTTAGCATGTTGTTGTTTTTTGGTTTTGGTTGCAAACCGGTTCCGGAGGTTTAAGAAAGCGGCCGGCAGTAATCCCCAGATGGAATGCTTCATGGAAATAAATGAAATTAAAAACACAAGCAGCATACTGCCTGTCAGCACCAGTAATTTCCTTTCAAAATCATTTTTGCCGGCCTCTTCCATGGGATAGGAACAGGAAGGATATATTTTCATCACCAGCCAGTAAAAATAATACAGGGAAATACCGGCAAAAATATTGTTCAGCACAAAAAGCTGGTAAGGGAGGGCGGCGGCGGCTTCATTCACACCCAGGCTTTCGTACAAAAAAGAAGTGGTAAACGGGAAAAATATAATGGGTAATAAACTAAGCATGTTGGCCATCACAATTTTCCGGTTATAGTCATGCACGTGCTTAAACAGCCCGTGGTGCCGTATCCAGTAATTGACGATGAGCGAAAAACTGAGTAATACGGAGGCAAATTTATACTTCATACCCAACAGCTCGTGCCAGAGCTCGCTTTCGCTGGTGGAACGGGTTACTTCGGGCGCTTTAAACTCTATTACCAGCAGGGTAATGGCAATGGCATACACAGCATCGCTGAAAAAAGCAATGCGTTCAACCTGGAAGTCCTGCTTGGGATGTTTGGGTTCGTGATGGGCTACCTTCATCAGTTTTGATTGGAAAGATAATACAGGGTATTGCAATTATTTTTATCAAAAATGATGCGGCTTTCATCGAGTAATTGCCGGGCGGTTACAGCCTGGTAGCGGTCGAGTTCCTTATTGATAAGGTCGGCATCGCCCAGGAGTTCATACATGGCGAGGCTGGCGGCCCGGCTCATGATGCTCATGTCTTCAAAAGCAATCATGCTCTCGGTTTTGTTCTTGATTTTTTCCAGCTCCCGCTGGCTGATGCCCTCCTGCTGCAGTTTCAGCAATTCTTCTTCCACTGCGGCTTCGGCTTCTTTTATATTTACGCCTTTCACCAGTTTACCTTCGATGGTGAGCAGGCCCGCATCCGTGCTGCCCAGGTGATAACACTCAATATTGCTGAAAAGCTTTTTTTCCTTTACCAGCGACTGGAATAAACGGGAAGAGCCGCCACCGCCCAGCACTTCGGTGATCAGGTCGGCCACATAATACCGCATATCCGTACGCGGATAAATATGCCAGCATTTGTACAAGGCATCCAGCGGTACATTGGCGCTAACTTCTCTCGAACGGGGTGCCGTCTGGCGGGGCTCCTGCGGCAGATTGCGAACATATTTTTCGCCGGCCGGAATGGGACCAAACCATTTTTCGGCCAGCTCCCTCACCTGGCTGGTGCTGGTATTTCCGGCCACCACCAGGATAGCGTTGGAAGGAGTATAATGTTTGAAGAAAAAATTCTTTACATCATCCAGGGTGGCGTTTTCAATATGGCTCAGCTCGGCGCCGATCGTCATCCAGCGATAAGGATGCACGGTATAAGCCAGTTCCCGCATTTTATGCCATACATCGCCATAGGGCTTATTGATATAATGTTCTTTGAATTCTTCGCAAACCACTTTGCGCTGCACATCCAGGCTTTTTTTACCAAAGGCCAGCGACAGCATGCGGTCGCTTTCGAGCCAGAAAGCTGTTTCAATGTTCTCGGCCGGGAGCTGGCAGTAATAATTGGTAAGGTCATTGGTGGTGTAGGCATTGTTTTCGCCGCCTGCCAGCTGCAGGGGTTCATCATATACCGGTATATTGACACTGCCGCCAAACATCAGGTGTTCAAACAGGTGTGCAAAGCCTGTTTTGCCGGGGTCTTCATCACGGGCCCCCACATCATATAAAACATTTACCACCACCATCGGGGTGCTTTTATCTTCCTGTACCAATACCCGGAGGCCATTGGCCAATACAAATTTTTCGAACTGGATCATGCTGCAAATGTACGTAGCGAAACAATGCCAAGCGGAACTCTCCGGAGCCCCCTTGCCAGAACGGGCATTGCATGCTGCAGCCCGGTTTACGATCCGGCAGTGCCGGTCATAATTCAGCCGGATGCACTAGCGGATGCTTTCGGTATAGATATATAGCTGCTGCAGACTGCCGTTGCGGCGGATGGTTACTTTCAGATCCTGCCCGGGGGTTTGCAGGATGTTTTTATAGGTTTGAATATTACCGGAGATATTATTTCCCACGCCCAGGATTTCATCACCGGATTTAAAATGGGCCCTGTCACCCGGCGATCCCGGTATCACATCTTCCACTATTATTTTGCCGTCGATGACATAGATGCCCAAACCGGTATAACCATAATCAAAGCTTTCGTAGAAATGGCTGTTGGGGTGCAGGTGAATTTCGTGAACGGGATAATTGAGGATGATATTGAAACGGCGCAGCAGGTCGTTTCCGATAAGTCCGCCCACATAGGGATACGAGGTTACATTATAATCATCCTTGTACAGGTAGGTGGGCACATGCTTGAAACGGTAGGGCCCGATCTTCAGCTCCTTCACCACCGTCAGCCGCATCTGCAGCTTTCCGCCCATGCCTTCGGCCTGCGTGATTACGGGCTTGCGCTTGCTCATCAGCACACTGCTGTCGGCAGCATATTTTTCACTCATCAGGAAACAGAGCCCGGCCCCGGTATCAAAATAAAAATTAAAACCCATCCGCTGGCGGTCTTTAATACGCAACCACTGGATGGGCAGGGAGGTGAAAACCGGGTGCAGAATATGGCCGTCTTCGGGGTATTTAATGCGGCCCGGACTGTAAACGGCAATCCGGTTGCTGTCGAAATCAATTTTTACGATATAACGGCTCAGGAAACTGTAGCCGATGATCCCATCGATCTTTTCCCCGTAAACACTGGTGAGAACTGAATAATCATTTACATGAAAATTGAGGTGCTCCACGGTAAGTCCCGGAAAATGCAGCTTCCGGTCGAATGCAAAAGGAACCCGCCGCACGCCCCCGATGCCTGTAACGGTGGAGTCGGTGGAGGTGATGGGGATAGTAAACTCGGCACAGGTGGCCGAGTCGAGTGAAATACCGCCACTGCCCGTGTCCAGGATGAAGTTGAGCGAATCCGGGATATTCTCAAAACGGGCTTTGAGCATGATGACTCCCCCGCTGAACTGCCGGAACGGAAACTCTGTGATAAACCGGGCTTCGGGCTGCGACAGGATTTCCTGTGCGGCAGCCCCCAAAGAGGCGGCCAGCAAGACGAAAAGGGAGATAATTCTTTTCATTCGGTTACTACTAAGTTACGGTTTCTGAAGATTGATGCTGCGGGAAGCCGGATTTCATATTTCAGCAATCGGAAAAATCAAAAAGAAAGCGGCGTCGGGCAAAAGAATGGCGAAAAGGCTGTTAGGGGCAGTTACCGGGCCGGCCGGATATAATAATAACCCGTATATGCCCGACAATAAGAGCCGGAAAAAGAACAAGTGCAGGGATGCTGCAGATTCGTGTAACTTTACACCCCGTTTAATAAGATTTGTATGATGTTAGCTGAACTTTACCAGAGAGCCCTTCGGTTTGACTTTTTAAGCGTTGAAGAGGGTATGTTTCTTTTCGAAAAAGCTCCTTTGCCCGGGCTGATGTATGTAGCCGATGAACTGCGTAAAAAGCAGGTGCCCCATGGAAAAGTTACCTGGCAGATCGACCGCAATGTTAACACCACCAATGTTTGTATTGCCAACTGTAAATTCTGTAATTTTTACCGGGTGCCCGGCCATCCGGATACCTATATCACTGATTTGGAAACCTACCGGCAGAAAATAGAGGAAACCATCCGCTATGGCGGGGATCAGCTGTTACTGCAGGGCGGACATCACCCCGAACTGGGATTGCAGTTTTATGTGAAACTTTTCCGGGAATTAAAATCGATGTTTCCCAATATCAAGCTGCACACACTGGGCCCTCCCGAAATTGCCCATATCACCAAACTCGAGAAAAGCACCCACCGCGAAGTGCTGACAGCCCTGAAAGAAGCCGGGCTGGACAGCCTGCCAGGGGCAGGAGCGGAAATCCTTACCGACCGGGTGCGCCGGCTCATCAGCAAGGGCAAATGCGGGGCGCAGGAGTGGCTGGATATTATGCACGAAGCGCATAAGCTGAATATCACCACTTCGGCCACGATGATGTTTGGCCACGTGGAAACGCTTCGCGAACGGTTTGAACACCTGGTAAAACTGCGGGAGGTGCAAAGCCGGAAGCCGGAAGGAGCCAAGGGCTTCCTGGCTTTTATTCCCTGGACTTTCCAGGATGTGGATACCCTGCTGGCCCGTATCCGGGGTGTTCATAATCTCACTACCGCTGAAGAGTATATCCGAATGATTGCCCTCAGCCGCATCATGTTACCCAATATAAAAAATATTCAGGCCAGCTGGCTTACCGTGGGAAAACAGGTAGCACAGCTCTGCCTGCATGCCGGCGCCAACGATTTCGGAAGTATCATGATTGAAGAAAACGTGGTGAGCGCCGCAGGGGCACCCCACCGGTTTACCAGCAAAACAATCCAGGCCGCTATCCGGGAAGCCGGATTTGAACCGCAATTGCGTAACCAGCAGTACGAGTGGAGGGAACTGCCGGCTGCCATTGAAGAACAGGTGATCAATTATTAAGTAAGGATATAGCTTTTATTGTGCTGAGCCATACGGGAATTCCCGTATGGCTTTATTTATTAATAACCATAGAAACCCCAACATTTTACTATAAATTTGAAACATACAAAGACAATCCTTTATGAACCCAAAATCAACAGGCATGCGCATTTTGTTTGCTGGCCTGGCAATTATATGCACGCAAATACCCGTAAGGGCGCAGGACAAAGCCAAAACCCTGCACGATTTGAACACCTTGCTGGTGAATACCGTAATGGAAGACCTTTTTACGCCCCCGGTGGCCAGCAGAATTTATGCTTATCCCAATATTGCTTTTTATGAATGTATCCGTAAGGACGACCCCAGCCTGCCCTCGGTTCAGGGTAAAATAAACGGGTTAAAAAATCTGCCGGCCGTTCCGGCCATTTCCACGGATGCCTTTCTTACCGCCTGTTTCTGTTACAGCTATGTGGCGCAAAGCCTGGTCGGCTCCGAATATAAATTTGAAAACTGGCGGAAGGATTTTGCCGATTCTGTATTTCAGCATACGGATACGGTTTTGGCCAGGGCCTCGATGCGTTATGGAAAACTGATGGCCGACAGTATTATTGCCTGGACCAAAAGGGATAATTATTTTAAATCGCGGGGCCTTAACCGCTATGTATTATCCAAAGCCCCCGGCGCCTGGCAACCCACCCCGCTGGATTATGCCCCGGCCATTGAACCCCACTGGAATACCATCCGGCCCCTGCTGATGAAAACCGCCTCACAATTCTCCCCAAAAGAGAAACTGGTGTACAGCGCTGCCAAAAACTCTATGTTTTATAAAACGATGATGGAGGTTTACAATATCGGCATCCACCTCGATTCGGCCCAGAAGGCCACAGCATTGTACTGGGATGATAATCCGAATGTGGCCGCCAATATCGGGCACCTCAGTTATTTCATTCATAAAATATCACCCGGCGGCCACTGGGTAATGATTGCCCAGCAGGCCTGCGTTGCCAAAAACGTACCGGTAACCAAAGCGGCACAGGTATACGCCCTGACGGCCACAGCTATCTTTGATGCGTTTATCAGTTGCTGGGATGAAAAATACCGTATCAGCCTGATCCGGCCGATTACCATTATCAACCGGCTGGTAGATAAAAACTGGCAACCCTTTATTCAAACGCCTCCCTTCCCCGAATTTACCAGCGGCCACTCAGTAACATCCAATGCGGCGGCTACGGTACTCACGGGTTTGCTGGGAGATAATTTTGCTTTTACTGATAAAACCGAAATACCCTTCGGACAGGGAACCCGCTCGTTTGCTTCGTTCAATGAAGCCGCCAGGCAGTCGTCCGACAGCCGCGTATTGGGCGGTATCCATTATCCCGAAACCGCCCGCATCAGCATACTTCAGGGAAGAAGCATCGGCAATAATGTACTGGCCATGCTGAACCCATCACCGAAATAAATATTATGAAGAGAAGCAGTAAGCGCATTTTCTCCATTGTTATCGGACTGATCACTATTGGAACCCCGAAACTGGAAGCACAGCAAACAACTTCCAACGCCCTCAAACAATTTACCCTGCTGGCTCAAACAGTTACCGGGGTAGATTTTAAAAATGATATCACGGAGGATGCCAACATGTTCCTGTACCTGTACGAGAACCTGTATGTGGGCGGCGGCGTCAGCGTGGGTGATATCAATAATGACGGACTGCCCGACCTTTATTTTTCCTCCACCCGCGGTTCCAACAAACTCTACCTGAACGAGGGTAATATGCATTTTAAGGATATTACCGTTTCGGCAGGGGTGAGCGGCGGCGAAGGTATTAAAACGGGGGTGAATATGGTGGATATCAACAATGATGGCTACCTGGATATTTTTATCAGCAAATCGGGCTTTAAAGACCCCCGCCTGCGCACGAAAATTCTCTACATCAATAACCACAATCTTACGTTTACCGACCAGGCCGCCCAGTACGGACTGGATGATGCCAGCTTTACCATCCAGTCGTATTTTTTTGATTACGACAATGATGGCGACCTGGATGCCTTTTTTGTAGACCATCCGGATGATTTCAGTAAAACCATGACGGTGAATGTGACCCGGCAGCCCGATGGCAAACTGGTTAGGGTAGACGATACGGTTACTGTGTATACCAGCGACCGGCTCTATGAGAACCGTAATGGAAAATTTGTGGATGTAACCCGGAAAGCCGGGCTGATTGATCATGCATTTGGTCTCAGCGCCTCCATCAGCGACCTCAACAATGATGGCTGGCCCGATATTTATGTGGCCAATGACTTTAACAAACCCGACTTTATTTATATAAACAACCGGAACGGCACTTTTACCGATCGTATGCAGGCCTGCATCAGCCATACCTGCTTCTCGGCCATGGGCTCCGATATCGGGGATATCAATAACGACGGGCTTGAAGATATTTACGTGGTAGACATGGCCAATGACGATCCCTACCGCCGCATGCAGCTGTTTGCGGTGAACCAGAACTATGATAAATTTCAGTTACTGGTGGATTATAACCTGTATTACCAGTATCCCCGCAACTCCCTGCAGCTGAACAATGGTAACGGCACCTACAGCGAAATCTCCAATTATGCCGGCGTATCGGCTACCGAATGGAGCTGGGCGCCCCTGATTGCAGATTTTGATAATGATGGCTGGAAAGATATTTATGTGGCCAATGGCCTGAAAAGAGATATCACCGACTGGGATTATAAGGTGTTTGTGCTCGACTCGATCATGAACCAGATGCAGCGGGGCCAGTCGGTTGACCTGAACGCCTGGTTAAAAGCCATCCCCACAGTGCGCACCAAAAACTATTTCTATCATAACAACGGTACCCTTAAATTCGATAACTACTCGGATACCTGGTGCGATTATCCCGGGTCGATATCAAATGGTGCCGCCTATGCCGACCTGGATAATGACGGCGATCTGGACCTGGTGGTAAACAATGTGGATGACCCGGCCTTTATTTATAAAAACAATGCCCATGAAATGGGCAACTCGCATTTTCTCCGGTTTAAATTTTTCAAAAACCATAACTCCCCGCAGGAAGTATATGGCGCTGTAGTGAAACTTACCGATGCCAACGGAATGATACAGGTGCAGCATTATGATCCGCAACGCGGTTTTATCTCCACCTGCGAACATGCGCTGCATTTTGGCACCGGCAAAGAAACATTGATTCCGAAAGTGGAAATCACCTTTCCCGGCCTGAAGCAATTGGTAATGGAGAATGTAAGCGCCGACCAGGTGCTGAGCGTATACGAAGCCGATGCAAAGCCTGTTACAGCTCCGGCCCCTGCCCTAACGAATACCGTTTTCAGGGAAGTAAGCAAGGAAAGCAGCTTTAAATATACCCAGGCTGAAAATAATTTTATCGACTTCAAACGCGAACCGCTCATACCCTATAAGTGCAGCCGCAAAGGCCCCTACTATGCCCTCGGTGATGTGAACGGCGATGGCACACCGGATATCTTTATCGGCGGCGCCGCCGGCTTTGAGGCAAAGCTGATGCTGCAAAGTGCTGATGGAAGCTTTACAGAGAAAAAACAGGCCGTATTTACAGCGGATAAAGCCTATGAGGATATGGCGGCTGTGTTTTTTGACGCAGATGGCGATGGCGATAATGATCTATATGTGGTGAGTGGCGGTGCCGAATTTACTGCCGGCAGCCCGCAATACCAGGATCGCCTCTACCTGAATGACGGCAAAGGCAATTTCAGCAAGGCCAATGGCGCCCTGCCTCCCGAAACCTTCAATGGTTCCTGTGTGGTGGCGCTTGATTTTGACGGAGATGGCGACCAGGATCTTTTTGTGGGCGGCCATGTACTGCCGGGTAAATTTCCGCAGCCCGATAAATGCCTGCTGCTGCAAAACAACAAGGGCCGCTTTACAAATGTTACCGATCAGTTTGCCAAAGCACTGCTTACGCCCGGCATCGTAAACCAGGCCGCCTGGGCTGATATGGACGGGGATGGTAAAAACGAACTGGTTATCTGCGGAGAGTGGATGGCGCCCCAGATTTATGCAATACAGAACGGGCAGTTTGTTAAAACACAAAATACTGTAAGCCTGAATATCGGGAAAGACACCCTTATCAGTATGGATGATCTCAGCGGTTCCTGGTACACCGTTACGGCCGAAGATGTTGACGGCGATGGCGACCTTGACATGGTGCTGGGCAACCGGGGACTCAACTCTTCTGTCACCGGGGATTTTGATCATCCCTGTACGATTTATGCAAAGGATTTCGATAACAACGGCAGCTATGACGCCGTGCTGGGCTATTATAACCACGGGCAGTGCTACCCGCTCTATAGCCGGGATCAGCTGATAGACCAGATGCCGATGATGCGGAAAAAATTCATCCGGTATAAAAATTATTCGGGCACCACACTGGACAACCTGTTTTCGGCCGAGCAAAAAAAGGGAATGGATACCTATCTCTGCCGCTGTTTCCAATCCGGCGTTCTGCTCAATGAAGGAAAGGGCGCTTACCGGTTTATTCCCTTCCCCGAAAAAGCTCAGTTATCCAATATCAATGACCTGGTGGTGGCCGATTTTGATAAGGATGGTAAAAAGGATGTTCTTGCCTGCGGCAACAGCAACGATCCGGCGGTGATGGTGGGTAACTATGATGCAATGGCCGCCATTTTCCTGAAGGGAGATGGTAAAGGAAATTACGAGGCGGTAAGTATACCGGCATCCGGCCTGAATGTAAGAGGGGAAGTGCGGAAAATCATTTACCAGCGTTCGGGAAATAACGGATGGGTGGCCCTGCTTAAAAACAGCGCTGCCGCACAAGTGTTTATCACCCGCTGAAATATCTCTTTCTGAAATCGTAACCGCAGGAACTGCGGTAACCGCTATTTTTGCAGTTTACGGCTTTTTATGAGCCTTGTTACCGCTTGACCAAAAGAGTAAATATCGCCTTAGTAGGAAACCCCAACAGTGGAAAAAGCTCCCTGTTCAATGCCCTTACGGGATTAAAACAACAGGTAGGTAATTTCCCCGGGGTTACGGTAGATAAAAAAACAGGCGTTTCGGCTATTACGGCCAACCAGGAAGCTTTGTTGATTGATCTGCCGGGCACTTACAGCCTCTATCCCAAACGCGGTGATGAATGGGTGGCTTATAAAGTGTTGCTCAACCAGGATGAACATATCCGGCCCGACCTGGTTTTACTGGTGGCGGATGCCAGTAACCTCAAACGGAATCTCCTTTTCTGTTCACAGATTATCGACCTGGGTTTTCCCGTTGTGGTGGCGCTTACCATGATGGACCTGGCCCGTCATAAGGGGGTACAGATCGATATTCCCGGACTGGCCCGCGAACTGGGGGTGCCGGTAGTGCCGGTGAATCCCCGCAAAAACAAGGGAATTGATGTACTGAAAAAAACACTGGAGCAGGCTATCGAAAATAATTTTTCGGCCCCCTCCCGGGAATTTGTCCCCAGTAAGGAGCTGGCCGGCGCCGCCATCAGCGATGTGAAAGAACATCTTCCTGCCATCAGCGATTATGCAGCGATCCACTACCTGATCAACCACGAAAATTTTACGCTGAGTGATGAAATGCAGGACTGCATCGAAAACATTGAGATAAAGAACAAGTTCAATCCCACTAAAACACAGGCCGAAGAAATTATGATGCGGTATGGCCGCATCCGCCATATCATGCAGCAAACCGTGGTGGAGAGAGACCCGCTGCAAAAAGCGCTCTTCAGCGAAAAGCTGGATGAAATACTGCTGCACCGCCGCTGGGGTTATCTTATTTTACTGGCTGTGCTCTTTCTGCTTTTCCAGAGTGTTTTCTGGATTGCCAATTACCCGATGGATGGCATTGAATGGCTTTTTGGCCGGTTGAGCGGCTGGCTGGGAGGAGTGTTGCCGGCATCCTGGTGGAGCGATCTGCTGATTAACGGGGTGGTGGCAGGCATGAGCGGCATCATGGTTTTTGTACCGCAGATTATGATCCTCTTCGGGTTAATCACCCTGCTGGAAGATACCGGCTATATGGCCCGCATCAGTTTTTTAACGGATAAGCTTATGCGAAAAGCCGGACTGAATGGCAAAAGCGTTATGCCTATGATCAGCGGCTTTGCCTGTGCCGTACCGGCCATCATGAGCGCCCGGAATATCGAGAATAAAAAAGAACGGTTGCTTACCATACTCATTACACCGCTCATGAGCTGCAGTGCCCGCCTGCCGGTGTATACCATCCTGATTGCCCTGGTGGTACCCTCCAAACTGGTCTTTGGTGTGCTGAGCCTGCAGGGCCTTGTGATGATGGGATTGTACCTGCTGGGAACTGTACTGGCCCTGGTAGTGGCCTGGGTGATGAAATGGTTTATCAAAAGCACAGAGCGCAGTTTCTTCATACTGGAGCTGCCCATGTACCGGAGCCCCCGCTGGAAAAATGCGCTCACCACCATGTTACAAAAAGCCCGCATATTTGTTTTTGATGCCGGAAAGATCATTATGCTGATCAGTTTATTGCTGTGGGGGCTGAGTAATTACGGTCCCCCTGCCAAAATGAAGGCCCTGCAGGAAAAATACGCCAGCCTGAAAGCGGCGAATGCCAGCCAAACCGAAGAACTCAACCGGGCATATAAAACCGAAAAACTCGAAAGTTCATTTGCCGGGATCCTCGGAAAATCCATTGAACCGGTGATCAGGCCGCTGGGCTACGATTGGAAAATTGGCATTGCTTTGATTACCTCATTCGCGGCCCGTGAAGTTTTTGTGGGTACTATGGCCACCCTCTATAGTGTGGGAGAAGAATCAGATGAAGGCAGCACCCTGCGCCAGAAAATGGCGGCTGCTTTAAAACCGGATGGTTCAAAAGTATATGATACGGCTACAGGTGTATCGCTGATGATTTTTTATGTGCTGGCGATGCAATGTATGAGCACCCTGGCCGTGGTGAAAAGGGAAACCCGCAGCTGGAAATGGCCCCTGCTTCAGCTGGCCTACATGACGGTACTCGCCTACAGCTTCAGCTGGCTGGCTTATATGCTGCTTAAATAAAGATCTTACCAGTTTACCGCTCCTGCAATCCCGTCTTTCACACGCGGATAAATTCTCCTGTACAATTCTGCCATCACTTCCTCCTGCCGCGGCTCGGTGTAACGGCTGTTATTGATGATACGCCAGTCGTTATCAGTGAGGGCCCGCTCATCACCGGAATACGAAGCATGTTCTTCCTGCCAGGAATAATCTTCCGTGTAAGAGCGGTTACTGATTGTTTTTCGTGTATCCGATTCTGTTATTTCAACCGACATTTCGATACGTGCCGTGATGGATTGCCGTACGATATTGAGGCGGGCATATACATTCTGGTAAATTTCATGGCCGGCCGTATCGTATCCCACCACCACACGGCTCATCCGGTTCTGACTCAGGTTCTGGGTACTGGGCCTCGGCTCATCCAGGTTACGCAGGGTAATATTCACAATTACATCCGGCCGGATATTCTCCTGGCTGATCTGCCAGTCGGTATAAAACCGGGCCGGGTAACGGCTGGCATCCTTTCCCCCCAGGTCTCTTACGAGGTTTTGCTGAAATTGCTGGTTAATATAGTTGTTATTAAAATTGTTCCAGCCGCTGCTGTAATAAAAACTGTTATCGGTGATCGGGTTTACGAGCACGTTCCAGGTGGCGGCTTCAAAGGCTGTGGCCATTTTTGTCCGGCTGTCGCGGTAACCCGGAATGATCTTGTCGGCTTTCTTGTAATAGTTATAGGCCTCTTTGGCGCTTGCCCGGAGTCCCTGGTCCAGCTTTTCGGTGGCGGCCTGGTAATAATCGGCAGCGGCCGATTGTTTACTAACCTCCAGGCTGTCGGCAAAACTCCTGGCATTTACCAGCTGCCTGGCGGCGGCTGATTGCGTAACCGTTTCATATAATTTCTGAAGAGCACTGTATTCGGCAATGATTTTATCCCAGCGGCTCAGGACATTGCTGCTATGGTAACTGTGGATATTGCCCAGGTGTTTTTGCAATGCGGCCTCATATAACAGGGGAACTGCATTGGCTGCGCTGCTGTCATCCGCTTTTTTATCAAGCGCCTTCACGGCATCAGTAACGGCTTTGTCATCACCCGAACGGGATAAATAATCGCGGCTCGAACGGCAGGAAGCCATTCCGAAGAGGGCTGGTAAGAGTAAAAAGAGTAATCGTTTCATGGTAATCTCCTCTAAAATGGCTGCAAAGCCAGTACCAAAGGTAACCGGCCGGCACGGGGATTCAAATTTTAACAACCTTCCGGATATCCCGATCTTTTATATACTGGATATATCAGCCAAGCAGGTTTGTTCCGGGCCATACTCTGAATTTACCATTTAACATCATTTTAGGCCACACATCAAATCATTATTAATGAATTAATTTTTATTATAATTGTAAATAACACATAATCAATTAAATGTACTTTGCAAGCTATTATTTAGCGCCCGCTACTGTAAAAAATATGGTATTATGTGTTGCATAGTACTAAAATTTATCTATCTTTGTGTCAGAAAGGAGAAAAAGGGTGTAGTTGATGAAACCGGTTCTTCGCTGCTCTCTTACTCTTCTTCCTGCCAAGTATAGCCATGAATAATTTTTGAAAAAGTCCTGATGCGCCACCTCTCCCCACCGGAGGGGTGGCCCGAAAGGCAAAAACATTGAAGCCATGAATATTGAGAACACAGCCAGCCAGATGAGAAAAGGGGTACTGGAATTCTGTATCCTCTCGGTGATAAAACAGGGCGAGGCCTATCCTTCTGATATCATTGATAAGATGAAGGCCGCCAACCTGAACATCCTGGAAGGAACCCTTTACCCCCTGCTCACCCGGCTGAAGAACGCAGAACTGCTGACCTATCGTTGGGTGGAAAGTAACAGCGGTCCTCCAAGGAAATATTTTTCGCTCACCGAAAAAGGCGCCGAGTTTTATAAGGAACTCGAAGCCACCTGGTTCGAGCTTGCCAACGCCGTAAAAGCACTCACCGATGCCGGTCAGCCTGATTTTAACAACAACTTCAACCAGCTCTGATAAAGTATAGCAATCGCCGGGCATCCGGCAACCAACTAATGAAACAAAACATTTAAATGCCATGAAACAAGTTATAAACATAAACTTCCAGGGACGCGTAGTTCCGATAGAAGTAACTGCTTTTGATATACTGAAAGAATATACGGGCAGTCTGAACCGTCACTTTGCCAACGAAGAGGGCAAGGAAGAAATCATCAATGACATTGAAAGCCGCATTGGTGAACTGTTCCAGGAGCGCCTGAAAAACGGATCTACCTGTATTACGGAGGAAGATGTAAATGCCATCATCAACAGTATGGGCCGCCCCGAAGATTTTGAAACGGAAGAGAACAGCCAGCCGGCAGGGGATAACACCCAGCAAACCGGCTCTGCCCAGTCTTCCTATTACAATAACAGCGGCCCCAAACGTCTTTACCGCGATGAAGAACACAAAATACTGGGTGGTGTTTGCGCCGGCCTGGCCAACTATTTCAACATTGATCCGGTAATCGTGCGCATCATCTTTATCGTCGCCTTTGGCCTGGCCTTCCTGCCCTATCTTATTTTGTGGATGGCGGTACCGGGTTCTGCGGCCAGTGTAATCGGGGGCACCCGCAAAAAACTTTACCGCGATGGCGAAGACAAACTCATTGCCGGTGTATGCAGCGGTATCGGAAATTATTTCGGCGTAAGCGCCTGGATTCCCCGGGCCCTGTTCCTCCTGCCCTTCCTTACCTTCATTTTCCGCTGGGGTCATTGGGGTTACTGGGATTTCCCCAGCTTCCTCCGCATCGGATTTAGTCCTACCGCCTTTATTGTTTATATCATTCTCTGGCTGGTGATTCCCGAAGCGTCCACTACGGCCGAAAAACTGGAGATGAAGGGAGAGAAAGTGGATATCGACTCTATCAAAAATTCTGTGATGGAAGAGATGAAAGCCGTACAGCAACGGGTTCATAAATTTGGGAAAGAAGCCGCCGGTATGGCCGCCGATAAATCAAAAGCATTTGCTGCCGAAGCCACCGCTGCCACCCGCCGGACCAGCCGCTCATTCGGGGATGTGCTGGTGGTGATAATGAAAATGTTTGCTTATTTTATTATCGGCAGTGTAGGACTGGCACTAGTGGTGGCCCTCTTTGCCGCCGGTATTGCCGCGGTGGGTATTTTTCCGCTGAAAAACTTCCTGATTGGCGGCGACTGGGAAAATGCCTATGCCTGGGGAACACTGATATTCTTTATCGCCGTACCCATCATTGGTATCCTTACCTGGATCATCCGCAAGCTCACCCGTTCCAAAGCCAACAGCAAAACCCTTACGCTTACCTTCACCAGTTTATGGATCCTGGGCTGGGTATGTTTTATTATGCTGATCTCCAGCATCAGTCACGAATTCCGCTACAGCAATAAAAACCTTGCCGAAACGGAGATCGCTCTGAATAACCCCAAAGTGAATAAACTGGAAATAACTTCCGTAACCCAGATCGAAAAATTCACCCGCAACCGCTGGCTCAATTTCTCTCCCTTTGAAGATGTGGATGATGATACGGCCTACGTAAAGAATTATGACGTGAAAATCCTGAAAGCCCCTAATGACAGTTTCCGTGTTACCATGATCAAAATGGCCAGCGGCAGCTCCCGGGCGATTGCCGAACGCAATGCTGCTGCTATCGGCTTCAGCGGGGTACAGAAGGATACGGTGCTCCTGCTTGATAAAGGAATTGCCATCAACAAAACCGATAAATTCCGCAATCAGCACCTCGTGATACTGATTTATGTACCTGTGGGCAAACATATCATGATCGACCGCAGCGTGGCCTGGTATAATGATAATATTCATTTCGGCACCTCATGGGATGATAACTCCTGGAATTATGATTTCAACGGGGAAGCCCACGATTGGAGCGCAAACGTAGAATATGAAATGAGGGCTGATGGGAAGCTGTATAATATGAACGGGGTTCCCGCCGGTCAGCACACCCCTTCCCGCTTTGAAAAGAATAGTACCCGGGTAACGGTTACCTCCGGCGATGGCGATGATTACCGCTACGATAATACCACCGCACCGCTGAATAAAGTGGACTCTTTAAAACAAAAGCTGGAGAAGGAAAAACAAAAACTGCGCGACTCGCTCGAAAAAGCAAAGGATAAGATCGATAAGCAACTGGAGAAAATGGATAACACTGAGGCCCCCGACCCGGTAACGTATTATCATATGCCCGGCAGCGATGCGGTGATGACCACAATCAATTGATTTAAAATACAGCTGCATGAAAAACAAAATCACGCTGTCGTTATTCCTTTGGGTGATGCTGCTGATGAGCTCCTGTTTTCATGTTCATCGCACCAGCATCAATATTAATGATGATGCAGAGGAATTCAGGATCAGGGCCCGGTACGAACGCAGTCAGGCCTTCCGGATCAAACAGTACCTGCACGAATTATTACAGGAAGATTATGACGCATGTGTGAACCACAATGGCCGCATTGATGCCACGGTTACACTGGAAGACAATACCCGGCTTTATATCAACGCCCGTCCCGGAGAGCTGCTGCTTGATATGGATAAAGAGGAGAATTCCGTAGCCTCCTGCGAACGGATGCGGGAAATAGGAGAAGATATCAAAGCAATATTAGCCGGGAGATAGTCCCTGCATTCAAGTTGTTTCAATAGTTGAGTTGAAGTTGAAACCCTGCAGTCCTGCCATTTCTGGCGGGACTCTTTTTTTTATCTTTACATCTCATGAAAGATAATTTCTCGCAGCAGGCCCAACAGTATGCCCAATTCCGGCCCCTCTACCCGGAGGCCCTGTATTACTATATTCTGGAACAGGTACCCCGCCGCCAACGGGCCTGGGATGCCGGTACAGGAAACGGGCAGGCTGCCAGGGTTTTGCGGAATTATTTTGCAGAAGTGGTGGCAACGGATATCAGTCTCAACCAGCTGGCCCACGCAAAGGAACTGGCTGGTATCAGCTATCGTAATGAACCGGCCGGGCATACCTCGCTGGAAAACGGGAGTGTTGACCTGGTTACTGTTGCACAGGCGGTGCACTGGTTCGGTTTTGAAAAGTTTTATGCGGAGGTGAGAAGGGTGGCGGCCCCCGGTGCCATTATTGCCGTATGGGGCTACAGTTTGCTGCGCATTGATCCGTATCTGGATGCCCTGATAGATGTCTATCATTATGATACCCTTGCCCCTTACTGGGATCCCGAACGCCGGTATCTGGATGAAGCGTACCGCACGATCCCTTTTCCTTTTGAAGAACCGGCATCTATACCTCTCTTTACCATTGAACAGGAATGGGGCCTGCCTGAGCTGGAAGGTTATTTTTCTACCTGGAGCGCCTTGAAGAAATTCAGAACAAGCAAGCACACAGATCCTTTACCCGCACTGATGAGCCAGCTGGCGGCCCATTGGCCGGCCGGTACCCGGCGTAAAATTGTTTTTCCCCTTCACCTGCGGCTTGGCCGTATTACATAAAGAAGGTATTACCTTTGCTGGCATTCTTTTTACAACCAATCAACGATTGTTAATGAAAAATACGCCTTTTACCAGTAAACACATTGCACTGGGTGCCAGGATGGCCGAATTTGCCGGCTACAATATGCCCATCTCTTACAGCGGGATTAATGATGAACATGCTACCGTACGCAACAATGCCGGTGTGTTTGATGTGAGTCATATGGGCGAGTTTATACTGAAGGGCGAAGGAGCGCTCGACCTGATTCAGCGGGTTACATCCAATGACGCTTCTAAACTCACTGATGGCAAGGCCCAGTACAGCTGCCTGCCCAATAAGGAAGGTGGTATCGTGGATGATCTGCTGGTATATTGTATTGAAACCAACAAGGTGTACATGCTGGTGGTGAATGCCAGCAATATCGAAAAAGACTGGAACTGGATCCGGCAATTCAATGATAAAAATGTGGAGATGCACAATATCTCCGATAAAACCTGCCTGCTGGCTATACAGGGGCCCAATGCCACAAAAATTCTGCAGCCCCTGACGGAGTTGGATATCCTTAACCTGAAGTATTACACCTTTGTGAAAGGAAACTTTGCCGGCGTGGAAAATGTACTGGTTAGTGCCACCGGCTATACCGGTGCCGGCGGCGTGGAGATTTATTTTGAAGACAAGGATGGCGCGGCCGATAAAATCTGGGATGCCATTTTTGCGGCGGGCGGTCCGCAGGGCATGAAGCCCATCGGGCTCGGCGCCCGCGATACCCTGCGCCTGGAAATGGGATTCTGTCTTTATGGTAATGATATTGATGATACCACTTCGCCCCTCGAAGCTGGTCTGGGCTGGATCACCAAGTTCACCAAAGATTTCACCAACCGCGCCTATCTCGAAAAGCAAAAAGAAGAAGGCCTCAGCCGCAAGCTGGTGGGTTTTGAAATGATTGAAAAAGGAATTGCCCGCCACGGATATGCTATCAAAGACTTTGAAGGGAACCCGATTGGCACGGTAACATCGGGCACCCAGTCGCCCTCCCTGGGAAAAGCTGTGGGCATGGGGTATGTAAACACCACCCATTCGGCACTGGATACCGAAATTTATATCAGCGTGCGTAATACATTGCTGAAAGCCAAAGTGGTGAAAATGCCTTTTGCCTGATCGCTGATCGGATTTGAATTGTAATTCTCAACAGATTCTCCGGCCCTGAAGAATTATTATTTTTTCATTCTTACGTATTCATTCCCGAAGGGGTAAAGCCAGATGCCATCCATTCATCTTACCACGTATATTGCAGCCCCGGCCGAACGGGTTTTTGATCTTTCCCGGAGCATCAGTCTGCACAAAATTTCAACCGCAGATACGAATGAACGGGCCGTGGCCGGTGTAACAAACGGTCTGATCAGCCTGGATGAAACCGTTACCTGGGAAGCCCGGCATTTTTTCAAACAACGGCAGTTTACGTCCCGTATAACGGCAATGGAAAAGCCGCTGCACTTCAGGGATGAAATGATAAAAGGTGATTTTAAAAGTTTCGGGCATGATCATCATTTCAAACCGATAGAAAACGGTACGATCATGATCGACCAGCTGCAATTTGAAACGCCCTATGGTTATATTGGCCGCCTGCTCAACCGTTATTACCTGCACCGGTACCTGGAAAATCTTTTGCAGAAACGGAATGCTGTGATAAAAGAATATGCCGAAACTGAAAAATGGAAGGCCTTATTGAAGTAATTTTGAACGATGGCTGCCAGCAAACCCACACTATATACCAGTCTTTCTCCGGCCCTGCTGCACTTATATGATGTAAGCAACAGCATTGTGGTGATCATTGACGTGCTGAGGGCCACGTCTACTATTGCTACAGCTCTGTACAACGGTGCCCAATGCATTATCCCGGTAGACAGTGTACCCGAGTGCATCCGTATCGGAAAAGAAATCAATGGCATTACTGCCGGGGAGCGGGATGGCAGGATTGCCGAAGGGCTTTCGTACGGAAATTCGCCCTTCGAGTACCCCCGGGAGTTTATTGAAGGTAAAACACTGGTGCTTACCACTACTAACGGCACCCGCCTGCTGCACATGGCGCTTGAAAAAAATGCCAGGGGCATTCTTACCGGTTCTTTTGCCAATCTTTCGGCTGTTTGTGATTATCTCATTGCACAAAACCAGCATGTGATCCTGGGATGTGCCGCCTGGAAAGACCGCGTAAACCTTGAAGACACAATTTTTGCGGGCGCCGTGATCAGCCGCATCGGCGAACATTTTTCCATCAACTGTGATTCTTCAAAAATCGCACATGCCTTGTACGAAGAAGCCCGGCCGGACATTTATGAGTTTATGAAAGCGAAAAACGCCTCCCATTACCAGCGGTTAACCGGTTTCGGACTGGAAAAGGATATCCGGTATTGTCTTAGCGCCGACCAGGCCAATGTGCTGGTACAGTACCGGGAAGGCAGGCTGGTGATTGCTTCCTGATAAAGATCCCAGCAGGATTAACAAAAAATTTCTCCACAAACTTTCCTTGAAAGGCCGGCCCCTCATTTATTTTCCTTTACTTTTGCAAATTGCCCTTTTCGGAACGGGCCTTGATCACTAAAACAACAGGACTTTGGCATTACCGCACCTTATCAAATACGTATACAACAACGGGTCAGAGGAAGTAATCCGCCGCGGAAAAAAAATCCAGGCCCAGGGTTTTGTAGAGATGATCGAACACGATGAACTGATGTCAAGCATTGTGTTCAGGGTGAAAGACGACAGCTACAGCACCTTCTACAAGGTTTACATTCAGAAATACAACGATCCCAAGACCATCACGGTACGGTGTACCTGCCCGTACAACCTGGGTGATATCTGCCGCCACGAGGCCGCCGCCATGCTGCGGCTGCAGGAGATGGTGGATAAGAATATGCTGGGGAATGCCAACATGGAATACAACCAGCGGCATACCGTTGCCAAGATGAAGCATATTGACCTGAAAATGATCAAACTGCTTTCTTCTCCTTCCATCTATGCAGCCGCAGAAGATATCCTGCGCCAGACAAAAGCCAATATCATTAAAGCCGCGGATGAACGGGTGGAAGCAGAGCTTACCTATGAAGGGGAAGTATATCCCCTGGTAATTCAGAAAAATGAGGAACGGAATTTCGATACCTCGTGTAAATGCGGCGAATCGGAGCACCCGCTTTGTGCCCACAAAACAGTGCTTTTCCTGCAATTGCTGAATGCTTTCGGCCCCTTTTATTTTGATACGATCCGGAACTGGGATAAGGAAAAAAATAAATTGCTGCAGATATATGGTTACAGCCTCGATGACGACCTGGAAGGGAAGTTTGCGTTTACCTACAAAGAGGGCAAACCCTTTTTAAAGGTACTGGATACCTCCATCAAACGGGTAACCCCCTCCGGCCCGCCGGCGCCCCGGCCGGCTCCGGTACTGCTAAACCAACCCGTTCCGGAAACGCCAGCTGCCGGCAATCCTCCACCGGTTCCGCCGGCAAAAAAACTGGGGATCGTGGTAAATTTTAATGCCGGCACCTATCCCAATTTTATCATCGATGCCATCCAGGGGGAGGCAGATGAAGACAGCAAAAAATTTACAGGCAAAATTGAAAAACTGGACCTGGCAAAATTTGTAAACACCGAAGTGTTCGGAGAAGAGGATAAAATGCTGCTGCAGCAGGTACGCAAACTGCAACCCGCCGAGATCAACAAATACCTCGACCGCAACTCTCCCTTCAGCGGCATCTGGGAAAATATTATTCATACCGACGGAGATGAACTGCCCGAAGAAACCAAGGCCCTGATTGCCGAATACCTGCAGCCAAAACTGAGGAAGCTGTTCGAAGAACAGGCCGCGAATCCTTTTATCTATTACCTGCCCGAAAAGAAACCGTTCAAAACGGAAAACCTAAAAGACGCCGAACTGAGCAGCCAGTTTGTGTCACCTTTGTTTAAAGTGCTTCCGGTGAACAATCACTTCGAGATTGCCTGCCTGGTAAAGATGCAGTCTGCCGCTGTTCCTTATGCCGACAATGAGTGTAACAGCAGTCTTTTGTTCCTGCACGATCATACACTTTATCTCTGGCAGAAGCCGGAAGATGTGATACAGGCAGAAAAATTTCAGCGGGAAGGGAATGTGAAACTGACAAGGAGCGACTGGACAGAAAAAATGCAGAAAGTGATCATGCCGCTCACACGGGAATACCAGGTGGAGTTTGATAAAGCCCTGGTGAAAGAAGTGAAAAGCGGCGAACCGGATGTAAAACTGCAGCTGCTGGAAAAAGGCGACTACCTTGTATTCCAGCCCATTTTTTCGTACAAGGGTTTTGAAACCCGGCCCTCCGATAAAGACACCATCACCATTCCGGATGGCGATAAAATACTGATCATTAACCGGAACAAAGCCGCCGAAGAGCAATTTATCCAAAAGCTTGAAGCCCTTCATTCGCAGTTCATTCGCCCCGAAAACCAGCAAAGCCTGGTACTGCGGGGTGCGGATGTGCTGCGGAATAACTGGTTCTTTCTTTTTGTGGATGCGATGAAAGAAATGAAAGTGCCGGTATATGGTTTTGAAGCGCTTAAAAATTTCCGGTTTAATACAGCCCGTCCGAGCACCCATATCCATGTAAGCAGCGGCCTTGACTGGTTTGACGCCCGGGTGGAAATTGATTTTGCCGGGCAGCGGGTAGGTATTGATGATATCAAGAAGGCGCTTGTCAACAAGCAATCTTTTGTACAGCTGAACGACGGCACATTGGGCATTCTGCCCGATGAATGGCTCAAGCGTTACGCGTTGCTTTTTAAAGTGGGGGATGGCCGCAGTAACCAGCTGCGTCTTTCGAAATACCACATGAGTGTGATCGATGACCTGTACGAAAACCGGGATGAAGCAGAACTCAGTTTTGAACTGGATGAGAAATACGAACGGTTAAAAGAGTTCAAGCATATTCCCGAAACCGTGCCGCCGGCCAACCTGCTGCCGGTGCTGCGCCCTTACCAGGCCTCGGGATATCAGTGGCTCAACTACCTGAATGATGTGGGCTGGGGCGGTATCCTGGCGGATGATATGGGTTTGGGAAAAACCGTTCAGGCGCTGAGTATGCTGCAGCATTACCGGGAACAGAACGACCAGCTGATTGCATTGGTGGTTTGCCCCACCACCCTGATCTATAACTGGAGAAACGAGGTGGAGAAATTCACCCCGTCCCTGAGCTGGCACATTCATCATGGCAGCACCCGCAGCCGTACGGCTGATGAGCTGATAAATTTTAATATCATTATCACTACTTATGGCACCCTGCGCAGTGATATCCAGTTATTGCTGAAGATGAAATTTGATTATATCATTCTGGATGAAAGCCAGGCAATCAAAAACCCCTCTTCCAAAGTTACCAAGGCGGCCTGCCTGCTCAATGCAAAAAATAAATTGTGCATGAGCGGTACACCCCTGCAGAACAATACTTTTGATGTGTATGCCCAGATGAATTTCCTGAACCCCGGCTTGCTGGGTTCGGTAGAATTCTTCCGCAATGAATTTGCCACACCCATTGATAAGTTTGGTGAGGAGGAGCAGAAGGAACACCTGCGTAAACTGCTCTATCCTTTTATCCTGCGCCGCACCAAGGAGCAGGTGGCGAAAGATCTGCCCGAAAAAACAGAAACGATCCTGTTTTGCGAAATGGATAAGGAACAGCGTAAAATATACGAGGCTTACCGTAACAGTTACCGGGATAAGATCCTGGGTTCGATTGATGAACAGGGAATTGATAAATCGCAGCTCACCATTTTACAGGGGTTGATGAAACTGCGCCAGATCTGCGACAGTCCGGCCATCCTCAATGAAGAAGAAAAATTCCCGAATCACTCGATAAAACTGGAAGAACTGGCCCGGGAAATTGAAGAAAATATCGGCGATCACAAAGCGCTCATCTTCTCCCAGTTCCTGGGAATGCTGTCGCTGATCAAACAAAAACTTACAGAGGATAATATTCCTTTTGAATATTTCGACGGCAGTACTACGGCGGCTGAGCGGGAAAGGGCGATCCGCAATTTTCAGGAGAATGACAGCTGCCGGGTGTTCCTGATCTCCCTGAAAGCCGGCGGCGTGGGTTTGAACCTGACCGCTGCAGATTATGTATATATTGTGGATCCCTGGTGGAACCCGGCGGTGGAGCAACAGGCCATTGACCGTACCCACCGTATCGGGCAGACAAAAAATATTTTTGCCTACCGCATGATCTGCATCGATACGATTGAAGACAAAATACTGCAATTGCAGGAGCGTAAACGGAAACTGGCCAGCGAGCTCATTGCTGACGATACCGGATTTGTGAAAGCACTCAGTAAGGCAGATGTGGAATACCTCTTCAGCTAGGGAACTGGTTTCAGGAAGAGATAAAATCTTTCAGTCGCCTGAAATCCCTGTCGGCTCCCGAACGAAAAAAATTCAGCAGGGCCCGCCAGCTCTGCCGTAACAGCAGGGTAATAATAACCGGGGATGTAGATTTTTTCATGCTATCGGATTTACAAGATTAAAAATACAGTTTCATCACCGCCGTTGAAAGCGGGTATTTGCTGATTTTGAGGGCTGGTAAATTCCGAAAGGGGATGTTTATTTTACGAGGGGGCCTTGCCAATGCCTGCGGAAACGTTTCCCTTTTTTATAGTACCGGATCGGGTAAACCTCAGGGTGCTGGCGCAGCTTTTCAACTAAGTTCCGCAACACCTGCAGTACCGGGTGGGTGGGGGTACCGGCTTTTTTCATAAAATATTGTTTAGCATCAGTTATAACGCCCGGTTTGCACAAATATTGTTCAAACTCCGCTCCCGCAACAGGGTGCTGGTTACATTCCCAGTGAGTTCACCGGCGGCAGGGGCACAAAGAACGCGGCTGTAATCCAGCACAGTACCAGTATAAAGATGACGGTTTCGGTGGCGTTCATTTCTACAATTGTTTGCTTTTTCATGACAGTAGATTTAGGTTTAAAAATTTTGTTTATTTACAAGGATAGACGGGACCCCTGAGAAAAAGTTTAACCCTTTTGGTGAATGGCCTGTTAACCGCTGTTTAATCCTTTGATAAAATTTAACCGGCAGGATAGCGCCGTTCTGCTGTCTTGATTACCTTTGTACCACTCAAATAATCAGCTATGCAACGTTTATTATGGCTCCTGGTTTTCACCACTCAACTGCTGTATGCACAGAAAACAAAAAAGAAAAACAACCCGGATGATATGCTGCTTGCCAGCCTGCGCACGCACATCGGTTTTCTGGCCGATGATAAACTGGAAGGCCGCCGGACCGGTTCGCCCGGCGAAAAACTTGCTTACCAGTATATCAGCGATCAGTTTGTGGCAGCCGGCGTGGCGCCCAAAGGGGATAACGGCGGTTTTATCCAGGAGTTTGAAGTAAACGAAGGCAAACAAATCAATAAAGGAACAGCCCTCAGCATCAACGGGTTTAACCTGGTGGCCGAAAGGGATTTCTTTCCCTTTGTATTCAGCGCCAACGGCAGCGTGGAAGGTACACCCACCATGGCCCTGCAGGAGAGCGGCTCTATCTGGTTCTGGGACCTGAAAGACAAGCTGGAAGAAAATAAAAATAATCCCCACTTTGACCTGGTGGATGCCATTAAAACCCGGGTGGCGGATGTGGCCGGCAAAGGCGCCACCGCTCTGATTATTTACAACAGTTCTTCTATTGCAGATGAACTTAAGTTTGAGCCGAAGGCGAAAACCGAAACGGCGAAAATACCGGTTTTATATATCACGAATGCCATGCGCACCCGTTTCCTTAAAGACGAAGCGGCATCAGCTGCAGTAAAGCTGACGGTAGATATCGGCGATAAAAAAAGAATGGGGCACAATGTGGTGGGTTATATCGACAACGGGGCTGCCAATACCGTGATCATCGGGGCGCATTATGATCACCTCGGTTACGGGGAAGACCATAATTCGCTGTATACCGGCACCACGCCACAGATTCATAACGGAGCCGATGATAATGCCAGTGGCACGGCGGCCCTGATTGAGCTGGGAAAACTGCTGAAAGGGGCGTCTTTCAAAAACAATAATTACCTGCTGATCTCTTTTTCGGGAGAAGAACTGGGGCTGTTCGGAAGCAAGTATTTTGCCGAACACCCAACGGTGAGCCTGAGTAATATAAACTACATGGTAAATATGGACATGGTGGGCCGCCTGAGCGATAGCACGCATGGATTGAGTATCGGTGGCTATGGCACTTCGCCCGCCTGGGGCGAGCTGATGAAGGAAAAAGATGATTACTTCACCATCAAATTCGACAGCAGCGGCACCGGCCCCAGCGACCACACTTCTTTTTACCGCAAAGACATCCCGGTATTATTCTTCTTCACCGGGGTGCACAGCGATTACCATAAACCTACGGATGATGCGGATAAAATCAATTATTCCGGCGAACTGAAAGTGATCCGCTATGTTTATAATTTGATAGGGGCGGCCGATACCAGGGGCAAACTGGCCTTCAGCAAAACCCGCGAAGCGCAAACCAGCGCCAAGAGCAGTTTTAAAGTTACCCTGGGTATCATGCCCGATTACACTTTCAGCGGTGGCGGCGTAAGGGTGGATGGCGTAAGCGAAGGCAAGCTGGCGCAACGCGTGGGCATTAAAACCGGCGATGTGATAACACAGCTGGGCGATCATAAATTCTCGGATGTGCAGGGTTATATGGAAGCGCTGAGCAAGTTCAAAAAAGGCGATGCCACAAAAGTTAAAGTGAAACGCGGTACCGAAGACCTTGATTTTGATATTGTATTCTGATAAATCCTGAAAGATGGCAGGAGGCCTGAAACTCAAGATTGATAATGAAGCACTTGCTGAAGAATTCTTCGGGGATGCCGTGTTGCTGGGAATCGTGGCGCCGGTGAAAGATTATATGTTTTGCTGGCAGATCAACCAGTCGCTGGGGATTGATTTCCGGGTTAACAACGATATTGAAATTCAGCTGACGAAAAAGAACCGCAAGTATTTTTTTTCCATTTACGAATATGCGGTGCCGGCGATCAAGCGCATACACTACCTGTATAATAATGAAGATGACGGGGAGTACCTGTTACCCGAATTCAAGCACCTCGATTTCCTCTGGCTCATCAAGGGAGAAGGGGTGGGAGCCGAAGACCTCAAGTCACTGATACAGTCTATCCGCCAGATTCCCGGCGTACAGCTGGTTACAGAGATGACAAATGAAAAAATAAAGAACAAGCAACACTTAATTTTTTAATCATGTGGGAAGAAACCGGCCATCGGCTTTACCGCGAATTTGTCTTTGCTGATTTTTCAGCCGCCTTCGCTTTTATGACAAGGGTGGCGCTTGCTGCCGAAAAAATGGAGCATCATCCCATCTGGACAAATACGTATAATAAAGTGGAAATCTGGCTGAGCACGCATGATGCCGGCGATGTGGTTACTGCCAGGGATTATGAACTGGCTGCCATTATCGACCAGCTGGCGGGTTGAGTAAATGCCCTGCGGGCAGCTCTGCCTTTATTTCGTTTTAATTTCCTTCAGGGTAAGAAAAAAGCCGTTTCGCATCTGTAGAATGACCGGCATCCTGCCATTATTGGAAAACGAAAAACTTACCTGGTCTTCAGGCGCTGCATTTGAAGAGAGCTCCGCTTTTGCTGTAAACATTTCCACGGTTTCTTTTTCGCCGTTTACTATCAGCTTCAGTTCAGTGGGGTCTTCCTGGCTAACCACCATCTTTTTCGGCTCTTCATTTGTATTCATTTTCAGCAGCTGGGTTTTGGCGCCCTTAGTAAGTGCGTTAAAAGCACTTTTGCTGATCCACACACTGAGGGTATAATCATCCAGCGTTTTTTCGCCCGGCGAAAAATAATTGTAAAGTGTATTGGCGCCGGCCATTGCGGCGGCGGTATGGGTGATGGTACCACTGCTGTTATTGGAATTGGTCATTTTCCAGTCGAATACCACTGCAGGTACCAGGGCCTTTACAGTAACAATAAAATCATATTGCTGTTCACCGGCTTCAACGCCATAAATAAGCTGAGTGCCGGGCTTTATAACAGCCTGCAGGTTTACCTGTGCAAAGGAGAAGAGGCTTACTGCCAGGAATTGCAGCACGAGTATTGTCTTTTTCATATGAGTTTATTTAGCAGAGAAATCACTTTGGGTGCTGTTTTTAGCCGGCACTTATTGCAGTAAAACGGGCCTGCTACGCTAACACCATGACCGTTTTTTCATTTTGTCCGGTAAGTTCACCGATAGGGTTTGTAAATGCATCCAGGCCATTTTGCTGCAGCAGCAATTTTACATCCGCAGCAGCTTCTTTAGCCACGGCGATAAGCAGTCCGCCATTGGTTTGCGGGTCGGGCAGCAGGTTGAAGGCTTCCATCACATTCACGCCCTTTTCAAAACCAGTTTTTTGGCTGTAAGCATTCCAGTTGCGGTAGGTGGCATCCGGAACAATGCGCTGCTGCAGGTACGCACGGGCGCCTTCTGTTACGGGTAAGGCATTGTAGTGAATCTGTGCGGATAAGCCGCTTCCCTCTGCCATTTCAACCAGGTGGCCCAGCAGGCCAAAGCCGGTAACATCTGTCATAGCATGCACGCCCTCCAGCTTACCCAGCTCCTCCCCGATTTTATTCAGCTGTGTCAGTTGCTGAATCAGCGGGCGGAGGTGTTCTTCTTGCAGCGCACCTCTTTTTTGCGCTGTGGAAAGGATCCCTACTCCCAGCGGTTTGGTAACGAAAAGTAAATCGCCGGCCCGTGCCGTGTTATTTTGTTTGAGATTTTTAATGGGCAGCTGACCGGTTACGGCCAGTCCGAAGATAGGCTCTGTGGTATCAATGCTGTGCCCGCCGGCCAGCGGGATTCCGGCTTCTGCGCAGATTGCCCTGCTGCCTTCCAGCACCTGTTGTGCCAGGCTCACCGGTAATTTTTGAACGGGCCATCCTAAAATGGCAATGGCTACCAGCGGCTTTCCTCCCATGGCATATACATCACTGATGGCATTGGCGGAAGCAATCCTTCCGAAATCATAAGCATTATCCACGATCGGCATGAAAAAATCGGTAGTGGTAATGATGGCGGTACCATCGCCCAGGTCGTAAACGGCAGCATCATCCTTACTGCTGTTGCCCACCAGGAGTTTATTGCTGACGGGCAGGAGCGTGTTGCTTTGCAGAATTTCTTCGAGCACCTGGGGCGCAATTTTGCAGCCGCAGCCGCCTCCGTGAGAGTATTGCGTGAGACGGATTTCCTCCGGAGCGGAAGGCGTAGTAGTGTCAGACATGCATGTAGGGATCTTGATTCATCAAAATTAAGTCAATATCAGCAGCCGTGCAGGAGAATTCTGTAAACCAATCCGGTTGCCTGGCCTTTTACTCCAGGGGGGCTGTCTTACTTTCTTCTTCTGAAAATAATCGCCGCATTCTTTTTATAGTCGCCGCTGAAACGGATTTCGTAAGTGTCTTCACCATCATGCACCACCAGCAGGCCGGTATTGGGCGGGATACTGCCCAGGTTCTCGGCATACATTATCAGCTGAATACTGTCGGGCATATCAGGCGTAATGTAGATGGTTTTGCGGATGGCCCGGGTGCTCAATCCCACTTTGGGCATAATCACCTGGCCATTCATCAGCACACTTACTGTATCACCGTCCACTTCCCCGTTATCGTATAAGGTTAATTGTAAGCTGTCGGATTTGAAATATACTGATTGGATGGTTTGAATCGTGCGTTTGCCAACCTCACTGGCCACATCCGCTGTAACCGGTGTCACGGTGTTTTGCGGAATCACCGCCGGTGCTGCTTTAACCGGTGCCGGATTCACCGGCTGATTACTTGCCACGGCCGCAGGGGTTGCAGTGGTAACAGGAGCGGCGCTTACCGGTGCGGGCCTGGGTTTGGGAGCAGCAGCAACGGGCTGGGTAGCCGGCTGACTGGCCGGGGTGACAGCCGGTTTTTTAACCGGAGCCTGCTGCACAGCTACCGGGGCCGCGGCAACGGGTTGTGGTTTGGCTGCCGCCGTATCCACTTTTAATTGTATATCGGCCGCCTGGTGCTGTTTGATGATCAGGTTGGCATTATTGTTACTGGTTAAGGCATTAACCGGGATGGCATATACTTCGGGTTCAGCAACTGAACTGATCTCCGCGATATTTTCCTCTTCAGGTTTTACAAAGGAAAGATCTTTACTGAGGCCAAGTTCTTCGAGATGGGGTAATAAAGCCGATTGCCGGTAGTTGAGTTTTCGTTCCACAAAAACTGAACCCGTAAGCGGATGGTATTCCCGTGTGCGGTTGGTGGTAAAAGGACCTGCCAATACCATCGCACTGTCTTTCATCCCGAGCGTAAGAACATCAAGCTGGTGTACACCCTTAGCAGGCGGAATGGGGTAGTTGTTAGAGAGGAGCTCCACTTCCTGGATGATAATCTTATCGTCTTCCCTGCGCACCTTCACCCGTTTTACACCAAAATATTCCCTGTCATCAACGATAAAAAATGTGTGCGAAAAACCGCTGAGCTTTCCCTTGTTTTCGCTGATCGCTAATTCGTAGCGCAGGTTTTTTCCGGTGGTATCATTATGAAGATAACCCTTCCAAAGGCCGGTAATATCCTGGGCCGGTACTATCACCGGGATACTCAGCAGCAAAACTAAAGAGAGGCAGAAACGGAAACGCATGATAACAGTTTTTGGATATTGACAGCAGTATCAACGCTTTGGCAGGGTATTTTATTTAAAATCGACGAAATATTTTCGCGGTTGAACAGGGCTTTGCCGTACCATTTATCATAGTATCGCAGCAGGATACGGAAAGCTTCGGTATAATTATCTTCCACCAGCAAGCCGACGGCATTTTTGGTATCGAGGCCGCCGAGGCGTTTCTGAATGCGGATAACGGCATTTACCAGTTTTTCCTTCGGCAGGTTTTTATATTCGGCCGTTATATACTGCAGGCGTTCTTCAAAGGGAATGTCGAGGAAGCATACGGGGCTTTGGCGCATGGTGCCCCAGAGGGGCATGGGTATCTGCAGGTTGCCAATGCGCTGCGACTCGTCTTCGAGCCAGATGGGGGCTCCTTCCAAACCCTCTGTGCCGGGTGCGGTTTTCGAAGCGGCCGCTTGTTCAAAAAGTGCTTCTGCCAGCATATTTTCAAACATCTCCTGCCGGGGCTGCGGGCCAAGGCCGCCAAAGGCAGAACCCTTGTGGTTGGCTAATGCCTCCAGGTCGATCACCGGCCTGTTGATTTTTTTCAACTCATCGATAAGAAGCGTTTTGCCGCTGCCAGTATAACCACCGAGAATCGTAAAACGGTATTCTTTTTCAAACTGATCCAGTACCCATTTCCGGTAAGCTTTGTAACCACCAACGAGCGTATATACCCTGAATCCATACAGATCCAGCAGCCAGGCTACGGCAGCGCTGCGCATGCCCCCGCGCCAGCAATGCACCAGCAGTGAGTGCCCGGCCTTCTCTCCTGCGCCTGCAGTCATTTGATCACGGTTACCGGCTGCCGACTTAATAATCTCTTCCGCCTGTTCCACCATCGGCCTCATTTTGGGACCGAAATAATCCAGCCCGGTTTTAATGGCCGTCTCCCGGCTTTTTTGTTTATAGTTGGTGCCCACCTGTTTTCTTTCTTCATCACTGAAAAGCGGGAAACTGATGGCGCCGGGAATATGCGCCTGCTGGTATTCGGCCGGACTGCGAACATCCAGTACGGGAATTTGTCTGGCCAGTGCCAAAAATTCGGATATGGCTAGTTTTTGAATGGCCAAGCTATTCTTCTTTTTTAATCTTTTCGTTATCTGAAAGGTTGAGCAGGTATCCTTTCCGGGTTTTTACCAAACCGGGCAGATCTGTGGTTTTCCCTTTAATCGTTACGGTTACGCCGCAATGCACGGCATCCTCCTCCGAATCCCAGGTATCGTAAACTTCGTAATCAATGCCATTGTTGGTAAAGGTCAGGAAAGCATAGCTCATGGCTGCATTGGCCTTTCCGCCGCCGCGGTTATAGCCCCTGAAACTGAACAGTTGCCAGGAACTTTCGCCGGGGTTTTTCGGGTACTCCAGCTCCAGTTTCGCCGGCAGGCCAAAACGGTATACGATGTATTGGCCGTCTTTTTCCATCGCAACGGTTACCCGCTTCTTGTTTTTTAACAGGAAGGTAAAAACCAGTTCTTCATCCGGCTTCAGCAGCTGGGGGTTTAGCTGTGCCAGTACCGGCAGGAAAATGCCAATGGCCAGCAGCAGCAGAAAAACCTTTTTCATACCCTGATATTTGTTATCAAAGCTAAGCAGATTTACAGGATGTTGAAAATTATCCGTTGCCTTCCGGATTATCCGTCAGCCGGTATAATAAAATAAAAAGCCGGTGAGTACTCACCGGCTTACCTGTTTGGTATAATGTATTATCCGTTCATGGAAGTAAGGAACTCGGCATTGTCTTTTGTTCCTTTCATGTTCTTCAGCAGGAGGTTGATAGCTTCCTCGCTGTTCATGTCGGCGATATGCTTGCGCAGCACCCACATGCGCTGGAAGATATCCTTATCCAGCAACAGATCGTCGCGGCGGGTGGAAGAAGCCACGATATCAATGGCCGGGTAAATGCGGCGGTTCGACAGTTTGCGATCGAGCTGCAGTTCCATATTACCGGTTCCCTTGAATTCTTCAAAGATCACTTCATCCATTTTACTGCCGGTATCCACCAGGGCGGTAGCAAGGATGGTGAGGGAGCCTCCGTTTTCAATTTTACGGGCGGCACCAAAGAACTGTTTGGGTTTTTGCATGGCATTGGCTTCCACACCACCGCTTAATACCTTACCGCTCGAAGGCGCTACGGTATTATGGGCGCGGGCCAGCCGGGTGATGGAATCGAGCAGGATTACCACATCGTGTCCGCATTCCACCAGGCGCTTGGCCTTTTGCAGGGCTATGCTTGAAACCTTTACGTGTTTTTCGGCGGGCTCATCAAAGGTGGAGGCGATTACTTCGGCCTTTACGCTGCGCTCCATATCGGTAACCTCTTCCGGGCGTTCATCCACCAGCACTACCATCAGGTAGCATTCGGGGTGGTTTTCGGCGATGGCATTGGCCACTTCTTTCAGCAGCATGGTTTTACCGGTTTTGGGCTGGGCCACAATCAACCCGCGCTGGCCTTTACCAATCGGGGTAAACAGATCCATGATACGGGTGCTGTAATTATCCGATTTGGTGCAGAGATTTAATTTCTCGTAAGGGAATAACGGGGTCAGGTAATCGAAAGGAACGCGGTCGCGGACCTCTTCGGGTGATTTACCGTTGATGGTTTCCACTTTCAGCAGGGCAAAATACTTTTCGCCTTCTTTGGGAGGGCGTACGCTGCCATAAACCGTATCGCCGGTTTTCAAACCAAATAATTTGATTTGCGAGGGGGATACATAAATATCATCGGGAGAAGAGAGGTAGTTATAATCGCTGCTGCGCAGGAAGCCGTAGCCATCGGGCATCATTTCCAGCACACCTTCGCCCAGGATCACACCGTCAAATTCGATATTAAAGGCAGGCTGCTGATCGCGGCGCTGCGGGTATTGTTTGGGTTGCAGCTGGGCTTCGTCCAGTATCAGCTCGGGTTGCTGAATGTCTTCTTCCTGCAGCATCTGGGCAATGGCCGGGGGCACCGTGCTTTCTCTTTCAGAAAGAGCCTGGATATCGTCGGATTCTTCGGCTGCCGGTTTCTTGTGCAGGGGTTTCTTTTCGTGATCCGTTTTTTTGTGCCGTACCGGGGCCGCTTCTTTTTTGGAAGGAGCTTCCTGTACCACTTCCGCTTCTTCCGTGGTATTGGCAGTGCTGGCTTTTACAATGCGTTTGCGTTTGGGTTTTGCTTCTTCGGTTTTAGCGCCGGCATTCATGATGGATTGCTTGTCCAGGATTTTGTAGATGAGATCCTGTTTGTTGAGTTTCTTGGCATTAGGGATTTGCAACTGTTCAGCAATATCCAGCAGCTCAGGAACGAGCAGGTCGTTCAGTTGTAAGATGTCGTACATAAATAACAGAGAATGATTTCTTCAAAAAATCGTAGATAAAAAATCTTGAAAAATGGTAAAAAATGAGAATTTATATTGATAGGAAAAGCCCGTTGATAAAGAGAATGATTGGATAAACTTATCAGCAATTCCTTCGGCAAAATTAGGCTTTTTTTGAGAAAATGCAATTTTTTTTAGCAGTTGAGCGCTATTCATTTGTTAATGCAGGGGTCAGGATTTTCAGCCATCCCGCCGCTTACCGCGACTTCTATTTTCCTGAAAATCACGGCCCTGCAAAGCCTTTAAGCCTTTAGTAGCCGGGCCTTTGCGGGGCTTGTCGTATATTTGCCGGCACAACAATGAAATATGTTTAATACAAGAACCCGTATCAAGGAATTATTAGCCGGAGATAAAACCAACTACCCGGCAACGGTGATGGGTTGGGTGCGCTCGTTCCGCAACAACCAGTTCATTGCAGTAAATGACGGAAGCACGAATACCAACCTGCAGGTAGTGGTGGAGCTGGGTGTACTGGATGAGGAAACCCTGAAACGCATCACCACCGGCGCCAGTATCAAGGCCACAGGGGAGATTATCCCTTCCATGGGCAAAGGACAAAAAGTGGAATTGAAAGCCGCCACGGTTGAAATCCTGGGCGATTGTGATGCCGAAAAATTCCCGCTGCAGCTGAAAAACCGGCCCAGCCTCGAATACCTGCGTGAGATTGCGCACCTGCGTTTCCGTACCAACACATTTGGCGCTGTATTCCGCGTTCGCCATGCCCTGGCCTATGCGATCCATAAATTTTTTAATGACAAGGGCTTTGTTTATTTACATACACCGATCATTACAGCCAGTGATGCCGAAGGAGCCGGTGAGATGTTCCGGGTAACCACCCTGCCGGTGGATGGAACGGCTCCGCGGAATGAAGACGGTACTGTTAACTTCAGGGAAGATTTCTTTGGCCGCAGCACCAACCTTACGGTAAGCGGACAGCTTGAGGGTGAACTGGCCGCAATGGCCTTCAGTGATATCTACACTTTCGGTCCCACTTTCCGTGCCGAAAACAGTAATACCACCCGTCACCTGGCTGAGTTCTGGATGATTGAACCGGAGATGGCTTTTTACGATCTGGAAGATAATATGAACCTGGCCGAAGAATTCATCAAATATGTGATCCGCCATGCTATGGAGCACAATGCCGAAGACCTGGAATTCCTGGCCAAACGCCTGGAAGAGGAAGAAAAGCAAAAACCCCAGCAGGAGCGCAGCGAGATGGGACTGATCGAGAAACTCAGCTTTGTGGTGAACAACAGTTTTGAGCGGCTAACCTATACCGAGGCTATCGAAATCCTGAAGGAGAGCAATCACAACAAGAAGAAAAAATTCCAGTACCCGATCGAAGGGTGGGGCATCGATCTGCAAAGTGAACACGAACGTTACCTGGTGGAGAAGCATTTTAAAAAACCCGTGATCTTAACCAACTATCCCAAAGACATCAAGGCGTTTTACATGCGCCAGAATGATGATGGCAAAACCGTGGCGGCTATGGATATCCTGGCGCCGGGTATTGGCGAGATCGTGGGCGGCAGTCAGCGGGAAGAAAGGCTGGATAAACTTACCGAACGTATGGAACAGATGCATATACCCGTGGAGGAAATGTGGTGGTATATGGATACCCGGAAGTTTGGCGCTTGTCCGCATGCGGGGTTTGGACTGGGCTTTGAGCGGCTGGTACAATTTGTTACGGGCATGGGTAATATCCGCGATGTGATACCCTTTCCGCGTTTTCCGAAAGGAGCGGAGTTTTAATTTGAAAATTTGCCAATTTGAAAATGTGAAAGCGTATGCGTTAATCTGATCATGCAACTGTTTATAAAAAATAGTGGAACCGGGGCAAAGGCTTCGGTTCTTTTTTTACCCCGACAGTGGTCTTCAACCCTGCCGTTGGCCGGAGCGGGAAAGAACAACAGTTCAGATGAACAAGGAAGTATGAATATTGAAAAAAATCCGGCATTGTAATTTGAGAAAATTGTCTTTCCTGCTTCCCGCCAAAAAAAAGCGGAGGCATCGCCTCCGCCTGCAAAAATCAACTGGCACCACTACAATCAGTTTATTTTCATATTGTAACGCTTTGCCTGTTCACGTATAATCTTTTCCACTTCCGTTTCCAGGGTGGCATCGGCATTGCGGACCGCATTCTTTTTTTTCTGCTCAGCGATATAAGCCTCCCGCTGTGTGTTCACAGCTTCAATTTCTTTCTGGATATTGCCCCGCTCCTGTTGTTTGGCAGCCACCACTTTTGTGATTTCTTCACTGCTCTTATTCCGGAGGCTGTCGGGCAGGGTATTTTTATCCAGGTTTTTAAAAAATGATTTTGCTTCTTCCGGACTGGCATTGGCAGCCCTGTCAACCAGGTCCCAGCTGTCATTGCGATAAAGGGCGCCCTGGCTCTTTACAGCCACTCTTTTTACGGCAGCGGTTTTATTCGCCGCATAATTTTTCTGGTCCATCTCGGCCTGCAGGGCTTTTTTACCGGCGCCGGCATAACCATAAGCGATATACGTATTATTCAGCTTATCGTTGAGAGTGTATAAGATGCTGTCGTACGGAGTGGGAATCTCTTCAATCTTTGCATCCGAATTGATATTGGTGAAACTGCCGGTACCGCATTCAGCATTGAGGTTCCAGTGCTCCCGGATACCATCCGCCTTGCTGCCGCAATAAATTGTATTCACCACCACCCCTTTGTTTTTGGCTTCGGCACAGGCTTTTGTATAAGGCAGTTTGCCCTGTAAAAAATCTTCATTCCCGGCGATAAAAATCACTTTATAATTATTGGGGCCGGTATCCCATTTCAGGTCCTGTAAGGAGGTATAAATTACCTGCCCGCAATACTCATCCCCGCCATTGGTACTGAGGCCGAAGAGATCATTGGATAATTTATCAAGATCGGTGGTAAAGGGGCTGATCTGTTTAACATAGCCGGTTGCCATATCATTGGTGCTGCGGCCGTATTCATACAGGGCAATCTCTACCCGGGGCGCTACATCATTATCGCATTTGGCCTTGCCCATAACGGATACCATGTTCCAGAGCTGGGCCTTGGCCTGTTCAATGAGTCCGTCCATGCTGTTGCTCACATCCAGCAGGATGGCGGCCTGAATTTTACGGGTTTCGGTTGCCTTTGCCGGTTTTTCAGGCGCAGGATGGGGCCGGCTGATAAAAGACATAAAACCGAAAGCGGCCGCCAGTACTAAAAAAGCTACGAAGGGTTTGCATACAGGTTTCATAATTCAATAGTTTCCATTATGGATGCAGGCATCTGAATTTTTGCACAGGGGCACAGGCCGGAGGCCGTTGCTTTTACGATATTTTAACAAAAGCGCTTTGTTGCCTGCCGCCGCCAGACTTCACAGTGCAACGCAGGTTTGGGCGCTCAGCGGTAAACCCTTAAAAGTGCTACCTTTACTGCCTCAATAACCGCTCTCTTTTATGCAATTCTACCGGCGCGACCTCCGCAACGAAGACCTGGTCCGATTTTACAGAAAGCTACTGTTACCGAGGATGATTGAAGAAAAAATGCTGGTGCTGCTGCGCCAGGGTAAGATATCCAAATGGTTCAGCGGTATCGGGCAGGAAGCCATTGCCACCGGCGTCACCCTGGCACTGGAGCCGGATGAGTGGATCATGCCGCTGCACCGCAACCTGGGTGTTTTTACAGGAAGAGAAATGCCGCTCAGCAAACTGTTTATGCAGTGGCAGGGTAATAAAGAAGGTTACAGCAAGGGCCGGGAGCGCAGTTTTCATTTCGGGTCGCGGGCACATCATATCTGCGGTATGATCTCGCACCTGGGCCCCCAGCTGGCCATCGCCGATGGCGTTGCCCTGGCATATAAGCTCAGAAACGATAAAAAAATATCGGTGGCGTTTACCGGCGACGGCGGCACCAGTGAAGGCGACTTTCATGAAGCGCTCAATACCGCTGCCGTATGGGAACTGCCTGTCATCTTTATTATTGAAAACAATGGCTATGGCCTGAGCACTCCGGTTAATGAACAATACCGCTGCGAAAGCCTGGTTGATAAGGCAAAAGGATATGGCATGGAAGGTGTCCGGATCGATGGCAATAATATCCTCGAAGTATATGATACGATAAAAGGCGTACGTGAATACTGTATACAGAATCAGAAACCCTACCTGGTGGAATGCATGACCTTCCGTATGCGGGGCCACGAAGAAGCCAGCGGCACGAAATATGTTCCACCGGCACTTTTTGAAGAATGGGCGAAAAAAGATCCTGTAAAAAATTTTGAGCAATGGCTGGTAGAACAGCATGTTCTTACCGGGCTGAATATTGCCGAAATCAAAAACGAGATCCGCGACTATATCGAATCCGAACTGAAGACAGCCTATGAGGCCAAAACACTGCTACCGGATACCGGGGAAGAGCTGGCAGATATTTATGCCCCCCGGAATCTGAACGAACAAAGCAGCAGCTTGCCTGCAGCAGGTTTAGAGGCGGGCCCCGAAAAGCGGTTTGTTGACGGGATTAAGGAAGGCCTCTATCAGTCCATGCAAAAGCATCCCAATCTTATTTTGATGGGACAGGATATCGCCGAATATGGCGGCGCCTTTAAAATCACCGAAGGATTTGTAAATGAATTTGGCAAAACCCGTGTGCGTAACACACCGCTTTGCGAAAGCGCCATCGTGGGCACAGCCATGGGGCTGAGCCTGGAAGGATACAAGAGCATGATGGAAATGCAGTTTGCTGATTTTGTAACCGTGGGCTTCAACCAGATCGTGAATAATCTTGCCAAGATTCATTATCGCTGGGGACAAAATGCCGATGTGGTAATCCGTATGCCAACAGGCGGCGGCGTTGGGGCGGGTCCCTTCCACAGCCAGAGCAATGAGGCCTGGTTTGCCCATACGCCCGGATTAAAAGTTGTTTATCCCTCCACCCCTGCAGATGCCAAGGGCTTGCTCATTGCCGCCATCAACGATCCCAACCCGGTGATGTTTTTTGAGCACAAGGCCCTGTACCGGAGTATCAGCGGACCGGTTCCTGAAGAATATTATGAAGTGGAAATCGGCAAGGCCCGGGTGGTACAGGAAGGAGATGATATCACCGTGATCACCTACGGAACCGGTGTGCACTGGGCACTGGATTATGCCCGGAATCACCCGGATCTTTCTATGTATATCCTCGACCTGCGGTCTTTACTGCCGCTGGATTATGAGGCCATCCGGACAGCGGTTGCCGCTACGGGTAAGGTTTTGCTACTCCACGAAGACACGCTTACCGGTGGTATGGGCGCCGAAATCGGTGCCTGGATTGCAGAACATTGTTTTGCCATGCTGGATGCCCCGGTGATGCGCTGCGCTTCCCTGGATAGCCCCGTTCCCTTCAATACAGATCTCGAAAAGAATTTTATGGCATACAGCCGGCTTGATACAGTGGTGGAAAAACTGTTGGGGTTTTGATAAACTTGCCCAGTGGCTGATTTCCTGGCAGCTTTATCATCAACTCACAACCGCTTAACATCAGCCCGGCTGATTATCTGCTAGTTTTGCGGCCTATGCGGTCAGTAAGTAATATGGATCGATGAAATCTATTCCTTTCTTTTTCCTGATGTTTTTGGCCGGAACCCTGATGGCTCAAAACAGGTTCAGTTGTGTGGTGGAGGATACCGCCACGCACGAAAAACTGCCGTCGGTTTCAGCCATCATTCCTTCTTTGAATAAGTCGGCTGTATCAGACAGCAATGGCCGCATCAATTTCAATAGCCTTCCGTCCGGTGCACTGCTCATCAATTTTTCTTTTGTGGGATATGAACAGATGAGTATAACCATCCGTATTCCGCAGGATAACGGGATCATCATTTCACTAAAAAGAAAAGAAGACCAGGAGGAGGCGATTATTGTAACGGCTTCGCGTACCAACAGCCGTATCGAGGATCTTCCTACCAAGGTGGAAGTGCTGGGAAGTGAAGAAGTGGGTGAGGAAAACGGGATCAAGCCCGGAAATATCGCCAGTTTATTAGGTGATGTGGCAGGGATACAGATACAGCAGTCGAGCGCCATTACCGGCAATGCGGAGGCCCGGATACAGGGCCTGCCGGGGAAATACACGCAGCTGCTGCGGGATGGGATGCCCTTGTTTGGCGGCTACAGCGGCAGTTTCAGTATTTTACAGATTCCGCCGCAGGATCTGAAACAGATTGAAATCATCAAAGGATCCAACTCCACGCTTTATGGCGGCGGCGCCATTGCAGGGATGCTTAATCTTGTTTCAAAATCACCCCGGCAAGGTCATGCTGAAAAAAGTATTACCCTTAATCAGTCGTCGCTGAAAGAATCCAACCTCAATATTTATTTCTCGGGCAGAAATAAGAAAGCGGGGTATACGCTTTTTTCGGGGGGTACTTACCAGCGGGCGGTGGATGTAAACAATGACGGCTTCAGCGATGTACCCGATCTGAAAACTGTTTTCTTTCATCCCCGTTTGTTTATTTATCCCGGCACCCGTTCAACAATAACGGCGGGCTATAACCTTACGTACGAGGATCGTAATGGCGGGGATATGCAGGTAATACATCATGAGGCGGATGCACAGCACCAGTTTTTTATTCAAAATAAATTGCTGAGAAACACCCTGGATGCCGGCTGGAATTATTCTGTTAATAAAACAGATAAACTCAGTGTAAAAGGCACGGTGAGTTTTTTCAGCCGCAATATCACTACCAGTGTTTTTGGTATGCGGGCAGGGCAAACATCCTGGTTTTCGGAAATCAATTATGTTAAGAAGCTGCCTGCGCATGCAATTGTGGCCGGACTGAATTTCACCGGCGAATATTTTCATAAAAAGCAGCCCGACTCCACCCTTTTTGCCAATTACAGACAAACTACAACCGGACTTTTTTTGCAGGATGACTGGACCCTCGGGAAAAAGTTTATTGCCGAAGCCGGCCTGCGGCTGGATCACCATAGCAGCTACGGAAATTTTGTATTGCCGCGGATATCGCTGCTTTACCGGATCAGTCCGGCCTTTACCACCCGGCTTGGCGGCGGTCTGGGATACCGCAGCCCCGGCTACTTCGAAACCGATCTGGATGAACGCAGTCTGCCCCGTGTGGTGCCGGATGAAAACCTGCATGCCGAACAATCAGCCGGGCTCAACTGGGATATCAATTTCAAAAAAATGATCAATGGCTGGCACCTCACCGTCAACCAGCTGTTTTATATAACGGATATCCGCAGGCCCGTGATCGACAGTACAGACGGGGCTGGCAAAATCCGGTTTTACAATGCAGGGAAACCCCTCAATACGAAAGGTTTTGAAACCTATGTTGCTGCCACGCAGGGGGCACTGGAACTATACCTCGGGTATACGTACACGCTTGCCCGGCAATTGTATGACCCGGCGCAGCCCAATGTGAGCCTGAGTGCCCGCAACAAACTGGCCATGGTGCTGGCCTATGAATTCGCGCCTCATTTCCGGGCCGGTGTAGAGGCGGCCTATACCGGCAAACAATACCTGGATAATGGCAGTACCACACCCGGCTATCTTTTTGGGGCGGCCATGGTCCGGTATGATATCAGCAGGGTTTCCCTGGTATTGAATTGCGAGAACCTTTTTGATTACCGGCAAACACGGAAAGAATCAATCGTGTCGGGTCTTCCGCAGAATCCTTCCTTTAAGCAGCTTTGGGCACCCATTGACGGACGGGTGATTAATTTATCAGCTAAAATAGATCTGTCGGCATTCTAAAATCCTGACAGATCTATACGGAATGCCTACTTTTGCAGCATGCAAAAACCAGTTATCTGTATTGGCGCCTCTTTGGTGGACGAACTCTTTCATGCCACCGAAACCATGCTCCTGGCCACCACCAATAATGCCACTGTAACCAAAACTGCCGGCGGCGTAAGCCGCAATATCGCTCACCAGCTGGCGCTGCTGGGGGTACCGGTACAGCTGATCAGTGTTTTTGGAAATGACAGTGATGGCGACTGGCTGAAACAAATTTGCCTTGCTGCCGGAGTGAAACTGGATGCCAGTATCACCAAGGAAGGACTGACGGGAAAATATACCGGTATCCTGGATGCCGACGGATCACTGTTTTCTGCATTCCTTACCAATTCGGCCAATCACCTGATTACACCCGAACATTTATCAAAGCATACCGACCTTTTATCCAGTGCGGCTTATTTATTGGCCGATGCCAATATTAATGTGGATACGGCGCACTGGCTGCTGGATTTCAGCCGGGCTACCGGTATTCCTTTTATCATCGAACCCGTATCGGTGCCCCCGGCACAAAAATTCAGGAATGCCAACCTGCAGGGTCTTCATCTTATCACCCCTAATGAAGATGAACTGCCGGTGCTTTGTTCCGAATCGGCCTTTCTTACCCAGCTGCAGGTGGAGGAGCTGCTGAACCGTGGCGTGGAGCATATCTGGCTGCATAATGGGAAACATGGATCGGCACTGTATTCAAAAGAAAAAGCGATAACGCTGCATGCGCCCCTGATAGAAGTGGTGGATTGCACGGGGGCCGGTGACGGGTCCCTTTCGGGCTACCTCCTGGCCCGCTACCTCGGCCGTGAGGGAATGGATTGCCTGAAGCTGGCGCATACGCTTTCGGCAGAGATCCTGCAGGTGAATGGCGCTATCGCCACCCATCTTAACCAGGAAAAACTGCTGCAACTGGTTCACAAATATTATCCCGATTAAGAATCGCTCCCGGGAATGATCAGCGTGTAATTATGGAGGAATGATAATACCGTTTCATTTCAGCGTAACGATCCGGGAACCGAATTGGAGTTTACAGTAGTACTGAAGTTTAATCACTGCTGTCCCCGCAAACGGGGTAATAATTGTCAGGGGCCTTTTTTGGTACTTTTTTGGGCAAGCAAAAAAGTACAGGAAAAATGTCTTGCTAACCGTAAGCTACAGAATAATGAATGCTTTCCTGGAAATTTCTGCAGAAGTAAAAGAAGCCCTGCAAGCCGGCCGGCCGGTAGTGGCCCTCGAATCCACGATCATCTCTCACGGTATGCCCTACCCTCGGAATGTGGAAACCGCTTTGGCGGTGGAAGCGGTGGTTCGGGAAAACGGAGCCGTGCCCGCCACCATCGCCATTATGCATGGTAAATGTTATGTGGGATTAACCTCCGAACAAGTAGCATATTTTGGTCAGGCGCCCGATGTGTGGAAAGTGAGCCTGCGGGATATGCCGTATGTGATCAGCCGGAATTTATATGGCGCCACCACCGTGGCGGCCACCATGCGTATTGCTTCCATGGCGGGAATACAAATTTTTGTTACGGGTGGCATTGGCGGTGTGCACCGGGGCGCCGAAACCAGTATGGATATTTCGGCCGATCTCACCGAAATGGCACAAACCTCTGTAGCCGTAGTATCGGCCGGGGTAAAATCTATTCTTGATATCGGGTTAACGCTGGAGTATCTCGAAACAAAAGGTATACCGGTGATCAGCTTTGGCCAGGATGCTTTTCCCAGTTTTTATTCCCGGCAGAGCGGGTTTGCTTCACCCTTACGGCTGGATACGGCTGCGGAGATTGCGGCCTTGCTGAAAGCCAAATGGGAGCTGGGTCTGGAGGGCTCGGTATTGATCGCCAACCCGGTGCCCGCCGAATTTGAGATCGATGCTGCGGAAATGGAAATATATATCCGCCAGGCACTGGCGGCGGCCGATGAAAAAAAGATCCGTGGAAAAGATATCACACCTTTCTTATTGCAATATATCGCTAACCACACAAAGGGCGAAAGCCTGGATGCCAATATCGCGTTGATTAAACACAATGCCAAAGTGGGAGCAGAGATAGCTGCGGCGCTTCGTTAATTTCCTTTCTCGTAAACCGAATTCCTGATTCTATAAACAAAGGGGTTTTTAGCAGGGCATCTTTGCGCAACCAAAAACAAACACATGTTGCCATTAAAAGATGCCACAGCGGCAAAACATAAGATCGCCGAACGCATGCCCTTTAACATACGTATGTTCAGTGGCCGGCTGGATAAGAACAATTACCTGCTTTATCTTGTACAGCAGTTAGAGATATTCAGCAGTATAGAAAAAAATGAGTTACCGCATCCCTCCCTGAACAGGGTGGAAGCTATCCGGGCCGATATAGCCGAACTGGAGGCCCAGGGCTGCAAAACCACCGCCGTGCTGGATGCCACAACAGCTTATTCCGGCTATCTCCGGAACCTTTCTCCGGATGAATTACTACCGCACATTTATCTGAACTATCTCGCCATCATGTTTGGCGGACAAATGATGAAAACGAAGGTGCCCTCCTCCGGACGCTTTTACGATTTTGAAGATATGCCCGCTGCGCTTGCAGCGGTGAGGGCCGTTCAGAAAGATGAATGGGCCGGTGAAGTAAACAAAGGTTTTGATTTTACAATCGGAATTTTTGCCGACCTGGAAAACACCATTATCAATCATGAAAAGGCAATGGCATAAATAAAATGGGGATACTAAAAAATATCGGGCTCGCCGGTTTTCTCTTCTTTCTCATCAAAGGATTATTATGGATACTGCTGGCAGTACTCGTGTATTACGGTGTACTGAGTAAACAGCAGCTGAAGCGCTGGAAGGCAAAGTTGTTTTTTTGGAAAAAGGGAAGAACTGTCAGGTCTTGAGAAGCCTCACAGTTCTGGCCCTACAATTTCTTCAGCCGCATCTCCACCCTCCTGTTTTTTGCCCGGTTGGCTTCGGAATTATTAGGCGCTACGGGGCGGTCGGGTCCGAAGCCGATGGCAATGATCCGGTCTTCGCCCACGCCTTTGGATACGATATATTCCTTGCAGGCTTTCACCCGCTGGTAAGAGAGGGATTTGTTGTAATTTCTTTCTCCTTCGGAAGAGGTATGGCCTGATAATTCGATTTCGGCAGTTCTGTTCGTTATCAAAAAGGCTACCAGTTTATCCAGTGTTGCTTTTGATTCGGGTTTGATATCAGCCTTACCCTGGTCGAACAGGATATTGTCGAGCGTAATGCTTTGCCCCACGGTTAGGGTCTGGTCGTTGAACTTTGCCGATCTTCCTCTTTCCAGGTAAATCACCAGCTCCGGATTTTCGTCTCCCTGGCCGATATCGGCCGTACCAGCTCCGTCGGTAAAGCCGCTGGCGGATGCGCTGATCACTTCAAAGCCTGTGGGAATGTCTTTGAGGGTGAATTCGCCTTTCTCATTGGTGGTAACAAGCGTGTTGTTATCAGCCGTGGAAACTTTTGCATTGGGAACAGCTGTTTCAGTCCCTTTGATCAGCACTTTACCATGGATGGTGCCCTTGCAGCTGTTTTCTCTTTTGCGGTTAATAAGCAGGCGCAGGAAATCAATGGCAAAACCATCTGAAGCGCCTTTGGCTTCATCAATCAGAACCGATAATTCTCCGCCTGCGGCGAGAACAGGATACAAATCTTCGGTGAGGGGTATGGAGATGAGTTTGCCCACGGGCCCGGTTTGGTCGATGGCATTCAGTATTTTTTCGCCCTCTACAAAATGTTTCCCGTTGATGAAAAGCTGAAACTGTGAGCAAAAAGTAGGCGCCTGGAAATCATCAATAAACAACTGCAGCCAGGCATTTTGAATCGTCATCTGCCGGGCGGCTGCCAGCGGTACATTCCAGGTAACGGGTTTGCTTTTTACTTTATCAAAGGCGGCGGTATAGCCATCGCTGCCGCAGGGATGATCGTGCTGAAAATTGAATTTTGAAGAGAGCAGGATGCGGTCGAACCCCGGCAGATCATTATCGGCGGGTTGCCAGGGAAAGCTGTGTGCTTCCGTCATACGCCCGCAGAAGGGATCAAAATTTTCGGGCCAGCCAAAGCCCAGATTGTCTACGTCGCCGATGCGGATGATGCAATCGGCTTCCGTACTGTTTTTTACCACGACCTCCTGTTTGGCCCAGTCTTTATCGGCAGTTATGCTATTTACCTGGGCGAGGACCGGGAGGCAGAGGGAGATGGCTAAAAAAGCGAGTGCTGTCTTTTTCATCGGTGTGTTTTTTAAAGCAGCAGGAAAATTAGTGATTAAAAAGTCAAAAGCAAAAAGCAAAAAGGGTGAAGTGCTTACAAACCCGTAGCCTTTAACCCGTAACGAAACATTCTCTGCATAATCTCTGCTCCTCTCTTCGCTGCGGTTACACTAACACTCAAACACAAATCCCGGTACTGGTCCTCTTACATACCTGAACAATATCCGGGAGGGAAAATCATTAATACCCATGTGTTGGTTCATACTATAAGGAAGGGTAAGACTGGATTCATTTACCTCCAGCCGGTGTTGTTTATAAATGGTAAGATCCGTGAGCAGCAGCAACCTTTTAAAACGCTCATCATAACGGGCGGGAACATTTACTACCACACCCTGTTGGAAGATTGCCGGACATTGGTCAGGCTGGTTAAACAGGCGGCCGCTGTCAGCACTAAGACTGAGCAAGGTAGCCAGCAGCTGGTAATGGTGCCCGTTATCGTACGGGTTGGTATAAAGCGCAACCGAAACGTTCACCTGCTCCGGTATCATAATAGCATCGGGGCATTGTGGCGCCAGGTTGGCATAAATATTTACAATGGGCTCCCTGACCAGGGCCTGCAGCATGGTTTCGGAGATGATCATATCCGGAATAAAATCATCGGGCACTTTGTATTGCGTGGCATCGGCGTGGATGATGCTATGCACATAGTCCTGCATGCCAAATGCGTGGATGGTTTTTCGGAGCAGGCCGATGCTGATCTCGTTCAGGTCGAGCAGTTGGGCCATAAATTCTTCTGGCGAAAACAGCGTGGTAAGTGGAGTAAGCAGCGTGGCGAAAGGTCCGCAGCCCGCATAGAGGATGCGCACGGGCCGCTCCGGGTGTTGGCTGCGCACATGTGCAATCGCCTCGGCAATACCTTGCAGGAACACGCGGGTGCGCATGTAATCGATGATGCAGATGGCGGCCGAAACTGTGCTTACGGCCCGGCCGCGATCGGTTTCGATATGGGAGATCGTGGCCGGTGTTTCATCAAAATCAACGGCTTCTTCAAAAAGATCTTTAAGTGCAAAAGCAGCTTCCCTGCATGGCACATATGCCAGCGGCTCAGCCATGAGCTGCTGCGTGCAGGTAAAAAGCCGGTCGCGGAACCCTGTCAAGTTTTTTCAGGAAGTTAGGGGATGTGCAGGAAACTAAAAAAAATTATATAGATACGCCTGGCAGGTTGAAAAATGCTTTTCAGCCCTGTCATTCATTTGAAACTGCGGAGGAACGGGATGCAGGAAGGATCTCTTCACAGCACCAAAGACTTTTCGAAAATCAGCAAGAATCCTTTTTGAAAGGTTCAAATCTTTATTATTACTCCAGACCGCTCAGCACAAATGCGTTTCCGTTCCATTGAATATATTCCCGGTAGCTGTTAAATCCCCGCCCTTTGCATTTAACACATTTCTTTTGAACCACCACTTCCCGCTGGCTGTCGGGTTCTTTTACTTCCACCGTTTCGGTAGTGGTAACCGGCCTGGTTGTTTTTACCCACTCATAGCTGTTCGTTGCAGGGTTCCATACTCTTTCCTGTTCAACTTTTTTAGAGGTGTTTTTTACCGTTTTATAACTCACCTTACCCTCCACCTTTTCTGTTTTGGTTTCACTGATATAGCCCACCCCCTTGCATAAGGTGCAGCGGCTGGAATCTGACCGTTCGAACCGGATATCGGCGGGGTTATTGAATTTGACCAGCGAATAAAGATTATTCCTGAACTCAACAGCATAATTTTTAAACCGGAAGGGCAGGGCCATCCGTTTGCCGTTGAGACCATTCACGAGTACCAGTGTATTGGCACTGTCGGTAAGCACGGTGGGTACGGCCATCTTTTCTCCCGGCCAGGGAGCATTGCTCATCTGCAGCCGGATATAGTTTTCGGCGGGCAGGAGATCGTAATGAAATTCCACAGCGCTGGTGCCGGCATTGAAATACATTTTGGTTTCTTTCTCGCCGTAAAAAATATCAATGCCCTGGGTGAAAAAATCATAGTAGCCATCCATTTTTCTGAATGCAAAATTCACCGGCTTTCCGTTTACCTGCAGGATCCTGCCCGAGCCATCTTCCCTGAACTCAGCCTCTATAAACTGATGAAGGGTTTTACGGGTGAGGGCAGCGGTATTGGTTTGCTGTTGATTGACATTTTTTATTATTACGGCAGCCTGATCCGGGGGCAGGAGGAGATTTCCTACCCTCACCTCCCTGCTGCCATCGGGCAGGGTGCCGATCACATAGGAGTAACTGTTATCATTGGTTTTGCCTGTTTCTTCGATGCTGGTATACTTCGGGTCTACCGATACAGCCGCACCAATGGTATAGCCCTTCAGGTTGCCGGCACCCTGGGTGATCACCAGTTTATCAGCGGCGTTTTTATAGTGGCCCGGTTCAATCAGCCGGTTCCCCTGGTTATCTAAGAGGCCGGTGCCTGCCGCCGTTTGTACCAATACATAATTATCATTGTCCTGGAATTTGCTGAGCACCGGCGGTTGTGCGTACTCCGCTTTAACTGTTTTATAATCATAGGAGTCATAGGGCCGGTCCCAATAAATAAAGCAGCCCCATTTTCCGTTTGATTTATAAGCGAAGAAATTTTTCATGGTGGCTTCATCCTTTACCTGGATTTCGGTTACATCGGTTGCCACCACGTTGAATTTATAAAACGGACTGGCAGCAGAGCGGAAATACCGGGCGATATCATAGGTTGAATCCTTCCAGCATTTGTAATAAAGTGGAAATTGTTTTCCGCCGAAGTCAATGGCCGTTATTTTGTTGTAAACGGGCTTTACAAACCATTCCTTCCATTGTTTTACCGATTCGTTGATGAAGCCATATTTGTCGTTTTCCGTTTTGATCACAGACCGTATCTCCCGGGAAGGTTTAGCGTCGGTTTGTGCGTAAGTAAGTGCCGGCATGCCTGTTAAAGCAGTGCATAGCAAGAGCAGGTGAAGCAGGTGTTTGTTTTTCATACGCAATGAGTGCAGTCGGTTAAGCAATCAATGGCAAAAATAAAAAGGCAGGTTTAAAAAGACAAAAGATTGGCAATCAACTGTCAGGGCACTGCTGATAACAGCTGCTCCCATTCCCCGCAGAGTCTCCCCCCGGGCAATGAGCGTGGCCGGGACTCTGCGGCAACGCAATCCCAATAACACCCATAAAATTAATCAGCACTAAATCCTAACTTCAGGGACACAAATGGCTGTCCGTACCCAAATCACAGAAAATAATGGAATTTATTTCATCAACATCATCTGGAGCAAGAGGAAATTAACCTGACATAATTTGGGAACCCGATACGCAGAGTCCCTGGCCACGCACATGGCTAAGGAGGAGACTCTGCGAAGAAGCGAAATTCAAAAGGCTGAAGAAGAAAAGGGGGGAAGGCGTATGCTCCGAATTTTATTGCTGATCATCTCTTAATGCTTTTTTTTGTCCAGCAGGATGTAATATGCCATCAGCATTAGCAGGATTACAGCGCCAATAATTGTTAATTGCAAGTCGTTGCCAGTATATTTATCGCCTTTCAGGAAGAAGATTCTTTCAATAACCTTTATAACAACATAGGATACGATCGATGAAATAAACATCAGCTTCGTCATGTTAACGGCTTTCATGGAATTTTCATTATCATTCGTTTCTTTTCTGCCGCCCAGCAGGGTGATTCTGGTGCTCAGCTGATAATAATTAAAAAAGCCGAAAATGATGAAAAGCGGAAGCAGGTAAAGAAAAATGTGCTCAGCCGTTTTTAAAATCTGAGTCTCTTCTTCCAGTTTTGATGTTCCGGAATCACCCAGGTGTGCCGGAACGCCTGTTTTAATAAGGGAACCCCAGACCGTCATCACAATATTCCACAAGGAATAGCTCATGGCGGCAAAAAGGAGGATATAGAAGCCGATGAAAATAAACTTATCGATTAACCGATTGCTGTTATCCCTGATATATTCCCATATTTCATGAAGATGGTACTGAAGACTTTGCGTGTTTTGCGGGGTGATCGTTAATGGGGTCACGGACTGAGCGGTGCCCTCTGTTACCGCAACGGGGGTTTCAGCTGCAGCGGCTTCCCTGGGTGCCGCAGCCGCTTCACGCGATTGCAGCTTCAGCAAATTCTTGATTATTTTGGCAAGATCATTCGGAAAATTCCGCACACCGCGATCATATTTACTGAACGGGATTATTTTATCAACCCGTGAACCCACAAACTGATCAGATATTTCGGTGTTTGAAATCAGTATTATATAAAAGTCATCAAACCGGTTTGAAGCCACATACTTGGCAAATTCCAGGCCAATCCTGTCACTATCGTTTAACAGGTAAACATCAATGATATATAAATTGATATGCTTGTAAGCTTCCAGTACACCTTTAAAATCACCCTCAATAAGTTTTCCGAGCAGGTAATTATTGTTGTTAAAAGACTCGTCGTTGTCGGAAAGCGATTTTGGGAATACCTGAATATCATTCTTGAAATGAGCTTCCAGGGTGCTCTTGATTGCAATGAAATGATCTGTGGTGTTCTCAATCAGTAATATGCTTTTTGGGCTCATTTTCAGCTTTTTTTAGTGTTAATATCAGGGTAAAATCCTCCGCCGTATCGGAGGTCTTGATGGTTCCGATTTTTGAGTTCTCCAGTATATTCCGGATCATACCCAGACCGCCGCTGGTTGTTTTTCGCTGACTGGAATAATTGACGATACTGGCTTTCCTGTTCTTAAAGAAAAATGTATTTGTGTCGGCCAAATACTCGATTTCGAGCCGGCGGTCTCCGTACCGGGGTGAATACTTCTTCATATTCCGGATCACTTCCGGAATGATCACTTCTTTTACAACCTTGCTCATGGCGAGATGCTGAAAACTAAATCCGGTAAGGGTTACTTTTTCAAACGGAATCTTATAAGATCCCACCCGGGTTGATTCGAAGAGCAGGCGGATGGTCTTTACAATTTCCACCTGCGAATAGCGCACCTGCTTCCTGATATTGTCGGAGCTTTCTACCTGTAATAATTGCCCTTTAATAGCATTTATAATGATATTAAAAAGCTCTGTTTTGTCTTCACTGATTTTCGACTCCTGGTTGATTTCATCAAACAGGTACTCGAGGTGATCGGTGTATTCAGATATGCCATGCCGCAAACTGCTCTGATAATTGTTTGCATTACGCCTTTGCAGAACGTCAATAAAGGCATCATTGTCAAACTGTTTTTGGAGATAGGCCAGGAGCTCGGTTTTCAGCAATAAAACCAGCCGCACCTTCTCATTGCTGACGAATTCCCAGAAACTGGTTTTGGGGGCATTGTTTTTGGGAACAATAACCAGTACTGCCTGGCCCTCTATCCTGAGCCCGCTGCTGGCTTCCGGACTTATTTCAAAATTGGCAAACCGGAATAACATAGCCATCCGGGCATGATCAAGCAATTTCAGGCCGGTGCCGGTTTCTTCATTAAAATGATCCTTCTTGAGCATTTCCTCAAACGTCTCATGCCGCACTTCATTTTCCAGCTTAAAATAATATTTCTCTGCAAATGAAACAGGGGCAGCGTTATCCGCTTTGTAGCAGGCCAGGAACGACTGCACATTCCTGCAATCTTTATCATCATACAGGCCATAAAGCAGCCGGTACAGTAACCCCTGGGGGTTTAACATGAGGTTACGCTGATTTTTTTTGGATGGGTCGTTCGTGATGGCATAGATGTTTTCGGAACCCCGGTCGTATTTGCTTTTCTTCCGGTACTCTACAAAAAAGGCGTAATCAAAACCACTCGTATCCTTTAAAAAGGTGGAGGGAACCTGCGGACTGCTCTTTCCCTGATCTCTCCAGAACTCCTGCTGCTCGGGCGCCAGGATTTTCAGCAGGGAGGTTATTATTTCATTCAATTCAATATCAAGATCAAAATCGGCCCTGTGAAAATCTTTCCGGTTCTTTTTACGTTCCAGCAGGCCGGCGGTATACAGCATGTTGCAAACAGAGTATTTTAAACCCAGGAACGCTTCACTGGTAAGGCCGGCAGCAGCATATCTTGAATGACTGATCAGCTTGAGGGCACTCAATATGATGGGATCATTTTTCTTCTTCTTGAAATAATACGACAAAATGCTGCGCCGGGAAATAAGGTGCTCCGGCAGCTCATCTCCTGAAAACTGCAGTAATTGTCTTTTAACATTTTGCTGATGCAGTTCCTTCAGCGAAGTGAGAAGAATGCTGTTTTCGGCTTTCAGCATCCCTGTAAAATGGAAATAGGGGCTCGAAAGTATATGGGAAATGCCGGCATCATTTTCTGCAAAGGAGCTCCGGTCTATCGGCAATAAGGTGGCTGAGTTCAGCAGGCTTTCGAGCCGGATAGACCTGTTGGGGTTTCTGACAGACAGTTCCTTGAACTGCATCAGAAGAAAGCGGAAATACCTTTCCACCTGGCTTTGCTTGTAAGTAATATTATTAACGGCCGTCCGGTGCAGCGCTGCCGAAATTTTGTTTTCAGACCTGAGCGCATCCAGTTTTGCGAGCAGCCGGGAATAATGTTTTTTGATCTGCACATTCCTGCTTTTGTGATATTGCACCTTGATGCAGCTTAAAAACCGCTCAGAAATAATAAAGTTGGAATTAAGGTCCACAAGCCGCTTTATGTAAAACTTCAGTTGCCTGAAAATGTGAAAGGAATGAAGCCCGTCTTTTTCAATCCCCTTATGAATTTGCATAAGCCGGTAAGAACAGTAGCCGAAAATGGCAGTGAAGATGTTTTTGTAATAGGTAAAGGGGTAGCGGGAAAGAATTTTTACAATGGTGTCATGGACAATCTCTTCTTCAATTTTCAGGTTACGCAAAGGAGAGGATTCGGCTTCTTCCCTGACAAAAAACCTGAATACCGAATTCCTGATTTTGTTTTGAATCTTAAAAATTATTTCCACAATAAGCCCCTTAGGATCATCCTGGTGTTTTTCAAAAAATCCAATCTTCCCGTATTCTTCTTTGGCGAGCTCCGAATTCAGTTCGTGGGTAAGAAACAGTTTTAACAAATCACTTTTATCTCGGGCCAGGTAATGAGAATAAACCTGCAGGCATTCTTCATTGAGGGTTACTTCAATGTCGGAAAACGGGAAATAGTTAAAGGTGCTGCCGGGCCCTTTCGAGCGGTCGAGTTCGGGAAGAAGTTTCGGATGCTGTAAAATCAGTTCCTCACAAAAGCCCGACCGGACCGTATCCAGGTAACATTGCATTTGCAGCCGCTGCAGGTCGCGAATGCGCCGTTTGGGCGGGTCGCCCATATGGGTGGCCGAAATGATCGGCACATTTAATTTATAAAAGCAAATAAAGCGGCTGGCATTTGCTTCCTCATTGTTGTTTTTTTCGGAATGCAGCTTTTTGAGGATTTCATCATATGTAAACAAAGGTGTTCTGTCTACCAGTGTTAACACAAGGTCAAAGCCGTGGCGTCCCACCTTGTTCGGGGATTCTTTTTTGGCGTGTTTCAGATAATTGCTGATGAGCTTGAATGTTTTCCCGGCCGACATCACATCTTCAAAATAGATCACTTTGATACCCGGGGTGGAGATGGAATTACTGTGGAGGGAGATGAAATTGTCCACAAATTCATTGGATGGCTCAAACGGCAGAATGGTAATCGACTTACCCAACAGCGCTTCCGAGATGGAGATGTCTTCAATAAACTTTGAATTATGCTTATTCTCGGCTGTTATAAAAATGATCTCTGTATCCTCCGTGCGCAGATGCTGTTTCAGCTGATCATTAAAATAGGCCAGGATGGCCGGCTTGTTTTTTTCATAAAAGGCATTACCCCTTATGTAGTTGGTATAGCTGCTTTTATTAACCGTTATATGACCATAGAGGTGAGTGCTGCCATACCGTTCATCGGAGGAAAATATGGTATAAAAATCACTTTGTTCCTTTACCCGGCTGAAATTAGGAAACCCAAAAATCAGGTTGGGGGTTTCATAATTGTCGTGCGTGGGGAATAAGGGTTTTTCATTTTCCTGGCCTCTTATTTCGGGAAAACAGAGCGGGCATGACTCGGGCAGGTACATTTCCGAATAGAGTTTCACAATCGGATTGGCAAAATATTCCTTGCCTTCATTATTGTTGAACAGGATCTGGTTGGCCTGTATCTGCGTCCAGTTAAAAGCCGAATATATCTGGTAAATATTCCGCATTTTTTCATCACTGGCATCCTTATGATCGCTGATAACCACTTTTTCGTTTTCCAGGGGCTGCAGGGCTTTTTCCAGTATCAGGAAGATATTGATAAACTGATCTTCTACTTCAATATCCGGCCGGTTGAGGTGCGTCCGGACATAATCAAGAATAAATTTCCGGAGTTTTATGTACGTGGAACAGGTGCAGGTTACCGGCAGAATAATCAGCAGCTTGTTTTTCAGGATCGGTAAATGCTGCCATACAAACTCGCTGCCCTCCTGTTCGATGATGGCATAATTATACTTTTCGGATTTTGCCACCACCTTATTAAGAAAGAGCCCTGAGTAGTTCCGGAAACCAATCAAGGTGGTGGCTTCGTCAATTTTAAGCTCATTCAGCTTTTCCACCACCAGCGTGGATATCTTGTCGCAGTTGGAAGAATTTTGGAAAAACTTCTTGGCAAAATAATACTGGCCACTGTGTAAATTTTTGCCATTTTCAAAATGGGTGTGTTTCAGCAAATAGCCGCCGGTCTCAAACTCCGTATCCATTTTGCGCTTGATGGAAGCAATTAATAATTCCATTGAATTAGTTTTGGCCAAAAAGTAATCTGCAACCCGGTGGTAAGCCATTCGGGCCAGCTGTTCACAACTGATCAACAAGGGAATTTCGGGATAGGATCGGATTCGCGGGGTATGTGTTAGCCGGGTAAAATACAAACATTATTTGAAATACCAATATAATTAGTCATCTATATAACGCAATGCCCGGCCCCTCAAAAACCCTCCCGGGGGCGATTACTGAGAAAATTGCCGGAGCCGCTTCACCAGCACAACGGGTGGCCATTGTTGTTAGTCGGCCCCCCCCTTGCGGGGGCCCACCGCAACAGCAAATGCCGGCCAGCGTTCCGATAGCGTTTGAGAACTGTAGCTCAATAAGGTTACGGGAAAAAAGGTACCTGGTAATGATTTATTATGCGGTATGAATATATTTTTGAAATGAGTAGCCGGCCAGTTTATTAAAAGAGTTACTACCATGAGCATCCGCACATCTGCACAGTACTAAGCGTACAGTGTTTCCAGCTTTTTCAGCGCAGAAGGCCCCATGCCATGCAGGGCTTTCAGTGTATGGAACGGGGTGGCACGCAGCTTTGCTGCGGTATAAATAGCCGCATTAATAAGGGCCCTTAATGCCGGCCGGGCAATTTTCAGCGCAAGAATTTCCGGATCAATTTTTTGAATTTCCTGTTCGTACCAGGCCGCTGTTCTGAGATCCGATTGGAGGTTGCAATTTTTCATTGTAATAAGAAAGAAGATACTGTAAGCAAATTAGCGCTTATATATTTGATAGCCGCTGAGAAAACCCCGGATCCGTTTTTGTAATCGGTTAAACCAGTGCAAAGCCATCGGGGTACTGTACAATGCCGCTCACGTCTTTAAGGGCACCCTCAGAAAGTTCCATTGCCATGAATGCATTTTCGGGCGCTTCAAAAGGGGCCTTGATATTCCAGGCTACCGAGGGTTTAAAACCAAAGCGGGGATAGTATTCCGGATGGCCTAACACAATCACAGAGGTATAACCCAGTTCCCTGGCCTTTGCCAGTCCGGCCCGGATAAGCGCACTGCCAATCCCCTTGCGCTGCAATTCCGGTACCACCGCCACCGGGGCCAGTGCCAGGCTTTCAAATACGCCGCCCTCGCTGTTGCGGATCAGGATCTTTGAAAACAGGATATGGCCCACTGGCTTTTCATCCTGTACCGCCACCAGCGATAACTCCGGTATAAAGGCTTCTGTATTGCGGAGCACCTCCACCAGGAGGGCTTCATTTTCCTGACCAAATGCTGCTTTGATGATGGCATCCACCCGTTCGTAATCGCGGGTATCTTCCTGCCTGATGCTGCTGTTCATAGTTTACTGTTTTACAAACCCGGAGAGAGGGGATTCCGGGCGTTGAGGAATAGTATGCAGAAAAGGAGTTTTCCGGGTGTAAAGTTACGGCGGGGAATTGTCAATTGGTGAGGGAAATCTCGTCACCCCGGCAGGGGTTTTCAACCCTGCCGGCGGTTGGAAGGGGGGGAATTCAGCGGAACATTACAATTTGCCACCTGGCAGCACAAGTTTGATATGCCCGCCCAAACCTTTATTGACTATCCTGAAAAGTGTGGAGAGTTTAATATCGGATGCGTCATTTTCAATGCGTGAGATATAGGCTTTGTTGGTGCCGCATTTTTCGGCGAGTTCCTGCTGGGTGAGGCCCATTTTTAAGCGGGCTTCTTCCAGTAATACGCCTATTTTAAACGCTTCAAATCCGTCCTCCCATTTTTGCCGGCTGGCTGTGCCGGGCTTTCCATGGCGGGTATCAAGATATTCATCAAACGAGAGGGATTCTTTTTTTTTCTTCATGGTACTGCTTTTTAAGTAATAAAGCCTGCTGAATTTCACGGTGCGGTGTTTTTTGTTGCTACTTTTTAAAACCACTGATCACCACGATGCTGTTTTCCTGGCTGAAAAAGCAAAACAGCCGGTAAGCCTCTCCTGAAAAGGTTACCCTGATTTCATATAAGCCACGGGTTCCTTCGATGTGTTTAAGAAACCGTACCGGGATGGTATCCGCTGTTCTGATCAGCTCCGGCGTCCATTCTGTCTTTTCCAGGGCTCCTTCATCCAGTGATTCCAGGAAGGCTATTATTTTCGGGCCATAAAAAAAAGCTGCCGTTTCATCTTGCAAATGTTGTCTGATCGGGCAACTTTGCAAGGTGAAAAAAAGCGGATTAATCCGCTTTTTTGCTCCCCCTGCTGGACTTGAACCAGCGACCCTCTGATTAACAGTCAGATGCTCTAACCAACTGAGCTAAGGAGGAATACCTTCCCTTTCGGGGCAGCAAAAATAGGGGATTTTGAGTTTTTAGAAAAAAATAATGGGAAATAAAATTGCATAAGTTCAAGAATTGTAGCCACTTGGTCTTTATAGGTCGCTTAGCAATAATTCAATATATTTATGGCGGAAGCCCCGGAGTATAAATGTTTGCTGAAAAGCTGCAGATTTTGGGGTATCTAACTGCTTAATGCAATAGTAATCATGGCTTTTAACGAAGACTCGAGGGTTAAGATCCCCGCCCTGATCCACCTGACCAGGCTGGGCTATACTTATATACCCCGCAAAAATCACTCCCTGCGCCTGGAGGAAACCAATATTTTTAAGGATATTTTTATTGAAAGCCTCCAAAGAATAAATCCTGCTGTTACAAAACAGGAACTGATAAGGCACCTGGAAGAAATTACCCTGAAACTCGATTATGATGATCTTGGAAAAGAATTTTACAAGGCCCTCACCGCCACCTCCGGCATTAAACTCATCGACTTTAAAAATTTTAACAATAACAGCTTTCATGTAACGACTGAGCTGACCTGTAAAAATGGCGATGAAGAGTTCAGACCGGATATCACTATCCTGATAAATGGAATGCCCCTGGTTTTTATTGAAGTAAAGAAGCCAAACAACAAAGAAGGCGTACTGGCTGAAAGAGTCCGTATCAATCGCCGCTACCAAAACAGAAAATTTAAACGCTTTGCCAATATTACCCAGCTGATGATATTCTCCAATAACATGGAATATGAAGATGGTGTAATAGAACCTTTACAAGGCGCTTATTATGCAACCGCTGCCTATAAAGACCTGCACTTCAACTATTTCAGAGAGGAAGAAAACCTGAACCTCACCACACTATTAGCGGATACAAGTGAAGAAACTGAAAACAGCATACTGAAAGATAATAATGTGGAGGTATTAAAACATTCGCCCGAGTTTCAAACCAATAAACATTATCACACGCCCACCAACCGCATACTCACTTCTCTGCTGAGTAAAGAACGGCTGGCATTTGTATTAAATTATGCAATTGTTTATGTGGAAGAAGAAAGTAAAGGAACCCGACAAATTCAAAAGCATATCATGCGCTATCCGCAACTCTTTGCCACCAGGGCGATTGAAGCAAAGCTGGAAAGCGGCATAAAAAAAGGGATCATCTGGCATACCCAGGGGTCCGGCAAAACCGCCCTGGCATTTTATAATGTTAAATTCCTTACAGATTATTATCAAAAGAAAAACATCATTCCCAAGTTTTACTTTGTGGTTGACAGGCTCGACCTGGCCGTTCAGGCATCCACCGAATTTGCCAACCGCGGACTGAAAGTAAATATGGTAAATTCTAAAGCCGATTTTATCAAAGATCTGCAAACCATTGCGGCTATTCATAATGCCAGCGGCGAAGCCGAGATTTCAGTAGTGAATATTCAAAAATTCAGCGAAGAAGCGGTGGTGCACACGGATATACACTATGACATTAACATCCAGCGCATTTATTTTTTAGATGAAGCCCACCGCTCCTACAACCCTAAAGGCAATTACCTGGCCAACCTCATCAATTCTGATAAACAGGCCGTAAAAATTGCTTTAACCGGAACACCCTTATTAAAACAGGTGGTAAAAGATTTCGACAGCAAACTCCTCTTTGGCGATTATATCCACAAATATTATTACAACCGCTCCATTGCAGATGGCTATACCCTGCGCCTGATACGCGAAGGCATAGATACCAACTACAAAATGCAGATGAAGGAAATACTGGAGCAGATAAAAGTACTCCAGGGCGATATTGCCAAAAAACTGGTGTACGCCCACTCCAAATACGTGGAACCGCTGCTGGATTATATCACCGGCGATCTGCTAAAATTTCGCCGCAGCGAAGCAGACCCCTCATTGGGTGGTATGGTGGTGTGCGACTCCTCCGAACAGGCAAAAGCTTTATTTGAAGCATTTGAAAGGAAGTTTGGCAAACAGGAAACAGATGTGGCCAACCTCTCAATGGCCGCCGATGAACCGCCCCCATACAGCCCCGAAAAACCATTAACCGGGGCCCTTATCCTGCATGATGTAAACGATAAAGAAATACGCAAAGATTTAATTGCCGCCTACAAAAATGGCGCTATTGACATCCTTTTCGTTTTTAATATGCTCCTCACCGGCTTTGATGCCAAACGGTTAAAAAAACTCTACCTCACCCGGGTGATACACGACCATAATTTACTGCAAACACTTACCCGTGTAAACAGGCCTTACAAGCAGTATCGCTTTGGGTATGTGGTTGACTTCGCCGATATCACCTCCGCATTCGACCGCACCAATCAAATGTACTTCGACGAACTGCAGACCGAACTGGGTGATGAAATGGAAAGCTACAGCAAACTGTTTAAGTCGGAGGAAGAGATCAGGGCCGATATGGACGACATCAAAGAAACCCTCTTTCACTACGATACGGCAAATGCTGAAATATTTAACCGGCAGATAACAGAAATAAAAGACAAGGCCCTGCTGCTGCAACTGGTAAAAGCATTAAGCAATGCCAAAGAATTAAAAAACATCATCCGCCTGCAGGGATTTGAAGAACTCCTGAACAAACTCGATTTCTTTAAGCTGAACCAGCTGCTCAACATCACACAGGCACAGATAGACAAATTGAACCAGCTGGACCTGTTGCAAAATGATACCGATACCGGCAGCCTGCTGAACACCGCTCTGGAAGACGTCATTTTCCTTTTCACCAAGGTATCCGAAAGCGAACTGGTAATTGCCGATGAACTGAAAAACCAGCTCCGCCGCACCCGCGAGGAACTACTGCTGAACTTTGATGAACAGGACCCCCAGTTTATTTCCCTGAAAGAAGAACTGGAACGCATCTTTAAAAAGAAAAACCTGGATGAAGTAAGCCAGGAGCAGATGAAGGAAAATATACTGCTGCTGAACGCCATTTTTGACAAAGCCCGGGAACTGAACCGCAAAAACAACCTGCTGAAAGCCAAATATGAGCAAGACGAAAAATATGTACGCATTCATAAGCGCCTGCTCGAAAAAGGAACCTTATCACTAAAAGAAATGCAGTTGTACGAAGCCCTGCAAAGCATTAAACAGCTTACCGACGAACAACTGATCCGCAACAGCCGTATTATGGAAAACGAATCGTATTTTGGTGATTTTTTAATGCAACTGCTGGTTACGGAATTAAAAGATAACCGGCACCTTAAAATGGATTTTGCCACCGCAAAATCTATCAATACCTTAATCGCTAACGAATACCTCAACCAATTTTACGGAAACCGGGCATGACGAAAGACATCAATTTTATACAACAAACCAAGGCGCTGATCGATAACCTGAAAGCCGTATGCGCCAACTACGGACTGGGCAACGATGGTAACGAGTTCAAGATCATTACACAGGTTTTCCTGTATAAATTCATGAACGATAAGTTCCGGTACGAAGCCAGACGGAAAAATAAAACCCTGGCCAAAGCCGCGAACTTTCAGCAGGCCATTGAAGCCATGGACAAGGATGACTATGATTTCCTGGTGGCTAAAATTGGCCCGGACACCCCTAAGTTGTACCCCCACGAAATGATCAGCAACCTGTATAACAGGCAAAATGAAAACGATTTTGCGGTGTTGTTTGATAATACCCTCCGCAGTATCAGCATCAGCAATACCGAAATATTCTCCGTAAAATCGGCCAGCGGGGCCAAAGATAAAATGTTTGATGAGCTGAGCCAGTTCATTTCCGACCCCTCACAAAGGGATGCGTTTTGCAAAGCGCTTATCAATAAACTGTTTGAGTTCAGCTTTGAAGAGATGTTTACCGAGAAGTACGATTTCTTTGCCACCATTTTCGAATACCTCATTAAAGATTACAATACCGACAGTGGCGGCAAATATGCCGAATACTATACCCCCCATGCCGTGGCCCGCATTATGGCCGCCATTATGGTGCCCGAACCCGTACAGCAGGTTACCTGCTACGACCCCAGTGCAGGCTCGGGTACCCTGCTGATGAACCTGGCGCACGCCATTGGCGAGGAAAACTGCAGCATTTACAGCGAAGACATTTCGCAAAAATCATCCAATATGCTGCGGCTGAACCTGATACTGAACAACCTCAGCCACAGTATCCCCAATATTATTAAAACCAATACCATTGCCGAGCCCTATTACCTCGACCGTAAGTTTGATTACATCGTAAGCAACCCGCCCTTTAAGCTCGACTTTAGTGATTTCAGGGCCGACCTGGAGAAAGACGCCTTTAAAGAACGCTTTTTTGCCGGCATCCCCAAAGTGCCCGCCAGCAAAAAAGAAAGCATGGCCATTTACCTCCTGTTTATACAGCATATTATGTACAGCTTAAGCAAAACAGGCAGGGCTGCCGTGGTGGTACCCACCGGTTTTATTACGGCGCAGAGCGGTATCGAAAAAAGCATCCGCGAGCAACTGGTGGAGCGGGGATGGCTGCGGGGCGTGGTAAGCATGCCCAGCAATATTTTTGCCAGCACCGGCACCAATGTAAGCGTGCTGTTTATGGATAAGCAGGCTGGCAGCAACCAGATTGTACTGGTGGATGCCAGCAAACTGGGAGAAACCATTAAAGACGGCAAAAACCAGCGGACCGTACTAACGCCCGCCGAAGAGCAGCGCATTATTGATGCCATGAACAAAAAGATAGCCGAGGATGACTTTAGCGTGGTAATAAGTGCTGATGCTATCCGCAACAAAAACTACAGCCTTAGCGCCGGGCAGTATTTTGAAGTGAAGATTGAATATGTGGATATAACAGCCGAAGAATTTGCTGAAAAGCTGAACGGCTACCAAGGCAACCTGCAGCAATATTTTAAAGAAGGCGCTGCTTTGGAGAAACAGATTTTGGAACAATTGAAAGGGTTGAAGTATGAGTAGAATGGTCTTTAATGATCTATTAATTGAAAAAGACGGGATTATTAAAGGCCCGTTTGGTGGAGATATCAAAAAATCGCTTTTTGTTGCTAAATCTGAGTCAACTTATAAGGTTTATGAACAAGGAGTAGTTTTAAATAAAGCTTTAAATTATGGAGATTACTATATCTCAGAGGAACATTTTAAGAAAAGTCTGTCAAGGTTTGCAGTAAAATCTGGTGATATTTTGATGACTGGAGCAGGAACACTTGGAGAAATATTTGAAGTGCCTGAGATCTACCCTAAAGGGGTTATCAATCAAGCTTTGTTAAGAATTCGATTAAACGAATCAATAATTCAAAAACAATATTTTAAGTACTTTTTTAGGTTTTTTGTTAAATCGGTAATATCAAATATTAATGGAGATTCAGTAATTCCTAATTTACCCCCTCTCACAATAATTAAAGCTGTTCCGGTTGATATACCTAATAAAACCACCCAACAAAAAATCGCCTCCGTTCTCTCTGCCCTCGACGACAAAATAGAACTCAACAATAAAATAAATGCCGAGCTGGAGCAAATGGCAAAAACCATTTATGATTACTGGTTTGTGCAGTTCGATTTTCCGGATGCCAACGGCAAACCCTATAAAAGCAGCGGTGGTAAAATGGTTTGGAATGAGGAATTGAGGAGGGAAGTACCGGAGGGGTGGGAGGTGAAAGAACTAAGAAATTATATTTCATCTAACAGAGGAGTTTCTTACAGCGGAAAAGATATTATAGGTGGTGGAGTGCCTATGGTTAATTTAAATTCTTTTAATGTTAATGGTACATTTAAAATAGAAGGCACAAAATTATATTGCGGAGAGTACAATCAATCAAAGGTTTTGAGGCCTTATGATTTGGTGATGTGTAATACTCAGCAAACCGCACTTGATCCCCAGAAAGATATTATTGGAAAGAGTTTTTTAATTCCTGATATTTTCAATACTGACATTGTTTCGTCTCATCACGTTACAACCATTAACCTTCAAAATGACAATCTGAAATTTTACTTTAATAGCTTATTTAATACAGGTCATTTCCATCGTTACATTTCCGGATATGCAACAGGTACTAATATACTCGGTTTAAACTTTGAAGGAGTATTGTCATACAAAACTGAAATACCGCATGACAACTTATTATCAAGATATAAAGGACTTTTGCTTAATATTGAAAAGCAAAAAAGCGGTATAATTAAACAAAACCAACAACTCTCCCAGCTCCGCGATTGGTTATTACCCATGCTTATGAACGGGCAGGTTACAGTGGGGCAGGCCTATGAGCAGGTGGAGGAGGTATTAGGGATGGCGGCAGAGGGGGAAGTGGGGTATGAGAGGGGAAGGAAGTAGCAATATCTGTTAAACACTGTACATCAGGTAAGAGAATGTTCCTCTGAAAGGCTCCAGCGTATTTCCTGCCGGTAGTCTTCATTGCAAACCAAATCAATGGAATGTCCCAGCAGCAAAAAATCAGTAATTTCCAATGGGTGTATGCAGCGCTGGTAATCATTTGTTTTTACATACTGCTCCCGTATATACATTAACAGCCGGCCCAGCGCATTTACGCCTTCCAGTGTATTATCGGCATTTTTTACAGCACCCCACACTTTGTCCTTTGGTGAAAGCTCTGCAATGTTTTTGTTTCCTGTTTCCAGTAATAAGGCACCAAATGTTTCCCAGTTTTGAGACAGCTTAATTTCAAGCACCCATTGCATAATTTTAAACCTTACACTGTCCCAGTCTTTACGGGTTGAATGAATATTTGCTCTGCCCATCCATTTTGCCTTCATGGGATTGGGCTCGTTAATGATATCCAGTTGTAATTGCGGATGGTGAGGGAAACGGCAGGCCTGGTATAAATGTTCGGCAGAGGGGATGATAATATCGTTTACACAAATACTGTAACCCGCCGCCATATTGGATAAGCCTCCAAATTCGGCCGTGGTTTTATGAAATACAATTGTATCGGTTGGGGAGTATACGCGACGTCCTCTCATACAGTTAATAACGCAAAATACACACCAATTGTTATATTTCAAAGCCCGTCTGCCCTCTTTTATATAACGGGAAGAGTGGCAACCAGCCCCCGGCGCCCCACCAAAACACAATTGGGGTGGTGTTTGAAATATTCCGCCAGGTAAAGAAAAGCGTGCCTGTACCCAATAGTTTATACGAAGGAATAGTTGCGCCCAGAGGACGGTGGTTATCATGTTTTGTTTGGGCGCTATCCAGTAAGTCTATGCCTTTCATTAACAAAATATTTTCAAACCGGGTACGATTATCTGGCGAAGAAAAAAAAGATTCGTTTTCTGGCAAGCCTTCCTTTCTGAATGCTTTCTGTTCATACTTGGTTGCATAATCAGGTAAAGAATCAAAATAATCTTTTATCAACTCTTTATTACTTTCGTGCGGATAAGTAAAATTGTATTTTTGACCATCAAAAGAAAGATGATTCTGCACTTCGTAATCGAAAAAGATTTTTATTTTCTTATGGATTTCCTTTTTATTAAAAGCAATATTCAAACGCCATAATGTGGTATTAGCCTTATGATTACAAAAATGATAAACTGATAATATTATTTCTTCAGAAAGTACTTTATCGAAGTTTGATTTTCCGTAGACGTCTTTGATCGGTAACCATCTGTTTAAATCTCTGAAAACACTCCCCCCGGTTGCGAGTACATCATCAATATATATAGCGAATTTTTTTGCTGCGGTACCGCATTGAGCTAAACCCATACCGTATTTTTTTTGCAACTCCTCATCTAACAACTCAAGAAGCACAGTCTGACTTTTTTCCTCATTTTGCAAACTTAAAAAATCAGCATTGGCAAGAAAGGCAACAGTAGACGAAAATTTATATATTCTTGCTAGTTTTTCAATTCGAGCAATCAGCAGCATACGTGCTTTAGCTTCCGAAATATAAATACCCTGTTTAAGCAGATGTAATAATTCCTCTAAAATAAACTTCCTGTCATCCACTTCAAACTGTTTTACCCACGTAAGGACCCTTTCGGGTGTAAACCGGAAACCATGCTGGGTGTGATAATCGCCAACAATAGATACGATGGCTTCGGCAATTTTTTGCATATTCATATAAAGATAAAATTAAGTTCGTTTACAACAGCCTGCACTTGAGATGAGTTCTTCTGGCATTCGGGGACCGGGTGGGTACCTTCAAAGCGCTTTAAAATTTTATATATTTATCCTTAGGCAATTATAAGTGGGCCATTTGCTTGCTTGCTGTTTTCAAACAGTCTATGCTTATAAAACGTGATTCGCAGGCCCGGTTAATGCCAATAAGGAGTTGATAGCTATTTTTGAGGGGAAAATAAGGGAAGGGGTGGGGCGGGTAGTGGGGAGTAAAATTGACTTGACGATCACTATAATAAACTAAATAATTTATGGCCAAAGAAATTTCAGCTTCGCGGAAAATTGCGGCAAAAACGATGTATGCAGCCCTTTCACTGCTGAAAGAGAACGGGGGGTCGATGCGAAGTGCCGACCTGTTCGAAAAATTGAGGCATACACTGAGTTTTTCCGATTATGAAAACGAAAGGTTTGAAACCACCGGATATATCCGGTGGGAGTCGATCCTGCACTTTTACAGCGTGGATGCCACAAAGGCCGGATTTCTGCAAAAAAGCAAGGGACTCTGGACGATCACTCCAGAAGGTGAACAGGCCCTGCAATTAAGCCCCGATGAGCTGGTAGACACGGCAGCAAAAGCCTACCGTACCTGGAAAAGTCAGCAACCAGTGGAGGCCGCCACCAGTGATAAAATAAATGTTGCCAATGGAGAGCCGGCGGGCGGCAGTGAGCGGGAAATCAGTTTCGAACAACAGCAGGTTGCCTTGCTGGAGCAATACAGTGAGAAGGCTTATGAAGGATTGCGCCGGTATGTACTCAATAAAAATCCTTACGAGTTTCAGGATATGGTGGCGGCCCTGCTGGCTTCGATGGGTTATTATATATCACTGGTAGCCCCCAAGGGGAGAGATGGGGGCATAGATATTATCATGTACACAGATCCATTAGGAACAAAGCCTCCCAGGATCATTGTACAGGTAAAACACAGACCTGATAGTTCGGTGCCCTCAGATGATATACAAAGGCTGATTGGAACCATGAAGCGGGATACGGATGTAGGTATTTTTGTTACCAGCGGAGACTTTTCTAATCCGGCAAAACTGGAGGCCAGGGTATCCGGAAAACACATTGAACTGATTGATTTTGATCGGTTTATAAATTTATGGCAGGAGCATTATTACAAAATGGATGATAAGCAAAAAAACATGCTTCCCCTGCAGCCTATTTATTTTTTGGGGGTTAATGAGTAAGAGTGCTGAAAATGGGATAAAATAAGCATCTGGGGCCCGGATAATACCAGATTAAGGCGGATAATGTTTTTATTTGTAATTCGGCAATGCCACGAAGACTGGTTGATAATCTTTTGATTATCAGCAAATTGGAAAATTATTACTGAAAATTATTTACTAAAAGCGAAATAAGTTAAGCCTGGATGTGGAAAACCGGTTAATTTTCTTTGCAGAATCGGTCATGTATCTTACCTTTGCGCTCCTAAAAAAGAGAAGAGCCCGATCGCTCGGGCTCTTCCTTCAAAGGAACTTCATCTTAACTGAGAAGAGTTGACAGATGAAGGCTGATTAAAGTGATTTGAAGAAGGATCTCAAGAATTTTGAGAAAATTCTCAAACCACTCAGGCAAGGGCTCTTTTTGCGAAGAGTCCTTGTCTGTTTGTTGACTTTTCATCATGCTTGGTTTTTGATTGTGAAAAAAAACTATGGCAGCAGTTACGTTGTAAATGCCTTTAATCACATCAAAAACTGATGAAAAATCCCCCCCGCCCCCCCAAAAAATATTGTCTAGTTCTCTTTTTTGTAATCTTGCTGACCGCTGAATGCGGCTCTGGGAATAATAGATAAAATACTTATTTGTATTTTTTTTGATTTAGCTATATTCGTAGCTCAGTTTCTGCGAGGATATTAGAATTGGTGTTGCTTTTCAAAATAAGGTTCAGAAAAAGTTGAAAAGCGAAATACAAAGCTATAAAAATTCAGCCGGAACAGTGGGAAACTGCTTGCTTTTTTCGATACGTATTTTTCGTAAAAATTTTCGATTTCTTCCAAAGTGTTCGGAATTTTTCCGATTTTTTCTTAGCCCTATAAACCCTTGAAATTGAGCGCAAAAAAGTACTTGTTACATTTAATGGATGCTGCCGAACTTTTCTGCAATATTGTTAGAAAGTATGAGCAGTCCTTACAGGAAAACAGCAACAAACTGCAAAAGAATCAGACGGCTGAAAAGGATGTCGATGAACTTACTTTTCTGGAAGAAGCATTGAATCTCTATTCGAACGTGAAATCAGCGATTCCGGTAGGGATGGCTATATTTAATGAAAAGCAGCCGAAGACAAGTAAAATTAAGCGGGAAAAGACAAATCAGAAATTTTATACGTTCGTAAAAAAAATTCAGCTAAAGGAGCCGGTATCTCTTCCACACGCCTATCTTGTAGAATTTCTTAAATACCTGGGCCTTACTGCGGCAGAAATAACCGAATACATTCATGAAAACACCCGAAGCCTTGAAAACTGGAAATTAAAGCCAAAGGAAAAGAAAATTCAGAAAAGTTATTGGTGGATATATTTCTATGATGAAGACCAGAGCGGACAGCCAGGCATTACCCGTTCATTGTTATCTTTTCAACTCTTTGGGAAAGCAAAAATCATCAACTACGAGTCAGAAAGTAATACTTTGGAAACCTATGTAGGGAAATATGATATATATGAAAAGGATTACCTTAAGCTTGAAATGAAACTTGGAGTGGCACGGGAAAAAAATCTTTCTATGCTGATTTGCCTGGGCCCCGGGGATAATGTTCATTTTGCGCTGGGGATGTTTTTTAATGTGCATGGAAAAGTTTACTCCGGAACAATGGTTGCGAAAAAACTCAGCCCGGAGGAGACAAATGCTATTATAGTGAACGATGCCGGTGAAAATAATGGATGGGGGTATGTTTCCAGCCGTAATAATAACCTTAATAAAATAGAGGATAAAGTAAAATTCTTTCCGGCAACCGAGCGATCAGATGAGATTGGTGAATCTATATGGAACTTTTTTAAAGATAAAAAATCGAGCCTGCTCGAAATTCATCCGGGAATATATTCTGAGGAAGCGATGCTGATAAAGGAAGGGTAAATACCATATAGCGTTGACAGACATTTTTAATGAGATGCTCAGAGAGTGAGGTGTACCAGAATTTTTTTTGATAATGTGATTTTATTGTTAACCGCTTTCATATTACCAAAATCTGCACTAATCAAATGAAAGGAAAGAAAACATTTAGAAAAAAAGAGGCTGCTGAAATTAAAAAACTCATCCGGCAAAAATTGGTTGCTGATACGGATACACAGAAACGGCTCCGAACCCGTATCAGGGCGCTGGGCTTTTACATTACCGATTTCAGTAAAAAGAAAGGATATACCGTAGCCGATTTTGAAAAGTTGACAAGGATCAGCACAACTTAATGCAGCCAGATTTATTAAATGAATACCCAAAACTAATTACTACTCTAACCCGGTACCAGCGTGATTAACAAAAAAACAGTTGTTAAAAGCCTCGAAGAGTATATCAAGGCACTTAACCTTACCTACACAGAACTCGACGACTCCAAAAAAATTGCATTTCGGGGACAAGCCGATCAGGCCTGGGATATAAACTGTGGTGTAGTGAGGCGCCTGCATAGTGCCAAGTTGTTGCGTAAGTATTCCGATGCATCTGTTTCACGGGAAGAGATTATCTCATATATAGAAGAAAAAATTGAAGAAATCCGGAAAAGAGCCGGTACTTATCCTGCAATAAAAAATATTGGAGATGTGAGTCTGATGGCCGAAATGCAGCACTTTGGAGGAGCCACCCTTCTGATTGACTTTACCTTTAATGCCCTCGTGGCTCTTTTTATGGCGGCCTCAGAATGGTTCAACAAAAACGGATGCGTTTATTGCATTGATTATCAGAAAAAGACAGAATTTGATGTGATTGACGAATTTAAGGAGTTGAAAAATGAAGACCAGGGAATAAAGTCGGTACTGGCAAACGCAAAGGGCAGAAATATTATATATAAGCCCGATCATACCAATGTACGGATAATAAAACAGGAAAGTATTTTTTTGATGAACGAAAAAGGGGTGATTGATAAATCGGATATTGATCATACAATTGTTATAGACCATCAATATAAAAAGAATATACTGGCTGAACTGGAGCAGGTGGCCGGCGTAAATGAAGAAACCATCTACCCCGATTTCTGGGGATATCTGCAGGCGAACAGCTCCGGTAAGCCATATGTATATAAGTCGGCCCAGGAGTATTACCGTATGGCTTTTGATTATGAAAAAATTTCCTCCACTTCCGGCGACCAGCTGTACCTTGAAAAAGCAATTGATTACTACAATAAGGCACTGCGTATCAATCATAAATACACAGAAGCACTGATTAACCTTGGTTTAATTTATTATGAAAGAGAGAAGAATTATGAAGAAGCCCTTAGGTTGTTTACGGCCGCAACAAAGATTAAGCCTAAGGATGCGGATACCTGGTATAACAGGGGCACCTGCTATCTTGATAACAAGGAGTATGATAAGGCTATTGCCGATTTCAAGCGGGCATTAAACATCGACAGAGCGGATTTGTCTTCCCTGAATAATCTGGCCTTTACCTACCAAAACAAAAAAATGTATACGGAGGCAATTGCCACGTATAAGAAAGCCTTAAAAATTGATAACGAAGATGCTGATTTGTGGTTTGGTTTGGGCGAGGTATACCAGGAAAAACAGAATTATGCGAAAGCTGTGTATTATTATGATATTGCCATACAGCTGGATCATAAAGACGGAGAAGCACACTTTAATAAAGCGTTTTGTTTTTACCGGCAAGGTAACCAACGGGGAGCACAGAAGATTTTGTTATCCCTTTTAAAAAAGAAAAATCAAAATGCAGGCATTCTGAATCTTTTGGGAATCAGTTATTTTAAAAGTGGTGACTATGCCCTGGCAAAGAAATATTTTCTATCTGCCCTTGATATTGACAAGGATTTTGCTGAGGCCTGGAACAATATGGGCTTTTTAGCGATTCGTACAAACTCGCTGGAAGAAGCCGAAAGACATTTGCGAAAATCGGTAGAATTAGGCTCTCTTGATTTTGGAAACAAAAGCCTTGGACACCTGGCGCTTTGCACTAAAGAAACAGACAAGGCAATAGGCTATTACAAAATCGCCCTCCAAAGTATAGAGTTTAAAAATTTTATGGACAATTTCAAAGAGGATTATGAAGACTTAAACCTCAAACAATTTGGAGTTGAAAAAACAGAAATCGTCAAATTGATGAAACTGCTGAAGTGATAAATGCGTAAACTGTTGTTTTTTCTTCAAGCCTGTCCAGGTTTCGGTTAAATTCCACTGGCGCAACTATTCCAGCCTGAATATTTATGGATGAATCACCCTGTTTGAAATTATTCTTCAAAATATTATCAAGTATAAGGTTAAGGCCAATATTGCTATGTCAAACTTAGAATCTCGCTCCATTACGCATCTTATACAACATTGTTTAAAAGGATAAAAGAACTAATACAGTTTACTTCCCCAAAACTAATCCACATCCCCACACCCTACCCCTCACTAAATCAATGAGTTTGCAAAACGGGTTTTAATCATGACATAACCATGACTTCCTCTGGCATGGTTTTTTCAACTTTCTTTTTCTAAAATCTTATCAAATGAAACAGCTACTTTCCAGGGCGATGCATTTGATTGCAGTGCTCTTTATTACCGCAATTGTTTTCAGCTCCTGCTCCAAAAGCGATGACAGCAATCCCTCCAATGATTCGGGACAATCGGATTTAAAAGTGAAACTTACCGATCTGCCGGCCCCCTACGAGGAAGTAAATGTTGATATCCGGGAAGTACGGGTGAAATTTTCAGATGATTCCACGCAAACCGGCTGGATAACCCTGCTCACCAATGCAGGCGTGTATAACCTGCTGAGTCTTCAGAATGGTGTGGATACTCTGCTGGCTTCCGCCACGGTACAAACCGGTGTTTTAAAGCAGATCCGTTTAATAGCAGGAACCAACAACAGTATTAAGGTTAATGGAGTGGTTTACCCGCTGGTAATACCCAGCGGCGCCGAAACCGGACTGAAAATCATGCTGAATAAAGCCATCAGCGCCACCACCGAAACCGTGCTCATTGATTTTGATGCCAACCTCTCGGTTGTGGCCGGTGTGCCGGGCGATTATAAGCTGGTGCCGGTGCTGAGGGTTGTTTACT
>JAXLUF010000009.1:0-47258 GCA_046329685.1 Ferruginibacter sp.
GCCCATACCGCCTTATGATTAAAACCTTTTGAAAATGCATAACGGCCTTCGTGCCGGTACAGTTCATCCACCACCAGCTGCTGTTTCTTAATAAAATAATAATCCACGATCATGATACCGCCGATCGGGCCCAGCAGACTGGAATAAGCAATCAGCCAGGTAAAAATATACCCGTTGGGGTCGGCGTATAATTTCCAGGGAAAGATAAGCACCCCGATAATGCCCGTGATATAACCTCCTGTTTTGAAATCAATCTTTGCCGGGTTGAGATTGGAGAAATCATTGGCCGGGCTCACAATATTGGCCGCGATATTGGTGGCCAGTGTGGAGATGATGATACCGATCATGGCAAAACTCACCATGAGCTTGTTTTCGAATTTACCGGCCAGCTGTACAGGATCCCATTCGGGGCTTCCGTAGATTATCGCCGATGCAGATGTTACCACCACGCCCACAAAAGCAAACAGGGTCATTGATGGCGGCAATCCCAGTGCCTGCCCTTCGATCTGTGCTTTCTGGCTTTTTGCATACCGTGTAAAATCAGGAATATTCAGGGAAAGGGTGGCCCAGAAACCCACCACTGCAGTTAAGGCCGGAAAGAAAAAACGGAAAAAGCTCTGTCCTTCCGGAAATTTAGAAGGCTGTTCCAGTATCGGCCCCAGTCCTTTTGCGGCAATAACGGCCCAGCAAAAAAGGGCAATGGCGGCCAACGGTAAAAAGATGGCTTTGAATACGAGCAGTTTGCGGATACTCTCCACCCCCTTGTAAACGATGAACATATTCAATGCCCAGAAAACAAGAAAGCAGATTGCCGGAACAGCTTGCGGAAACAGGGACACATTATCAATGGGACCGAGTGAAGAAAACCAGGCCCGCAGCAGGTTATAGAGCGAGGCGCCGCCTATCCATGTTTGAATGCCAAACCAGCCACAGGCAACGATCGCACGCAGGAGCGCGGGAATATTCGCTCCCTTTGTTCCAAAACTGGCCCTGGCCAATACGGGAAAAGGAATTCCGTATTTGGCGCCGGCATGCCCGTTTAATATCATCGGTACCAGCACCACGGCATTCCCTATGAAGATGGTGAGCACGGCCTGCCACCAGTTCATCCCCTGGTTGATCATGGAGCTGGCCATGGTATAAGTGGGGATACACAAACTCATACTGATCCAGAGCGCCGCATAGTTCCAGGTTCCCCAGGTGCGTTTAGCTGCCGGAACCGGAGCCAGATCTTCATTAATAAGTGATGGTGAAGCGGATGTGTATTCGTTCATTAAATCAATTTGTCAATTTGAAAAGGAGGTGATTTGAAAATTTGAAAATTGATAACTCCGGAAGCTATTTTACAATCTCACATCAGCACATTTTCAAATTTCCAAATTTTCAAATTAAATGATGGATGCGTCCACAATCGAAATGGCTTCGCTGATAATCGCCAGTCCTTCATCTATCTGTTCTTTGGTAACACAAAGCGGCGGGGCGATGAAAATATAGTTCCAGCGCACAAAAGTATACATGCCCAGTTCTTTGATTTTAGCGGCCACTTTATTCATCACAGTCATATCCGCAGCACCGGCATTAAAAGGCGCCACGGGTTCTTTGGTTGTTCTGTCTTTTACCAGTTCGATACAACCCAGCAAACCGGTATTTCTGAATTCCCCGATGCTGGGATGCTTTTGTTTCAGCAGTTCCACCTGTTCTTCCACATATTTGCCCATGGCGGCGGCATTGTCAATTAAGTTATCATCTTCATAAATCTTCAGGGTAGCCAACGCAGCAGCACAGCTTACCGGGTGGGCTGAATAGGTTAAGCCAAGCGACAACACCTGGTCATCAAATTTCGCCGCTATCTTATCACTTACCATCAAACAACCGAAGGGCAGGTACCCGCAGGTAAGACCCTTGGCCATGGCGATCATATCAGGAATTATATCATGATGCTGGAAGCCAAACCATTTACCCGTGCGGCCAAAGCCACTCATCACTTCATCCATGATCAGCAGTATACCGTGCTTATTACAGATCTCCCTTACGGCTTTGAGGTAACCAACGGGGTATTTCAAACAACCCGATGAACCGCTCTCGCCCTCGAGCAAGATGGCAGCAATGTTACCCGGACCTTCAAATGCAATCATCCTTTCCAGCTGGGCCACCGTTTCCTTCAGCAGGTTCTCTTCGCCATAGGGCCAGCGATAGGCAATGGGAATATCAATATGAATAAAATTGGGAGCCTGCTGCGCATCCACCGGCAGGCGCCGCGGATCACCACTGGCCGACATGGCCCCGATGGAAGCCCCATGGTACGACTGGTACCTTGTAATAATTTTATGCCGCCCTGTATATAAACGGGCCAGTTTAATGGCATTTTCGATAGAAGTGGCGCCGCAAAGCGTGAAGAAGGCTTTGTTCAGATCACCGGGACAAATTTCCGCCAGTTTTTTACCCAGCTCCCCTCTTACGCGGGTGACACAACTGGGGGTAACATAACTCACCTCCTGCATCTGCTTTACCACGGCATCCGTGATGCGCTGATCGCCATGGCCGATGTTTACATTCATCAGTCCGGATGAAAAATCGATATAGCGCTTATCCTCATAATCATATAAGTAAACGCCTTCGGCATATTTCACCGCAATGGGTGCAATACCTTTTTGTTTGCTCCAGGAGAAGAGGGTGTAATCGAGATTGTCCTGGATAATTGCGGCGGTTTCGGTTACTGTTTTCGTAGTCATTGGAAACTATTTTTTGTTTTTGACTTTTTACTTTTGACTTTTTTAACTCATCCAGTTCACCCCAGCTTCGGGGTTCCACTTCGTGGTCGATTTTTTCAGTTTTGTCCAGAATTCGATAGAACTCTTGCCGGTGATATCGCCCACGCCAAACTTACTCTCGTTCCAGCCGCCAAAGGAGAAGGGTTCACGGGGAACAGGCACTCCCACATTCACCCCAATCATACCGGCACTGGCTCTTTCAATAATATAACGGGCCATGCCGCCATTCTGCGTAAACACCGATGCCGCATTGCCATAGGGATTGGCATTTTCAATAGCCAGCGCTTCATCAACGGTTTTGGTGCGCATGATGGAAATAACCGGACCAAAAATTTCTTCCTTCGCCACACTCATATCCGGGGTTACAAAATCAATCACGGTGGGGCCCACATAGGTGCCGTTTTCTTTTCCGTTCACTTTCGGACTCCGGCCATCCACTAAAATCTTAGCGCCGTTCTTTTCCGCTTCGGTGATATAGCCTTCAATTCTTTCTTTGGCTTCCTTGCTGATCACTGCTCCCAGGTTTTCGCCGGGAACAATCTTACGGGCTTCTTCACAGATCTTTTCTACAATATGGTCCACATTGCCCACCGCCACCATTGCACTGGCCGCCATACAACGCTGGCCGGCACAGCCGCTCATGGAAGCCGCCACATTCTGTGCCGTCATGGCCGGTATGGCATCGGGTAATACCATCAGGTGATTTTTGGCACCGCCCAAAGCCAGGCATCTTTTATAATTAGAAGTAGCTCTTTTGTAAACAATCTTCGCCACTTTGGTGGAGCCCACAAAGGATACCGCTTCGATGCCCGGATGATCGCAGATGGCTTCCACAATCTCCACATCACCATGTACAATATTAAAAACGCCATCAGGCAGACCGGCTTCTTTTAAAAGTTCGGCAAGGCGGCCACAGCTCAGCGGCACTTTCTCCGATGGTTTCATGATCATACAATTACCCAGGGCAATGGCATTGGGGATCGTCCAGTTAGGTACCATGGCCGGGAAATTAAAGGGCACGATGGAGGCCACCACCCCCAGGGGGGCATGCTCGGTGCGGCATTCCACACCCCGGCTCACTTCCAGCACTTCGCCTGTTACCAGCTGCGGGAGCGACGTAGCGAACTCGGTAAGTTCAATACATTTTTCAATTTCGGCTACTGATTCACCATAGGTTTTCCCATTCTCTTCACTGCAGAGCTCTGCCAGTTCTTTCATATTTTTCTCCAGCAGGGTTTTATAGCGGAAGAAAACCTGTACCCGTTCCTTGATGGGCATCCGGCTCCAGGCCGGGAAGGCGGCTTTGGCTGCCGTCACTGCATCATTCAGCTCTTTTTGGGAAGAAAGCGGCACGGTGGATAACAAATTACCGTCAACCGGCGAGATCACTTCCATGCTGCGGTCCGTGGTGGCATCCACAAAAACACCATTGATATAATTCTGAATCGGATTGTATTTCATATAGTTCTATAAATTTTGCAGAAATAAGCAAGTAAATTAAAAATATTTCAGTAAAAAACAAAATCCACAACATATTTTTATATTTTAGCCCGAATTTTAACTGATGAGTAAATCACCCGCCATTACGCTCGACGACCTGGATTTTGCCATCCTCTCCTGCCTGCAGGAGGATGGGCGCATGTCGTTTACCGTGATTGCGGAGAAGCTGAAAGTATCCATCGGCACCATCCGCACCCGTTTTAATAAACTGATTGAAGAAGGCACCATCAATATCATCGGACGGGTGAACCCCGAAAAAGTTGGTTTCCGCTCCTATGCACATATCGCAGTATATGTGCGGCCGGCCACACTCAAAGAAAAACTGGCCGGCCAGATTGCCACCCTGCCCGAAGTGAGTTTTCTGGCCATGACCTCCGGCGATTACGACCTGGAAGTGGATGTGATGTGCCGGGATAATGAGCACCTGGTGCAGTTTGTAAATGAGTTATCGGCGCTGGAGGGTGTATACCAGACCAAAACGACCATCTATTTTAAGGTGTATAAATACGCCCAGCCGGATTTGAATTTGCTGAAGTAAGATGCGCCTCACCTCCAACCCCTCTCCGGCCTGAGAGGGGCGCTGCTCCGCAATTGCCTTAACCTGAGCATTGAAAATTGAGCGTTGATTGTTTAACATTATTACAGATTTCACTTCATTATCCTTGTTCTCTAACAAAATTTCTTTTCCGGTTAAACCCCCGACAGCCTTGAAAACCGCTGTCGGGGTAAAGAGATTCGGCTCCGGATCCTGATTTTACAAAATAAATCCCCTTCGCCATCGTTAATACAAAACCGCTGATTGTCAGCCCCTTATTTTCTGCTACCCTGCTGCATTACTACCCGTTCCATTTGATTATATTTGATCAGCAATCGGTTTCGCTGCAGCGGTTTGGCTGCGCAGCTCAATAAATTATGAAAAACGCCCTTCTCCAACTGCTCACCCGTATCGGGGTACCGGCGCTGCTGCGTAAGGCAAAGGGCCGCGATATTACGGTGCTCTGTTTCCACCGCGTTAGCCGGGAACGGGATTTTTTCTTCGACCCCGTTGACCCGGAATCTTTCGAGAAGATCGTGCAGTATTGTTGCAAACATTATCATATCACTTCTTTTGCCCGTGTAAACGAACCCGCCTCTAAACCCAAACTGATTCTGAGTTTTGATGACGGCTATTATGATTTCATGGAAAATGTGGTGCCCGTGCTGGTAAAATATAATATCCCCTGCAATCATAACCTGGTGAACAGCTGCCTGAGCCACAATACCACGATCTGGACACAGCAGCTGAACGATATCTTCAATCATCTCCGTACCAATCATATCACGGATAATAAAACCATCGCCGAAACCAGCGGACCGTTTACCAATGACTGGTTTGCGTATTACAATGCCTTTTTTCAAAAACTGCTGACCCTCAAAAAAGAGGAACGGGATGACATACTCGGGAGTCTGCTCGCGGCTTACAAACTGAAGCCCGCTTACCGGATGATGAACTGGGAAGATGCCAGCCTGTGCGCCGGAAAATACCAGGTGGAGATCGGCTGCCATACCTATACACACGATTGCCTGGCTACGCTGGATACCCGCGAGGAACTGGATGCCGAGATCGGGCGCTCGCTGGAAGAACTGGAAGCCCGGCTGGGAAATAAAATCAGTTTATTTGCCCCGCCCAACGGCCGGTACAACCAGGCCACGTTAGACTACCTGAAAGAAAAAGGGATAGAACACATACTGATACTGGATGATAAAACCGCGGTTCCGGCCAGTCTGCAGACAAAGGGCACGCTGGTAAGCCGCATCAATATGGGCAATGAACCCCTCCCTCTGATGATATTAAGGGCCGAACAATTTCATGCAAAACTAAAAAAACTGCTATGAGCAACTACAGCATCCGCAAACTCGAGAACACCGAATTTCATTTACTGATCCCGCTGATGAAAGACTGCTTTGGGATGAATGTGAACGTGGATTATTTTGAATGGAAGTTTGTAAACAATCCCGCAGGGTTTGTGGAGGGCTTTATTGCCGTTTCGGAAGAGGGCGAGATTGCCGCTTATTATGGTGTGATACCCGAGCAATATTATATTGATTGCAAACTGGTTACGGTGTACCAGTCGTGCGACACCATGACCCACTCCAAACACCGCCGCAAGGGACTTTTTCAAAAACTGGCCCTGCATTGTTACGATCACCTGCGTAAGGAGAACCGGCTGTTTGTGATCGGTTTCGGCGGCGAACAATCCACACCGGGCTTTTTAAAGTTCGGCTGGGTGCATGTGTTTGATATGAAGATCTGGTTTATCCCCAAAGCCATGTACTGGATCAATTTCAGTTCGGATAAAAAAGTTTATGAAGTTTCCGATCCGGCGCAGCTCAGCCATCTGGTGGCCAAAGCCAATGCCACTGAGGTGATTCATTCCAATAAAACGGCTGAGCTCTTCAAATGGCGGATATCCAACCCCAATTACCAGTACAAGCTGCTGGGTTATGGAAGGGATGCCCATACCCTGAGCTCCTATGCCTGCTACTATTTATTTGATAACAAGCTGGTGCTTTTTGATTTTTATTTTGAGAATGCCCGTGCCGGCAAAGCCATTACCAGTCGCCTGAAAAAAATTGCTGCCCGGTTACACCTGAAAGGCATCACTGCTTTTGTACAGGAGCATTCAGCTTTTGCCAAATCGGTTGCCAGGGCCGGCTTTGTTACCAATCCCTTCCGCAAGGGGCCCCTTGCCCACCGCACACCTTTTATCTTTTATGCGGAGGAAGCAGTGATGAAACAATATAATGATCCCGCCAAATGGCTGATCAATTCGTTTGATCATGATGCGATGTAGGGTTGGGAGTTGAGAGTTGAGAGTTGAGAGTTAAGAGTTAGGCAGTGCCGGGAGGTAGTGCCGTTTTTTGTGGATTTTGTATTAGGAAGCGGTTCCCGGCAACCTCTCTCCTCGGGCATTGCAGCGCAGCTGAGGACGTTCGTAATCTGATGCCCGAATTTCAATATTGAGAAAGAGAAAGCTGCCGCAAGGCCCGGCAGGGAACATTACGTGGAAAGGTGATGCTGGAATTTTGAGTTGGGTTGCGCTGAGGGGTGCGACCTTTTTTGTAGTACGGCAGTTACGGCAATGCATGGCAGGGAGAGGATTAGGCGGCAGATTTTGTATTAAGATGCTTTTTAATTAGTTTTACTGTGAGAAGATTTTGTGGGAATTGGAACGTTGGCATTATGCTTTTAACAAACACCCTATTATGGCAATGTACAAAAAAATTAAATTGACAGAACTCTTAGTCAATACTGAGAATTATCGGTTTGACACAGTTGCAAGCCAAAAGGAAGCAATCGACAAAATGCTCGAAGACCAAAAAGACAATCTGTTTAATTTGGCCGAACACATTATAAATAACGGGCTAAATCCAAATGACAGAATCGAAGTTGTTGCTTCACACCATGACAAAACAAAATTCATTGTACTTGAAGGTAATAGAAGAACTATAACACTTAAACTTTTAAATAATCCGGATTTAATAGAAGGTTCAAAATTTAGCAAATTAAAGAAAAAATTTAAAAAACTTCATGACTCCAACAAAACTAAACTAATTAAAGAAGTGGATTGTTTAGTTTATAACGACCCAAAAGAAGCTGACACCTGGATTGGTCTAAAACATGGTTATGGTACCCCTGGTGTTTATACAGACAATTGGGGATCATTACAAAAACAAAGATTCAGTGAAAGAACCGAGGGAAAAACTTCTACCTCATTACAAGTAATCAATCTGATAAAAAAATCCCCTGACATCCCAGCCGATATTAAATCGAATGTTGAAAAAATAAAAACAACAAACCTTGACCGTCTAATTGATGACCCTGAAGTTAGAAATTTCTTAGGAATTGAAATATACAACGGGGTTATCCAGTCAACAACAGACGAGAATGAAGTTCTCAAGGGCATAATTCAAGTAATCAAAGATATTCTTAATCCCAAATTTACAGTTAATAAAATCTACACAAAACAAGACAGGAGAGATTATTTAAACAAATTTCCAAAAGCAAGTAAACCCAATATTACAAAAAAAGCTAGCAAACCTTGGCAGTTTAATTCTACAGGTGCTCCACAACCTGTATCTGCCCCAGCACCCAAGCCAAAACCAAATCCGAAAGACAGAAATACATTGCTGCCCAAAAGTTGTGCCATTAAAATAAGCAAACCAAAAGTCAATACAATTTATCATGAGTTGCTAAAATTAAATGTAACTAAATTCACCAACGCAACTGGTGTTTTGTTTCGAGTTTTTGTTGAGTTAAGTGTTGACAGTTATATTGAAGAATATAGTTTGGCAAGCACACCATCTGCCGCAAAATCTGGAATGAACTTTCAGCAAAAAATGAACGTTGTTGCAAATCATCTTGAAACAAAAAAACTTGCCGATGCAGCTATTTGCAAAGGTATTAAAGCCGCGATTAAAGACAGTAATGATATTTTAGGCATTGATACTTGGCATGCTTATGTTCACAATAATAAATTTTCTCCTAAACCGAATAATCTTATCATAACTTGGGACAATATGCAAGACTTTATGATAATTTTATGGAATAATATCAAATAACAGAATGGAATTTTATTCACCGCTTAGGTATCCAGGAGGAAAAGGCAAAGTAGCCGACTATTTTAAACAAATTTTTAAAGACAACTTATTATATGATGGGGTGTATATCGAGCCTTATGCAGGGGGAGCCTCAGTAGCTCTTTCACTATTATTTAACGAATATGCTTCCAAAATAATTATTAATGATATTGACCGATCAATTTTTTCATTTTGGCATAGCGTTCTCAACAAGCCAGAGGAGATTTGCAAACTTATTCATGATACACCTGTTAATCTTGATACATGGCATAGGCAAAAGGAAATACAAAAGAATAAATCGAAGTATGACTTATTAAAAGTCGGCTTTGCTGCTTTCTTTCTAAATCGGACAAATCGGTCCGGAATTTTAAATGCCGGTGTTATTGGAGGCCAAAACCAAACTGGAAATTGGAAAATAGATGCTCGATTCAATAAAAAAGACCTAATTAATAGAATACAGAAAATTGCTACCTACAGCAATAAAATAGAGTTGCACAACTCAGATGCGGTTAAATTAGTAAAATCTTTAAAAAATAAATTGCCCCAAAAATCACTGTTCTATTTTGACCCTCCCTATTATATTAAAGGCAAAGACTTATACTTAAATTATTACCAAGATAATGACCATATTCAAATTGCTACAGAAATAAGTAAGTTGAATAAGCAAAAATGGATTGTTACATATGATAGTGTTCCTTCAATTAAAAATTTATATACAAGCTTTCGACAAGTTAAGTATAGTTTAAATTATAGTGCAGCACAGGCAAGTAAAGGTGAAGAGCTAATGATATTTTCTGACAATTTATTTATTGCAAGACACTCAATTTTAAAAAATAATTAGGCTATGCCTTGGTTCTCGATTCCCAGCAATGTCTCTCCTCGGGCATTGTAGCACAGCCGAGGACGTTGCGTCATTTGATGCCCGAATTACCTTCTGGCGCAAGTGTTCCCCCACAAATCCAATGCCCAAACGCAATGCCCACGTCTTGGTTCGTGTCAAACGAACTAAACCTTCAATACACCGCATCCCCACTGACACAACTCTTCCACCCTCAAACTCACTATACCCAAACGCAATGCCCAATGGCCCACTTGTGCCCCCACAATTCCGCCGGACAGTTTTGGTTATTGCCATTTTGTGCCCTAACTTAGTTCCGCTGGCAGGCGAACACTGTATCTTACCATTACAATACAATTTTAAACCCGCCTCTTGCTTTCAAAACCTGGTTAAAATAAACCCCATGAAACTATTTTCATCCGTTGCGGCTCTTACTCTTATATTACTGATTTCTTCCTGCAAAAAAGAGGATACATCGGACACCCTGAGAACCTGCAACCCCTCCACCGACGGAACGCTTACCGCCACCCTGAACGGAAAAAGCTGGACAGCCTGTAATTTCAAAGCTGTTTATTATTCGAAAGACCGCAGCCTGTCAATTACCGCCATTGATGAAAACAGTGATTATGAACTCCGCTTTTTTATTTCTGTAGACAGTATAACGCCTTTAAAGCAATATGCAATAAACAGTACGGGCAACAGCGGACTGGAAATTGTGGAGAGCCTTGTTTCCGGGAATATGTCCAGCAGTGATATCTATTTCTGCGATTTACTGAATCCCGGAACCGGCGGATCATTCACCCTGACAAAACTGGATACCCTTTCAGGCGAACTAGCGGGCAGCTTTGCCATTACCGGCTATTCGCAAAGTCAAACCAAAACTATAACGCTCACGAATGGTCAGCTCCTGAACGTTAAACTCATAAAATCAGCGAAATCGTATAACAGCAGTTCCTATATCAGTGCCAATATTAATGGCGTAAGCTGGTTTTCCCGGCAGGTTTATGCGCAAATAAACGGTTATGTGGGATCCCCGCAGTTTTCGTTTCTGAATGTTGTGGCAATGGGTTATCCGGCTGATTTAGGAGACTGTCCGCAGTATTTAGTATCATTCACCCGGAGCTTTTCCTGGGGAAATGGAAGAAGTTTAAATTTTTCGATCCCCACATATGGGGCCCCTGGCACCTACCCCTTAGAAGCCAACAGTTCCTCCACACCGATCAGTGCACATTATAATTTCAACTATAACCATCACGACTATCAGAATTTATTCAACCCTTTGCCGGGCAGTACAATTTCTATAACGAATATTGATACAGCCCACAGAAATCTTGATATTAACTTCACCGCTCAAGCCAAAGATTCCACCGGCAGACTGTTTAACTTTTCAACCGGTAAGATCCATATAGTAAATTGGCAACCTTATTAGTGACAAAAAAAATCTCCCTATGCCTTGGTTCGTGTCACACGAACCTTACACATTCCCCGAAGCGTCTCTCCCCGGGCCTGTATGCAAGCCGGGACGCTGCGGATTATAGAGCGAAAACCCGGTAAGCTATAATATCCAAAATCATTGCCTCCAGCCGCAAGGTCCCTGGCCTGCGCACTATAGCCCTGCAGGTGATATAGTGGGGAAGAGAATTTTAACACAGTGTGCTTTGTCTTGAAAAATTTTTGGGTTAGCTTTGGTAAACTGAACTGGCTTCCAGCTCTTTTGGTTATCAACCGTATTCACCAAATTTTATACCCATGAAACGTCTCCAATTACTGGTACTGCCTTTACTGATTTCCCTTTTTGCATTTTCCTGTAAAAAAGACAGTCCGGCTTCATTGCCTGCCGATGAAATCAGTTCACCCAAAGAAATTACGGATCCTGCCAAATTATTCCTGAAAGACGTAAAATCGGATCCTGCTTCCGAATTTTATATTTCAGGTGAATTTGACGGATATAAAATTTATTGCGCCTCTACGCATGCCGATAGGTTCCCCTACCACGATACTGTCTTCAATGCCATTTATCTGAATACATCCATTGACCTGGATAATATTCATTTGATCCGGCAAAATGATGAAAGCTCGGTGCACCTTGCCCTCTATTTTGATAAGGCAAAAATCTATACCCGCCTGTTCCCCTATGTCGTTCCACGCCCCATCCTCGACCCCTGCGAAAGCGTGGAAGTGGAATTAATTAATATGAAGAAACTGGGCACCACCGGGCAAGGGTCTCCTAACGATGATTTCTCATTCTGGAGCACCACCAACCAGGGCGTAAAAGTTGAGGTATCCGGCTTTTCCAATAATATTATGGAAGGTACCTTTGAAGGAACGCTGAAAACACAAACCGGCTCAAAAATGGTTGTAAAAAACGGGAAATTCCGGATTAAAACCATCCGGTCGATCTGATACCCCTCAGCGCCCTCTCCGAACCCGTTTGCAGGCCGCGATGCCGGGAATGATGGAACAAATACCGGCAAGTATATAACAACCCAAATAAGTATTCCAACCACATGCAATGAAACAAATATTTTTATTTTTCTTCGTAGCCACCCTCTTTTCTTTCAGCGCCAATGCGCAAACAGTAACCAGCTGCAATTTCACTTACCCGAAACTGGAATTCAAGGAAGGCTCCTGTGCCCTCACGGCTGATACCAAAACCACACTTAACCAGCTCGCCGCTGATATGGCCGCTAACCCTGACTGCAGTATTACACTGGTTCTCAAAGCGCAAAGCAAGCTGATGCAGAAAATTACCGGCTGCCGTACTGAAGCGATCCGGAAATATTTAGACATGAAAGGAATTGCACTCAGCCGTGTGAAAGTTACTACGGATAAAAAAACAGACAGTGACACCATAGAAACGGAGCCAGCTAACAGCAATTAAAGGGATCCATGCCCTGGTTCCTGTCTCCGCGAACTATCACATTCTCCGCAGTGTCTCACCCCGGGCCTGTGTGCAAGCCGGGACGCTGCGAATAATGGAACGAAAACCCGGTAAGCATATAATATCCAAAATCAGCGCCCCAGCCGCAAGGCCCCTGGCCAGCACGCTACACCCGGCAGGAGACATTCCAGGAAACCCGGCACCTAAAAATGAGGTTTAAAATCATACCCCTTTTTCTTTTCTGCTGCTGCAGTGGCAAACAGCTCACTGCACAATTCAATTTTGAGAATAAAAACACGCCCGCCTTATGCCGGGAGAACCGGGTAAAAACATCGATGACATACCGGTTCACGGGCGAAGCTGACAGTACCTTAGTAAAATTTATTTCCTACGATACGCTGGGAGCCGTTTTGCTCAGACGCGTATATACGGGCAAAGGAGAGTTGATGGGCGTGGATTCGTTTGAATATGACGCCAGCCATTTCCAGAAAAAGCTGTTCTCTTCAGATGGAAGAAGCCGTTATGCTGTTACAAATACCATCAACCATACCAACGGAAAGGTTTTGCAGGAAGACACGTTTATAAAGGACTCATCCACCGTGCACAGCAGGAATTATTACGATTCTTTAAACCGCCCTGTGCTGGTGATTTTATGGTCAAGCTTTGGAGACACTACAAAACTAAGCACCACCTATGACGACAACGGAAATACAGTTATGGTAATGGTTTCGAATAAAGAAACTGACACTACGGTCACAATAAAAAAAGTGAATAGTTTGGGAAATCCGGTATCCCTGCACAGCAAAAAAGCCGGAACAGAAAGTATTACCAGTTACCTGTATGATGAGCATGACAGAAATACCGAAATAACAGTTACAACTCTTGCCTCCGGAAAAAAAGATGTTACGCGAAAACTAATCACTTATCTCCCGAATGGCTTAGCCTTTACATTGAAAAAATTCAGTAATGGCCGGTTAACCGACTTTCAAAAAACCTATTACAGCTATTACTAACCGCCCGGATCCCTTATCGGTGAACTTTCCGCAGCCGCAACTACAAGACCAGCTGCAGGTGCTGAACATTGAGGAGGGGAATGAAGCAGATAACTTCATTGGTATCCTGCTGTGGTGATTGTATTTCAATTTATACGCCACCGGCTTCAATCCCGTTACCGGGCTGAAAACATTCCGGAATGCGCTGGCAACCGTATATCCTGCTTCATACATTATCACCGGCCCGGCCCGGCGGTTTGCCATCCTGCACACCAAACTATGATTTGAAAATCATACGGTGGTCCGGCGGATGATTTTACAAAAAGAACCGCACCGAAACCAGCTTACCATCGTCATAAGCCGGGCATACCATTTGTTTTAAGTTAGCAGGAAGACGGCAAACCCATGGCAGCTGTTCAGCCGGAAGGACAAAATACCTGCAAAACCTTGCAGCGACAAGGCAATAAAACAGGAGCAGCTTATTCAGCTGTTCCCTTAACGATCCCGGACAGGCTGAACAATTACTGTTTCACAAATCTCATCACCCTTGATTTTTCATCCGCACTGCTCACCATGATGGTATAAGTGCCGCCGGCCAGTTCACTTACATTCACGGGGAGGCTGTTGCGCCCGGATTGCAATTGCACCGCTTCCTTACGGATCCGGCGGCCCTGCAGATCGGTAATTTGCAGACTGGCTGCCATATTACGGTTGCTGCTGATAGTTATTATACAATTGCCGTCTGTTACCGGGTTGGGCACAATGTTTACAATCTCCATCTCTTTGCTGGCATTGAGGAGCGTTACCACGGCGCTGTACAGTTGTTTGCCATCGGCCATGGTAATTTTTAACCGGTAATAATTTAACCCGGCCAGTGGTTGCGAATCGGTATACCCAAATGGCTGCAGGCATTGCACGGCATTTACCTGGTTACTGTACAGGGTGCTGAAAGAAACGCCGTCAGCGCTCCGCTCCAGCTCAAATTTTACGCCGCTGGTATTATTGCAATCCAGTTCCCAGTTCAGGAAATGTTTGCCATCCTGCCGCTTACCCGTGAAATTTTTCAGGCTTACCGCCAGGGGCAGGTAAAGATTGGTATGAACATAGAAGCCGGAGAAACCCGTTACCGGGAAACTCACTTCCCAGTAATCGTACGTGGTATTATAAAGCACAGACGTGGGTGTAATAAGTACACCGGAGCCGCCATTCACCGAATAGAAGCCAGGGGCCGGGTTACCGGCATTATGTGGTGCAACAGGAACGCCATGGTATTGGGTTACCCGCAGGTTGCTGCGTGCCGGATCTGTATTACCGCCGGTAGCCACTGTTGGCAGGGGCGGAAAACCGGACCGGTGCAGGTTAAACTCCGCAAATTCCTGGTCGCGGAAATAAAGGGTAACCGTAGCCGTGGCGGTATTGGCATTCACCGAGGGTTCAATATCGAAATGGCGCTGCACATAAGGCTCGTTATTAAATGTCTGTACGGTTGCATCAATGATCACGCAGTTCTGAACCGTACCGCTCACGGGCACTGCGCCCGTTGGAACCACTTTATCAATCAGGTTACAGGAGCCATCAAAATACGAAGTGCCGCCGGGTAATACAGCCCCCGATTTACAAACCTGCGAGCCTCCGGTGAGGGCTGATAAGGAGCCGGTGAAAATGATTGTGGAAACATTCACCTGCACAGTAGTGGTGGCCGTACAACCCCGCTCATCCCGTACTGTAATGGTATAAACATTGGGTGCCAGGTTAATGAAAATATTGCTGGCCTGGAATATAATTCCATCTTTACTGTAGGAAAGTATGCCTGTGCCGCCGCTGGCGATTGCCGTGATGGTACCATCATTCAAACCGCAGGAGGCATCTGTTGCCAAAGCCGTGAGCGATGGCCCTGCCAGGTTGAGCACAGTTACCGCAGTGGTTTTTATGCATCCGTTCGCATCTTTTACATAAAGCGTATAGGTGCCTCCCGCCAGACCCGTGAATAAAGTACCTGCCTGGTAAGTGGTGCCGTTGATTGAGTATTGCAAAGCGCCTGTTCCACCCGAAGCAGAAGCGGTAATACTGCCATTACCAAGACCGCAGGCCGCATTCACCACCACCGCATTGAGCGTTTGGGGCCCCGCCGCATTGCCCACCACTACCGGGCGGGTACTAAGGCATCCGCTGCCATCTCTTACAGTAATCACATAGGTTCCGGGCAGCAGGCTGCTGAAAACATTGCCTGACTGGAAAGTTGTTCCGTCAATGCTGTACTCCAGTGCGCCGCTGCCGCCCGAAGCGCTGACCGAGATACTGCCGTTGGCATTACCGCAGGTGGCCGATACGCCTGTGGCCGCCGTAATGGATGGTCCGCTGGCATTGCCCACAGCAACACCCGTGGTGGTAATACAATCCCGGGCATCTTTTATATAAACCGTATAGAAGCCGGCAGCCAGGCCGGTAAAAGTATTGGCGCTCTGGTAAATGCTGCCGTCAATACTGAATGTATAAGGTGTGCTGCCGCCGGTGCCGGTTGCGGTTACGCTGCCATCATTGTTATTACAGGTGGCAGCTACCGTAAAAGCGGTGGCCAAAGGCAGGGAGGTATTGCCAACAGTTACGGTTTGGGTACTGTAACACTGGTTAATATCTTTTACATAAACCGTGTAGCTTCCCGGCGTTAAATTGCTGAACGTACCGCTGTTATGAAATATGTTTCCATCAATGCTGTACAGCAGCGGAGCCGCCCCACCCGTTGCAGTTGCCGAAATTATTCCGTTAGCGGCATTACAGGATACCGGTGTTACCGTTACCGAAAGGGCCGGTCCAACGGTGGCTGTCAGTGTTACATTTGTTCCGGTGATACAACCCGTCTGATCTTTCACCGTTACGGCATGCACGCCGCCGGCCAGGTTATTAAAAACACCGCTGCTGAAATAAGGGCCTCCGTCAATATTATAGGTATAAGGTCCGGTACCGCCAGTGCCTGCTGCAGTGATACTTCCATTATTACCGCTGCAACTGGGATTGATTTGTGTGGTGGAGATTGAAGGTCCGCCACTCGACGGAACGGCCACATAGATAGTGGTAAGACAGGCGCCTGGTATATCCGGCGGCCCTGTTGTAAAATCAGCATCATCGGCAATGATGATGGGATAAGTGCCTGCAGCCAGGTTGGTAAATGTAAATGAATTAGCACCCGGCGGAAAAAAGGTTACCCAGGTGCTGCCATTGTCTATACTCACATGATAAGGCGTATTTGCCCCTACCCCCACTACCGTGATGGTACCGGTGCTGCTGCCACAGGTGGTGGGTGTTGCAGTGGCCGTAGCGGTGGCGGGTGTTCCGCTGCCAAGCGTGGCCAGTTTACTGATGGTACATCCATTTTGATTTTTTGCCGTTACCACGTGCACACCCAACGGCACATTGGTAAACTGGTTGGAGGTGGTGAAGGCACCAAAATCCAGGCTGAATGTATAGGTATTACCACCACCTGACGGAACACCTTTTAAGTTTTTTATTTTCCCCACTCCTCCCGTACAGGCCAGCACATCTTTGATGGTAAAGGTTACATCGGTGGGCGCCGATCCCGATCCGGGACTGGTAAGCGTGGCATTTTGCGAAGTGATACAACCTGTAGCGTCTTTAACGGTTACCGTATGGGTGGCCGCGGAAAGGTTAATAAAATATCCGTGCAACTGGTAGGCCCCTCCGTCAATATTATAGGTGAGGGGTGCCAGTCCGCCCGAACCCGTGGCAATGATGGCCCCGCTGGCAGTGCCGCAGGTGCCGTTTTGTGTAACCAGGTTAAGGGAAGGCCCCGATACGGTTCCCACCACAACGGCACGGGTAACAATGCAGCCATTGTTATCTTTCACATAAGCGGTATACGATCCGGCGGCCAGTCCGCCGAACACATTACCCGCCTGGTAAGTAACGCCGTTGATACTGTACTGAAGCGGCGCAGCTCCTCCTGAAGCAACGATGGTAATCACACCGTTATTTGTGTTACAGCTCGAAACAATACTGCTCACGCTCACCAGTAAACCGGCTGCGTTAGCCACCAGTACAGATGCGGATTTTACACAACCGTTGGCATCCTTCACATAAGCCGTATAGGGTCCCGAAGCGAGCCCGGAAAATACATTGCTGGCAAAATAAGTGCTGCCGTTAATGCTATAGGTATAACCGGGTGTTCCGCCACTGCCGGTAATCGTAATCACACCGTCATTGGCATTACAGGAGGTGGGGGTAGTGCTTACGGCTATGGATGGGCCGGTGGTATTTCCCACCACAATCGTAAATGTGCCGATACACCCCCCCGCATCTTTTGCATAGGCAACATAAGTACCCGCCGCCAGTCCGGTAAAGGTATTACCCGCCTGGTAAGTGCTGTTATTGATACTGTAGGTGTAGCCCGGCTGGCCGCCACTGGCCGCAATAACGATACTGCCCGTATTACTGCTGCAGGCCGAAGCACCCGAAGTGGCAGAAACAGTTGGCGCATTGGTGGAGTTAACCGTTGTTTGCGCTGTACTCACACATCCGCCGCCATCTTTTACAGTGATGATATAATTGCCGGGAACCAGGCCGGTAAAAATATTACCTGACTGGTAGGCCCCTCCATTGATATTGTATTGCAGGGGAGCTAGGCCGCCGGTAGCCGTAGCCGTAATCACCCCGTTGGTATTATTACAGGTAGCACCGGTGACAGCCAGTGTTAAACCCGGTGCCGGTGAATCACCCACGGTGACTGTGGTGGTGGCAATGCAATGATTGAAGTCTCTCACATATACCGTATAGGTACCCGGCGAAAGGTTGGTAAACACGGTACCCGGCTGATAGATATTTCCATTGATACTGTATTCCAGCGGCGGCGTACCGGCCGATCCGAATGCAGTGATGGTTCCGTTATTATTGCCGCAGGTAGCCGTGCCCGGGATAGCGGTTAAAAGGGGAGCCGGTGAGCTGTTAATAGTTACAATTACGCTGTTGCTGCAGTTGGCCGCATCTTTCACGGTAAGCGTGTAAGTGCCACCCGATAAGCCTGTGAAGAAATTATTTGTTTGATAGCTGGTACCGTTGATGGTATACTGGTAGGGAGTGGTTCCTCCTGTTACCGTTGCCGTGATGGTTCCGTTATTGCCGCCGCAGTCGGCATTGGTGCTGCTGCAGGATAAAAGCGGGCCATTGGAATTCTGGATGATAACCGTTAGGCTGTTCCTGCAGCCATTCAGATCCCTGGCCGTGAGGGTATAAACACCGGCTGCCAGTACGGTGAACAGGGCAGCCGACTGGTAATTGACTCCATCGATACTATACGTGTATGGAGCGGTTCCGCCGCTGGCACTGGCTGTAATCGATCCGGTATTGGCGCCGCAGGTGGTATTGGTATGAGTTTCACCCACAATGGGGCCCGGCATGCTGAAGCTGGTGCTCACCTGTGTACCACTGCAGGCCAGATTCACCGTTGCCACGATTGTATAGCTGATACCGGGCAGCAGACCATTGAATATGCCGGTATTATTGGAGGCCAGCTGTGTGGCGCCATTAAATAACACGTATGTAACCACAGAACCCGAAGGCGGCGCCGGTACCAGCGTGGCGCTGGCCGTTCCGTTGGCGCAATCAGGCGTTACGTTGATGGTAAAGGAAGTAGAAGGGCAGTAAGATGAAATATCAAATGATGCCAGGAAACCATCACCGCTGGCATACATCAGCCGGCGGGCTTCATCATAGGCCAGGTCATAAACGGCTTTGCCATTGTAGCCGGGAATGCTGATATCGGCGGCCGCTGCATCATCAAAAACCGATCCGTTGAATTTATATACTTTGATTACGCCATTGGCTTCGCCCACAAAAATATTATTGCAGGCATCGACCACAATACCACCCTGCATCATGCTCGTGTTGGCCGTTGTCAGCGGGGTGCCAACACCGGCGCCGGTGGCCTTATTAAAAGCTTTCAGCGATTTACCGTCCCAGTAATACAGGTACGATCCGTTCAGGGCCAGCACATTAGCCGAGTTATCATTATAGGGTGCAAACACATTGGCCAGGTAGGGCCGGTTCGCCGCTTCGGATACAACCGTGTATCCCGAAGGTACATTCCAGGCAATCGTAGCAGCGCTGTAGGGGGCCGTATTCTTATAAATCTTATCATTCAGCACCGGAGTCATAAAGGTGGAGGCAAACAAAGTATAGATATCGAAGTTGGCAGGATCAAAAACCATGTCCACCATATCCTGGCAAACAGAGCCGGGAATGCCCGTAATATTAAGTGGGGTGATATTCAGCGCCGGCGGGGTAAGGATGCCCAGGTTGAGGTTGGAACTGGTGCCACCTCCCACCACCAGTATTTGCGGAGAGCCGTTATTACAACTCCAGTACATCTTCCAGTTCTCGTTGAAATTGAAGTTCCCGTTCGAGATGTAATTATCATATAATCCGGTGGTACTGATACGCAGCACGCGGTAACCGGTGGCCGGACTAAAGCCTTGTCCCATATACACACTGCCATTGCTTTTATCCACTACCCAGCCACCGTAGTACTGACCGAAGGTCCAGGCCGGGATGGTGATGCTTCCGTTAAAGGTCCACAATAAGGTACCACTGGCATCATATTTGGCAAGCTTATAAATATTACCATCGCCGCCGCCGGTAACATAGATATTTCCGGCATAATCGAAATCCACATCCTTGGCTTTGCCGGCATTTACCCCATTGAGTGTGCTGGTAGCCGTAACAAAAGGGTCAATCACCACCGGCTTTGAAGGATCATAATTGGCAGGAGGGTGAAACCCGATAATATTTTTATTGATATCGTAGGTAAAAGCAAGCGCATTTGTAACAGGTGTTTTCAGCTGATCGCCATAATAGCTGACCGGCATATTGAAAACGATTCCATTGATAGCAGAAGCGATAATCAGCTTTCCCGATTTGTCGGATTTTATTTTTTTAAAATCCCCATCAACCCGCAAACGTATGTTGCTGATATCAGCACCGGGAGCTGCTATAAAACTATATTCAAACCCCGCTGCCGAACCTGCCACATTGGTAAAAGAATATACCAGGTCGATACCCGGATAAAGATTTTTGTAAACGATCTTTTTATAACCGGCGGCTTTCCGGGTTAAGAAGCCGTACGTATGATAATCAGTGTTTTTTTCTGTTGCTTCCATCACGGCATCGGGATTGGCGCCCAGCCATTCCATACTGATGATGCGTTCCTTAATATTGCGCTGCCGTTCAATTTCGGCTTCTGAGAGGCCTTGTTTCTCCAGGCGTTCCTCTTCCTTGTGCCTGAGTTTGCGGATACTGCGTTGCAGGTGGATCATACCCCGCTTCGTAAACAAAACCGGCATATCCAGTCCTTCATAGGCATACAATATCTCACCCATGCCTTCAAAACCCGGCAGGATTTTTCCGTACTGACCAATATTTTCGATGTAAGCAGCGGTGGAATTAAATGTCTGACCCGAACGGGCAACCGTTCCCCGGGTACCGGATGGCATGTTTTGTGATAAGCAGTTTACGCTCAACAGGCAGAATGCCAATATGAGTAGTCTGGTCATTTTATTTATGTTAGGGGGATAAATAAAACCTATATCGTAAATGTAGGGATGGCCGTTGCTTCCCGGTGAAGGATAGCTGCTGAACGGGTAAAATCAATGGTTAAACAGGGAAATAGGGGCGTCCGGCTTCAGTACCTGCTTCAGCCCCGGTTCCGGCTATTCATTACAAGTCCGGCACAGCCTCCCCGCTCCCACCCTCACCGGGCTTTTCATTGCTATCCGGCCGCCCCTGAACAGTTACGCCCTGGTCAGCAAAAAACATTGGCTACCCAGTAAACAGGCTGTTTCCGGGATGCTGCATGACTGCCTGATTCCGGGCAACGCTTCTCCCGGTCTTCAGCATAAATATTGACTGCTTGCGTGCATTTGCATCCGCCACTCCCCCTTGCCAGCAACAAGGTCCGGCCGGGAGATGGCAAGACGCAGAAAAAAAGAACGAAAAAATTTTGCGTAACCAGAAAGTTACCTATATTTGTGTAACCTAAAAGTTACATATTATGCAAAAAGCTATTAAACAAACATGGCAATTCGCCCAGTCGCCCGAGGAGGTATGGGACTATCTCACCCAACCGGCACTCATTGAGCAATGGCTCATGAAAAATGATTTTCAGCCCATCGTGGGCCACAAATTCCGCTTCAGTTTTTCTCCCAAACCCGAGAGTAAATACACCGGGGGCGTGGATTGTGAAGTGCTGACAGCCACCCCTTTTACTAAACTTTCTTATACCTGGAATGGCACTACAAGCGACAACAGAACCTTTAGCTCCGTTGTAGAGTGGACGCTGATACCCACAGCCGGGGGAACAGAATTACAACTGTTGCACGACGGCTTTGAAATGCTGGAAGACCTGCTCACCCATGAGAACGGCTGGAAAGGCTGCCTGGCTAGGTTTGAAAATGCGATAAATTCGGTAAAGCCATGAGTACACAAGCCCCTGATCCCTTCCAGGTAATTGCCGATCCCAGCCGCCGGCAAATGCTGGTTTTGCTTTCCAAAAAAAGCATGACCATCAATGCACTGGCAGAAAATTTTGATATGAGCCGGCCAGCTGTTTCCAAACACGTAAAACTCTTGTACAATGCCGGTTTTGTTTCTATTACCGATCTGGGCAGAGAAAGGCACTGTGTGTTAAAACAAGACGGCTTCCGGGAATTGCAGGAATTTATCAGCTACTTTGATCCCTTCTGGAGTAAAAAGCTGCAAAAACTGCAGGACATCCTGAATAGTAAATCAAAAAAATAAATGCAGCAATTACAACTTACTATCCGTATATCAGTATAGCCATGATTTTACTTGTTCATTAAAGAGGAGGCGGCTTCCCCGGAAACTGTCTCCTCCCATTTCCCGGCAACGTATCACCGCTGCATAAGTGCTCCTCTCTGTACCAGGTGCCCAACAAGAAATTCATTGAATCAATTCTTCCATTGCCATTCCCCGGATTTTGTGTCCGGCCCCAGAAATGAATCCGAATCAGCAACCTCTTTTGCCAACACAGGCCCGGCAGCAGAGATGGCAGGGAAACAACTCAAAACCGGGGCGACCTCCTGCTACCAAACAAAAAAAGCTCACTTCTGTGTAGCGCTCGAATGCCGGGATGGCCCCGATACAAATCGGGGCGACCTCCTGCTACCAAACAAAAAAGCCTCACTACTGTGAAGCTCTTCAATGTCGGGATGGCAAGATTCGAACTTGCGACCTCCTGGTCCCAAACCAGGCGCGATGACCGGGCTACGCTACATCCCGCACAGGTTATCGACTCAATGTTGCGGTGAGGGAGGGATTCGATCCGCCGCGGCGGAAGAACTTTATGGCCCTTTCCAAACCAGAATAAAATGAACTGCGGTGAGGGAGGGATTCGATCCGCCGCGGCGGAAGAACTTTATGGCCCTTTCCAAACCAGAATAAAATGAACTGCGGTGAGGGAGGGATTCGAACCCTCGGTAGAGCTTTAAGGCCCTACGACGGTTTAGCAAACCGTTGATTTCAGCCACTCATCCACCTCACCTTTTCAAGGGGGGCAAAAATACAATTCAATGCGTTACCACCCAAACAAAATGAAAGAAAAACCGGAGAAAGGTCTTGTCTCTGACAAAAAGGGTCCGGCCGTATCGTGGCCGGACCCTCTTGTTTCATATATCAATAATTTTTTTACATGGCGGCCAGCTGCACTTTCTGCTGCAGCTCCAGCACACTTTCCTTAAACAGGCTGTCGGTATCCATCAGGTCTTTCACCGTTTGGCAGCTGTGAATCACCGTAGTATGATCGCGGCCGCCGAAATGTTCCCCAATGGTTTTCAGCGAATTCTTGGTAAAGGCCTTGGCCAGGAACATTGTGATCTGCCGGGCCTGTACAATCTCCCGTTTGCGGGTTTTTTGTAACAGTTTATCGTAAGGCACATCAAAATAATCGCATACCATTTTCTGGATGGCATCGATGGTAATTTCCTTGCTGGAAGATTTTACAAAATTGCGGAGTACTTTCTTGGCCAATTCAAGGTCTATTTCCCTTTTATTGAGCGAAGATTGTGCCAATAATGAGATCAGGGCTCCTTCCAGTTCCCGCACATTACTGTTTATATTATAAGCAATGTATTTTACTACTTCTTTAGGCATTTCCAGGCCGTCATTCTTCATCTTCTTTTCCAGGATCTCAATCTTGGTTTCGTAATCAGGCACCTGGAGATCGGCACTCAGTCCCCAGCGGAAACGGCTCAGCAATCTTTCCTGCACACCCTCCAGGTCTTTCGGCGGTTTATCACTGGTGAGTATCAGTTGCTTACCACTCTGGTGCAGGTGATTGAAGATGGAGAAGAAGGCATCCTGCGATTTTTCGGCACGGCTGAAAAACTGCACATCATCAATGATCAGCACGTCAATCAGCTGGTAAAAATGTATAAAATCGTTGATGGCGTTATTCCGGCTGTGATCGATAAACTGGTTGATGAATTTTTCGGAGCTTACATACAGTACCACCTTATTGGGGTGCAGGCGTTTTACTTCATTCCCCACTGCCTGGGCCAGGTGGGTTTTACCCAGGCCAACTCCGCCATAGATAACCAGCGGATTAAAGGAAGTGGCGCCCGGCTTTTCAGCCACGGTTTTACCGGCCCGGCGGGCTACGCGGTTACAGTCACCTTCAATAAAACAATCGAAAATATAAGCGGGATTTAATTGCGGATCGATCTGCATCTTCTTCAGACCAGGAATCACAAACGGATTCTTAACGGGATTATTGATGACCAGCGGAAAATCCATTTCGTTATTGGCGTAAGATTTATAACCCTGCCCCGGCACATCCATCGTAAGGGGTTTATTGCGGCTGTTACCGCTGTCAACCATGATCCTGTATTCTAAACGGGCCGAAGGGCCTAATTCTCTTTTTAATGTTTTTGCCAGCAGGGATACATAATGCTCCTCAAGATATTCGTAGAAGAACTGACTGGGTACCTGGATCGTTAACACTTTCTCTTTCAACGCTACCGGCTTAATGGGTTCGAACCAGGTTTTAAAATGCTGCCATTCAACAATATCTTTTATTATCTCCAAACAATTTGCCCAAACTTTATCAAACACTTTCTCCATTATTCCTTAAGCAATTTATATAGTGAGTTTACGAATATTCTGCGTTGTGTTCCTGCCCGTTTCATTCATATTTTTCAATGTGTAAAAAAACTTATGCAGGACAGCGAATATCGAATAAATTGTTGAAAAAAAAATTTTTTATTCATTTGTTTTTTTCCCAACCACCACAGTATGTGACTTCGCCAGATTTTTACGCCGGAAACCACTGAATTCAAAATCCAGCCGGCCCAATACAATGCCCGCCCAGCCTACCTGATTTACAATCACATCGCTCCCCGACCTGCTTTTATACAGCACCGGTTCTTCCAAAAAAGTATGCGTATGTCCGCCAATGATCAGGTCCACATTTTCAGTCGATTTTGCCAGTATTTCATCACTGATTTTATCATCCTTATACTGGTAGCCAAGATGGCTCAGGCAGATCACCATATCACAGCGATGTTCATTGCGTAACTGACCCGCCATTTTATTCAGTTCTTCCACCGGATCCAGGTAACGGGTATTCCCGAAAAGTTCATCCGGCACCAGGCCCTTCATCCTGATTCCCACACCCGTAACCCCGATTTTCAAGCCACCCTTGCGAAAAATTTTAAACGGTTGCGATTTATTTTCCATGGGTGTTCCGGTAAAATCGTAGTTACATAATAGTATCGGGAAACGGGCATGCTGCAACTGGTTGGCAAAATTTTCGAGTCCCGCATCAAAATCATGGTTGCCCATCGTGGCGGCATCATAACCCAATGCCGTCATCGCTTTAATCTCGGGTTCTCCTTTATAAATATTAAAATAGGGAGTGCCCTGGAAAATATCGCCGGCATCCAGCAGTAATACCTGTTCTTCCTGTTGCCGGATTTCGCTGATCAGCGTGGCGCGGGCCGCCACCCCGCCCAATCCCTCGTTCTTACCCCCATCCAGCGGAAAGGGTTCCAGCCGGCTATGGGTATCATTGGTATGCAGGATGGTGAGCCTTTTTACATCGCTTGTAAAACCCGCCAGCACACTGTTTGCACTCAGCAGCGCTCCCGCAGCCAGGGTGCTTTGCGCAATAAATTTTCTTCTACTCTGCATGGGTTACCCTGTTTTCGGTTTTGGCAGCCAGTTTTTTCCCCTCACGGTTCAGCTGCGAAAAATATTCAATGATGGCGTCGCGGAAAAGATAGCCGTTATTAATCTGTGGTATACTGCGCAGCATGGTACAATCATCACCCCCATTGGCCACATAATCCACTGTGGCAATCGTATAGGTTTTTGCCGGGTCCAGCGGAGCCGTTCCCACCCTCACATTCCGGGCTTTTTTATCGGCACTGATCTGCCAGTGCACGCCCGAGCAGGGCCATCCGCCTTTCGCAGCCATGTGGTCTAGGAAAGACTGGAAAACATCCCCCTTCAGTTGCAGCAGCACCAGAATATTATCAAAGGGAGAAAGTTCGAAAATTTTCCCCCGCGTGATTTTGCCCGCCGGCAGGGCCGGCAAGCGGATACCCCCATAATTCAGAAAGGCGGCATCCACCGGTACCTTATAATTTTGCTGTGCCATCGCCACCATCGCATCCGTAAGCAGGTTGTTCAACGGCCCTTCGGGTTGCTGTTTGGGTAATTCCGTTTCACTCTCGGCAATAACAGCACTCATACTTCTCCATACACTGTCGCCATAAGGGCGTATCAGTTGGGCGATACTACTGTCACTCCGCCCCATGCCGTTAATGCGGTAATCCCTGTATTGCACCGACTGCGCCTGGTAAGCTGTATTGCAGGAAAGAACAATAACCGGTACAAGCATTACCGGAAACAAAAAATACTTTCGGCCGAACATGATGAGGTTGGAATTGTTAAATCAAGGTAGGTATTTTTAGGAGAAAAGCAACATCATTCTGCAGCTATTTTGTCAGTAAATAGAACTATTTTTGGCATGCTAAAATATATTTATGAGTTATGAATTAACCGGCAAGCTGGTTGCCAAATATGATACGGTGCAGCGTACCGAAACCTTCAAAACCCGGGAGTTTGTGGTGGAGAAAACTGATGATATCAATGGCCGCACCATTACCAATTATGTGAAGTTTCAGTGCGTTCAGGATAAAACCACGATTATCGATAAGGTTAATACCGGCGATGATGTGAAAGTGTATTTCAATATCAAGGGAAGCAAATGGGAGAAAGACGGTAAAGTGAACTATATCACCAACCTGGATGCCTGGCGCATTGAACAATTACTGCAAACCAGCGGCGCCAGCACCGATAACGAATACTTTGAGCCGCTGGATACTTTCTCCGGCACGCCCCCGGATGCCGTGGATGATCTGCCCTTCTGATTTCAACCAACCCGCCTTTTAGGATAAACACCTAACAGCATGCAAACATCCCTCACGTTACAATTAGCGCCTTCTGCGGCCGCCGGTAACGAAACAATCATCGCTGCCATCGCGGCTCATACCGGTAATCCCGTTTCTGCCATAACCGGTTTTCACCTCCTGCGCAAAAGCATCGATGCCCGTTCCCGCCAGGTACGGATCAACCTCACCCTCAGGGCCTTCATCAACGAACCCTTTCAGCAACGCACGCTCCTGCCTTTTGATTTTAAGGATGTAAGCCGGGCCTCCCGTTCGGTGGTGATCATCGGCGCCGGCCCCGCAGGTCTTTTCGCCGCCCTGCAGCTGATCGAAGCCGGCATCAGGCCCATTTTGCTTGAACGGGGAAAAGATGTACGCTCCCGCCGCCGCGACCTGGCCTTGCTGAACCGCGAAGGAATTGTGAATGAAGACAGTAATTACTGCTTCGGCGAAGGCGGCGCCGGCACCTACAGCGACGGTAAACTGTATACCCGCAGCACTAAACGCGGTAATATCGACCGGATCCTCAATCTCTTTGTTCATTTCGGCGCTGATGAAAAAATTTTATACGAAGCCCATCCGCATATCGGCACCAATAAACTGCCGCATATCATCTCGGCCATGCGGGAACAGATCATAGCCTGCGGCGGCAGCTTTCTCTTCGAAAAAAAACTGACCCGCTTTATTATCAGCGGAAAAAAAATATCAGGGGCGGTTACTGCCGACGGCGACAGCTTTTCTGCCGATGCCTTCATACTGGCCACGGGCCACAGTGCCCGGGATATTTTTGAGCTCCTGCAGCAACAACAGATCCGCATAGAGGCCAAGCCCTTTGCCCTGGGTGTGCGGATTGAGCATCCGCAGGAACTGATCGACCGCATCCAGTACAGTATTCATCAAACGGCCGGCAGCGGCTGCGCCCGCCCCGATAGCTTACCCCCCGCCTCCTATTCGCTGGTGCAACAGGTAAACCAACGCGGCGTGTTTTCTTTCTGCATGTGTCCCGGCGGCATCATAGCCCCCGCCGCCACCTCGCCGGGTGAACTGGTGGTGAACGGCTGGAGCCCCTCCAAACGGAACAATCCCTTTGCCAACAGCGGTATGGTGGTGCAGGTGGAGATGAAGGATGCTTTTGAAACGCTGCAAAAAGCCGGCAAGACTGAATCCGGCAGCCTGGAAAAGGATCCGCTCCTGTTCATGCGGTTTCAGCAATGGGTGGAACAACAGTGTTATGTGGCCGGGGGCGGCAAGTTTGTGGCACCTGCACAACGGATGACAGATTTCAGCCTGGGAAAACTATCGGCCACACTGCCGGCCTGCTCCTATGTTCGCGGCCTGCAAGCGGTTGAGCTGCAGCAGGTATTACCCGGCTTTGTTTATCATTCGCTGGCGAAGGGCTTCCAGGCATTCGGAAAAAAGATGAAGGGGTATTTCACCAATGAGGCGGTGGTGGTGGCTACGGAAAGCCGGACCTCCTCTCCCGTTCGCATTCCCCGTGATGCTGTATCCCTGGCGCACCCGCAACTCGAAAACCTGTATCCCTGCGGCGAGGGCGCCGGCTATGCCGGCGGTATTGTAAGTGCAGCTATGGACGGGGAGCGGATCGCCCGCCAGCTGGCCTGCTTACTGACAGGTTCAACCGCTCATAAATAAGCCGGTGGCCGAATTGTTTTTTCAGTATTACATTTACGTCTAAAACCGGATACATGAATATCCTCGAAGTTCAGCACCTCAAAAAATATTTTGCCACCCAAAAAGCTGTTGATGACATCAGCTTTGCAATTCCAAAAGGCAGCATCTTTGGTTTATTAGGCCCTAACGGAGCCGGCAAAACCACGCTCATCCGCATGATTACGGGTATCTTTTACCCCGATGCCGGAAATATTCTTTTACGGGAAAAACCCTTTGAACCCGATTCGGATACCCGCCTCATCGGGTATATGCCCGAGGAAAGAGGCTTGTATAAAAAAATGAAAGTTGGAGAGCAGGCACTTTACCTGGCACAGCTGAAAGGCCTCAGCAAAGCAGAAGCCACGGCCCGCATCTGGGATTGGTTCAAACGCCTCGAAATGGGCAGCTGGTGGGGTAAGAAGGTGGAAGACCTCAGCAAGGGCATGCACCAGAAACTGCAGTTTGTGATCACTGTATTGCATGAACCCGAACTGATCATCCTGGATGAACCGTTCAGCGGCCTCGATCCGGTAAATGCCAACCTGATCAAGGATGAAATTTACCGCCTGGCACACAATGGCGCCACCATAATTTTCAGCACACACCGGATGGAGCAAGTGGAAGAGATCTGCGATCATATCATCCTGGTAAACAAGGGTAAAAAAATCCTCGACGGAACCGTGGGTGCCGTCAAACAGGATTTTAAAGAAAACCTGTTCAGTATCCAGCTGGCCAGCGCCCCCGCCAATACCGGCAGCCCGGCATTTGAGCTCATTACTGCCGACGGCGGTAACCTGACGGTAAAAATCAACCCGGGTTATAAAGCCAATGATGTGCTGAGTTATTTTATCAGCCAGCATGATGCCGTTGTTGCTTTCCGGGAGATTTTGCCCTCCCTGAATGATATTTTCATCCGCCTGGTGGAAGGAACGCCCACGGCCCGCCAGTTTGAAACCATCAGCCACTGATCCCTTCATCCTTTACTATCTTATCATGAACAAGATTCTGATCATAATAAAAAGAGAATACCTCACCCGGATCCGGAAACGCACCTTTATCATCGGTACCATCCTGTTTCCGCTGCTCTACCTCGGACTTATTTTTGGCACGGGCTACCTCGCCGAAAAAAACCGGCAGGAGTTACGGATCGCGGTGATTGACCGCTCGGGTTATTTCAGCGAACAGCACCTGCAACAGGCCAATGCAACGGATTCCAGCTGTGTGCTCACCCTTGTGAAAGCGGATTCGGCTGCTTTGCAAACAACTTTCGATTCCCTGGGCTTTAATGGCTTTGTGGTGGTGCCGCAGCAGGTTGACTGGAGAAAGGGAATCGACAGTCTTAATGTAAATACTTCCAAAACCTACGGCATCGGCGCCCTGGTACCCGTGCAGCAGAAAATGAACAGGATCTGGAATGATATTAAAAACGACAGCCTGGGAATTGATGGGGAAAAGAAAAGAATTTTAGCGGGCAGCCAGGTTAGTTTACGCCTCAACAATTCAAAAAACAGGGAGGCCGATTCGGCAACAGCCGCCATGATCGGTTATGTCTGCGGTTTCCTGATGTATTTTATTTTGTTGCTTTACGGAAGCCAGGTGATGATGGGGGTAACGGAAGAAAAAACCAACCGCATCGCAGAAGTGGTGGTATCATCTGTAAAACCTTTTCAGCTGATGATCGGCAAGATCATCGGTATCGGCATGGTGGCCCTCACGCAGTTCCTGATCTGGATTTCGTTTATCTTCCTGGTATACAATGCTGGCAAATTCTCGGGGCATTCTGCCGGCACCATGGTGGAAATGGTGGGCAGGGTGCAGGCCGTGTTCAGCAGCGTTAATATCCTGATGGTGGTAAGCTGTTTTATCTTCTACCTGCTGGCCGGTTTCTTCTTCTATTCCTCGCTGTATGCGGCCATCGGCAGCGCCATCAACGAAGATATGCGGGAGGCCCAGTCGCTCAGCTTCCCTATCACCATGCTCATAATTTTTTCCATCGCCCTGATGTCGCCGGCTATCACCAATCCCAACAGTTCCGTAGCGGTATGGAGCAGTATTATTCCATTCAGTTCGCCCATTGTGATGATGGCCCGTATTCCTTTTGGGGTACCCAATACCGTACCTTACTGGCAACTGGGACTGTCGATGCTGTTCCTGATCGGCGGCTTTATGTTCACCACCTGGTTCGCCGCCCGCATTTACCGGGTGGGCATATTGATGTATGGTAAGAAGCCCAGCTGGAAAGAAATGATCAAATGGGCATTCCGCAAATAATAATCCCGCTCCGCCTTTATAACACTGTAAAAAAATTAAGAGAGGCTGGCAAAATTGCCAGCCTCTCTTTTATTGAATAAGGTTGCCCGAAAGCGAAAAAGCGGTTATACCTGCTGATCCGCTGATGCAGACTGTTCTCCTTCGGGTGTTTTGGGTTTTGAGGCTTTCTCAATCGCCTTGTTAAGTTCGTGCGAGAGAAACCTACTTACCACTTTCCAGCTAACAAGTACCAGCCCTGCCAGCAATCCCAGCACAAACCCAATCATACCATAAAGGGTAGCCGATTTGGAAGAGGTATCATACGGAGGCTCCGGACGATCCAGTGCCTCAATAATGGGCGTTTCTTTTTGCAATTTATAGGCAGCCGCTTCGCGGTTGTTCACGGCATAATAATATTGCGACTGAACAGTACCCTTATCCTGCAGCAGGTTCTGTTTGGGTAAACTGTATCGTTTTAATTCCTCATTGGTAAAGAAAGTGGTTTCATCCAGTTGAATGGCTTTCCGGTCGAGATCATTGAGCACATTCAGCAGGGAGTCGGCTTTTTTTACGGAGAAGTCGAAATCCAGCTGGGCTTTCTTCTTTTTCAGGTCGATATAAAAGCTGGAAATCTTATCAATAAAAATATAGCTGATCAGGCGCACCAGGTCGGGACTGGTATTACTGAAGTACAGTTCCAGTATCCCGTTTTTGTTGATCTTGGCGGTAAAGCCTGCCCGCAGCAGGGCGCTGGCGATATTGCTTTCGGTTAAACTGTCGAGCGGGGTGCGGATGCGTTCATTCTGCATAAATCCAACGTGCCTGTTATGCTCCTCAATCAGCAACTGCGCCACTGTTTTGTTTTGCATTGATGGGATGCGTTCTTTCATAACGGCTTCCCGGGTACGGCGGCTGGTGGCCAGTTCCACGATATTAATGGAAGCTTCGCCACTGAAGGATTTGGGCGCATCCGATAAACCGAGGATATTACTGATAGCAGAGTTGGCAGACACGTTTTCCGTAGCGCTGTTCAGCGGGAACACCGTGGCCTTGGAAGTGTAGGTAACCACCCCCTGTTTACCAATATAATAGAAGAAGGCAGCCGAAGCCAGAGCCAGGATACCAATCACCCAACTGAATTTTTTGAGGCGTTTAAGCAGCTGCTTTATTAAATCAATATGCGTCATCAGTGATTATGATTTTGGGTATTATAGCTTCAGCAGCACTTTGGCCAGCAAGGCGGTGGTGATACCGGGAACCATCGAGATCACCAGTTGCTGGGCAAAATCGCCGGCACCTTTTCCTTCGGGGCGGAACGGTACTGTAATGGTACTGCCCGCTTTCACTTTCGGATAGAAGTGTACAAAGAAGAGGTTGATGGTGCGGCGGCTCTTACCATTGGCGTACTGAACAAAAATACGGCTGCGCCAGGGTCGTTGTCCGAAGCCTCCTGCGGCACTGATATAGTGGCCTACGTTGCTGTGCTCTTTATCATAAGTAAGTTTGATGGGCGCCTGTACGGTTCCCTTCACGCTGACAAAAGGATTGATCTCCGGAACGAAGATCACATCCCCTTCCTGCAGGATGATATCGTACTTGGAGTTTTTATATTTCATTGCCCTGTAGAGATCAATGCTCACAGGTTCATTGGCCACTTCGGCGATAGTGGCCTGGGCCGAATCAGTTTTGATACCACCAAGCGAATCGGTAAGCGCCGTCACTTTTGCGGTTATATTTTCACGGAAGGCCACTGTCTTTTTACGGTACAGAATGGCACCGCTGAGATCGGCATTGTCACTTACCCCGCCAGCCCGCTCAATATAGGAGGAGAGCCGTTCGTTCTTGCTCAGCCGCGGATAGGGCCCTGAGTAGCGTACCATTCCGTTGATCTGCACCAGTTGCTGTAATTCAAAAGTGGGGTTCTTGCGCACATACACCTGGTCGTAAGGTTTCATGATAATCGCCGCCGAAACACTGTCGATATCGAGGTCGGGAGATATCTTAACGGTTTTGATCACCGTTCGCGTGGGAATCTGTAATTGCTTGGCCGAATCAATATCCACGATGCTGGCAATTTCGATACGCCCGTATTCGGCGGATTGCTTGAGCCCGCCTGATAAGAAGAGCAGATCCTGCAGTGTCATGCCGCCGTATTTGGTCATCTTTCCTTCCTTCCTTACTTCGCCAAATATTTCCACATACTGCTTATCGCCAAACTGGTTATTGTTGAAGAAAAGCACCTGGTCGTTGGGCATGATCTCAATATTATTGATACTCGCCGTGTCGTTTTTTGCCACACCGGTAAGGTTTACCTCCAGTTTATTGGCCCGGATATTCGTACTGTCGCCACCGCCCCTGAAAATATAGGCCCGGGGTAAAAAGGTATTACGGGTTAAACCGCCGGCCCGGTTGATGATATCAAAGAGCCGGTCTCCTTTACGCACTTCATAAGTGCCGGGATACGAAATTTCGCCTTTCAGCTCCACTTTATTGATCAAGCCCGGGTTAACCGGTGTTACCTTAATGATATCCCCATCATTCAGCATAAAGTCTTCGTTCCGCAGGCGGGGGTCATTGGTGGGATTGAGAATGGCTGTGGCATTTACATCCCGGATGGTTTGCTTTTCCAGCTCGGTACGGTATACTTTCACGCCGCTCGAAAACGCATCTTTTTCCAGTCCGCCGGCATATTTCAGCAGCGCTTTCATCCCCTCATCTTTTTTCAGCTGGTAATACATGGGGCGGCGGAAACGGCCTTCGGCCTTCACTTTTTTCTCCACCGTCTGAACAATTACAAAATCATTGTTCTCGAGGTAAATATGTTTGCCGAAATCGCCGGTAGTAAGATATTTATATACATCCAGCTGGTCGATCACTTTGCCATTCCGCTTGATCAGGATATCGCGGAGGTTGGCCAGGTCGGTGGGACCACCCGCAAGTGCAATCACGTTGAAGGCATTGGTAAATGCCGATACGGTTACGGGGCCCTGGGTATTTACTTCACCGGCCACATTAACCGAAATGGTTCGGGGTGCCCCGATTGAAACCGTAATGTTGGTAGTGGGCGGCACATAGGTTTTGAAGCGGCGGGTTAGCAGGGAGCGTACCTGCTCAAACGTGAGTCCCTGCACATATATCTTGCCCAGGCCCGCAGGGAATATGGAGCCATCACGGGCAACAGTATACTCCAGTGTGGCTTCGGCGCCATTCCAGAGCGAAACAATCAGTTGATCATACACACCAATCGGGTAATCCAGCGGCGGAGTGGATAATTCGGTAATCGAAGCCACCACACCGGCCCTGAACAAATGCATCCCATAGGTTTCCTCGGGTTTGGCCTGTGATTGGGGGGTGGTTTCCTTAACCAGGCTATCCTTTTCGATCCGTTGTTTCAGCGATTTACTGATATCCTTGCCAATTGATTTTTCGTTACCAGGGTTCTTATCTTTCAGTAAATCGTATAACTGGGCGGGGGGTAATTGGGTACTGGAGGGCAGACCGTCAGGATTGCTCGGATCTTTTACATTCGGATTCACCTGTGCCTGGCCCTTGTGCGCCAACAGTGTCAGAAAAAACAGGAACAGTAATGGCCTGTGAAAAAAATGAAGCGGAGCTTTTGGTACCGACATTTATTAGCAGAGATTGATTTACAAATTTTTAATAATTCGCTAAAGTAAGGTTTATTTCAAAGGGGCCTGTAAAGCCATTTCAAAATCTTTCCAGATTTCCGCCACGATAGCGGCTGCGGGCTGAATGCGGCTGATCAGGGCACTCACCTGTCCGATCTCCAGTTCTCCCTCTTCCAAATCTCCTTCAAACATTCCTTTTTTGGCCCGGGCCCTGCCCAGCAGTTGCTGCAGTTCGCCTGCACCGGCACAACGATCTTCGGCAGCCGCCACTTCATCGGCGAATTTATTTTTGAGCAGGCGCACCGGCGTTAGTTTCTTCAGCAGCAGGCGGGTATCGCCTTCGAGAGCTTCCACCACTTTTTCTTTAAAAGCAGGATGGGAAGAAGCTTCTTCACTGGCCACAAAGCGGCTGCCGATCTGTACCGCTTCAGCACCCAGAACCATCGCCGCCAGCATCTGCCGGCCGGTGGCAATACCGCCGGCTGCAATCACCGGTATATCCACTGCAGCCACTACAGCGGGAATCAGTACCAGGGTGGTGGTTTCCTCCCGTCCATTATGGCCGCCGGCTTCAAAACCCTCGGCCACAACTGCATCGCAACCAGCTTCCTGGGCTTTACGGGCAAATTTGCTGCTGCTCACCACGTGTACCACGGTGATGCCCTCTTTTTTCAGGGTGGCTGTCCAGGTCTGCGGATTACCAGCCGATGTAAAAACAATGGGAACTTTTTCTTCGATGATGATCTGGATATGCGCTGCTATATCGGGGTACAGCAGGGGCAGGTTTACCCCAAAGGGTTTTTTGGTGGCGGCTTTACACTGCCGGATATGCTCCCGCAGCACATCGGGGTACATACTGCCCGCCCCGAGGATGCCAAGGCCGCCGGCATTGCTCACCGCACTGGCCAGCTTCCAGCCGCTGGCCCATATCATTCCTGCCTGGATGATCGGGTATTCAATGTTGAAAAGGGCTGTTATGCGGTTTTGCATATTGTTTTGTTGAATATACTGGTCGTAAAGTTAAAACGCCACGGCGGCAACAGGTTCATCAACTTATTAACTTATTCACGCCGGCGATGAACAAAATTAAAAGTACTTTGAAACGCAAAGTAAAGATTATTATTTTATTTTTCCGCAATTTTTTTAGGCGGCCGGCTCCCGGATTCATTTTTAATAGTCTGATAATCTGTGTATTACCCCTTAATGCCCCCGCTGAGGTCGATAGCGGTATTATCCCCGATATTGAGGCTCCGGTTCACCCCTTTTACTTCGGCATCACTGCCAATGAGGGAGTTGCTGAGCACAATATCCACCAGTTTGGAATAGGCGCCGATGATGGAATCTTTGATGATGGCATGATTGAGAGAAGTATGTTCACCGATGGCCACGTTTGGACCAATAACTGAGTTACGTATATCACAACCCTCGGCGATACTTACCGGGGGAATAATGATGGTATTTTCGAAATTATGCAGGGGTGATACATTACCGCCGAATTTCTTGAGCAGGGTGGCATTGGATTCGAGGAGGGTGTCTTTTTTCCCGCAATCGAACCAGTTCTGCACTTTGAAGGCTTTGAAACGGGCCCCGCTCTGGATCATACATTCCAGGGCATCGGTGAGATTGAATTCATCATAACTCTTGATACCGGCCATGATGATCTTTTCGATACAGGTAAACAAGAAATCCGTTTCCTTCACTTTATACACTCCCACCAGGGCCATATTGCTTTTGGGAATAGCCGGCTTTTCCACCACCCGGCTGATAAAATCATCTTCTTCGATTTCTGCTACGCCAAAGTTCCGCGGATCGTCAACTTTTTTCACACCCAGCATGGAATGGGGCGCATGGATCACTTCCCTTACATCGTATTCTGCAATGGTATCGCCCAGTACAATCAGCACTTCATCGGCGCCCACCAGTTCTTTCGTGAGCTCAATGGCATGGCCGGTTCCATGGCGTTCGCTTTGCTGTATAAAATGACAATTGAGATGGGGATACTGCTTGATTACATAATCCTGTATCTTTTCGCCCAGGTAACCGATGATAAAAATAAAATCATTGATCCCGGCCTCATGCAGCTGATCCACAATGATGCTGAGAATGGTTTTCCCGGCAAGGGGAATCAACGCCTTGGGCTGGGTATAGGTATGGGGCCTTAGCTTGGTGCCGGCACCCGCAACCGGTATAATTGCCTTCATTGTGAAACCCTCTGCCATCCGTGGATGGCAACTTTAGTTTACAATATAGTTTCTCCTGCTTAAAATGGGGTGTGAAATTAGTGAATTTTAGGTAAAGAAATACCAGCCGGCAGACTGTTGCCGGCAGACTGGCTGATAACTGATAACAGATAACTGATGATAAACCTCCTTCCTCCGTATATTTGCCGCACAATTTTTTACTCATGCAGAAAGATAAACTGGTATTTGATCTTATCGGACAGGAGCTGGAGCGCCAGCAGAGCGGTATCGAACTCATTGCTTCGGAAAATTTTACCAGCCCGCAGGTAATGCAGGCCATGGGCAGTGTGCTCACCAATAAATACGCCGAAGGATATCCCGGCCGCCGCTACTATGGCGGTTGTGAACTGGTAGACCAGGTGGAACAACTGGCAATCGACCGGATCAAAGAGGTTTTCAACTGCGGGTACGCCAACGTGCAGCCCCATAGCGGCGCCCAGGCAAATGCGGCGCTGATGCTGGCGATTTTACAACCCGGCGATAAAATCCTGGGACTTGATCTCAGCATGGGAGGCCACCTCACCCATGGCTCTCCGGTTAATTTCTCAGGCAAATTGTACCAGCCGCATTTCTATACCGTTAAAAAAGATACGGGGTTGATCGACTATGAAATGCTGGAAGAAAAAGCCCGTACCGAAAAACCCAGACTGATCATCTGCGGTGCCAGCGCCTACAGCCGCGATATCGATTATGCCCGTATCCGCCGGGTTGCCGATGAGACCGGCGCTTTTGTAATGTGCGATATGGCCCATCCCGCCGGATTAATCGCCAAAGGCCTGCTGAGTTCTCCCTTCGAGCATTGTCATTTTGTTACCAGTACCACCCATAAGACCCTGCGGGGCCCCCGCGGAGGTATCATACTGATGAAGAAGGATTTTGAAAATCCGTTCGGACTGAAGGATCCGAAAGGCAATACACGGATGATGAGTAACCTCCTTGACATGGCCGTATTTCCCGGAACCCAGGGCGGCCCCCTGGAACATGTTATCGCCGCCAAAGCCGTGGCTTTCGGTGAACTGCTCACCGATGAATTCACCAGCTATGCCCGCCAGATTGTTGCCAATGCCCAGGCTATGGCCAAAGCCTTCCTCGACCGCGGCTACCATATTGTTTCGGGGGGTACCGATAACCACCTGATGCTGATAGACCTGCGTAATAAAAACCTTACCGGCAAAAAAGCACAGGAAACATTAGACAAGGCACATATCACCCTTAATAAAAATGCAGTGCCCTACGATGATAAAAGTCCCTTTGTAACCTCCGGTATCCGGGTAGGGGTACCCGCCATTACCACCAGGGGTTTACAGGAAGCCCATATGGAAACCGTAGTGGGCTTTATAGATAAGGTACTGATGAATACAGATGATGAAAATATTATATCAGCTGTTAAGGAGGAAGTGAAGGCATTTATGCAGCAATTTCCCCTCTACCCGGATGCTGTATAACATCGTATTGCATTTTTATTCATCTAACGGGAACGGATACTAATTTTGTATCATACAACTTGTTGATTATCCCCTTTTTGTAGTATTTTTCGTTACCCGTAAGCAGCGTAGCTTTACCGCACGGAATCTGTGGGATACTATTGGATATTCTGATATTTTTTAAGCGGATGAATTTTTCGTAAACATTTTATCAGAAAACCGGCCGGATTAGTGAAAAAAAGCTATTTTTATTTCACAGCCCTGATATCCCCCCAAACAGACAAAGTTCCAATCTCCTGGACTAGCCAAGTTTAATTTATTCGAAAAACTTATCTACCATGACTAAACCTTTACGGTTAGTGTTTGCATTTTTATGTGCAGGCACCATTCATTTTACTGCAACCTCCCAGTCGTTAAGCATTAACAATACCGGAGCGCCGGCCAATGCCAGTTCTATCCTTGATGTGAGCAGTACTTCCAAAGGTGTACTGGTGCCCCGCATGGATAAAACCCAGAAAAATGCAATTGCCAGTCCGGCCAACGGCCTCCTGGTTTATCAAACGGGCCCCGACAGTATCGGTTTTCATTATTATGATCTGCCTAATACCAGATGGGTATTTATCAACGCCAGTGGTTATGCCACCGATACCACCGCCTGGAAACTCACCGGTAATAATAATGCTACCGCTGCCAGTTTCCTGGGCACACTGAATGATACCGCTCTGCGTTTCAGGGTAAGGAATACCCCATCCGGAATTGTAGACAGTGCATCGGGTAACACAACACTGGGCTTTAACAGTAATGCCGGTTTCACCACTGGTTTAAATAATACATTCCTGGGTTTCAGGGCTGGTGTGCTCAACGACACCACCAGTAACAGCACTTTTATCGGGTTTTATGCCGGTGAACGTAACCGCAACAATAATAATGTGGCGGTAGGTGCACAGGCAGGCCGGTATTTTTCATTTTCCAACCAGAGCACCACTGAAATGACGGCCGTGGGAACGGATGCCGGACACGGCGCTTTCATTAACCCTAAATCAACAGCGGTTGGTTTCCGGGCCCTTTATAGCAGGCAGGCAAATACTTTTCATGGAAACACCACGGGAAGAAATACCGCTATTGGCGACAGTGCCATGGCATGGGCAGGGTTTGGCATATGTAATGTGGCAGTAGGCACCAATGCCCTGGGAATTGTGGATAATGGTAACTTCAATGTTTCTATCGGCGACAGTTCATTGGCAGCTGCGCTTAACACAGATGCGAATGTGGCAATCGGCTATAAAGCACTCAGCAAACAACAGGGCCAGGGCTACAATACCGCCGTGGGTTATTACAGCCAGCGGGACTCATCAAAAAATACCTTCTATAATACGTCGATTGGTGCTTACAGTATGGAGTTCAATCGCACCGGGATTTATAATACAGGCCTGGGATTAAGCGCCCAGCGCAATTCAGATTCCTCAAGTTATTCCACCGTAGTGGGCGCAGACGCCATGTACTTTCACAGAGGTGTAAACGGAAGCAACACCGCTTTGGGGGCTTTTGCCAACCGGGGTGACAGCGCCGGTTACTGGAATACGGCCCTTGGAAGCGAAGCCATGGACCGGTATGGTTTGGATGGTACTGCCAAAGGAACAGGCTTCAGCAATGTGGCCGTGGGATTCAGGGCTTTGCGGGGCGCCCGGCAGGCTTTTGAAAATACGGCTGTGGGCGTGGGAGCATTGGAATCAGATTCATCCGGTAATTATAACAGCGCCGTGGGGCGGTACGCTTCTTTCCTGAATAAACGCGGCGACCTGAATGTAAGCATGGGATACAGGGCATCCAATAATGGGGATACGGTCACCGCTACCACAGCGATCGGCGCGTATGCACTTGCTTACAACAAACAGGATTATAATGTGGCGATGGGGTATGCCGCCGGTTATCAAGCAGGCTCCCAGGTAAGTTACGACCCTAAAGAGATTACTTTCATAGGTTATGAAGCCGGCCGCGGAGTATGGGCCAGTAATAAAAACACTTCCTTAGGCTTCAGGGCCCTATCCAATACCGACGCAGGTTTTGGTTTTTATGATTACACAACAGGACGGAATACAGCGGTTGGTGATAGTGCGATGGCATTTAGTATCGGAGGTTCAAACGTGGTGATGGGAACGGAAGCCTTAGCAAACTCCGGTTTGGGAGGCACCTGGAATAATGTTGCTATTGGCGACAGTGCCATGGGAAAAGCGGTTTCGAATGCGGGCGCTTTGTTTGATAATGTTGCCGTAGGTTACAAATCATTAACAAAAGTTAAGAACCAGGGAAATGTGGCAGTTGGCGCCTATGCCGGTAATGAACTGGCAAACACTATCTGGAATACCGCCATCGGTTATCATGCGCTGGAAACAGATACCACCGGTAATGAAAACACAGTGGTGGGTACCTCCGCCTTCCGTAACAATGCCGATGGTATCCGCAACGTATCATTGGGTATCAATACCGGTTATTGGGCTACCGGCGATAATAATACCTATATAGGAAGTTATGCCGGACAGGGTGCGAGTGGTTTAAGTACCGGAAGCGCTAACGTGGGCGTTGGTGATTATGCACTGACGGCCATAACATCGGGCGGACAAAATGTTGGTATCGGCGAAAGTGCACTGGGCTCCACCACTACCGGTAACCTGAATGTGGCCGTAGGTTCCGGGGCAAAAGATCAAAACCACACGGGTATCGAAAATGTGGCCGTGGGTTTCTGGGCCGACCGTATTGATACCTCCGGTAGTTATAATACCGCCATTGGCAGCAAAGCCCATTATTTTAATTACAACAGGAGCCATATCGTGGCCGTAGGCGACAGTGCCCTCTATCAAAATGGTGTTACGGTTTCGGCCGCCAATACCCTCAATGGATTGCGCAATACAGCTGTGGGCAGCGCTGCCCTGCGTTTCAATAACGATGGTTACAACAATACAGGTATTGGTTACAATGCATTGCGCTCCCCCAACAGCGGTATCAGTAATACAGCCGTGGGCAATAATGCCCTGGTAAAGAGCGGCGGTACCGGTAACTCGGGCCTTGGCGACAGTGCGCTTTACACCAACCTGTCGGGCAGCTACAACTCTGCACTTGGCTATAATGCTGATGTTTCTGTTTCTAACTTAACCAATGCCACAGCCATTGGCGCCCAGGCGCTCGCCAGCCAAAGCAATACGGTGGTTTTGGGCAGCATTGCCGGTTTAAATGGAGCCACCACCACTGTGAATGTGGGAATCGGCGAAACTACACCCAATGCACGCTTACACGTAACCCGCAATGGTGCCAGCGGGGGAACCTATAACGTCAACAGCTCAATGATTATCGAAGACAATGCCAGTTCTTATATTACCTTATCAAACCCCAATGCCAGTGAAAATGGTATCCTCTCGGGTAATGCATCGACTTCAATAAAAGGCGGCATCATATTCCGTGCAGACAGTTCCATACAAATCAGGGCGGGTGGTAATACTACCAGAATGACGGTTGATAATAATGGCTTCGTTGGGATTGGTACCACCATCCCTAATTACCAGCTGGAGCTAAGTACCAACTCAGCTGGAAAACCTGGTACAAGCACCTGGACAATCAGTTCAGACAGCCGTTTAAAAACCATTGATGGGAAATATACAAAAGGACTGGCTGAAATATTAAAGCTGAATACCATCAGGTATCATTACGCACCCGGTAACGCCAGGAACCTTCCTGCGGATGAACAAGAATATGGGTTTACTGCCCAGGAAGTGCAAAAGGTTTTTCCTGAAGCAGTAAAAACCGGTAAAGATGGTTACCTGAGCCTGGACCTCCATCCGGTCTTTATCTCATATGTAAATGCAATCAAAGAACAGCAACAGCAGATTGAGGACCTGAAAAAGAAAAACGAACAACTGGAAAAAGACATGCAGGCCATCAAAGCCAAACTGGGTATCAATAATTAATCATCCAACACCTTAATAGTATAATTATGAAATTAATAAAATCAATCTTACCGGTAATAGGCTGCCTGGCGGCTGTTACTTCCATTAAGGCGCAGGATATCAAAACTGAGCTCCGGAAAAATTATGACCAAAAAACGCCCCCCGCGGAAACCGTTACCAAAATTCCTTCTCCCCTGCCCCAACTGCAGCCGGTGGATGGAGTGATGCCGCCTGATGCCTCTGTTGATAAATCAAACCCGCCGGCAACCACAAATGCCAATGCCTCCAATGCCGGCAACCGCGCCCCGAAAGCGACGCTGCTCAGCAGCGATGGCAGTGGTATTACCGGCCACCTCAGTCCGGAACAACTGAAAACGCTGAATGGAACCGCTGAAAAGCCAAAAGAACTGAACCCGGTAACCCCTGCAGCGCCGGTTGCAGATACACCAGCAAATACAAAACATAACTGAATCAATTATTAAACTATCTATCATTTTTCCGATGAAAAAAATCTTACGGCCTGCCCTCCTTACACTGCTGGCCATAGCTTACCAATTTTCAGCACAGGCACAATCTCTTAGTGTGAACAATACCGGTGCGGCGGCGCATGCCAGCGCAATCCTGGATGTCAGCAGCACCGTTAAGGGAATGCTGATTCCGCGGATGACAAAGGCGGAGAAAACAGCCATTGCCACACCGGCCACGGGTTTGCTGGTGTACCAGCTCTCGCCCGATAGTATCGGCTTTCATTACTACGATGGATCGCAATGGGTGTGGTTATCGGGTAATGCCAGTCCGCTGATGGATACCATCAACTGGAAAACACATGGCAATACCGGGTTAACCGATGCCAGCAGTTTCTTTGGTAACCAGGACGATGTACCGCTGAACTTCCGGCAGAATAACGTCAAAACAGGAAGGCTGGATAATGTACGCGGAAATTATTTCTTCGGCTACCAGGCCGGTAACGATACGGCCATTGGCTATGTGAATATCGGGTACCTGGCAGGTCCGGGAGCCAACAATAATTTTTCGGGTGTGAATATCGGGAATCAGGCGGGACGGAACCTTACGGCGGCCGCACATAATAATAACTATATTGGCCTGTATGCCGGGCTAAGCAGTACATCCGCCATTGGGAATAATTTTATAGGAGCAGCGGCCGGGCAATTCAATACTACCGGCAGCCGGAACGTAGCACTGGGTCATGTGGCTTTTGCCAATGACAGCACCGGTTCGTATAATGTGGCCATTGGTAATGCCAGTATGCAGCTGGCTGTTTCGGCCTCCGAAAATACAGCAGTGGGCGCATTCTCTCTCCAGAATCAAAAATTCAATGCCTATAATGTGGCCGTAGGTGAATATGCCCTCAATACCGATACTGCCGGTTCCAGCAATGTGGGTATCGGTACTTCTTCCTTACGGTATATGCAGAACGGACTGCAGAATACGGCAGTGGGTACCAACGCGATGATGAACCATGTAAATGGCGACCTCAATACAGCCATTGGCTACCAGGCCATGGAGCTGGACAGTGTGGGTACACTGAATGTGGCGGCGGGCTGGAGGTCCCTTCGTAACAATAAAACCGGTACCGAAAATGTGGCGCTTGGTGTAGGGGCCCTCGAATCAGACTCCAGTGGCAACTGGAACAATGCCATCGGCAGGTACAGCAATTTCCTGAATAAGCGGGGCGATATGAACAATAACATGGGCTATGCCGCCGGTTACTATGGTGACACCGCCAGTTATACCACATTTATTGGTGGCTATACCGGATACTATAACAAAACCGACTTCAACACGGGCATGGGTTATGGCGCCATGTATGGAATCAATGCCTTTGCCGGAACGGGGGGTGAAGGAAATACCGGTATTGGTGCCTATGCACTATACTCAAACGTGAACGGAGTAAAAAATACAGCCGTGGGTAATGGCGCCCTCTATGGCTTAAGCGGATTTGGATCGGATTACAGCCGTAACTCGGCCCTGGGTGATTCGGCGCTTGCGGCTAACCGCTATGGAAACGACAATACAGCGGTAGGTGCCATGGCCCTCAGCAAAAATGTTTCCGGTGTGCAGCATGTGGCAGTGGGAAGCAGGGCCCTGACACAAACAACCGCCGCATACCCCAATACGGCTGTTGGCTATTTAAGCATGGACAGTGTTACCACTAACGGCGCCAATACTGCCGTTGGCTCATATACCATGTCGGTGCTTGCTGCCGGTATCAACAATACTGCAGTGGGTAATGCAGCCATGTACAGGAGTACCACCGGCAATAACAATACCGCCGTAGGTAATGATGCCGGGCGCTTAATTAAAGCCGATTACAATACGGCCATTGGAGCTTCTGCATTAAATACGGACACCACCGGTAATTATAATACGGCTGTAGGTTACCTGGCGCTTACCGGAACCACCAAGGGCGTGGAGAATGTAGGTATTGGCGTACAAACGAATTTATTTGGCGACTCCACCAGTTATACAACGGCGGTAGGTACCAACGCGGCGTATTTTAACCGGCGTAATAACACCACCGCCATCGGATGGGGAGCTTTATTTTATAACTCACGTGCAACCAATGCTCCGCCTTATAATTCCACCAACCTCGATCAGGGAAAAAGTAATACCGCCGTTGGTTTCCAGGCTTCACACCTGAATACCACGGGGTCACGTAATACCTCACTTGGTTACCGGGCTAATTATGGCGATTTCTTTTTTAATGCCGGTTCAGTAAGAAATGTAGCCATTGGTGATTCTGCCCTGGCGGGTAATTTTAATCCGGGCAATACCGCCGTTGGTTCCATTGCCCTGGGCAGAAACAATGGTTTGCAGAATACAGCGATCGGTGATTCATCTATGGCGGCCACTACCCGTGCCGACCAGAATGAAGCCATGGGTTTTAATTCACTCAAATCACTCAAAAATGTAAATGCGGCCGGCTACTGGAATACTGCAATCGGCGGTCAGGCGATGGAATATGATACATCAGCCTACGCAACTGTTGCGGTAGGATTTCGTGCATTACGTAATCCCGATAAAGTAAGTGAAAGTGTGGCCCTGGGTGTGGGCGCTATGGAAAATGGCGACAGCACTACCTGGAATGTGGCCGTTGGCCGCGGGGCGATGTTCAATTTTGGAAATGCCAATCAGAATACGGCAGTGGGTACCTGGTCTATGAGTAATAAGAAAACGGGTTACTGGGAAACAGCCGTTGGTTTGTTTGCGCTGGAGCAGGACAGCTCGGCCCTCACCAATACCGGGGTAGGCACTTCTGCCTTACGCAGCAATAAAAAATCAAACGATAATGTGGCCCTGGGCGTCAATGCCGGATATTATGCACTGGGCAGCGGCATATTTGGCGGAAATACTTTTATTGGTACTTATTCGGGCCAGGGTCAGAGCGGCCTGAGCACAGGTATCAACAACAGTGTAATGGGATTTCATGCTATGGAGAATTTTACAACCGCTTCGAGCAACGTGGCTTTGGGAGATTACGCAATGAGTGCCACCACCACGGGCAGCCAGAATGTTGCCATTGGTGAAAGCGCCTTAGGCAGCAATAAAACCGGCGGCCTCAATGCGGTAATCGGGGCGGGTGCCAAAGACCAGAGCATCAGTGGCAGCCGCAACGTTGCCATAGGTTTTTGGGCCGACAGGTTTGATACATCCGGTAATAATAACGTGGCACTGGGCCATGTTGCCATGTATTTTAACCAGAACCGCAGCAATAACGTGGCCGTGGGCGACAGTGCCCTTTATCAGAACGGATCCGGAGTGGCCGCGGCCAATACCGTTAATGGCCTGCACAATACCGGTGTGGGCAGCAATGCACTCAAAGTGAATATTGATGGATATAATAACACCGCACTGGGTTATAGTTCCCTGCGCAGTACCATCAGCAGCAATGGCAATACCGCAATCGGGAATAATGCTATGCGGGCCACCACCACGGGAACAGGTAATACCAGTTTGGGAGATAGTTCCCTGTACAGCAATTTAACAGGAAGTGATAACACCGCCATTGGTAATAATGCAGATGTGAACTTTAATAACCTTACCAATGCAACTGCCATCGGAGCAAGGGCCACAGTAGCCCAAAGCAATTCACTGGTGTTGGGGGCCATCAATGGCATCAATAACGCCACCGCCAACACCCGCGTGGGAATCGGCACCACCACTCCCAACTATCCGCTGAGTGTTTATAATATTACAGCCACTACAGCAGCCAATGCCGGTTATTTTGAATCGAATAACTCCACCAATTATGTTTCCAATGGCGCAGCTGTTTATGGAAATAACACGTATGGCGGCTCATCGGATGTGGCTGGGGTGATTGGTACAGCCGATAACGTGCAAAACTGGGGCTATGGAGGATATTTCAGTGGGGGTTACAGGGGAGTAACGGGAATCACACCCGCCAGCCTTAGCGGAACGGGAGGTTCATATGGTGTATATGGTGCGGGGATGACCATTACCAGCGGAACCAATATCGGTGTATACGGAACAGCCTCAGGCGGGGCTTTGAACTATGGGGTTTTCTGTGGAGGAAGCGGGGGCTATACAGGCACCTGGACGAACTTATCGGATATCCGTTTCAAAAAAGATATCCAGGATATCAGTACCAACACCATCAACCAGATCATGCAGTTGCGCCCGGTGAGCTATATGCTGAAAGCCGATGAATACAAAAGTTTCAACCTGCCCACATTCCGCCAGTTCGGATTTGTGGCACAGGACCTGGAAAAAGTATTCCCCACCCTGGTGGAAAATGCTTCACACCCGGCCGATGAAAAAAACGCACCTGAAATAAAATATAAAGCCGTTAACTATATCGGATTGATCCCGGTGCTCACCAAGGCCATGCAGGAACAACAGCAGCTCATCAATAAACAACAACAAACCATTGACGAATTGCTGAAACGTGTGGAAAAACTGGAAAATAAATAACTGTTAATCGCCAATCATGAAAAGAATCCATCAACTACTGCTTTTATTGTTTGCGCTGCCGCTCAGCTTTAGCAGTTAT